>JAMQGV010000011.1 GCA_025994075.1 Vicinamibacteria bacterium
CCGTCGTATCCTTCCGGGTGGCGCGGACACGCCTGGGGGGCGTCTCCGCGCTCCGCGGGGGCTACGTCGGACAACGCACCCTCCTCCGCCCCCGCACCCCCAGGGACCGGTTGCGGTTGCAGTTGCAGGGGGCCGGAGGCAGCGGGCTGGACGTGTTCCCAGCCGAAGCGGCCCTTGATGCAGAGGTGGCCGCGGGTGACGTCGTGGTCGAGCGGGGAGGTGGCCTTGACGATGCGAGCGTCCTGGACGTGCAGCTCGAGGTTGCAGCCGACGCCGCAATACGGGCAGACCGTGCGGGTCACGGTCTGCCGCTCCGGGGCCCACTCGCCGCGCTGGCGCAACTCGTGCTCGGAGCGGAACATCAGCGCGCCGGTGGGGCACACGCCGATGCAGTTGCCGCAGTAGACGCAGGCCGAGTCGGTCAGCGGCACGTCGCCTTCGGTCGAGATGCGGGCGTCGAAGCCGCGGCCGGCGACCGCGATCGCGAAGGTGTGCTGCGCGTCTTCGCCGCAGGCCTCCACGCACTTGTAGCAGAGGATGCAGCGCGAGTAGTCGCGCACGTAGAGGTCGTTGTCGACCTTCACCGGCTGGGCCACGGTCGCCGCCACGCCGGGCTCCGGGGCGTGGTGGTGGCCGGGCGTCGCGGCGTCGCGCTCGCCGGCCGCCGCGGGCGCCGCGCGCGGGCCGAAACGCTCGCCGTCGACCCCGTAGCGCTCCATGAACCCGCGGGTGCGGGCGTCGACCAGCGAGAGGTCCACCGAGGAGGCGAGCAGCTCGAAGACCAGCTTGCGCGAGTGGCGCACCCGCGGCGAGTCGGTCTTCACCTTCATGCCCGGCTCGACCGGCCGCGAGCACGAGGGCACGAGCGTGCGCGAGCCCTCGACCTCGACGACGCACACGCGGCACACGTTCACGGGCGTCAGGTTCTCGAGGTGGCACAGCGTGGGCTGGTCCTGGCCGCGCGCGCGCAGCGCCTCGAGCAGCGTGGTGCCCTCGCGCACCTTGCACTTCTCGCCGTCGACCTCGAACTCGACGAGGCGGCGGGGAGGGGCGACTGGGACGGCGTGGGTCATGCGCGGCCTCCGAACACGCCGAGCCGGCGGATCGCCGACTGGATGGCGCCCGAGGCGGTCTGGCCGAGGCCGCAGATCGAGGCGTCCTTCATCACCTGCTCCAGTTCCGCGAGCAGCGCCTGCTCCTTTTCGACGTCCGCGCCCGGCGCCAGCAACCGGGCCAGCGCTTCTTCCTGGCGCACGGTGCCGACCCGGCACGGCACGCACTGCCCGCACGACTCGTCGCGGAAGAAGGCGGCGATGCGGGCGAGCAGCGGCTTCAGGTCGACCGTGTCGTCGAACACCAGCACCACGCCCGAGCCGAGGGTGGCGCCGCGCTCGCGCGCCCCCTCGAGGGTGAGCGGCATGTCGAGGTCCGCGGCGCCGACGAACGCGCCGGCCGCCCCGCCGAGCAGCACCGCCTGCAGCGGCCGCCCGCCGCGCACGCCGCCGCCCAGCGCGATCAGCTCGCCGAGAGTGGCGCCGAAGTGGACCTCGTAAACGCCGGGCCTCTCGACGCAGCCGGACAGGCAGAACAGCTTGGTCCCGGTCGAGGCCGGCGTGCCGCGGCCCGCGTAGGCCTCGCCGCCGTGGGCGATCACCTCCAGCACGTTGACCAGCGTCTCGACGTTGTTGATCGCGGTCGGCTTGCCGAACAGGCCGACGTGGACGGGGAACGGCGGCTTGTTGCGCGGCTCGCCGCGGCGGCCTTCGATCGACTCCATCAGCGCGGTCTCTTCGCCGCAGATGTAGGCGCCGGCGCCGCGCCGGATCTCGATCTCGAACGAGAAGTCGCGCTCGAGGATGTCCGGACCCAGGAAGCCGCGCTGGCGCGCCTCGGCGATCGCGTGAGCCAGCCGGCGGGTGGCCTCGGGGTACTCGCCGCGCACGTAGAGGAAGCCGCGCTCGGCGCCGACCGCGAAACCCGCGATCGTCATCGCCTCGACCACCGCGAACGGGTCCTGCTCCATGAGCACGCGGTCCTTGAACGTCCCGGGCTCGGACTCGTCGGCGTTGCAGATCAGGTAGTGGGGGCGAGCGGGCGCCTCGGCGACCGCCTTCCACTTGACGCCGGCCGGGAAGGCGGCGCCGCCGCGGCCCGCGAGGCGCGAGTCGTGCAGCTCGCGCAGCACCTCGGCCGCCCCGACGTGGAGCGCGCGCCGCAGCGCACGGTAGCCGCCGTGGGCGCGGTAGTCGTCCAGCGAGCCGGGATCGGCGACGTCGACCCGCGCCAGCAGCCGCAGCTCGGGGTCGCCCTTCTGCGGCACGGAGCCCTCGCCCGGTCGAGCCGGCACGTCGCGGCCGCGCAGCACGGCTTCGAGCGCGTCGGCGCTGGCGGGGGCCAGCGAGGCATCTTCGCGGCCGCGGCCCGCCTGCTGGACGAACGCGGCGGGACCGCGCTCGCACAGGCCCAGGCAGGGGCTGCGCTGCCAGGTCCCGTGGCCGCCCTGCGTGCTGCCGGGCGGACCGCAGCGCCGCTCCAGCTCGCGGCACAGCTCCTCGGCGCCGCGCGGAGAGCAGGCGACGTCGTCGCAGACGTGGACCACCGTCGCCGGGCGCTCCTTCGTCGCGAACATCGCGTAGAAGGAGGCGACGCCGTGGGCCTCGGCCGGCGGCACGCCGAGCCGGGTGCAGACGTAGTTCAGGCCGCCGGGGCTGATCCAGCCGCGGCGGCCCTGCAGCGCGTGGAGGGCGGGCAGCAGCAGGTGGCGGCGCTCGCGCAGGGCGCGGCCGCCGTCGACCTGGCGGGTGTCGGCGCCGGCGTCGCGGGCGCCGCCGCGCCAGCCCGACTCGGGGGCGCCGAGCACGGCGTCGACGGCGTCGCGCTCGTCGGCGGTGGGCTCGTCCTTCGTGAAGTGGAGGTCCATCTCAGGCCCGCGCCTCCGCGGTGCCGACGACGTCCGCGCGAACCAGCTTCTCGACGCGCACGGCCGTCGCCTTGAACTCGGCCGTGCCGGACTTCGGGTCCCAGGCGTCGATGGTGAGGCGGTTCACGTCGACCTCGTCGGGGAAGTGGAAGGTCATGAAGGCGAGCCCGGGCCGCAGCCCGGGGTCGATCCGCACCGGCGCTTCGACCGCGCCGCGGCGGCTGCTGACGCGGGCCGGATCGCCCTCGCGCAGGCCGAGCTCGCGCGCGTCTTCGGGCGAGAGCTCGATGCACTCGCCGACCCGCAGCGGCGAGGAGAAGCCGCCGCTCTGCACGCCGGTGTTGTAGTCGGACAGGCGGCGGCCGGTGGTCAGGCGGATGGGGAAGTCGGCGTCGAGCGCGTCGACGGGCGGCTCGTGCTGAAGCACGGAGAACGGAGCCGGACGGCCGCGCTTCTCCGGGTCGCGCTCCCAGAGGCGCCCGTGGAGGAACGTGGCTCCGGGGTCGCTCTCGTCGAGGCAAGGCCAGCGCAGGCCGCCCGCGGCCTCCAGCCGCGCGTACGACATGCCGGCGTGCATCGGCGACAGCGCGCGCAGCTCGTTCCACGCGTTCTCCGCCAGCTCGCGCGGCGTCTCGCCGAAGCTCCAGGCGTGGCCGAGGCGGCGCGCGAGCTCCTGCACGATCCACATGTCGTCGCGGGCGCCGGCCGGCGGCGGCAGCGCCTGCCGCACGCGCTGCACGCGGCGCTCGGAGTTGGTGACGGTGCCCTCGGACTCGCACCAGGCGGCGGCGGCGGGCAGCACGACGTCGGCGAGCTCCGCGGTCTGCGTGCGGTAGATGTCCTGCACCAGCAGGAAGTCGAGGCCCTCGAGCAGGCGGCGCGCGCGCAGCGCGTCGGCCTCGGAGGCCGCCGGGTTCTCGCCGATCACGTAGGCGGCGTGGAAGCTGCCGTGCTCCATCGCCTCGAACATCTCGGTCAGGAAGTAGCCGCGCTCCGGCGCGATCGTGCAGTTCCAGCGCTGCTCGAAGCGGCCGCGCGCCGCCTCGTCGGCCAGGTCCTGGAAGCCGGCCAGCTTGTTCGGGATCGCGCCCATGTCGCCGCCGCCCTGCACGTTGTTCTGGCCGCGCAGCGGGTTGAGGCCGCAGCCGTAGCGGCCAACGTGGCCGGTCAGCAGCCCGAGGTTGATCAGCGCCAGCACGTTGTCGACCGCGTTGTGGTGCTCGGTGATGCCCAGCGTCCAGCAGATCTGCACGCGGTCGGTGGTGCCCAGCGCGCGGGCGAACTCGCGGATCGCCTCCCGCGGCACCCCGGTCACCAGCTCGCCGCGCTCGAGCGTCCACGGCTCGACGCTGCGGGCGTACTCCTCGAAGCCGCTGGTGCCGCGGCGCACGAACTCGCGGTCGACCAGGCCGGCGTGGAGGATCTCCCGGGCCAGCGTGTTGGAGAGCGCGATGTCGGTGCCGACGTCGAGGCCCAGCCACACGTCCGCCCACGCCGCGGAGGAGGTGCGCCGCGGGTCGACGGCGTACAGGCGCGCGCCGTTGCGGATGCCCTGCAGGACGTGGTGGAAGAAGATGGGGTGCGTCTCGCGGGCATTGCTTCCCCACAGCACGATCAGGTCGGCCTGCTCGACCTCCTCGTACGTGCTCGTCCCGCCACCCGCCCCGAATACCGTCGCCAGACCGACGACGCTAGGGGCGTGTCAAGTCCGGTTGCAGGAGTCGATGTTGTTGGTGCCCATCACCTCCCGCGCGAAGCGCGACGCCAGGAAGTTGACCTCGTTGGTCGCCTTCGAGCACGAGAACACGCCGAAGGCCTGCGGCCCCTTCTCCCGCGCCGCGCGCAGGCCCGCCGCCGCCCGTTCGAGGGCTTCGTCCCAGGTCGCCTCCCGCAGCGCCGCGCCGTCGCGGACGAGGGGAGTGGTCAGGCGTTCGTAGCGCTGTCGCAAGGCTGCACCTCCGAATCCGGTGGATGCAGTCTAGCGCGAGCCACCGCGGGCCGGGCGCCGCGCGGGCGAGGCCAGCAGCCGGGTCGCCGCCCGCGACAGCGCGAGCACCGCGGGGTTCTCCAGCCGCCGCTCGGCCGAGATCGCGAAGAACTGGCTGCGCACGCCGGTCGCGATGCCGACCCGCCGCAGCCCGTGGCGGGCGCGCAGCTCGCCCTCCAGCACCGCCGGCGCCGGGAACAGCCCGAGGCCGCGCTCGCCGAACGTGATCATCAGCGCGAAGTCCTCGAACTCCGCGTGGACCCGGGCCCGCACGTCGCGGGCCAGCAGCCACAGGTCGAGACCGCGGCGCAACGCGGTGTCGCGGGTGGGCAGCAGCACGGGCGCCGACTCCAGGCTGCGGGGGAAGCTGCGCCGGTGGCGCGCCGCCAGCTCGGGCACCGCCATCCACACGACGCCGCACTCCCCGAGCGGGTGGTTGAAGAGGCGCCCCTCCGGCGTGGGCGTGACCGGGGCGTCCGAGAGCACGACGTCCAGCTCGAGCAGCTCGAGCTCGGCCAGCAGCCGCTGCAGAGGCGCCTCGCGGAACAGCAGCCGCACCGGCTGCTCGAGCGCCAGCACCGGCTGCACCAGGGCGTGGACGATCTCCTTCGGCAGCACGTCGTCGACGCCGATCGCCACCCGCAGCGGGCGGTCGCCCGGGCGCTGGCGCACCGCGTCGAGCAGCTCGCGGCCGGTGCTGAAGATGTCCTCCGCGTAGCGGAAGACCAGGCGTCCCACCTCGGTGGGCACGACGCCGCGCCCGCTCTTCGCGAGCAGCTCCTCGCCGAGCGACTCCTCCAGGCGCTTGATCTGGGCGCTCACCGTCGGCGGCGCCAGCCGCAGCTCCGCGCAGGCGGCCGCGATCGAGCCCGTGCGCACGACGGTCCAGAAGTACAGCAGGTGGTGGTAGTTCAGCCACTCCATGGCGCCTCCGGAAAGTGAGGTCGAAACGAAGAATTGCCCTCCTATTTTCTACTGGATCGAATGGTTGTCGAACCCTAGATTGGACTCGTCATTCGAGGCGAGGCCACCCCCGGGCGGCCCGTCGGCGCGGGCAGCGCGTCCGTGTCGGCGGGCCGCCCTCCCCTTTCGGAGGAGACCATGGAGCGAGCACCGATCACCGTGACCGACCGCGACCTGAAGGCGCTCGACCGCCTGCTCGCGGGCGTGGCGGGCGCGGGCCGCGAGTCGGAGGCGCTGGCCCGCCTCGAGGAGGAGCTCGAGCGGGCCCGGGTGGTGCCCGTCGACGAGGTCCCGCCCGACGTGGTGACCATGGGTTCGCGGGTCCGGGTCCGCGACCTCGACAGCGGCGCGCAGTCGGAGTTCACGCTGGCGTGGTCGGCGCTCAACACGCCGCCCGGCGAGACGCGGGTCTCGATCCAGGCCCCGATGGGGGCGGCGGTGCTCGGCTACCGCGAGGGCGACCGCATCGAGTGGCCGGTGCCGGCCGGCGTGCGTCGCCTCGAGGTCGTCGAGGTGGTGGCCCAGCCCGAGGCGCTCAGGCGCCGGCTGCGCCGGCCCGCCTAGGGAGTCATCCGCGCGCGTCGAGGTGCGACTCCTCGACGCGCGACAGCGCCGCGCTCGCCCACAAGAGCAGGCCGATCAGCGCCATCACGCCGCCCAGCGACCACTGCGCGACCAGCCCCAGCAGCGGGTTGACGACCGCGATCGCGAGCGTGCGCAGCATCGAGGTGAAGGACAGCACCGTGGCCCGCTTGTCGGAGGGCAGGTGGGCGTTGATGTGGGCGGCGAAGAGGGCGACCCGCGGCAGGCTGAAGGCGAACGCGAGCACGACCAGCGGCGCGACGAGGCGCCAGTCGGCCGCCAGCGACAGCGCGACGAACGCCGCGCCGGAGAGGACCGTGGCCCCGGACAGCAGCCGCCGCTTGGAGCCGAGGAACCCCTCGAGGCGCGGCGCCGCGGTGAGGAACGCGATCTGGCCGAGGCAGGCCGCCGCGTGCACGTAGCCGAGGTGGCGCAGCTCGACGCCGGAGCGCAGCAGCAGCGGCTGGAAGGTCCAGATCAGCCCCCAGGCGAAGGCGTTCGTGAGCGCGGCTTCGACGGCCAGCAGCCGCACCACGGCGTGGTCGCGCAGGTAGCGGCCGCCCTCGCGCAGCAGCGCCCGGTAGGCTCGCCAGTCGGGGTGAGGCCGGTCCGCCCCGGTCGGCGCCTCGACGAGGGTGAGCGAGACGCAGAACGCCAGCGCGGCCGGGATCGCGTAGGCGTACATCACGGCGGGCAACCCGAAGCGGTCGGCGATGTACGCCCCGGACAGCGTCGCGACCACGATCCCGAGCAGCTTGAAGGCCTCCATCCGCGCGATCACGGCCTTCGCGCCGTCGAGCCTGCCGGCGGCCTTCAGGCTGTCCCAGGCCAGCGCCTCGTCGGCGCCGGAGTGCAGGGTGTAGGCCACAGCGAACAGCGCCTCGGCGAGCATGAAGACGGGGAAGGAGCGGGTGCTGACGTAGAGCAGCGCTGCGCCGACGCCGACGGCGCTGCCGAGCGCCAGCGACCGCCGGCGCCCGAGGAAGTCGGCCACGGTCCCGGTCGGCACCTCGAACAGGAAGTTGCAGAGGAAGAACCAGCCGTTGAGTGCGAACACCGCGGCCAGCGAGAGCCCGCCCCACTCCTGGTAGAAGGGCACGAGCACCGCGCCGAAGAAGTGCATCCAGAACAGCAGGCGCACGGCGTACAGGCGCGGGACGTTGGCCGCGAAGCGCTCGGGGGTCATGGAGCGGCTCTTGTAGCATCCGGCCGCGACCGGGGAAAGGTGTTCCCGAGCGCGGAGGGCGCCTGACCGGGGTCTTGACACGCGGCCACCGTTCCGGGTCTAAAATGAATGGTCGTTCATTCAGATAACGGAGGGGCCCGTGGAGACAGGCCACACCGCGCGACTCCAGGTGCGTCGTGGGCTCGAGCAGTCGCACGCGGACGTGCTCACGGCCGCGGCGTTCGACGCGCTGCGGGCCCTGGCGCCGCTCGACGCCCAGCGCCGCGACCTGATGCAGCGCCGGATGGAGCGCCGCGCGCTGCGCTGGCGCGAACGGCGGCCGATCGAGTTCCTCGACCCGGGGGCCCGGATCGCCGGCACCGCGCTGTCGGTCGAGGACGCGCGGGCGGGCCGCTTCGACGGGGCCGAGATCCCGCCGGACCTGCAGCGGCAGTGGATCCAGGGCACCGGCCCGGCCGCGCGCCCGGG
Organism: Vicinamibacteria bacterium; assembly: GCA_025994075.1. Taxonomy (GTDB): domain Bacteria; phylum Acidobacteriota; class Vicinamibacteria; order Fen-336; family Fen-336; genus WYBL01. Next base: position 8,107 of record JAMQGV010000011.1, read on the forward strand.
CGCCACCACCGAGCAGGGCCTGCGCAGCGTCGCGTACGCGCTGCTCTCCGGCGCCGACGGCTGGATGTTCGACGGCGAAGACGCGCTCGGGCAGACGGGCGCGATGTCGCTCGACAACCAGCGCAACCTGACGCTCGCGATCGCGCGCGACCCGCTGTTCCTGAATGTCGCCGAGCGGGTGGCGGGGGAGATGAACGCCTGGGCCCGCGGCTTCTTCCGCCGCGAGATCGTCGCCGACTGGCGCGCCCAGCTCGACTTCACGACGCTGATCTACCGGGTCCGCGGCCTGCACCTCGCCGACCGCCACCTGCGCCACGCCGACGGCACCCCGTTCTCGGCCTCGATCGCCGACCTCGCGCTGTTCGTGTCGCGCAACCACGCGGCGCTGCGCGCGCGCGGGCGCTCGGTGGTGCTGTACCTGCCCAAGATCCAGACTGCCGAGGAGGCCGCGTTCTGGAACCGGCTGCTGCTGGCGATCGAGGACCACCTGGGGCTAGCCGCCGGCACGGTCAAGGTCTACGTGCTGGTCGAGCAGCTCGAGGCCTGCTTCCAGTTGATGGAGATCCGGGCCGCGCTCTCGCCCCACTTCGTCGGCTTCAACACCGGGCGCTGGGACTACATCAACAGCGTCGCCGACGCGCTCGGCTGGGACCCGGAGTTCGTCAACCCCAACATCGACGCGATCGGCATGACCTACGGCTACATGCGCAACTACGAGGACCGCGTGCGCCGGGCCGTCAACACGCCCGATCGCAACGGCCGCTTCGCGCTGTGGCAGGGCGGGATGGAGACCAACATCCCGGTCGGCTCGGAGCGCGGCGTCGAGACCGGCATGGCGCGGGCGCGGGCCGGCGCCGAGCGCGAGCAGCGCGAAGGCGCCAGCGGCAAGTGGGTCGCGCACTGGAAGATGGTCCACATCGTGCGGCCCGTGTGGGAGGTGGTCGGGCAGGCGAACCAGATGGGCCGCGCGTTCCCGGCGCTGACCTACACCGGCGACGACGCCCGCGGCCTGCGGCTGCTGGAGCCCGCCCCGCGCACGGTCCGCGGCGCGCGCGACCTGATCAGCGTCGCGCTGCAGTACGGCAACGCCTTCGGCCAGGGCCTGCAGGCCGCCGCGCTGAAGCCCGCCGACTTCTTCGGCGACGACGACGTGCTCTACCTGATGGAGGACATGGCGACCGGCGAGATCCGGGTCAGCATCCTCTGGGAGTGGCTGCACAAGTCCGCGGCGCTGAACGCGGACGACGAGGCGACCGGCGTGCGCGCCGGCGATCGCTTCTCCGCCGAACTGTTCGAGCGCCTGCTCGACGAGGAGTACCGGAAGCTGCTGGCGGCCTCCGACCGCGACGTGTTCGACGACTCGAAGACCACGACGCTGCCGGTCGCCCGCGAGATCGTCGACGCGCTCGTGCGCTCGCCGCTGAAGGCGCCGTGGTTCGTCGACCTGCTGAACCTGAACCTCGAGAACCACGACCTCGCCGTGGCCCGCCGCCGGATCCACCTTTACCTCGAAACGCTCGCGCACGACGGCCGCCGCGTCGACGCCAACCTCGACTTCGTCGCCCCGTAGGGAGGCCCCATGACCCCGCTCGAGACCGAGATCGCCGAGACCGCCCAGTGGATGAACGGCCCGCGCTTCGCGGGCATCGTCCGGCTCTATTCCGCCCGCCAGGTGGTGGAGCAGCGCGGCACCATCCAGGCGGACTACACCGTGGCCCGCATCGCCGCGGCCGCCTTCCACGACCGACTGCGCGAGCTGTTCGCGCAGCGCAAGGCGGTCACGACCTTCGGGCCCTACTCGCCCGGCCAGGCCGTGGCGATGAAGCGGATGGGGATCGAGGCGATCTACCTCGGCGGCTGGGCCACGTCGGCCAAGGGCTCGTCCAGCGAGGACCCGGGGCCGGACCTCGCCAGCTACCCGCTCAGCCAGGTGCCGGACGAGGCGGCGCCGATCGTGCGCGCGCTGCTGGCGGCCGACAAGAACCAGCGCTTCGCCCGGCTGCGGATGAGCGAGGCGCAGCGGGCGGCGACGCCCGAGGTCGACTTCCGGCCGTTCATCATCGCGGACGCCGACACCGGCCACGGCGGCGACGCCCACGTGCGCAACCTGGTCCGGCGCTTCGTCGAGGTCGGCGTGCCCGGCTACCACATCGAGGACCAGAAGCCCGGCGTCAAGAAGTGCGGCCACCAGGGCGGCAAGGTGCTGGTCGCCGAAGACGAGCAGATCAAGCGCCTGTCCGCGGCCCGCTTCCAGCTCGACGTGATGAAGGTGCCGGGGATCGTGGTCGCCCGCACCGACGCCGAGTCGGCCACCTTCCTCGACGGCCGCGGCGACGAGCGCGACCACCCGTTCATCCTCGGCGCCACCAGCGTCGACCTGCCGACCTACAAGGTCGGTTACGTGGCGCTGCTGCGCAAGCTCGCGTCGCGCGGCGTCGAGGGCGTCTACGGGCACCTGCTGTTCCGGCTCTCGGAAGCGGAACTCGAGGAGGCCGACGCCTGGCTCGGCAAGGCGGGCGTCACGCGCGCGCTGGACGAGGCCGTCGAGGCGTTCCGCAAGGGCGTGGCGGTGGACGTGCTGCTCGACGGCCTGGAGAACCGCTACCTCGAGGCGTGGCAGGCCGAGGCGGGGCTCAAGACCTACCCGCAGGCGGTCGCCGACGTGATCGAGTTCCGCGCGGCCGAAGGCGAGCGCTTCGAGATGACGCCCGCCGAGTGGCTGGCCTTCGCCAACCGCTCGTCGTTCCACGCGGCGCGCGCGAAGGCGCGCTCGATGGGCATCACGATCATCTGGGACCCGGAGGTCTGCAAGACGCCCGAGGGCTACTACCAGGTCCAGGGCGGGATCGACTACGCGATCGCCAAGTCGCTGGCGGCGGCGCCGTTCGCGGACCTGCTGTGGATGGAGACGAAGACGGCGGACCTGCACGACGCCAGGCGCTTCGCGGACGCGATCCACGCGGAGTTCCCGGACAAGATGCTCGCCTACAACCTGTCGCCGTCGTTCAACTGGGATACGACCGGCATGAACGACGAGCAGATGCGCAACTTCCCGGTCGAGCTCGGCCGGATGGGCTTCGTCTTCAACTTCATCACCTACGGCGGCCACCAGATCGACGGCCTGGCGGGCGAGGAGTTCGCGAGCTCGCTGCGCCAGGACGGGATGCTGGCGCTGGCCCGCCTGCAGCGGAAGTTCCGGCTCGTGGAATCGCCCTACAAGACGCCGCAGACGCTGGTCGGCGGCCCGCGCGCGGACGCCGGCCTGATGGCCGTCTCGGGCGGCACCGCGGCGACCAAGGCGATGGGCAAGGGCTCCACCCAGCACCAGCACCTGGTGCAGACCGAGGTGCCCACGAAGCTGCTCGAGGAGTGGCTCGCGACCTGGGCGAAGCACCACCAGCTCCCGGGTCTCAAGGTGACGCTGCGGCCGCACACCGCCGGCTCGGAGCTGCTCGAGCTCGCGCTCTTCAACCCGAAGCAGGAGAAGGTCGCGCAGGTCATCTTCGCGGTGATCGTCGACCGCAAGGGCCGCGTGATCCTGTCGGTGCGCGACCAGAACACGTTCGACGAGGCGCTGCGCAAGAAGCGGCTGATGAGCCTCGTCCACCTGTTCCTGATCCACCGCTACAAGGCCGCCTCGGTCCACTACGTGACGCCGACCGAGGACAACCACTACCAGGCGCAGAAGATGAAGGACCACGGCCTGTACGCGGAGATCCACGACGAGGTCGGCCAGATCATCGTGGCCAACGTGGACGCCGGGTCCGTGAAGGAACTGCTGGCGGCGGGCAGCCGCCGGCTCGACGACCTGATCCACCAGCGGCGGGGGTGAGCCGCACCCCGGCCGCCGCGAGAGGAGTAGCATTCCCGGTGTGAAGCGCGCACTGGGCCGGATCCTGTCCACGCTCGTCGTCCTCGGGCCGGCGTTCGCGGCTCCCGCCGCCGAAACGCCGCTGATCGCTCTGGTGCTGGACACGTCGGGCTCGCTGTCCGCGGCCGACGTGGCCCGCCGGCAGGAGATCGCCGCCGGGCTGCTCGCCGCGCTGCCCGCGGGCAGCGAAATCGCGGTCTTCAACTTCGACGACGAGTCGCGGCTGGTGCTGCCGCGCAGCGCCGACCGGGCGAAGGTGATGGCGGCGATCGAGGCGCAGGGGAGGGCGGGCCGCTTCACCGCCCTGCACGACGCGCTCTACGACGCGACCCGCTACGTCTCCGAGGTGCCTGGCCGCCGCCGCGGCATCGTGCTGGTCACCGACGGCAAGGACGAGAACAGCGCGCTGCGGCTCGAGGACGGCGCGGCGCTGGCCCGCGACGGCCACGTGCCGGTGTTTTCGATCGGCGTCGGCAAGGTCCAGGACCGCGTGCTGCGCCGCATCTCCAAGCTGACCGGCGGGCGCTACCTCGGCACCGACGCCGACGGGCCGCAGGTGGCGCAGCAGGTGCTGGACGGCCTGCCGGCGGTCCAGCCGGTGCCGGTGCGGGCGGAGGCCGTGGCCCCCGCGGGGCTGGCCGCGGTTCCCGCCGCGCCACAGCCGGCGGCTGCCGGAGCGGCCGCTCCCGGCGCCACGACGTGGAGCTGGCTGGGGCCCGTGCTCGGCGTGCTGGCCGGCCTCGGCGTGGCACTGCTGGTGCTGTGGCCGCAGCTCGGCCGTGGTGCTGCCGCGGCTCCGGCGGTGGCGGCACCCGCGGTGGCGGCAGAGGTGGCGGACGAACCGGGCACGCTCGTGATGCGGATGGAGGACCTGCCCGAGCCGACCGACCGCACGATGGTCATCACGATGAAGCCGCTGCTCCACGTGACGAAGGGCCCGGACAAGGGCCGCCTGTTCGAGGTCAGCCTCGACGCCGCCACCAGCCTCGGCCGCGCCGAGGGCAACGACGCGGCGCTCGGCGACCGCACGGTGTCGAGCCAGCACTGCCGCATCCGCCCGCTGCCCGACGCCGGCTTCGAGGTGATCGACCTGCAGAGCACGAACGGCACGTTCGTGAACGACCGGCGGGTGAGCCGTCAGCGGCTCGCGGCCGGCGACGTGATCAAGGTGGGGGAGACGCTGATCTCCTTCCGCATGGATCACATGAAGGGGGACTAGAAGAACCCCCTGCGGCCTCAGCGCCGGCGGTTCATCGCCTGGCGCGTCTCGCGGTCGAGGTCCTTCTGCCTGAGCGCGGCCCGCTTGTCGTGGCTCTTCTTGCCGCGCGCGAGCCCGACCTCGACCTTGACCTTGCCGCCCTTGAAGTACGCCCGCAGCGGCACGAGCGTGCAACCCTTCTCGGCCACCCGCCCGGCCAGCTTGTCGATCTGGTTGCGGTGCAGCAGCAGCTTGCGCGCGCGGTCCTCGGCGTGGTTCATCAGGTTGCCGTGGGAGTAGGGTCCGATCCGTACGCCGGCGAGGAACATCTCGCCGTTGCGCGGCTCCACCCAGCCGTCGCGGAAGTTGAAGCCGCCCTCGCGGATCGACTTGACCTCGGTGCCGCGCAGCACCAGCCCCGCCTCGAAGCGCTCCAGGATCTCGTAATCGTGGAGCGCCTTGCGGTTGGTGGCGATCGCCTGCTCGTCGCTGCGCGCGGCCGTCTTCACGCGAACTCGAGCACGGTCTTCACGTCCTCGGGCGAGCGCTCCAGGGCGCGCGGCGCCTCCGTGTAGGGCAGGCGCCGCGTGATCAGCCTGCCGAGCCAGCCGGGCAGCCGCTCTTCGGCCGCTGCCATGTCGGCGACGCCGGACTCGAAGTGGCGGCGGGCGGCATTCACGGTCCCGAACACCAGCCGGTTGCCGAGCACCATCTCGCGGTTCCAGGTGGCGACGTCGACCTCGAGGTTCCTGCTGCCGCCGGTGACCGACGAGAGGATGCACACCCCCGCCGGCCCCAGCAGTTGCATCGCGGGCAGCACGACGTGGGCGGAGCCGGTGGCCTCGAACACCAGGTCGATGCGGCCCAGCTTCGCCTTCAGGTCCGACAGCGGCGTGCGGCCGGTGCTGACGTAGTCGATGCCGGCCTCGTCGAGCAGGCGGTCCTTGAAGGTGCCCTCGGGCTCGAGCGCCGCCACCGTCACCTCGTAGCCGCGCAGGCGCAGCGCGGCGGCGGCCAGGATGCCGACCGGGCCGGCCCCCACCACGACTGCCTTGCGCGGATCCCACGCCATCCGCTCCTGGATCCGCAGCGCCTGCTCGATGCCCTTCTGCACGATCGTCATCGGCTCCAGCAGCACCGCCACGTCGCGCAGCGAGTAGGGCACGCGCACCAGGTAGCGCGGGTCCTCGCTGTAGCGCTCGGACATGAAGCCGTGCAGGCCGCCGATGCCGCGCTCCCTGAAGCGGCCGGTCAGGCACATGTCGTTCTGATCGGCGGCGCAGGGGCGGCACGGCTCGTCGCAGGGCCGGCGCACGGTGGCCACCACCAGGTCGCCCACCGAGACCGCCGCGCCAGCGGGCGCGCTGTCGACGACGCCGAGGTTCTCGTGGCCCAGCACCAGGTACGGGCTGCCTCCCGGGGCGGTCCCGTAGAGACCCTGGTGGATCTCCACGTCGGTGCCGCAGACCCCGGCCTCGAGCACGCGGACCACGGCTTCGCCCGCGCCCGGGGCGGGTTCCGGCACGTCTCCGCGCACGTGCAGGCTGTCCTTGTTTCCGGGCACGACGGCGACCGCTCTCATGGCGCAGACCTCACGAGGGTTCGCGGGTATCTTACCCGCCGTGCCCAGGGCCCCGATCGTCGCCGTTCTGGTCGCAGCCGCGGCCGCCTTCGCGGGCGGCACCGCGCTCGTGCGGCTGGGGCCGCTGCCGGTCGCCGCGGCGGCCCGCGGAGGTGAAGACGCGTTCGCGGCGGGCCTCTACCCTCGCGAACTGCCGCCCGGTCGGCCGCCGCTGCGCTGGACGCGGGCCGAGTTCGGGGTCGCCTTCGAGCGCCTGCCCGCGCTGCCGGCCGACGTCGAGGTGGTGCTGCCGGGCCGGAGGGGGGCAGCGCTCGTCAGCGAGTCGGGGAGGATCGTCGCGCGGCTGGCTCCCGGAGAGTCCACGGCGCGCTTCACTCTCCCGCCCGGGGAGCGCCGGCGGGAGATCCGGGTCTCGGTCGAAGCCTTCGTCGCGGGCGACGGACGCACGCTCGGCGCGCAACTGGAGCGGGTGGCGCTGGCCTGGCCGCGGCAGGGGGCATGGCCCGCGCCCGGCCTGGTCGCGCTGCTCGCCCTGGCCGGGCTGGGTGCGGCCGCGGGGGCCGGTCGCGCCCGCGGCGGTCCGCTCGCCGTCGGCGTCGGCGCGTGCGCCGGCGTGGGTGTCACCGCGCTGCTGCTGTGGCCGGTCGGGCTCGCCTGGTCCGGGGCGGCGCCGGGCCTCGCGGGCGCGGTGGCCGGTTGCGGCCTGCTGGCGGGCGAGCTGGGGCGGCGGCGGGGAGGCGGGCCGGGTCCCGAGGCCGCGCTGCTGGCCGCGGCGCTGTTCGCGTGCCTGGCGGTCTTCGGGCTGGCCGCCACCTCGCCCGCGATGGTGGTCAGCGACGCCGTGTTCCAGGCCAACAAGCTGAAGCAGGTCGCGGGAGGCGACCTGTTCCCGGTCAGCGTGACGCAGCACGAGCCGCCGTTCCGCTTTCCCTACGGCGTCGCCTTCTTCGCGGTGCTCGCCCCGCTCGCGCGGCTCGGCCTGGACCCGGTCGACGCGGTCCGCTGGGGAGCCGCGCTTTCCTTCTCGGCCGCGGCGCTGGCCTGGGTTCTGGCTCTGGCGCCGCTCGGCGCCCGGGCCGCGGCGGCCGCGGGGCTCGCGCTGGCCGCGACGCCGATCGCGTTCGACGTGTTTTCCTACGGCAACCTGGCCAACGTCTTCGCACAGGCGGCGACCCTCGGCCTGCTCGCGTGGTGGATCGCGCCCACGCCCGGCGGGTGGCCGCTCGGGGCCCTGCTGGCGGTGGGAGCCGGCCTCGGCCACCTCTCTGGCGCGCTGGTGCTGTGGCCGCTGGGGCTGGCGCTGCTCGCCCTGGAAGGCCGCCGCGCCGGCGCCGTGCGGCTGGCGGCCCTGGCCGCGGGCCTGCTGGTGAGTGCCGCCTACTACGGGAGCTTCGTGCCTCTGATCGCGGAGCAGCTCGGGCGGCTGGGGGAGGGCGGCGGGCGCGGCGCGGGCCTCGTCGCCGGCCTGGCGGGCCAGGTCCAGGCCGCGCTGTCGCAGCTCGGGCTGCCGCTGCTGGCGCTGGCGGGTTTCGCCGCGCTGCCGCCGCGCGAGGAGCGGGCGGGAGGCGTGGTGCGTGCGGCCCTGCTGGCCACGGCGGCGCTGGCGCTGGTGGCCGCGCTGTCGCCGCTCGAGCCGCGCTACCTCTACGCGCTCACCGGCGTGCTCGCGCTGCTGGCCGGGCGCGGCGCCGTGGCGCTCGCGCAGCGCGGCCGCGCCGGGGCCTGGACGGCCGGCGCGCTGCTCGCGCTGGCCGCGGCCCGGGCGCTCGCCAATCTCGCCGAAGCGCTCGTCGCACGCTATCGCTAGCCGGTCTTCACAAGCTTTTTCGGCGCCGTGCCACCTTCGCGGGAACTCCGGGCGCGTCGCTTTGGTACATTCCTCGCGAATGACGGAGATCCGGGCGCGGCTGGCCGCGCCGACCGACCCGCGCGGCCGCCTTGTGTCGATCTTCGTCGGCGCGGTGCTCCTGCCGTCGCTGGCGCTGTCGCTGGTCCTCTTCTACCTGATCCCTGCTCACGCCGAGGCGACGACGGTCGCCCTCACCAAGCGCGCGGAGAAGGTGCTCGCCTACGTCGAGGAGGAGCTGGAGGAGGTGGTCCGCGCGCGGGCGCTGGAGGCGGCGCGGGCGGTGCCGACCGACCTGCTGCTCGAGGGGCGCCCGGAGGCGATCCACGAGGCGCTGCGCGAGCGCGGCTTCGAGTCCGGCCGCTTCGAGAGCCTCCACCTCGTGGTCAGCTCGCCGCTCGGCGGCGGCGCCATGGCCTCGACCAGCTCCGACGACTTCGCCGGCCTGCGCGAGGCGCTGGGCCGCTTTCCCGAGGGCGACGACCTCGACTCGGTGGAGATGCCGATCGGCGCCGGCAGCACCGGCGAGTTGCGCTTCCGCTTCGAGTGCTCGTGGGTCCACGGCGAGCTGCTCCGGCAGTACTTCGAGAACGAGTTCGCGAACCCCGACCAGTCGATCGTCGTGCGCGTCACCGAGGGGGCCGAGGTCGTCTACGAGAACCGGCCCACGCCCGACGACCGCTTCGAGGTGACGCGGTTGATGACGACGCCCTCCTTCCGCGGCCTCAAGCTCCACCTGCGCTACCGGGAGCGCTCGATCGCCGACGACGTGCGGCGCTGGAAGCTCGGCACCACCGCGCTGATCGGCTTCATCGACCTGATGCTCGGCGCCGGCCTCTACCTCGTCTACGCGAACGTGCGCCGCGAGATGCACCTGTCCCGCCTCAAGAGCGACTTCGTCGCCAACGTCAGCCACGAGCTGAAGACCCCGCTGGCGCTGATCCGCCTCTACTCGGAGACGCTGGAGATGGGGCGGGTGGCCAGCCCGGAGCGCGCCCACGAGTACTACCGGGTGATCTCCAAGGAGAGCCAGCGGCTGACCCAGCTCATCAACAACATCCTGGACTTCTCGCGGATCGAGGCCGGGCGCAAGGAGTACTCCTTCCAGCCGACCAGCGTGGCGAGGGTCGTCGAGGACGTGATCGAGGCGTACCGCTTCCAGATCGAGCAGCAGGGCTTCGTGCTGGAGACGGCGATCGCGGGCGACCTGCCGGACGTCGACGCGGACCAGGAGGCGCTGTCGCAGGCGGTGATCAACCTGGTCAACAATGCGATCAAGTACAGCCGCGACCAGAAGTGGGTGCGGGTGGAGGTGCGGCGCGACGGCGGCGCGGTCCACGTGGCGGTCAGCGACCGCGGCATCGGCATCGCCCGCGACCAGCAGAAGCGCATCTTCGAGAAGTTCTACCGGGCCGAGGACAGCCTGGTCCACGAGACCAAGGGCAGCGGCCTGGGGCTGTCGCTGGTGCGGCATATCATGGAGGCTCACGGCGGCGAGGTGCGGGTGGAGAGCGCCTCGGGGCGGGGCAGCACGTTCACTCTCGTGCTGCCGGCGCCGGTCGCCGGGAAGCCCTGAACGGGGGAGAGACTTGGGTCAGAAGATCCTGATCGTCGAAGACGAGCCCGACATGGTGCTCGGCCTGAAGGACAACTTCGAGTTCGAGGGCTACGAGGTGGTGACCGCCTCGGACGGCCTCGCCGGGCTCGAGCGGGCGCGGGCGATGAAGCCGGACCTGCTGGTGCTCGACATCATGCTGCCCAAGCTGTCGGGCCTCGAGGTCTGCAAGATCCTGCGCGGCGAGGGCTACGACAAGCCGATCCTGATGCTGACCGCGCGCGGCCAGGAGATCGACAAGGTGGTCGGGCTCGAGCTGGGCGCCGACGACTACGTGACCAAGCCCTTCTCGGTGCGTGAGCTGCTGGCCCGGGTCCGCGCGATCCTGCGCCGCGCCGAGGGCACGAAGAAGCGGCTCCAGCGCTACCGCTTCGCGGACGTCGAGCTGGACTTCGAGGCCTACAAGGCGACCCGCGGCGGGGCGCCGCTCGACCTGTCGCCGCGCGAGTTCGAGCTGCTGCGCTACCTGATCGAGCGCAAGGGCGAGACGGTCTCCCGCGACAAGCTGCTCGAGGACGTGTGGGGCTACGAGAGCTACCCCTCGACCCGCACGGTGGACACCCACATCGCCAAGCTGCGCTCCAAGATCGGCGACAGCGGCCAGGAGCCGAAGCACATCCTGACCATCCACGGCTTCGGCTACAAGTTCATCGACCCGTGACCTCCGTCGCCGACTCCGGGCACCTGCGGGCGCTGACGGCGGCCGAAGTGCAGGCCGCCTCGCACGCAGCGCCAACCCGCCGGCCGCGCGGCCTGGGCGTGGGGCTCGTCGCCGGGGCCGGGGCGCCGTTGCGCGAGTTGTGCGACTGGGAGGAGGCCGGCGCCGACACGGCCGCCGGGCGCCTGGCCGAAGACCCCCCGGATCTGCTGGTCGTCGACCGCGGCCTCGCCGAGGCCGATCGCGCGGCGCTGCTGGCCGCCCTGCCGCCACCGGGCGATCCGCGTCGGCCGGCGCTGGTCGTGTTCTCGGCCGTCGGCCGGCGAGGCCTCGAGCCGCCGCTCGAGGACGCCGCGGACGACGTCGTCGCCTGCGACGAGCCGCCCGAAGAACTGCTGGCGCGGGTGCGCACCGCGCTGCGGCTGCGCAGCGTGCTCTCCGAGCTGGCCCGCAAGAAGGGCGAGATGGAGACGCTCTACGCCCGGCTGGAGACGATCTCGCGGCGGATGGCGGACGAGTTGCGCCTCGCCGCCCAGGTTCAGCGCGGGCTGCTGCCGCCCGCCGTGCAGCACCCGCGGCTCGAGATCGCCCGCGAGTACATCCCCGTGCGCGAGATCGGCGGCGACTTCTACGACGTCGTCGCGCTGGGCGAGGACCGCTTCGCGTTCGCGATCGGCGACGTGATGGGCAAGGGCGTGCCGGCCGCACTGCTGGCCGCCAACCTCAAGGCCTGCCTTCGGGCCCAGTTGCTGGCCGGGCCCGAGCCGATCGACGACCTGGTCGGCCGCGTCAACCGGCTGTTCTGGGAGGTCTCGCCCAAGGGCCTGTTCTCCAGCCTCTTCTTCGGCCTGTTCGATCTCGCTGCGATGCGCCTCGACTACGTCAACGCCGGCCACGACTACCCGTTCGTCGTGCGGTCGCAGGACGGGGCGACGCTCGACCTGGTCGAAGGCGGCACCGTGCTCGGGCTGCTGGAGGAAGCGACCTACCGGGCCGCGTCGGTCCGGCTGCAGCGTGACGACCTCGTCGTGTTCTACAGCGACGGCGTCACCGACCGCGTCGACCGCAACGGCGAGTTGTTCGGCCTGGCCCGGCTGCGGGAGACCGCGCGCCGGGCCCGCGGCGACGCCGCCCGCATCGCGCTCTACTCGCTGCTCGGCGAGGTCCAGGGCTTCTCGGCGGGCACACTGCCCGACGACGACATGACGCTGGCGGTCGCCCGGCTGCGCTGACGGGGCCCAACCGCCGGCGCCCCGGCGGCGTCTACGCCGAGGGGTCCGCCGAACCCCCGACCCCGGGCTGCCGTGACCTCTTAAGTTGCTGTCGCTTTGGAATTTAGGTCGGCCTGGTGCTAGATTGCCCGGGAACAGCGCATGGAATGGGTGTGCAGGGTCGGGACGCCGACCGGTGAGGTGATCGAGCGCAGCTTCGCGGCTCCCGACGAGGGCAGCCTGCGCGCGGAGCTGGAGCGCCAGGGCCTCTACCTGTTCAGCGCCCGCCGTGCGTTCTCGCTGGCCAACCTCGGCTTCGAGCGGCGGGTGGCGCCGGCGCTGCTGCAGCTCTTCTCGCAGGAGCTCGCCGCGCTGCTCAAGGCCGGGTTGCCGCTCCTGCAGTCGCTCGAGGTGATGCTCGAGCGCCAGAAGGAACCGACCTTCCGCCGCTCGCTGGAGCAGGTGCGGGACCGCGTCCGCAACGGCGTGGCGCTCTCCGAGGCGTTCCGCGCCGAAGGGCCGCTGTACCCGCCGATGTTCGCGGCCAGCCTGGTCGCGGGGGAGCGCTCCGGCAGCCTGGAGACGGTGCTGCGCCGCTTCTCGCAGTACCTGCGGCTGAGCCTCGGGCTGCGCCGCAAGGCGATCGCCGCCTCGATCTACCCGCTGGTGCTGCTGACCACGATGCTGGGGCTGATCGCGGTGCTGCTGCTGCGGGTGATCCCGCAGTTCGAGTCGTTCTACGAGGGCCTCGCCGCCGAGCTGCCGCTGCCGACCCGCGTGCTGCTGAAGCTCTCCGATCTCGCGACCGCGGGGGCGCCGTGGCTGGCGGTCGCGGCGATCGCCGCCTTCGTCGGCTTCCGGCTGTGGCTCGGGCGCCAGGGCTCGGCCGCCGCCCTCGACGCCGCGCTGCTGAAGCTGCCGTACTTCGGCACCATGCTGCGGATGTACGCGACCGCGCAGCTCGCGCGCACGCTGTCGACGCTGCTGCAGGGCGGGCTGCCGCTGCTGCACGCGCTGGACGTGGCCGCCGCGTCGGTCGGCAACCGCGCGATGGCGCGCGCGGTCGCCGAAGCGACGCCGCGCATCCGCGAGGGCCGCAGCCTGACCGCCTCGCTCGAGGAGACGCGGATGCTCGACGACCTCGCGCTGGAGATGATCAAGGTCGGCGAGCACACCGGCTCGCTGGCCGACATGCTGAACTCGGTCGCCGAGTTCTACGACGAGCAGCTCGAGGTGCGGCTGCAGGCGGCGCTGGCGCTGCTGGAGCCGATCATGCTGGTGCTGATGGCGGTGATCGTCGCCGCCATGCTGCTGGCCTTCTACCTGCCGATGTTCGAGGCGATCTCGGCGATCCAGGGGAGGCTCTGAGCGTGTCCGGCGTCGACGCGGCGGTCAGCGCGCTGGCGGCGGCCGGGTCCGAGGAGCAGCGTGCCCGCGAGCTGGCCCGGCGGCTGGAGCTGGAGTTCGTCGACGTCGGCTCCTTCTCGCCCGAGCCCGAGCTGCTGCAGAACGTCCCGGTCGACCTCATGTTCCGCCACAACTTCCTGCCCTACCGGCGCGACGGCGCGCGGCTGGTGCTGGTGATGGCGGACCCGGCCGACCTGCCGGTGATCGACGACCTGGCCTTCGTGCTGGGCTCGCCGATCCAGCCCGCCGTCGGCGCGCCGTCGGCGATCCAGGAGGCGCTCAAGCGCAGCCAGGGCACGCAGCGGGTCCTGGAGCAGGCTTCCGAGGGCCTGCAGATCGTCCGCGAGGACGAAGGCGGCGCCGAGACGCTGTCGATCGACACCATCCAGGCGGGCGAGTCGCCGATCGTGCGGCTGGTCGACTCCACGCTGTTCGACGCGCTCAACCGCCGCGCCTCCGACATCCACGTCGAGACGCGCGACGCCGAGGTCGTGATCAAGTACCGGGTCGACGGCGTGCTGCAGCCGGCGATGAAGCCGATCGCCAAGGAGCACCACGCCACGGTGATCAGCCGCATCAAGGTGATGGCGGAGCTGGACATCGCCGAGAAGAGGGTGCCGCAGGACGGCCGCTTCCGGGTGCGGCTGCGCGGCCGCCAGGTCGACTTCCGCGTCTCGATCATGCCGTCGATCCACGGCGAGGACGCCGTCATCCGCATCCTCGACAAGGAGAGCCTGTCCGAGCAGTTCGCCTCGCTGCGGCTCGACGTGCTGGGGTTCGACGAGCGCGAGCTGTCGCGCTTCCGCCGCTTCATCCGCGAGCCGTACGGCATGGTGCTGGTGACCGGCCCGACCGGCTCGGGCAAGACCACGACGCTCTACGCGGCGCTGTCCGAGATCAAGAGCGAAGAGGACAAGATCATCACCATCGAGGACCCGGTCGAGTACCAGTTGAAGGGCATCACCCAGATCCCGGTCAACGAGAAGAAGGGGCTGACCTTCGCCCGCGGCCTGCGCTCCATCCTGCGCCACGACCCCGACAAGATCATGGTCGGCGAGATCCGCGACGCGGAGACCGCGGACATCGCGATCCAGTCGGCGCTGACCGGCCACCTGGTGTTCACGACCGTGCACGCCAACAACGTGATCGACGTGCTGGGCCGCTTCCTCAACATGAAGATCGAGCCCTACAACTTCATCTCGGCGCTCAACTGCGTGATGGCGCAGCGGCTGGTGCGGAAGATCTGCGACCACTGCCGGCGCTTCGGCCGCGCCTCCGCCGAGGAGCTGTCGCTGTCGGGGCTCGACCCCGCGCGCTACGCCGATCACCCGTTCGCCCAGGGACAGGGCTGCATCGAGTGCGGCGGCGCCGGCTACAAGGGCCGGATGGCGATCTCCGAGCTGCTCGACCTCTCCGACAACATCCGCGAGCTGATCCTCGACCGGCGATCGAGCGCGGAGATCAAGCGCGCCGCCCGCGAGGAGGGCATGACCTTCCTGCGCGAGTCCGCGGTCAACAAGGCGCTCGCGGGCACCACCACGCTGCACGAGATCAACAAGGTCACCTTCGTGGAGGTGGTGTGACGCTGCTCGCGCGGCTGGCGCCGCCGGGCTCGGCGCTGCACAAGGCCTTCCTCGAGCCCGACCCGCCGGAGCTGGCTCTCGAGGTCCGCGAAGGCGGGCTGGGCCTGGTCCGGGCGCGGCTCGAGCAGGGGAGGCCGCGACTGCTGGCCGCCGGCGCGGTCGCGCTGGCGCCCGGGGCCCTGCGGCTCTCGCTGACCGAGCCGGGGGTCGCGGACGCCGCGGCCTTCGGCGCGGCGCTCGAGGCGCTGCTCGCGCGCTGCGGCGCCGCGGCCGGAGGGCGCGTCTGCCTGGTGCTGCCCGACGTCGTCGGCCGGCTGCGGCTGTTTCCCGAGGCCGAGTTGCGAGCGGCGAGTGCCGAGCAGTCGCTGGAGCTGGCCCGCTTCCGCCTGAAGAAGGCGCTGCCCTACGACGTGCGCGAGGCGAAGGTCGCGGTCTCGCTGCCCGCTCCCGGGCAGGGCGACGGCGTCGTCGCCGTGGTGGCGCGGTCCGTGCTCGAGTCGTACGAGCGAGCCTGTGCTGCGGCGGGCCTGTGGGCCGGCCGCGTGGAGCTGTCGTCCGTCGCGCTGTCGCGCGCGCTGCCGGCGCGCCCGGAACCCGTGCTGCTCGTCAACCGCGACCGTGGCTGGGCCTCGCTGCTCCTTCTGGCGGCAGGCTGGCCGCGACTGGTCCGCACGTTCGACCAGGAGGCCGTGCCTGACCCTGCCGCGCTGCTGCGCGAGGTGCGGGCCACCTGCGCCTTCGCGGAGGAGCGGCTGGGCGCGCGGCCGGCCGGCGTGGTGCTGCGCGACGCCGGCGGCGAGCCGGGCCTGGCCGCGGCGCTCGCGGGCGCCGCGGGGGTGCCGGCCGAGGCGATGGCGGCCGCGCCCGGGGTGCCGGCAGCCGAGGCGGCCGCCTTGGCGGCAGCGTGTGCGGCGTTCGAGGCCGTGGCGTGAGGCCCGACCTCAACCTGGCCTCGCGCCCCTTCCGCAACCGGCGGCTGCCCCTGCTCGCCACGGCGGCGCTGGTGGCGGCCGCCGTCGCGCTGACCGCGCTGCACGCGGCGCTGCTGCTGGAACTGTTCTCGCCGCGCGCGCTGGAGCGGCGGGCGGCAGTCGGCCGCCTGGAATCGGAGCTGCGGGCGTTGCGGGAGCAACAGGCGGGGCTGGTCGTCGCCGACGTGCCCGCCGCGACTCGCGAGCGCTGGCGGGCCGCGCGCGGCGTCGTGGAGCGCCGGGTGTTCTCCTGGACGCTGCTGCTCTCGCGCCTGGAGGCTGCCCTGCCGCGCGACGTGAGGCTCGTCTCGATCGCGCCCGGGATCGAGGCCGGGGAGGTGTCGATCGACGTGCAGGCCGAGGCCGAGAGCGTGGAGGCCGGCTTCGCCGTGGTCGCCCGCTTCGAGGCGCAGCCCGAGTTCTCCGACGTGCGGCCGCAGTCGATCGCGGACGGCGATGGCGGCCGGGTCAAGATGAGCTACCGGATGAGATACCGGCCCGGCGGCGTGCCTGTCCCGGCCGCGGCGTCGCCCGCGGAGGCCAGGCCGTGAGCGCCGCGCAGTCGCGCCTGCGCGTCGTGGCGCTCGCGGCGCTGGCGGCCAACGCGTTGGGCCTGCTGGCCTACACCCTGCCGCGACGGGCCGCCCAGGGCTCCGCGGAGCAGCGCGAGACGGCCCTGCGCGCGGACGTCGGGCGCGAGCAGCGCCGGCTGCGCGAGCGCCAGGTCCGGGCCGACGCGCAGCGCGACAACGCCCGCGACCTGGAGCGGCTGCAGGCGGCGCTGGCCCCGCGCGCGCAGGCGCTGGTGCCGATGCTGGAGGCGCTCGAGAAGATGGCCCGCGACTCGGGGCTGCGCCCGCGCCAGCGCCGGTACTCGGAGTCCGAGCTGCCCGGCACGGGGATCGTGCGGGTCGAGATCGAGCTGCCGCTCGAGGGCCGCTACGCGGCGCTGGTCGACTTCCTGGAGCGGGTCGAGGCCTCGGGGCGACCGCTCTCCGTCGACGCCCTCGCGCTGGAACGGGACGAGGCCCAGGCCCGGCTGCGGGTGCGGCTGTCGGCGTGGTTCGCGGCGGGGGACGCGTCGTGAGGGCGCCGCGGCGCGGCGAGCGCGGCTACACCTTCTTCGAGCTGCTCGCCTGTGCCGGGATCCTGATGGTGCTGGCCTCGGCGGCGCTGCCGCTCGCGAAGGTGAGCCAGACCCGCCGCAAGGAACTCGAGCTGCGCCGGGCGCTGCGCGAGATGCGCACGGCCATCGACCGCTACCAGGAGGCGGTGGTCCAGGGCCAGATCGGCGGCACCGACGTGAAGCTGGGCAGCGAAGGGTATCCTCCGACGCTCGAGGTGCTGGTGGACGGGGTCTCCCAGGTCGGGCGCGTGGACCACAAGCTGAAGTTCCTGCGGCGGATCCCGATCGACCCGTTCACCGGCAAGGCGGAGTGGGGCTTGCGCTGCTACCAGGACGACGCGGACGAGACGAGCTGGTGCGGGCAGAACGTCTACGACGTGCGCTCGCTGGCGCCCGGCAAGGCGCTCGACGGCTCGGAGTACGAGGCATGGTGAAGACACGGCAGGCCGGCTTCACGCTGCTGGAGCTGATGGTGGTGATCACCATCCTCGGCGTGCTGGTGGCGGTCGCGCTGCCCTCGTACCGCAACGCGGTGGTGCAGGCGCGGGAGGCGGTGCTGCGGCAGGACCTGTTCGTGTTCCGCGATCTGATCGACCAGTACCAGGCCGACCGCGGCCGCTACCCGGAGTCGCTCGAGGCGCTGGTCGAGTCCGGCTACCTGCGCAAGATCCCGGTCGACCCGATCACGCAGCGCGCCGACTGGGTGGTCATCGAGGCGGAGCCCGACCCCGCCAACCCCGGCGAGGTGACGGGCATCTTCGACGTGCGCAGCGCGGCCCAGGGGACCTCGCTGGGCGGCACGCCGTACGCCGAGTGGTGAGTGCGGAACCGCGCCCTCGTCCTGGCCCTGCTCGCCGCGCTGGCGGTCGGCGTGTGGAGCACCTGGCCGGGCCTGTCGGCGCCCGAGCCCGCGTCGGCCGGCCCGGCAGCCCGGCCCGGGCGCGCCGCCGGCCCGCCGCTGCGGATCGACTACGACCGCGTCGCCGCGAAGCGCCCGCAGGCGCAGGTCGGTCGGCGCGACCTGTTCGAGTTCGGGCCGCTGCCGACCCCGGAGCCCACGCCGACCCCGGAGCCCACGCCGACGCCAGAGCCCACGCCGACGCCGGAGCCCACGCCGACCCCGCCGCCACCGCTGCCGCCGCTCAACGTCGAGTTCCTCGGGGTGGTGGAGGACGGGAAGGGGCTGAAGCTGGCCGTGCTGCTGACCGACAAGCGGGTGGTGCTGACGGGCAAGGTGGGAGACGTCGTGGCCAACCGGCTGAAGGTCGTCCAGATCGGCCTCGAGTCCGTGGACGTCCAGGAAGTCGGCAGCGAGCGCGTGCGCCGCCTGCCGCTCAAGGGGAACTGATGATGCGATCCGCCTCCGCCCGGCGCGCCGCGGTCGCGCTGCTGGCGCTCGCCGCGCTCGCGGGCTGCGCCGCGCGCTCGGCCTACCGCCAGGGACTCCAGGAGGGCCGGCGCGGCAACTGGGACGTCGCCGTCGCCCGCCTGACCCGGGCCTTCGACTCCGACCCCGAGAACATCAGCTACCGCATCGCGCTCGAGAACGCCCGCTCCCAGGCCTCGCGCATGCACCACGTCGAGGCCCGCAAGCGGCTCGCCGCCGACGACCTGGCGGGAGCCGTCGACGCGCTGGAGATCGCCGCCAAGTACGACCCCGGCAACAAGTCGGCCTCGGACGACCTGGCCATCGTGCGCGCCAAGCTGCGCGAGCGCGAGGCGGCGAAGCAGCAGCTCGCGGAGTTCGAGGCGGCGCGGCAGCGGGCCCGCAGCCAGCTCCCGGTGCCGGTGCTGTCCCCGCGCAGCCCGGTGCCGATCTCGATCAACTTCTCCGACCAGAGCCTGGAGAAGGTGTTCGAGACGATCGGCAAGCTGGCCGGCGTCAACGTGCTCTTCGACGAGCAGTTCCGCGACAAGAAGGTCGGCGTGCGGCTCTCCGGCGTCACCTTCCAGGAGGCCCTCGACCAGATCTGCCTGGTCAACCGCCTCTTCTACAAGGTGCTCGACCAGAACTCGATCATCGTCGTGCCGGAGTCGCCCGCCAAGCGGCGCTCGTACGACGAGGTGCTGGTCCAGACCTTCTACCTCCAGAACGCCGAGGCCAACGAGGCGGTCAACGTGATCAAGCAGATCGCGGGCGTGACCAAGGCTCAGGTCACCCCGGCGCTGGGCGCCATCACGGTCGTCGCCACCCCGGACAAGATGGCGGCCATCGAGCGCGTGCTGGCGGCCCACGACAAGGCGCGCGGCGAGGTGATGGTCAAGGTCGAGATCCTCGAGGTCAACCGCAACAACCTGAAGCGCTACGGGCTGTCGCTGTCGAACTACGAGGCCTCGGTGACGCTGTCGCCGACCGGCGCGGAGGGCGAGCTGGCGAGCGGCTTCACCAACGCCCGCGCCCACCTGCTCTCGTCGCTCAACCTGGCGGACTTCGTGGTCAGCATCCCGTCGACCCTGCTCGCCCAGTTCCTCCAGACCGATTCGACCGTGCGCATCCTGGCCTCGCCGCAGCTGCGCGCGGCGGAAGGGAAGAAGACCGCGCTCAAGATCGGCACCGAGGTGCCGGTCCCGGTGACCACCTTCACTGCCACCGCGGTCGGCAACTCGACGTTCTCCCCGGCGACCTCGTTCCAGTACCGCAACGTCGGCATCAACCTCGAGCTGGAGCCGAAGGTCAACGCCGCCGGCGAGATCTTCCTCGGCATGACCGCGGAGTTCAGCCTGCTCGGCGAGGACCGCAACGTGGGCACAGCGGCGGCCCCGCTGGTGGTGCCCACGTTCCTGACCCGCAACGTCACGGGCACCCTGCGGCTGAAGGACGGCGAGACTTCGCTGATCGGCGGCCTGCTCAGCCAGCGCGAGGCCGACTCCTTCCGCGGCGCGCTCGGCCTGCGCAACGTGCCGCTGCTGAACAAGCTGCTGGGCGCCAACTCGAAGACCCAGGACGAGACCGAGATCCTGATCTCGATCACGCCGCACCTGGTGCGGGCTCCCAAGGTCACCGAGGACGACCTGCGCGCCTTCTCGTTCGGCACCGAGGAGGTCGCGCGGGTGCCCGGCGCGCGGCCGCTGTTCGGGCCGGAGCTCGAGCCGACCGCGGACGCCGCCGCGCCCGTCGCGACGGCTCCGGCGCCCGCGCCCGTGCCCACGCCCAGCCCGACGCCGGAAACCCGGCGTCGCCCCGGGGCCCGGCCGCGCCCGACGCCGACGGCTGCAACGGGCGGCCCGCCGGCGCCCCAGGCAGCGCAGTCCGTGAGGCTGGCGCCCGCCTCGCTGACGGCGCGCCGCGACCAGGCGCTCGAGGTCAACCTGCTGCTGGCGGCGCCCGCAGAGGTGACGGCCGTCGAGGTGGTGGTCCGCTACGACCCGGAGCGCCTCACCGGTTTCGAGGCCGTGGCAGGCTCGCTGCTGACGCTCGACGGCGCCGCGGTCGGCGCGGAGCGCACCGAGGAGCCGGGCCGTCTGCGGGTCCGCTTCGTGCGCCCGCGGGCCGCAACTGGCGCCGGGGCCCTCGTGGCCTTGCGCGCCCGGGCGGCGGCCGCGGGGGCGACGGCGGTCGCGGTCGAGAGCGTCGTCGTCACCGGGCCCGGCGGGGAGCAGAAGCTGGCAGTCCCCGCGCCCGCCACCATCGAGGTCCAGGAATGAACGCCCGAACCCAGAGGCGCCCCGCGGCGCTGTTCGTTGCGGCGCTGCTCGGCCTGTCCCAGGCGACCTGCCACCAGGCGATCCTCGTCGCGCCCCCCGGCTCCACCCTGCAGCTCTTCGCGAACCCGACGTTCATCCCGGCCTTCGGCGGGCGCGCGGTGATCTCGGCGCTGGTGATCGAGCCCGCGGGCACGCCGGTGCCCGACGGCACCGTCGTCCAGTTCTTCACGAACCTCGGCCGCATCGACGAGCAGGGCAAGACCAACGACGGCGTGGCGCGCGTCGCGCTGACCGCCGACAGCCGGTCGGGCCTCGCCACGGTGACCGCCGTGTCCGGCGGCGGCGCGACCCAGACCGCCTCGGTCGAGGTCGGGATCGGGTCGGCGCTGCCGCGCACGATCCTGCTCACCGCCGACCCCAGCCGGTTGACCGAGTCGCGCTCCAGCCACGTCACCGCCAACGTCTTCGACGAGAACGGCAACCCGGTGGCCAACGTGCCCGTGATCTTCAGCATCGAGGCGAGCCCGTCGACGGAGACGATGGACTCGCAGGGCCGGCCGCAGTTCACCGACAGCAACGGCCGGGCCAGCGACGTGATGCGGACGCGCCGGCAGTCGAACGGCACCGCCCGCGTGCGGGCCCAGGTGGTGAGTTCCAGCGGCACGATCGAGGGCACGGTCGACATCGCGATCGTCCTGTTCTAGAAAGGAACCGTGCGCTTCCTGCCGCTCGCCTTCGCCGCCCTGGTCGCCGCGGCGCCTGCCGCTGCCGACATCGCGGTGCTGGCGCACGGCGGGACCCTGAAGGTCGACACGGTCGAGCGGCGCGGCGAGTCCGTGCGCCTCGCGTTGCGCGGCGGCGGCGAAGTCGAACTGCCCGCCAGTGCGCTGCGCGGGGTGGTTCCCGACGAGGTCGCCCTCGAGATCGCGGCCGCGGAGGCCGCGCCCGGGCCGCACGACCCGCGGGCGCTGGCGCAGGAGGTCGCCCGCCGCCACGGCCTCGACCCCGCCCTGGTGCTGGCCGTGATGGGCGTCGAATCCTCCTTCCAGCCCGACGCCGTGTCGCCGAAGGGCGCCCAGGGCCTGATGCAGTTGATGCCCGCCACGGCGAAGGAACTGGGCGTCACCGATCCGCTCGACCCGCTGCAGAACGCGGACGGGGGAGCGCGCTACCTGCGCGACCTGCTGGCCCGTTACGACGGCGACGTGGAGAAGGCGCTGGCGGCATACAACGCCGGCCCGGGCGCCGTCGCGCGGCACCGCGGCGTGCCGCCCTACCGCGAGACGCAGGCCTACGTGCGCAAGGTGCTCGAGCGGTACCAGCGGGAGGGCGGCGGGAAGTGAATCCGCAGCGGGGCTACGTGATGGTGGCGCTGCTGGCCGCGATCGCGATCCTGCTGATCGGGATGGGCGCGGCGGCGCCGACCTGGAAGTACGTGATGCAGGACTCGCGCGAGCAGGAGCTGATCTTCCGCGGGTCGCAGATCGCCGACGCCATCGGCCGCTACCAGCGCAAGCACGCCAACGCGCTGCCGACGTCGATCGAGCAACTGGTCGAGGGCAAGTTCCTGCGCCGGGCCTACAAGGACCCGATGACCGAAGCGGGCGAGTGGCGGCTGCTGCGCCCGGGCGAGGTCGCGGGCGTGCCGGGGCGTCCCGTCGCGCCCGGCGGCACTCCGGGCTCGGGACCCCGGACCCCGGGGGCGCAGCCCGCGTCGCCGGGTGGATTCGGCGCCGGGACCGGTCTCGGCCCGATCGCGGGCGTCGCCAGCCGCAGCACGGAGTCTTCGCTGCGCATCTTCAACGGCCGCACCCGCTACAGCGAGTGGCTGTTCATGCCGGGGCAACCGCGCGTGATCGGCCGGCCGCGCACCCCGGAGCCGCGCCAGCCCGGGACCCAGCCGCGGCCGGCCCCGTCGCCATCGGTGCGCTGAAGCTCTTCCGCCGGCTGCCCGGCCGGGTCAGGTCCTGGGCGTGGGCTCCGGCGTCGGCATGGGAGTCGGCTGCGGCGCGAAGGGCGACACCGGGAAGCGCACCGGACCCGGGCCCAGCGGCGACGCAGGGCCCTTCGGCGACTCCGGACGGGCCGTGCCGGGCTCGGGGCCAGGCTCCTGCGGCGCCGCCTCCTCCTGCGGTGCCTCGGCGTCGCCTCCCGCAGGCTCCGCTGCAGTCGTGTCTTCGCCGTCGGCGTCGGCGGCTGCGGCGGGCTCGGGCGGACGCAGGGGTGCAGGGCGGGGAACCGACGACGAAGGCCGCGGGCCGGCGAGGTCCCCGGGGCCGGAAGGCGCGCGACTCCCGGCGCTTGACGGCGCGCTGCCGAGGATCAGCGTCGTCACCCGGGTCCCGCTCAGGTCCAGCGCGACGGCGTAGTCCAGCGGCTGGCCCTCGAGGATCGCGGCCAGTGCGGCCGCCGGGTGGCGAGCCTGCAGCTTGAGCGTGACGAGGGCGCGCTGCGGCGTGCCCTCCCAGGTGAGTTGCGCCCCGGCCACGCGCGCGAACTGGTCGAGCACTTCCGAGAGCGGAGCCCGGTCGGCGTCCACCGACACCGTGCCGTCCGGGGCGATCGTGACGGCGGGCTGCGCGGAGGCGCAGAATCCCGGCGCCAGGGCCAGCACCAGGACCAGCGCCCGCGTCGAGTACCTCACGCTCGGAAGCGTACGCCGGCGCAGGGCGGCGGTAAAGGGCTCAGGAGATGGCGGGCGGGGGCAGGGCGGCGAGGGCCAGCGCGGCCTGGCGCAGGAACACCGGGCGCAGCGCGGCAGCGATCGGTTCGGCCGGAGGAAGCTGGACCGCGAGCGGGTTGACCCAGGCCCCGCCGCGCTTCATCCGGTAGTCCAGGTGGGGCCCGGTCGAGAGGCCCGTCGACCCCACGGCGCCGATGCGATCTCCCTGCGTCACACGCGCCCCCCGTCGCACGTCGATGCGGGACAGGTGCCCGTAGAGCGTCTCGAAGCCGTTGGCGTGGCGGAGGCGCACGGTCTTGCCGAAGCCGCCCTCCCAGCCGGCCGAGAGCACGGTGCCGTCGGCCGCCGCCTGCACGGGGGTGCCCGTCGGCGCCGCGTAGTCGATGCCGAGGTGCGGGCGGCGGATGCCGAGCACCGGGTGCAGGCGGCGGGTCGAGAAGCCGGAGCTGATCCGCGTGAAGCGCAGCGGCGAGCGCAGGAACGCCTTGCGCAGCGGCGTGCCGTCGGGCGCGTAGTAGCCCGCGCGGCCGTCGGCCTCGAAGCGCACCGCGCGCAGGACCCGCTCGCCGCGGCGGAACTCGGCCGCCCGGATCGGGCCGTAGCGCACGAAGCGGTCGCCGACGGCGAGTTCGTCGACGACGAGGCGGAACGAGTCGCCGCGCTGCAGCTCGGTGTTGAAGTCGACGTCCCAGGCGAAGATCTCGGCGAGATCGAGCGCGAGCTGGTCGCGGGCACCGCTGGCGGTGACGGCCGCGAACAGGCTCGACTCGATGGTCCCGGCGAAGGTGGCTGCCCTCGCCGTCACGTCGCGGGTGACGATCCGCGCCTGCCAGCCCGTGGCCGCGCGCTCGACGCGCAGCGTGCGCAGGGTGTCGATCCCGTAGGTGAACGCGAGCAGCCCGTCCGGCCGCAGCGCGAGGCCCCACGGCTGGCCGGTGGCGACCCGCGCGAGGTCGTGCAGCGGGCGGGCGGCGGCCACGATCTCGTGGAGCTGGGCGCCGTCGAGCGCGCCCTGCAGCGCCGAGCCCAGCGTGCCGCCGCGCGGGATCGTGCCGCGCAGCACCGTGGCCTCGAGCAGGGGCGCCGCGCCGGCGGGCGCCGCACGTCCCACGAACTCGCAGGGCAGCAGCAGGAGCGCGAGCAGCGAGGCGCCGGCGGCGGCGCGGCGCAGGCGGGGCGAACAGAAGGCAGGGCGACGCAAGACGCGCCATTTTCCCGGCCCGGCCGCCGGCCGGTCAAGCGAAAACGGGTCGCCGGCCGCGAGTGTCGCGCCGCGTTTGCCCCTTGACTGGAGCGGGTGCTACGCTTCTCCGAGTCGTCCCGGGCGCGGACGCGCCCGCTCGCCGCCGCCTCCGGCGCGCGAACCCCAGGAGACCATGCCCACAGCTTCCGCCCTCGCGCACGCCACGATCCAGGACCGCGCCCTCGAACCGATCCGCGAAAAGGTGCTCGCCGGCCGCCGCCTCGGCTTCGAGGACGGGGTGGCGCTGTACCGCAGTCACGACCTGCTGGCGATCGGACAACTCGCCAACCACGTGCGCGAACAGCGCCACGGCGACGCCGGCTACTTCGTGTGGAACACCCACATCAACCACACGAACGTGTGCGTCGCCACCTGCGACTTCTGCGCGTTCGCCGCGAAGCCGGGCGAAGAGCGCGGCTACACGATGAAGCTCGAGGAGGTCTTCGACAACGTGCGGGCGCTGCCGAAGCCCGTGCGCGAGGTCCACATCGTGGGCGGCCTGCACCCGGACCTGCCGTGGGAATACATGACGGACATGCTGAAGGGCATCAAGCAGGTCCGGCCGGACATCCACGTCAAGGCCTTCACGGCGGTCGAGATCTGGTTCTTCCACAAGCTCTACCGCAAGAGCGTGGCGGACGTGCTCGCCGAGCTGAAGGAAGCCGGCCTCGACTCGATGCCCGGCGGCGGCGCGGAGATCTTCGCGAAGGAGACCCGCAACAAGATCATCAAGGGCAAGGCCAACGCCGAGCAGTGGCTGGACGTGATGCGCGAGGCCCACCGCCAGGGGATTCCGACCAACGCGACCATGCTCTACGGCCACGTCGAGTCGGTCGAGGACCGCGTGGACCACCTGGTGCGCCTGCGCGAGCTGCAGGACGAGACCGGCGGCTTCGTCACCTTCATCCCGCTGGCGTTCCAGCCGTGGGAGGCGCCCGCGCTGAAGCTGCCCGAGACCACGGGCTTCGACGACCTGAAGGCGATCGCGATCGCGCGGCTGATGCTCGACAACGTGCCGCACATCAAGTCCTACTGGATCATGATCGGCCCGCGGCTGGCCCAGGTCGGGCTCTCGTTCGGCGCCGACGACCTCGACGGCACCGTGACCGAGGAGAAGATCGCCCACGACGCCGGCGCCCAGACCTCCCAGTCGCTGACGGTCCACGAGCTGTGCCGGCTGATCCGCGAGGCGGGCCGGCGCCCGGTCGAGCGCGACACCGTCTTCAACGTGATCAAGGAGTGGTGACGACCGCGGTGGCCGCCTGCCGCCTCGGCGTCGTCGGCTACCTCAACTCCGTGCCGCTCGTGGCCGGGCTCGGGGCCGACGCCCGCTTCGAGCTGCGCCGGGCCGTGCCGTCGCGGGTCGCCGACTGGCTGGCGTCGGGCGAGGTCGACCTCGGCCTGATCCCGGCGGTCGAGTACGCCCGCCAGCCCGGCCTGCGCATCGTGCCCGGTCTCGCGATCGGGAGCCGTGGCCCGGTGCGCTCCGTCCTGCTGTTCCACCGCGGCGATCTCGACGCCGTGCGGCGGGTGGCGCTCGACACCTCGAGCCGCACGTCCGTCGCGCTGACCCGGGTGCTGCTGCACGCGCGGCTGGGCCGCGAGCCCGAGTACGTCGCCGCAGCGCCCGACCTCGACGCGATGCTGGCGCAGGCCGACGCGGCGCTGGTCATCGGCGACGTCGCGCTCGAGCACGAGGACGCGGCCCCGAAGCTCGACCTCGGCGCCGAGTGGACGCGCCAGACGGGCCTGCCCTTCGTGTGGGCGTTCTGGGCGGGCCGGCCGGGGGCCGTCGACCAGGCCGGCGTCGAGGCGATGCAGGCGGCACTGCGACGCGGCCTGGAGTCGATCGACGCGCTGGCCGCCGACTACAATCCCGGCGACGCGGGACGAGCGGCCCGCAACGCCGCGTACCTGCGCGAGAACATTCGATACACGATGGGCGAGGACGAGCTGCGCGGCCTGCGGGAGTACTACCGCCGGGTCGCCGCGCTCGGCCTGGTGCCCGAGGTCCCGGAGATCCGTTTCCATGGCGATCGCTGAAGAGGTCCGTCGCAAGGTCCACGGGGGAGAGCGGCTCACGCGCGAGGAGGGCATCGCCCTGCTGCGCGACGGCGAGCTGCTCGAGCTGGCCGAGCTGGCCGACGCCGTGCGCCGGCGCCTCCACCCGGAGGGGATCGTCACCTACATCATCGACCGCAACATCAATTACACGAACGTGTGCAACGCGCAGTGCGCGTTCTGCGCGTTCTACCGCGACCTGCCGGCGCAGGACGGCTACGTGCTGAACCGCCGCGAGCTGGCCCAGAAGATCGAGGAGACGATGGCGCTCGGCGGGCGCCAGCTCCTGCTCCAGGGCGGGCTGCACCCGGACCTCGGGATCGAGTTCTACGAGGAGCTGTTCCGCTGGATCAAGCAGAACTACCCGATCTGGATCCACGGCCTGTCGCCGGCCGAGGTCAAGCACGTCTGCAAGGTGTCCGGCCTCACCACCGAGCAGTGCCTCGTGCGGATGCGCGACGCCGGGCTCGACTCGATCCCCGGCGGCGGCGCCGAGATCCTGTCCGACCGCGTGCGCAAGATCATCGGCATCGCCAAGGGCACCACGGCCGAGTGGCTCGAGGTGATGGAGGTCGCGCACCGGATCGGCATGCGCACCACCGCCACGATGATGTTCGGCCACGTCGAGACGCTCGAGGAGCGGATCGACCACCTGCTGCACCTGCGCGAGCTGCAGGATCGCACGGGCGGCTTCACCGCCTTCATCGCCTGGACCTTCCAGCCCGAGAACACCGCGCTGGCCGGCGACGAGCTGTCGTCCTTCCAGTACCTGCGCACGCTCGCGGTGTCGCGGCTGATGCTCGACAACTTCCGCAGCGTGCAGGCCTCGTGGGTGACCCAGGGCGGCAAGATCGGCCAGGTCTCGCTGCGCTTCGGCGCGAACGACTTCGGCAGCCTGATGATCGAGGAGAACGTGGTGTCGGCGGCGGGAGCGGCGTTCCACCTGACCGAGGCCGAGATCGCGCGCTCGATCCAGGACGCGGGCTTCGTGCCCAAGCGCCGCACGATGCACTACGAGATCGTCGGCGACCCGTACTGCTGGAGCCACGCGACGCCGCAGATGCCCGCGCCGCGCCACGTGCTGCCGGTCGTCAGCGCCCGCTAGCGAGAAAGTCCGGCCCGGCGCACGAGTAGACGCGCAGCGGACCTCGCGCGAAGAGGGGCGCCGCCGCCGGGGCTGCCAGCGCGAAGCGGCTGCGCTCGCGCGCGAGCTCGCGCAGCCAGGCCCCGAACGGGGCGAAGTAGGCCCGCCCCGCCTCCAGCTCCGCCCGGTCGAAGAGCGCCAGGTCGACGACGAACAGGTCGACGCCGTGGCGCCGGCAGAAGGCGGAGACGTCTGCCAGGTCGGCGGCGTAGTAGGCCTCGAAGAAGGCCCGCGTCCGCCGCTCGACGAGCGCCCAGTGCTCGCGGAAGAAAGGGTGGGCGTGCTCGTGGTTCACGAACACCGGCTGGCCGGCGAAGGTCGGGATCTCGTCGGCCAGCAGCGGCGGCGCGGCCACCAGGGTTCCGAGCGGGCGACTCGCGAGGAACGCGTGGAGGTCCCGGTTCGCCCCGTAGTCGGTGAGCCCGGAGTTCTTCGACGACCCCACCCCGGCGACGGCCACCGCCAGCAGCAGCGATGCGGCGAGCCGCCGCGGAGTCCCGGGCAGCAGGGCGTCGAGAAACCGCCCGATCGCGACGCCGCCCGCCGCGGCGACCAGCAGCGGCACCGCGTACTCGACGTAGCGGGAGGGCAGGAAGAGCCGCATCAGGACCAGGTCGGCGGCGATGAAGCAGGTGATGCTCGACGCGAGCAGCGCCCACCACTCGCGGGGCAGTGGCAGGCGGGCGCGGGCGCATCCGGACGCGAAGCCGGCGACCAGGACGAGCGCCGCGAGCAGCTCGGTGCGGACGGGCAGGCCGGGGATCGCGGGCAGGCGAGGGACCCCCTGCGAGGCCTGCTGCAGCAGCAGCCCCGGCAGCGACGGCGTCGGCAGCACCTGGTACCGACCTTCGGCCGTGAACTCCGGGCGGCCTTCCATCTCGGCGCGCGTCACCAGGGGCCCGATCGCGGGGCTCTCGTCATCCGCCTGCTCCGCAAGGAGCAGTGCCGCGCCGAGCGCCAGTCCCGCGAGTACGCCTCGGGCATGGGGCTCGAGGCGCAGGCCCGGTCCGACCGCGCACAGCGCCGAGGCGAGAGCGCCGAGCAGGAACGCTGGTGGGTGGAACAGCGCCGCGAGGACGAGGCAGACCGCCGCGCCGGGCCCCGAGCGCTGCTGGAGTTGCCAGATCAGGGCGGCGAGCAGGGGGAACGCGAAGCCCCTCGGCAGCGCTCCGGCAGTCCGCGTGAGCACCGCCGGCGACAGCAGCAGCAGCAGGCCCGCGGCGACGGCCCCGGGTGCGCCGGCGTGGGCGTGCGCCCAGCGCCCGAGGAGCACGGCCAGGGCCACGAGCAGCACGAGAGGCAGGAAACGGCTCAGCACCAGCGGCGGCACGACCGGCGCGAGGGCACGGTACGACGCGATCCATCCCGCGGGCTGGTAGGCGCGGGCGTACTCCGACAGGGGGTCCGAGGCGAAGCGCCCGGCGCCGTCGAAGTCCTGCATCCAGGCCACGTGCTGCCGGACGTCGTTGTTGATCCAGGCGGGGTCGCGCAGGCCGTCGAACCAGGCCCAGCTCCCGGTCGCGAGTGCCAGCAGGGCCAGCACGGCGAACGGACGGAGGGACCGGGACTCGACCATCGGCGGATCAGCGCAGCCCGGCGAGGGCCTCGAGCGCGATCCGCGCGTGCAGGCTGTCGGCGGGCGCCAGCGCCAGCACCCGCAGCAGGTCGGTGCGCGCCTCGGCACGGCGCTGGAGCTGGATCAGCAGGAAGCCGCGCTGGAACAGCGCGTCGACGTGGCCCGGGTCGCGCTCGAGCGCGCGCCCGAGGCAGCTCAGCGCGTCGTCGGGCCGGCCCGCGTTGACGAGGACGATGGCGGCCTCGAGCCAGGCCTTCGGGGCCGCGACGTCGGCCTCGTGGATCGAGCGCAGCAGCGCGCGGCCGCGCTCCACCAGCCCCCCGCGCAGCGCCTCGTCCGCCATCCGCGCGCGCAGCGCCAGGTTGGCCGGGTTGCGGTCGAGCAGGGCCTGAAGGTGGCCGAGCGCCTGCGCGGGCTGGCCCTGCGCCGCGTGGCAGCGGGCGATCTGCTCGTGGAGCGTCACCGTCAGCGGCTCGGGGACCTGGGAAAGCAGGGCCTCGTACCCGCGGCGGGCCTCGTCCCAGCGGCCGGCCACGAAGGCGCGATCGGCGGCCTCGATGCCCGCGGCCACGGCGAGGCGAGCCGGGTCCTCGGCCCACGGAGTCGGCGTCACGACCTGGAGCAGGAGCAGCAGCACGGCCGCGGCGGGCATGGCCCATCTTGCCCGAGGTCGAGCCTTTGCTAGAGTCGCCGGGGTGGAGCGGCTGCACGCGGGCTGGGTCGTGCCGGTGGTCGGACCGCCGCTGCGCGACGGGGTGGTCGCCGTCGACGGCGGCCGCGTGGCGTGGATCGGGCCCCTGGGCGAGGGCCCGGCCGGGGAAGACGTCGACCTCGGGCCCGGCGTCCTGCTGCCGGGCTTCGTGAACGCCCACACCCACCTCGAGCTGTCGCACCTCGCCGGCGTGGTGGGGCCGGCCCCGTTCGTGCCGTGGGTGCGCGCGCTGATCGCGGCCCGGTCGGGGGACACGGCCGACGTCGTGCGCTCCGCCGCGCGGATGGCGATGGCGGCGGCGGCGGCATCGGGCACGGCCGCGGTGGGCGACGTCTCGAACGGGCTGCAGCACCTCGCGGACCTCGCCCGGTCGCGCCTGCGCGCCGTCGTCTTCCACGAGCTGATCGGCTGGGACCCCGCCCGCGCCGAGGAGGCCCTCGCCTGGTCGCAGGCGCGGCGCGCGGAGCTGGACCCGCAGCCGGGCGTCGAAGTGCGGCCCGCCGCGCACGCGCCGTACTCCTGCTCTCCGCGGCTGCTGGCGCTGATGGCCGCGGCCGGCGGTCCGGCGGCGATCCACCTCGCGGAGTCGGCGGCGGAGACGCGCTTCCTGGCCGACGGCGGCGGCGAGTTCGCGGCGTTCCTCGCGGAGCGCGGGCTCGGCCACGTCGCCTTCGCGGGGGGCGCCCGCTCGCCGGTCGACCACGCCGAGGCGTGCGGCATCCTGCACCCGGGGCTGGTGATCGCCCACGGCGTGCAGACTGAGGCCGCCGACCACGCGCTGCTGGCCCGGCGCGGCGTGCACGTCGCCCTGTGCCCGCGCAGCAACCTCGCGCTGGGCAACGGGCTGCCGCCGCTGCCCGGGCTGCTCGCGGCCGGCGTGAAGGTGTGCCTCGGCACCGACAGCCTTGCCAGCAGCCCGAGCCTGGACCTGCTCTCGGAGGCCGTCGAACTGCACCGCGCCTTCCCGGCGGTCGATCCCGCGGTTCTGGTGCGAGCGGCGACGGTGGGCGGCGCGGAGGCGCTGGGGCTCGCGGACCACGGCCGGATCGGCCCCGGTGCCCGGGCCGCCTTCGCGTACGTGGCCGCCGAACGGCCGCCCTCGGAGCCCCTCGCGCACGTGCTGTCGGGCGCCTCGGCGACGGGCCTGTTCTACGACTGAGGCCCGCCCGGCGTGGAGCCGGGGCGCCCGTAGAATGCCGCCGGGAGGTCCCACGCTTGTTCGAGCGCGTCGTCACCTACGGCCGGATGATCAAGTTCTCGCACTCGGTGTTCGCGCTGCCGTTCGCGTTGGCCTCGGCCGCGCTCGCGGCGCGCGAGGGCGGCGCGACGCTGGCCCAGGTCGGCTGGATCGTGGTGGCGATGGTCGGCGCCCGCAGCGCCGCGATGGGCTTCAACCGCCTGGCCGACCAGGAGATCGACGCCCGCAACCCGCGCACCGCGGGGCGCGAGCTGCCGGCCGGCAAGCTGCGCCGCGGCGAGGTGTGGGCCTTCGTGCTGCTCTCCGCGGGAGCGCTGGTGCTGGCGGCCGCGATGCTGAATCCGCTGTGCCTCGTGCTGTCGCCGGTGGCGCTCGCGATCGTGTTCGGCTACTCGTACGCGAAGCGCTTCACGGCGCTGGCCCACGTCGTGCTGGGCCTGGCGCTGGCGATCGCGCCGGTCGGGGCCTGGCTCGCCCTGCGCGGCGAGTTCGCGCTGCCGCCGATCGCGCTGGCGCTGGCGGTGATGTTCTGGGTCGCCGGCTTCGACGTGATCTACGCCTGCCAGGACGCGGCCTTCGACCGCGAGCAGGGGCTGCACTCGCTGCCTGCCCGGCTGGGGGTGGCGAACGCGCTGCGGCTGGCCCGCGGCTTCCACGTGCTGGCGGTCGCGGCCCTGGCGGCGGTGCCGTTCCTGGTCCCGCTGCACCCGCTCTACTGGGGCGGGCTGGCGGGCGTCGTGGCGCTGCTCGGCTGGGAGCACTCGCTGGTCCGCGCCGACGACCTCTCGCGGGTCGACGCCGCCTTCTTCACGCTCAACGGCTGGGTCAGCGTGGGCTACCTGGCGACCGTGCTGCTCGCGCTGCGGCTCCTATAATCGCGCTCCCGTGACCGCGCCGACGCCGGGCAACCCCGAGAAGACCGCCGTGCGCGCGATGTTCGACCGCATCGCGCCGCGCTACGACCTGCTCAACCGCCTGCTCTCCGCCGGCACCGACGTGCGCTGGCGGCGCCGGGCGGTCGACCTGCTCGGGCTCGGCCCCGACGCGCGCGTGCTCGACCTGTGCACCGGCACGGCCGACCTGCTGCTCGAGGCGCTGTCGCGTTCGCCCGGCCGCCGCGGCACCGGCGTCGACCTCTCGACGCAGATGCTCGTGCGCGGCGTGGAGAAGGTGCGGGCGCAGGCGGGAGAGCGCGGCCAGCTCGCGGCCGGCGACGCCGAGCGGCTGCCGCTGCGCAGCGGATTGTTCGACGGCGCGCTGGTGTCGTTCGGCATCCGCAACGTCGGCGATCCCGTGGCGGCGCTGCGCGAGGTGTCGCGGGTGCTGAAGCCGGGCGCGCCGCTGGTCGTGCTCGAGTTCTCGATGCCCGCGGGACTGCTGGGCGTGCTGTACCGGTTCTACTTCCGGCAGGTGCTGCCGCGGGTCGGGGGCCTGATCAGCGGCGACCCCTCGGCCTACCGCTACCTGCCGGCGTCCGTCGCCAAGTTCGCGACGCCCGAGGCCTTCCAGGCGCTGCTCGCCGAGGCCGGTTTCGTGGAGCTGTCGCGGCGCAAGCTGACCTTCGGCATCGCGCACCTGTGGAGGGGCATCCGCCCCGGGGAGACCCGATGAGCCTGGCCGAGAGCCTGAAGCGCACCGTGGCCCGGCTGCGCCCGCACCGCGAGGCGCTGCTCGAGTCGTGGGTGCAGGCGATGGGCATCGGTCCCGAGGCGCCGGCCGAGGGCTGGCGGCCGTTCTGCGCGGCGCGCCTCGACGCGCTCTTCGTCCGGCTGGAAGCAGGCGAGCTCGAGGAGCTGCTGGAGGAAGAAGCCGCCGCGGCCGAGGAGAGCGTGCGCGACGCGGTCAGCTACAACCCGTTCGCGCTGGCGATCCGCGCGTTCGACGGCTGCTGCCTGCCGTTCCTGCTCGCGTCGTGTCCCGACAAGGACAGCCTCGGCGACGCGCTGCTGGCGCTCGACGAGCTCGGCAACCGGCGGCTGGAGGCGGTGATCCAGGCCCACGAGGAAGAAGCGCAGCGGCGGGTGGCCGAAGCGGAGGACCAGGCGGCGCAGGCGGCGGAGCGCGCCCGCGAGCTGGCGCACGCCAACGCCGAACTGGCCCGCGCCCAGGCCCGCGCCCAGCGCCGCGCCGACCAGATCGCGACGCTCGCGAACGTCGCCCGGCAGATCGCGGGCGTGCTCGACCCGGAGACGCTGCTGGCCGAGGCGGCCCAGGCGATCCAGGCCGGCGCCGGCATGCGCTACGTCGCGGTGGTCGTGCTCGACCACGAGGGCGTGCTGGTGGGGCGCTGGGCCGCGCGCAGCGGCGTCGACCGCCGCGGCAAGGGCCGCATGCAGGGGCCGGCGGGCGGCATCATCGGCCGCGCCCTGCGCAAGCGGGCGCCGCAGGTGTCGGCGGACGTGGAGCTCGACCCCCACTACCACCCGGACGTGCCGGGCACCCGCTCGGAGATGGTCGTGCCGCTGCTCGAGGAGGGCGAGGCGATCGGCGCGCTCGACTTCCAGAGCGACCAGCCCGGCGCGTTCGACCTCGACGACGTGGCGGCCGCCGAGGCGGTCGCGGACTTCGTGGTGATCGCGCTGCGCAACGCGCGCCTCGTGCAGGACCTGCGCCGCAGCTCGCAGCGCAACTAGCGGTTACCATCGGACGAGGAGGCTGCACATGAGGCGACGACTCGCGTTGCTCTCGGTGCTCGGCGGGCTGCTGGCCGGCGGAGCGGGAGCGCAGGACGTGGCGGCCGGGATCGGCCACTTCGAGGCGGGGCGCTACGCCGAGGCGGAGGCCGCGCTGCGCGGCGCCGCCGGCGCGGACGCGCGCGGTTACCTTGCCGCTGCCGTGGCGAAGCTAAAGCGCTACGAGGAGGCCGAAGGCCTCGCGACAGCAGTGCTGAAGGAAGCGGCGACCGAGCCGATGGCGGTCGCGGCGCTGGGCGAGGCGCTGGTCGCGCAGAAGAAGTACGACGCCGCCGCAGAGCGGATGAGCGCCGCGCTCGGCGCCCGCGGGGATCTCGCCTACGCCTACTACTGGCGGGGGCAGGCGTTCAACAACAAGAAGATGCCCGACCGCATGGTGGCCGACTTCGAGAGCTTCCTGAAGCTGGCCCCGAAGGCGCCCGAAGCGCCGCTCGTCCAGCAGTTGCTCGCCGCGCTGCGCTGAGCGCGGGAGACCGCTAGAACGCCTGGCCGAGGCTGAAGTGGAGGCGCCAGGGCTTCTCGCCCGGGCGCCTCCCCAGCGGCCACGCGACGTCCAGCCGCAGCACCCCGACCGCCGACTGGTAGCGCAGCCCCGCGCCGAGCGCGTGGCGCAGGTCGAAGCGCATCTCGTCGACCGCGGGCCACACCTGGCCCGCGTCCCAGAACGCGACGGCCCCGAAGCCGGCGGGGCCGCGGTAGCGCAGTTCCTGGTTGAAGACGAGCACGGCCTCGCCGCCGGCGGGGTCGCCGAAGAAGTCGCGCGGGCCCAACTCGTCCGTGCCGAAACCGCGCACGCTGTTGCCACCGCCGGCGCGGAAGCGCTCGGAGCTGCGCACCCGCTGCCCGCCGAGCCCCCAGGCGAGGCCCGCGCGCAGGCCCTGGGCCCAGGTCAGCGACGGCGACAAGGGGCGCGCCTCCAGCGCCTGGGCGTAGCCCTTGACGAACTCGAAGTCGGACCCGAGCGCCTCGCCGGCCCACTCGAACGTCGCGCTCAACAGCCGGCCCCGCCGCGGGTCGAGCAGGTCGTCGCGGGTGTCACGCAGCACCGAGAGGTCGAGGCCGGCGAGGTCGATCGGCACGTTGACGAAGGTGCTGGTCAGGTGGCGGAACTCGTAGCCGTACTGGACGTCCCAGCGCCGGCCGAGCGGGATCGCGTGACGCAGCGCGAGGCTGCGCTCGCGGAACACGTTCTCGGCCCCGCCGACGAGCGGCAGGTCCTCCTCGCGGTCCGCCGCGCGCAGCGTGAGGCGGTCGCGGCCGTGCAGGAGCGAGGGCACGAACAGCGACGCCGCGGTCTCGCGGATGTCCGCACCGCGCCGGTGGCGGGCGCCGAGACCGGCCCCGAAGCCGCCGAGGTTGCGCAGCTCCGCGTCGACGACCACCGAGGCGCCTTCGTCCTGGTCCCAGCGCAGCTCGTACTGCCCGAAGAAACGGTCGCCCTCCTCGAGCGACAACCGCACCCGTCCCGGGTCGTCGGGGGAGAGCGAAGCGCTGGCCCGCGCGAAGATGCCGAGGTCGAGCACGCGCTGCTCGAGGGTCGCCAGTTGCCGCAGGTCGAGCGGCGCCCCCGCGCGCAGGTTCGCCTGCCGGCGCACCAGCCGCTCCCGCGTCCGCTCGAGGCCCTCGATCTCCAGCCCGCGCACGGTCACGGGCTCGCCTTCTTCGACCGTGATCACCGCCACGGCGTCGGGGCCGTCGACCCGCCAGCGCGCGCCGACCCGGGCCGCAGGGTAACCGCGGCGGTAGTAGTCTGCCTGCAGCCGCGAGGCCGCGGCGTCGAGATCCTCGGGATGCCAGGCGGTGCCCGTCTTCAGCTCGAGCGCCTTGCGGGCCGCGGCCTCGTCCGCGACTCCCGCGAACTCGATCGCGGCCAGCCGCGCGCGCGGTCCTTCGGTGACCGGGACGGTGATGCGGAGCGCGGCTTGGCCTTCGACCTGCACCGGGCCGACCCGCGCCTGCAGGTGGCCGCGGTCCCCGTAGAGCGCGAGCAGCGCCTCCGCCGAGGCGGCCGGGTCGGCGAGCAGTGCGCCAGCGCCGCCTGCGGCCTCGAGCAGCGCCGATGCGGACACGACCGACGCGCCGGGGAAGCGCACGTCGGCCCCGATCCGCGGGCCGGGGGTGACGGTGAAGCGGACGAGCCGTTCGCCGCCGTTGCCGGCTTCGGCACGGCCCTCCACGCGCGCCCGCAGGTGGCCGTCGCGGTGGAGGCGCGCCAGCAGCTTCGCTTCGCCGCGCGCGAGCAGGTCGCCTTCGTCGAGCGCCGCGCGCAGCAGGTCGTCGAGGCGGAGCGCGGCGGGCAGGCCCTCGACGCGGAGCGTGAAGCGAGGCCCCGGCCGCACCTCGAACACCGCGAGCGCCCCGTCGAGCGTCGCCTCGACCTCGGCTTCGACGTGGCCGAGCCGGCGCAGTTCTTCGCGCGCGCGATCCGCGGCGTCCTGGAGCTGCCAGATCGTGCGCCGGGCCCCGACAGGCTGCTCGAGCGCGCGCGCCGCCGCAGCCGCGCCAGGAGGCAGCTCGCCGTCCAGGCGCACGCCCGCGAGCGTGACGCGGTCGTCGGCGGTCCGCTCGGTCCTCGGCCCGCCGCGCCGGAAGGTCTGTCCCGCGCCGGCGGCGAAGCCGCCGTCGTCGCGCCGCCGCCCGGAGACGTTCAGCTCGCCTGCGGCGCTGGCGTCGAAGATGCCGTCCAGGCCCAGCGCGACGCCGGGCTGCGCCCGCAGCTCGAGGTAGCGGGCATCGGCCGCCTTCAGGCTGGCCGAGTAGAGCAGGGTGGCCCACGGCGTCACCTGCTTGCCGACGGTGAGTCGGGCTCCGGCGTCGACCTGGCCCTCGCGGGCCACGAGTTCTGGCTGGATGCGCACCTCGTCGAGGCCGATCGCCCGGACCTCG
This sequence comes from Vicinamibacteria bacterium, assembly GCA_025994075.1. Lineage (GTDB taxonomy): Bacteria > Acidobacteriota > Vicinamibacteria > Fen-336 > Fen-336 > WYBL01. Next base: position 45,016 of record JAMQGV010000011.1, read on the forward strand.
CGGCCGACCCGGCCCAGCAGCATCGCTGCGGCCTGGGCGCCGACCGCCGTCCGGCCCGCGGCCGCCCGGCTGTCGCCGGTGACGAGCAGGTTCAGCAGCTCCGATTCGGAGTAGCCGGGAGCGGCGAGCTCCACGCCGGGCGACTCCAGGCGGCCCGAGAGCGAGAGCCGCACCTCGGTCTCGCGGTTGCGCGCGGCGTCGCGCACGCGCTCGGCCGTGACGGCGTGGATCGCCAGCGTCGGATCCCATGTGCCCGCGTAGGTGAGTGCGCTCTGCGCGGCCGGGTCGATGCGGAACTCGCGACCCTGGAGGAAGACGCGTCCGCCCGGGCGCAGCCGGAAGGATCCCAGCGGCTCGGGAGCGAAAGCGCTGCCGCGGATGCGCAGGTCGCCGGTCGCCTGCAGCTCGCCGAGATCCGAGACCACCTGGATCGGCGCCTCGGCCCGCACCCGCAGGTCGAGGGCCACCGCGCGCAGCGCCTCCGACGTGTCCGTCGCGACCGGGGCGGCCAGCGCTTCGTCCAGGTCGTAGCGGCCGCGGCTCGCGAGCACGTCGCCCGACAGCAGCCAGGAGGCCCCGCCGCCCGTGAGCCGCAGGTCGGCGTCGATGCGGCTGCGCAGCCCCGCGGGATAGCGCAGGGCCGCGTCGCGCAACCGGAGAGCGAAGCGGCCGTCGCGGAGACCCTCCGGGCCGAACTGCGCCGTGCCGCTGGCGGTCATGGGGCCGCCGCCGAGCCGGGCCCGGGCCTCTTCGAGCTCGAGCCGCGAGCCCTCGAAGCGGACGCGGGCGAACAGGTCGGTGAGAGCCTGCGGCAGCGAGCGCGAGCGGGCCGTCGCGTCGTCCACCTCGAGGGTGCCGCGCAGCCCGGGACTCGCCCACGGGCCGTCGGCGGCGAGGTCGAGCGCAGCCCGCCCGGAGAACGCGGCCTCGGACAGCAGCGGCGAGAGCGCCCTCAGTTCCAGCTCTCCGCGGCCCGCGGCCTTCAGGGTCCGGCGGTCGATGTCGGCTTCGGCCTCCAGCCGCAGGCGGCTGTCCGGCGACCCGATCGCGAACGGGGCGACGCGCAGCCGACCGGCCGCGAGCTGCGCCTCGACCGGCTCGCTCGAGAGCTCGAGGTCGCCGAAGCGCGCGGTGGCGGGCTCGAGTCGCAGCCGGGCGACCAGCTCCCGGCGCAACGCCTCGAGATGGCGCAGCCCGCGCGGGGCCGTCGCCTCGAGGCGCCCGTCGAGCCGGGCCTCGAAGGGCTCGCTGCCCGGGTTCGCGGCGCGCAGCAGCGCGCCGGCGTCCACGCCGCGCCAGGAGAGGTCGAGGCGCGCGGGCGCCGCGCCGAACGGCAGCTCGCCGCCGAGCTCGAGCGTCCCGCCCGCCAGCGCCAGGCCTGTCGTCTCCAGCCGGGCGCGATCGCCAACCAGCGCCAGGTCGAGCCGCGCGGCCTCGAGCGGCGGCACGCCCGCGGCCTCCACGCGCAGGCCCTCGAGCCGCGCGAGCCCCGCGGCGCGCGGCGCGGAGGCGGTGCCAGTGACGCGGGCGTCGAGCGCGACGCGGCCCGCGAGATCGGCGAGCGGCTCGCGCGGCGCCGCGGCCAGGTCGGCGTTCCCGCGCAGTTCGAGGTCCAGCGCCGGGTCGGCGTCGAGCGCGACCCGGCCCTTGGCGTCGAGGCGCGCGCCCGCGCCTTCGAGGACGAGCCGCGCGATCTCGAGCCACCCGTCGCGCACGGCGAGACGGGCGTCGGCGGCGGAGAGCCTCCACGGCCCGCGCGCGGCGTCGACCCGTTCGACCGCGGCGTCGACCCGGGCCTCTCGCGGCGCCTCGAGGGGCACGTCGAAGTCGACGCGCGCTCGCGCCACGCCTTCGAGCGGCCCACCGGCGATGGGCGCAAAGCGAGCGAGATCGGCGCCGTCGATGTCGAGGCGACCGATCGCCCGGCGGTCGTCCGTCGCGACCCGGGCGCGGGCGCGGGCCGCGAGGCCGGGCGCGGTGGCCTCGAGTTGGGCCACGCCCGCCGTGGCCTGCAGCGAGACGTCCAGTGGACCGAGGTCGACGCCGCTCCAGCGCGCCTGCGCGACACGGGCGCTTCCCGTGCCGTCCAGCGCTTGCGGCGAGCCGGAGAGTGCCAGGTGGAGCTCTCCCGTGCCCGCCACCGCGTCGCCCGTGAGACGGGCGAGGTCGAGGGCGGGGGCTTCGACGACGAGGGAACGGAAGCGGCCGCCCTCGTGCAGGGCGTCGAGGCGCACCGGCCCGCCGAGGCCCGCCACCTCGGCGCGCGCCGTCAGCGTCGGCCCGCGCAGGCCGAACTGCCCGCGAGCGGTCACGCCGTGCGATGCGGCCTCGGCCTCCAGGGTGCCGTCGACCTCCAGCTCGCGCCGCGCGCCGGCCGAGGCGCGTCCCTCGAGGCGCGCCGTGCCCGCCGGCGCCGTCACGGTCGCGCTCCAGCCGGTGTCGAGGCGCGCCTCGGGCGTGAGCGTCCCGCGGGCCGAGGCCACCAGCGACGCCTCGGTCGCCCGAGCGTCCGCCTCGAGCTCGATCGCGTAGGGACCAGAGGCGGGGCCACGCGCGCGGAGCGTCGCGCTCGCCTCGCCGACGAACCCTGCGGGCCCGGCGTTCGGTCCGAGGGCGCGCAGGGCTTCGAGTCGCGCCTCCGCGAGCGTGGCCTCGGCCTCGACGTTCCCCTCGCGGCGGCTCGCGCGCGCCCGCAGCGCGCCGCCCAGCACGTTCGCCTCGACGTCGGCCCGGGCGCTCTCGCCGTCGAGCTCCACGCGGCCCGCGAGCCGCTCCACGGGCGCCCGCCAGCGCAGGTTCTCGCCAGTGACGCGGGCGTCGAGTCGGGGGGCCGCGAGCGGCCCGCGCAGCCGCCCCTCGACGCGCAGCGCGCCGCCGACCTCCGACGCCTCGGCCTGCGCGAAGGGGGCGAGGTCCAGGAGCGCGAGTTCGGCCTGGAACGCCAGGTCGGGATCGAGCCGGGCGGGAGGGCCGAGGCGGCCGGAGGCCGTGATCCGCGACGCGCCCAGGCCGGCCGTCGCCGACTCGACCTGGATCGCGAGGTCCGGCGCGATGCGCAGCGCCAGTCGCGCCGGTGCGAGAGGGGCCGCGTCTGGGCCCTCGAGCGCACCGCCGGGCGTCTCGACGAGCAGCGCGCCCGCGCCGACCGCGCCGCGGATCGCGAGGCCGTCGAGGCGGACCCGGCGAACGCCTGCAGCGTCCTGCCACGTGGCGCGCGGGCCGGCCAGGTCCACCGCGTCGATGGTCAGCGGGCCGCCGAAGGCCCCGCCGGCCGCGGCGGGCGGGGCTGCGTCGGTCACCGGGCGCAGGTCGATCGCGAGGCCCTCGCCGGCCAGCCGCCGCAGGTGTACCCCGCCGCCGGTCAGCGTCGCCGGCGCGACGCGGGCTTCGAGCCGGTCGAGCGCCACGCGGTAGCCGGGCCCCTCGATGACGACGTCGCGCAGCTCGACCTGGAGCAGGGCGGGCCGCAGGCTCGCGCTGCCGATCCTCGAACCGGGGCCGGTCGCCGAGCGCAGCGCGGCTTCCAGCCGGGAGCGCACGGGCTCCTGCGGGAAGGCGCCCAGCAGCAGCGCCAGCAGCAGGGCGGCGGTGATGAGGCCGGCGGCGGCCAGGAGCCGCCGGCGCCGCGAGCGCGTCATCCGCTCATTGAACTACGCCGGCTCGCGTTCGAAAACCTCGCACGTCCGGGCGACGACGCGGGCGCGCAGCTCGGCCGGGTCGACCGCGCGCCCGAGCAGGCGCTCGAGGCTGGTCACGCCCTTGTCGGCGATGCCGCAGGGCACGATCAACTGGAACGGGGCGAGGTCCGTCGAGACGTTCAGCGCGAAGCCGTGGGAGGTCACCCAGCGCGCGATCCGGACGCCGATCGCCGCCACCTTCTCGTCGCCGACCCAGGCCCCGGTGCGCCCTGCGACGCGGCCGGCCTGCACGTCGTAGTCCGCGAGCACGCGGATCAGGACCTCCTCCAGGTCGCGCACGTAGCGGTGCACGTCGCGGCGGTCGGGGTTCAGGTCGAGGATCGGGTAGCCGACGAGCTGCCCGGGGCCGTGGTAGGTGACGTCGCCGCCGCGGCCGGTCTCGAACACCTCGAAGCCGCGGGCGCGCAGGGCGTCGGCAGGGAAGAGCACGTTCTCCTGGCGGGTCGTGCGGCCCATCGTGAAGACCGGGTCGTGCTCGAGCAGGAACAGCGTCTCCGGCCCCGTCTTCGCCTGCACCGCCGCCACCGCCTCGGCCTGCAGCTCGAGGCCCCTCGCGTAGGGGACGCGGCCGAGCTGCAGGACGCGGAGCGGTCGCACGCTAGAGGGCGTTCTCGTCGAACTCCTGCAGGCTCTTCTTGAGGTGGGCCATGAAGCGGTCGGCGTCGGCCCCGTCGACGATGCGGTGGTCGAAGGTCAGGCAGAAGTAGCACATGGTGCGGATCGCGATGGCGTCGTCGCGCACCACGGGGCGCTTCTCGATGGTGCCCACGCCGAGGATCGCCACCTGGGGCTGGCTGATCACGGGCGTGCCGAACAGGCTGCCGAAGACGCCCGGGTTGGTCACCGTGAAGGTGCCGCCCTGGACCTCGTCGACCTTCAGCTTCTTGCCGCGGGCGCGGTCGGCGAGGTCGTTGATCGAGCGGGCGAGGCCGAGGATGTTCTTCTCGTCGGCGTTGCGGATCACCGGCACGATCAGGCCCCAGTCGAGCGCGACCGCCATCCCGATGTTGATGTCCTTGCGGTAGACGATCGAGTCGCCGTCGACGCTCGAGTTGAGGATGGGGAACGCCTTCAGCGCGTCGACCACCGCCTTGAGGATGAAGGGCAGGTAGGTGAGGCGCACGCCGCTGCGGGCCTCGAAGGCGTCCTTGTGCTTCTTGCGGAGCTGGTCGATCCGCGTCATGTCGATCTCGAAGACCGTGCTGACGTGGGCCGAGGTGCGCTTCGACATCACCATGTGCTCGGCGGTCTTCTTGCGGATCGGCGACATCGGCACGATCTCGACGCGCTCGCCGGGCAGGTAGGCCGGCATCGCCGGGGCGGGCGCGGCGGGCGCCGCGGCCGGCGCGTGGGTGGACGCCG
>JAMQGV010000012.1 GCA_025994075.1 Vicinamibacteria bacterium
CCGGAGCGGGCGCCGGCAGTCCCGGCGGCACCGGCACCGCGCGGCCGGCGGGCGGCGGCGGCGCCGCGCCCCCCGCGGGAGGCGCGGCTTCGCCCGCGAACGTGCCGCCCGACGTCGGCGACGGCCGCGACGACGACGTGGTCGCGCGCCAGCTCCGCGAGGCCGCCATCAACGAGAAGGACCCGGCGCTGCGGGAGAAGTTGTGGCAGGAGTACCGCGACTACAAGAAGTCGGCGGGAGGGAACTGAACATGCGCGTCGCACGGCTGGTCGCCACCTTCGGCCTGGGCCTCGTCGCGCTGGCGGCGGCGGCCGACGACAAGCCGGTCGAGCTGAAGGTGGCCCGCGCCGAGCAGCCGGAGGACAGCCTGCTCGACGTCGGCGTCGAGGTCTTCGCCGCCGGCATCGAAGGCAAGGACCGCGAGGACCTCGAGGACGACGGCATCCTCGAGGACGTGCGGCGCTCGGAGGCCCGCTTCATCCCCTTCCAGCTCCGCGACACGCTGCAGGGCACCGGCTGGTGGGGCGCGGTGCGGCTGGTGCCGATGCAGACCGAGGGCCTGGACGTGCGGGTCTCCGGCACCATCGAGCGCTCCAACGGCAAGGACCTGCGGCTGCGGGTGATCGCCCGCGACGCCACCGGCAGGCAGTGGTTCAGCCGCCGCTACGAGGGACGCGCCGACCGCCGCGCGTACCGCAAGGCGGACCCGGCGAGCGCGGGCGCCGCGGCCGCCGAGCTGCCGCGCCTCGACCCGTTCCAGGACGTCTACGACCGCATCGCCAACGACCTGCTGGCGGCGCGCCAGAAGCTCTCGCCGAAGGACGTCGCCCGCGTGCGCGACGTGTCGCGGCTGCGCTTCGCGCGCAGCGTGGCCCCCGACGCCTTCGCCGGCCACCTGAAGACGGGCGACGACGGCAAGGTGCGGCTGGTGCGGCTGCCGGCGCAGGACGACCCGATGCTGGCGCGCGTCGAGTCGATCCGCCAGCGCGACGGCATGTTCGTCGACACCCTGAACGAGTACTACGCGGGTTTCGTGGACCGCATGGCGAAGCCCTACGACGACTGGCGCGCGTACTCGTACGAGGAGCAGACGGCGCTCGACCGCATCAGGCGCCAGTCGCGGCTGAAGACGATCCTCGGGGCGATCGCGATCCTCGGCGGCGCGATGATCGACGACGACCGCGACGACGACGGCGACCGCGACACCGGCACGGGCGCGATCAAGGACGTGCTGATCGCCGGCGGCTCGATCGCGGTGCAGGCCGGGCTCCAGCAGGGGCAGGAGGCGGGCATCCACAAGGCCGCGCTGCACGAGCTGGCCGCGTCGTTCGAGGCCGAGGTCGCGCCGCTGCTGGTCGACGTCGAGGGCCAGACGCTGCGCCTGAGCGGCACCGCGGAGTCGCAGTTCACGCAGTGGCGGCGGATGCTGCGCGAGATCTTCTCCCACGAGACCGGGCTCCCGGCCGACCCCAACGCGCCCGTCGTCAAGCCGCAGGGCTAGCATTCCCGGCATGCGAACCCGCGTGGGGCCCGCGTGACGCCGGTGCGCCTCGTTCCCCCGCCACGCGTGGAAAGGCCGTCGCGACCGCCGGCACGCTCGCGCGCGGGCGTGCTCGCCGCGCTGGCCGCGGGGCTCGTGGTGAGCGCCTCGGGCGCCGCCTGGTTCGCGCTCCGCGGCGATCGCCTCGTGGCGCCCGCAGAGCCCGGGCCCCCGTTCGAGGGTCCGCTCGAGGCCGCCCCGGCGGGCCCCGTGCGGCCCGCGTCGGCGCCCGACGCTTCACTCGCACCGGCTCCCGTCGCCCGCGCCGAAGCGAGTCCGCGCGCGACTCCCCCGCGTCCTGCGCCGCGGTCGCGTCCCGCGCCGCAGGACGACGGCTTCGTCGACGCGATGAGCACGGGCCTCGCCGCGCTGGAGCGCCGCGCGTGGGACGAAGCAGAGGACGCCTTCGCCAGGGCCGCGGCCGCGCGGCCCGGTGCCCCAGAGGCCACGGACGGGCTGGCCCGCGCACGGCAGGGCGCACGGCTGGCGGCGATCGCGCTCCACCGCGAGCGGGCGGCGGCGGCGGCGGCGCGCGAGGACTGGCGGGTGGCCGGAGCCGAGCACGAGGCGGCGCTCGCCCAGGACCCGGCACTGGCGTTCGCGCTGGAGGGCCGGGCGCGCAGCCTGGCGCTGGCGGCGCTGCACGACCAGCTCGAGCTGTACGTCGCCCGGCCCGAGCGGCTGGGCGCCGACGAGGTGGCGCGCGAGGCCGAGCGGACGCTGCAGCGGGCGCGTGAGGAGGAGAACCCCGGGCCGCGGCTGCGGGAGCGGATCGCGGGCGTCGAGCGCGCGCTCGCCGCGGCGCGCGTGCCGGTCCGGGTGGTGCTGCGCTCCGACGGCCGCACCGAGGTGACGGTGCTGCGCGTGGGACGCGTCGGGCTGCTGGAGGAGCGGGCGCTCGAGCTGAAGCCTGGCAGCTACACCGTCATCGGCAGCCGGCCCGGCTTCCGCGACGTGCGGCGCACGCTGGTCGTCGCGCCCGGGCGTCCGCCGGCCCCGCTCGACGTGCGCTGCACGGAGGCACTGTGAGCGCGCGGCTGCGCGTCGAGCCGGGCGCCGGCGACCACGCGTTCCCGGTTGCGCTGGGCGGCGACGGCATCGCGCTGCCCGGCTGGGACGGCCGCGAGGCGGTCGGCTGGCTCGGCCTCGACGGCGCGGACGTGTTCGTGCAGCCCGCCGACCCGCTGGGTGCGCTCTCCTGCAACGGCGCGGCGCTGACCGCCTCGCGCTGGCTGCGCGACGGCGACACGCTGCGCGCCGGCGCGGCGACCCTCACCTTCCGCGCGACGGCCGCGGGGCCCGCGTTGCACGTCACCCGCGACGCCGCTCCGCCCGCCGCCACGGCGAGCCCGGCACCCGCCGCCCCGGCCGCGCCGGGCGCGCGGATTCACCCGCTGGACTTCCAGCCGCGCGCGCTGGCGGAACCGCGGGCCACCGCTGGCGGCACCTCCGGTTCCTGGGCCTGGATCGCACTGGGCGCACTCGCCTTGCTGGTCGCTTTCGGCGCCTGGACGCTCGGCAAGCGTGGCGGTGTGACACCACCGGACGCTGCGCCCGCGCCATCGGCGAGCGCGACACCTGCTGCAACGCCCGAGCCCACGCCTTCGCCGACGCCGGTCCCCACGCCGAGCCCGGCGCCGGAGGCCAGGCAGGGCCCCGACGCTGCGACGGCCGCGGCCACGCGCCTCCCCGCGACGGGTCGCTTCGCGCTCGCGAGCGAGCCGAGCGGCGCCAGCGTCACCGTGGACGGCGCCTTCCGGGGCCGCACGCCGCTCGAGCTGGAGCTGCCGTCCGGGCGCACCCACGCGTTGCAGCTCTCGCTGCAGGCGCACGAGACCGCGCGGCTCGAGGTGAGCCTCGCGCGCGGCGAGTCGCGGTCCGAGACGGTGCCGCTGGTCCCGCTGCTGGGCGAGGTCGCGCTCGACGTGCGGCCGGCCGACGCCGAGGTGCGCGTCGACGGCGTCCCGCGCGGGCGCTCGGGCGAGACGCTGCAGCTGCCGGCGCGCCCGCACGAGTTCGAGGTCCGCCGCGACGGTCACGAAGCACAGCGCGTCGCGCTGACCCCGCAGCCCGGCTTCCCGCAGGTGCTGAAGGTCGCGCTGAAGCCGGCGGGCGAAGCGGCGCGGCCCGAGGTGCTGCGCGGCGCGGGCGGCCACGAACTGCGGCTGGTGCGCGGCCTGCGCTTCGCGACCGGCGCCTCGCGACGCGAGCCAGGGCGCCGCGCCAACGAAGTGCAGCGCGAGGTGGAGATCACGCGGCCCTACTACATCGGCCTGCGCGAGGTGACGAACGGCGAGTTCCGCCGCTTCCGCCCCGGTCACTCGTCCGGGGCGCTCGAGCGCTTCTCGCTCGACACCGACGACCTGCCGGTGGTGCGGGTGAGCTGGGAGGACGCCGCCGCCTACTGCAACTGGCTGAGCGAACAGGAGGGCCGCACGCCGGCCTACGTGGCGAAGGGCGGCACCCTGGTCGCCGCGTCTCCGCCCGGCAACGGCTACCGGCTGCCGACCGAGGCGGAGTGGACGCGGGCCGCCCGCTACCCCGCGGGCACGCCCCTCAAGTACCCGTGGGGCGCCGCGCTGCCGGTGGCGGCGCGCTCCGGCAACTACGCCGACGAGTCGGCGCGTGGCCTGCTGCCCGCGGTGATCCCCGGCTACGACGACGGCTTCGCGGCCGCCGCGCCGCCCGGCCGCTTTCCCGCCAACCCGCTCGGCCTGTTCGACACCGGCGGCAACGTCGCCGAGTGGGTCCACGACGTCTACGCGATCCCCGCCCCGAACTTCGAGAAGGACCCCATGGGTCCGCCGGAAGGCGCGCTGCACGTGATCCTCGGCGCCAGCTACCTGCACGCCACGGTCACCGAGCTGCGGCTGTCGTTCCGCGACTACTCGGCGACGGCTCGCCCCGACGTGGGCTTCCGCGTCGCCCGCCCCGCCGAATGAGGAGGAACATGCGCACCCCCGCGCTCCGCCGCGATGTCGTGCTGCTGGCCCTCGCCGCCCTGCTGGCGGCGCTGTCGGCCCGCGCCTGGCAGGACCCGATCGAGGACTTCGTGCCGTCCGAGCAGGTGCCGGCCGACAGCGCGGTCGCCTTCCCGGTGGACATCTGATGCGCCGCCCCTCGGAGTTCGCCTACCAGGCGGCGGCGCTGGCCCTCTCCGCGCTGTGCGTGCAGGCCGCCTACATGGCGGTCGTGAGGCCGCGCGCGGAGGCGGTGCTCGCGGAGCAGGCGGAGCGCATGAAGGAGGATCCCGCCTACGTCCAGGAGCGCTCGCCGTGGGTGCTGCTGCGCGACTACGAGCAGCAGGCCGAGCTGGTGCTGATGCTGTGGGCGCTGGCGATGATCGCCAGAAAGCGCGTGGTCAACGGCCGCGAGCGCGCTCTGCTGGAGCGCGACCTGCTGCCGCTCGCCGACGGCATGACGATCCTGCCGGAGGACGTGCGCGAGTGGGCGCGCCAGCTCGAGGCCCTGCCCGGGCCGGAGCGCGAGACGCTGCTGCCGCGCGCCGCGCTGGCCGCGCTGCACCGCTTCGGCGCCACCCGCTCGATCGCGGACGCCTCGGCCCGCGGCCGCGAGATCTGCGAGGCCGAGACGGACCGCCTCGACTCCGAGATGTCGCTGCTGCGCTACATCGCCTGGGCGATCCCCGCGATCGGCTTCATCGGCACCGTGCGCGGCATCGGCGACGCCATGGCCCAGGCCCACCGCGCGATGCAGGGCGACCTCGGCGGCGTCACCCAGAGCCTGGGCACCGCCTTCAACTCGACGCTGATCGCGCTGCTGCTGAGCCTGGTGCTGATGTTCCTGCTGCACCACCTGCAGGAGCAGCAGGAGCGCCTGGTGCGCGACGCAGAGACCTGGATCGACCGCCGGCTGCTGCAGCGGCTGCGGATCGCGTGAACGCGCTCGCCCTCGAGCTCGCCGACACGGGGCTCGTCGCCCGCGGCGGCGGCGCACTGGCCGGCCGCCGGCTGCCCGCGCCGTCGCCCGGACTCGCGGTGATCGACGGCGCGCGGCTCCTGGTCGGCCGCGAGGCCCTCCGCGTGGAGCGGCTCAGGCCGCTGCACGCCCACGACCGGTTCTGGGACCGGCTCGACACCGCGCCGGCGGGCGCCCCGTTCCCCGATCACCTGCGCAATGCCGACCTCGCCCACGCCCACCTGCTGGCTCTGGTGGCCGAGCTGCGGCTCGTGGAGCCGGCGGCGACGACCTTCGCGGTGCCCGGGTGGTACTCGGAGGTCCAGCTCGGCCTGCTGCTCGGCGTAGCGCGAGCCGCGGGGCTGCCGGCGCGCGGCCTGGTCGACGCCGCCGTCGCCGCGGCGGCCGCCACGCCGCGCGAAGGTGCCGCCCTTCACGTCGACGTGTCGCTGCACCGAACGGTCCTCACCTCCTTGCAGATCGACTCCGCCGTCGAGCGCGGCGACCTCGACGTGGCCAGCGCGGGCGGCCTGGCGGGCCTGCGCGAGGCGATCGCCCGCGGCGTCGCCGCCGCCTTCGTGCGCGAGACCCGCTTCGACCCGCTGCACGACGCCGCCAGCGAGCAGGCCCTGCACGACCACCTGGACTCGTGGCTCGCGGCGCTGCGCGATCGCGACGAGACGTCGGCCACGCTGGACGCTGGCGGCCGCCGCCACGTCGTCAGGCTGTTCCGGGCCCGGGTCGAGGAGTGGGCGGCGCCGCTGCGCGACGACCTCGTCCGCCGCTCGCGGGCGCTGGCGCCGGCGGGCGCGTCGCTGCTGCTCTCGCCGCGCGCCGCGGCCGTGCCGGGACTCGCGGCACGGCTCGCCGCGCTGCCGGGCCTCTCGGTCGTCGAACTGCCGGAGGAGGCCGCGATTTCCGGGGCGCTGCGCCTGGGCGCGGAGGGTGGCGCCTCGCACGGCGCGCTGCCGTTCGTGACGCGGATGGAGACGGGTGGCGGCGACGCGCAGGGCGCGACCGCGCGCATCCGGGTGAGCGGGGATGGCGCGGCGCAAGGCTGAGGTCTTCGGCCTCTCGTTCCTCGACTGCATCTGCTGCGGCTTCGGGGCGACGGTGCTGATCTTCATGATCGTCAGCTCCGCCGCCCAGCGCCGCGACGACCCCAACACGCCGCTGCGCGCCGAGGTCGACCGGGTGGCCCAGGAGGTGAAGGAGGGCGAGCGCCGGCTGGTCGCGCTGCGCAACTCGCTGCGCCAGGTCGAGGAGCAGCGCTCCCAGGCGCGCGGGTTGTCGACGCGGATCCTCGCGGCGCTCCGCCAGTCGCAGGAGGAGCTCGCGACCTTCGACCAGTCGACGCTCGCGCGACGCGAGGCGATCGAGAAGCTGAAGGCCGACCTCAAGTCGCTCGAGGAGGGCACGAAGCGGCTCTCCGGCGGCGTGTCGAGCGCCGAGGTTCCCGGCGACCGGGTGCGGGCCCATGTCGGCGACGGTGAACGCCAGTACCTGACGGGCCTCAAGGTCGGCGGCCGCCGCATCCTGGTGCTGGTCGACGCCTCGGCGAGCATGCTGGCCGACACCATCGTCAACGCGGTGCGGCGCCGGCACCTCGCGCCGGACGAGCGCCGGCGCGCGGCGAAGTGGCAGCAGGCGGTCAAGACCGTCGACTGGCTGGCGACCCAGATGCCGCGCGACGCCCGCTTCCAGGTCTACGCGTTCGACGTCTCCGCGCGCGCCGTGGTCGCGGGCAGCGAGGGGACCTGGCTCGACGCGGGCGACCCGAAGGCGCTCGAGGCGGCGGTGCAGGCGCTGAAGCAGACGGCCCCCGAGGGCGGCACCAGCCTGCTGGCGGCGTTCACCGCGGCGGCGGCGCTGGAGCCGCGGCCCGACAACATCCTGCTGATCACCGACGGCCTGCCGACCCAGGGCCGCACCGCGCCACGCGAGCGGACGGTGAGCGGCCGCGACCGGCTGCGGCTCTTCGAGCGCGCGGTCGACGCGCTGCCGCGCGGGGTGCCCGTCGGCACCATCCTGTTGCCGATGGAGGGCGACCCGATGGCGCCCTCGGCGTTCTGGAAGCTGGCGATGGCGACCGGCGGCTCGTTCCTGACACCGTCGCGGGACTGGCCGTGAGACGGCGCGAGCGGCGCGAGGTCGAGGTGTTCAGCCTCTCGTTCCTCGACTGCATCTGCTGCGGCTTCGGCGCGATGATCCTGCTGCTGGTGCTGGTGCGGATCGGCGAGCCGCGCGCGGCCGAGGCCGCGAAGCTGGAACTCGACGGCCGCCTGGCGCGGCTGGAGGCCCAGCTCTTCGACCTGCGCGGCGAAGCGGAGGTGCTGGTCCGCGAGCTGCGCGGACGCGAAACCCAGCTCTCCGACGAGCGCGCCGCGGTCGCCCGCCTGCAGGGCGACCTCTCGCAGGTCCAGGGCCGGTTCGCCGCCAGCCGCGAGCTCTCGCAGGTGCAGGAGAAGATCGAGGGTCGGCTGCTGGCCGCCCAGCAGGACCTGAGCGAAGAAATGAAGCGGTTGCAGGCGCAGGCGGCGGCGCGTCCGCGGCCCCCGGACGCGCCGGTGGGCGGCATCCCGGTCGACAGCGAGTACGTGATCTTCGTGATCGACACCTCGGGCTCGATGCAGCGCTACGCGTGGAGCGCGATGCTGCGCAAGATGGCGGAAGCGCTCGACGCGTACCCGAAGGTGCGCGGCCTGCAGGTGCTCAACGACGAAGGCGGCCCGCTGTTCCCGAGCTACGCGGGCAAGTGGATCCCCGACACGCCGGCCCGGCGCCAGGCCGTGCTCGACCGGCTGCGGAGCTGGAACTCGTTCAGCAACTCGAGCCCGGTCGAGGGCATCGAGGCCGCGATCCGCGCCTTCGCCACGCCCGACAAGCGGGTCAGCATCTACGTGCTGGGCGACGAGTTCACCGGCGACTCGATCCAGCAGGTCGTGGAGACGGTCGACCGCATGAACGCCCGCGCGGGCGGCGGGCGCCGGGTGCGGGTCCACGCCATCGGCTTCCCAACGCTCTTCTCGCAGACCGAGTGGCCCGAAGAGACCGGGGTCCGCTTCGCGACCCTGATGCGCGCGCTGTGCGACCGCAACGGCGGCGCGTTCGTCGGCCTCTCGAGCCTGCGCTGAACTGAAGCCTGTCGCGCTTCCGCAGCCCGGCGTTCAGTGGCGGAAGTGGCGGACCCCGGTGAAGACCATCGCCAGGCCGTGTTCGTCGGCCGCGCGGATCACCTCTTCGTCCTTGACCGAACCGCCCGGCTGGATCACCGCCGTGGCTCCCGCCTTGGCGATCTCGTCGACGCCGTCGCGGAACGGGAAGAAAGCATCCGACGCGGCGATCGTGCCGGCGAGCGGCAGGTTCGCCTTGTGGGCGGCGAGGCGCGCGGCGTCGACCCGGCTCATCTGGCCGGCGCCGACGCCGACCGTCTGCTGCGCGTTGGCGAACACGATCGCGTTCGACTTGACGTGCTTGACGACGCTCCAGCCGAGCTCGAGCGCGGCCCACTCCTCGTCGCTCGGCTTGCGCTTGCTGACCACGTCGCAGCTCGCGCGGTCGAAGCGCTTGCGGTCCCACTCCTGGGCCAGCAGCCCGCCCATCACCCGCCGCAGGTCGAAGCCGCTGACCTTGTGGATCGAGGTGGTGTCCATCGCCATCACCCGCAGGTTCTTCTTCGCGGCCAGCGCCTTCTTGGCCGCCGCCTCGAAGCCGGGCGCGATCAGCGCCTCGAGGAACACCTCCGCGAGCTTCGCGCCCAGCGCGGCGTCCACCTTGCGGTTGAACGCCACGATGCCGCCGAAGGCCGAAACCGGGTCGCATGCCCAGGCCCGCTCCCACGCCTCGAGCAGCGACGAGCCCGCGCTGACGCCGACGCCGCAGGGATTGGTGTGCTTGACGATCACGCAGGCCGGTGCGTCGAGCTCCGTGACCAGCCGCCAGGCGGCGTCGAGGTCGAGGATGTTGTTGAACGAGAGCTCCTTGCCCTGCAGCTTGCGGGCGGCAGCCACCGAATAGAGGGTGGAGCCGAGGTCCGAGTAGAACGCGGCGCGCTGGTGCGGGTTCTCGCCGTAGCGCAGGTCCTGGACCTTCTCGAAGGACAGCGCGAGGCGGTACGGGAACACCTCCTCGGCCTCCGCGGGGCCGTAGCTCGCGGCCTCGTCCTTCCACTCGCACTGCGAGAGGTAGCCGGCGATCGCCGCCTCGTAGCGGGAGGAGTGGCGGAACGCCTTCTGCGCGAGGTAGAGCCGGGTCGGGCCGTCGATGCCGCCCTCGCGATCGAGCTGCTCGAGCAGCAGCGGGTAGTCGGCCGGGTCGACGACGGGGGCCACGTGGCGGAAGTTCTTGGCGGCGGCGCGCAGCATGCTCGGCCCGCCGACGTCGATCATCTCCACGGCCTCGTCGAACGAGGCACCCTTGGCGACCGCGTCCTCGAACGGGTAGAGGTTGACGACGACGACGTCGATCGGCGCGATGCCGTGTTCCACGAGCGCGGCCATGTGCGCGGCCTGGTCGCGGCGGGCGAGCAGGCCGCCGTGGACCTTCGGGTGCAGCGTCTTGACGCGACCGTCGAGGATCTCCGGGAAGCCCGTGACGTCGGACACCGGGATCACGGCGAGCCCCGCCTCGCGCAGCGCATCGGCGGTGCCGCCCGTGGAGACGAGTTCGAAGCCGCGCTCGGCGAGGCCGCGGGCGAGATCGACGATGCCGTCCTTGCGGTAGACCGAGACGAGCGCGCGGCGCCGGGTGAGCCTCGCGGTGTTCTGCTTCTTCTTCGCGGCCATCAATCCTCCCGAGACAGGCCGGCCACCGTCGCCGGCGCCGCGAATCCGACCCGCGGGGCCACGACGACCGGGGCCGGCTGGCGGGTGACGTCGCCTTTCACCTCCCGCCACACCGCCAGCCAGGTGGCCGCGATCGCGGTCACGGCCCGCGAGTACGACAGCGAGGCGACGCCGAACAACGGGTTGCGGTAGTCGATCGTGCGGTGGCTGACGAGCCGCCCGCCTTTCCACAGTTCCGCGCGCAGCACGGGCGCCTGCACCCGGCTGCGGGCGGCCAGCTCCTGCCAGTAGGCCGGGAGCCGCTGGCGCGGCAGCTTCAGCGCCGCGCGGTCGTCGAGCACGACGGGGATCTTCGGCAGGCTGCGCTCCACGAACGCGTAGTACTCGCCGGTGACGCCCGCCGGGAACCCGTGGGGGCCCGAGGCCAGCGCGGGGTCCGCGAGGTCGGCCGCGATCCGCACCAGCGCCCCGAGCTGCACCAGCCCTTCCGAGAGCCGCCCGGCCTTGATCGCCTGTTCGGCGCCGGCGGCGCGGGTCTCGAGCGCGCGGGCCGTGGGCTCCGAGAGCGCCCCGCGCGCGAGGTCGGCCGCCAGCGCCTGGACCAGCTCCGGCGGGAGGCGCCGTGCCTCCTCCAGGATCTGGGTCTCGCGCTCCTTGAGGAGCTGGGCCAGCGTGCGCGGCACGAGCCGCCGCGCGTCGCGCTGCAGCGGCTCGACGAGGTGCGACGGCCAGGCCGCCGCCGGGAGCGCCAGCGCGAGGGCGAGCACGCCGTTCCACGCGAGCCGCCTCATCCCACCACCTTCGCCTTCAGCGCCACCTTGCCGTCCTTCGTCTCCAGCCGGAAGTCGATCGCCTGCGCGCCACGCTCGGACGCGAGCCGCTGCGCCTGCTGCGAGATCAACTTCTCGAAGCTCTCGTAGCGCACGGCCGTCGACTCGCCCGTCTTGCGGCGCTCCTCGAGGAAGGCCTGGTACAGGCTCTCGACGGCCGCCCGGTCGCGCCCCGGGTCCTGGATGCGCACCGCGCGGGCCGCCTCCGCCCGGGCGGCGCGCGCCTCGGCCCGTTCGGCCGCTGTCGCTGCTTCCGTGGCGGCGGCCTCCAGCGCAGACGGCTCGGGCTCGGGAGGCGGCGCGGGGCGGGTGCCGGCGCGGGGCGAGATCGGCCGGCCCTCCTCCAGCGCGCGCAGCTTCTTGTTCCACAGCTCGTTGAACGTGTTGTAGCGCGCCTGCAGGCCCTGGTAGCGGAAGCGCAGCGTCGCGTTGCGGATCTCCGCCGAGGCGTACTTGCGCAGCAACGCCTCGACGCGGGAGCGCTGGTCGGTGGGCGGCCGGCGTTCGACGCCGCCGAAGAACTTCTCCCAGTCGATCTGGAGCTGGCGCAGCGCCTTCTCCAGGCGGGCGAGATCCTCCTCGATCGGCTCGCCCACTAGGCCCCCGGGCCCGCGTCGCCGCCGACGAACACGAAGAACAGCGGCAGCCAGAGCGTGCTCGCGTACGGGACGGGACGGCCGTCGACCAGGGCCTCGGTGCCGGGCCGGTTGCCGACCAGCTCCCACAGCCGGCGCAGTTGGCCCGCGGCGCTGGCGTCGAACCCCGTCTCGTGGACGAGACGGCCGTGTTCGCGGCGCTCTCGGTACGCCCCGCGCCGCGCGAGCGCCGCGGCCTCGTCGCCCGCGGGCCCCTCGAACTCCTCGAACCGCACGCCCATCCGGAACGGGCGCGGGCGGCGGCCGGGGTAGAGGAGGTCGGCCATCTCGTCCGAGAGGTGGGAGATGTCCGTTTCTTCGCGCGGCACCACCGTGGGCAGGCGGTCGGCGAAGGTCTTCGCGCGCTCTCGGTTCATGCAGGCAGGCCGGTGCGAGGATACCAGCCGGCGCGGGCCGTTATAAAGTGGACGCGATGAGCGACCCGCGCCGGGCCCTGCCCTCCGTCGATCGCCTGTTGGCCCGTCCCGCGCTGGCGGCCCTCGCCACGACCCACGGCCGGCCCGCGGTCGTCGGCGCGGTGCGGGACTGGCTGGAGGCCGCGCGGGCGGCCCTGGCGGCGGGGCGCGCGGTGGAGCCCGAGTCCGTCGAAGCCGAGGTGGCGCAGGCGCTGGCTCGGCGCGCCGCGCCTTCGCTCGTGCGGGTGATCAACGCCACCGGCGTCGTGGTCCACACCAACCTGGGACGGGCGCCGCTGCCCGCGGCGGCGGCCGAGCGCGTCGCCCTCGCCGCGGCCGGCTACACGAACCTGGAGTTCGACCTCGCGAGCGGCAGCCGCGGCCAGCGCGAGACCCACTCCGAGGCGCGGCTGGCGCGCCTGCTCGGGGTCGAGGCGGCGGCCACGGTCAACAACTGCGCGGCCGCCGTGATGCTCGCCCTCGACACCCTGGCCAGGGAGCGCGAGGTGATCGTCAGCCGCGGCGAGCTGGTCGAGATCGGCGGTTCGTTCCGGATCCCGGACGTGATGACCAGGAGCGGCGCGCGGCTCGTCGAGGTGGGCACCACCAACCGCACCCGGCTCGACGACTACCGGCGCGCGCTGACGCCGCAGACCGCGGCGATCCTCAAGGTCCACCCTTCCAACTTCCGCGTCTCCGGCTTCACCGAGAGCGTCGAGCCCGGGGACCTGGCCGCGCTCGCCCGCGAAGCCGGCGTCCCCCTGCTGGAGGACCAGGGCAGCGGGCTGCTCCACCCCGCCGCCGGGGCGCTCTCCGGCGAGCCTTGCGCCGCGCGCAGCCTGGCCGCGGGCGTCGACGTCGTGATGATGAGCGGAGACAAGCTGCTCGGCGGCCCGCAGGCCGGGCTGATCGTGGGCGCGGCGCGGTTCGTGGCGCCGATGCGGAAGAACCCGCTCTATCGCGCGCTGCGGCTCGACAAGCTGCGCATCGCGGCGCTCGACGCCGTGCTCGACCTGCACGAGCGCGGCCGGCTGGACGAGGTTCCCGTCCGCCGCATGCTGGACGAACCGGCCGCGGCGGGCGAAGCGCGGGCGCGGGCGTTCGCCGACGCGCTGCGCGGCGCCCGGCCGGGCCTCGCCGTCGAGGTCCGTCCCGCGGCCTCGGCCGTCGGGAGCGGCGCCGCCCCCGACGTCGAGGTGCCGGGCGTCGCGCTGCACCTGCGGCTCGCCGACCCGGGCGCCGCGGCCGCCCGGTTGCGCGCAGGAGCGCCGCCCGTCGTCGCGCGCGTCGCCGACGACGCGCTGTGGCTCGACCTGCGCACCGTGCTGCCGGGCGAGGAGGACGAGCTGCGCGACGCGGTGCTGGCGGCGCTCGCGTGAAGCGGCGCGACTGGCTGCGGCTGCTGGTGCCCGGCGCTCTCGCCGGGGCGCTGCCGGCCGCCGCGGCCGACGAGGTCGTGCGCCGGTTCGGGCGCGCCTCGGTGCGCGCCGACGTGAGCCGGGCCCGGCCCGGCGGCGTGCTGGTGGTGCGGGTGAGCGGCCTCCGCCGCGGGGCTGCGTCGGCGATCCTCGGCGGGCGCCGAGCCCCCTTCCACGGCGGGCGGGCCCTGGTGCCGGTCCCGGCCGACACCCTTCCCGGGACGCACAAGCTGGGCGTCGAGGTGCGCGCCCGCAGCGGCATGCAGCGGGTGGCCCTGTCGGTGACGATCGCCGCCGGGTCGCCCGCCGGCGCGGCGCGCCTGCTCTCTCCCGAGGTCGCGGCCCGCATCGCCGACGAGGGCTCCGTGCGCGACGGGCGCCGGCTGCTGGCGGCCGTGCGCGAGTCGGCCCCGAAGGCGGCTCAGGCTCCGCCGCTGCTGGCGCCGGTCGTGGCCCCCGTCGCGCTGGGGTTCGGCGCCGCGCTCGCCTACGTCGACCAGCCCGCGATCGGTCCGCGCTTCGACGGCCACTACGGCGAGGTGCACCGCGGCATCGACTACGACGTCGCGCCCGGGAGCGTCGTGCGTGCGCCGGGCGCCGGCGTCGTGACGCTGGCGGGCGAGCTGTCGCTGCCGGGCCTGACGGCGGTGATCGACCACGGCCAGGGCCTGGTCTCGGTGCTGTGCCACCTGGCGCGGCTCGACGTGCGCGCCGGAGAGACGCTGGCGGCAGCGGCGGTCGTCGGCGTCTCCGGCGAGAGCGGGATCGCGGGGACGCCTCACCTGCACTGGGGCGTCTACCTCCACGGCATCGCAGTGGACCCGGTGGTGGTGCTGACGGCCCTGTAGGCAGCGTCGCCGCCGGCACGTCGGGAGACAACGACGCATGGGCGAAGCGGGCCGGGCGCTTCGAGATTCCCTGCGCGGCCTGCGCCGCCAGCCCGGGCCCGCGCTCGCCGCGGTCGGGATCCGCCGGCGCGGAGGAGCCGTACCGCAACCTGTCGTACCCCGACTACCTCGACTACGCGGGTGCCGAGCTGCCGTTCGACGGGTTCGCCGCGACGCAGCCGTTCTACGCGGCCAGCGTGCGGTTCGAGGACAGGACCGAGGTGGCCCGGCGCACCGGCGGCCGCCGTGCTGTCCCATGCCTGGTGGCTGCGCAGCTTCGGCGGACGGGAGTCGGTGATCGGCCAGACCGTCTACCTGAACTTCAGGCCCTTCACGGTGGTCGGCGTGGCTGCGCCCGACCTTCTGGGAACCACCTCGGCGGTGCGCCCGGACGTCTGGATCCCGTTCGCGCCCTTCGGTGCCCGCCACACGCGGTGGGCCACCTGGTCGGAAGATCGGGACCGGCCGCTGGTGCACGTCTACGCGCAGGTCCGCGGAAGCGCCTCGGCTGCGGCCGCAGCGCTCGCCACGACGGCTCGCGGGCTGGATCGCGTCCATCCCCGGAAGAACGGGGAGCCGCGGCGCGTCCACCTCGAGGCCGCCACCTGGATCGACCCCTCCGCGCGGCTCGAGGAAGGCCGACCGTTCGGCTGATGGTCGTCGCGGCCGCCGTGCTGCTGCTCCTCGTCTGCGCGAACGCGGCCAGCCTGCTCCTGTCCGGGCTCGCCGGCGCGCTCGCGCTGGCCGCCGCGCGCCCGCTCGCCTCGCGCCTGGGCTCGTACTTCGCCCGCCCCGGCGTCTGGGCCGAGAACCTGACGCGCGAGATCTCCGTGAGGCCGGAGGTGGTCTCGTCGTGCAGACCTTCGCCTCGGTGCAGAGGCTCGACCCCGGCTTCGACTACCAGCGCCTGCTGGTCACCCACGTCTCCACGAGCAGCACCACGCTCGAGCCTGCGGAGAGGGAGGGCTTCTTCCGGAACCTGGCGGACCGCCTCGGCGAGCAGCCGTGGGTGTCCGCGGCCACCGTCGTTCCTGCCCGGCGACCGCCGCGACGCGCCGGCCGTGGCGATCGTCAACGAGACGCTCTCCCGGCGGCACTTCGAGGGCCGCGCGATCGGCCAGCGCGTGTGGTGGCCGGACCCCGGCGACGGCAGGGAGCGCGCCTTCGAGACCGTCGGCGTGGTCCGCGACACCCGGACCCGGGACTACTTCGGGGCCGTCGAGCCCACGGTCTACTTCGCCTACCCGCAGCACCCGTATCCGACGGGAAGCGCCCTCGTGGTGCCCGCGAAGGGCGACCCCGCGTCCGCGGTGCCGGCGCTGCAGCGCTGGCTGCGGGAGTTCGAGCCCCACCTCTCACGGTGCTGGCGCTGCTCGGGACCGCGCTGGCGGCGCTGGGCATCTTCAGCGTGCTGGCACTCGCCGTCGGCCGGCGCACGCGGGAGCCTGCTGCACGGGATCGAGCCGGGCGATCCGATGACGCTGGTCGCCGCGACGGCGCTGCTCGTGGTCGCAGCCCTCGCCGCGGTCGCAGGTCCTGCCCGCCGCGCGACGGCCGTCGACCCCGTCGTGGCGCTGCGCCACGAGTAGGCCGGGGCGGACGGCCGGCTTCTAGAGCGCGAGGGCCGCGGCGCGGGCCAGGTCGAGCACGGGAGCCGGCCACACGCCGAGGCCGAGCGTCACCACGACCGCGACCAGGAGCGACAGCCGGGCCGACGCCTCCGGCACGGCCCAGGCGTCTTCGCCTTCGCCCTCGCGCATGTACATCGCCACCACCACCCGCAGGTAGTAGAAGGCGGACACGACGCTCATCAGCACGCCGACGATGGCGAGGCTCGTGTAGCCGGCGTTCACCGCGGCGCCGAACAGGTAGAACTTGCCCACGAAGCCCGCCGAGATCGGCACGCCGGTCAGCGAGATCAGGAACACGGTGAGCGCGGCGGCCAGCGCCGGTCGCCGCTCGCCGAGGCCGGCCACGTCCTGCAGCGAGAGCGGCTCGCGACCGCCCTTCGACAGCGAGGCCAGCAGGCCGAACGTGCCCATGTTCACGGCGCCGTAGGCGACCAGGTAGAACAGCACCGCCTGGCCGGCCGCCTCCGACTGGCCGACCATGCCGCTCATCAGGTAGCCGGCGTGGGCGACCGAGGAGAAGGCCAGCATGCGCTTGAGGTTGCTCTGGGCCAGCGCGCCGAGGTTGCCGATCACCATCGTGATCGCGGCCAGCGCGGCCAGCGCCGGGATCCACTCCGCGCTGAAGTAGGTGCCGTCCGGCAGGCGGCCCGACAGGCTGCCGAGGAACACGCGGAGGAAGCCGCCGAAGGCGGCGGCCTTGACGCCCGCCGCCATCAGCGCGGTGACGGTGGTCGGTGCGCCCTCGTAGACGTCCGGCGTCCACATGTGGAACGGGACGCTCGCCACCTTGAACCCGAAGCCGACGATCAGCATGCCGCAGCCGAGCACGGCCAGCGGCAACTGCTCGGGTCCCGCCTCCGCGACGCCGCGGGCGACCCGCGCGAGCTGGGTGGACCCGGACAGGCCGTAGAGCAGTGCCATGCCGAAGAGCAGGAAGGCCGAGGCGAAGGCGCCGGTCACGAAGTACTTGAGCGCCGACTCCTGGCTCTCGATCTGGTCGCGGCGGGTGCCGGCGAGCGCGTACAGCGCGACCGACATGATCTCGAGCGCGACGAACATCGAGATCATCTCGGTGGTCGAGACGAGGCCGAGCATGCCGACCAGCGAGAACAGCATCAGCGTGTAGTACTCGCCGCGCTCGCCGCCGTTCTCGCGGTAGTAGGCCGGCGACAGCAGGGTCGCCATCAGCGCCAGGCCGATCAGCAGCACGTGGAAGAACAGCGCGAAGTCGTCGGCGACGTAGGTGCCGCCGGTCGAGGCGCCGCGGCCGTAGCGGGCGTCGGCGGCCATCGTCAGCGACAAGAGCAGCGCGCCCGCGAGACCCGTCGCGGTCAGCCCCATCGAGGGCGAACGGCTGCCCTTCGGGGTGAAGGCCTGGGCCAGCAGCACGACGAGCGCCGTGACGGCGACGATCAGCGCGGGCAGCAGCGGGCGGAGATCGACGGCGAACATCTTCGGCTACCTCGCGTCCGCGGCCGCGGGCAGCGCGGCGGCGTTGTGGGCGGGGGCGCCCGCGGCCCGCACGTCGCGGACCAGGGCGGCCACCGACGGTTCGATGGTGCGCGTGAACTGGGGCGAGAAGATGCCCATGTACACGGCGAGGAAGACGAGCGGCAGCAGCACGGCCAGCTCGCGCGGGCTGAGGTCGGCGAGCTTCTCGTTCTTCGGGTTGGTGACCTCGCCGTAGAGCACGCGCTGGATCATCCACAGGATGTAGGCGGCGGCCAGGATCACGCCCAGCGAGGCGGCGATCACCATTCCCGGGAACGCGCGCCAGGAGCCGACCAGGATCAGGAACTCGCCGACGAAGCCGTTGAAGCCGGGCACCGCGATCGACGACAGCCCGACCATCAGGAACAGCGCCGAGAACCACGGCATCACCGTCTTGAGCCCGCCGAACTCGGAGATCTCGCGGGTGTGGCGGCGGTCGTAGAGCATGCCGACCATCAGGAACAGCGCGCCGGTGGAGATGCCGTGGTTGAGCATCTGGTAGACGGCGCCGGTCACCGAGGTGGTCGAGAAGGCGGCCACGCCCAGCATCACGAAGCCGAGGTGGCTGACCGACGAGTAGGCCACCAGCTTCTTCATGTCGGGCTGGACGAGCGAGACGAGCGCGCCGTAGATGATGCCGATCACCGCGAGGAGAGCGATCCACGGCGCCATCTCCAGCGCGGCCTGCGGGAAGAGCGGCATCGCGAGGCGCAGGAAGCCGTAGCCGCCCATCTTCAGCAGCACGCCGGCCAGGATCACCGAGCCCGCCGTCGGCGCCTCGACGTGGGCGTCGGGCAGCCAGGTGTGGAACGGGAACATCGGCACCTTGATCGCGAACGCCAGCGCGAAGGCCAGGAACAGCCAGAACTGCAGCGCGGGGTCGACCGGGCGCCGCAGCAGCTCGGCGAGGCCGAAGCCGACCGCCCCGGTCTCCTTGTAGAGGACCAGGAAGGCGACCAGCATCAGCACCGAGCCGGCCATCGTGTACAGGAAGAACTTGACCGCGGCGTAGATGCGGCGGCCGTGGCCCCAGATCCCGATCAGGAAGTACATCGGGATCAGCATCGCCTCCCAGAAGATGTAGAAGACGAACAGGTCGAGGGCGAAGAACACCCCGAGCATGCCCACTTCCAGGAGCAGCATGAAGACGTTGAACTCCTTGACCCGCTGCTCGATCGACGACCACGAGCCGAGCAGCGCCACCGGGGTCAGGAAGGTGGTCAGGATCACGAGCCACAGCGACAGCCCGTCGACGCCGAGGTGGAAGGAGATGCCGTAGGCGGGGATCCAGTCGTAGCGCTCCACGAACTGCATCTCGGCGACCGGCTGGAAGCCGGTGACGAGCAGCAGCGACAGCGCGAAGGTGGCGAGCGAGAACGCCATCCCCAGCGTCTTCTGGAGGCCCACGTTGGCGCGCGGGGAGAGCGCGATCACGACCGCGCCGAGGAGCGGCAGGAGCAGGAGCAGGCTGAGCAGGTAGTTGGAGGCGCCCATCAGATCCACAGCAGGTAGGAGAGCACGAGCACCGCGCCCCCGAGGATGACCAGCGCGTAGCCCCGGACCAGGCCGGTCTGGAAGCCGCGCGCGGCGCGCGACACGGCGTCGACCACGGTACCCGTCCCGTTGACCGCGCCGTCGATCAGCCCGGCGTCGATGCGCTTCCACAACAGGCCGGCCGAGCCGCCGACCACGACCTTGTCGGTGAACCAGTCGAAGGCGAGGTCGAAGCCCCACTTCTCCTCGAGCGCGCGCTGCAGGCCGCGGGCCGAAGCCGAGACCTTCGCCGGCAGGTCGGGCTGCTTCACGTAGGCGTACCAGGCGGCCGCGATGCCGAGCAGTCCGGCGGTCGTGGCCAGCACCGGCACCAGCAGGCCGTGGCCTGCCTCCTCGATCGGCAGCCGGAAGACCGGGGCGACGATCGCCGGGATCGGGATGTAGCCGCCGAAGATGGCCCCGACCGCCAGGATCACCAGCACGCCGACCATCGACCACGGCGACTCGTGCAGGTGGTGCTCGGCTTCGTGCCCGCCCCGGAAGTCGCCCCAGAAGGTCAGGAAGTAGAGCCGCGACATGTAGAAGGCGGTCATCAGCGCGGTCACCAGGCCCAGCACGAACAGCACCGTGTGCTGGTGGTGGTGCGCCGCCACCAGGATCGCGTCCTTGGAGAAGAAGCCCGACAGCAGCGGGACACCGGCGATGGCCGCGGTGCCGATCGCGAACGTCCAGTGCGTCCACGGGATGTGCTTGCGCAGGCCGCCCATCTTCCGCATGTCCTGCTCGTGGTGCATCGCGTGGATCACCGAGCCGGAGCCGAGGAACAGCAGGGCCTTGAAGAACGCGTGGGTGACGAGGTGGAAGATCGCCACGCCGAAGGCGCCGACGCCGGCGGCGAGGAACATGTAGCCGAGCTGGCTGACCGTCGAGTAGGCCAGCACCTTCTTGATGTCGGTCTGGACGAAGGCGATCGTCGCCGCGATCACCGCGGTGGCGCAGCCGAGGCCGGCCACCACCGCCATCGCCGTCTCCGACTGCGCGTACAGCGGGGCCAGCCGGCACACCATGTAGACGCCGGCGGTGACCATCGTCGCCGCGTGGATCAGGGCCGAGACCGGGGTCGGGCCCTCCATCGCGTCGGGCAGCCAGACGTGGAGCGGGATCTGCGCGCTCTTGCCGCAGGCGCCGACGAACAGCGCCAGCGCCACCAGCGTCAGCGGCCCGAACACCAGCCAACCCTCGGCCGGCTTGGAGCCGGCGTTCTCGGCGATCTCCACCAGGTCCAGGGTGCCGAACCAGGTGAACGCCATGATCATGCCGAGGATCAGGCCGGCGTCGCCGATGCGGTTGACCACGAACGCCTTCTTGCCGGCATCCGAGGCGCTCTGCTTCCTGTACCAGAAGCCGATCAGGAGGTAGGAGCAGAGGCCGACGCCCTCCCAGCCGACGAACATCAGCGGCAGCGAGCCGCCGAGCACCAGCACCAGCATGAAGAACAGGAACAGGTTCAGGTAGGAGAAGAACCGCACCCGGTCCTCGTCCTCGTGCATGTAGCCGATCGAGTAGACGTGGATCAGCGAGCCGATGCCGGTGACGACCAGGATCATCACGACCGACAGCGGGTCGACCAGCAGGCTCAGCGGCACCCGGAAGTCCGCGACGTCGATCCACTCGAAGCCGAGGTAGGGCTGGGCGAAACGCAGGCCCTGGTCGCCGACGGGCAGCAGCTTCCACAGCCGCGACACAACGAACGCGGCCGAGGCGAAGGAGCACAGCGCCATCGCCGAGGCGATGTAGCCGCCCCAATCCGACTTGCCCTCGCGCTTCAGCGCGTCGCCGAACAGCGCCAGCACGACGAAGCCGACCAGCGGGAAGACCAGCACCCAGAACGACGCCTGCATCAGCAGCCCGTCCTCGAGCGTACCGGTGGGGATTCCTTCGGGCATGCCGCTCACCACTTCAGCAGGTTGAAGGCATCGACGTCGAGCGTGTCGCGGTGGCGGTGGAGCGCGATCACGATCGCCAGCCCCACCGCGGCCTCCGCCGCAGCCACGGTCATCACGAAGAACACCAGCACCTGCCCGTCGAAGGTCCCGAGCGATCGGCTGAAGGCCACGAACGCGAGGTTCACGGCGTTCAGCATCAGCTCGATGCACATGAAGATCGTGATCACGTTGCGGCGCAGGAACACGCCCAGCGCCCCCAGCGTGAACAGCACCACGGAGAGCAGCACGGCGTGCTGCACCAAAGAGCCGGTCACAGGTCCCTCTTCGCCAGCACGATGGAGCCCACCAGGGCCGCCAGGATCAGGATCGAGGTGGCCTCGAACACGTAGAGGAAGGTCGGCGAGAACAGCAGCTCGGCCACCTTGCGGGTCGACGCCTCGTACTGCTCGGGGCCGGAGGCGAACCGGGCGCGCGCGACAACCAGCCCGACCTGGACCGCGAAGGCCGCGGCCAGCGCCGCGGCCGCGGTGCGCAGCGGCTTCGACCCGCCGGGGTCGTCGGCCTCCTTCTGCACGTTGAGCAGCATCAGCACGAACAGGAACAGCACCATGACGGCGCCGGCGTAGACGACGATCTGGATCACCGCGATGAACGGCGAGCCGAGGATCGCGAAGATGCCGGATAGTGAGCACAGCACGACGATCAGGGCGAACGCGCTGTAGATCGGGCTTCGCTGCGCGATCACGACGATCGCGGCGACCAGCGCCAGCGCGGCCAGGGTGTAGAAGAGGATCTGCTCGATCATCCCGCGCGCCTCAGGCCAGGGCCGCCAGCACCCCGGCCGTGACCAGGATGAAGACTGCCGCCACCGGCACCAGCACCTTCCAGCCGAAGTGCATGAGCTGGTCGTAGCGGAAGCGCGGCAGCGTGCCGCGCAGCCAGAAGAAGAAGAAGAGGAAGCCTGCCACCTTGGCGGCGAAGGTGAAGAAGCCGACCAGGCCATAGGCTGCCGTGGGTGGCAGGAACGGCAGGCCGGTGTTCCAGCCGCCGAGGAACATGTTCACGCCCAGCGCCGAGATCGTGATCATGTTCACGTACTCGGCCATCTGCAGCAGCGCGAACTTCATCGACGAGTACTCGGTGTGGAAGCCGGCGACCAGCTCGGTCTCGGCCTCCGGCAGGTCGAACGGGGTGCGGTTGGCCTCGGCGGTGCCGGCGACCACGTAGACGAGGAAGGCCGGGAACACGACGAAGCAGTTCCAGTTCCAGAACCAGCCGGCCTGGCCGGCGACGATGTCGGGCAGCCGGAACGAGCTGGTGACCAGGATCACCGGCACCCACGACAGGCCCAGCGCGAGCTCGTAGCTGAACATCTGCGCCGAGGAGCGCAGCCCGCCCAGCAGCGCGTACTTGTTGTTGCTGGCCCAGCCCGCCATCACGATGCCGTACACGCCGAGCGAGGACAGCGCGAACAGGTACAGGATGCCGACCTCGAGGTCGGCGATCTGCAGCTCGATCACCCGCCCCTGCAGCCACTCCGGCAGGAAGCCGAAGGCCGGCACCGTGAGTGCGCCGCCGTAGGTGACGATTGCGGTCGACATGAAGGCGGTCGCCACCGCGACGGCGGGCGCCAGGACGAACAGCGGCTTGTTGGCGCCGGCGGGGATGAACTCTTCCTTGAAGAAGAGCTTGATGCCGTCGGCGAAGGGCTGCAGGATGCCCTGCGGCCCCGTGCGGTTGGGGCCCAGCCGGAACTGCATGAACGCCAGCACGCGGCGCTCGATCAGCGTGCAGAACGAGAAGACGATCAGCAGGCCGTGGGTGACGATGCCCACCACCAGCGCCTTCTCGATCAGTTCCTGGATCAGCGGTGACATTCGTTCCTCGAAGGCGCCTCTTCTACGACGCGGGGACGGCCTGGCCCCTGGCCTCCAGCGCCAGGGCCTCCTCGAACGTCTTCGCCACCCGCGTCCAGCTCCCCTTGTTGCGCACGTAGTACTCGAACTCGGCGCGGAACTTCTGGAGCCCCGACTGCACCGGCGCGATCGCGGCGTCGCCGAACGGGCAGACGGTCTTGCCCGCGATCGAGTCGGTGATCTTCCACAGCAGGTCGAGGTCCTTCATGGTGCCTTCGCCGCGCTCGAGCTTCTCGAGCAGGCGCAGCATCCAGCCCGTGCCCTCGCGGCACGGCGTGCACTTGCCGCACGACTCGTGCTTGTAGAAGTAGGTCAGCTTGCGGGCCACGAACACCATCGAGGTCGAGTCGTCGACGACGATGGTGCCGGCCGAGCCGAGCATCGAGCCCTTCTGCGCCAGCCCGTCGAAGCTCATCGGCACGTCGATCTCGTCGGGCGTCAGCATCGGCGTCGACGACCCGCCGGGGATCACGGCCTTCAGCCTGCGCCCGGGCAGCAGGCCGCCCGCGTACTTCTCGTCGAAGATCAGCTCGCGCAGGCTGAGCTTGCCCATCCCGGTCTCGTACGTGCCGGGGCGCTTGACGTGGCCGGAGATGCAGTAGAGCTTGGGCCCGCCGTTCTTCTCGACGCCCTGGGCCGCGAACCACTCGGCGCCGCGGTCGAGGATCAGCGGCACGCAGGCGATGGTCTCGACGTTGTTGACGATCGTCGGGCAGCCGTAGAGGCCGACCACCGCCGGGAACGGCGGCTTGATGCGCGGCTGGCCGCGCTTGCCCTCGAGCGACTCGATCAGCGCCGTCTCTTCGCCGCACTCGTAGGCGCCCGCGCCGCCGTGGACGAAGACGTCGACGTCGACGCCGGTGCCGAGGATGTTCTTTCCGAGGTAGCCCGCCGCGTAGGCCTCCGCGACGGCCTTCTCCATCGTGCGGATGCCTTCCCAGAACTCGCCGCGGATGTAGATGTAGCAGGTCTTGCTGCGCAGCGCGTGGGTCGAGACCACGCAGGCCTCGATCAACTGGTGGGGATCGTTCTCGAGGATCAGCCGGTCCTTGTAGGTGCCCGGCTCCGACTCGTCGGCGTTGACGACCAGGTAGCGTGGCTTCGGGTTGTCCTTGGGCAGGAACGACCACTTGAGGCCGGTCGGGAAGCCGGCGCCGCCGCGGCCGCGCAGGTTCGACTTCTTGACCTCCTCGATGATGTCGTCGGGCGAGCGCTTCAGCCACTCGCCGAGCTTCGCGTAGCCGCCGCCCGCCTTGTAGACGTCGATCGAGGTCGAGTTCGGCTTGAAGGCGTTGCGCAGCAGGACGGGGTCGCCCGCGCTCTTCGGCCAGTCGAACTTGCGGTGCACGTGCTCGCCGGCCAGCACCCGGTCCATGTCCTCGAGCGTGCAGTTCTCCAGCCACTCGCCGTTGATCTGCACGGCCGGGCCGCCGCCGCAGGCCGCGAGGCACTCGACGCGGGTGACGGTGAACTTGCCGTCCGCCGAGCGCTCGCCTTCCCTGACGCCCAGCTTCTTGCAGGCGTGCTCGACGAGCTGGTCGGCGCCGGCCAGCGCGCACGACAGGTTCGTGCACACCTCGATGTGGCGCTCGCCGAAGGGCTGGAAGCGGAACATCACGTAGTACGAGGCGGTGTCGTGGACCTGGGCGGGGGTCAGGTCGAGCAGCGAGGCGACGTAGGCGATCGTCTCCTTCGACAGCCAGCCCTCCTGCTCCTGCGCGAGGTGCAGCGCGGGCAGCAGCGCCGAGCGCTTGACGGGATAGCGCTTCAGGATCTCGTCGAACTTCGCCTTGCGTTCCGGCGTGAACTCCATGTCTCCCCTTCTCGAAGACGAAAGGCGCCGCCTACCAGTCCAGCGCGCCGACCTTCCAGGCGTAGGTGAAACCGCCGCCCAGCAGCGTCATGAACACCAGCATCTCGACGAAGCCGAACCAGCCGAGCTGCGGGTAGATCAGCGCCCACGGGTAGAGGAAGGCGGCGTCCACGTCGAGCAGGATGAAGATCATGCAGACGAGGTAGAACTTGATCGGGAAGCGCTCGCGGGCGGTGCCGATCGCCGGCATGCCGCACTCGTACACCGCGGCCTTGGCCTCGGTGGGGCGCGGCCGCCCCAGCAGGTGCGAGACGACGATCGTGAAGGCGGCGAAACCGACCGCGAACACGGCGAGGATCAGGATGGGGACGTAGACGGGCAGCATGTTCGGGATCCTGTCGGGCCTCGCTCCGGGAGCCCGCGCGGGACGCGCGCGGACAACACCTGCGGCCCCGTTTTGACGGCCGCGCGACTATAGCCGCCGGTTCTTCGGGGTGTCAACGTGGGGACGTGGGCGTCGCTCCCCCGGCAGCCGCGCCCGGAACTCGGTCCGGGCCGAGTCGTTGCCTCCCGGCGTCCGCGTCCTTCTGCGCGATCTCGGAGAGCAACCTCGCGTCCAGTAGGTCGGGGCCTGGATGCATCGTAAGCGGCTTAAGATTGGACATGGACCCGGTGCGGCACTACCTCGCGGAGATCGGGCGGCGCGGAGGGCAGCGCAGCCGGCGCGAGCTCGATCCCGAGACCGCCCGCCGGATGGTGCTCGTGCGGGAGGCGCGGCGCGCGTTCCGGCGGTTCCACGCTCGGTGCTTCTGTCGGGCGCGACGAGCCGCGCGACTACATCGACATCCACGAGGCGATGGCGGGCATCCTGCCGCTGGGCGCGCTGTGCTGGGCCGCGTCGAGCAAGGACCCGGGCTACACGCCCGCGCTGCTGCTCGACCTGCTGCGGCGACGCGGCCGCTATCGCCCCGAAGACTTCGCGCGCCTCGCGCTGACCAGCCCCGTGGACCTGCCCGCGCTCAAGCGCCGCTGGCTCGAGGCGCTGGACGGCGCCCTGCGCTTCCTCGCCTCGCGCGACCCGGACGAGGTCGGCTGCCTCTACTACTCCCCAGCCGAGGCCCGCTTTGTCGAGCCCGCGCCGGGCCAGCAGGTGCTCCCCCACTTCGGCCGCCCGGGCGGTGTCTTGCCGGTCGTCGTCAGCTGAGCGCCGATATACTCGGCGGCAAGCCATGCGCAGAACCAAGATCGTCGCCACCATCGGGCCCGCCTCGCGCGAGCCCGCGATGCTCGAGAAGCTGATCGCCGCCGGCGTCAACGTCGTGCGTCTCAACTTCTCCCACGGCGAGCACGAGCAGCACCTCGCCGTGATGCGCGCGGTGCGCGAGATCTCGGCGCGGCTCGAGAAGCCCGTCGCGCTGCTGCAGGACCTCTCCGGGCCCAAGATCCGCACCGGCAAGGTCGAGAACGGCGGCGTCACGCTGAAGGAAGGCGCGCGCCTGCGCATCACGATCGACGAGACCGTGGTGGGCACGGCCGAGCGCATCTCGACGACGTACGACCCGCTGCCGCGCGACGTCTCGCCAGGCGGCACCATCCTGCTCGACGACGGCAACCTCGAGCTCAAGGTGATCGCGATCCACGGCGACGAGGTGGAGGCCGAGGTCGTCCACGGCGGCCTGCTCAAGTCGAACAAGGGCATGAACCTGCCCGGGACCTCGCTGTCGACCCCCGCGCTGACCGAGAAGGACAAGCGCGATCTCGCGTTCGGCGTCGCCAACGGCGTCGACTACGTCGCGCTGTCGTTCGTGCGCCAGGCCGCCGACGTCGTGCAGTGCAAGGAGCTGATCCGCTCGCTGGGCGCGTCGACGCCGGTGATCGCCAAGATCGAGAAGCGGGAGGCGGTCGACGACCTGCCCGAGATCCTCGACGTCACCGACGGCGTGATGGTGGCCCGCGGCGACCTCGGCGTGGAGCTTTCCACCGAAGAAGTGCCGACGCTGCAGAAGCGCATCATCGAGATGGCCAACGGCGCCGGCAAGGTGGTGATCACCGCCACCCAGATGCTCGAGAGCATGATCGAGAACGCGCGGCCCACCCGCGCCGAGGCCAGCGATGTCGCCAACGCGATTCTCGACGGCACCGACGCCGTGATGCTCTCGGCGGAGACCGCCTCCGGCGCCCACCCGGTCGAGGCCGTCGAGACGATGGCGCGGATCGCGGTCCACACCGAGGAGCACTACTCGCCGCGGCCGCCGGCTCGAGTCACCGGCGGCACCCACTCGATGGCCGCGCGCTCGCTGGCCCGCGTCGCGTCCACGGTGGCGGAGGAGCTCGACTGCCGGCTGATCGTCGCCTTCACCGAGTCGGGGGCGACGGCGCGCCTGGTGTCCTCCTATCGCCCGCGCGCGCGGGTGGCGGCCATCACCTACAACCCGAACACGTTCTCGCGGCTGTGCCTGTGGTGGGGCGTCGTGCCTGTGCGCTCGGAGTTCGCCGAGACCACCGACGACATGATCGTGCGCGGCGAGGCGCTGCTGAAGGCGAAGGGCCTGGTCAAGCGCGGCGACACGGTGCTGATGCTGGCGGGCCAGAGCCACACGGCCGGCGCCACCAACATGCTCCGCATCCACACCATCGGCTGATCGCCCACGGGGGCCAGAAGCCGCGCCGGCGCCTGCTATATTCCCCGCAATCCATCCAGCCGAGTGCGGGGGTGCCATGGCCCTATTCGGGAAGAAGAAGATCCGTCTGTCAACCAATGCCCCGCGGCACTGGCCGGCGATGGAGACGGATTCCTGGAGCGCCGACCAGGCTTCGCTCAACTACCTGTTCCTGGGGGCGACACTGGCCAAGGCGTTGCCCGGCGCCAGGATCTCCTTCCTGCAACGCCGTCTCCACGACGACGGCGTCCTCGACATCCCGTTGCTAGTCGAGGAAGACGGGCAGCGCACGGCCGTTTTCGCGTACGCGACGGCCGACGCCGAGTCTGCCGCGTCCTACTCAGGTGCCCGAGCGGCGCTGCGCCAGCGCGAGGGACTGAACGCCGTCTACTACGCTCCCGCGCCGATCGCCCCCGCGAAGCCGGCCGCCGCGATCCGCCCGCTCCAGCTCGTCGACTTCGTCAGCCCGGATCAGCCACAGGGGGTGACGGAGTACGCCGCCTGGTGGCCGGCGGAGGCCGATCCGGCGCTCGCGCAATCGCCCGCACTGGGCGCGCTCGATCGCTGGTTCGCGGCGGTCGACGGCTGCGGCTCCGTGGTCTTCTCGACCTTCCTCTCCGTGCTTGAGCTGGCCGAGGAGAAGGGCGGCCCGCAGCTCTTCGCGCTGCCCGAGAAGCCGCTCGGCATCCCGCTCGTGGGCCCCGAGGATCTCGCCGTGTGCCTGCACGCGTCCGCGGACGAGGGCCTGTGGTTCGCGGTCGACGTCGCTGGCGACCCGCTCATCCGCAACCGCCTGCTCGCGCACCTCGCCACGCTCGCGGAGGGTCTGAAGAAGGAGATCGCGGCCGGCGGTCACTCGCCTCGGCCCGAGGACCGGCAGGGCCGCGCGTTCTGGCAGGCCGCCCGCGCCGACGCCCTGAGCAAGGAGGCCGGCGGCGGCACGGGACTGCGCGTGTTGTGCCTGGCCGGAGCCAGGCGGTTCCCCGGCGCCTCCACCGAGGACGAGCGACGCGCGGCAGCGGCGGCGACGAGCGCGGGCCCGGCGGCCGCGCCGCCGCGGACGGCGAGCGGCGCGAGCGCCCCCCCTTCCGACGCGGCCGTGGACTTCGGCTTCGAGCAGATGGATCGCGCATTCGCCGAGATGGCGCGGCGCGTCGCCGACGCTTCCGCCGCGGAGGGCGACCCGGCCCTGCATCCGTTCCTCTGCGTGCGGCGGGGTGAGAGCGAGTGGAAGACGACGTTCCACTACTGCCTGCAGCACGAGGTGATTGCGCTCGCCGCAAGCCGGATCCACGACGACGGCGCACCCGACCTGGTCGCGACGGTCGCCGACGCCTACCTGCGCGAGGGCGAGACGCGGTCGGACGCGCTGTTCGTGCAGGTCGAGGCCGCGGGCGTCGGCGTCGGCCACGTCTTCGCCCAGCGCTACGCGGGCCGTCCGCCGGCGCCGAGCGGGCGGCCGGTGCTCGTGGGCACGGCCGAGTCCCTGCTCGCCGCCGGGCCGCGGCCCGCGCCGGCGGACGCGGGCACGGCGGAGCTCGCTGGCGAGTGCGTCGCCACGACGCTGGAATGGGTCCGCATCGGCGACCCGACAGGGCTGGAGCTCTACCAGGCGGGCGAGCCGCTGTTTTCCCCGTCCGCAATCCTGGTCCAGGGCCAGCGCCGGGGGTTGCAGCGCTTCGCCTCCGGCGGGCTGGCGTGGGCACTGGGGGCCTGTCGCCAAGCGCTGGCGGAGGAGCCCGAAGTCGAAGCCGTGGCCTTCGTTTGCGACGACGTGCGCGAGCGCGACGGGCGCTTCGATCGCGGCTGGCGCGTGCAGGTCCAGCGCCGGGGCGGCCCCGCGGTCGAATACCGGCAAGCCTACGAGGAGCCGGCGCCGGGCCGCGAGTTCACGCTGCGAGGAGAGCTGCAGCCCGTCGGGATCGTGGAGTCGTTGTTCCCGGGCTGATTCCTACTTCACCACCGCGTCGAGGGTGCCGACCGCGATCGGGTGGTAGGTCGGGCGGGCCTTCGCGTAGATCGCGCGAGCCAGCGGCGCCGTCGACTCCTTCTCCATCAGCGCCGCGTAGATCGGGGTCAGGAACTTGCGGCGGCCGAGCGAGCACAGGAACTGCTCGAGCGCCGCGAAGCCCGGCTCCCAGCCGTTGCGCGCAACGTGCATCAGGAAGTCGAATCGGACCTCGTTGTTGCCCGCCTTCGAGAACCCGAAGGCGTCCTCGAGCACCTGCATCTGCGCCGCCGTCATCGGCCGCGGCAGGTTCTCGACGAAGTCCTGCCACTCGGGACTCGACCAGTCGCGCTTGACGAGGTCGAGCGAGCCGTCCCTCGCGAACGCCTCGGCCGCCGCGTGCGTCCGCGCGAAACGCTCCGAGCGCGCGGGCACCAGGTTCGACGGCAGCCCGGGCTCGAACACCCACTCCTGCACCTGCGCGTCGCCCCACGCCGCCTCGTCGCCCGCGAACAGGTCGCGCTTCAGGATCTCGAGGAACCGCCCGGTCGTCATGTTGCCGAAACGGTGCGACTGGAAGTAGCCCTTGAGGAACGCGTCGAAGCGCTCGCGCCCGAAGCGGGCCTCCAGCATGCGCAGGAACGAGGCGCCCTTGTCGTAGGCGATCGGGCCGACCAGGTCGTCCGGGTCCTTGCCCTCGAGGTTCGCGTAGAGGATGGTGCCCGCCGCGTCCTCCTTCAGCATCTCCTCGACGGTGGTGCCCAGCTCGCGCAGCGAGAGGCTCAGCTCCATCTCCGCGAACTCCGCACCGTACAGCGCCTCGACGATGCGGCCCTCGATGTACGAGGTGAAGCCCTCGTTGAGCCAGAAGTCGCTCCAGGTCGCGTTGGTCACCAGGTTGCCGGACCAGGAGTGGGCCAGCTCGTGGGCCAGCAGCGCGACCAGGCTCTTGTCGCCGGCCAGGATGGTCGGCGTGGCGAAGGTGAGGCGCGGATTCTCCATGCCGCCGAACGGGAACGACGGCGGCAGCACGATCGTGTCCCAGCGGCCCCAGTCGTAGGCGCCGTAGATCGCCTCGGTCGTCTCGACCATCTTCTCGACGTCCTCGAACTCCTTCGCGGCCTTCGGCAGCACGGCCGGCTCGGCGTAGACACCGGTGCGCGGCCCGATCGCCTGGAACGCGATCTCGCCCGCCGCCAGCGCGATCAGGTACGGCGGCACCGGCTGCGGCATGCGGAAGCGGAACACGCCCTGGGCTGGATCGTGTGCGCCGCCTTCAGCGCCCATCACGACCGTGAAGCCGCGGCCCGCGGGCACACGCACGACCGCCTCGAACGTCTGCCGCACGCCGGGGCTGTCCATCGTCGGGATCCACGAGCGGGCGTGCAGCGCCTGGCTCTGGGTGAACAGGAACGGCAGCTTGCCCGACGTGGTCTGGCGCGGCTCGAGCCACTGCAGCGCCGTGGCACCGGGGGCGGTCGCGTAGGCGACCTTCACCTTCCCGGGCCGCGGCGAAGGCAGCGTGATCCGCAGCCGCTCGCCGAGGATCGGGTCCGCCGGCCCGCGCTCGAAGGCGAGCGGTTTCCCCGCCGCCGTCACCGCCTCGACCAGCAGCCCGCGGCTGTCGAGGTCGAGCACGGTCGCCTCGCTGCCGTCGTCGGCGTACGCGAGCGTCAGCTCGCAGGTGCCGCGCAGGGTCTTCTTCTCGAAGTCGAGCTCGAGGTCGAGCGCGAGGTGGGTCGGCCGCACGACCGCGGCGTTGCCGAAGGAGTGGATGTCGGGAGACGCCGCGGAGGCGGCGAACACGGCGGCGGCGAGCGGGGACATCGGGGGACCTCCAGGGTGATTCCGCGGCCGCGGGACCGTGGGGCCCGCGGCCGCGGCGCGACGACTCGAGCTACAGCCCGGCGAAGCTGACGCCGTCGAACACCAGCGTCGGCGTGCGCAGCGTCGAGTACGGGTACGGGTCGTTGCCGACCGCGACCAGGTGCTTCCACAGCTCGAGCTGGTTGCCCGAGATGTTCATTTCCGCGACCGGCTCGCCCAGCGCGCCGCCGCGGATCACGAAGCCCTGGACGCCCAGCGAGTAGTCGCCGGTCGTGGCGTTCGAGTTGCCGCCCAGGAAGCCCGTGACGTAGATGCCCTCGCCCGCGGCGCGGATCAGCTCCTCGCGCGAGCGCTCGCCGAGCCGCCACGACAGGTTGGACATGCCACCCGTCGTCGGCGCCATGTTCAGCTTCTTGCCGTAGTAGGTGTCGATGAAGTACGTGCGCAGCACGCCGTCCTCGAACACCGGGCGCTCCTTCGCGGCCAGCCCCTCGCCGTCGAACAGCCGCGAGCCGAAGCCCTTGGGCACGAACGGGTCGTCGCTGACGTGCAGCAGCTTCGAGCCGATCGCCTGGCCCAGCTTGCCCTCGAGGAACGAGCGCTTCTGCTGCAGCGCCTGGCCCGACAGCGGCCCGCCCAGCGCGCCGACCAGGCGGCCGGCGACCCGGTTGTCGAGCACCATCGTCATCGACTTCGAGGCGACCTTCTTGGCGCCGAGGCGCGACAGCGCGCGCTCGGCCGCGATCCGCCCGTGCTCGGCGGCCGCGGGCAGTTCGCCGACGAAGCGCACGCCGGCGAACGAACTGTCGGAGGGGCGGCGGCCGTCCGCGTCCTTGACCGCCACCTCGGCGCCGATGAAGAACGTGGTCTCGACGCGGTCGCCGCTGAAGCCGTTGGAGGCGATGCGCACCGACTCGGTACGGTTGTCGTTGAAGCCGGAACTGACGGAGAGGATCGCCTCGGCGCCCCTGACCGCGCGCGCCGCGTCCTCCATCTCCTTCGAGAGGGTGCGCCGTTTCTCGGCGCTCACCGTCAGGTACGCCGGGTCCTCGATCTGGAGGTCCATCTCGCGGCGCCCCGCGTACAGCGCGGGGTCGGGCAGCGCGCGGTGCGGGTCGGGTGCCAGGGAACGGGTCATCACGACCGAGTCGGCGATGAAGGTCTCGAGCGCGTCGCGGCGCAGGTCGGAGGAAGAGACCGCCGCGTAGCGGCCGTCGACGTAGAGGGCGAGGCTGACGCCGCGCGTCGTCGACTCCTGCACCTGCTCGACCTTGCCGTCGCGCCAGCGCACCTCCACGTCGCGCGACTTGGCCGCCCGCGCCGCCGCGGCCGAGGCGCCCTTCTTCAGCGCCAAGTCGACCGCGAGCTGCGCGACCTCGTAGAGCTCCGGGGAAGCCTTGCTCATGGCGCCCTCCTACCCGCGCTTCCCGGTCGTGCGGCCGCCGACCGTGATCGACGCCACCCGCACGGTGGGCAGACCCTGCGAGACCGGCACGCCCTGGCCGTCCTTGCCGCAGGTCCAGCCGCCTTCGTCGATCTCGAGGTCGTCCGAGACCATGTCGACCTGCTCGAGCACCTTGGGCCCGTTGCCGATGATGTTGACGTCCTTGACCGGCCGCGTCAGCTTGCCGTCCTCGATCAGCCAGCCGTTCTTCACGTAGAACGTGAAGTCGCCGGCGCCGATCTGGACCTGGCCGTTCGTGAAGTTGGTGGCGTAGATGCCCTTCTTCACCGAGGCGATGATCTCGTCCTTCTTGTGCGGCCCGGGCAGCATGTAGGTGCTGCGCATGCGCGGCATCGGCGCGTACTGGTAGCTCTCGCGGCGGCCGTTGCCGGTCGGCGCCACGCCGTAGTGCTTCGCCGAGATCTGGTCGTGCAGGTAGGTCGTCAGCACGCCGTCCTGGACCAGCATCGTCTTGCCGACGTCGTTGCCCTCGTCGTCGACGTTGAGCGCGCCGCGGGCGCCCTGCTGCGTGCCCTCGTCCACGATGTTGACGAACGGCTTCGCGATCGGCTTGCCGATCTTGTCCGAGTAGATCGAGGTGCCCTTGCGGTTGAAGTCGGCCTCCATGCCGTGGCCGATCGCCTCGTGCAGCAGGATGCCGGAGGAGCCGGCCGCCATCACCACCGGCATCTCGCCCGCCGGGGCCGGCACCGCCTCGAACAGCACCACCGTGCGGGCGACCGCCTCCTTCACCATCCGCGCGAGGCGCTCCTCCGAGTAGAACGAGAGGTCCTCGCGGCCGGCGACGTTGTAGGCGCCCTGCTCGCGCACGCCGTTCTGCTCGGCCACGCAGCCGAGGTAGCACGACGTCATCGGCCGCACGTCCTCGACGATGCGGCCGGTCGAGTCGGCGATCAGCACCACCGACGACTCGTCGTTGAAGCTGATCGAGACCTTCTTCACGCGCGGGTCGGCGGCGAACGTGCGCTCGTTCAGGCGGTTCAGGATCGGCAGCTTCTGCTCGGGGCGCACGTCGTCCCAGCGCAGCTTGACCGCGTAGCGCGAGGCCTTCGGGTCGCCGACGTGGAAGCGCTGGGGCAGCTCGCGGGAGGGGCCGTCGGCGATCGCCGCCGCGGTCAGCGCCGCCTGCTGCAGCGCCTCGCGGGTCAGGTCCTCGGTGAAGCCGTAGCCGACCTGGTCGCCCTTGACCACGCGCACGCCGACGCCGAGCTCGACGCTCTTGAACGCGCGGTTGACGGCGCCGTCCTCGAGCATGAAGGACGAGCCGACCCGGTGCTGGAAGTAGAGGTCGGCGTAGTCGCCGCCCTTGGACAGCGCGGCCGCGAGGGCCCCGCGGATCAGGCCCTCGTCGACGCCGAAGCGCGCGAAGTAGAGCGGCGACGCCGCGCTCGCCGTCGCCGCCCGCGCCGGGCCCGAGAGCACGTCGGACAGCGCCGAGCCGGCCAGCGTCGCGGCCCCGATGTGCAGCACCTGCCGCCGCGAGATCCCCTGTTCGTTCATCGCGCTTCCCTTTCCTGCGGACGCGTCCGAGCCCGCCGTCCACGGCCCTGGACGAGCCGCGGCCCGAGATTCCTTGTTAGCACGCCTCGCGGCGCGGCGCGACCCCTACTCCGGGGCGCGAACCGGAAGCGCGCGGATCTGGGGGTCGAGCGACAACTGCTCGGCCAGTTCCATCAGCGCGTTCTCCAGCCGCGGGTGGGACTGGGCCGCGTAACAGCGGGCGCGGAACGTGAGCCAGTCGCGGGTCCAGGGCACGTGCGGCTCCATCTCGGCGAGCAGGTCGACGCACGCGGGCGGGTGGTCGAGCTGCGTCAGCAGCCGATGCCGCGCGTCGAGCCGGGCGTCGTCCGCCGAGCGGGCGGCGAAGCGCTCGGCGGTGGCCGCCAGCAGGCGCATCGCGAAGGCGTCGTCGGCGGCGGCCGCCTCGACCGCGAGGCCGAGCGCCCGTTTCAGGATCGCCCGCGAGGCCCACGGCTGGCCGCGCCAGCCGACGAAGGACCGCTCGAACAGGTCGATCGCTTCCGCGGTCCGGCCCTGGCGCAGCCGCAGCCGGGCCAGCAGCGCGTCGCCTTCGGAGGGGCGCGCGGCGCTCACCTCGAGGGCGAGCGCTTCCGCCCGCGGGTCGCCGGCCTCGGCCAGCAACTCGGCGACGACGGCGGTCTCGTGCAGGCCGGTGACCCGCAGTGGCTGCGCGCGCCAGGCCTCGAGGGCCATGAACAGCCGCCACTCGCGCCACTGCTCGTGGACCGCCTGGCGCACCTCGAGCCCGGCGCCGGGGAACCGGAGGCGGACCGGCGCCACGTCTTCGGTGCTGCCGATGCGCACCCGCTCCTCCTCGATCGCCAGCAGGTCGACGGGCTCGTCGCCGAGATCGGGCAGGTCGGCTTGCACCTCGGTGGCGGCCACCAGGAGCGCGTCCATCGGCAGCGGCTCGGCGAGGCCGAGGGCGCGCGCGAAGCCGAACTCGAGCGCGTTGCGGTCGTCGGTGTTGGGGGCCAGTTCCCATCCTTCGCCCACCCGCCGCGCCAGCGCCGAACCGCCCAGGTAGCGCGCCAGCAGTCCCTCGAAGCCGTGCGCGCGCCACACGTCGCGCAGCGCGGTCCGGTACGGCTCCTGCTCCAGCAGCGCCCGGGTGCGCACCGCGTCGAAGGCCAGCGGCTCGCGGGTCGCCACCAGCGCGAGGTCGGACCCGGCCAGCCGCCACGATTCGACGTGAGGGAACACCTCGAGCAGCGTGTGGTAGACGGTCGCCACGGCCTGGCCGTCGACCTCGTAGCCCTGCAGCCACTGCACGAACACGCCGCCGCGCGCCAGCCGCGCCTCGACCGCGCGGTAGTACTCGAGCGTGTAGAGGCTGGCGATGCCGGCGCGGAACGGGTTCGACGGCTCGGACACGATCAGGTCGTAGCTCTCGCGCGAGACCAGCAGCCGCTCGCGGGCGTCGCCGAACTCCACCTTCAGCTTCGGGTTGTCGAGCGCGCCGTGGTTGACGGCGCCGGCCATGCGCGCGAAGTCGAGCACGCGCGGTTCCATCTCGTAGACGTCGACCCGCTCGGTGCCCGGGATCGCCGCCATCCAGCCGGCCGACGAGCCGGAGCCGAGGCCGATCACCAGCGAGCGTTTCGGCGCGCCGTGGCGCAGGCCGCCGATCAGCCCGACCATCACCTGGGTCGAGCCGTCGACCAGCGTGTTGCCGTCGTTCTTGCCGT
Source organism: Vicinamibacteria bacterium (assembly GCA_025994075.1). GTDB lineage: Bacteria > Acidobacteriota > Vicinamibacteria > Fen-336 > Fen-336 > WYBL01. The sequence goes on from JAMQGV010000012.1 coordinate 35,829, forward strand.
TGAGCACGAAGGCGAGGCCGTCGCCGCCGACGACGCCCAGCGCGGCCTCGCGGCCCTCCCACTCCGCGACCAGCATGCGGCGCGTGTCGCGCAGCGCCTCGCGCAGCGCGTTGGGCTCGGCGTCCAGCGCGATCAGCGAGCGGCCGGTGCCGATCCCCGAGTGGCGCCACACCGGTCCTGGCCCCGGCGTCGCGGCCAGCGCCAGCGCTACGGCCGTCAGCAGCGCGGGCAGCGCCAGCGCGCGAGGTCCTCGACTGCGCGCGGCGTGCGCGGCGCACAGCAGGCCGCTGCCCACCAGCAGCAGCGCCGACAGCCGCCACGTGCCGAGCGCGCCCAGCATCGGGATCAGCCCGAAGCCCGAGGCCAGCGCGCCCGCCACGGCGCCCGCCGTGTTCCAGGCGTAGGCGAGGCCGATGTCGCGGCCGACCTCCTCGTCGGCGCGGCCGAGCAGCGCCAGCAGTTGCGGGAACACGGCGCCCGCGAAGGCCGCGCCGGGCAGCACGACCAGCGCCGCGATCACCGACCACTTGAGCACGAAGCCCGGGAAGCCCATCACGTCGAGCCCGCCGAGGAGCTGGGCGAAGAGCGCGAGCCGCTCGCCGGCCGCGAACGGCAGCAGCACGGCGCAGGCGCCGACCAGCGACAGCGTGGCGAGGCCCGAGGCCGTCGCCTCGCGCGACGGGTCGCGCAGGGCGAGCACGACGCCGCCGAGCCCGATCCCGAGCAGCGCCATCGCCAGCACCAGGCCGAACGTGAAGACGGTGCCGCCGAGCAGCGGCGACAGCATCCGGTACCAGACCATCTCCAGCGCGAAGAACGCGAAGCCGGAGACGGCGGCGAGCGCCAGCGTGGTCGCCCGCGGCAGGCGGTCGCCGCGCGACGTCGGCAGCGGCTCGGGCGCGGCGACGGCCGGCGCCCGCGGCGCCAGCAGCAGCGCCAGCGCCGCCACCCCGACGTTGACGATCGCCGCGGCGAACAGCGTGCGGCGGGTGCCGAGCGCCTCCAGCCCGAAGAAGGTCGCGCCGAACGCGCCGGCGACGGCGCCCAGCGTGTTGATGCCGTAGAGCAGCGCCAGCGCCCGGCGCGCCAGGTCGCCGTGCCCGACCACGGCGCGGGCGACGGCGGGCAGCGTGCCGCCCATCAGGAACGTGGGCGGCCCCAGCACCAGCGCCACGAGCAGCAGGCGCAGCGGGAAGGCGAGCGCGGGCCCGAGCGCGGGCTCGCCGCCGGCCGCGATCCACGCCGAGCGCACGGCCGACAGCAACAGCGGCGAGAGCGCGGCCAGCGCAGCCACCGCGAGCTCGAGCAGCCCGTAGAGCGCGAGCGGGTGCGGGTGGCGGTCGGCGCGCGGCCCGATCTTCAGCCCGCCGAGTCCGAGCCCCGCCGCGAACACGGCGATCACCGCAGCGGAGGCCCCGGTCGAGTGGCCGAACACGAGCCGCAGCTCGCGGGCCCACGCGACCTGGTAGACGAGCGCGCAGGCGCCCGAGCCGAAGAGGAGGAGAGCCGCGACCAGCAACCTGGGCATTGCGGCGCAGTCTACCCGCGGGCCTAGAATCCCCGCATGCTGAGCGCCACCGTCGTCCTCGCCCTCCTGCTCGCCGCGCCCCAGGCCGAAGAAGCGAAGAAGCCCGAGCCGCGGCTCAAGTCCGAGGTGCTGTCCGGCCTCGTCCTGCGCGACATCGGGCCGGCCGTGACCTCCGGCCGCATCGGCGACCTCGCCGTCCACCCCGACGAGAAGACCTGGTACGTCGCCGTCGCCTCCGGCGGCGTGTGGAAGACCGAGAACGCCGGCATCACCTGGAAGCCGATCTTCGACGGCGAAGGCAGCTCGTCGATCGGCTGCGTGACGCTCGACCCCAACGACCCGCTCGTCGTCTGGGTGGGCACGGGCGAGAACAACTCGCAGCGCAGCGTCGGCTACGGCGACGGCGTCTACAAGTCGACCGACGGTGGCCACTCGTGGAAGAACGTGGGGCTCAAGGACAGCGAGCACATCGGGAAGATCCTGGTCGACCCCGAGAACTCGAAGACGGTCTACGTCGCCGCCCAGGGCCCGCTGTGGCGCGACGGCGGCGACCGCGGCCTGTACAAGTCGACCGACGGCGGCGCGACCTGGAAGCACTCGCTGAAGATCAGCGACAAGACCGGCGTCAGCGACGTGTGGTTCGACCCGCGCGACTCCCGCGTGCTGTACGCGGCGGCCTACCAGCGCCGGCGCCACGTGTGGACGCTGGTCAACGGCGGACCGGAGTCGGCGATCTACAAGTCGACCGACGCGGGCGAGACGTGGACGAAGCTGACCGCAGGACTGCCGAAGGGCGACGTGGGCCGCATCGGGCTCGCCGTCTCCCCCGTCCGCCCCGACACGGTCTACGCCATCGTCGAGGGCCCGCGCGGCGGCCAGGGCGGCTTCTACCGCTCGACCAACGCCGGCGGCACGTGGGAGAAGCGCAGCTCCTACGTCTCGAGCAGCCCGCAGTACTACCAGGAGCTGTTCCCCGACCCGCACGACGTCGACCGCGTGTACTCGATGGACGTCTGGATGCAGGTCACCGAAGACGGCGGCAAGACCTGGCGGCGCGCGGGCGAGAAGGCCAAGCACGTCGACAACCACGCGCTGTGGATCGACCCCGACGACCCGGACCACCTGATCAACGGCAACGACGGCGGCGTCTACGAGAGCTTCGACCGCGCCGCCACCTGGCGCTTCGTGGCGAACCTGCCGGTGACCCAGTTCTACCGCGTCGCCACCGACCACAACGCGCCGTTCTACAACGTCTACGGCGGCACCCAGGACAACTACACGCTCGGCGGCCCCTCGCGCACCCGCAACGTGCACGGCATCGCCAACTCGGACTGGTTCGTGGTGCTGGGCGGCGACGGTTTCGAGCCGGCGGTCGACCCGAAGGACCCGAACATCGTCTACGGCCAGCTCCAGCACGGCGTGCTGGTCCGCCTCGACCGCCGCACCGGCGAGCAGACCGACATCCAGCCGCAGCCCGAGAAGGGCGAGGCGCTGAAGTGGAACTGGGACTCGCCGCTGCTGATCAGCCCGCACTCCCACACCCGGCTCTACTTCGCGGCGCAGCGCATCTTCCGCAGCGACGACCGCGGCGACTCGTGGACGCCGATCAGCGGCGACCTGACCCGCCAGGTCGACCGCAACGCGCTGAAGGTGATGGGCCGCGTGCAGAGCGTCGACGCGGTGGCCAAGAACACCTCGACCTCGTTCTACGGCAACCTCGTCTCGCTCGACGAGTCGCCGCTCGTCGAGGGCCTGCTCTACGCGGGCGCCGACGACGGCCTGATCTCGGTCACCGAAGACGGCGGCAAGAGCTGGCGCAAGGTCGAGAGCGTGCCCGGCGCGCCCAAAGACGCCTACGTCGCCGACCTGCTCGCCTCACGCCACGCGAAGGACGTCGTCTACGCCGCGTTCAACAACCACAAGAACGGCGACTTCAAGCCCTACCTCTTCAAGAGCGCCGACCGCGGCCGGACCTGGACGGCGATCGCCGCCGACCTGCCCGCGCGCGGCAGCGTGTGGACGGTGGCCGAAGACCACGAGAACCCGAAGCTGCTGTTCGCCGGTACCGAGTTCGCGCTCTACACGAGCCTCGACGGCGGCGGCAAGTGGCTGAAGCTGTCCGGTGGCATGCCCAACGCGCCGGTGCGCGACCTCGACGTCCAGCGCCAGATGGACGACCTGGTCGTCGGCACCTTCGGCCGCGGCATCCGCATCCTCGACGACTACTCGCCGCTGCGCTCGATCGACGAGGCGCTGCTCGCGAAGGAGGCCGCGCTGTTCGCCCCGAAGAAGGCGCTCGTCTACCAGCCCGCCGTGCCGCTGGGGCTCAAGGGCAAGGCGTTCCTCGGCGAGACCCACTACCTCGCCGACAATCCGCCGTTCGGCGCCACCTTCACCTACTACCTGCGCGACGAGCTGAAGAGCCGCAAGAAGGCGCGCCAGGACGAGGAGAAGAAGAAGGCCGAGAAGGGCGAGGACACGCCCTACCCGAGCTGGGACGCGCTGCGCCAGGAGGACCTCGAGGAGGATCCGCAGGTGGTGCTGGTGGTGAAGGACGAGGCGGGCCGCGTGGTGCGCCGCCTGAACGGCCCGGCCAAGGCCGGCATCCACCGCGTGAGCTGGGACCTGCGCTACCCGCCGTACCAGCCGATCGACCTCTCGGGCCCGGGCGAGGAGAACCCGTTCGTCGACCCCGAGCAGGGCCCGCTGGCGATGCCCGGCCGCTACACCGTCAGCCTCCACAAGAAGGTGGACGGAGTGGTCACCGAGCTGGCGGCGGCGCAGCCGTTCGAGGCCGAGCTGATCGCCCAGGCGACGTTGCCGGTCGCCGACCGCGCCGAGCTGCTCGCGTTCCAGCAGAAGACCGGCCGCCTGCTGCGCGCCGTGCTCGGCGCGTCCGAGGCCGCGGGCGAGGCGCAGCGCCGCGTCGACCACCTGAAGAAGGCGCTGCTGGCGGCCCCGGCCGCCGATCCTGCGCTGACCACCGAGCTGCGCGCGATCGAGCTCTCCCTCAAGGATCTGCTCGTCTCGCTCCACGGCGACGCGACCCGCGCCCGCCGCAGCGAGGCGACCACCGCCTCGATCCGCGACCGCGTCTCGCAGGTCGTCGCCGGCCACTGGTCGACGACCGGGGCGCCGACCAGGACCCACCGCCAGCAGTACGCGCTGGCGTCCGAGGAGTTCGCGCCGGTGCTCGCGAAGCTGACGGCGCTGATCGAGAAGGACCTCGCCGGGCTGGAGGCGAAGGCGGAAGCTGCCGGCGCGCCGTGGACGCCGCACCGGGTGCCGCGCTGGCAGCCGGAGTGACGGAAGAATCGACCCGGCCGGGGCGCCCCGCCGCCCCGGCCGGCCCGCCGCCTTCGGGACGCGTGCCGTGGAAGCCGCTGCTGCTGCCGAGCGAGCACGGCGGCTGGGGCCTGCTCGCCGAGCCTGCGCTGCTGGGCCTGATCCTGGCGCCCACGGGCTCCTCGTGGGCCCTCGCGGGCTGTGCGCTGCTCGCCTTTCTCGCCCGTCACCCCCTGAAGCTGGCGGTGTCGGACCGGCTGCGCGGCGTGCACTATCCGCGCACGTCGCAGGCCTGGGTCGCCGGCGGCGCGTACGCGCTCGCCTCCGCGGCGCTGCTCGCGCTGGCCGCCGCCCTCTCGTCGGGCCCGCTGTGGGTCCCGCTGCTGGTCGCCGGCCCGCTCGCCCTCGGCCAGTTCCTGTACGACGCGCGGCTCAAGGGCCGCGCGCTGGCACCCGAGCTGCTCGGCGCGGCTGCGCTGTGCGGCATCGCCGCCGCGATGGCGCTCGGCGGCGGGCGTTCGTGGCTGGTCGCGCTCTGCGCGTGGCTGCTGCTGACGCTGCGCTCGATCGCGTCGGTCACCTACGTGCGGGCGCGGCTGCTGACGGAGCGCAGCCAGGGCGCGAGCCCGCTGCCGCCGCTCGTCCTGCACGCGGCGGGGCTCGGCTCGGCGATCGCGCTCGCGGGCCTGACCACCGCGTCGTGGCTGGCCCCCCTCGCCTTCGTGCTGCTGACCGCGCGCGCCGTGCACGGGCTGTCGCAGGGCCGCATCGGGCTCGCCCCGCGCAAGCTCGGGTTCGCCGAGCTCGGTTATGGTCTCGTGAGCACCGCCCTGATCGCGGCGGCGCTGCTGCCCCTGGCCTGACGGCCGTTCGACGGAGGAGGTCGCGACTTGAACTGGCTCGTGCTCGCACTCGTGCTTCAGGCGCCGGCCCCGGCAGTCGCCGCGTCGCCGGCCGCCGCGGCACAGGCGATGGTCGGCAGCCTGCCGGAGAGCCTGCCGAAAGAGCTGATCCCTGCCTATCAGCGGCTGTCGCCCACGCTGGCGATCGGCGGCCAGCCCAGCCCGGAGGCGGTCGGCCGCCTTGCCGAGTGGGGCTTCCGCACCGTGATCAACCTGCGCCCGTCGTCGGAGCCGGGCGTCGCCGCCGAGGAGGAGGTGCTGCGCTCCACGGCGGGGTTGCGCTACGTCTCGATCCCGGTGACGGCGGAAACCCTCGACTGGGACGCCGCGGAGCGATTGGCCGCGGCGCTCGCGGAGTCCGCGACCGAGCCCACTCTGCTGCACTGCAGCTCGTCGAATCGGGTCGGCGCGCTGTTCGCGCTGATCGAGGCGCAGCGCGGGGCCGACGCGGCCACCGCGATCGCCCGCGGGCACAGCCTCGGCCTGCAACCGGGCAAGACCACGGAACGGGTGTCGAAGCTGCTGGAGAGCCGCTGCTCGGGCGCCGCCTGCTGACGGAGACTACTTCGCCCCCGTCACGAGGGCGCCGCCCGCCTTCTGCCACGCCGACAGCCCGCCCTTGAGGGCGACGGCCCGCGGGAACCCCTTCTCGAGCAGAATCCGCGCCGCACGGGCGCTGGTGCCCTCGGAGGGTCAGGTGCAATAGGCGGCGATCAGCCTGTTCTTCGGCAGCTCGCCGAGCCGCGCCTCCAGCGCGTCCAGCGGGACGTGGATCGCGCCTTTCGCGTGCTCCGTGGCGAAGGCCGCGGCGGAGCGCACGTCGAGCAGCACGGCGTCGCCGGCGTCGACCTTGGGCTTCAGTTCTTCGGCGGTCATCCGCGGCGGCTCGGCCGCGAAGGCCGGGGCGGCGAACATCGCCGCGATCGTCAGCAGGGTCCTCAGGTTCATGCGATCGATCGTACCGCACTAAGATTGAGGCCGCCTGGAGGTCCCGCCCTTGTTCTGCCGCCGCGCCTCGATTGCCCTCGCCCTGGCCGTTCCGGCCCTCGCCGCCACCGCGCTCGAGCCCAGCCCCGCACAGCGCGCCACGGCGCAGCGCCTGCTGGATGCGGCGCAGGCCGACGTCACGGGCTGGGAGCGCCTGGCCTTCGTCACCGACACCTACGGCGCGCGGCTGTCGGGCACGCCCGCCCTGGAGGCGGCCTACGCCTGGGCCGCCGCGGAGATGAAGCGCGACGGCCTCGAGAACGTGCGGCTGGAGCCGGTCGCGGTGCCGCGCTGGGTGCGCGGCCACGAGAGCCTGGAGCTGACGGCGCCGTTCCCCGGCCCGCTCGTCGTGCTCGGCCTCGGCGCCAGCGTCGCGACGCCGCCCGCCGGCATCGAGGCCGAGGTGATGGTCGTGAGGAGCCGCGAGGAGCTCGACGCCCGCGCGGCCGAGGCCCGCGGCAAGGTCGTGCTGTTCGACGTGCCCTTCACGAACTACGGCGAGACGGTGCGCTACCGCGGCGCCGGCGCGTCGTGGGCCGCCCAGCACGGCGCGGTGGCGATGCTGCTGCGCTCTGTCGGCCTGCCCGGCCTGCGCACGCCGCACACCGGCCAGCTCCGCTACGACGACGCGGCGCCGAAGATCCCCGCCGCGGCGATTCCTGTCGAGGACGCGAACCGGCTGGCGCGGATGGTCGCGCGCGGCCAGAAGCCGCGCGTCCGCCTGAAGATGGAGGCGCGGTACGAGGCGGACGCGCCTTCGGCCAACCTGGTGGCCGAGATCCGCGGCCACGAGAAGCCCGAAGAGGTCGTGGTCGTCTCCGGCCACTTCGACTCGTGGGACGTCGGCACCGGCGCGATGGACGACGGCGGCGGCAGCGTGACGGCCTGGGAGGCCGTGCGGCTCGTGAAGTCGCTCGGGCTGCGGCCGCGCCGCACGCTGCGGGTGGTGCTGTTCACCAACGAGGAGAACGGCCTGCGCGGCGGCAACGCCTACCGCGACGCGCACCAGGCGGAGAAGCACGCGCTGCTGATCGAGTCCGACTCCGGGGTGTTCGCGCCGAAGGGCTTCGGCCTCACCGGGCCCGACGAGTTGCGCGCGCAGGCGCGGGCGATCGCCTCGCTGCTCTCGCCGATCGGCGCGACCGAGATCGGCGCCAGCGGCGGCGGCGCCGACATCGGGCCCTTCGCGCGGGCCACCGGGGCGCCGACCATGGGCCTGTCGGTCGACGGCTCGAAGTACTTCCTCTACCACCACACCCCGGCCGACACGCTGGAGGCGCTCGACCCGAAGGAGTTCGCGGCCTGCACGGCGGCGCTGGCGGTGATGTCGTACCTGGTGGCGGACCTGCCCTGAGCATGGGCGCGCCCGCTCCCGAGCCGCACGAGGCCTGCCTCGCGCGCCTCGCCCACGACCACGCCTGGGGCCACGACGCGGCGAAAAGCGCCGAGCGCCGCACCCGAGGCGTGATCGCGCTGACCCTGGTCACCATGGTCGCCGAGATCGCCGCCGGCCTGTGGACGGGGTCGCTGGCGCTGCTGGCCGACGGCCTGCACATGGGCTCGCACGTGGCGGCGCTGTCGCTGACGGCCTGGGCCTACGCCTACGCGCGGCGCCACGCGCTGGACCGCAGCTTCAGCTTCGGCACCGGCAAGGTCGGCGCTCTGTCCGGCTTCGCGTCGGCGCTGCTGCTCGGGCTGTTCGCGCTGGGGATGGGAGCGGAAGGCGTGCAGCGGCTGCTGCGGCCCGAGCCGGTCGCGTGGACTGCAGCCCTGGTCGTCGCCGTGGTCGGCCTGGTCGTGAACCTGGTCAGCGCGATGATGCTGCACGAGCATCCGCACGAGGGCCACGAGGACCACAACCTGCGCTCGGCGCGCCTGCACGTGCTGGCCGACGCCTTCACCTCCGTGCTGGCGATCGCCGCGCTGGGCGCGGGCCGCGCCTTCGGCTGGACCTGGCTCGACGCGCTGGCGGGGCTGCTCGGAGCGGTGGTGATCGTGCGCTGGTCGGTCGGCCTGGTGCGCGACAGCGCGGCGGTGCTGCTCGACCGCTCCGCCCCGGAGCCGGTGTGCGCCCGCATCCGCGAGGCGATCGAGCAGGGCAGCCCCGACCGCGTCGCCGACCTGCACGTGTGGCGGGTGGCGCCGGACGGCTACGCGGCCGTGATCGCGATCGTGAGCGACGCGCCGCGCACGCCCGACGCCTACCGCGCGCTGCTGCCCGCGGACCTGGCGTTGCACCACGTCAACGTCGAGATCCACCCCTGCGACCACGGCCGCGCCTGAGCGCGGCCCCGGCGCCTACGGCTGCTTCGGGAACGCGAGTTCCGAGCGCGGGATCACGTGCTCCCAGCGCAAGGCGCCGGTCTTGTCGTGGGCGCGCAGGATCAGCTTGCGCTCGCGGCGCGGGCCCTCGAAGCGCAGCACGCCGAAGTTGTGCTCGTCGAGCGCGGTGCCCGGCACCCGGTTCGGGTGGTCGTACTCCGGCGTGTTCGGCCGGCGCGGGTAGAGCCCCGCGGTGAGCGACGACGACGTGTAGTCGTAGAGCGGGTAGCCACCGGCCGGCACCACCTTGAGCAGCTCGGTGCGGTGGATGTCGCCGCTGACGAACACGACGCCCTCGATCCTCCGCTGCACGATCCAGTCGACCAGCTCCTGGTACTCGGGATAGCCGGCGAACACCTCGAAGCGGTTGAGCGGGTTGAGCGCCTGCGAGCCGAACGCGATCACCTTGAACGTGGCGCGCGAGGAGAGCAGCGCCTCCTTCAGCCAGTCGAGCTGGACGCGGCCGAGGTATGCCTTGTCGGGGCCGTCGGGCCAGCGCTGCGGCCGGCGGTGGTAGCGGCCGTCGGTCAGGTAGAACTCGACGTCGCCCCACGAGTGGCGGGTGAACACGCCGGGCGTGCCGGGCAGGCCGCGCGAGGGCGCCGGGAAGTAGTCGGCGAACGCCGAGAGCGCCTCGCCTTTCAGCGGGTACGAGGCGTCGGAGTCGTTGGGGCCGTAGTCGTGGTCGTCCCACGTGCCCCAGTGCTGGGTCGCGCGCAGCAGCGGCTGCAGGGCCGGCAGCCCGCGGGCGTGGCGCCAGCGGTAGCGGATGCCGGCGCGGGTGTTCCAGTCGACCTCGCGCAGGTAGATGTTGTCGCCCAGCCAGAGCATCGCCTCCGGCTGCTGCTTCGCCATCGCGTCGAGGATCTCGAAGTCGCTGCCGAAGGGCGTGCCGGGGCGGTCGTAGGGCGGGTCGTTGACGTAGAAGCAGGAACCCATCATCACGCTGAAGGCCGGCGGGTCGGTCCGCCACTCCCACAGGTCGCGGGTCCGGAAGGCGAGCGGCTCCGGCGTCTGCAGCGGGGCGCCGTCGACGCTGACCTCGTAGCGGTAGCGAGTGCCGGGCTCGAGGCCGGGGATCGCGAACAGCGCGATGTGGTCCCCGGCCGCGCTGGTCTGCAGCCGACGCGCGGCCGGAGCCTTCGGCCGCGCGTCGACCTCGGGCCAGTAGTGCAGCTCGACCCGCGCGTCGCGCGTCGTCTGCAGCCAGATCGTGGCCTCGCGGTAGTCGAGCGGGCCCAGCATCGGCCCGGAGTGCACGGCCGCGCGAGCCCGCGGCGCCGCATCGGCAGCCCGCACCGGGGGTTCGACGACGACGGCCAGGGTGATCGCCGCGATCGCCGCCGCCAGCAACGCCACCCTCGACGCCTTCCTGATGTCAGCCATCGGTCGCTCCTGTCCTTTTGACCTTACACCGGCTCGCTTGACGCGTCGCGCCGGGCGCCGTTACCCTGAATACGATGATCCCGCGTGGAAGGCGCCAGCTCGTCGTCGTCGCGCTGACGCTGCTCGTCTGCAGCCTGGCGCTCAGCGCGCTGGTGTTCGTGCCCCACGCCGAGGAGACGTGTCCGGCCGGTCTCCACTGCCTCACCTGCCGGCACGCGCTCGGCGCGACGCCCACGCTGGCGGTCGCCGCACTCGTCCCTGCGCTCTTCACGCCCGTCGTCGCGCCGGCGGTCGAGCCGCCGGCCCGCGAGATCCGCCGTCCCCACGCCGCGCTCCCTGCGCGCGCGCCGCCCGCTTCCGACCAGGCCTAGTCGCGTTTTCCTGGTCCGGTGGGCGCCTTCCCAGGCGCCCGCGGCCCGATCTCGTCGTCGGTTCCGGGTCCCTGTCGCGGTCGGCGGCACCCGGTCGAATCCCTTCGTTCTCGACCGCAGAAGAGCAGACTTCCCGTGGACAACCGTTTCGGCCGCGCGCTCGCGGCCTTCGCCCTGGTCGTCGCCGGTCTCCCCACGCTTGCCGCTGAGCCGGCGCCGGCCCCCGCTGCCGAGAGTGCGACAGCCGCGGCCACCCGCCCGGCGCCCGGCCGCCTCGTCGGCCGGGTCTCCTCCGCCGACGGCAGCCCGGTCACCGACGCCCGCGTGTCGCTGGTCGACCTGCGGCGCTCGACGACGACCGACGCCGACGGCCGCTACGCGTTCGACGCCGTCCCGCCCGGCACCTACCTGCTGGAAGCCGAGAGCCGCCGCTCCGGGCGCGACCTGCGCCGGGTCGAGATCGCGAGCGGCGCGGAGGCCACCGCCGACCTCACGCTCGACGTCACCACCCACCAGGAGTTCGTGGTCGTCTCCGCGCAGACCGACCCGCGCGCCGCGTTCGAGCTGGCCGCGCCGGTGACCGTGCTGGGCGACAGCCAGCTCGCGCTGCGCCTGCAGCCGAGCCTCGGCGAGACGGTCGCCCTGTTGCCCGGCGTGAACTCCACGTACTTCGGGCCCGGTTCCAGCCGGCCCGTGATTCGCGGCCTCGGCGGCGATCGCATCCGCGTCCTCAACTCGGGGGTCGGCACCGGCGACGCCTCGAACACGAGCCCCGACCACGCGGTGAGCGCGGACCCGCAGAGCGCCGACCAGATCGAGGTCGTGCGCGGGCCCGCGACCTTGTTGTACGGCTCGTCCGCGATCGGCGGCGTGGTCAACGTGATCGACTCCCGCATCCCCTACGAGACCGCGGCCAAGCCCGTCTCCGGCACCGTCACCGGGCAACTCGGCTCGGCCGCCGACGACCGCTCCGGCGCGCTCGGCCTCAAGGGCGGCGCGGGCCTCTTCGCGTGGCACGCGGACGTCCACAAGCGCCGCACCAACGACCTCCAGATCCCGGGCGAAGCGGAGTCGCAGCGCCTGCGCGATCTCGAGGCCGAAGAAGGCGAGGCCCACGAGGACGACGAGGAGGCATTCGGCACCCTGCCCAACAGCGCGATCGACACCGAAGGCGCCTCGCTCGGCTTCTCGCTCGTCGGGCGTCGCGGCTTCTTCGGCGTCGCCGCGAGCGGGCTCAACTCGCTCTACGGCGTTCCCGGCCACGCCCACGAGGCGCACCACGAGGGCGAAGAGCACGAGGAGGACGGAGAGGAGGAGGAGGCGCCGGTCCGGGTCGACCTCGAGCAGCGCCGGCTCGACTTCCGCGGCGAGTGGACCGAGCCCTTCGGCGCCTTCCGCGCGGCGCGGCTGCGGGCCGGGTTCGCGGACTACCAGCACCAGGAGCTGGAAGGCGCCGAGGTCGGCACCCTGTTCGAGAACGACTCGTTCGAGGGCCGCCTCGAGCTGCTGCACAAGCCGATCGGGGCGATGACCGGCTCGTTCGGCGCGCAGTTCTCGACCCGCGACTTCGCCGCGGTCGGCGCGGAGGCCTTCGCGCCGCCGACCGAGACGACGACCTGGGCGCTGTTCGCCTACGAGGCCGTGAGCCGCGGCGCGTTTCGCTTCGACTTCGGCGCCCGGCTCGAGGGACAGGACGTCGAGGCCGCCCTCGAGGGCCGCGCCGAGAGCCGATCGTTCACGGGTCTCAGCGGCTCGGCCGGGGCGAGCTGGACCCGCGGCGCCTGGGGCGTCGGGCTCTCGCTGGCCCGCTCCGAGAAGCTGCCCAACGCCGAGGAGCTGTTCTCGAACGGTCCCCACGTCGCGACCCGCGCCTACGAGATCGGCGACCCCGACCTGGGCAAGGAGAAGAGCCTCGGCCTCGACCTCTCGCTGCGTCGCATCGAGGGGCCCGTGCACGGCCAGCTCAACGTGTTCGTCAACGACTTCTCCGACTACATCTACGAGGACTTCACCGGCGAGGAGGAGGACGGGCTGGCGGTCGTCCAGTACCGACAGGCCGACGCCCGCTTCTGGGGTGCGGAGCTCGAGGCCCACGTGGAGCTGCTGCACGCCGAGCCGCGCCACCTCGACCTCGAGCTCTCCGGCGACTTCGTGCGCGCGGAGCTGACCGGCCCCGGCACGGCGCTGCCGCGCATCCCGCCGATGCGGTTCGGTGCCGGGCTGCACTACCACGACGACCGTCTCTCGGCGCTCGTCGAACTGCGCGGCGCCGCGAAGCAGGACCGGATCGCCGCCAACGAGCTGCCGACCGACGGCTACGTCTTCCTGAACGCGTCCGTGGGCTACCGGCTCTTCGTCGGCGCGACCGTGTGGGACCTGCGCCTGGCGGGCCACAACCTGACCGACGCCGAGGGCCGCAACCACGTCTCGTTCCTGAAGGACCTGGCGCCGCTGCCGGGCCGCGACGTGCGGCTCTCCGTCCGCATCGCGTTCTAGTCGGCCGCAGGACCCGGCGCCGCATCGCGCGCGGCGCCGGGTTCACTCCACGGGCTGCCAGCGTCCGGGAGCGACCAGCACCTCGGCGGGGCGGAAGCGGGACTTGTAGTCCATCGTCTCGCTGCCGGGCACCCAGTACCCGAGGTACACCCACGACCCGCCGCGGCGCCGGCACTCGGCGATCGTCGTCAGCACGTTGAGGGTGCCGAGCGATCGCGGCGCGAGGTCCGGGTCGTAGAAGCAGTAGACGGCGTTCCAGGCGTCCGGCTCGACGTCCACCACCGACAGCGCGATCAGCCGCCCGTCGAGCCGGAAGCGCAGTTCCAGCGACTCGACCGAGGTCGCGTACAGGAAGTCGCGGAACTCGTCGAGCGAACCGGTCATGGTGCCGTTGTGGCGCACCGCCAGGTAGCGCTGGTAGAGCGCCAGCTTCTCCTGGTCGGGATCGAGCGGCCCGACCTCGATCGCCACGTCGGCGTTGCGCGCGAGGCAGCGGCGCTGGGCGCGGGCGGGGCGGAAGGCGCGGGCGTCGACGCGCAGCGTGCGGCACTCGGCGCAACCCTCGCAGGCGGTCCGGTAGAACACCTCGCCGGTGCGGCGGAAGTTGAGGTCCATCAGCGCGTGGAACACCCCGGGGCCGAGCGGGGTCGGCACGATGTGCACGTAGCGCGCCTCGCGGCCCGGCAGGTACGGGCACGGGAACGGCGCGGACGCCGAAGGCGGCTGGCGATCGAGCGCGCGGCTCAGCAGCCGCAGCCGCTCGGCGTGGTCCGCGCCCCAGGCCACGTTCACTCCGGCGCCGGCACCACGACGCCCAGCACGTCCTTCAGCCGGGCCACCGCGGGGGGCAGCAGCAGCGACACCTCGCAGAGCCGCTTCGGCCGGGCGCGTCGCACGACCGGGGCGGCCAGCGCGTCGGCCAGCACCAGGTCCGCCACGGGTGCGAGCCGCTTCCAGGCCGTCGCCTGCGCCAGCAGCCGCGGCTCCACCAGAAGCTCGTCGCCGCGCAGGCCGCGGGCCAGCACCGAGGCGTAGGGCAGCACGGCCGCGCTGTGGGCGACGGCCAGCACCACCGAGCCGGCGGGCAGGGCCCGGATCGCCTCGTGGGCCGCGTCGCACGGCTCGAGCCGCACGACCTCGACTGCCGAGCCGCGGGCCGCGCGACGCACGGCCTCCGCGTACTGCGGCAGGGTCAGCGCCAGGGCGCCTGCCAGCCGGCCCGGCTCGCGCTCGACGTCGGCCAGCGAGGCCGCCTCCGCGCGCACGTCCAGCGCACGCTGCGCCTCGTGGGCGACCAGCTCCGCGAGGTCGAGCTGGGCGTCGACGACGACCACCCGGTCGGGCGGCGCGGCGCGCAGCCAGCGCAGCACTGCTCCGCGGATCGCCGCGCCCGAGTAGCCGCGCTCGAACGCGGTCCACAGCGCCTGGCGGATCATCTCGTCGAGGGCGTCGGCCTCGGCCACGCTGCGCGGCCCCGTGCGCCGGACGTACACACCCGAGCCGGGACGCTGCTCGACGAGGCCCTCGCGGCGCAGGTCGGTGAAGGCCGCCGACACCGTGTTGGCGTGCAGCTTCAGCCGTCGCGCCAGCGCGCGCACGCTGGGCAGGCGCTGGCCCGGCGCCAGTTCGCCCGACAGGATCTTCATCTGGAGCTGGCGGGCGAGCTGGGCGCGCACGCTCAGCCCGCCCTTGCGCGACGTCATGCGGACGAGGTCCATGGTCTTCGCCGCGATTATGCGCCCGCGCCGGAAGGCACGATTAGAATGCGCCCGTGCGTCGTCCCGACTCCGCCACCCCCGCCCGCCGCCGCGCTGCTTCCGCTGCATTGCGCGACGCCCGGGCGTGAGCCGCGCCGTGGCCGCGCCGGAGCCCCGGCTGTGGGGCTGGGGCCGGGTGCCGGCGCCGGGGCGCGAGCAGCGCTCGGAGGACCTCGAGGCGCTGACCCGCGACGCCGTGCTCTCGCGCGGCCTGGGCCGCTCCTACGGCGATTCCGCACTGCCGCCGCCGTCGCACCCGGTCGTCGCCGGGACGACGCTCGCCGACCGCATCCTCGCCTTCGATCCCGCGAGCGGGCGCTTGCGCGCCGAGGCGGGCCTGACGCTGCGCGAGGTGGTGCGCGTGTTCCTGCCCCGCGGCCTGTTCCCGCCGGTCACGCCGGGAACGCAGTACGTCACGCTCGGCGGCATGGTCGCCTCCGACGTGCACGGCAAGAACCACCACGTCGACGGCACCATCGGCCGCCACGTCACGGCGCTCAAGCTGCGGGTGGCGTCCGGCGAGATCGTGGAATGCACGCCGGAGCGCGAGAGCGAGCTGTTCCGGGCGACCGTCGGTGGCATGGGCCTGACCGGCCACATCCTCGAGGTCGAGTTCGCGCTGCGGCGGGTGCCGAGCCCGTGGATCCTGGGCGAGACCGAGCGTATCCCGAACCTCGAGGGCTTCGTCGACGGCCTCGAGGCCGCCGCCCGCGAGTGGCCGATGACGATGGGCTGGATCGACTGCCTGTCGCGCGGCGACTCCCTCGGCCGCGGCATCCTCTACCGCGGGCGCTGGGCGACGCCCGACGAGGCGCCGCGCCGCGCGCCGCGGCCCAAGTCGCGCTTCACGGTGCCGTTCGTGATGCCCGAGTGGCTGCTCGGCCCGCTGACGGTGCGCACCTTCAACTTCTTCAACTACCACCAGCACGTGCCGCGGGTGCGGCGCGGGATCGTGCACCCCGAGGCGTTCTTCTACCCGCTCGACATGCTGCTCGAGTGGAACCGGCTGTACGGCCCGCGCGGCTTCACCCAGTACCAGTGCGTGCTGCCGCGCAGCGCGGGCCGCGGCGCGGCGCGGCGCTTCCTCGACGTGCTCTCGGCCCGCGGCGGCGCCTCGTTCCTGTGCGTCATCAAGGACTGCGGCGAGGAGGGCGCGGGCCTGCTGTCGTTCCCGCGGCCCGGCATCTCGATCGCGCTCGACATCGCGCTGCGCGACGACACCCAGGCACTGGTCGACGCGCTCAACGAGGCCGTGATCGCCGAAGGAGGCCGCGTGTACCTGACCAAGGACTCGCTGACCCGCCCGGAGCACTTCCGGGCGATGGAACCCCGGCTCGAGGAGTTCCTGCGCGTGCGCCGCAAGTGGGACCCCGAGGGCCGGCTGCGCAGCGCGCAGTCGGTGCGGCTGTTCGGGGACCGGCCGTGAAGGCGGCGATCCTCGGCGCGACCCGCGGCATGGGCCGCGCCCTGGCACGGGGGATGGCCGAGCGGGGCGACACGCTGTGCCTGCTGGGCCGGGACGTCGCGGACCTCGAGAAGAGCGCGCGCGACGCGGAGGCCCGCGGCGGCCACGCGGCCGGCGCGTTCGCGGTCGCGGAGTGCGACCTCGAACGGCCCGAGACCTTCGCTCCCGCGCTCGACGCCGCGGAGAAGGCGCTGGGCGGGCTCGACGCGGTGATCGTCACCGCCGGCATGTTCGCGACCCAGGACCGGCTGGAGGCGGACGCCGAGCTGGCGCGGCGCCTGCTCGTCGTCGACTTCGCGCACACCGTCGCCTTCTGCGAGGAGGCGCGCAAGCGGTTGCTCGCCCGCGGCGGCGGCACGCTGTGCGTGTTCTCCTCGGTGGCCGGCGAGCGCGGCCGCAAGCCCGTGGCGATCTACGGCGCGGCCAAGGCCGGCCTCACCCGCTATCTCGAGGCGCTCGACCACAAGTACCGCGCCGCGGGCCTGCGCACGGTGTGCGTCAAGCCGGGCTTCGTGAAGACGGGCATGACCGAGGGCCTGAAGCCGCCGCCGTTCGCGGGCGAACCCGAAGACGTCGCGCGCACGGTGCTCTCGGCGATCGACTCCGGCAAGCCGGTCGTCTACGCGCCGCCGATCTGGGCGCTCGTGATGCTCGTGATCCGCAACCTGCCGCGCTTCGTGATGCGCCGCATCCAGTTCTAGCGGTGCGCGCGGTCCGCGCCTGGATCGCGGCCCACCCGTGGACGGCGCGGGCGCTGCTCTACGGAAGCGCGATCCTGCTGGGCCTGCCGTGGGCCTTCTCGGTGGTGATGACGGGCACGATGCGGCGGCCGGCCGAGCCGCTGCCCGCCGGGTGGAGCGAGGTGGCGCTGCGCAGCGCGGACGGCCTCGCCCTGCGGGCGGCGCTGCGCGCGGGCGACCCGGCGCGGCCGGCGTTCGTGATCGCTCACGGGCTCGGCGACACGCTCGACAGCTTCCTGCCGCTCGGCAGCGCCTTCGCGACGCGGGGTCACACGGTGCTGGCGGTCGACCTGCGCGGCCACGGCGGCAGCGAAGGCGGGCTGACGACGCTCGGCGGCCTCGAGCAACGCGACGTGACGGCCGGCATGGAGCACCTCCGGCAGCAGGGCCTGGCGCGGAGCGGCCTCGTGCTGTTCGGCTTCTCGATGGGTGCCGTCGCGGCGCTGCACGCGGCGGCGGACCAGCCCGACGTGAAGGCGGTGGTCGCCGAGTGCCCCTACGACACCTACCGCGACACGATCGCCCACCACGCGAAGCTGTTCTACGGACTGCCGCGCTGGCTGCCGCTGATCCCGATGGCGATCCGCGTCGCCGAGTGGCGGGCGGGCTTCGACGCCGACGCGATCGACTCGCTCGCGGCCGCGCGGCGCACCCGCGCCCCGCTGTTCCTGATCGTCGACGGCCTCGACCGGCGGATGCCGGAGAGCGTGGTGCGCCGCATCCTCGACGCCCATGCCGGGCCGAAGGAACTGTGGGTCGCGGACGGCGTCGACCACGTCGGCGCCCAGTTCCACGCGGAGTACCCGGCCCGGGTGGCCGCCTTCCTGACCACGGCGGGCGTCTGGACGGCCCCGTGAACGCCCCGTTCGTCGTCCACACCGGCGCCCACAAGACGGGCACGACAGCCGTGCAGGCATGGCTCCAACGCGAGCGGGAGGCTCTGAAGGCGTGCGGCATCCTGGTTCCCGCGACCGGCGTCGGCGGCGTCGGAAACCACGCGCCGCTGATCCGCGCCATGGCCGAGGCTCCCGACTTCCCGGCGGCGGAGGCCGCGAGGCTGCGGGAGGCGCTGCGAATCGAGGTCGCGGCGCACCCGCAGCACACGGTGGTGATCTCCGCCGAGCACGTGGAGACGCCGCGTTGCCGCCCGCTGCTGCCCCGGCTGGCGCTGGCGATCCGCGAGTTGGGTCGCGAGCCGATCGCCGTCTTCGGTTGTCGCGAACAGGGCGCGCTCCTGAACTCGCGCCACGCCCAGCGCCGCAAGGCCTTCCTGCCCGTGCGTCCGTTCGAGCGCTTCGTCGCCGCTGCGCTCGCGCGGCGCAGCGGCGACTGGCAGGGCTGGGCCGCCCGCCTGCGGGCCGCCGGGTTTGCGGTGGCGGCCTTCGCCTACACGGAGGCCGTGAAGAGGGCGGGCGTCGTGTCGGCGTTCGCACGAGTGCCCTCGCTCGCCGCAGCCGCGGCGCTCGCGGCACGGGCGCCGCGGGACGAGGTCAACGCCAGCCTCGGGAGCCAGGGCCTGGTCCTCGCCGACGTCGTGCGGGCGCGCGTCGCGGCCCGTCGCCGCCCGCTGGGCGCGGGCCACCGGGGCCCGCTTCGCAGGCTGGTGACGCGGCAGGCCGCGGCCTGGCAGGACACACCGTTCAACGGGCTCGGCGCCGAGCAGGCGCAGGCGGTGCGGGCGCACTTCGCGGAGGGCAACCGCGCCTTCGCCGAGCGCTACCTGGATCGCCCCTGGGACGAGTTGTTCCCCGAGCCGCAAGTGTGGCCCGCCGTGTCGCCGTCGACGCTCGAAGACCTCGACCCGGCGCGGCGCGAGGCGGTGCTGCGGGCGGCGGACGAGGTACTGCGGCACGCCGACGCCCGCGGAATCTGGAATCGGGTCGTCAGCGACCCAGGTCGCGCGCGCTCTTTCCGGCGATCCCCCAGTTCTCGCGGGGAACCTCCTGGATGACCACGCGGATCGCCTCCTTCGGGGCGTCGGCCGCCTCGTGCAGGGCCTGGGTCACCTTCTCGATCACGGCCCGCTTCTGGTCTTCGCTGCGGCCTTCCAGCAGGTAGACGTGGGCGATCGGCATCGGCGCGCTCAGGCCGCGTGGAACACGGCGGTGAAGTGGCAGGCCGTGCCGGCCAGCACGAACAGGTGCCACACGAGGTGGCCGTAACGCAGGCGCTTCCAGGCGTAGAAGCGGGCGCCGACGCTGTAGGCGATGCCGCCGGCGACGAACCACGCGAAGCCCGCGGGCGGCAGCCGCTCCCACAGCGGGCGCAAGGCGACGGCGCCCGCCCAGCCCGTGGCCAGGTACAGGGCGAGCGAGACCCGCGGGTGGCGCTGGCGATCGAGCAACTCGAAGAGGATGCCCGCCCCGGCCAGCGTCCACACGACGGCCAGCACTGGCCCGTCCCACGGCGGGCCCAGCACGCCGGTGGCGAACGGCGTGTAGGTGCCGGCGATCACCCCGTAGATCGCGCAGTGGTCGAACACGCGGAACGCGTTCCTGGCGCGCCCCGGCGGCAGGCCGTGGTACAGCGTGGAGCCGGCGTAGAGCAGCGCCACGCTGGTCGCGAACACGAGGCTGCCGAGCAGGAAGGAGACCCGGCCGCGGGAGGCGGCGAGGGCGATCAGGAACGGCGCCGTCGTCAGCACCCCGACCAGGCCGACGCCGTGGCTCAGGCAGTTCGCGAGTTCTTCGCCGCGGGACGGAACCCGCTCGGCGGCCAGCGCGCTCATCGAACCTCCATGCTAACGCCGCGGGGCATGACATCCGTCACCCGCCCGCGCTGACCCCCTCCACTACCGCCGGCGCCGCCGTGGGCGCACCTTCTTCGGCAGCGCGGGAGGCGATTCGCATGGCGACGGCAGTGACGAGGGAGGCGGGCACGCGGCGGCCGGTGGTCGCGCGGCTCGCGGGCGTCAGCAAGAGCTTCGGAGCAGTGCGGGCGCTGGGCCCGCTCGACCTGGAGTTGCGGCAGGGCGAGGTCACGGCGCTGCTGGGACCCAACGGCGCCGGCAAGACCACGAGCGTGCGGCTGCTGCTCGGGCTGTGCGCGCCGAGCGCCGGCAGCGTCCGGGTGTTCGGGCGCGACCCGCGACAGCCCCAGAGCCGGCACCGGGTCGGCGCGATGCTGCAGGTGGCGCGGGTGCCGGAGACCCTGAAGGTGCGCGAGCACGTCGCGGCGTTCGCCAGCTACTACCCGGCCCCGCTGCCGGTCGGCGAGGCGCTGGCGGCCGCTGGCCTCGAGCGGCTGGCAGAGCGGCCGTTCGGCGCGCTCTCCGGCGGCGAACGGCAGCGGCTGCTGTTCGCGCTGGCGCTGGTCGGCGACCCCGACCTGCTCTACCTCGACGAGCCGACGGTCGCGCTCGACGTCGAAGGCCGCCGCGCGTTCTGGGGCCACGTGCGGGCGCTGGCGGCGCGCGGCAAGACGATCCTGCTCACGACCCACTACCTCGAGGAGGCGGACGCCCTCGCCCAGCGCGTGGTCGTGCTCGACCGCGGCTGCGTCGTGGCGGACGGCACGCCCGCCGAGATCAAGCGCCGCGCGTCCGGCCGCCGCGTGCGGGTGGTGACGGGGCTCGCCGACGACGCGCTGGTGGCGCTGCCCGGCGTGCGAGAACTGCAGCGACAGGAGGCCCGCGTGGAGATCCTGACCGACGCGCCAGACGCGCTCGTGCGCGCGCTGCTGGCGGCCGACCCGGAGGCCTCCGAGCTGGAAGTGGCGGGCGCGGGGCTCGAGGAGGCGTTCCTGGCACTGACCGGCCGCGGGCCGGAGGGAGGCGGACGATGAGCGCGACGGCGGCCGAGTGGATGGCCCTCGAGCAAGGCGTGGCGATGAGCAGCGGACGGCGCCTGCGCATGCTGTGGGTCGAGACGCGGCTCGAGTTCCTGAAGCTGCTGCGGATGCCCGCCTTCTTCGTCCCCACCGTGACCTTCCCCGCGTTCTTCTATCTGCTGTTCGGGCTCTCGCTCGGCAGCCGCGGCGTGGGCGGCCTGTCGATGTCGACCTACCTGCTCGCGAGCTACGGCGCCTTCGGCGCGATGGGCGTGGCACTCGGGGCCTTCGGCATCGGCTACGCGATGGAGCGCGGCCAGGGCTGGCTGACGCTCAAGCGCGCCTCGCCGCTGCCGCCGCTCGCCTACTTCGGCGCCAAGCTGGCGGTGTCGCTGGCGTTCGGCTTCGTCGTGTTCGCCCTGCTCGCGCTGCTCGGCGTGACGCTCGGCGGCGTGGAGCTGACGGCCGGCACCTGGCTGCGGCTGACCCTGGCGGTAGTGCTCGGCGCGCTGCCCTTCTGCGCGTTCGGACTGCTGCTGGGCTCGCTGGGCAGCCCCAACGCGGCGCCGGCGCTGGTCAACCTCGTGCACCTGCCGATGGCGTTCCTGTCGGGGATGTGGATCCCGATCCAGGGCCTGCCGCCGACGCTGCGACAGGCCGCGCGCTTCCTGCCGGGCTACCACTACACGCAGCTCGCGCTGAAGCCGCTCGGCGCCGACCTCGGCCAGGCGGCCTGGCTCCACGTCGGCGTGCTGGCCGCCTTCGGCCTCGCCTGCCTGGCCGGCGCCGCCTGGCTGTGGTCGCGCGAGGAGTAGCTCACGTACCATCAGCCCGGTCATCCCGTGCGACTGCGCCTGCTCCCCGACGATCCCCAGCTCGGCTACACGCCGTTCGCGTGGCTCGTGTACGCGGCGCTCGTGCCCTTCTACCTGTACGCGCGGGGCGCGGGTCCGCTGGCCTGGACCGCGAACCTGCTGGGGCTCGCCGCGTTCCTGTTCCTCTACTTCCGCGGCTTCTGGTTCACCGGAAGGGCCGTGCTGCCGTACGCCGGGGGGCTGGTGGCGCTGGGCGCGCTCTTCGCGCCGTTCAACCCCGGCGCCTCGGCCTACTTCATCTACGGAGCGGCGTTCCTCGGGCCGGCGCTGCCGGCGGGGCTCGCGGTGCGCTGGCTGGCGCTGTTCGTCGCCATCGTCGGCCTCGAGGCGGCCCTGCTGCGGCTGCACCCCGGGGTGTGGGCGCCGGCCATCGTGGGCTCGCTGCTGGTGGGCCTCACCAACATCCACTTCGGCGAGGTGCGCCGCCAGAACGCGCGGCTGCGGCTCGCCCAGGAGGAGGTCGAGCGCCTGGCCCGCACCGCCGAGCGCGAGCGCATCGGCCGCGACCTGCACGACCTGCTCGGCCACACGCTGTCGCTGGTCACGCTCAAGGCGGAGCTGGCGCGGCGACTGGTCGAGCGCGACCCGCAGCGCGCGGCCCGCGAGCTGGACGACGTGCTGGGCGTCGCCCGTGGCGCGCTCGCGGAGGTGCGCCGCGCGGTGGCCGGCTTCCGCCAGCGCGACCTGCCCGCCGAGCTGGCCTCGGCGCGGCTGGCGCTGGAGGCCGCCGGCGTGGCCGTGGACGCGGACGCGCCCGCCATCGCGCTCGGTGCCGAGCGCGAGGCGGCACTCGCGCTGGCGCTGCGCGAGGCCGTCACCAACGTCGTGCGCCACGCGGGCGCCACCCGCTGCCGGATCGGGCTCGGCATCGCGGGCGGCGACGCGCGGCTGGTGATCGAGGACGACGGCCGCGGCGGGCCCGTGCGCGAGGGCAGCGGCCTGGCGGGCATGCGGGAGCGGATCGAGGCGCTCGGCGGACACCTCGTGGTCGACGGCCGCTCCGGGACCCGGGTCGAGGTCGTGCTCCCCGCCGGCGACGCCGACGCGCCGCGGGCGCTGCGGGCCGCGTGCTGAGGAGCCCGCGTTGAGCGGCGGCCCGTCCCGCGTCGAGGTGCGCCAGGGCAGCGGCGGCCTGGAGCTGCGCGTCGACGGCACCCTGGCCTCCGTGGTCGGCGCCGGCCACGGGGAGACGGGGCCGGTGTGGGCCGCGCTGGCGGCGCCGCTGCTGGCGCTGCCGCCGCAGCGCCGGCGCCGGGCGCTGATCCTCGGCCTCGGCGCCGGCGCCGCGGCGCGCCTGCTGCGCGCGCTCGAGCCCGGGCTCGAGATCACCGGCGTCGAGCTCGACGCCGACGTGCTGGCCGCCGCCCGCACCCACTTCGGCCTCGACGCCCTGGGCATCGAGACGGTGCACGCCGACGCCGTCGAGTACGTCCGGCACGAGCGCCGGAGCTTCGACCTGGTCGTCGAGGACCTGTTCGTCGGACCCAACCGCTCGATCCACAAGCCGCCGGCGCTGTGGGAGGGCGGCTACCGCGCGGCCTGGCAGCGCGTCGCGGCCGGTGGCGTGCTGGCCGCGAACACGATCCACGAGGGCCCGCGGGTGCGACGCGCGCTCGCCGCCGTCGCGCCGGTCCCGCTCCACGTCGGAGTGCGTCGCTACTACAACCGCATCTACGTGGCGGGCCACGCGCTCCCGGGCGTGGCCGAGCTGCGCCGGCGCCTGGCCGCCGAGCCGCTGCTTCGCCGCCACCTGCCGCAGCTCGCGCTGCTCACGCTCGCGCCGTGATCCGCGTCGTGCTCGCCGAGGACCAGGCGATGGTGCTCGGCGCGCTGGCCGCGCTGCTCGAGATCGAGGCCGATCTCGAGGTCGTCGGCCGCGCCGCCGACGGCGCTCAGGCTCTCGCGCTGTGCGAGGAGCTGCGCCCCGACGTGCTGGTCACGGACATCGAGATGCCCGGGCTGCCGGGGCTGGAGCTGGCGGCGGCAGTGAAGGCGAAGGGCCTGGCCACGCGGGTGCTGATCCTGACCACGTTCGCTCGCCCCGGCTACCTGCGCCGTGCGCTGGACGCCGGCGCCTCGGGCTACCTGCTCAAGGACGCGCCCTCGGCGCAACTCGCCGACGCGGTGCGGCGGGTCGCCGCCGGCCTGCGCGCGGTCGACCCCGAGCTGGCTGCGGAGGCGTGGAGCGAGGCGTGCCCGCTGACCGAGCGCGAGCGCCAGGCGCTGCGCCTCGCCGCGCTGGGCCGCAGCGCGCCCGACATCGCGGGCGAACTGGGGCTGTCGGAGGGCACGGTCCGCAACTACCTCTCCGAGGCGATCGGCAAGCTGGGGGCGGCCAACAGGATCGAGGCCGCGCGCATCGCCCGCGACAAGGGCTGGCTGTGATCGCGGCGCGGCGCGAGCGGTTGCTGGCCGCGAGCGGCGCGCTCGCGCTGGCCGCCTTCGCGCTGCGCGAGGCGCTCTTCGGCGGTCGCGCGCTGTTCGAGCGCGACCTGGAGACGCTCTTCTACGGCCGCGCCGAGGTGCTGCGCCGCAGCGTCGTCGAGGGCGTGCTGCCGCTGTGGAACCCCTTCCCCGCCTTCGGCGAGCCGCTGCTCGCGCTGGGTGTCACCCAGGTGCTCTATCCGCCCGCCTGGCTGGCGCTGGTCCTGGCGCCGCAAGCCGCGTGGGCCCTCTCGGCCGCGCTGCACCTCGCGTTCACCGGGCTCGGCCTGTTCCTGCTCGCGCGGCGGCTGGGCCTGTCGACCGCCGCCAGCGGCCTCGCGGCCGCGGCCTGGGCGGGCGGCGACGCGCTGCTCTCGGCGATCAACATGCCGAACCTGCTGACCGGCGCCGCGTGGCTGCCGTGGGCCGGCCTCGCCGCGACACGACTGGGCTCGCCGCGCGGTCCGCTGTGGCTGGCCGCGGCGCTCGCCGCGCCGCTGCTGGCGGGCTCGCCGGAGGCGTTCCTGATGTGCGTGGCGGTGGCTCTCGGCGCGGCCGGGCTCGAGGCGACACCGGCCGACGCGCGCCGGCGCCTCGCACGGCTCGGCCTCGCAGCCGGCCTCGGCCTCGGCCTCGCGGCCGCGCAGTGGGTGCCGACGCTCGCGCTCGCCCAGCGCTCGGCACGGGCGACGCTCGGCGAGCGCGCCCAGGGCTACTGGTCGCAGCATCCCGCGGGTCTCGCGACGCTGGCGCTGCCTGTCGTCCTCGACGAGCTGCCGCTCGCCGAGCCGTGGCGGCGCGCGCTGTACGAGAACCGCGAGCCGTTCCTGCCGTCCATCTACCTGGGCGCTCTCGTGCTCCCGCTGTCGCTGGCCGGGCTGGCGTCGGCGCCGCGCCGGCCGCGCCTGGCGCTCGCCGCCCTGGCGCTGGGCGCGACGGCCGTCGCGCTCGGCAGGCACCTGCCCGCCTTCGACCTGTGGAGCGGCCTGCCCGGCCTCTCCGGCCTGCGCTTTCCCTCGAAGGCCCTCGAGCTGGTCGCGTTCGCGCTGGCGCTGCTCGCGGGCTTCGGCCTCGACGCCCTGCGCCGGGCCCGGGCTGTGCGCCTTCGGCAGGCCGCCGCGGCGACGATGGCGCTGATCGGCCTGCTCGCGCTGTGGGCCGCGCAGCCGGGAGCCGGCGCGTGGCACGCGCTGCTGGTCCCGCCCGAGGCGCTGGGCCACCCGTGGACGCGGTCGGCCGCCTTCCTCGCGACGCTGCGCGCGCTGGCCGTCGCCGGCGCCGCGGCGCTCGCCGGGGCGGCGCTGGTCCTGCGCGCGGACCGCCGCGGCGCAGCGGTCGCGCTCGCTGCCGTCGCCGCGCTCGAGGCTGCCGCGAGCGTCGACGGCCTCAACGCCACGGCTTCGGCCGAGGCTTTCGCGTGGCGCACGCCGGCGCTGGCGCCGGTGCCCGCGGAGCGACCGAACCGCGTCTACGCGATCGACTATCCCGACTCCGAGTCGCTCCGGCTGCTGGGCCGCTCCAGCTACCGGACGGTGCCGCTCGACGCCCCGGCGGACGGACGGCTGCTGCTCGGCCGGCTCTACCCCGTCGCCGACCTCGGCGCCGGCGCCCTCGGCCGCGAGGGCTTCCCGCTCGACGTGCCGCAACTGCGCTCCGCCGAGGCGACGCGCTGGCTGCGCAGCCTCGAGCGCAACCTCGCCACGCCCGCGTTCCCGCGCCTGCTGCGGCTCTCGGGCGCCGACTTCCTGCTCTCGCTGCACGCGCCGGGTCCCGGTTTCACGCCGCTGGCCGAAGCGCGCGGCGTGCACGAGACCGTCAAGCTCTCGCGGGTCGAGGACGCCCTGCCACGCGCGTTCGCCGTGGCCGGCGTGCGCCACGCGGAGGGCCAGGCGGCGTTCGACGCCCTGGTCTCGCCCTCGTTCGACCCGCTCGGCGAGGTGGTGCTGCCACCGGGAAGCCCCGTGGCGCCGGCGCCGGGCGCGCTCGCGGGCGAGGTGAGCGCGCTCGACCTCGGCCTCGACCGCGTGACGCTCGAGGCGACCCTCGAGCGGCCGGGCCTGGTCGTCCTGCTCGAGGCCTGGGACCCCGGCTGGACGGCGACCGTCGACGGCGTCCCGGCGCCGCTGCTGCGCGCGAACCTCGTCTTCCGCGCCGTCGCGGTGCCCGCGGGTCGCCACCTGGTGGAGATGCGCTACCGGCCGCGCGAGGTCGTGCGCGGCCTCGTCCTGTCCGGGCTCGCGATGGCGGCGCTGGTCGCGCTCGCCGCCCGTCGTGCCCGGGTGGCCCCGGGGGCGGGCGAAGCGGCGCGCGGCTGAAGGCTCAGCCGATCTCGAGCTGCTTCGGCACCCGCGTCAGGTTGCGCGAGCCGGTCTTCGTCACCAGCGCAACGTCCTCGATCCGCACCCCGCCGAGGCCGAGGTAGTACAGGCCCGGCTCCACCGTGACGACGTGGCCGGCCTGCAGCACGTCGGGCCGCTTGCCGATCGAGGGCGCCTCGTGGATCTCGAGGCCCAGGCCGTGGCCGGTGCCGTGGAAGAAACCCTGCATCCGGCCGTCCTTCACGCCCGTGCGGTAGCCGCGCGACTCGAACAGCGCCTGGATCGCCTGGTGGATGTCGTTGCCGGCGGCACCCGGCTTCACCCGCGAGTGGCCGAGCTTCACGCCCTCGTGGACGAGCGCGTAGACCTCCTTGAGCCGCTCCGAGGCGCGGCCGCGCACGACGGTGCGGGTCATGTCGCCGAAGTAGCCGGTCGACTCCGAGCGCGGGAAGATGTCCATCACCACCGGCTGGTTCGCGCGGATCGGGCCGTGGCCGACCTCGTGCGGGTCGACCGCCTCGTCGCCCGGCGCGCAGATCGTCCGCGCCGGCATGCAGCCAAGGGCGAGGATGCGCTGGTTGACCACGATGCGCAGGTCGTCCGCCGTGAAGCGGCGGCCGTCCCGCCGCAGGTACCCGTCGCGGCCGATCGCGCAGGCGCGCAGCGCCTCGATGCCGGCCTGGAGCCCCGCCTCGGCGGCGCGCAGCGAGGCCTCGATCGCGCGCACCTCGTCGGGCCGCTTGAGCGCACGCTCTGGCCAGAACGGCTCGGGCGCCGGCACGCAGTCGATCCCGCGCTGCGCGAGTTCGTGTGCGAGGCCGAGCGGGAACTGGCGCGGCACCCGCGCCCGCTTCACCCGCAGCTTGCGCAGCACCAGCGCGATCACGTCCGCGACCGGCGCCTGTCCGCGCGGCTCCAGTTTCCGCGCGAACTCCATCCACGCCAGCACCCGGCAGTCGCGGGCCGTGGCGCGGGCGCGGTCGAACTCGAGGTCGCTGGCGGTGATCGTGCGCTCCCCCCGGACCTCGACGAACAGGAACGGGTCCGGGGCCATGAAGCCGGTCGCGTACAGCAGGTCGGCGTCGTGCTCGGAGGCAGCGTAGTGGAGGCGGGCGTCGGGCAGCTTCTTCATGGTGGGTCGGCGGGTCCGGGCGCGGGCGCGGCCGCAAGGGGGCGCCCGAGCGTCAGCAGCAGGGCCAGGCCGCAGATCCCCGCCGCGTAGTGGAAACGGTCGCGCCACGGGTCCCACCACTCGCGCGAGTGGGCCGCGGCCAGGCAGGCGAACAAAGCGACGAGCGGCAGCACGCGCCAGTCGCGGCGCCGCACGAAGTCGACGAGCGCGGTCGCGGTGGCGGCGAGGAAGAACGCGGTCACGCCGGGGCGATCTCGACCAGCGCGTCGTAGAAGACGGGGCCGCCGCCCATGTCGGTCAGCTCCTGGCTGGTGACCGCGTTGGCGTTGCGGCCGCCGGGGCACAACTTCGGCCACCAGATCGACAGCCCGACCACGAGGCCGCGCCGGGCGGCGTCCGAGACCCGCGCCTTCGCCTCGAACGCGCCGCGGTCGTTCCAGACGCGGATCGGCTCGCCGTCGCGGATGCCGCGGGCCGCGGCGTCGTCGGGGTGGATCGTCAGGAACGGCTCGCTCTCGCGGCGCACGAACGTGGGCTGCGCCGAGAAGGTCGAGTTCAGGAAGTGGTGGGCGGGCGGCGAGATGAACGCGAGCGGGTAGCGCTTCGCCAGCTCCGGGTTGGTGACCGGGCTTTCCCGGGGCGGCACGTAGCCCGCGAGCGGGTCGAGCCCGCTCGCGGCGAGCGAGGGCGCCAGCAGCTCGCACCTGCCCGACGGCGTCGGAAAGCCTCCCTCGGCGAACGGAGCCCACTCGGCGGGCACCGACAGCCGCGCGCGGCCCTGCCTCTTCAGGCGGTCGAAGTCGAGCCCGGCGAGCCGCGGGTCGTCCCAGTCGAGGGCCCGGCGCGCGAGGTCCTCGTCGGACTCGAAGAAGCAGGGGTCGTCGAGGCCCATCGCCCGCGCCAGGCGGCGGAACAGCTCCGTGTTGGAGACCGCCTCGCCCAGCGGCGCGATCGCGGCCTTGCTCCACGAGAGGTAGAGGTGGCCGTAGGCCTTGTGCAGGTCGTCGTGCTCGAGCGTCGTCGTCGCCGGCAGCAGGTAGTCGGCGTAGTCGGCGGTGTCGGTCTGGAACAGGTCGTGGACGACGACGAACAGGTCCTCGCGGGCGAGCCCCTTCAGCACCTGTTCCTGCTCGGGCGCGACGGCCGCGGGATTCGAGTTGTAGACGAACAGCGCCTTGACCGGCGGGTCGACAAGGGGGTCGTTCAGCAGCCGCCCGAGCAGGCTCATGTTCAGTGTGCGGGTGCCGGGCGGGCTCAGGTCAGGCCGCTCGAGCGCGTCGGTGCGCACCGGGAACGTGCCCGAGGTGGAGAGCAGGGCGCCGCCGCCGACGTCCCGCCAGGCGCCGGTCACGGCCGGCAGGCAGGCGACGGTGCGCACGGCCATGCCGCCGCCCGCGTGGCGGTTGAGGCCGTAGTTGAGGCGGATCGCGGAGGGGCGGGTCGTCGCGTACTCGCGGGCGAAGGCCTCGATCGCGGCGGCCGCGACGCCGGTCTCGCGCCCGGTGCGCTCCGGGTCCCACTCGCGGGCGCGGGCCTCCAGCTCGGCGTGGCCCGTCGTGTACCGCTCGAGGTAGTCGCGGTCGGCGAGGCCGTCGCGGAAGATGACGTGCATCATCCCGAGCGCGAGCGCCGCGTCGGTGCCCGGCCACGGCGCGAGGTGCAGGTCGGCCTTCTCCGCGGTCCTGGAGCGGTACGGGTCGATCACGACGAGCCGCGCACCTGCCCGCCGCGCGCGCTCGACGAACGGCCACAGGTGCACGTTGGAGCTGACGACGTTGGCGCCCCAGGCGACGATCAGCCGCGCGCGGCCGAGCTGCTCCGGGTCGAGGCCGATCGAGCGCCCGATCGTCGCCTTCCAGCCGGCGGCGCCCGCCGAGGCGCAGATGGTGCGGTCCAGCTTGCTGGCCCCGATCGCGTGGAAGAAGCGGCGGTCGAGGCTGCCGTACGAGAGCAGGCCCATGTTGCCGGCGTACGAGTAGGGCAGGATCGACTGCGGCCCGTGCTCGCGGGCGAGCTCCGAGAGCCGCTGCGCGATCTCGGACAGCGCGCGCTCCCAGCTCACCCGCTCGAAGCGGCCTTCGCCCTTCCTGCCCACCCGCTTCATCGGGAACAGCACGCGGTCCGGCGCGTACACGCGCTCGAGGTAGTGGTTCACCTTCGCGCACAGGAAGCCCTGGGTGAAGGGGTCGTCGGGGTCGCCGCCGAGCGAGGTGGCGCGGCCGCCTTCGACGGTGACGGCCATCGAGCAGGTGTCCGGGCAGTCGTGGGGGCACACGACCTTCAGCACGCGGCGCTGCAGCATCCCTTCGATCCTAACCCCGCGACCGCGCCGGCCCCGAACGCGCGAGGCGCTTCGCCGCAGCCGGCTTGCGCCGCGCGCGGGCGGCGACCGCACGCGGGCGCTTGCGGGCCAGCTCCTGCAGCAGCTCGGCCGCGGGCATCGCCTCGCCCAGCAGGAAGCCCTGAACCTCCTCGCAGCCGTGGCGGGCCAGGAAGCGGAGCTGGCGGCCGTTCTCGACGCCTTCGGCCACCACCCGCAGCTTGAGCGAGTGGGCCATGCGCACGACGGCGGAGACGATCGCCGCGTCGTCGGCATCACCCGGAACGCCGGCCACGAACGAGCGGTCGATCTTGACGGTGTCGATGGGCAGCCGTTTCAGATACGACAGCGAGGAGTGCCCGGTGCCGAAGTCGTCGACGGCCGCGCGGATGCCGCGCTCGCGCAGCGCGCTCAGCACCTCGACCGTGGCCGCCACGTTCTGCATGGCCAGGCTCTCGGTGATCTCCAGTTCCAGAAGCCGCGGGTCGGCTCCGCTCTCGGACAGCGCACGATCGACCGAGCGCACGAGGTCCTGGCGCTGGAACTGGCGCGGCGAGAGGTTGACCGCGATGCGAAGCCCGCCCGCCACCCGCGACAGCCGCGCGAGCGTGGCGCACGCCTCGCGCAGCACCCACTCGCCGATCGGCACGATCAGGCCCGACTCCTCGGCGACCGGGATGAACTCCGCCGGCGGCACCAGCCCGCGGCCCGCGACCCGCCAGCGCAGCAGCGCCTCGGCGCCGACGACCCGGCGCCGCTTCAGCTCCACGAACGGCTGGTAGCGCAGCTCGAACTCGCCGCGCTCCAGCGCCTGGCGCAGCGCGTTCTCCAGGTTGAGCCGCTCCTGGGCGCGCACCGTCATCGCCCGCGTGAAGAGCTGGTAGTTGGAGCGGCCCGCCTCCTTCGCGCGGTACATCGCGTTGTCGGCGTTCTTGAGCAGGGTCTCGGTGTCCTGGCCGTCGTCGGGATACAGGCTGATGCCGATGCTGGCCTGGACGTGCAGCCGGTGCCCGTCGAGCTCGAACGGGGTCGAGAGCGCCTGCAGCAGCTTCTCCGCGACCTTGGCCGCGTCTTCGGGCTGCGCCAGCGGCTCGAGCAGCAGCGTGAACTCGTCGCCGCCGACGCGGGCCACGGTGTCGCCCTCGCGCAGGCACGCGGCCAGCCGCCTGGCGACGCCCTCGAGCAGCCGGTCGCCCGCCGAGTGGCCGAGCGTGTCGTTGATCCGCTTGAAGTGGTCGAGGTCGAGGAACACCACGCCCAGCGTGCGGCCGGTGCGGTGGGCGTGGGCCAGCGCCTGGCTGAGCCGGTCGCGGAACAGCAGCCGGTTGGGCAGCCCGGTCAGCGTGTCGTGGTAGGCCTGGTACGAGATCAGCTCCTCGGCGGCCTTGCGCTCGGAGACGTCGCGCGACACCGCGACCACCTCGCGCGGCTCGCCGTCGGGGCCGAAGATCGCCTGGCTCGTGGTTTCGAACCACACGGTCCCGCCGTCCTTGCGCCGCACCCGCCACGTCGTCACCAATGGCTCGGCGCCGAGCAGCCGCTGGCGCTCCTGGGCGAGCCGCTCCACCTCCTCCTCGTGCACGAAGGCGGCTGGCGTACGCCCGACCATCTCCTCCGGCTCGTAGCCCAGCAGCCGGCGGCAGGCCGGGGACGCGTAGAGGATGGTCCCGTCCGGAGCCTGGCGCGAGATCAGGTCGGTCGAGTTCTCCGTCATCAGGCGGTAGCGTTCTTCGGAGGTGCGCAGCGCCTCCTCGGCGAGCCGCCGGTCGGTGACGTCGCGCTGGGTGCCCCAGGCCCGGGTCAGGCGACCGTCCTCGACGACGCCCACCAGGTTGTTGAGGCGGTGGCGCACGCCGCCGTCCGCGCCGCGCTCCAGCGTCTCGCCGTCGGCGAGGCGCAGGCCGCCGTCGAAGAAGCGGGCGATCAGGGCGCGGCCGCGAGCCTCGCGCAGCGGCAGCACGTCGGCCAGCCGCCGCCCCAGCACCTGCTCCCCGCTCTCGCGGTCGTGATGGCGGGCGAACGCCTCGTTGCACTCGGCGAGGTAGGCGCGGTCGAGGAAGGCTTCGACGCGGGACTCGAGCGGCCCCTCGAGCGCGACCGGCGGCAGCAGCTCGCAGCGCCAGATGCCCTCGGTGGAGTGGTCGACGAAGGCCCGGTAGCGCTCGCGGCCCTGGCGCAGCGCGTCCTCGGTGATGCGGCGCTCGGTGACGTCGACGTCCATGCAGCACACGGCGGGGGCGCCGGCGAAGGCGGGCAGCGGGAACATGCTCGAGTGCACGAAACGCAGCGCGTGGTCCCTGCGCCGCACGGTCCACTCGTTGGGAGGCTCGGCCTCGCCGGTCGCCAGCAGCCGCGCGATCAGCGCCTCGAACTCCTCGCGATCTTCGGGGCGGATGATCAGCTCCTGCATGCGCTGGCCCAGCGCTTCCGCGGCGGTCCAGCCGTAGAGCGCCTCGGAGGCCGGGTTCCACAGCCGCACCCGCCCCTCCGCGTCGTAGATCTGGACCGCGACCGACGGCGTGTG
Source organism: Vicinamibacteria bacterium (assembly GCA_025994075.1). GTDB lineage: Bacteria > Acidobacteriota > Vicinamibacteria > Fen-336 > Fen-336 > WYBL01. The sequence continues at coordinate 68,429 of JAMQGV010000012.1, forward strand.
GGTGACGATCGCCTCGAGCGCGCCGCGCAACCCGGCGCTGTCACGCTCGGCTTCGACCTGGCGCGTGACGTCTTCGACCACGGCGTCCACCCAGGCCGGCCGCCCGCGGGCGTCGCTGGCCAGGGCCGCGTGGGTCTCGACCCAGGCGCCGCTGCCGTCGGGACGCACCAGCCGCGCCCGCTGGCCGGTCGCGGTGCCGAGAGCCGTCACCCGCTCCATGAGCTTGCGTGGCTCCTCGGGGTCGAGGTGGACCGCCGCCAGTCCCTGCTCGCGCGCCTCGTCCAGGGTGGCGAAGCCGAAGAGCGCGAGCGCCGCGGGGTTCGCGAACACGAGCCGCCCCCCGAGGTCGGCGCGCCAGACGCCGAGGGGCAGGTGCTCGACCAGGTCGCGCGGTTCCTTCATCCGCGGCGCACCACGATCACCGTCATGTCGTCGTGCTGCGGGGCGCCGGCGGCGAAGGCGTCGGCGGCCGCGATCAGGCGCTCGACCGCCGCGGCGGCCGGCAGCCCCGCGCAGGCGCGGAAGGCGTCGGCGAGCCGCGGCTCGCCCCACTCCTCGTCCGCCGGGTTCATCGCCTCGGAGATGCCGTCGGTGAAGCCGAGCAGGGCGTCGCCCGGGCGCAGGGTGGCTTCGCCTGCCTCGTACCCCGCGATCGGCAGCAGCCCGATCACGGGCCCGCCGACCTCGAGCCGCTCGGGCTCGCCGCCTCCGGCCCGGAACACCATCGGCGCGTTGTGGCCCGCGTTGACGTAGGCGAGGCGGCCGTCTCGCGGGTCGTACTCGCCGTAGAAGAACGTGGCGTAGCGGTTGGACGGCGAGGCGTCGTGGATCAGGCGATTCAGGTTGGCCATCAGCGTCGCGAGGTCGGCGCGGGCGCCGCCGATGGTCTGGCTGCGCAGCGAGGCCTGCAGGCTGGCCATCAGCAGCGCGGCCGGAATGCCCTTGCCGGAGATGTCGCCGATCGCGACTCCGACGCGGCCGTCGTCGAGGGCGAGGAAGTCGTAGTAGTCGCCGCCCACGCCGCGCGCGGGCCGGCAATGGCCGGCCAGGTCGAGGCCCGGGGCCCGCGGCAGCTCGCGCGGGTAGAGCTGCTCCTGGACCTCGCGCGCGATCTCCACCTCGCGGGTGAAGCGCGCCCGCTGCGCGACCTCGGCGGCCACCTGCTCGGCGAGCTGCGCGTTGTGGAGTGCCAGCGCAGCCTGGGTCGCCACCGAGCGCAACAGCCGCACGTCGAGCGGCGAGTACGGCTCTTCGCTCTTCTTCGGCCCCAGCGCGAGGAAGCCGAGCAGGCCCGTGCGCGTCGCGAGCGGAAGCAGCAGCTCGGAGCCGAGCGCCTCGAGGTGCGGCCGCTCGGCCGCCGCCTCGGGCTGGTTGGCCCAGCTCTCGGGATCGTCGAGGTAGACCCGCGGCGGCTCCTTCGCCGCCGTGAGGCGGCGCGCGACCGGGCCGTCGGTGTCGAACGATGGCGGCGCACCCGCGTAGCCCACGGCGAACGCCGGCTGCAGGGCCGCGCCCTCGCGCAGCAGCACGGCCAGTCGCGAGGCGTGGAGCGCGTCGGAGAGCCGGCGCGCCAGGGTGTCCACCACCTTGCGCACGTCGACCAGTTCCTGCAGCTCGTCCGAGACCTCGCTCAGCAGCCGCTCGGCGTCGTACGCCTCGCGGAAGAAGCGGCGATCGAGCCAGCCCCGCAACCGCTCGCCGGCGCGCCCGAGGACTGCGGCGAACAGCACGCCGGTCGCGATCGCCTGGATCTTGCGCGGCCGGTTCAGCTCCGGGTCGAGGGCGAGCGCGAGCCCCGCGGTCAGCGCGAGCCCGATGCCGAGCGCCTGCAGCACGCGGATGCCGCGGCGCGCCAGCGCGTACTGCAGGCCCTGGCGCAGCACGACCGAGATCCCCATCGCGCGCTCGACGACGATCACGTAGGCGAGGGTCAGCGGGAGCAGCGCCAGCGCCAGCAGCGCCGGCACCATCAGCAGGGGGCTGACGGAGGCCCAGGACAGGCCGAACAGGCCGTTGGCCAGCACCAGCGGGAAGATCGGGAGCAGCGCCGCGGTCGCCCCGAAATTGAGCAGACGCAGGCGGCGCCGGTCGTCGGGGTCCTGGGTGGTCCCCATCCGGTAGCCGGTGATCGCGAAGAAGCTGCCGATCGCCACGTTGCTCAGCACGAAGCGCGGCAGCCGGGCCACCTGCAGCCAGCCGGCCAGCGCGCCCGCGAGGCGCGGGTGGTCGGCGTCGGCGACCGCGAGCAGCCCGAGCACCAGCACGTCGGCCGCCAGCGGCACGACCACGAGCCACTTGACCCAGGGGTGGCGCTGGTCGAGCGGCAGCCGGTCCGGAAAGCGCAGCGCGAACAGCAACAGCGCCAGCGGCCAGCTCGCGCCCAGCCCGTGGCGCCAGAACAGCGCCAGCGGCCGCAGCGGCTCGGGCCAGGCCGAGCGCTGGATCATCTCCAGCTCGCCCATCGCCGTGAAGCCGGTGAGCAGCAGGAGCAGCAGCCAGGCCAGCGGATCGCGCGGGCGCACCCAGGCGACGCCGAACCCGAGCGCGATCGCCAGCAGCGGAGACAGCAGCACCAGGACGATCAGCAGCGCCCGGTTGCCGCCGTCCAGCTCGGGGCGCGGCTGCAGAACCAGAGCGACGTCGCGCACGACGCCTTCGCGCGACACCTTCAGCCGCACCACGTCGCCGGCCCGCTTCGCGGCGACCGGAGCGCTCAGGCTGGCGCGGCCCTGCCAGGGCTCGCCGTCGACGGCGACGATCACGTCTCCCTCGGCCAGCCGGCCGGCGTGGGCGTCGGCCACCGAACGCACGCGGCCGCCGGCCTCGACCGACAGGCCCGCCCGCGGCAGCAGGTCGGGGGCGCCCAGCAGCAGCCGCAACCCGTCGCGCAGCACCAGCCCCTGCTGGGCGAGGCACAGCGCGAGCAGGACGAGAAGGGCGGCGCGCCGCCCGTCGATTCCGGCGGTCCGCGGGAGCATGGGCGAAGCCGCGAGTTTAGCAGCCGGGATGCGCCGGCTCAGGGCAGTTCGAGGATCTCCGGCCGCCAGGCGCGGGGGCCGCTGGCGAGGCCGTGGAGGTGGCTCACCACCTCGACCCGGCGCGGGACCAGCTTCAGCAGCAGGTAGTCGGCGCTCTGCGCGCCCCCTTCGTAGAAGGGCGCCCACTCGGGCTTGAAGCGGGTGGCGAGCGTGGCGGGGTCGGTGACCCGCTCCGCGCGGCCGGCGAACGTGACGTAGCCGGGGCCCTTCGGGTCGAAGCAGGAGAGCGTGGCGCGCGGGTCGCGTGCCAGCTCGGCGACCTTGCGGGTCCCCTTGTGGGTGCCCATCCACGCGACGAGGTCCGCGTCGATCGGGAACACGTCCATCACCCGCGCCTGCAGCAGGCCGTCGACGCCCACGGTCGACAGCGTGCAGAAGCGGGCCGCGGCCGCGATCTCGCGCGCGGCGCGGCGCACCAGGGCGGGATCGGCCGGGGCCGCGGGCGGAGCCTGGGCCGCGGCGGCCGCGGCCGGCAGCAGCGCGAGCGCCAGAGCGGCGAAGCGGCGGCGCATCGATCTACGTCCCGTAGAGCCGGTCCCCGAAGTCGCCGAGGCCGGGCAGGATGTACTTGCGGTCGTTGAGCTGGCGGTCGAGCGCCGCCGTGTAGATGCGGGCGTCGGGGAACGCGGCCTCGAGGTGGGCGACGCCCTCCGGCGCGGCGACGATCGACAGCAGCCGCACGTTGCGGGCGCCCAGCTCGCGCAGGCCTTCGAAGGCCATCGCGGCCGAGCCGCCGGTGGCCAGCATCGGGTCGAGCAGGAAGACGACGGCCTCGTGCAGGTTCTTCGGGATCTTCTCGTAGTAGCGGCGGGCGACGGCGGTCGTTTCGTCGCGCTCGAGGCCGAAGTAGCCGACCTCGGCCTGCGGCACCAGGTCGAGGAAGGCGTCGAGCATGCCGAGGCCCGAGCGCAGCACCGGCGCCGCCACCACCCGGGTGGAGATGCGGTGCGCGGTCGTCTTCTCGAGCGGCGTCTCGATCTCGCGCGGCGCCGTCGGCAGGTCGCGGGTGGCCTCCGCCACCAGCATCAGGGCGACGCGCCGGGCCAGCCGGCGGAAGGCGTCGCGCGGCGTGTCCCTGTCGCGCAGGCGCGCGAGCGAGTCGTCGACCAGCGGGTGCTTCAGGACGTGGGCTGCCATGGCGAGCGGCAAGATACCACGCGTGTATACTCCGGGGTCGCATGCGCCTGACCGAAGACGAGATCGAGTACATCTCGCGCAAGATCGTCAAGACGCTGGTTTCCGGCGGCAAGCTCGAGGTCGACTCCGAGGCCCGGGTTTCCGGCGAGATCGCGCGGGTGATCGCCGACGAGCTGCGGCTCGAGGACGCGCTCAACGAGGAGGTCCGCCAGGTCCTGCTCTCCCACGCTCCGGAGATGGAGCGCTCGAACATCGCCTACAGCGAGATGTTCAAGAAGGTCAAGCGCGAGCTGGCGAAGAAGAAGGGGCTGGTCATTTGAAGCTGTCCCGCGACCGCTGCGTGCGGCTGTCCCAGCTCGTCCTCAACTACCTGAATCAGGACGAGGAAGTCGAGTTCTTCGACGACCTGTCCGAGATCCGGCAGCAGATCTTCCGGCTGATCGAGTCCGAGATGAAGGCCGACGAGGCGATCGACGCCCTGGTCCGCCGCAAGATCGAGACCCAGAAGCGCTCGATCCTCGAGGGCTCGTCGGAGTGGGACGTGCTGTACCGCAAGTACTACGAAGAAGAGGCCGCCAAGCACCGCAAGGTGATGCCCTAGCCCGGCGCCAGCCGCGCCTCGAGCCGCCCGGAGGCGGGTGCGCGGTCGATCACGAGGTAGCGGTCGCGCCCGATCTCCTGCGTCACGGGCTCTCGCGGCGTGCCGTCGAGCGAGACGGCCGTCGCCGCTCGCCCCGGCGGCAGCAGGATCGCGAGGCGCGCGGAGGCCGCGCTGCTGCGGTAGTCGAAGCGCAGCGCTTCGGCCGTCTGCCGGTAGTCGTAGCCCGCCCGCACCGGCTCGCCGGGGGCGCAGGCCTCGAGCCGCGCGTTGCCCGGCCCGAGCCGCGGCTGGAACACGGCGCGCGCCTGCAACGGGCGCTCGGGATCGCGGCTCCAGTCGAGCCCCAGCAGGCCCTCGAGCACGGCGCCGGCCAGTGCGCCGGCGCTGCCCGCGTAGCGCGGGCTGCCGCGACCTTCGCCGGCCGCCGTGTGCCACTCGTGCAACGCGCGCCGCTGCACGGCGCGGGCGGCCAGCGCGCGGACCTGGGCCCGGCCGCGAAGGGCGTCGCCTCCCTCCAGCATCGCCAGCGCCAGGCGCCCCGCGAACCAGTCCCAGTGGCCGCCGTTCTGGTAGCTCCCCTCCTCGGCCAGGATCGGGTGCCTGAAGAACCCGGCCGGGAACGGCGGGATCAGCGTCACGCCCAGCACCGGCGCGCCGATCGCCTGGTGCCGGCGCTCGATCTCGTCGAACAGCCGCAGCCGCTCCGCGTCGTCGAGGGCGCCGGCGCGGGCGGCGATCGCGTTGCCGCCGGTCGCCAGCATCGCGTCGAGGTCGACGGGGCGTGGCGGCTGCGGCCCCGGCAGCAGGCGGTGGACGCGGAAGTAGCCGCGCTGGGGCAGGTAGAGAGCGTTGCGCAGGTCGATCCGCATGCGGTCGGCCGTGCTGGTCCAGGCCCGCGCCCGCAGCGGGCGCGCCCCGTCGCTCGCCATCTCGGCCAGGCGGCGGGCGGCCAGCAGCGCCATCGCGTTCGTGTACAGCCCGCCCACCCGCGGCGTGCGTTCGTCGAGATAGATCGCCTGCTGGTCGCCGTGCACGGGCGACACGTCGCCCCAGTCGGCGGTCAGCGCGCTGACAACGAGCCCGGTCGGCGTGTCGCGCCGGCCTTCGCTGACCGACAGCAGCGCCGCGTCGAGGCGGTCGAGCAGCGGCCGGCCCGCCACGCCGGTGTCGAGCCAGATCGGGCCGTAGAGCTCGAACAGGTCCCAGGCCGCGAGCACGGCCGACGACTCCTGGTCGGCCTCGGTCGTGTTGCGGTCGGCGGTGACGACGTCGGGCCCCCGGCGCCAGATCTCCTCGGCCCGCGGGGCCCAGGGGCGGAACTCGTCGACCGGACCGGCGGCGATCCAGTCGTTGAGCGAGGAGTCGGAGCGCTGGTGGGCGAGGTGCTCGACCAGCCACGAGGCGACGCGGTCGCGCGGGTACAGCCAGCGCGCGACCGGCACCAGGGTCGCGCTGTCGCGGATCCAGATCTGCGGGTAGGCCTCGCCGGCGCCGAAGCCGCGCACCGGCCCGGTGCGGCCCGCGAACTGGCGCTCGTTGGCCTCGAGCGTCTCCTTCACCAGCGGCAGCAGGCCGTCGAGCCCGGGGTCGCCGGTCCGCCACCAGGTCGTGCAGGCGGGCGCCGGCGGCGGGGGCGGCGGTTCGGGCGCGCGCGACCCGCAGCCGGCCGCCAGCAGCGCCGCCGCGAGCAGCAGCCGCCGCATCAGCGGTCGGCCTCGCGCAGCCGGCCGGCGCCGATCGCGCCCAGCGCGTCGTAGGCCGCGTACTTGTAGGCCTCGCCCAGGGTCGGGTAGTTGAACACGGTGTCGATCAGGTGCTCGAGCGTGCCGCCGTGCTGGAGCTGGGCCTGGCCGACGTGGATCAGCTCGGAGGCCAGCTCGCCGAGGACGTGCACGCCGAGCAGCCGCCGGTCCTCGCGGGCGACGATCAGCTTCACGAAGCCGGAGAAGTCGCCGATGATCTGGCCGCGGCTGTTGCCCTCGTAGTAGGCGCGGCCGACCACGAAGTCGAGCCCCTTCTTGGCAGCACTCTCCTCCGTCTCCCCCACCGCCGCCAGCTCCGGGATCGTGTAGACCGCCATCGGCAGCAGGCTCGAGACCTGGGTCTTGTACTTGAGGCCGAACGCGTGGCACATCGCGACCCGGCCCTGGTCCATCGAGGTCGAGGCCAGCGCGGGGAAGCCGATCACGTCGCCGGCGGCGTAGATGTGGGGCACGGCCGTCTGGAAGTCGCCGTTCACGGACAGGTGACCGCGCGGTCCCGCGGCAAGCCCCGCGCGTTCGAGGCCGAGCCCCGCCGTCGCGCCGCTGCGGCCGGTCGCGAACAGCACGCACTCCGCCTGCACGCCGCCGCCGCCCTTGAGGCGCACGGTCACCTCGGGCCCGTCCAGTTCGATGCCGCCCATGCCCTCGTTGCGCAGGACGTGCAGGCCGAGCAGCTCGGCCTGCAACCGCAGCCGCTCCGAGAGCTCGCCGTCGAGGAACGGCAGCAGCCGGTCCTGGGCGCAGACCAGCGTCACGGTGACGCCCATCGCGCGGAACATCGTCGCGTACTCGCAGCCGATCACGCCGGCGCCGATCACGACCAGCGAGCGCGGGATGCGCTCCATGCGCAGGATGGTGTCGGAGTCGAACAGCCGCGGGTCGTGCGGCACGCCCTCGGGCCACGCCGGGCTCGAGCCGGTGGCGATCAGGATGACGCCCGCGCGCAGGCGCTCGACGCCGCCGTCGCGGGAGGTGACCGCGATCGTGTGCGGGTCCTCGAAGCGGCCGTCGCCGCGGAACAGCGTGATCGCGTGGCGCTCCAGGTTGCGGTCGATCAGGCTCCACAGGTGGCGCACGACGTCGTCCTTGCGGAACATGAAGTCGGGCACGGTGATGTCGCGCTTGATCTGGTAGTCGATGCCGTAGAGCCCGCGCTGGCGCAGCCCGGAGAAGTACAGCGCGGTCTCGCGCAGCGTCTTGCTCGGCACGGTGCCGGTGTTGACGCCGGCGCCGCCGAGGTGCGGCTCGCGCTCGACGAGCGCCACCTTCTTGCCGAAGTAGGCGGCCTGCGCGGCGCCCTTCTCCCCCGCGGGACCGGAGCCGATCACGACCAGGTCGAACTCCTGCGCTTCCATGTGCGGCGAGGATCACCCGCGCCCGGAAGATCGTCAAGGGAGTCGCGGAGCGCCGACGGGTTCCGGCGCCGGGATGAACCCGGCGCCGGTCCCATGGGGGCTACGTCGCGAACGCGCTCCTCCGCCCCCAAACCCCCACGGCGGGAGGCGCGGCAATAGAATGTCCGTCAGGAGGGCTCATGCAGCGGCTGATCGGGTTCGTGCTGCTGGTCGTGCTGGTCGGCGGCGGGCTCTGGTACTGGAAGGGCAAGGAGTTCGGGCTCGAGCCGCCGCGCCAGCTCGGCGAGGTCGGTCGCAAGCTCGAGGGCGTCGCGCTGGCCGGCAAGGTCAAGGGCGCCCTGGAGCTGAACCGGCGCCTCGCCATCCACCCGATCGAGGTCGCGGCCGAAGAGGGCGTGATCACGCTGCGCGGGCGCGTGCCCGATGCCGAGACCGTGGCCCTGGCCGAGCGCGTCGCGGGCGCGGTCCCCGGGGTGCGCCAGGTCGTCAACCACGTCAAGGCGGACCCTGCCCTGGCCGCGATCGCCGCCGAGGGCGGAGACGGGCGCACGGCCGGCGAGCGGCTCGACGACGAAGCGCTCGCGGTCAAGGTCCGGCTCGCCTTCTCGCTCGACCGCGAGCTCGAGGGCAGCGACCTCTCGGTGTCGGTGTTCCGCCGCGCCGTGACGCTCGGCGGCGAGGCGCGGACGCCCGCCCAGGCGCAGCGCGCGGAGGCGATCGCGCGGGACGTGCCGGGCGTCGGCGAGGTCCAGGTCGTGATCCGCCTGCGCGGCCAGGCCCCGCCCGCGGAGGCGACGCCGGAGCCGGCGGCGCGCTGAGTCCGCCGCGGGCTTGCTAGACTCGCCGCCGACCCGCTCCAAAGGAGGCCCCATGATCCTGGCCCTGCTGCTCACGAGCGCTCTCGTCGCGCAGACGCCCGAGCCCGCCCAGGCGCCGCCCGCCGTCCCTGCGGCCTCCCCGGCGGAAACCGCCGCGCCGGCCGCCCCGGCAGCCGATGCCGAAGCCCTGATCGAGACCGGGCTCAAGGCCTTCGCCCGCGCCCGCTACGCGAGCGCCGCGAAGTCGTTCGAGGCGGCGCTCGCCGCGGCACCCGAATCGGCCGCGGCGAACTACTACCTCGGCTACTGCGTGTACAAGCTGGCCGAGGGCAAGCGCCGCAACCACCCCGACAAGGCCCGCGCCGCCGAGTTGTTCGCGAAGGCGCTGCAACTCGATCCGCGCTTCCGCCCGGTGTGGGCGAAGCCGGCCACACCGCCGCCCGCCCAGTGAGCTTCCGCCGCGCCGGCGCCTGGCTCGCCGCGGCGCTGCTCGCTCTCGCACTCCCGCTGGCGGCCCAGCAGGGCCGGCCCGGCGGCGGCGGCGGCCACTTCGGCAACCCGCCCGACCTCGAGTCCTACATCGCGCAACTCGAGGAGCAGGGCCGCGCCGGCTGGCAGAAACCCGACCAGGTCGTCTCCGCGCTCGGCCTCAAGCCGGGCCAGACGGCGTGCGACGTCGGCGCCGGTCCCGGCTACTTCTCGCTGCGCCTGGCGCGGGCGGTGGGCAAGGCGGGCCGCGTGTTCGCCGTCGACGTCGAGCCGGTGATCCTCGACGCGCTGCGCGACCGCGTGGGCCAGACCGGCCTCACCAACGTCACGCCCGTGCTGGCCCTGCCCCACGACCCGCTGATCCCGCCCGGTTCCTGCGACCTGATCCTGATCGTCAACACCTACCACCACTTCCCGGACGGACCCGCCTACCTGCGCCGCCTGATCGCCGCCCTCAAGCCGGGCGGCCGGATCGCCAACATCGACTTCCAGAAGCGCCGCACGGCGATCGGCCCGCCCCCGGAGCAACGCCTCGCCCGCGAGGACTTCCTGAAGGAAGCGGCGGCGGGTGGCCTGCGGCTGGTGGCGGAGAAGCACTTCCTCCCCTACCAGTACTTCCTGCTGCTGACGCCCTGAGCCTCTACGGGAGGTACTTGCCGAGGAAGCTGGTCTTGCTGAGGTCCGAGTAGAGGACGAGGCAGACGAGCAGCAGGACCGCGATCACGCCGGCGTTGAGGATGTAGTCCTTGAGCCGCTGCGGGAGGTCGCGGCCGATCACGCCTTCGACCGCCAGCATCGCCATCTGGCCCGCGTCGAGCACCGGGATCGGGACGATCAGGTTGAACAGGCCGACCTGCAGGCTGATGATCGCGATCAGCCGCATCAGCGCCAGCAGGCCGCCCTCGCGGGCCGCCTCGCCCGAGGCCTGGGCGATGCCGATCGGCCCCATCATCGTCTTCGGCGAGAGCTGCGCCGTCACCAGCCGCCCCAGCACCTCGAACGTCTGCTTCGTCATCGCCCAGCTCTGGGCGATCGCCTCGCGCACCGAGCGGGCGAAGCCGAACTGCTGGGTGATCAGCTTGGGCCCGATGCCGAGCCGCGGCACGCCGCCGTCGAGCTTCGGCTGGATCGCCAGCGCGAGCGGCGCGCCGTCGCGCAGCAGCTCGAGCTGCAGCGGGCGGTCCTTCGCGGCCTGCACCAGCGGCGGGATGTCGCCGAAGCCGCGGATCGCCTGGCCGTCGATGCGCAGCACCGCGTCGTCCTCGCGCAGGCCCGCGGCGGCCGCCGCCGAGCCCTCCATCACGCGCCCGATCTGGACCAGCGGGAAGACGCCGATGGTGCCCACCTTCTCCTTGCCGAAAGCCGCGGCCCGCACGTCGACGAGGGTCGTGGTGCCGCCGCGCTGCAGGCGCAGCGGGAACTCCTGCTCCGGCCGCAGCAGCACCTGGTAGCCGGCGTCCTCCCAGGTCGCGACCGGCACGTCGTCGACCGCCAGGATGCGGTCGCCCGGCTGCACGCCCGCGCGCGCGCCCGGGCCCTCGGGATCGACCGCGCCGACGACCGGCGGCGCGTAGAGCGCGGCGTCGACCTGGAAGCCGACCATGAACAGCCCGGTCAGCACCGCCACGGTCAGCACGCCGTTCATCGCCGGCCCCGCGAAGTACACGAGGAAGCGCTGCCAGCGCGGCCGCGACTGGAAGTCCTTCGAGTCCCCGCGCCCCTCGACGCTCTCCGAGAGGCCGTCGTCGCCTTCGCCCTCGAGCTTGACGTAGCCGCCGAGCGGGATCAGCGAGACGCGGCAGTCGGTCTCGCCCCACTTGAAGCCGAACAGCCGGGTGCCGAAGCCGAGCGAGAACACGTAGGCCCGCATCCCGAACGCCTTGGCGGCGAGCAGGTGGCCGAACTCGTGGACGAACACGACCACGCCGAGCACGACGATGAAGGCACCGGTGGTGCCGAGGAACCCTTCCAGCATCTTCTTCCTAGATTAAGCGCTCAGGCGCGCGGCGCGGGCCGGGCCTTTCGTGAAAGCTCGTCACGGGCCCGCTCCCGGGCCCATCCGTCGGCGGCCAGCACGTCCTCGATCCGGGAGGGATGGTCGGGGGCGTGGGCATCCATCACCGCGCGCACGGTGTCGGCGATCGCGGTGAACGGCACGGCGCCGTCGAGGAAGGCGGCGACCGCCTCCTCGTTGGCCGCGTTGAGGGCGGCGGGCTGGGTGCCGCCCTCCTGCAGCGCGCGGCGGGCCAGGCCCAGGGCCGGGAAGCGGTCGTGGTCGGGCGGCTCGAACGTCAGCGACAGCGCGGCGCCGAAGTCCATCCCGGGAATCGTCGAGGGCCACACCTCGGGGTAGGTGAGCGCGTACTGGATCGGCAACCGCATGTCGGTCGGCCCCAGCTGGGCGAGCACCGTGCCGTCGACGAACTCCACCATGGAGTGGATGATCGACTGCGGGTGGACGACGACGTCGATGCGCTCGGCGGGCACGTCGAACAGCCAGCGCGCCTCGATCACCTCCAGCCCCTTGTTCATCAGGGTGGCGGAGTCGATGGTGATCTTGCGGCCCATGTTCCAGGTCGGGTGCTTGAGCGCGTCTTCGGGGCGCGCCTCGTCGAGGCTCCCCTTCCAGGTGCGGAACGGGCCGCCGGACGCGGTCAGCAGCAGCCGCTTCACGCTCTGCGGCTCGCGCCCCGCCAGGCACTGGTGCAGCGCGCAGTGCTCGGAGTCGATCGGCAGCAGCCGGGCGCCGGTGGCGGCGGCCGCCGCCCGCATCAGCTCCCCCGCCATCACCAGCGTCTCCTTGTTGGCGAGGGCGACGTCCTTGCCCGCCTGCAGCGCGCGGTAGGTCGGCAGCAGGCCGACGGCGCCGACCGCGGAGGCGACCACGATCCGCGCCGGCTCGACCGTGGCCACCGCGACCATGCCGTCGGTGCCGGTCGCGACCTCGATGCCGGCCAGGTCGACCAGGCGCCCGAGCTCCTGGCGGCACGCCTCGTCGGCCACCGAGACGACCCGCGGGCGATGGCGCGCGACCTGCTTCGCCAGCACGTGCACGTTGCGGCCGGCCGCCAGGCCGACGATCTCGAAGCGCTCGGGGAACGCCTCGACGACCTTCAGCACGTTGACCCCGACCGAGCCGGTGCAACCCAGCACGGACACGGCGCGGCGTTCCTGCGAATGGCTCATGGGATCTCGCGCGGGAGGTGCGGCGTCAGCGCTGGTAGAGGTAGAAATAGTAGAGGACCGGCGCGCCGAACAACAAGCTGTCCAGCCGGTCGAGCATGCCGCCGTGGCCCGGGAACAGCGCGCCCGAGTCCTTGATGCCCGCCCAGCGCTTGAGCAGGCTCTCCAGCAGGTCGCCGACGATGCCCATGGCGGCCACCGCCACGCCGAGCGCGAGGGTCACCGGGAGCGAGACGCCGGGCAGCGCCGCCTCGCGGATCAGCCACGCGCCGAGCGCGCCGCCGACCAGGCCGCCCAGCGCGCCTTCGACCGTCTTGCCCGGCGAGATCAGCGGCGCCAGCCGGTGGCGGCCCGCGAGGTGGCCCGCGAAGTAGGCGAACACGTCCGACATCATCACGACGAAGATCAGCAGCAGCAGGCGGTAGCCGCCCAGCTCGACCGGCTCGAGCACCCGCAGGCCGGCCAGCGTCCCGCCCAGCGCGCCGAGATAGGTCGCGCCCATGAACGTGCCGGCGGCGGCGGGCACGGTCTGGGCGAGGTCGTCGGCGCGGCGCAGCGTCGAGGTCAGCAGCAGCAGCGCCGCCAGCGGCCACAGCGCGGGCCCCGCCCAGCCCGGCTGGACCTCCTCGAGGAAGATGAACGCGGTCAGCAGCAGGCCGGTGAAGCGCAGCGGGCGCAGCCCGCGGGCGGCCAGCAGCTTGTAGTACTCGAGGAGCCCGAGGCCGATCGCGGCACCCGCGACCGCCACGGTCGCCAGCGGCGGCGCGTAGAGGAGCAGCCCCAGCAGCAGCGGCAGCGCCACGAGCGCGGTCAGCAGCCGCGCCCGCAGGTCGCCGAACTTGCCGCTCAACTGGCGACGATGCCGCCGTAGCGGCGCTCGCGGCGCTGGTAGTCGACCACCGCCTGCAGCAGGTGGCGGCGGCGGAAGTCGGGCCACAGCACGTCGGTGACCCAGATCTCCGAGTAGGCGATCTGCCACAGCAGGAAGTTGCTGACCCGCAGCTCGCCGCTGGTGCGGATCAGCAGGTCGGGGTCGGGCTGGCCTGCCGTGTACAGGTAGCGGGCGAGGGTCGCCTCGTCGATCGTCGCCGGGTCGAGGCCGTTGGCCTGCACGTCGGCCGCCAGCCGCCGGACGCCGTCTGCCAGTTCGGTGCGCCCGCCGTAGTTGAGCGCGAGCTGGAACAGCAGGCCCTGCGAGTGCCGCGTGCGCTCGGTCGCCCGCATCAGCTCGTCCTGGACGTCGGCCGGCAGCGCCTCGGGCCGGCCGATCACGCCGAAGCGGATGTCGTTCTTGAGCATCGTGTCGAGCTCGGAGCGCAGGTAGTGCTTGAGGAGCAGCATCAGCCCCGAGATCTCCAGCTCCGGCCGCTTCCAGTTCTCGACCGAGAACGCGTAGAGGGTGAGCACCTTCAGGCCCAGCCGGGCCGAGGTCTCGACCGTCTCCCGCACCGAGGCGATGCCCGCGCGGTGGCCCTCGATGCGCGGCATCATCCGCTTCTTCGCCCAGCGCCCGTTGCCGTCCATGATGACGGCGACGTGGCGCGGCAGGCGCGCGAAGTCGATCCCGTCGAGGAGCTGCTTCTCCTCGACGGAGTCCTGCGGCATGACGGCCAGGAGGTCTTCGCGTGACATCAGGACTATCGGCGCAAAGCCTTTCGCATCAGCGGGATTCCTCGGGCCCGTTAGTGTAGCTCACCCGGACCAGGGTGAGCCCGTGGGCCGGCGCGGGCGGCGGCCAGCGGCGGCGGTCCCGGGCGTGCAACTCGTACTCGAGCACGGCCGCAGTGGCCGCCCCGCGGCCCACGGCCAGCAGCCCGCCGACGATGCTGCGCACCATCTTGCGCAGGAAGCCGTCGCCTTCGACCTCGTAGACGAGACCGGGGCCGCCTTCGTGCTCCACCCCGCGCAACTCGGAGCGGGTCAGCGTGCGCACCGTGGTCTTGACGTCGCTGCCCGTGGACGCGAGCGAGGCGAAGTCGCGGCGGCCGAGGAACAGCAGCGCCGCTTCGCCCATCGCCCGCCGGTCGAGCGGCGCGGGCACGTGCAGCGCGAAGTGGCGGCGCTGCGGGAGCTGCACGAGAGCGGTGTCGATCGTGTAGCGATAGCACTTCGAGGTCGCGCTGCGGCGGGCGTGGAAGTCGTCCGCGGCCGGCGCCGCGCCCAGCGCGCGGAGGTCGCCGGGCAGCACCGCGTTGAGGGCGCGCACCAGGTCGGCCTCCGCCCACGCGCGCGGCAGGTCGCAGGAGGCCACCTGGCCGAGCGCGTGCACCCCCGCGTCGGTGCGCCCCGCGCCGTCGACGTGCACGGGGCTGCCGCCGTGCAGGCGGGCGAGGGCCGCTTCCAGCTCGCCCTGGACCGTGCGCGACGCGCGCTGGGCGGCCTGGAGCTGGAAGCCCTCGAAGCCGGTCCCGTCGTAGGCGAGCGTCAGCCGGAAGCGCGGCATCCGCGGCCCCGCCGTCCCCGGTCGAACCTCAGCGCCGCGAACCCGGCTTCACCGGCGCGCCGCCCTGCTGGCACAGCGGGCACTCGTCGGCGCTCCACGTCGGCACCTCCAGCGTGATCAGGCTGGCGCGCGGCACGCCGAGGTCGACGCTGCCGCCGCTGCGGTCGACCAGGCTGCCGACGCCGATCACCGTCGCGCCGGTCGGCTCCAGCGCGGCGAACACCTCGCGCGTCGACTTCCCGGTGGTGATCACGTCCTCGACGACCACGACCGGCTCGCCCGCGCGCAGCGCGAAACCGCGGCGCAGCGACATCCCGCCGTCGGTGCGCTCCGTGAAGAGGCCGGCGCAGCCGAAGCCGCGGGCCACCTCGTGGGCGACCAGCACGCCGCCCAGCGCCGGCGCCACCACGGCCGACGGCGGCTCGGGCAGCAGCCGTCCCAGCTTTTCGGCGAGCAGCGCGCCGAGGCGGGTGGCGACGACGGGATCCATCAGCACCCGCGCGCACTGCAGGTAGCGCGGCGAGTGCAGGCCGGAGGAGAGCAGGAAGTGGCCCTCGAGCAGGGCCTCCCGCTCGCGGAACAGCTCGAGCAGCTCGTTCATGACGCCGGAAGTCTATCGGCTGCGCGGCCCGGCGACGAACGCCTCCCCGTAGAATCGCCCCCGATGCGGATCGTGCACGTGGACAGCGCCCGGGAGTGGCGCGGCGGGCAGAACCAGGTGTTCCTGGCGGCCCGCGGCATGGCGGCGCGCGGCCACGCGGTGACCGTGGTCTGCGAGCGCGGCCAGCCGCTCGAGCGGCGCTGCCGCGAGGCCGGCCTCGCGGTCGTCGACACCCGCTTCAGCGGCGACCTCTCGCCCGGCGCGATCGCCACGCTGGCCGGGCTTCTCCGCCTGCGCGCTCCCGACGTCGTGCAGCTCCACGACCCGCACGCGGTCGCCGCGGGAGTGGTGGCGGCCCGGCTCTCCGGGTCGCGGGCGCGGCTGGTCGCCACGCGCCGGGTCGACTTCGCGCTGAAAGGTCCGCTCTCGCGCGCCAAGTATCGCGCCTGCGACGAGGTGATCGCGGTCAGCGACGCCATCCGCCGCGTGCTCGTCGCCGGTGGCCTGCCTCCCGAACGGCTGCGCGTGGTGCACGAGGGCGTGCCCGACCGGCCCGCGCGACCGGGCGGGCGCGAGACGCTCCGCGCGCTCGGCGTGCCGGCCGACGCCCGGGTCGTCGGCAACGTGGCGGCGATGGTCGACCACAAGGACCAGGCGACGCTGCTCGCCGCCTTCGCGACGGTCGCGGCGCGCGACCCGCGGGCCCACCTCGTGATCTTCGGCGACGGCCCGCTGCGCGACGCCTTGCATGCGCGGGCGGCGGCGCCCGACCTGGCGGGTCGCGTCACGTTCGGCGGCTTCCGCGACGACCTCGACGCGCTGGTCCCCGCCTTCGACGTGTTCTGCCTCAGCTCCCACATGGAGGGCCTCGGCACCAGCCTGCTCGACGCGATGTGCTTCGCGCGCCCGATCGTCGGCACCGCCGCGGGCGGCATCCCCGAGGCCGTGGCCGACCGCGAGACCGGCCGCGTCGTGCCGGTGCGCGACGCGGCGGCGCTGGCCGCGGCGCTTTGCGAAGTGCTCGGCTCGGACGAACTCGCCGCGCGCCTCGGGGCCGCCGGCCGCCGGCGCTTCGAGGAGCGCTTCACGGACGCGCGCATGGTCGAGGCCAGCCTCGCCGTGTACGTGGGCGGCGCGTGAGGGCCTGGCTCAGGGGTCGCTGACGCCCGTGGGGCAGCGGTGCCCGATGTCGATCGCGGAGTCGGCGGGCCACTGGGGCGTCGACAGGCCGCGGAAGCCCCAACCGGCGGGGATCTCGGCGTCGGCAGCCTGGGGCGAGAGGAAGATGCTCCGGTCCACGTCGAGGCAGTCCGCGCGGCCGGTCCTGAAGTAGTCGTCGTTGTTGGTGTCGATGCGCGCCGGGCGCCACGGACTGCTTCCGGCATACATCAGGTCCCCGGGATCGTCACCGACGTGGTTGCCCGTCCACTGCGGCGCGCAGCGTTGCACGGCACCGACGACGTGGAACACCTCGTGAAGCGCCACGTACTCTACATAGCCGGCGCTGCGCTCGTCCGACGCGAAGCGGTTGTTCGCGCAGGGCGCGGCTCCCGGCGGCGTGCCCTTGAGGTACAGCGCGGCGACCTGGCCCACGAGTCGCGGCGGTACGGGGGCGTTCGCGCACACCGGCACGCCGGCGCCACCGCCGAAGTAGACGAGGTAGATCTTCTGCGGGTGGTCGAACCCACGCGCCGCGAGAATTCGCTCCAGCTGGTCGCGAATGAAGACCCCGTGGCTGGAGAGCTCGGCATCGGACTGATCGAGGCGGACGAAGGCGACGTCCGGCTGGCCGCGGAACGTGTCGAGCACCAGGCGCTTCCCGGTCCGCTCGTGGAGCCACGCCTGGGCGGCGGCGAGCGAACGGGCCAGGGTGCCGTTGGTGTCGAGTCGCTCGTCCGCCCCGTCCGCCGGGAGGACGTAGAGCGCCTTGACCTGGTAGCCCGACACCTCGTCGACTTCATCGACCGTCGCCCTCGGCGTCGGCGTCGGAGTCGGCGTGGGAGCAGGGGTGGCCGTCGTTGCACCGGACGGACCTCCCCCTCCGCCGCACGCCAGGACAGACCCGAGCGCCATGCCCATTGCGAGACGGAGGACTGGTAAGCGCATGAACGCAACCTACCCGCTCTGCCCACCTCCGGCATCCCCCGAACGGGGGACGGCAGGCACTTCTCCGGAGTCCGTCATCGCCGTGCCGGGGCGGCAGGCGCTGCCCCGAGCGGCGGCTAGTCGATCGCCGAGCGGGCCAGCGCCAGCGCCGCGCGCAGTTCTTCGCGCACGGCCTCGGAGACGGGGGCCAGCGGCGCCCGCGGGAAACCGCCCGCGTAGCCCGCGAGGTCCATCGCGGCCTTGAGGCCGGGCACGCCGTGGGCCGTGGTGACCGCCGCCGCCAGCGGCATCAGCGTTCGCTGCAGCGACCGCGCGCGATCGTGGTCGCCCCGGGCCGCCGCCGCGTGCAGGGCGCAGGTGATCTCGGGGGCGGCACAGGCGACCGCCAGCACGCCGCCGGTCGCGCCGGCGCACAGGGCCGGGTAGAAGGCGCCGGCCGAGCCACACAGGAAGCCGAGCTCGGGTGCCGTGCCGAGCACCCGGTTCAGGAAGCCCATGTCGCCCGACGACTCCTTGAGCCCGATCACGTTGGGGTGGGCGGCGAGGCGGATCGCCACCGGAGCGGGCAGCGCCAGGCCCGTGTTGGCGGGAACGGAATAGAGCAGCACCGGGATCGGCGAAGCGTCGGCGATCGCCTCGAAGTGGCGAATCAGCGCGTCGGCCGTGAGCTGCGACTTGAAGTAGTGGGGCGTGACGACCAGCGCCGCGTCGGCGCCGGCGTCGGCCGCGCGGCAGGTCAGCGCGATCGTGCCGCGGGTCGACTCGAGGCCGGTGCCGGCCAGCACCGGCCGGTCGCCGGCGCCCCTGCGCGCGGCGCGCACCAGGTCGACCTTCTCGGCCTCGTCGAGCGCGCAGGCCTCGCCGTTGGAGCCGAGCACGAGGTAGCCGGCGAGCGGCGCCGCGGCGTAGGCCGCGAGGTTGCGCTCGAAGGCGGGCAGGTCGACGGCGCCGTCCTCGCGGAACGGCGTCACCAGCGGCGGGATCACGCCGCGCAGCCGAAGGAGCAGCGGGTGCATGGGACGAGCGGCGAGGGCCCCGGCCGCGCGGCCGGGGCGCCCGCTTCGCGTGCGGCTAGGCCGCGGGGGTCTTGGCCGCGAGGGCCGCGGCGACCTTCTCGATCGCGCGCACGTCCTGGGCCGAGAACGCGTCGCGGAAGTCGCTCCAGACCTCGAGGATCGCCCACAGGCCCGCCTCGGTGCGGACCGGGGCCACCATCACGCTGCCGCGGCTGAGGCCCGCGGCGTTCCACGCCTCGCTGCCGGCGATCGTGCTGACGACCGTGGCGTGGTCCGCGTGGGCGGCCTCCGCCAGCGGGCCGCCGCCGGTCCACACCCGCTCCGGGCCGGCGGGGCGGTCGATCGACGTGTGCACGACGAGGTCCTCGCCGTCCGCCACGTAGGCCGTGATGGCCGAGTAGCGGGCGAAGCGCTTCTTCAGCGTCTCCACGCCCACCTTCAGCGCTTCTTCGAAGCTGCCGGCCTTCTTGATGATCTCCTCGACCTCGCGCACGACCGCGTCGCGGCGCTGGGCGGCCTTCTTGGCCAGGTCGGTCTTCCAGGGCTTGTCTTCGTCCTCGGCGAACGCCATGTTCACGCTCGAAACTCCTTCCGTATCGTCGATCTCTCGAACTCGGGTCTAGGTCGCGAGCGCGCGGCCGCCGTCCACCCGGAGCACTTCTCCGGTGGTGAAGGTCGCAGCACCCGCCAGGAACAGCACGGCCTCGACCGCCTCGGCGTGGGAGCCGAAGCGGCCGAGCGGGGTCTTGTCGCGCACGGCCGCGGGGCCGCCGGGAGGCTCAAGCACTCCCGGCGCCACGGCGTTGACGCGGATCGGGGCGAGCGCGGCCGCCAGGCCGCGGGTGGCGGCGATCAGCGCCGCCTTGCTCGCCGAGTAGGCGACGTGGTGGGGCCAGGCCATCAGCCCGCCCAGCGAGGCGACGTTGACGATCGCCGCCCCCGGGCGCCCGCGCAGGTGGGGCGCCGCGGCCTGAGCGGCCAGCACGGCAGCCTTCGCGTTGACGTCGAAGGCCTCGTCCAGGACGTCTTCCGTGATCTCCCCCACCGGCGTGCGCCGGAACACGCCCACGTTGTTCACCAGCAGGTCGAGCCCGCCCAGCGCCGCGGCGGCCGCCTCCACGAAGGCGGCCATCTGGCCCGGCTGCCGGGCGTCCGCGCGGAACGCGAAGGCGCGGCGGCCGAGCGCGCGCAGTGCGGCCTGCACCTCCTCCGCTCCACGGGCGCTTTCGTTGTAGGAGAGCGCCACGTCCGCGCCCCGCTCGGCGAGAGCGTGCGCGATCGCGCGGCCGAGGCCGCGGCCGCCTCCGGTCACTGCCGCCAGACGACCGTGGAACCCCGGGGACCCCGGGACGGGAGAGGGACCTGCCAAACCGATGGAGTATACCCTACGCCTTGCGCTCCGCGCGGGCCCGCACCAGCTCGGCGAAACGGGGGTCGTCCGGCGCCAGCAGCGCCAGCTCGGCCAGCGCCTTGCGGGCTTCGCCCTCCGGGGTCCCCGGGGCGGCCCGCTGCAACAGGTCGGCGATGCGCCCGGCCAGGGCCGGGTCCGGCGCGTCCGGCTCGTGGGCTCCCTTCAGCCGGCGCCAGGTGCGCCACAGCAGTTCGCCGGGCTCCACCGCGTCGGGGTCGTAGGAGAGCGCCTGCTGCAGCTCGCCCAGCGCCGACAGCGGGCGGGCGCCGTCGGCCAGGGCGCGGCCCTTCGCCAGGTGCTCGCGCATGCGGTTGCGGGCGTCTTCGGTCGTCGTCACCCACGGCGCCGCAGCGGACCGGCCGCGTGAGCGGCGCAGCGCGCGGCGGATGTCGCGCAGCTCCTCGGCGACCTCGCCCATCTGCGGGTAGCGGCGGTCGGGGTCCTTCTGCAGCATGCGGTGGACCACCGCGGCCAGGCGGGCGGGGATCTCCGGGTTGAGGGTCAGGATCGGGATCGGCTGCTCGGAGATGATCTGGTAGAGCACCGAGTGCAGCGTCTTGCCGAGGAACGGCTTCTGGAACGTCAGCGCCTCGTAGAACACGCTGCCGGCGCAGAAGATGTCCGAGCGCGGGTCGACCGGCCGGCCTTGTGCCTGCTCCGGGCACATGTAGTCGGGGGTGCCGAGGATCACGCCCTTGCGGGTGATGGTGCCCTGCGCCGCCACCCGCGCCAGGCCGAAGTCGAGGATCTTGACCTGGCCGCCGAGGTTGACCATCACGTTGGCGGGCTTGAGGTCGCGGTGGATCACGCCCTTCGAGTGGGCGTAGGCGATGCCGAGCGCGACCTCCTCCAGCACCCGCACCCGCTCGGAGATCGGCACGTCCATGTGGCGCTCGATCAGCGCCCGCAGGTCCTCGCCCTCGAGCAGCTCCATCGCCATGTACGGCTTGCCTTCGACCTCCCCGAGGTCGTAGACCTTGACGATGTTCGGGTGGTCGAGGCGGCCGATCGCCTCGGCCTCGCGCACGAAGCGCTTGTGGTGGTCGTCGCTCTGCGACTCCTCGCCGAGCATCTTGAGCGCCACCACCCGGCCCAGCATGCGGTCGCGGGCGCGGAACACCTCGCCCATCGCGCCCTCGCCCAGCTTGTCGAGGATGTCGTAGCGGCTGGGGTGGACCATCGGGAGGGTCCCCCGGTGCTCTCCCGCTACTCGCTGTAGCGGAGCAGGACGACCGAGATGTTGTCCTTGCCGCCGGCCTCGTTGGCCGCGTCGATCAGCTTCTGGGCGGCGTCCTGGAGCGAGGCCGGGAACGGCGTCACCGCGTTCAGGATCGCCTCGTCGGAGATCATCGAGTGCAGGCCGTCCGAGCACAGCATCACGACGTCGCCCGCCTCGAGCTGGTGCTCGATGACGTCGATCTCCAGGCTCTCCTTGGCGCCGATCGCCTTGGTGATCACGTTGCGCAGCGGGTGCTTCTCGATCTCCTCGGCGGTCAGGATGCCCTCCGCCCACGCCGCCGAGACCCACGAGTCGTCGCGCGAGAGCTGCTTCAGGGCGCCGCCGCGGAACAGGTAGCAGCGGCTGTCGCCGGCCCAGCCCAGGGTCACCGTCTTGCCGTTGACCAGCGCGGCCATCGCGGTGGTGCCCATGCCGGTGTACTCCTCGCGGGAGTCGGCGGCCTTGAACACCTTCTTGTTGGCGAGCTTGATCGCGGTCTTGAGCCGGTTGCCTTCGAAGGAGAGGTTGACGTCCAGGCCGTAGGGCCAAGTGATCTCCTTCTCCTGGAGGCTCTTCTCGATGAAGCCCTGGAGCGTCTCCACGGCCATCGAGGAGGCCACCTCGCCGGCGTTGTGGCCGCCCATCCCGTCGCACACGGCGAACAGGCCGGCCTTCTCGTCGACGAGGATCGAGTCCTCGTTCAGCTTGCGGCGGCGCCCGACGTCGGTCTGGCCATAGGCCTCGAGCATGGACTCCTACTCCTGGCAGGGCGGCGCGAAGACGGCGAACAGGGTTCTGGGACTCAAGTTGCGGCCAAGGATACGGGCCCCCGCGGCCGGCGGTCAATGCCGGCCCCGCAGCGGCGCGTTCCTTGGAATAATGCGGTCGACCATGGCCCGCCTCTGCGTCAACATCGACCACGTCGCGACGCTGCGCCAGGCCCGCCGCGGCAGCGAGCCCGACCCGGTCCACGCCGCGGTGCTGGCCGAGCTGGCGGGGGCCGCGGGCGTGGCCGTGCACCTGCGCGGCGACCGACGCCACGTCCAGGACCGCGACGTCGAGCTGTTGCGCCAGGTCGTCAAGGGCCGGCTGACGCTGGCGACCGCCGCGACCCAGGAGATGCTGCGGATCGCGCTCACCGTGCGCCCCGACCAGGTCACGCTGGTGCCGGAACGCCCCCAGGAGCTGACCACCGAAGGCGGGCTCGACGCCGTGCTCAACAGCGCCAGCCTCAAGGGCGTGGTCGGGGCGCTGGCCGAAGCCGGCATCCGCGTCGCGTTGTTCGTGGCGCCCGAGCTGGAGCAGGTCAAGGAGTGCCACCGGCTGGGGGCCACGGCCGTCGAGCTGTCGGCGGCGCTGTACGCCGAGGCCCGCGGCGAGCGCCCGCGCGAGGCGGCGCTGCGCCACCTCGCCGACGCCGCCCGGCTCGGCCGCAAGCTGGGCCTGCGGGTCCAGGTCGGCCACGGGCTCGGCTACGAGAGCGTGCGCCCGGTGGCGGCGCTGCCCGAGGTCGACGACGTCACCGTCGGCCACGCCGTGGTGGCCCGCGCGCTGCTCGTCGGCATGGAACGCGCCGTGCGCGAGATGCTCGACGCCGTGCGGCCGTAGCCGCGCCGCGTGGCGCCCCCCGACCCGCGCGGGTCCTTCGGCGGCTTCGTCGGCGTCCGCACCCTGCTCTCCCAGGTGGAGAGCACCGCCCCTTGGATCTTCGACGGGACCTCGCCCCGCTTCGCCCAGGCGCCCGCCGCGCCCGGGCCGCGATTGCGGGACCAGGCCCGGCACCCGCTCGGCTGGTGGGCGGTGCTGGAGGCTGCCCGGCGGGCGGCCCTGACCCACGAGCCCACGCCGGAGCCGACGGCGGAGCAGTGGGAGGACTACTTCGCGCTGTGCCTCGCCTGCCACTGGGCGACCGTCGCCACCTTCGTGCCGACCGACGTCGACACCAAGATCCGGCTGCACCTGTGGCTCGGGCCGATGCCGCCGGCGCGCCGGGCCGGGCAGGTCGCGCTCGCGCTCGAAACGGGCCGCTGGGATCCGCGCAAGGTGACGGCCCGCGGCGTCGAGGTCGAAGGCGAGGGCTTCGTGTCGGGGCACGACGGCGAGCGGCTGTCGGTGCTGTGCGGCGGGCTCGTCGCCTGCCGCCAGGCCGGCGACGACTCGCTGGCGCGGACGCTCGAGGAGGCGGTCGAGGCCGAGCTGTGGCGCGAGGCGCGGGCCTTCGACGCGCTCGCCGCCCGGCGCGGCCGCGAGCAGGAGCTGCTGGCGCTCGCGGCGCTGCTCACCCACAACGCGGGCGACGTCGACCAGGGCCTCGGCTCGCGGGAGGCGAAGCGCCATGCCGCGGCCGACCTCGAGCGTTTCGGCGACCTCGCGGGACGCGGCCCGCGGCGCTACGGCGGCGCGTTCGCGCGGGCGGCCGCGCTGTACCGCGAGCTGCTGGCTGCCGAGGGCCACCGCCACTATCCGTTGCGCGAGATCCGGGCCCTGCGCTCCGACCCCGAACTGCTGCTGCCGCTGGGGCCCTGGCTCGACGAGTGGGGCGCGAAGCTCGCGACCTGGCCCGCGTGGGACGACCCCGCTCGCGCCGAGGTGCTCGCGGGGCTGGTCGACGCCGCCCGCAAGGTGCGTCAGCAGCAGGGCTACTACCGGGCGCTGGCGGGCTTCGACGCGGCCTTCCCGGGCGGACTGGCAGGGTCGCGCATGACCCGCGCGCTGCCGGCTCGCGTCCAGCGCGAGCTGCGCGACTCGGAGCTGCGCAAGAAGCTCGCGGTGCGCCGCGAGAGCTTCGAGTCGGGTCTCGCCAAGCGCGCGAGGGAGATCCTCGCGCGCTCCTAGTGGCGCGGCCCGCTACGACGCGGCGTCGCGCCGCGCGGCGGCGATCAGGTCCTTCGCCCAGGCGCGGATGCGGTCCTCGTCCGGGCCCTCGATCATCACCCGCAGCTTGGGCTCGGTGCCGCTCCAGCGCACCAGCACCCGGCCGTCGGCGCCCAGCGAGCTCTCCACCGACCGCGTCGCCTTCGCCAGCTCGGCCATCTCGTCGAGCGGCCGCCGCGCGGGCAGCGTCACGTTCTCCAGCACCTGCGGCACCCGCTCCATCGCCTCGCGGGCCAGCTCCGACAGCGGGCGGCCGGAGCGCACCATCAGGGCCAGCACCTGCAGCGCGGCGACGATCCCGTCGCCCGTCGAAGCGTGGTCGAGGAAGATCAGGTGCCCGCTCTGCTCGCCGCCGAGGTTGAAGCCGCCCTTGCGCATCGCCTCGACGACGTAGCGGTCGCCGACGGGGGTGCGCAGCAGCCGGCCGCCGAGGCGGACCATCGCCCGGTCGAGGCCGAGGTTGCTCATCACTGTGGCGACCAGCGTGCTGGCGCGCAGCTCGCCGTCGCGGATCATGCGCGCCGCGCACATCGCCATCACCGCGTCGCCGTCGACGATCTGGCCCTTCTCGTCGACCACGATCACGCGGTCGGCGTCGCCGTCGAGGGCGACGCCGATCGCGGCCCCCCGCTTGACGACCTCGGCCCGCACGTTGTCGGGGTGCAGCGCGCCGCAGTCGCGGTTGATGTTGGTGCCCGAGGGCTTGACGCCCAGCGCCGCGACCTTGGCCCCGAGCTCCGAGAACACGGCGGGGGCCACCCGGTAGGCCGCGCCGTGGGCGGCGTCGACCACCATTCGCACGCCCTCGAGCGAGAGGTCGCGCGGGAACGTGGTCTTGGCGAACACCACGTAGCGGCCGCGGGCGTCCTCGAGCTTCTCGGCGCGGCCGATGCCCGGGCCCGTCCTGCGCTCGCCGAGCAGCGCGTCGTCCTCGATCAGCCGCTCGATCTCGGCTTCGGCCGCGTCGGGCAGCTTGAAACCGTCGCGGCCGAAGATCTTGATCCCGTTGTCGTCGTACGGGTTGTGGCTGGCGCTGATCACGATCCCGGCATCGGCCCGCATGCTGGTCGTCAGGTGGGCGACCGCGGGGGTCGGCACCGGGCCGCAGAGCAGCACCCGCCCGCCCATCGAGCACACGCCGGAGGCGATCGCGGTCTCGATCATGTAGCCGGAGAGCCGCGTGTCCTTGCCGATCAGCACCCGCGGCGCGTGGCGCACGCCGCGGCCGGCGACGAAGGCGACGGCGCGGCCGAGCTGCAGCGCCAGCTCCGGGGTGATGGGGTGCACGTTGGCGGGACCGCGGATGCCGTCGGTCCCGAACAGCCGGCGCGCGTGCGCGCCCGTCTCCGTCTTCAATGGGCCTCCGATGCTGCTGCCCCGCTAGCGGCGCGTGAAGCGCACGCGGGCGGGCACGATTTCCTTGACCGAGATCCCGGCCAGGCCGGCGAGATCCACGGCGACGACCGCGTCGGACCCGGAGCCGGCGGTGACGTAGGGCCGCACCTGGTCGGGCTGCACCCGCGCGACGATCGAAGCCGGGCCCTCGAGCACGACGTCGACCCGCGCCGGCCGCGCGACCCCGGCCCCGCCGCGCACGGACAGCTCCAGGTTCTCGAGCCGCAGCGTGTCGTGCCGCTCGCGGACGCGGGCGGTGACCTCGGCCCGCGGCGCCTCCAGGATGCGCAGCACCGGGTCCTCGGCACCGAGCGCCACGATCTCGGTGACGTCGCCGCGGGCGCCCTCGACCCGCACCGGCTCGGTGAACACCGATTCGATCTCGCGCACCCGGCTGCGCGGCCCGGCGATGCGGGCGGTGGCGGGCCGGGCCCGCACCTCGGCGACCTCGAAGCCCTCGGCCGGCGAGCCGAGCAGCCGCGGCCGCACCGGCACCTCCTTCTGCAGCGTGAACTCCAGCGACAGGGTCAGGATCGCGGGCGTGACCTTGACGACGGTGATGCCGAACGGCACCCGGATCGTCTCCGGCGTCAGGTGCACGAAGCGCTCGCCTTCGCCCGCGCCCGACAGGTCGATCTGCGCCGACACGTCGCCAGGCCCCAGGCGCTGGATGATGCCGGGCGAGGCCCGCAGCCGGACCTCGACCTGGTTGACGGTCTCGCCGGTCAGCTCCAGGTCCTTGGGGAAGTTCTGCATCTCGAGCTGGACCGTCATCCCCATCTCGGACGACTTCTCGCCGGCGATCGCGACCCACAGCAGCAGCGCGAGGCCGAGGCTCAGCCCCTTCAGCGCGAGGTTGTCGATCGCGGTGCGCTTCACGAGGCGCGCTCCCGGTTCCCGCTGTCGGTGCGGGCCTCGATCCGGGGGGCCGGCTCGTCCGGCAGCTCCATCGCCTCCAGCAGGGCGGTCCGCAGTTGCGCGCCGTCGAGCCCGCGCCGGATGCGGCCGCCCTGGACCAGCGAGATCTGGCCGGTCTCCTCGGAGACGACGACGGCCAGCGCGTCGGTGTCCTCGGTGACGCCGATCGCGGCGCGGTGGCGGGAGCCGAGCTGGCGCGACAGCTCGGGGTTGACGGTCAGCGGCAGGAAGGCGGCGGCGGCGGCGATCCGCTTGCCCTGAACGATGGCCGCGCCGTCGTGGAGCGGGGTCCCGGGATTGAAGATGTTGATCAGCAGGTCGTAGGTGACCACGGCGTCGAGCTCGATGCCGGTCTCGATGTAGCTGCGCAGGCCCATGTCGCGCTCGAGCACCACGATCGCCCCGGTGCGCGACTGGGCCAGCGAGGTCGCGGCCAGCACCAGCTCGTCGACCACCTCGGTGCGGCGCTCGCCGGAGAAGGCGCCGAGCAGCGGCGTCTTGCCGATGTGGGCCAGCATCTTGCGGATCTCGGCCTGGAACACGACGATGATGCCGAACACCAGGTAGGGCAGGAACGTGCGCAGCGTCCAGTTGACGGTCTGCAGGTTGAGCCACTGGGAGATCCAGTAGAAGAACACCAGCATCACGCCGCCCAGCGCCATCTGCACGGCGTGGGTGCCGCGGATCAGCTGCAGCAGCTCGTAGATGATGAAGGCGACGATCAGCACGTCGAGCACGTCGAGCCAGCCCGCCTGGCGGGCCTGCAGGAACGCGAGCAGGCGGTCGAGGATCATGCGGCCCGCGCCTCCAGGATCGCGTCGGCGACCCGCGCCGCCTGCGCCATCTCCGCGACGTCGTGCACGCGCACGACGTGGGCGCCCTGCAGGATCGCGGCGGTGACCGCCGCCGCGGTGCCGAACTGGCGGGCCTCGGGCGGTGCGCCGGTGAGGCGGCCGATGAAGCTCTTGCGCGAGGGGCCGACCAGCAGCGGCCGGCCCAGCGCGTGCAGCGCGTCGAGCCGGGCCAGCGCCTGGACGCTGTGGGCGGCGTCCTTGGAGAAGCCGATCCCGGGGTCGAGCACGGTCTGCGCGCGGTCCACGCCGGCGGCGTCCGCCCGCGCGAGCGCCGTCTCCAGCTCGGCCGCGAGCTCGGCGGCGACGTCGGCGTAGCGGGGCTCGTGATGCATCGTCGCGAAGTCGCCACGCAGGTGCATCAGCACCAGCGGCGCGTCCGCCGCGGCGGCGACCCGGCCCAGCTCCGGGTCGAAGCGCAGGCCGCTGACGTCGTTGACGACGTCGGCGCCCGCGGCGAGCGCGGCGCGGGCGACCTCCGCCTTGGTGGTGTCGATCGACAGCAGGCCGTCGCCGCAGCGCTCGCGCAGCACGCGGATCACGGGCACCACGCGATCGATCTCCTCCGCGGACGGCACCGCTGCCGCCCCGGGCCGGGTCGACTCGCCGCCGACGTCCACCAGGTCGGCGCCCTGCTCGAACAGCTCCAGCCCGCGCGCCACGGCAGCCTCGACCCGGGCGAAGCGGCCGCCGTCGGAGAACGAGTCGGGGGTCACGTTGAGCACGCCCATCAGCCACGTGCGCTCGCCCAGCGCGCGCGCTTCGCCGCGCACGCGGAGCGTGTGGCGCGGCCTGGATGGAACCCGCTCGTTCAAGATCGCGAACCTCCCTGCCGGCGGTCGTCGGGCGGGTCGGCACCGGAGGCGAATCCGGCGCCGGGCCCGGGCGACGCGGGCAGCGGGTCCGCGGACGACGCGGAACCGCGCCCGACGTCAGGCCGTCGGCTTCGGCGCAGTCATGGGCGTCGGCAGGATACCCCCGGAAGCCGCTTCGCCGGGAACCGGCTCCGGCGTCGCGGCGGGCGGCGGCGGCTGCTGCGGTGCGGGAGGCGGCGTCTTCACGGTCATCGGCTCGCCGGCCAGGATCTGCTTGATCTGCGAGCCGTCCAGCACCTCGTGCTCGAGCAGCGCGGCGGCGACCTGGTCGAGCGCCACCCGGTGCTGGGACAGGAGCCCGTGGGCGTGGGCGTACTGGCCGCTGACGATCTTGGTGATCTCCGCGTCGATCTTGAGCGCGGTCGCTTCCGAGTAGTCCTGGTGGCGGTTGAACTCGCGGCCGAGGAAGATCTCGCCCTCGCGCTTGCCGTAGGTGAGCGGACCGAGCTCGTCGCTCATGCCCCACTCGCAGACCATCTTGCGGGCCATCTCGGTGGCCTGCTCGAGGTCGTTCTGGGCGCCCGTCGTGATGTGGCCGAAGGCCAGGTCCTCGGCGATGCGGCCGCCCATGCAGACCGCGATGCGGTCCTTGAGCTGCTCGCGGTTCCAGTTGTGCTTCTCTTCGGTCGGGAGCTGCTGGGTCAGGCCCAGCGCCATGCCGCGCGGGATGATCGTGACCTTGTGCAGCGGGTCGGCGTTGGGCAGCAGCGCGGCGAGGATCGCGTGGCCCGCCTCGTGGAAGGCGGTGATCTTCTTCTCCTCGTCCGTGATGATCATGCTCTTGCGCTCGGCGCCCATCAGGACCTTGTCCTTGGCGGACTCGAGGTCGTGCATGGTGACGGCCTTCTGGTTGCGGCGGGCCGCCATCAGCGCGGCCTCGTTGACCAGGTTGGCGAGGTCGGCGCCCGAGAAGCCCGGCGTCGCGCGCGCCAGCACGTTGATGTCGACGTCGTCGGCGATCGGGATCTTCTTGGAGTGGACCTGGAGGATGCCCTCGCGGCCGCGCACGTCGGGCCGCGACACCACCACCCGGCGGTCGAAGCGGCCGGGCCGCAGCAGCGCCGGATCCAGCACGTCGGGCCGGTTGGTGGCCGCGATCAGGATCACGCCGTCGTTGGACTCGAAGCCGTCCATCTCGACGAGCAGCTGGTTGAGCGTCTGCTCGCGCTCGTCGTGGCCGCCGCCGAGGCCGGCGCCGCGGTGGCGGCCGACGGCGTCGATCTCGTCGATGAAGATGATGC
>JAMQGV010000013.1 GCA_025994075.1 Vicinamibacteria bacterium
CGACGCTTCGGAGTCGGTCAGCGCCGGCAGCACCGGCGACACCGCCAGCGCCGCGTCGAGCCCGGCCGCCCGCAGCCGCCGCAGCACCTCGAGCCGCACCGCGGGCGGCGGCGCCCACGGCTCCACCTCGCGCAGCAGCGCCGCGTCGGTCGAGATCAGCGACACGCGGATCGTGAGGTGGCCGCGGCGCGCGATGTGGCCGAGCAGGTCGAGGTCGCGCAGGATCGCGGCGCCCTTGGTGGTGATCGCGAGGCGCGCGCCGCGCACGGCCGCCACCCGGGTCAGCACCTGGCGCGTCACGCCCCACGCCGGCTCGCCGGGCTGATAGGGGTCGGTCGCCGTGCCCAGCGCCAGCGTCTCGCCGCGCGCGAACAGCGCGGGCAGCCGCCGCTCGAGGTCCTCGAGCCCGCCGCGCTTGACGTAGATCAGCGAGTGGGAGTCGGCCTGCGCGTCCGCGCCGAGGTACTCGTGGGTGTAGGCGGCGTAGCAGTAGCGGCAGCCCATCGCGCAGCCGCGATAGGGGTTGACCGTCCACTCGAACGGCATCCGCGAGGTGTCGGGGCAGCGGTTCAGCAGCGCCTTCGTCGCGAGTTCGCGGTAGCGCACGCCGGAGCGCTCGTGGACGTCCTCCTGGCCGAGGCGGGCCGCGAGGTTGGGGGCGGCGACTCCGGGCTGGATCATGATTTCGCTTTATTTTCGCCTTCTGCCTCCCGGGACCGCAACCCCCCGGCGCGATAATCCAGGCCGTGGACTCCCCCTCGCTCGCGCAGGCGCTCGACCGGCGCACGCGGCCGGCGACGCTCTGCGAGCCGATGCCGCGGGGTCGCGTGCGCTGCTTCGCGTGTGGCCACCGCTGCGTGGTGCCGCCGGGCCAGCGCGGGATCTGCAAGGTGCGCTTCAACGACGGCGGCACCCTGCGCGCGCCGTGGGGCTACACCGCCGGCGTGGCCATCGACCCGGTGGAGAAGAAGCCGTTCTTCCACGCCCTGCCCGGCGCGGCGGCGCTCTCTTTCGGCATGCTCGGCTGCGACCTGCACTGCGGCTACTGCCAGAACTGGATCACGTCGCAGGCGCTGCGCGACGAGGCGGCGGTGGCCCCGCCGCGCGACGTCACGCCCGAGGCGCTGGTCGCCACCGCACTGGAGCGCGGCGCGCCGATCGTCACCTCCACGTACAACGAGCCGCTGATCACGGCCGAGTGGGCCGTCGACGTGTTCCGCCCCGCGCGCGAGGCGGGGCTCGTGTGCGCCTTCGTCTCCAACGGCAACGGCACGCCCGAGGTGCTCGACTTCCTGGCGCCCTGGGTGTCGCTCTACAAGGTCGACCTCAAGAGCTTCCGCGACCGCCCGTACCGCGACCTCGGCGGCACGCTGCAGCGCGTGACCGAGACGCTGCGCGGTCTCGTCGCGCGTGGCTTCTGGGTCGAGGTGGTGACCCTCGTCGTGCCCGGCTTCAACGACGACGAGGCCGAGCTGCGCGAGCTGACGGGCTTCCTCGCCGCGCTGTCGCCCGACATCCCGTGGCACGCGACCGCCTTCCACGCGGACTACCGGATGGAAGACCGTTCCGACACCGACGCGCGCACGCTGCTGCGCGCGGTGGAGATCGGCCGCGAGTCGGGCCTGCGCTTCGTCTACGCGGGCAACCGCCCCGGCCGCGTCGGCGGCCTCGAGGACACGCGCTGCCCGGGCTGCGACGCGCTGCTCGTCGCGCGCACCGGCTTCGTCGTGCGCCGCAACCGGCTGCGGGACGGAGCCTGCCCCGATTGCGGGCGCGCGATCCCCGGCGTGTGGCAGGCGCCGCCGCCGGGGCGCCTCGCGCGCGCCGCCGCGTGAGCGCTCTCGCCGCGGCCTTCGCCGCCCGCTTCGGCGCCCGGGCCCGTGCCGAGGCCCCTCTCGCGCCGCTCACCACGCTCCGCGTCGGCGGCCCGGCGGAGGTGCTGCTCGACGCCGAAGGCGAAGCCGAGGTGATCGACGCGCTGCGCCTGGCGGCCGCCCACGGCGCACCGGTGACGCTGCTGGGCGGCGGCTCGAACGCGCTGGTCGCCGATGCCGGGGTGCGCGGCCTGGTCCTGCGTTGCCGGCGTGGTGCGATCGCAACCGAGGGGGACGCGGAGCTGCGCGCCGAGGCCGCGGTCACCATCAACGGCCTGGTCCGCCACTGCGTGGCCCACGGCCTCGCCGGCCTCGAGGCGTGGGCCGGCACGCCCGGCAACGTCGGCGGCGGCGTGCGCGGCAACGCACACTTCCAGGGGCGGCTGCTGTCCGAGCACGTGCTCGCCGTGCGCCTTGCCGCGGCCGACGGCTCGGCAGTGGCCGACGTCGCGGCGGCGGAGATGGAGTTCGGCTACGACCGCTCGCGCGTGCAGCGCACGGGCGAGATCGTGCTCTCGGCGCTCTTCCGGGTCGGGCCCGGCGAGCCCGAGGCGCTGCGCGCCGCCGCCCGCGCCTCGCTCGCGTTCCGCAAGCGCACCCAGCCCCTGCACCTGCCGTCGGCGGGCTGCTTCTTCCAGAACCCCGACCCCGCGCGCGACCCGCTGCCGCCCGGGATGCCGGCCTCGGCCGGCGCGCTGATCGACCGCGCCGGGCTCAAGGGCGCGCAGGTCGGCGGCGCCCGCGTCTCCGAGGTGCACGCCAACTTCCTGGTCAACGCCGGCGGTGCCACGGCGGCCGACTTCGACGCGCTCGCCGCCAGGTGTGTCCGCCGCGTGCGCGAGGACTTCGGCGTCGAGCTGCGCGAAGAGATCGCCCGCCTCGGCGCATGGCCGGCGAGCACCGTGCGGCACTAGACTCGCGCGGTGGCGAGCGCCGACCCGGCAACCCGCGGCAGTGCCGTGCGCCTCGTCAGCGAGCTGCTCGGGCGGGGGTTCGCCTTCGGCGCGACGCTGCTGATCGCGCGGGGCCTCGGGCCCGAGGCCTACGGCGCGTTCGCGGTGCTGGCCGGCGTCGCGTGGGTCGCCGCGGAGGGCGCGGACCTCGGCCTCACCGGCACGGCAGCGCGCACCCTGGCCGCAGGGAGCTGGGACCTCTCCGACCTGCGGCGCGCGAAGCTGGCGCTGTCGGCCCTGGTCGCGGGGCCCGCGCTGCTGGTCGCGGCGACGAGCCATCGGCCGTGGCTGCGGGCACTGGGCTTCCTCGTGCTGGGCATGGTCGCGGTGAGCTGGACCGAGACCCTCGGCGTCGCGCTGCGCAGCGCGCGGCGACCGCTGGCCGAGGCCGCCGTGCTGCTGCTCGCCCGCGCGGGCTCGCTGGCCGCCGTCGCGCTGGCCGGCGCCGGCAGCGCGACGCTCTCGGGCTACGCGTACGCCCTGGCGCTGGCGCCACTGCCCGCGCTCTTCGTGGCGGCAGGCCTCGCCGCGCGCGCCTATCCCGGAGCAGGGCGGCCGCCGCGTCCGGTGGGCGCGTTGATCCGCGAGGGCCTGCCGGTGGGCCTCGCCACCGCCCTCGCGCTGGTCGCCTACCGCGTCGAGCTGTGGCTGCTGCTGCCGTTGCGTGGCGGCGGCGAAACCGGCCTGTTCGGCGGCGCGTTGCGCGTCTTCGACGGCCTGCGGCTGATCCCGGGTGCCGTCGCCCAGGGCGCCATGCCCTACCTCGTGGAAGAGGCGCAGGCGGCGCGGGCGCCGGCCCGCGAGCGCACGGTGCGCAGCGTCGTGCTGCTGGGCGTCCCGGCGGCCCTGGTGGTGCTCGCGTTCGCGCCCGAGCTCGTCGTCCTGCTGCTGGGCGAGGCCTTCGCGGGCGCCGCGGGCCCCGTGCGCGTGCTCGCGCTGGCGATCGTGCCGGCGTTCATCAACACCCTGCTCCTGCAGTCGCTGCTGGCCGCCGGCCACGCGGCGGAGATGCCCCGGCTGATGGCGCTCCGCCTCGCCGTCTCGCTGGGCGCGGGCCTGCTCGTCATCCCGGCGCTCGGAGCCGTCGGCGGCGCGGCCACGTGCGCCCTGGCCGAACTGCTGGTCCTCGCCCGGGGCCATCGCGTGGCGGCGAGCCGCGGCGTGCCGATCGCGCTGGCCGCGGCCGCGCGCGAGGCGGCCGGGCCCGCTGCGCTGATGGCGATCGTGCTGGTGGCGTTGCCGGCGCCACCGCCGCTCGCGATGGCGGTCGGGCTGGCGGCGTACGCGGGCGCCGTGTCCCGCACGCAGCGGGGATGAAGGCCGCCCGCTTGGCGCTCGGCCTGTTCCTGCTGGCCCTGCTGCCGCGGGCCGCGATGGTCGTGTACGTGAGCCAGGACCCGGTGCTGGCCAGGCGGGTGCTCGCCACAGACTCCAAGATGGTCTACCTGCCGATCGCCGCCAACGTCGACGGAGACGCAGGCTTCGTGCTGGCCCGAGACTTCTCCGCGCCGCTCACCATCCCGCCGGTCTACCCGCTGTGGCTGGCGGCGATCTTCGGCCTGATCGGGCTGCCGCAGGGCTGGGTGATGGTGTTCGGGCTGCTCCAGGCGCTGCTGCGGGCGCTGGCCGTGGTCGCGCTGCACCGGCTCGCCGCGCGCTGGCTGCCGCCGCCCGCCGCGCTCGCGGCAGCGGTCCTCTACGCGCTCGACCCGTGGGAGGCGTTCTGGACGCCCTACATCCTCAAGGAGAGCGTCGCGGTGCCGCTGCTGATCGTGGCGCTCGCGGCCTGGTACGACGCCCTCGCGGCGCGCACGGCACGCGCCGCGGCCGGCGCCGGCGCGGCGATGGCCGTCGCGACGCTCGCCTGGTTCGGCGCCGCGCTGCTCCTCCCGTGGAGCCTGCGCCGGCTGTGGACGCTCGGGTCGCGCCGGGCGACCGCGGCGTACCTCGGGGCCGCGCTCCTGGTCGGCTTCGGCTGGGCCGCGATCGCGATCCCGGCGGTGCCGCCGCAGGTGTGGCCGCACGTCTGGGAGAAGGTCGTGCTCAAGTTCGCCGGCCGCCCCTTCAACCCGGCCGCGCCGACCAGCGGCTACCCGCCCGAGAAGGTCGACCGGCGGGTGGAGAGCGACCTGCGCGGGCTCGGTCAGGGTGACACGAGGCAGCGCGTCCAGCGCCTGGCGGAGCCGGTGCCCGACAACGTCGGGCGCTCGGTGATCAACCTCTGGCGACCCGTGCACGCCGGTTCGTCGCCGCTGACGTTCGCACTCTTCGGCGTGCCGTACCTCGTGTTCCTCGGACTCGCGCTCGCGGGCCTCGTGCTGGCCCGGCGCGAGCGGCTCGACCTCGGCCGCCTGCCGTCGCTGCTGCTGCTGCTCGTGGTCCTGCTCTCGCTGATGAGCGGCGGCATCCGTCAGCGCCAGTACCTCGCGCCGCTGCTCGCGCTGCCCGCGGGCCTCGCCCTGGTCCGGCTCGCTGCCCTGCGGCGGCCGGTTGTGTGAGACTGCGCCCACGGAACCTCGGAGGCCGCGCGATGGACCAGGAACTGATCGACCTCTACGACGCCTACACCCACGGCGCGATCGAGCGCCGCGCGTTCTTCGACCGCCTGGCGAAGGTGGCCGGCGGGACGACCGCGGCGGCGGCCCTGTTCGCGGCGTTGCGCAACGACTACGCCCACGCGCAGACCGTCGCCGAGGACGACGCGCGGCTCGCGTCCGAGACCGTCGCCTACGGGGGCCCCGGGACTTCGGGCTACCTGGTGCGCGCGAAGGAGGGCGGCAAGCGCGGCGCGGTGATCGTGATCCACGAGAACCGCGGCCTCAACGCCCACATCAGGGACGTCACCCGCCGCGTCGCGCTCGAGGGCTACCTGGCTCTCGGCGTCGACCTGCTGGCGGTCAGCGGCGGCACGCCGGCGGACGAAGACCAGGCCCGCGAAGCCATCGGCAAGCTCGACGCCGCCGACACGCTGGCGAAGCTGAAGTCGGCGGTCGCGTTCCTCGCGAAGCACGAGCTGGGCAACGGCCGCGTCGGCGCGGTCGGCTTCTGCTGGGGCGGCGGCACGGTCAACCGCCTGGCCGCGGCCGGCGCCGGGCTGCACGCCGGCGTCGCCTACTACGGCCGCACTCTGGCGGTCGCCGAGGTGCCGAACCTCGAGGCGCCGCTGCTGCTGCACTACGCCGGCAAGGACGAGCGCATCAACGCCACGATCCCGGAGTTCGAGCAGGCGCTGAAGGCGGCCGGCAAGGCCTACGAGCTGCACCTGTACGAAGGCGTCAACCACGCCTTCAACAACGACACCTCGGCGGCGCGCTACGACGAGGCGGCGGCGAAGCTCGCGTGGAGCCGCACCCTGGCGTTCTTCGCGAAGCACCTCGCGACGCGCTGAGCCCGGGCGATGGCCACGCTGCGGGTCACGGGCGGCCGCCGGCTCTCGGGCCGGGTCGAGGTCTCGGGCAACAAGAACGCCGCGCTGCCGCTGATCGCGGCCTGCCTGCTGACGTCCGACGAGTGCGTGCTGGAGAACGTGCCGCACATCAAGGACGTCGACGTGATGGCGCGGCTGCTGCAGGACCTGGGCGCCAGCGTGAGCGGGCTCGGCACCAGCCGGCTGCACGTGCGCGCGGCCGAGCTCGCGGGCGCCGCCCCGGACCCTCGGCTGGTCGGCCGGCTGCGCGGCTCCGTGCTGCTGATGGGCGCGCTGCTCGCGCGGCGCGGCCGGGTGCGGCTGGCGACGCCGGGTGGCGACTTCCCGACCCGGCGCACGATCTCGACCCACGTCCAGGCGCTGGTCGCGCTGGGCGCGCGGGTGATGGACGAGGAGGGCCACGTGCTGGAGGCGCCGGAGGGCCTGAAGCCGGCGTCCTTCTACCTCGACGAGGCCTCGGTGACGGGCACCGAGACCGCGCTCCTGGCTGCAGCGGCGGCGCCGGGCATCACCGAGATCCGCCACGCGGCGTGCGAGCCGCACGTGGTCGAGCTGTGCCGGTTCCTGACCGCGATGGGCGCGCCGGTCGAAGGCGCCGGCACGCCGACCCTGCGCGTGCACGGCGGCGGCAAGCTGCGCGGCGTCACCCACCGCATCGACGGCGACTACATCGAGGCCGGGAGCTGGGCGGTGCTGGCGGCCGTGACCCGCGGCGAGATGGTCGTCGCCGGCGCGCGGCCCGAGGACCTGGAGCCGATCACCTCCGTGATGCAGCGGATGGGCGTGTACTGCGAGATCGAAGGCGACGAGCTGCGCGTCTACGACTCGCGCCTGCGCGCGATCCGCCGGCTGACCACCGGGCTGTGGCCGGGCTTCCCGTCCGACATCGTGTCGCTGATGACGGTGCTCGCCACCCAGGCCGAGGGCCGCACCCTGATCCACGACTGGCTCTACGAGCTGCGGCTGTTCGCCCTCGAGCAGCTCTCCGGCATGCGCGCCGACCTGTTCCTGTGCGACTCCCACCGCATCATCGTCACCGGCCCCACGCCGCTGCGCGGCAAGACCCTCGACAGCCGCGACATCCGCTCGGGCATGGCGCTGATCGCGGCGGCGCTGGCGGCGGAGGGGGAGTCGGACGTGCTCGGGGTCGAGATCGTCGAGCGCGGCTACGCGCGGCTCTCTGAGCGGCTGCTGGCGCTCGGCGCGCAGGTGGAACGCAGCGCGGACTGAAGCCTTCGGGGGCGACCGGAGGTCGGAAGATGAAGACACGGACCCTCGCGCTGGCGCTGCTGGTGGCGCCCGTCGTGCACGCGCAGGAGAGCGGGCTCGACGCCTACCGTCGCGGCGAGCAGGCGCTCAAGGAGGGGCGGCCCGCCGAGGCGCTCGCCGCCTACCGCCGCGCGGTCGCGGCCTATCCGCAGATCGCCTCGGCGTGGGGCGCGGTGGCGAAAGCGGCGGTGGCCGCCGGGGAGCGCGCCGCGGCGCTGGAGGCGCTCGAGCGCGCGGCCGCGATCGGGGCGCTGGTCGAGCCCCACGCCGCGACGCTCTCCGCGCTGCCCGCTTCGCCCGCGCGCGAGGCGCTCGCCGGCCGCTTCGCCGAGAACGCCCGCCCGCTCAGCCGCAGCCGCGTGTTCGCGGTGCTGCCCGAGCGCGACCTGATCGCCGAGAGCCTGGACGTCGACCCGCGCGACGGCAGCGCCTACGCGGGCAGCCTGCACCTGCGCAAGATCCTGCGGGTCGAACCCGGTGGCGCCGTGAGCGACTTCGTGGCGCCGGGCCGCGATGGCCTGTGGAGCGTGCTCGGCATCAAGATCGACCCCGTCCGCCGCGAGCTGTGGGCGAACTCCTGCAACATCGGAAACGACCCGCCGATGAAGCCGGCGGAGCCGGCGACGGTCGGCCAGGCGGCGGTGTACCGCTTCGCGCTCGACGACGGCCGCCTGATCCGCCGCTACGCGCCGGAGGCGAAGCTGTGCTTCAACGACCTCGCCTTCGCCGGGGGCCGCGTGTACCTGACGAGCGGTGCCGAGGGCGTCTGGGCGATCGACCCCGAGGCCCACACGCTGACCCGGGCGATGGAGACGCCGGGCCTGCTGCTGAACGGGATCGCGGCCGACGCGCAGGGCCGGGTGTTCCTCGCGGACGCACTGCAGGGGGTGCTGCGCTTCGACCCGGCCGCCCGCACGGCGACGCCGCTCCCGGTGCCCGCGGGCGCTTCGCTCGCCGGCATCGACGGCCTCTACGTCCACCGCGGCGCGCTCGTCGGCATCCAGAACGGGCTGCGCGGGGTGCCGCCGCGGGTGCTGCGGGCGATGCTCGCCCCGGCAGCCGACGCGGTGATCGCGGTCGAGGTGCTCGAGCGGCGCCACCCGCTGCACGACGTGCCCACCTGCGGCGCGATCGCCGGCGACCGCCTCGTCTACGTCGCCAACAGCCAGCTCGACGCCTTCACCGACGGCGTGATCTGGCCCGCCGAGCGCCTCCATCGCACCTACCTGCTGGAAATCGACTTGACACCCTGACTGTATCGCTGTACTAATACAGCGGTACAGGACGCGATGCCGACGCTGCGGGTCGACCCCGCCCTCCCCGTTCCGCTGTGGAGCCAGATCGAGGACGGCCTGCGCCGCCGGATCGCCACCGGCGCGCTCGCGCCGGGGGCGGCGATGCCGTCCGTGCGCGAGCTGGCGGCCGAGCTGCGCGTCAACCCTGCGACGGTCGTCCGCGCGTACCAGCGCCTGGTCGACGACGGGATGCTCGAGGCGCGGCGCGGCGCCGGCACCTTCGTCGCCGCGGCGCCTGCCCTGCCCTCGCGCGCCGAGCGGCAGCGCGCGCTGCGCGAGGCCGCGCAGCGCTACGTCGACCAGGCCGCCGGCGCGGGGGCGAGCCGCGAAGAAGCCGAAGCCGCGCTGCGGTCCGCCTGGCCGCGCGCGTCCCGCAACCCCGAGGAAGAGCGATGAGTGCGATCCCCCTTCAGGTCGAGGCGGTCTCGATTCGCCACGCCCGGCCCTGGCTGCTGCAGGGCGTCTCGTTCGACGTGCGGCCCGGCGAGGTGGTGGCGCTGCTCGGCCGCAACGGCGTCGGCAAGACCTCGCTGCTGCGGGTCGCGCTGGGCCTGATGCCCGCCGCGGCTGGCCGCGCGCGGCTCTTCGGCTTCGACGCGTGGCGGGAACGGGCGCGCGCGCTGGCCCGGGTCGGCGTGGTGCCGGACGCGCCCGACGCGCCGCCGGAACTCGACGCCCGCGGCCTGTGCCGGCTGGTGTCCGCGCTGCACGAGCGCTGGAACGAGGAGGCGACGCGGGCCCGGCTCGCGCGCTTCGCGGTGCCCGAGCGCACGCCGTTCGCGCGCCTGTCGCGCGGTCAGAAGGGGGCGGTGATGCTGGCGCTGGCGCTGGGCCACGAGCCAGACCTGCTGGTCCTCGACGAGCCGACGCTCGGCCTCGACGCGATCGCCCGCGACGCCTACTTCGGCGAGCTGATCGCCGAGCTCTCCGAGCGCGGAGCCTCGGTGCTGATGGCGAGCCACGACCTGGCGCTCGTCGAGCGCCTCGCCGAGCGGGCGGTGGTGCTGCACGACGGCGCCGTGTTCGCCGACCTCGCGATCGACGCGCTGAAGGCCCGCTTCCGGCAGGGCGACGAGCCGCTCGACCTGGAGACCGCGTTCGCCCGCCTCGCGCTGCCGAGGGCCTCGTGAGCGCCCGCGCGGCCCTCGCGATCGCCCGCCGCGAGTTCCTCGACCGCTGGCTGCTGGTCCCGTTCGCCTTCTTCGTCGGCGTGTGGCCGATCCTGATCGCCTCCACGCTCGGCCGCGAGAACCCCCCGCTGCCGCGCCCGGAGGAGCCCGTGGCCGTCGTGATCTCGATCGTCTACTGGGCGATCTTCGCCCTCGTCGCCGCCGGGGTGGTGGGCTTCTCGATCGGCGGCCGCGACCTGGCCGAACGCCGCCTCGGCTTCTACTTCGCCCGGCCCGTGCCGTGGCCCAGCGTGTTCTGCGGCCAGGCGCTGGCGGCCGCAGCGCTGCTGGCGCTGTCGATCGCCGTCGCGATCCTGCCGCTGACCCTCAGCCTGCTGGGCGTCGAGGGGCGCCGCGGGGCCGTGATCGAGTGGGGGCGACACGTGGTCGAGGCCCCGCTCCAGTTCCTGGTTTCCGGACCCGTGGTCACCGTCGCGGTGTTGGCCCTGGTCGTCGCGCTTGGCGCGGGCCTGTTCGGAGTCGCGTTCCGGGTCCGATCGCGCTGGCTGGGCCTCGACCTGATCGGCCTGCTGGCACTCGGCGCTCTCGCGCTCCACGTGGCTCGCCGCCTGGAGGCCGAGTCGTCCTTCCTCCGCTTCACTCCAGGTTTCGTCGCGCTCACGTGTGGATGCGCAGCCTTCGCGTTCGCCGCAGGCCTCGCGTCCGCCCTGGCTCGCGGTCGCGGCGACGCGCTCCACGCCCATCGCGCCTTCTCGCTCGCCACGTGGCCGCTCGTGGCCGTGCTCGCGGCCCTCGGCTTGTGGCGCCTGGAGGTCGCGCTCGAGGGGACCTCGGACGCGAGTCGGATGCTCCTTGCGGTGGCATCGCCCGACGGTCGGTGGGAGTGGCGGGTCACGCAGAAGGCCTCGTGGCTCCACGGTCGCACCACGTTCCTCGTGCGGGCGGACGGGAGCGCGAGCCGCCGTCTCGGGTCGGACTGGTCGACGACCGCGGTGTTCGCGAAAGATTCCCGTCGAGTCGCCTGGACGGTCTTCTCGATACGGGGCCAGGAAAGCCGTGTCGTCGTGGCGGACCTCGGCGATGCCCGTGCGATGCCGCTCCTCGAGTTCCCGGGCTCCTCGCGCACGTGGGGGGCCGTGCTCGCCTTCGACTCCGGCGGCGATCATCTGGCGCACGTCGACGGAGATCGCGTCCGGGTCCGCGCGCTGCCGGGAGGCGAGATCCAGGTGGAGCGCGTGTTGCCGCTGCCCGCCAGCCGCGTGGAGCACTTCCGGTCCCTGACGGCCGATCGGCTCTGCCTGCGCGCCGTGCACGGGCGCGGGGCGAGGCTCGCCGACTACCACGTCTCGCTCGCCCCCGGCGGCGGCGTGGAGCCGGGGCCGTGCGACCCGCGATGAAGGACGCGGGCTGCGCGTCGCGCAGCCCGCGCCCCGGGTCCGCCCGCTAGAAGCGCAGGCCGAAGCCGAGCACGAACTCGGTGTCGTCCTTCGCGATCAGCTTGGCCTGGACGTAGGGCACGACCGGCCCGCGCCGCCCGATGCCGAACAGGAAGTTGGCGCCGACGTCCGTCGAACTGCCGCGCGGACCATCGGGGTTGGAGTGGAGCACGCCGAGCCCCGCGCCCGCCCACACCAGCGTCCGGCTGCGGGTGGGGAAGTCGTAGTGGAAGTCGGCGTTGAACGTCATGTAGGTACGGCCTTCGGTGAAGACGTACTCGACGTTGGGGTTGAGGAACACCGCGCGGGAGAGCGGCACCAGAAGTTCCGCTCCGAGGAACGGCTTCTCGGCGCTCGTGTAGACGCCGGTGCGCACACCCAGCAGATCGGCCGCGGCGGTCGGAGCCGAAGAGAGCAGGCCCAGGCTCACGAGGGCAAGAAGGGTCACTCGCATGCAGCACCTCCTGATCCCGAACCTAGGGCCGCCAGCGCCGCCCTGCCGTGAGCCGACGCACAACGTGATCGGTCGCACACAGCGGCAGGGCGGCGGAACGGGCCGGATCAGTTGAGGCGGACGGCGGCGACCTCCTCGTCGTTCTTGAGCAGCAGCAGGCCGTTCGCGAAGACGGGGGTGCCGCCGAGCGCCGGCCCGCGGGCCAGCACCTCGAGGCGGCCCTTCTCCTCGAAGCCCGTGCGGGTGGCCTTGCCGAGCTGGAGCAGGCCCGCGGTGCGCGGCACCAGCGCCAGGTGGCCGTCGAGCGCGAAGGCCGCGCCGAAGTACATCTTGTGCTTCCACAGTACCTGGCCTGTCGCGAAGTCGAGCGCGGTCAGATCGTCGTCGCGCACGCCGTAGAGCACGCCGTCCTGCACGAACGGCGGGTTGTGACCCTCGGCGACAGCGGTCGTCGACCAGGCCGGCGCGACCTTCCAGCCGGCGCCCTCGCGCGAGAGCTGGAACAGCTGCAGCTCGTTGAACGTGAAGTAGGCGAGGCGATCCGCGGTGAGCAGCAGCGGGGCGGCCCAGCCGAAGCCCTCCTCGAGGGTGTGGCTCAGCACGACCGCGCCGTCCTTGACCCGGAGTGCCGTGACGCCGCCGCGCGGACGCGCGGGCCGCTGGCCTTCGGCTGGCGGCGGCGGCAGCACGGCGTGGTTGACGAGCACGACGCGCTCGCCGCCCAGCGTCGCCAGGCTGGACTGGCCGAAGTGGCTGCGCAGCTTGCCCGCGGCGACCCAGGCCGTCTTGCCGGTGGCCAGGTCGAAGGCGCCGAAGCCCGCGTCGTCCTTGCCGGGCAGCGTCGCGAGCACGAGGCCGCCGTCGATCAGCGGCGAGCCCGTACAGGCGCGCGGAGCCGGCACACCGAAGTCGGCCTTGAGGTCGCGGTGCCAGCTCACGGCGCCCGTCGCGGCGTCGTGGGCGCGGAGCTGGCAGTGGGTCGACACGGTCACCACCTTGCCGCCGCTCACGGCCGGCGTGACCAGCCCCGCGACGTTCGCGGAGTTGGGCGGGAGCGCGTCGAGCTTGACCCGCCACAGTTCCTTCCCGCCCGTGAGGTCGAGCGCGACCGCGTAGTCCGCGTCGTCGTCGACCGCGATTGCGAACAGCCGGTCGCCGGCGACTGCAACCGCGCCGTCGCCCGTCTGCAGCGAGGCGCGCCACGCGACCTTCGGCGCCAGTCCCTTCGCGAACACGCCCTTCGCGGGCGAGATGCCGAGCCCCGTGGGTCCGAGATGCTGCGGCCACTCACCGGACGCCGGCACGCTCGCCGCGACCGCCGCGGCCCCGAGCAGCGCCCGCAGGCGCACGAGCTTTCTCACTTGCCACCCCCGATCTCGAACGCCACCAGTTCTTCCACGTTGCGCACGTACAGGCGATCGCCGCCTGCCGAGACGCCCGTGCTGTTCATCGCGCCGGCGTTGACCGCGGCGACCTTCACCTTCTCCTGGTAGCCCGCCGGCGAAGCCGCGGCCACGTGCAGCATTCCCGACGACGCCGAGAGCGTCACCAGGTGGCCGTCGATCAGCGTGACGAAGCCGCCGTAGAGCCGCTGCCGCCACTTCGCCTCCAGCGTCTTCGCGTCGAGGCAGATCAGGTTCTGGTTGTTGAAGCTGTACAGGTGGCCGTCGTGGTACACGGTGGCGCTGTAGGTGTTGCGCAGCAGCGGCGTGCGCGGGCCCATCGTCGCCGTCCACGTCTCGCCCTCCTTCTTCACGTCGTAGACCGTCGTCTCGTTCCACTGCGCCGCCAGCACGCGGCCGTCAGGCAGCACCAGCGGGCTCTTGGCCGACTCGCCCTGGGTCTGCGGCAGCGCGGCGCTCCACAGCA
Source organism: Vicinamibacteria bacterium (assembly GCA_025994075.1). Classification (GTDB taxonomy): domain Bacteria; phylum Acidobacteriota; class Vicinamibacteria; order Fen-336; family Fen-336; genus WYBL01. The sequence goes on from JAMQGV010000013.1 coordinate 13,708, forward strand.
GCGCGCCGTCTTTCGGGCTCGCCGCGAAGACCTTGTCGTTCGCCAGCACGACGATCTGGGGCACGCCGTGGATCGTCGCCAGCACGGGCGTCGAGTAGCCGCTGGTCGCGGAGTGCGAGACGCTCCAGGCCTTCGCGCCCGTCTTCGCGTCGAACGCGATCAGGCCGTTCTTCTCGCCGCCGGCCTGGACGACGACCCGGTCGCCGACCGCGACCGCCGAGGTGCCGAAGCCGTAGAACGGCTTGGGCGCGCCGAAGTCCTTCTGCAGGTCGTGCTGCCAGGCGACCTTGCCGGTCGTCGCGTCGAGCGCCTGGAACACGCCGTACGCCGAGACCATGTACACGCGGCCCTGGTGGAACGTGGGCGTCGAGACTGGTCCGTCGCGGGAGCCGTCGTGGCCCTTGTAGGTCTCGCCCAGCGGCGTGCGCCACAGCTCCTTGCCGGAGGCGAGGTCGATCGCGACGGTGTAGTCCTTGCCGCCGTCGGCGAGCCCCGTGTAGCCGCGGCCGCCGCCGATCGTGAGCTCCGAGAACGCGCTGCCGATCGGCCGCCGCCACACCTCGCGCAGCGTAGGCGAGGCCGAGCCGGCGAGGCGGGTGCCGGTCGCGCTGCCGTCGCCACGCGGGCCCCAGAGTTGCGGCCAGGGCGCGTCCGCGCTGCGGCCCGCGGCCGGCGATTCCGCGTCCGCGGGCACCGCGCAGAGCGCGAGGGCCAGGGCCGCGGCCCGTCGAGACGTCTTCATGGATGTGCTCCTCCCCGCCGACGCCTTGCGGCGCCCGCGGCACGGCCCCCGAATGGAAGTGAGTCGGCCGCTAACTTAGGAGCAGGCGCCCGGGGCACGCAACGGGGAAGCGCGCGGGCCACATCGTTTTGCAGCGCGTCCAGCGCGGTGGACGCTACTTCTTCGGGGCGAACCCGCGGATCAGCTTGACCAGCGCGTCGATCTCCGCGGCCTTCAGCTTCGCCTTGAACGCCTCCATCTGGGTGCCCTTGCTCCCGTCCGCGATCAGCGCCCGGATCTGCTTGTCGGTGCGCATCGACTGCCAGTCCGCCGCGTTGAGGTCCGGCACGCCCTGGACGGCGTAGCGCATCGGCGCCTTGCCCTTCAGGCCGTGGCAGGTCTGGCAGTGGGTGGCCCACAAGGCGCGCGCATCGGGGGCCTGCGCGGCGGCCGGCCGCGCGAGCGCGCACAGCGCCAGCGCCAGGGCAAGGGTCCGGGTCATGTCGGGGGAAGCCTCCGCGGCGATTGTACGGGAGTTGACCGCGCGCGAGCCGTCCGTTCTACTGCCCGCGTCCTCCCGGAGGTCCCATGCGCTCCACGTCGCCCCTGCCCCTGGCCGCCGTCCTGCTGGCTTGCGCGCTGCCCGCCGCCGCGCAGCGCGCGAGCTTCCCGCCCGAGGAGTACACCGAGCGGCGCGCGCGGCTGTGCGCCGCGATGGGCGAAGGACTCGGGCTGCTCTTCGGCGCCACGATGCCGCAGCCCGGCGCGCGCTTCCGCCAGGACAACGACTTCTTCTACCTGACCGGCAACGAGGACCTGAACGCGGCGCTCGTGATCGAGCCGCGGCGCTGCGAGGCGTGGCTGTTCCTGCCTGCCCAGAACGAGCGCCAGGTGCGGGTCGACGGCGCCAACTGGCTCGCCGAGAAGGACGGCCCGAAGGCGCGCGGCTTTGCCGGCTTCCTGCCCCTGACCGGGCTCGAGGAGTTCCTGGCCCGCCGCCGCGGCGCAGGCGGGCCCCAGCCGTTGTGGGTGCGGCTCTCCGAGCGCGACGAGGTCGACGAGAGCCGCGGCGACAAGGCGCTGATGCTGGCGCGACGCCAGACCTTCGGGTTCGGGGCGGCGCTCTCGGAGGACCAGTGGCGGGTGAAGACGCTGCGCGAGCGCTACCCGTTCTACGAGCTGCGCGACCTGGCGCCGAAACTCGACGCCCTGCGCGTGATCAAGACCCCGCGCGAGATCGAGGTGCTGCGCCGCAACGGCCGGCTCTCGGCGGAGGGGATCCGCCGCGCGATCGCCGCGACCCGCCCTGGGCGCTTCGAGTACGAGCTGGAGGCGGAGGCGCGCCACGCCTTCGCCCTCGGCGGCTCGGAGGGTGACGCCTACCCGGCGATCGTCGGCTCCGGAGCGAACGTCAACACCTGGCACTACAACCGCAACGACCGCAAGCTCGAGGGCGGCGACCTGGTGGTGATGGACTACGGCGCCTCGCTCGGCGGCCTGACCATGGACATCACCCGAACCTGGCCCGTGTCGGGCCACTTCGACGAGCTGCAGGAGCGCGCCTATCGCGCGGGCCTCGAGGCGCAGAAGGCGATCATCGCCGCGATGAAGCCGGGCGCCACCCGCGCCCAGACCACCGAGATCTGCAAGCGGGTCTTCGAGAAGTGGGGCTTCGGCGACCAGCGTCCGATGGGCGCCGGCCACTACGTCGGCCTCGCCGTCCACGACGTGGGTCCGCTCGACGCGCCGTTCGCCCCGGGCATGGTGATCGCGGTCGAGCCGATCCTCGAGATCCCCGACAAGCGCATCCACGTCCGCGTCGAGGACACGGTGCTGATCACGGAAGGCGAGCCCGAGATCCTATCGGCCGGCGTGCCGAAGGAGGTCGACGAGCTACTGGCCCTGGTCGGCGCCGACGCGAAGCCGGTGCTCGACCACGTCGTGCTCTTCCGGCTGAACCCCGGCGAGCCCGCTACAGCGGTCGACGAGATGGTCGAGGACGTCCTGCGCGAACTCGTCCCGATCCCCGGCGCGCTGTCCGTGAGCGCGGGAAAGAAGGCCCGCGACGACCGCGAGGCGCACGTCAAGGACTACGACGTGATGCTCACCGTGCGCCTGACGGGCCTCGACGCGCTCGCCGCCTACGCGACCCACCCCAACCACGTTCGCCTCGTGGAGAAGTGGCGCTCCCGCGCCACCTGGCGCGTGATCGACGCCGAAGCGCGCCGCTAGCGAGCCGGGATCGGGGCGATCTCGTCGGTGAGGGGGCCGGCCAGCTCGTCGTAGACGCGGTGCAGGTACCAGTCGACGAGGTAGGTCGGGAACGACTCGTAGGCCGCCTTGTCCTCGCCCGCGATCCGCTTCCGCAGCGGCTCCAGCTTCGGCAGGATCTCGGCCTTCGCGGCGTCGGCGTCGAGGCCGCGCGCCCGCGCGTCCTTCCCGTGCGCGAGCAGGGTGCGGAACACCTCTATCGTCGCGTGCAGCAGCGCCTCGTCGCGCAGCGGCGCGCCGTGGCCGGGCACGATCGTCGCGGCGTCCAGCGCGTCGAGCGCCTCCAGCGAGCGCAGCCAGCCGCTCGGGTAGCACGAGAGCGCGAAGCCGACCGGGTTGACGAGCAGGTCGCCGGTGACCAGCACCTTCTCCCGCGGCAGCCACAGGTAGGCGTCGCCCGGCGTCACCGCGCGCTCCTCGTGGCGCACCTCGACCACGCGGTCGCCCAGGTGCAGCGTCATCCGCTTCTCGAACGTCAGCTCCGGCAGCACGTGCTTCACGTTCTTCTTCTGCTCGAGGAAGAAGCGCACGGTGGCGATCCGCTCGCGCAGCCGCGCCATCCGCGCCGCCTCGGGCGGCGGCTGCTGGGCCAGGAGCTCCTTCTCGCGCTGCTCGAGCGAGGCGAGGTAGCCCGGCAGGTCGCGCTCGAGGCCCGGCTTGTTGAAGGCGATCGCCGGGCCCTCCATCATCCGCCGCCCGCGCTCCTGCGCGATCACCACCACGCCGGGGAACGCCTCGCGGTAGACCTCGGTGCCGTACCAGTGGTCCCAGTGCCAGTGCGAGTTGACGACGTAGCGCACGGGCCGGTCGGTCAGCTTGCGGATCTCCGCGAGCACCGCGCGCGCTGCCGCCGGCGTGCCGTTGGTGTCGAACACGAGGACGCCATCGCTGCCGACGATCGCGACCGAGTTGCCGTCGAGCCCGACCTCGCCGTAGGGCGCGGTCTGGAACAGGTGCACGCCGGACGCCACCTCGGTGCGGGTCGGAGCCGCGTGCTGGGCGTGGAGCGAAGGGGCGGACGCGAGCAGGGCGACGACGAGCGCGGTTCGGAGCATGCGTCGATTGTGGAGAGGCGCCGGCCGCGAAGGAAGCGCCGCGTCCAGAAAGACGAACGGCCGCCGCGGCGTTCCCGCCGCGACGGCCGGGGGTTGGGGGGCGGAGGAGGTCGAAGCCGTCCGCCGGAACCCGCTGGTCTACTGCATGCGCTCGAGCGCGCGCTTGCAGGCGCGCTGCAGGTCGGCGTACTCGCCGGCCTCCTCCAGCTCCGCGCGGGTCGCGTTGACCGGGATCTCGAACGTGTTGTTGATGATGTTCATGATCCGCGGCAGCGCCTTGCGTCCGGCGCGGCCGAGCGAGCCGAGCGCGTCGGCGGCGGCGATCCGCACCGTGTAGCTCTTGTCATTGACGAGGGCGTAGATCAGCCAGTCGACCGACTCGCCCCCGGCCTTGCGGGCCAGCTCGCGCGCGGCCTTGGCGCGATCGGACGGGCCGCCGCGGGTGATCTTCTCCTGCAGGTCCGCGATCTCCTCGGCCTTGGCCCGCTCGGCTTCCATCTGCTTCAGCTCTTCTTCGCTGAGCGTCGCGGTGCCGCTGGCCATCGCCTTGTCGAGGCGGTCGAGGTTCTCGAACAGCCGGGTGTCGTTGCGGCCGGCGGCCTTGGCCTTCTCCGCCGCCGCCCGCGCCTGCGCCGCGTCGCGCTTGAAGACGTAGGCCCAGCCGATGCCGTTGTAGGCCTCGCCCGCGACCTTGGAGTCGAGGCTGACCGCCTTCTGGAAGGCGGCGATCGAGTCGTCGTACGACTTCTGGTACGAGTACGCCCAGCCCATGCCGAGCGCGGCCTGCGCCAGCTTGGGATCGAGCTCGAGCGCCTTCTTGTACGCGGCGACCGACTCCTCGGTCTTGCGCGGGCTCATGTTGCGGTAGATCCAGCCGAGGTTGGCCCACGCCGCGGCGTCCTTGTAGCCCGGCGTCTCGACCACCTTGCGCAGCTCGGCGGCGCCCTCCTCGTGGCGGCCCATCACGCCGAGCACGAGGCCCAGGTTGGTGCGCCAGACGACGTTCTTCGGATCGAGCTCGACGGCCTTCTTGTACTCCTCGAGCGCTTCGTCGTTCTGGCCGGTGAACTGGTAGGCCATGCCGAGCATGCCGCGCGCCTCGTGCGAGTTGGGCGCGGAGGCGATGCCCTCGGAGAGCGGCTTCACGGCCGCCGCGAAGTCGCCCTTGCGGGCCAGCGCGCGGCCGAGCAGCAGCTTGGCCGCCGGGCTCGAGGGCGAGGCGTCGACCAGCTTGCGGGCGGCCGCGAGCGCCGCGTCGGTCTCGCCCTTCCGGAGCTGCAGGTCGATCACCGCGACCTGGGCGGGCGCGAATCCGGGATCGATCTTCGCGGCCTGCTCGAACGCGAGCACGGCCTGGTTGAGGTTGCCGTCCTCCGCGAAGATGCGGCCGACGGCGAGCAGCACGTCGGGGTTGTTCTCCTGCAGGAAGCGGCCCTGCTGCGCCTGGGCGATCGCCTCGTTGAAGTTCTTGTTCGAGGCGTAGATCGCCAGGCCTTCGACGGCCAGCGCCTCGGCCGCGTTGGCGTCGGCGGCCACGGCCGCCTTGGCCTGGGCCAGCGCGTCCGCGACCTTGCCCGCCGCCAGCAGGGCGGCGGCGCGGCCCGTCATCGCCTCGATCGACTTCGCGTCGAGCGCCAGCGCCTTGTCGAAGGCGGCGACCGCGTCGGCGGTCTTGCCGCCCGCCGTCAGCGCCCGGCCGCGGGCGGCGTGGGCGTTGGCGGAGTTCGCGTTGGCGGCGACGGCCCGGTCGGCCGCCTCGAGCGCCTTCGCGGGGTCCTGCCGGCGGACCAGCGCGCGGGCCAGGGCCGCCAGGGCGTCGGCGCTGGCTTCCGCCGCGACCGCCTGGTCGGCGTAGCCCTGGGCCGCCTGGCCGGAGCCGACCAGCAGCGTCGTCTCGGCGAGCGCCGTGAACACGGCGGATTTCACCGCCGGGGCCGCCGCGCCGGCCGCGTCGGCGGCCGACTTCAGGGTGGCGGCCGCGTCCGCGACCTGGCCGGTGCGGCGCTGGAAGCGGCCCATGGCGAGCAGGGCTTCCGGGTTGCCCGGGTTCTGCGAGACGAGCTTGTCGAGCGTCTTCCGCGCGTCCTCGACCTTGCCCTTCTGGAGCTGTTCCTCGGCCTTGGCGACCGCGTCGTCGATCTTCTTGTCGCCCCAGGCGGGCATCGCCAGGGCCAGCGCCAGCAGCGCCGCGATCCTCGTCCTCATCGGCCTTTGTCCTCTCTCGTCAAGCACTTGCCGCTCAATGATCGCCCCGGGCAAAGGCGCCGGGCCGAGGGCTTCCCCCGTGGGTGATAGTATCCGCAGTCCCGAACCCGGTTCCACCCGATGAGCGAACTTCCACAGACCTGCCAGGCGTGCCAGCGGCCGGCCAGCCCCGAAGCTCTCGCCTACCGCAAGGGCGACCGCACCGTCTCGCACGACAGCTTCCTCCAGTGCGACGTCTGCGAGCGGCTGCTGTGCGCGGACTGCCTGCAGATCTACGACATCCTCTCGGGCGACGACTTCCTCTGCGCCGCCTGTGCCGCGTCGCTGGCGGCAGGGGCGACGACCCGGCCGGCGGCCCGACCCCCGCGCTGAAACGCCCGGGCCGTCGCAATTTTTCCGCAGGGCCGTGGCATTCATGCGACAGAGGCCCGCGGGATTTACTGAATACCGAACCAGCGTTCGGATTCAGTCCCTTTAGAATCAGCGCTTTGACAATAATTCACAGAAACACTACGTCCGGCACACGGCTTGCTACGTCTATAATCGCGACGTCATACAGCAAAGGCGGGGACGCTCTCCTACTGAACATCCCATCCGATTTCGATCGACACCCCGCTAAAAAATCCTACCCCCCTAAAGAGGGGATCATCCACGACGCACCCCCGAGGGCGCCTTCCCAAGGCGCCCTCAGTTTTTTGGGGCGTGCCGTTGCCGGCCGGCCTCGACCGCGCGGCGTGCGTCGACGACGCCGAAGCCCTGGCGGTCGACCGGGACGTGGGGCAGGCGGCGGGAGGTTTCGACCAGCACCTGCCGCGCCTCGCGCGCGGTCAGGCCCGGGCAGGCCTCGAAGAGCTGGGCGGCCAGCGATGACACGATCGGCGCCGAGAAGCTGGTGCCGTCGACGTGCTTGTACGACCCGGAGATCACGTTCTGGTCGCGAGCGCGAATCTCGACGAGCTGACGGATCAGGTAGGGCTCGAGCCCCAGCGCCGCGTCGAGCTGCTCGTCGACGCCCGGGTTCTCGCGCAGGATCGCCTTCAGCTCGTCCTCGCGGGCGCCCTGCAGGCGGGCGACCAGCGCGGCCTGATCCGCGGTCGGGGTCCCGGGCAGGATCGGCGCCGCCACCCAGATCCCGGGCGCCAGCAGGTCCGGCTTCTGCAGCCCGTCGATCGTCGGGCCGTAGCTCGAGTGGTACATGTCCCAGCCCGCGGCCTCGCGGCGGTTCTTGTCGTCGAGGCCGCCGACCGCCAGCACGGACGGCGCCGAGGCGGGCGGCACGACCGGGTGCCGCGGGTGCAGTCCGGCGTTGCCGACCGCGGCCACGACCAGCAGGCCCTCGCGCGCGGCGCGCTCCGCCGACTGCGAGAGCGGGTCCGTCAGGTAGGAGGCCTCGTAGTCGCCGCCGCACGAGACGTTGACGACGCGGATGCCGTAGCGCCTGCGGTTGCGGATCACCCAGTCGAGGCCCTTGCGGATGTCGTCATGGGCGATCCGCTTCGCGCTGCCGACCTTGACCAGGACCAGCTTCGCGCGCGAGGCGAGGCCGCGGTAGACGCCGTCCGAGAGGTGGCCGTCCCCGCAGGCGACGACCGAGGTCATCATCCCGTGCCAGCTCGAGACGTCCGGTCGCCGCAGCTCTTCGCGGCGAGCGCCGGGGCGCGTGACGTCGACGTAGCGCACGATCCGCTCGCCGAGGTCGGGGTGGGCGTAGAAGCCGGAGTCGAGGAACGCGATCGTCACGCCCGCGCCCGTCAGTCCCGGGTCGGCGCCGAGCCGCAGCGGGGTGGGCAGGATCGGCACGCCCCGCCAGTCGGGGCGCCGCCGGAGCACTGCGAGCGCGTCGGCGAAACGCTGCACGCACTCGAGGCACAACGGCTGGTCGGGGTGCCAGCCGCGGGCGTTGGCGATGGCGACGGCCGCCACCCCCGCTTCCAGCGTGCGCCCCGGCAGCAGCGGGATCTCCTCGCTGCTGCAGGCGGGACAGGCGAGAGGCGGAGCGCCGGCGGCGCTCGGGGCGGGCTCTGTCGACATGGGCCGGCAACGCTAGCAAATCGCTCCCTATAATCGAAGCGATCCCCGCGTTCGGCTTCCCCGCGGGCACGAGGAGTCCGCCCATGATGCGTTCGGCCAACCCCGCCCTCTCCGACAACGCCTTCCGCTCCGCCGGCGTCGCCTTCGGCAGCGAGGCGATGACGATCGACGGCGCCGTCCACAAGACCGGCATCTCGCTGCTGGTCCTGCTCTTCGCCGCAGCGTTCGTGTGGAACGGCGGGCTCGGCGACGCCACGCCGCTGGCGGTGATGGGCGGCGCGATCGGCGGCCTGGTGCTGGCGCTGGTCACCGTCTTCAAGAAGACCTGGGCGCCGATCACGACCCCGCTCTACGCGGCGGCCCAGGGCCTGTTCCTCGGCGGGATCTCGGCGATCTACGAGGCCCGCTATCCCGGGATCGTGATCAACGCGGTGGGGCTCACGATGGGCACGCTGGCTGCGCTGCTGCTCGCCTACCGCTCCGGCCTGATCCGCGCCACCGAGAACTTCAAGCTCGGCATCTTCGCCGCGACCGGAGCGATCGGCCTCGTCTACCTGGTGTCGATCGTGCTCGGCTTCTTCGGCACCCAGATCCCGCTGATCCACGGCAGCGGCATGGTCGGCATCGGCTTCAGCCTGTTCGTGGTCGCGATCGCCGCGCTCAACCTCGTGATGGACTTCGACTTCATCGAGAACGCGGCCGGCCGCGCGCCGAAGTACATGGAGTGGTACGCGGCCTTCGGCCTGCTGGTGACGCTGGTCTGGCTCTACATCGAGATCCTGCGCCTGCTCGCCAAGCTCCAGGGCCGCGACCGCAGGTAGTGGGGGTTCGGGGGCGGAGGAGGCTGCGTTGTCCGACGTAGCCCCCGAGGAGCGGGGGGGCCCCCGCAGACCGCGCCCCCCCACCCGCCGGGGAAAAAAAAGACCCCCCCCCACAAGAAC
>JAMQGV010000014.1 GCA_025994075.1 Vicinamibacteria bacterium
CTTCACTTCGGATCGCCCTGGCGTCGCCCGCGCGTGGCGCAGGTCGTCCGCGAGCTCGGCCGCCGAGGCGTAGCGCTGCGCCGGCTCGCGCTCCAGCAGCCGGCGGACGACGGCGACGATCCACGCGGGCGCGTCGGGCCGGGCGGCGGCGAGCGACGCCGGTTCTTCGGTCACGCGCGCGAGCACGGAGCCGAGCGAGGAGCGCGAGGCGAAAGGCGCGCGGCCCGCGAGCATCTCGAACAGCACCAGGCCGAGGCCGTAGAGATCGCTGCGCCCGTCGACCTCGAGCCCCAGCGCCTGCTCGGGCGAGAGGTACTCCATGGTGCCGACCAGGCCGCTCGCCCGCGTCACCTGGGTCTCGGACTCGGCCGCCAGCGCCGTCACCAGGCCGAGATCGCCGACCCGCACCCGACCGTCGGCGCCGAGCAGGATGTTGGAAGGCTTCAGGTCGCGGTGGACGAGGCCGGCCGCGTGCAGCGCCTGCAACGCCTCGGCGACCGTCGTGGCGATCGAGACCGCCGCCGCGAGCGCGAGAGGACCGCGCCTGAGGCGGTCGCGCAGCGTCTCGCCCGCGACCAGCTCCATCGCCAGGTACGGGCCCTCGGGCGCGGTGCCGTGGTCGTGGACGGGGATCAGCGCCGGGTGCTGCGCCGTCGCGGCGCCCTGCGCCTCGCGCTGCAGCCGCCGCGCCGCCACCGGCGACAGGCGATCGGAGCGCAGCACCTTGAGCGCGACCTCCCGGTCCGACGACTCGTCGCGCGCCCGGTACACCACCGCGTAGCCGCCTGACCCGAGCACGTCGAGCGTCCGGTAGCGCCCGCCGACGAGCGTGCCCGCGGGCAGGACCGGCGCGGGTTCTCCCGCGAGATCCGCGGGGGTGACCGTGTCCGTATCGTGTCGCGCGACGGCGGTGATGTGGCCCGGGCTCATGGAAGTCGGTGCGCGATCTTCTCACCGTTCGCCCTCCGATCCAGTCGCAACGGCTTCTGGCGTGGAAAGTGCAGAAGGCGGGGTGTCGAGCGGGGCCTGACGGGGATGTGCGGACCGGACGACCGGTGCGCCGCACACTTTGCGCGGGCGGCGCTCGTCGCACCGTCCTCGAGGAGGGACCCGCCTTGGCCGAGACGATCACCGCCCGCATCGACGCGATCACCGGCATCCCCGCCGAACGCCTGCTGGCGGCGCCGCCGGCTCCGAAGAGCGTCAAGGTCGAGCTGACCGGCCGCTGCAACTACCGCTGCGGCTTCTGCGCGCTGCGCACCCGCGAGTCGCAGCCCAAGCACGACATGGACCTCGGCCTGTTCCAGCGCCTGGCCCGCGAGATGCGCGCGGCCGGCGTCGAGGAGCTGGGCATGTTCTTCCTCGGCGAGTCGTTCATGGCGCCCGAGCTGCTGGTGGACGCGATCCGCTACGCCAAGCGCGAGGTCGGCTTCCCGTACCTGTTCCTCACGACGAACGGCTCGCTGGCGACGCCCGCGAACGTGCAGGCGTGCATGGAGGCGGGCCTCGACTCGCTGAAGTGGAGCCTCAACTACGCCGACGCGACCCAGTTCGAGGAGATCGCGGGCGTGCGCCAGGAGTCCTGGAAGCGCTCGCTCGAGCACCTGAAGGCCGCGCGCCGCGTGCGAGACGAGGTGCAGGCGCGCACCGGCCACCGCTGCGGCCTCTACGCGTCGTCGATCGCCTACGACGGCGAGCAGCAGGTGCGGATGGAGGCGCTGGTCGCCGAGTTCGCGCCCCACGTCGACCAGCACTACTGGCTGCCGCTCTATTCGATGGGCAGCCTCGCGTCCAAGCGCGAGGCCGAGCTCGGCTACCGTCCGATCGCCGGCAACCAGGGCCGTCTCGGCAACCTGCGCGAGCCGCTGCCGTGCTGGTCGGCCTTCACCGAGGGCCACATCACCGCTGCCGGCAAGCTCTCGGCCTGCTGCTTCGACGCCGACCAGCGCTGGGTGATGGCCGACCTGACGCAGGTGCCGTTCCAGGAGGGCTGGAACAGCCTGCCCTTCCAGGAGCTCCGTGCCGCCCACCTGCGCAAGGACGTGACCGGCACTCCCTGCCAGGACTGCGTCGCCTACCGTTAGCGGCGGCGGGGGCGCTCAGCGCGCCGGGGCGGGCTCCAGTTCCACGAAGCGGCGGCCGTCCCAGCGGCGAACGCGGCGCAGGGCGCGCTCGTCGGCCGGCCCGAAGCGGTGACCGATCCGGCCCGCCTCGAACAGCCGACGGTGCAACTCGCGGAAGCTGGCGGCCGGGGTGAGGCTCCTGACGCGCAGCGCGGCGTCGAGCGAGTAGTGGACGTCGGCGGAGATCAGGCCGCTCGTGGGCGAGGCGAAGTGGCCGTGGGTGGTGACGAGGGCCAGCCCGCCATCTTCTTCCTCGTGGACCATGGTCGCGCCCGCCGCGCCCGTCTCGTTGTGCGCCGCCAGCGCGTCGGAGCGGGGGAAGATCAGCATCTCCATCGGGTCCGCGTCGCCGCAGTCCCGACAGCGATAGGCGTCCTGCTCGACGGGCGTGCGGCCGTAAGGTCGTTGGGGGTCGAGCAGGGCGAGCGCGCCGCTGCGGGTGTCGTTGTGATAGCCGAACAGCGCGATCGTCGGCCGCCCGCGGAATTGGACGAAGGCCGCGTCGACGATCTGGCCGGCCGTCCAGAAGTCGCCGACGGTGCGGCCCTGGGCGTCCAGCTCCTCGAGCACGGCCGGGAACCACGAACGGTGGTTGGATTGCAGGAACACCCGCGCTCGCCCCGCGGTGTCGGGGAAGGAGTGGAGCCGCGCCGCCACGAAGGTCTCGTAGCGGGTGCCCCCGAAGTCCGCCGGCCGCCCGCCCTCGCGCCGCAGCCGGAGCTGGCCCCGGGCGTCGTAGACGCGCAGGTCGCTCTTCTTGCCCGCGCTGTCGGGCACGACGATCCAGACCTCGTTCTCGCCGGCCGGGCCGGGCCGGACCAGCAGCATCCGGCCCACGTACTGAGAGCCGGGTCCGTAGGTCGCGTCGACGAGGGGCTGGTCGAACGCCTGGGTCCACAGCACGTCGCCGGCGCGGTTCACGCCCCGCAGCACGCCGCCTTCGACGCGCGCCGAGAACAGCACCGTGTCGACGGCGCGGCTCGCGGCCTCGCGCGCGTTCGAGAGGCCGAGCCCGGCCGCGACGGCCAGCACCGCAAGCCCCGCGGCGAGCGCGCCGAGCCGCGCGCGCCGCCGGCGAGCCGAGCCTTCGCGCGACCGCGCTTCAGCCTCTGCGACCTCGGCCTCGGCGACGACTGGCCCCCGCCGAGCCTGCAGGTCTCCGAGCACCTCCGCGGCACTCGCGTAGCGCCGCGCCGGGTCCTTCTGGAGCAGCCGGCGCACGACGCCGACCAGCCACGCCGGCGCGTCCGGCCGCGAGTCGGAGAGCCGCGCCGCTTCCGTGGTCACTCGCGCCAGCACCGACCCCAGCGACGACTTCGCCGAGAACGGCAACTGCCCCGCCAGCATCTCGAACAGCACCACGCCCAGCGAGTAGAGATCGCTGCGCCCGTCCACTTCCTGCCCCAGCGCCTGCTCGGGCGAGAGGTACTCGAGCGTCCCCACCAGCCCGTCCGCCCGCGTCGCCCGCGTCTCGTCCTCGGGATCGAGCGCGGTGACGAGCCCCAGGTCCGCGACCCGCACGCTGCCGTCGGCGCCGAGCAGCACGTTCGACGGCTTCAGGTCCCGATGCACGAGCCCCATCTCGTGCAAAGCCTCGAGCGCCGCTCCGATCCCCGACGCCACCCGCACGGCCTCGTCGACGGGCAACGCCCCCCGCGCGATCCGCTCGCGCAGCGTCTCCCCGGCGACCAGCTCCATCGCGAGGAACGCCCCCTCGGCCGCGACCCCGTGATCGAGCACCCGCACGACGTTGGGATGCCGCACGGCCCCGGCACTCTCGGCCTCCCGCTGCAACCGCCGCACGGCCACGCCGCTCGCCCGGTCGGCCCGCAGCACCTTCAGCGCGACCCGCTCGCCGGTCGTCTGGTCGACGGCCCGGTACACGACGGCATACCCACCGCGCCCGAGCACAGCATCGATGCGATAGCGACCGCCGAGGAGTACGCCGGCTGTCAGCGCGGCAGGAAGCCCGGCGTCGAGTTGCTCTGGCGTGACGCTGGTCGTGTCTCGGCCCGATGCCCGGGAAATGTGGCGGGTGGGCTGGCTCATGGCAGGCGATTCGGACCGAATCGTCGCACGAACTGCGCCCGGGCAGGCCTTCGTGTTGGGCGCTCGGTCAGCGGAAGGAGGTCATGCCATGCGTGGCAGCGCGAACCTGGGCCCGGGCGCTCCTCACATGTCCGGTGCGTCCCGTTGGAAGGACAGACCCAGACGGCGCATCTTCAACGCAAGTCCGTTCCGGGTGATCCCCAGGTACCGCGCGGCCCTGGACTTGTTGCCGTCGAAGCGGGCGAGAGCATCGATGATGACGCGCCGTTCCAGAGCCTTCACCTCGCCACCCAGGTCTCGGGGCAGGTCGGCCTGCGGGTCGGGCATGGCGGAGCGCAGGGTGGAATCGACACCTGTCATCCGGGCGTCGGCCGACTTCGGCTCGCGGCTGGCGAGAGTCGGCTCGAACTCCGCGGAGCTGAGCACGCCCCCGTTGGGACAAAGCAGGACCGCGCGATCGATGGCCGCCTTCAACTCGCGGATGTTCCCGGGCCAGTCATGGGCGAGTAGCAGGTCCAGTGCGCGGCCGGAGATCCCACCGACGTCCTTGTTGTAGGCCTGTGCCGCGCGCGCCGCGAAGTGGCTGGCGAGTTCGGCGATGTCTTCGGGCCGCTGTCGGAGCGGCGGGACCTGGAGTTCCAGTCCGCGTAGCCGGTAGTAGAGGTCTGCCCGGAACTGTCCCTGGCGGACCAGTGCTGGCAGATCCCGGTTGGTCGAGCTGACGATGCGCACCTGGATCGGTTCCGGCTGGTGTCCCCCCAGCGGCCACACCTCGCGCTCTTCCAGCGCGCGGAGCAGCTTGGCCTGGAGTGCCAGCGGCATGTCGCCGATCTCGTCAAGGAAGACACAACCGCCGCGCGCCCGCACGAGCAGCCCCGGGCGCGCGTCGACGCCCGTGGCGACCCGTGGTTTCACGCCGAACAACTCGGCTTCCAGCAGCTCGGAGGGGATCGCGGCGCAGTTGATCGGGACGAAGGGGCCGGGGCGGGAGGGCCCCGAGCCGTGGACGATCTCGGCCAGGAACTCCTTGCCGGTCCCCGTCTCGCCGAGCAGTAGGACATCGAGAGAACTCGCCACAGCCGCACGCAGGTCCGCAAGCAGGCGACCCATGGCCGGCGAGCGGGTCGGAACGAAACCTCGTGGATAGACCAGCGGGTCGCCCGCCGCGCCTTCACCGGCGCTTCGCTCCCCCGAGATCGTCTGCAACAACAAGTCCAGCAAGTCCTCTTGCCAGGCCTCGAGGAAGGCGGGCGCCGGATCCAGGATGATCGCTGCGGCCAGGTCTTTCGCGGAGCGCTGCCCGGAGCGCAGGAATACGTCCGGGTGTCCGGCCAGGCGGCAGAGCTTCGTACTCCCCGCGGGTAGTCCGACCGCCTGCTGACCCGCGGCCTCGATCAGGCGCGGAGAGGCGGGCCGGCCGAGAACCCGCCCCGTCTCGGCACGGCCGTCGACCGAGTTCACGAAGAACAGGTGTCGTGCCCCGAGCACCTCAAGGGAAGCCTCCAGAAGCACGGCTCCGGCGGCCCGCGGATCGGTGGTGCGCCGCGCCGCAAACTCGCTGATCAACTGCACCAGACGAGCAGGGGCACCCGCCAGGAGGCTCGCCCGTTCGGGCTCCGTCGAGCTGTCGCGGAGCACCCGTACTGGCCGGGGCCGCGACAGGGCGACCGACACCTCCCCGTCCTCCCGTGCGACCTCCTCGAGCGTCACCTCGGCCCGTCCGATGAAGACTCGGTCGCCCCGTCGCAACTCGAGGCCGGTCAGCCGGACACCGGCCATGACCAGACCGTTCTTGGAGCCCAGGTCCCGCAGGCGGAGTCCGTGTGCCGATGGTTCGACCGATGCGTGCCGTCGCGACACTCCGGGCAGCGGGAGGTGAATGTCGCTGCCAGGAGCCGACCCCAGGATCGCCGACCCCTCCGGCGCAGCGACGTGATAGAGCTGTCCGTCGTGCCGCACGATCAGCCGGAGCATCCCCTCGTCCCCCGAACGCCCCACCGATGAGCGGCAGGCACGCCAAGAATCTTCGTGAAAGCCGACCAGCAAGTTGTCAGGCCACAAGCTCGGGCGCCGCCTGGATCTCTCACGTTGTCGCCCACGCTCAGGCTTTCGCCGCGACTTGCACTGGAGCCCTCCGCCTCACCCGTGTGTCGAAAGCAGCCGACCGCTGACTAGCGAGGACCGTGCCACCAGCCATCGGGTCCGCCGGCCCCGCCGGGCGGCATCAATCAGCCGGGAGGCTTGGGCCAAGCCGAGCGATGCCGTCCCCGGAGATGCGGACGACTGCCCGCCATGACCTGTCTGGCCTGAGGATTGCTCGCAGGTGACACAGCACGGGTGAGGCGCACCGCACGGGGGGGCAGAATGGGCGAGCGATCGCAGTTCGCTGAGGCCGTCGTCGATCGTCAGTTCTCACGGTCGGTCTACCAATGAGCGGCTTCGGCGGCCGCGAACTCCTGGCACTGATCCCCGTCGCGGGCCTGTTCGGGGGCCTCGCGTGGGCGATCGTCGTCCTGAATCTCCACCGCGGTCCGCTCGAACTGACAGCCTGGCAACAGCGAACCCGGATCGGTCTGCCGCCGGCCATCGCTGGCAGCGTGCTGGGTCTCTTCCGGAACCCGGCGCATTTCTTCCGATGCGTCCATGCCGGCCGGGACCAGGACATTCCGCTCGTCTTCGTTTTCCTCCTGCCGGCACTCGTCGCACCGCTGGCGGTCGTCCACGACATGCTGGGGCTCACGGTCGTCCCGACGCCGAGGACGAGCCTGACCCAGGCGCCCGTGACCATGGTGTTGGCGGCGGTCATTGCCTCTGTCGTCTCGGGGATCGGGTTCTTCCTGATGGCGCTGGTCGACCACGTTGCCCTTGTGGTGGTGGGCGGTCGCGGCGATTTGGCGACCACGCTGAGGGTCGGCGCCTACTCGACTTCGGTCAACTGCGCCACGTTCGTGCCGTTCGTCGGCGCGGCCTTTGGCCTGGTGGCCTGGCCCGCGATGAAGGTCGCAGGCTACAGCGAGTGCCACGAGATCACGCGGTGGCGCGCTGCGCTCGCCGTGTTGTTGCCCCAGTTCCTCTGTCTGGGAGGCCTCGTGTTCGTTCTCGTCGCGCTGAGCAGGGGCGGCAGCGCCTTCGCGCCGTTCATCTACATGCTGTTCTGACGCCCCCGCCCCGGCGTCGAAGGTGCGCGGCAGCCGACGGCGAACGTGGCCGGACGAGAGGAGTGATGGTGCCGGACAGGATCGGTAGCTACGAGGTGCTCGGCCTCCTCGGTGAGGGCGGGATGGGAGCGGTTTATCGGGGCCGCGACCCGCGATTCGACCGGGAGGTGGCGATCAAGGTCCTGCACGACCAGTTCCGGCGGGATCCCGGAGTGGTCGAGCGGTTCAAGAGCGAGGCGGTGATCCAGGCCAAGCTGAACCACCCGCACATCGTGTCGGTGCTGGACTTCGTGGCCGACGACCATCACCTCGCGATGGTGATGGAGCGGGTGGAGGGGCAGCCGCTGGACGAGGTGATCCGGGCGGCGCGTGGACCGCTGGCCGTGGACCGGGCGGTGCGGCTGATGGACCAGGTGCTGTCCGCGATGGCATTCGCGCACAAGCGGGGCCTGGTGCACCGGGACATCAAGCCCTCCAACATCCTGATCCAGCACCTGGAGGGCCAGGAGTACGCGAAGGTGACGGACTTCGGGATCGCGAAGATCCTGGGTTCGGAGAAGGTGCGGACGGCGACGGGGGCGAAGATGGGGACGCTGGCGTACATGTCCCCGGAGCACGTGCAGAGCCCGAAGGGGGTGGACTCCCGGAGCGACATCTACTCGCTCGGCGTCGTGCTGTGCGAGATGCTGACGGGCCGCGTTCCGTTCGACGCCGACAGCGAGTACGCGCTGATGCGCCTGATCGTGGAGCAGCCCGTGGAGGCGGCGCTCGACGGCCGGGTTCCGGCGTGGCTGCGGCCGGTGCTGGCGCGGGCGATGGCGAAGACGCCCGGTGCGCGGTTCGGCTCGTGCGAGGAGATGGCCGAGGCGCTGCGCGGGGTGCCCGGGCACGCACCTGGGGTTGCGAGCCCGGGTGTTCGGGTGGCGGCAGCAGCTCCCTCCCCGCCGCCGCCCCGGCCGCCCACGGAGCCGATCCCTGGCGCATCGCCGTCGGGTCTGTCGGCAGGAGTCGCGTGGGGAGCGGCCATCGCCACGGTGGTTGTCGCGGTGGCCCTGGTGCTTGTGGTGCAGCCGCGCCAGGCGGCGGAAGCCGAGCGGGTCCGGCTGCAGGCCGAAGCGCAGCGCCAGGTGGAGCAGGAGCGACGTCGTGCGGAGGAGGACAGGGCCCGGGCGATCGCGGAGGAACGCCGCCGTTCCGAAGCGGCTGTGCAGCAGGCCCGCGCGGCGCGGCAGGCGCTCGAAGCGGAGCGACTTCGGCAGGCCGAGGAGGAGGGCGAGCGTTCGGGCCCCTCCGCTTCGAGCCGCGGTGGGATGGGCTACGTGCGGATTCCTGCGGGAACGTTCCAGATGGGCTGCGTGTCGGGGGACACCGAGTGCGACTCGGACGAGACGCGAAAGACGGTGACGATCCTGCGGGACTTCTGGATGGGTACGACGGAAGTGACCGTCGGGGCGTACCGGTCGTACGGCTCCCCTCCTTCCGGGAACACGAACGGAGACGACCATCCTGTGGTGAACGTGACGTGGAACGAGGCCAAGGCGCACTGCGAGTCTCAGGGCGGGCGACTGCCGACGGAGGAGGAGTGGGAGCGAGCGGCCCGGGGCGGGCGAGAGGGGTCGAAGTACCCGTGGGGGAACTCGATCTCGCCCGACGACGCGAACTACTCGGGCACGGGCGGGCGCGACCGATGGAGCAGGACGTCTCCCGTGGGGGGCTTCGCGGCGAACGGGTACGGTCTGCACGACATGTCAGGGAACGTCTGGGAGTGGACTTCGAGCCGATACGATTCCTCGAAGTACGTTCTGCGCGGTGGGTCCTGGGCCGACGATCCCGGGAAGCTGCGAGCCTCGTTCCGCGATAGGGTCCTCCCGTCGGGCCTCGACGTCAACCGCGGCTTCCGTTGTGCCTGGGACGCGCCGTGATCCTCTTGCTTGTTCCCTGTCGCGCCGTCGATTCAGGCTCAAGTGCAACGTGCGCCGGTACTTCGCCTCGATCGACCACGAAATCCCGAAGTCGCTGCAGGCGCGGATGGTCAAACTGGCCGACGCTGGCCCTGGTGGCAGGGTTCATCGACGCTTCCAACCCGCAGGAAGACGCCGTCGGCTACTTGCCGCGCGACGACATGTTCTCTCCCCACGAGCGCCGCCGCGGGCTTCCGCTCGGCAACCAGACCTCGCAGTTGTTCGCCAACGTGACCTGGCGGCGGGCCGGTGCCTGACGTTCTTCGCGGCGGGTCCTGGAACAACGATCCGAGGAGCCTGCGTGCCTCGAACTGCAACAGGAACCACCCGTCGAAGAGCAACGACAACAACGGCTTTCGTTGTGCCCGGAAGGCGGAGCGGAGCGCGGGGGCGCTCCACGGCCGGAGTCGCGGCGCCAGTCGATCAGCCCGGCTGCCGTCGCGAGCGCGCCACCTCCGCGTCCGCGTGCCGGCCCGGGCGTCCGGGGGCCGGGACCCAAAGTTCGACCGCGAGGTGGCGATCAAGGTCCTGCACGACCAGTTCCGGCCCGACCCCGGAGTGGTCGAGCGGTCTGGTGCACCGGGACATCAAGCCCTCCAACATCCTGATCCAGCACCTGGAGGGCCAGGAGTACGCGAAAGTGACGGACTTCGGGATCGCGAAGATCCTGGGTTCGGAGAAGGTGCGGACGGCGACGGGGGCGAAGATGGAGACGCTGGCGTACATGTCCCCGGAGCACGTGCAGAGCCCGAAGGGGGTGGACTCCCGGAGCGACATGTACTCGCTGTACGAGCTACTGACGAGCCGCGTTCCGTTCGACGCCGACTGCGAGTACGACCTCATGCGCGCCATCGTCGAGCAGCCATGCGCGCCGATCAGCGACCCGAAGGTCCCCGCTCCGCTCGGGGCCCCTGGCCCTGAGCGCCCTGGAGAAAGACCCGTCGCGGCGGCCGCAGACCTGTGAGGGGTTCCGAGGCGCGCTTGACCATCTGCCCGCGACTCGTCGTGCAACGCGCACATCTTGTGCGGCCCCCAGTCGATCATTCGCAAAGGAGGCCGTCGCTCCGCTCCAGCCTCCCGGTTCTGGGGCTGACGGGTTCGAGGCGGTAGGGACCCGCGCGAGCACGAGAGCCTCCGGTGACCCCCTCTCGGCGGTGTTCGAGGCCGGAACTCGCGCAATGCTGGGTGGGGTCATGCTCACGTGCTTCATCGCCGTGGGTGCGCTGCTTCTCGTGGCCCTTCGATCGTGCGGTTAACCTGACGGCGGCCGAGCTGATTCGAGTGGCGCGGACTCACCGTCCGCTGGAGGCGGCGTAGAGGAAGAGCATCAGGAGGAGCCAGGCCACGGTGGCCACGACGATCCGGGCGAGCGGGGGCGTTGCCGAAGGGGGCGGTGTCGGCTCCAGGTCGGAGGCCGAGATGTGCAGCGTCTGGCCAGAGTCCGGTTGGCTCGCTGCGGGAACCGCGAACGGTGGCGGTGCAGGCAGGGCGACGCCAGCGGCCATGGAGAAGTAGGAGGCCGGGAGGGCCGCGCGCAGGGCGGCGCGCATCTCGTCGCAACTCTGGAACCGACGCTCGGCGGCCTTCTCGAGGGCGCGGCCGACGAGGGCGCGGAGGCCGGCCGGGACACTGGCGGGGAGCGCACCGAGATCGGGCGGCTCGTCGATGATCCGGCGCATCAGCTCGTACTCGCTGCCGGCGTCGAAGGGGACGCGGCCGGTCAGTAGTTCGTAGAGGACGACGCCCAGCGAGTAGATGTCCGAGCGGGGATCGACGTCCTTGGGACTGCGCAGGTGCTCGGGGGACATGTAGGCGATGGTGCCCATGCGGGCCCCAGTCGCCGTGCGGGCCTTCTGGCTGCCCAGGATCTTGGCCACGCCGAAGTCGAGGACGCGGGCCTGTTCGCCCTCCGCGGCCGGCTCGACGAGGATGTTGGAGGGTTTGAGGTCGCGGTGCACCAGGCCCCGCGCGTGGGCGTACGCCATCGCGGCCAGCACCTGGTCGAACAGGCGGCCGACGCGGGCCAGCGGCAGGGGCTGGGCGCGCAAGGCCATGCCCTCGAGCGACTCGCCGGCGACGTACTCCAGGACCATGGCGGTGGTGTCGGCCGCGGAGACCAGGTCGAGCACCTTCACGATGTTGCGATGGTCGAGGGCCGCCTGGATGCGCGCTTCTGCCTCGAAACGCTCGACCACGTGTGGGTCGCGCCGGAACTGGGGGTGGAGAACCTTGATCGCCACCGGGCGTCCGCTGCGCCCGTCGCGGCCCAGGAAGACGGCGCCCATGCCGCCCTCGCCGATCTGACGCATCGCCTCGTAGGGGCCGATGCGGCCCACGATGGGGCCGGCCGGGACTTGCTGGGGAGGAGGGGGAACTCCCGGCGCCAAGTCGGCGGAGCCCCCGACGAGGTGGCCGAGCGCCGCGAGATTGAAGGGGACGGGCCCGAGGCGTACCTGATCCGTCGCGCGCACGCGGGCGCTCTGGACCCGCTGGCCGTTGACCCAGGTGCCGTTGCTGCTGCCGAGGTCGACGACCTCGAACCACTCGCCCCCGAGGTGACGGATCTCCGCGTGGCGAGCCGACACCTGTGGCGCCCGGATCACGATTTCGCAAGGCGGCTCCCGTCCGATGATCGGCACGGCGGGTCAGCGGACCCGCGTCGCGGTGGTCGGCTCGACGGTGACCACGATCTTCTGGTCGCGGTCCACCTTTGGAGACTTCCGGACGTCTACCGTCGGTTCGAGCCCCAACTCGACGAGGGCATCTGCGGCGGCTTGGCACCGCTCCAAGGCTACGGCCTTCCCGTCCTTGCCCGTCTTGTCGATTCGTCGGCCGGCTTTGTCCTTTTCGTATTCTCTCGAGAGCGCGAAACACTCAAGTATCACTCGATACCCAGGTGCGGCCTTGAGATACTCGGCAACTGGCGCAAGGCATCTTTGCTTGAGGGCCGGGCCGATAAAGGAACTGGCCCCGTCGAAGCCGTCGATGGTGCACGGCTCGGGCAGGGCGGTCTTGGTGACCGCCACTTTCACGACCGGGACTCCGGGCGTCGCCGCAGGCGTCGCAAGGGAGCCTGCGACGCCAGCGGCGGGTACTGCTGGGAGTTTCGGTGACAAGATGCCTGGGGACTCTGCAGCGGCTGCCTTCTCCTGCCCGGCAATCGGCGGGGTGATCGGCAAGGGGCCTGTTGCCTGCGACGCCTTGGCACCTTCAACCAGCGATTCGGGCGGCTGGTTGTACAGCCGTCCGAGGCCGAAGCCCGCGAGCAGGGCTGCCACGACCACTGCCAGTCCTGCGACGACGTAGTGGACCCGCGAGGTACGGCGTCGGCGGCCCGGGTCCGGGGCCTGGGTGCGCCAGCGTTGCCAGGCGGACAGGGGCTTGCCCTTGTAGACGATCTGGACGGTGACGTTGTCCGGGGCGCCGCGCGCGATGGCCAGGTCAATGAGCTTCTTGCAGCCGCGGCCGGGGTCGGTGCGGCCGACGGTGGAAGCGATCTCCTCGTCGGTCACGAGGTCCGTCAGGCCGTCCGAGCACATCAGAAAGGCGTCGCCCTCCTTGAGGGCGATCGGCTGCTCGGTGACGTCGGGGACACACTCCCGCTCGCGTCCGACGACCCGGCTGAGGACGTTGCGCTGAGGGTGGTCAGCCGCATCCTCCGCGCTGATCAGGCCGTCCTGGAGCATCTGCTGGATGCGCGTGTGGTCGCGCGTCTCCTGCCGCGCGCGCCCGTCGGTGACGCGATAGATCCGGCTGTCCCCGACGTGGGCCCACCACGCGAGGTCGCCCTCCACCAGCAGCAGTTCGAGCGTGGTGCCCATCTGGGAGAGCTCGGGGTCCTGCCGTTGGACCGCCAGGCACGCCTCGTTGGCGTGAGCGACACACGCCTGCAGGAGGGCTGGCGGAGCGGCGTCCGGGTGCGCCTCGAACACCTCGCGGACGGCGGCCACAGCGGACGTGCTCGCCACCTGGCCGCCCTTCTCGCCGCCCATGCCGTCCGCAACGACGAAGAGTCGGCGCTCGCCGGCCTGAAACGCGCCGAACGCGTCCTCGTTGACCTGACGGACGCGGCCCTTGTCGCTCGCGTTGTGGTAGAGCAGCGGGACCGCCACCGGGCGACCCTACTGGCCCCGGAACACGAACGTCGTGCCCCCCATCCGCACGCGTTCGCCGTCGGCGAGCACCCAGGCGCCGGAGAGGCGTTGCTCGTCGACGAAAGTTCCGTTGGTGCTGCCCACGTCCTCGAGCACACAGCGTCCGCCGTCGAATACGATGGCCGCGTGCTGCGACGAGGCCTTCTCGTCGAGGACCACGACCTGGTTGACGTCGTCGCGACCCAGCGTGCAGCGTCCCGGGGGCAGCGGCAGCTTTGAACCCGCCAGCGGACCGTTCTGGACTTCCAGCAGCGCGGAGGCGTACGGCGGCGGGGGCACCCGGCTCGGAGCCGGCTGGGCGCCACTCACGAACACGGTGCGGCGCTTGGCGTGCGGGGCCTCGGCTGGCGCCGCGCCGGGCGTCTGCCCGGGCCGATCCAGGTCCTGGAGCTTGCCCTTCACCTCCTCCAGCCCCTGGCCGATGCCCCTCTCGACGTCCGCACGTTGCTGGCGCTCGCGCTCCAGCTCTTCCTGGAGCGCCGCGATCTCCGCGCGCCGCCGCCGACGGGCGCGCACGAACAACGCGAGGGCGACGCCGAGGACGCAGAATCCGCCGGCGATGCCGCCCATGCCCCCGGGCGTCTTCCACCAGGGGAGCGGGGGCTCCACGAGCGGAGCGGGCACGTCCAGGTCCGCTCCCACCGAGCCGTCGCCCATGGAGACCTCGAGGCGGACCCTGGAGGTGGCCCCATCGGTCGGCAGGCCGGAGGTCCATTGGACGAGGAAGCGCGAACGCACGTGCCGGGCCACCAGCGCGACCTTTTCGCTCCAGGAAGCGTCCGGCTCGACGCGCAGGAACAGCCCCTTCGATTTCTCGGCCATGCGCTCCAGGTTGAGGAGGTACTTTGGGTCGCCGCTGGTCACCCCGAGCGCGACGACCGATGCCCCGGCGCCTCGCACCTTCTCGATCGCGTCGTCCAGCGTGTAGGCGGTGCCCTCGTCGTGCCCGTCGGAGACGACGACGACGATGCGGCGGTCGGGCAAGCCGACAGTCTTGAGCGCCTCGGAGGAGCGGACGAGCGCGCGGTAGAGCTGGGTCGAGCGACCCGCGGGCTGCAGCTTCTCGAGGTTGCCCGCCAGCGCCGCGCGGTCCGCCGTGAACGGATGGAGGAGGTCGTCCTCGTCGTGGAAGGCGACGATCGCCGCGCGATCGCGCTCGCCCAGGCCGTCGACGAACGCCTGCACGGCGGCCCGCACGTCGGGCAGCACCTTCTTCATGCTGCCGGACACGTCCACGACGAACAGGTAGGCCGTGGGCTCCGGCGTGGCGGGTTCGACCACCCGTGCGGGCACCAGGCGATCGCCCTCGGCGACGCGCAGGGCGACGGCCGACAGCGAGTCGGCGAGTTCGCCCGACGGCAGGCGCAGTTCGATCGCCGCGCGCACCTCGGGGAAGCCGGAGGCGTCCACCCGGTAGACGTCGAGCTGAGGCGACTGGGCCAGGGCGACCGAAGCGAGCGACGAGCACACCATGCCGAGGAACGCGACGTTCTGTTGACGCAGGTTCACGACTCCTCCCAAAGATGTCGGCCTCGAGCCGGGGTGGCTCTAGGGCCGACGGAGCGCCTCGCCCAGGACTCCGAGACCTTTCTCGACGAGGTCCTTGCCGCCACCGAGCAACTCGCCGCCGACCGCCTGCGCCCGGCAGGTCGCGGAGCAGTAGCCATGCGTTTCCTGCTTGTCCTGTGCCGCGTAGCGGGGCCGCATCCTGACGTTCGGCGGACCGTACACATTGCCGCAGACAGAGCACCGGACCTCGGTCCTCTCTGCGACCTCCTCGAGGTCATACGGGCAATAGCCCTCGCGATCCTCGATCACGCCGCTCGGGACTTCCCGCCGGGCGCGCTTGATGACCTCGGGCGTCCCGTAGGTCTTGCCGCAGTGCTTGCAGACGAACGTCCTCGTGACGTCGATCGGCTCCTCCGCGTGCTTGTTGCACCAGCGAACCCGGTCGCGCTCGGTAGTCGCTTCCGATTGCACCTGCTGCCGTTCCCAGAAGAAAACACCGGGCCGATTCACGATCGGTGTGGGGCACAGCTCGCACGTCTCCACGACGTCGACGCGGCTCGCGAAAGCGGCGCCGACGCCGACGAGCACCAGCACCAGGGGGGCGGCGACCAAGCGCGCCCAGAGCGGGAAGCCCGACGGCGGGGGAGGGGGCGGCAGCGGAGCCGCAACGGGAGCGGGCGACGGCACGTAGGTCGGCGCGGGCATCGGGGCGGGCCGCGGGGCGTTCTTCGCGTTGACCAGGCCGAAGACGTCGACCCGCATCGAACCGAGCGTCACCTGGTCGGCCGGCGTGATCAGCGCCTTGGTGACGGGACGGCCGTTGACGGCGACGCCATTGGCCGAGCCCACGTCGAGGATCAGCAGCCCACCCTGCTGTGCGATCACGCGCAGGTGCCGGCCCGACACCCGGCCGTCGGCGACGACCAGGTCACAGGAAGGGTCGCGGCCGAGGACGAGGCCGCGCGGCAGTGCCGACTCCGCGTCCAGCGGCGCGCGGTGCTCGGCCCAGTTGAAGACGACGCTCCCGAACCGGAGGTCCTCACCGAACTGCAGGTCCGCCGACGTGACGCGCTGGCCGCGGACGTAGGTTCCGTTCGAGCTGCCGAGGTCGGTCACGCGGAACCGGCCCGCCCCCAGGGCCTCCAGGCAGGCATGGCGGCCGCTGACGCCAGGAAAGGGGAGCACGATGTCGACGAGGGGCTCACGTCCGACGATGGCCATGGCGGCCTCCGCGCGTTCTAGGACTGCCGAAGGGTGTAGACCACGAACTCGGTGTTCCCGAGCCGGACGCGGTCGAGGTTCTGGAGGGGAACGGCCCCGGCTCCAAACACGTCCTGGCCGTTGACGTAGGTGCCGTTCGTCGAGTCGTTGTCGCGGATCTGCATCACCCCGTTGCGCACCATGATCACGGCGTGCTTCGAAGAGATGGAGCCATCGCTGCTCACCGCGACGTCGCACTCGCCGACGTCGGCGCCGATCACGTTGCGCCCCTCGCGGAGCCGGTAGTCCTCCCCCGAGGGTTCATTCGAGAAGGTGACCAGCCAGCCCGAGAGCTTCGGCAGGCTCTGGCGCGGACCGGACCCTGCTGAGGGGCCCGGATCGAACACGGTCCGGGCCTTGGGACGTCCGCCAGAGGGTCCATCGACGACCGTGCGGCCCTTCCCGAACCCCCCTGAGCCACCCGACGAGTCCTCGTGGATCGTGCGGCCCTTGGGCGCAGCGGCGCCACCGCCACCGCCGCCCTCGAGCAGGGTCGCACCGCGCACGAAGCCACCCGCCGGTCCCGGTGCCGCACCGCCGGCACCCTCGATCACGGTTCGCCCCTTGCCAGCTCCTCCTGACGGGAAGTAGCCGCCGCCTCCGGAGCCTTCGACGGCCGTGCGGCCCTTGCCCGACGCAGCCCCGCAATAGAGGCAATCGGTCCAGGAGGCATCCATGATGTGCCCGTTGGAACAGAGTCTGGTGTTGAGGGCCGTCCCACACTGGCTGCAGTAGCCGTTGGCCGCAGCGACGTCGGCCTTGCAGTTGGCACAGAAGTTCATCGCTCGCCTCCTGAGTGCTGGGAGTCACGCGGCCGCGACTCTGAGTCGCCCGCGACACACGCCGTCCCTAGCCAAGCAACGGCGATGCCATCGACTGGAAAATTGGGCGCCAACGCCCGCGGCAATAAGGAGGCTTCCACCCCTGAAGAAGTGTGGCTGCGAGCGCCCGAATCCTGCCAGTGGATGCCGCATCGATGGGCGGCGACTGCCAACAAGATTGGCGCCTCGGAGCTGGATCGACAAGCCCCGCGGCTTCCCGCGCGGGCGATACCTGCGATTGCCAGTCGGCAGGAAAGTTGCACGGCGTCGAGCCGGCAGGCATCAGGCTCATGAGGTCGATCGGGTCCTACGAGATCGTCTCGCTGCTGGGCGACGGTGGCATGGGAAGCGTGTACAAGGCGCGCGACCCGCGCTTCGACCGCCTCGTGGCCGTCAAGCTGCTGCACCCGCACTACCAGCGGGACCCGGGAATCGTGCAGCGCTTCCGAGCGGAGGCGGTGATCCAGGCCAAGCTCAACCATCCCGGGATCGTCCGCGTGATCGACTTCGTCGACAACGGAGACGAACTGGCGATGGTGCAGGAGTACGTCGAAGGCCGACCACTCTCGGCCATCCTCGACGGCTCCCCGACCGGCCTGGGCGAGTCACTCGCCAGCGACCTCACGTGTCAGGTCCTCTCCGCTCTCGGTCATGCCCACGCGCGGGGCCTGGTTCACCGCGACATCAAGCCCGCGAACATCCTCGTGTGGGAGAGCGAAGGGCAGCGGGTGGCGAAGGTCACCGACTTCGGGATCGCCAAGATCCTCGGCGACGACAAGAAGATGACGGCGACCGGCGCCAAGATGGGGACGCTCGCCTACATGTCCCCGGAGCACATTCGGAGCCCGAAGAGCGTCGACGCCCGCTCGGACCTGTACTCGGTGGGGGTGACCCTCTACGAGATGCTCTCGGGACGGCTGCCCTTCCCCCAGGACACCGAGTACGAACTGATGCGGCACGTGCTCGAGGTGGAGCCGCCGCCGCTCCCGGCCTCCGCCCCGCCGGTGTCCGCCCGGCTGCAGGCGATTCTCGACCGGTCCCTGGCCAAGGACCCGACGGACCGCTTCGCGTCGGCGGAGGAGTTCGCGGCAGCACTGCGCGGCGAGACGGCGGGCGTCGCTGCCCCGCGGCGCAGGACGACGCTAGTCCGGCCTGCGGCGCCGGGAGTGGCCCAGCCCGTGTCGGCGGCCGGGAGTGGCGTCGGTCAGTGGGTGGTCGGCGCGTGCGTCGGGCTGGCGGCCGTGGCTGCGATCACGTTCGGGATCGTTCGTGGGACCCCGGCCCCGCCCTCGACGGCTGCTCCGGACCCACGCAACGCAAGGGCGGAGGCCGAGGCTGCGGCGGCGCGATCGAAGGCCGAGGCTGCGGAGGCGGAGCTCGCGAAGCTGAAGGCCCGGGCCGAAGCCGAAGCGCAGGCTCAGGCTCAGGCGCAGGTTCAGGCTCAGGCCGAACAGGCCGAGGCAGCGGAGCGGCGACGAGAGGCCGTGCAACTGCTCCGAGCGGAACTGGACGCGGCCACCACCCAGTCTCGTGCGCTCCTCGATGGGGGGCGCCCCGAGCAGGCGCGCGAGGTCGTCCGGGCGGCTCTCGACGGCGTGCCCGGGCATCTCGCGACGGACGTCGCAGGCGAATCGGACGCGCTCAGGCGGCTCCTCGACCAGGCCACCGAGTCGCTCATCGCGAAGCAGGCGGCGGCCGCGACGGAGGAAGCGCGCCTCCGGGTCCAGCGAGACCAGGTCCTGGCCGCCCGGCAACTCTACGACCAGGGCAAGTTCACCGAGGCCAAGAACGCCTGCGAGCAGTTGCTGCGTCAGCCCGACCTCGACCCGGAAGTGCGGCGTTCCACGGATCGCCTCCTGGCCGAGTCGCTCGAAGGGTTGCGGAGGGTGTTCGCGGGCACCAGGGCCGGACCCGCGGTGACGAAGAAGAACCCCTAGGAGGGCGTGATGAGGAGATTCGTGGCGTGCGCACTGGTTCTCAGCCTGGTCACCCCCGCGGTGGCGCAGACGAGCGGGTCCGAGGAGAAGAAGAAGGCCAAGAAGGGCGCGCTGCTC
Organism: Vicinamibacteria bacterium; assembly: GCA_025994075.1. Lineage (GTDB taxonomy): Bacteria > Acidobacteriota > Vicinamibacteria > Fen-336 > Fen-336 > WYBL01. The sequence continues at coordinate 19,090 of JAMQGV010000014.1, forward strand.
GGCGGGCTGTTCGGGGCGGCCAAGGCCATCATCCAGGGCAAGAGCCCGGAGCAGGTGCTCGGAGCGGCCGCGAAGGGCGCCGCGATCGGGGCCGCGATCGGCTACGCGATCGGCAAGATCGAGACGCGCCGTCTGACGTCGCGCCGCGAAGCACAGGAGCGGGTCGGGCACACGAGTGGCAGTGGCACGTACTTCAGGATCGACGAAGTGACGGTGATGCCGAGCGCGCTCGCCCCCGGGGCGACGGCGCAGATGGTCGTGCGGTACACGGTCCTGCCGTCCAACGACTGGGACTCCGCCCCGGTCAAGGTGCACCCGAAGCTGCTGTACGGGAGCGACCAGGTCGGCGACCTCGGAGAGCAGGCGTGCACCACCGAGGTGGGTGGGGGCACCTACGTCACTTCGCTCGAGATCCCGTTCCCGAACCAGGCGCCCGAAGGGACCTACACCTTGTCCGGTGACTGGGTCGGGGCGGGCAGCCCGGGACGCACGACGACCGAGATCCACCTGCGCTCCTGACGCCCGATCGCCGTCGCCTTTGGCGTGAGCCGAGGCGTGTCAGCAATGCGCCCCCGGCCGACAACCCGCCCGCAGGGACCAAGCCCGGCAACTCCGGAGAGCTGACGCCATGCCCATCATCGGACGCGAGCCGCCAGCGGACATCGTGATCGCGGCGCCACAGGTGTCGGCACGCCACGCGGAGATCCAGCCGCTTGGCGGCGATCTCTACCGGTTGATCGACCTGGGCAGCACCAACGGGACCTTCGTGAATGGGCAGCGCATCCAGTCGGCACAGGTCCGGCTATCCGATGCGGTTCGGTTCGGAAGCCTGGCGGTCGACCTGCGCCTCTACGTGCCCCAGGCTCCCCCGCCTCTCCCCGCGACCCACCTGTCAGCGGGGCCACCTCTTCCCGCCAGAGCCCCCGCCCCGGTCGCTGCTTCTTCGCCGCCGACTCCGGTTCAGGCTCGTGGTCCCGTGGTCGCGTCGCCGGGGCTCGGCACGGACCTGGCCGTGGCGCTGGCAGCGCAGAAGTCCTTCACCGGGAACGCGTTCTTCACCTGGGTGCTCTACTGGTTCGGTTGGCTCCCGGGCGTCATCATGAACTTCGTCTACCTGAACGAAGCGAAAGGCGTCCAGAAGCTGACTGGCCAATCTCCCCCGGGGATGGGATGCCTGACCCTGCTCATCATCACCCACTTCTGGATCCCGTTGATCCTCATCGCCCTCCTCGTCCTGACCGGGGGGGCGATCGTGAGTTCGCTGCTCGCCGGGCTGAGCTAGAACCGATCTGCGGCGCCCGCGAAAGCCGCGCCCCCGTGGGCCTCAGTGCCGAGTGCGACAGCGGAGATCCGCCAAGCTCTTGAGTCTGACGAAGTGCGGGGTGGCCCGCGAGCTCGGGTAGAGGCAGCCGATCCAGGGGCCTTCCTGGACGAGCGTCGGATGGGATACGCCGCGATTCGGGCTCCAGCCGCCCGAAGTCTGGCGCGCCAACGTCTCGATCAGCGGAAGGGCATGCCCAGAGTTGCGTGCGGCGACGCCCAGAGCTGCGTGGTGGGACTCGTTCTCGAGCCGCAGCGCCGGTGAGGCGGGATCGCGCAGGAGCAGGTCCATAGCTCTGCCGCGTGCGGCCGCCTGCGGAAGGACCGCCGCTAGGAACGTCCGCAGCCGTTCCGGAGAAGCCTCGGCGACGAGAAGCGGGCCTCGCGGATCGGCCACGGAGCTGGCCCACTGGAGGCTCTGTTCGACCGACTCGTGGTCTTCGGCTTCGACTCCCGCCAGAATCGAGCGAACGAGCAGCTCGACCTGTTGCTCGCGAGTTCCGTGCGAAGCGAGGTGCCGTCTGAGTTCCGCCAGAACCTGTGAAGCTTCGCGATGTCGTGCGTCGGACGCCAGCGAGGCGGCGAGACGTCCTGTAGCCCCGACGAACTCTCGTGAGAGCCCCTCCAGTTGCGCTGCAGTCGCCTTCCCGGCTACGCCGTCGAGAAGCACCTGGGCTGGTCCGCCAGGCGGCGCAGGCGTAGAGACCGGCACTTGGGCGGAGGGCAGTGGGGACCTCTCCCCGAGCCGCGCCAACAGGCCTCGGGCGCGATTGTATTCGTCGGGGTCGAGCACGGCGGCGTCGGCGAACGGCCAGCGCAGGTGAGAGGCCACGGCTTCGAGCTGCTGTACGTCTGCCGTGAGGCCGCGCGCGCCCCGATAGTCCAGGACGAGCAGGAGCTTGTCGAAACGCGTGCCGCGTTGAACGACGAAAGGCAGGAACACCGCGCGGTACTCGACGGGGCCGTCGCTCGTGCCCACGCCGTACCCGAGGTGCGAACTCACGAACGACACGTTTATGGCGGCCAGCGCCTCCGTGCCGAGGGCCCGCTCGGTTCTCTTCACGGCGAACCGGACGGGTCGAAGGCGCGCATAGGCTTCAGCCGACACCATCTCTTCCAGCCAGTCGACCGTGATCGCGTCGGTATCGCCGGCGCGCTCGGTGCAACTGGCGAAGAGCCACGAGCCCGCGGGCGACCGCAGGGCAGTGACGAACGTGGATCGAATGCCCTCTTCCCGGAAGGGCAGCACCTCGTCCTTCTCGACTGCGTTCCACCCCAGGGCTGTCAGCGGGGCGTGGTCGACGATGCCGTCCAACCGACACGGGGGCGGCACATCGTCGGCGTGCGAGACAGCCGCCCAAAGGCTGAGCAGGACGAGAAGCTGGCGAGCGATCCGCTGGTTCACGTGATTCCTCCGGGAGACCCCGCCGGGATCTCAGTGACGGGTGCGACCTTCGACTCGGCTCGCCAGCAGCCGTGTGAGGTTGAGGGGACGGCCCGGCGATATCGCCCCAAGCAGCGATCCGGGCTCCCAGCACTCCAGGGCGGCCGCGATCAGTGCCCCACTGTCTATGAAATAGCCCGGCGCGACTCCCTCTCCTAGATCGACGCGAGGGGGGACGAGTCCAGGTACCGTCCTCCGATACAGCTGCTCCACGAAATAGGCGACGCCCTCCGTGTACTCCCAGTAGTCCTCTCCGAAGAAGAGCTCGAGAGATAGCTCCCTGCGCCGGTCCCTGCGCAAGGAGAGGAAGTTGTGCAAGGCAGCCAAACCCGCTGCCGTGTGTCCGGCACCGAAGTGACTGCGAGCCGACCGCAAAGCGGTGATCTCCGCGAAAAGAGCAGTCGCATACCGGGGCTCGCGGAAGTGCTGCTCCAACTGGAGGCGCAAGGCAGAGCGATTCGGGACCAGGGAAGTCTCTGACCCCGGGGGGGCCATGGCGCTCATATCCTCCCATCCCACACGCTGGTAGTAGAGGTGAAAACCTTCGTGGACCAGCGTCCCCTGCAAGTCACCGACGCCCCCCGAGTTCAGGGGCGCAGAACAGTCGAGGGCGAGGAGCGGTGAGCCCGTCTGAGCCCAGACATCAGGCGGCAGGAGGTGGGACCCCGGGGCGACCGAGCTTGCCAGGAACGAGTAGCGACTCCAATCGACGGGAAGCGCCGTCGGGCCGCGCAACCGGGCTGCGCTGTCGAGGCGCCCGCCGGGCCACCGCAACCAGGCGCGCTCGGCTTTGCGGTCCAGAACGACAACGGGAAACGAGTTCAGCGAGAACGAGGGGACGAGGCCTTCCGTCATGAACGCGGGCTGCAGCGCCTGTAGCACCTCGGTGAAGGTCGCGGAAGCACCTGCGGTGGCCCGCCCGGGCAGGGGACTCCAAACGGCACTGCACGACGTTGCGGGATCACCACCAAGCTCGTAGTGCGGTGGCGTGGGGGGCGAAGAGCGCCCTGCCAGTGGGGCGCGTGGGGTGCACCCCGGCGCCGCGAGAAGAACCAGGAGCAGCAGGCACGGCCAGAGACGGCGTTCCTTCGGGGACATTCGGCAGCCTTGGCGGGGTGCCGTGGGCGGGTACGCGCGTCCACGGCACCCTGGTGTGTTCGGACTTACTGGCCGCGGGTGACGTACTGCTTCTGCTTGCTCTCCGTGACCTTCTTCTCCTCCGTGCGGTTCGTCTTCTCGCGAACCACGATCTCCGTGGTCGAGTTCACGGGCTTCTTCTCGGACACCCAGGTTTCTCCGACCTTGTCGGTCTTGAAGACCTGCGTGCCGTCGGCGAAGCGGACGGGCTGCGCCTCTTCGAACTCGGCCGGACGCGCCGGACGCACCTCGCGGCGCTTGGTCCAGACCTGGGAGACGACCTTTCCCGGATCGATGCCTCGCGTGATCGGATCGAACACGTCTTCGGGCTTGGGATCCTTGAACTCGACGTCGGCCCGCGTCAAGCCCTTGGACTTGAGCAGGGAGTCGAGTGTGAGGTAGTTGGCAAACGGGTCGGGGCCCGCCTGCTGTGCGGACGCGGTCACGCAGAAGATCAGGGACAGCAGGGCCAGTCCGGCAATGCGCTTGGTCACGATGGGCTCCTCCTCACAACGAGAATGCGATTCCACACGGGCCGTGCGATCTCGGGGACTCGAGGAAGACGTCCGTGCTGGCGCCTCGGTAATGCAAGCGGCCGGCCATCGCTAGGGGCACGCACGGGGTGAGCGACAGGTATCGTCGTCGTGGGCAGTAGTGCCAACAAGCCGGTCAAGAATTGGAAACGGACCAGGCGGCGAGAGCAGGGTCAGAAGGCCGAACCCGCCCCGGGCTGGGAACGAACCGGCTGGGACGGGTGCCGGCGGTGCGCATGGGGTATCAATGAGGTGGGCGTGGGCGTCCACGAAGTGGGCGGCCAGTGACGGTCACCCGATCCCCAGCCGTTTCATCTTCAGGGCCAGGCCGTTGCGGGTGATGCCGAGGTGGCGGGCGACCTTGGACTTGTTGCCTTCGAAGAGGGCGAGGGCGTCCAGGATCGCGCGGCGCTCGAGGGCGTCGACCTGGGCGGCGAGGGCGCCGCTCGTTGTCGGGTGGGGCCAGGGGGCTGAAGAGAGCGCGGACACCGGCTGGGGGCGCGGTGTCGAGATGCGGATGGGTTCCGAACTGGAGGTCGTCGGGCCGCCAGCGAGCGACGAGCCGCCGGGGTCCGCCGACAGGCCGGCGGTGGTCGTCGTCGAGTTGGAAATCCGCAGGGTGGACTCGAACTCGGCGGAGCCGAGGACGCCGCCGTTGGGGCAGAGCAGGACCGCGCGCTCGATCGTGGTCTTGAGCTCGCGGATGTTGCCGGGCCAGTCGTGGGCCATCAGCAGGTCGAGGGCCTTGCTGGAGATGCCGGCGACGTCCTTGTGGTAGGCCTGGGCGGCGCGGGCGGCGAAAGATCCGGCGAGCTCGGGGATGTCCTCGCGGCGGTCGCGAAGCGGGGGGATCTCGAACTCGAGGCCGCGCAGGCGGTAGTACAGGTCGGGGCGGAACTGGCCCTGGCGCACGAGGGCGGGCAGGTCGCGGTTGGTGGAGCTGATCACGCGGACGTGGATCTGCTCGGGCTGGTGGCCGCCGACGGGCCACACCTCGCGCTCCTCGAGGGCGCGCAGGAGCTTGGCCTGCAGCGAGGCGGGCATGTCGCCGATCTCGTCGAGGAACACGCAGCCGCCCTGGGCGCGCACCAGCAGGCCCTGGCGGGGGTCGACGCCGGTGGCGACGCGAGCCTTGACGCCGAACAGCTCGGCCTCGAGCAGCTCGCCGGGGATCGCCGCGCAGTTGATCGGCACGAAGGGGCCGCGGGCCGAGGGGCCGGAGGCGTGCACGATCTCGGCGAGGAACTCCTTGCCGGTGCCGGTCTCGCCGAGCAGCAGCACGTCGAGGTCGCTCTTCACCGTCGCCCGCAGGCTGGCGAACAGCCGCGTCATCGCGTGCGAGCCGGCGCGCACGAACGCGGGCGGGTAGACGAGCGGGTCGTCCGAGTGCCCGTTGCCTTCGCTCGAGCGGGCGTGGCCGCGGGCCAGCGTCGCCAGCAGGAAGTCGAGGAACTCCTCGGCCCACGCCTCGAGGGAGGCGCGCGCGCCGTCCTGCACCAGGGCGATCGCGAGGTCGCCCGCGGCGCGGCGGCCCGCGCGCACGAACAGCGTCGCGGGGCCAGGCAACTCGAGCGCGCGGGTCTCCTGGTCCGCGAGTCCCGCCGTGGCCTCACCGGCGAGGTCGAGCAGGCGCGCGGGAGCGGGCAGCCCCTGCACGCGGCCGGTGCGGGCGCGGCCCGCGCTGCGGTCGACGAAGAAGAGGTGGCGGGCCTCGAGCGCCTCGGCGATCCGCTCCAGCACCCGGTTGTCGAGCCCGCGCTCGGGCGTCGCGCGGTTGGCGGCGATCTCGCGCACGAGCTGCAGCAGCGCGCCGGGAGCGCCGTCGAAGGTGTTCGCGTTTTCGCCGTCCGACGTGGTCGTGTCGCGCGCCGGGGCCACGCTCTTCCTCCGCGGCAGCGCCACCGAGACGACCGAGTCGGCACTGTCGACCTCGTCGAGCAGCACCTCCGCGCGTCCGAGGAACACGCGCTCGCCCGGGCGCAGCACGACGCTCGCGACGCGCTCGCCGCCCTGGATCAGACCGTTCTTGGACCCCAGGTCGCGGATGCGCACGCCGCCGGGAAACGGCTCCAGCACGGCGTGGCGGCGGGACACCCCGGGCACCGAGATCTGCACGTCGTTGGAGGCGTCGGCGCCGATGTGCACCGGGTGGGCAGGAGCGTCGACCTGCTGCACCCACGTGTTGTGGCGGATCGTCAGTCGAAGCATCGCGAGTGCTCCCTGGGTGAGCGGCGACGTCCCGGCAGCGACCACTGAGTGGGCGCTGCCTGATCAGTGAATGCGCGAATGGCGCCCGCCTGGGTCGTTGGCGGGGTCGGCATCGAGGTTGCTGCGAATCCTTGGGACTCCAACAACGATGCCCACTTCGAAAGCAGATTCGGCTCCTCGTGTCGGGGTGGCATGCTTCGCAGCTTGGCGAAGATCATGCCATCTTGGCGCCCGGGGCGAAGTCGCTGAGCGGCCCGCGCGGCCAGGAGCGTCGCGATGACGGCCGGCACCCTCGCGCGGGCCGGCCTGGCGGCGGTGGCGCTTGGGGCGGCGGTGGCCGCGGCGACAGGGGTGGGCCGCGCGCCGGCAGCGCCCGCGCGCCTGCTCTCGGCGCCCGCGCCCGCGCCTCCGCTGGCGTTCGACCTCTCGCGCTGGGTCGGCAAGGGGCTTGGGGCGATGCAGCGCGACCCCGTGCTGGGCGCGCGCATTCGCGCCGCGCTGGGCGATCGCCTCGGCGACCTGGACACGTACCTGCCCGATCTCGCCCACATGCGCGCGGAGAAGGGCCCCGCCGGGCTGCTGGTGCTCGCCGGCGGCCTCGACGCCGACCGCAACGGCTTCCTGTTCGTCTCGCCCGAGGGCCACGCGACGTTCGCCTTCTACCACCGCGAGGGGGACCGCGCGCGGGTGCGGCTGTTCAGCTCGGACCCGCGCTACGTCAGCCGCGTCGCGCCGCTCCTGCCGGAGGTCACCTCGTGGTTCGCGGGCGGCTCCGCGGTCAGCGTGGCGCTGCAGAGCCCGTGGGAGATGCCCGAAGGCGGCGCGCTGCCCGCCTTCCTCGCCGCCGCCGCCCGCTGACCCTAGGCCGGCGCGTCGCCGTCGTCGCCCGGTTCGTCGCCTGCCCGCAGGTGGGCGCGGCCCTTGCGCAGCAGGTGGGCGAACAGCCCGTCGGCCGCGACGAGCTCCTCGAACCGGCCCTGCTCGACGACGCGGCCGCGGTCGAGCACGTGGATGCGGTCGAAGCCCTTGAGGTTGGCGACGCGGTGGGTGACCACCAGCAGCGCGCGCTCCTGCCGCCGCTCCTCGAGGTGGCCGAAGATGCGCCGCTCCGTGGCCGGGTCGAGCGCGCTGGTGGCCTCGTCGAAGAGCAGCACCGGCGTGCGGCGCGCCAGCACCTGGGCGATCAGCAGCCGCTGGCGCTGGCCGCCGGAGAGCCGTACGCCGCGCTCGCCCACGTTCGTCTTCCAGCCCTTCGGCAGCGACTCGAGGAACGGCGTCACCTCGGCCTCGCGGGCCGCGCGTTCGACGTCTTCCTGGGGCAGGTCGCGGCCGCCCGCGATCAGGTCGCGCACCGTCGTGTTGAAGAGGTGGACGTCCTGCGACACGATGCCGAGCGCGTCGCGCACCGCTTCGAGGGACAGTTCGGACACGGGCCGCCCGTCGAGGGTGATGCGGCCCTCCCACGGCTCGTACATGCCGACCGCGAGGTGCATCAGGCTGGTCTTGCCCGAGCCCGAGGCGCCGACCACGGCGACCAGTTCGCCGCGGCGCACCGCGAGCGAGACGCCGTCGAGCACCGCGCGGCCCGGCTCGTACCCGAAGCGCAGGCCCTCGAAGCGCAGCTCCTCGACGCCCGGCCCCGGCAGCCGCGGCGCGCGCACCGGCTCGCGCGAGGCCTCGGGCAGCGGCAGCCAGTGCGCCACCGCCTCCAGCCCCGGCCCGGCCAGCAGCAGCCGGTTGAGCGCGCCCGACAGCCCCTCGACCGCCGGCAGCGCCCGCCACAGCACGAAGAAGTACGCGACCATCTCGCCGAGCGGGGCGAGTCCGGTGGTGCGGCCGACGAGCAGCACGCCGACGATCACCAGCAGCGCGAAGGCCTGGATCAGCACCGGCTCCCACAGCTCGAGCAGGTTGGTGCGCCGGGCCGCGGACTCCGAGGCCTGCGAGTCGACGGCGACGCGCGCCCGCCACTCGGGACCGCGGTTGGTCAGCTTGATCGCCCGGATGCCGAGCAAGATCTCGTTGATGCGGTTGTTGAGGGCGAGGCTGGCCGCCAGGTTGCGCTCGGAGGCGCGGCGCAGCGCGCGGGTCTGCAGCAGCTTGAGCGGCAGCGCCGCCGCCACCGTCGCCAGCACCAGCAGCGTCAGCGTCGGCGACAGCGAGACGAGCAGCGCGCCCAGCGCCAGGGTGGAGACCGTGCCGGTGGCGATGTCGGCGAGCGCCCGCGACCCGCCGATCACCTTGCCCGCCTCCGACATCACCACGTGGCGCGGCACGCCGCCCTTGAGGCGGTCCAGGAAAGCGAACGACGAGCCCAGGATCGAGCCGACCAGCTCGCCGCGGACGTGGTTCACGATCCGGGCGGACGCGTGAAAGGCGAGCGAGCGGGCGGTCGCCTGCAGCAGGCCGCGGCCGATCATCGCCGTCGCCATGCCGACCAGGCCGTAGACGACCGCGGTCTCGCGGTCGAGCGCGAGGAAGCGGGCGACCAGCCCCTTCAACGCGGACGGGCCGGCGCCCCCGGATGCGACCGAGATCAGCGGCACCGCGATCAGCGGCACCAGCGCTTCGGCCGCGCCGACCAGGAACGAGAGACCGCAGGCGGCGAACAGCAGCTTCCGGTGCGGGCCCGCGAAGCGCAGGATCAGGCCTGCCGTGCGGGTGATCCTCCGCACGCGCCGCGCGGCCGTCGCCAGCAGGCCGGGTGCGGGTTCGCTCACTCGACGGCTCCGCGCAGGCCCGCCGCAAGGCGCGCGACGCCCGGGTCGCCGCCCTCGAGGAAGGCCTCGACGGCGGCGGACTGCCACGCCATCGGACCGGTCGCGGCGCCCTCGGGCGCGAGCTGCGGCAGCGGCACGAACGTCTGTTCCGGGATGTAGCGCAGCAGCAGCGCCGCGCGCTCGGCGAGCGGGCCCGGGGCGGCCCAGGCGCCGAGCTGCCGCAGGCGCGCGTGGTAGTCGTCGCGGTCGCGCGGCTCGGGCAGGCCCATCGCGCGGCGGTAGTAGGTCTCGGTGCCGCACACCAGCGCGGGACGGCCGAACAGCGCCATCTCGAGCGCCACCGAGCTGCGCCACACGAGGCCGGCGTCGAGGTGGTCGAACAGCTCGAAGGCGTTGAACCACAGCGGGTCCAGCCACACGACGTTGTCGGCCTCGGCGCGCGTCGCGCGCAGGTCGCGCAGCAGCTCGAGCGGGCGGCGGTTGGCCTTGTAGCGGCCCTCCGCCACGTGGGGCTTGACCAGCACCAGCGCGTCGCCGCCGGACAGCGCGTCGAGCGTGTCGTTCAGCCAGTCGGCCATGTCGGCGTGGGCGAGGCCGCGGTCGTGGAGCCCGCCGAGGTCGAAGGCGAGGTGTCCGTAGAGGACGACGACCGGGCGACCGCTGTTGCGCCAGTCGCGCACCCGCCGCAGCAGCGCTTCCGCTTCGGGCGCCCGGGCGTGTGTCGCCGTGCGGTTCTGGCCCGCGACGCGCCGCGCGTCGACCAGGGCGGCCGCGCCGTCGGGGCGGCCGGCGAGCCACGCTTCGAAGTGGACCGCGGGCACGTCGAGGCGGGAGTCGGCGTCGTGGCGGGTCAGGTCGAGCAGCGCGTACTCGGTCGCGGCGCCGGCGCCGACCTGGAAGTAGTGGGAGTAGGCCGGCCCGAGATCGACGAAGCGCATGCCGCTGCGGGCGCCGCGCTGGCGCACGAAGAGGTTGTAGACGCCGCCGGGGACGTAGTTGAGCTCGGCGCTGGTCACCGTCACGCGGCGCCCGCGCTGCGCGAGCTCCTCGAGCGCGAGGCACTGGCCGAGCGCCGCGTCGACGCTCGGCAGCAGCTCCTGCGCGGCCGCTGCGACCGCCGCGTCGCGGAAGTCGATGCGGTAGCGGCGGAACTGGCGGCGCAGCGCATTGAGGATGGCGGGGTGGAACTCGACCCCTTCGGCGCGGGCGACGCCGCCGGGCAGGTCGAGCTCCCAGGCGTGGACTCGTCGCGCCGGGCCCTCGGCGCGGTCGTAGCGGCGGGAGGACCGGCGCACGAGCGCGCCCTCGACGCGGCGCAGCGCCGGGTCCGCGAGCGAGCCGGCAGGGCCGCCGGCGAGCAGCCACAGCGGCAGCGCCCCGCCGCGGGCCAGCTGGCGGCCGCACAGCGCGTGCACGCCGCGGGTGCGGGCGAAGCCGGAGTCGCACAGCGCCACCACGTCGCGCGCCGCCTCGTCGCGGGCCACGCCTTCCAGCAGCCGCCGCGCGCCGCTCTCGAAGCGGTGCTGGGCCTGAGCCCGTCGCCACGACCCGAGCGCGGCGCGCGAGCGGCGCAGCGCCACCTGCGCGACGTGGTCCGGGCTGCGCAGGAGGCGCCCGATGCGGCCGAGCGGCGTCTCCGCCAGGGTCATCGCTAGCGCCAGGTGGAGCGCAGGGTGACGAAGGCCTCGGCGGCGGCGAAGCCGGCCGTGGCGCCGCGCAGCCCTGCGAGGTGGCGCACGGCCTCGGGCGAGCGCGGGTGGGGGAACGGGCGCAGCTCGCCGGCGTAGCAGGCGAGGGCGCCGAGCTTGGAGCCGAGCGTCGACTCGACGTCGACGAAGTGGTTGGGCAGGAACGGCGCGGTGAGCGAAGGCGGCGCCCACTCCGTCGACGAGAGCGTCTCCCAGGCGTGGATCGCGCGCACGCTGGCGCCCGGCAACGGGCGGCAGGCGGTGAGCACCGCGCGGGCGGTGATCTGGTGGTCGACGTTGAGGTCGCCGGGATGGTGGGTGTACACGATCTCGGGCCGGCTCTCCGCGATCACGGCCTCGATCCGCTTGACGACGTCGAGCAGCGGGACCGAGTCCATCGCGTTGTCGGGGAAGTCGAGGAACGTCGGCGGCCGCGACCCGAGCCGGCGCGCGGCCTCGCGCGCGTCGTCCTTCAGCTTCAGGAGCAGCGTGACCTCGTCGGCGGTGCGCTCGCGCGAGAGCAGCCCCTGGGCGCAGATCACGATGTCGACGCTGTGGCCCTCGCGCGCGTGGCGGGCGAGGGTGGCGCCCGCGCCCAGCACCTCGTCGTCGGGGTGGGCGGCGACCGCGAGCACCTTCACGCCAGGTCCCCCTCGCCGATCAGCGTGTCGGGCGCGAGGTCGCGGGCGGCGCGGCGGCCCCACAGCTCCGGAAGCCGCGCCGCGCCGAGGCCGGTGCCGGGCCGCTTGCCGCCCAGGTTCGCGGGCGTGAACGCCTCGCCGGCCTTGACGGCAACGAGCGTGCAGGCGCTGCGGTAGTACAGCTTCGACTGCGCGAGGTCGTTGCGGGTCGGCACGAGCTCGGCGCGGCCCAGCGCGCGTTCGACGTGGCGCACGCGCGCCGCCCACTCGCGCAGCTCGGCGGGCTCCAGCGACTCGTCGGCGTGGAACGCCTTCTCGCTGCGCGACAGGATCAGCCGCTTCTCGACGTGGTGCGCGCCGAGCGCCAGCGCCGCGAAGTCGAGGTCGTGGTCGCGGCCCGGCGCGGACCAGCCGGCCGGCCACGGCCAGCGCGCCTGCAGCGCCTGGATCGCGCGCAGGTTGAACTCGCTGTCCTCGCTGGTGTGGAAGTCGTGCAGGAACAGCACGGCGCTGCCGCCCGCCGCGCGGTACCAGGCGACGACGTCGTCGGCCTCCTGCAGCGTGGTCGGCCCGAGGTCGACGAACATCGGCTTGCCGCTGCGGCCGATCTTCTCGATCAGCGGGCGGTAGGTGCCGTCCCAGGCGCCGATCTTGTGGCACGGCGCGCCGAGCCGGTCGAGCAGGTCGACGCCGTCGAGGAAGTCCACGGTCGCGTAGAAGACGAGGCCGCGCTCCCGGCAGGCGGCGGCGATCACCGCCCACTGGTCCTCGCGGAACGACAGCCGCTCGAACATCTCCTTCATGTTGGCGACGTGGGTCTCGCCGCCCGCGCGGTACGTGTAGGTCACGCCCGGGTCGGAGAGCTGGCCGGGGTCGATCAACTGGAACTTGCACGCGTCCATGCCGGCGTCGGCGGCGGCGGCGACCAGGCGCAGCGCCTTGTCGAGGTCGCCCAGGCAGGTGGTGCCGACCTCGGCCGCCAGGAAGCAGGGCTGGCCTGGCCCCAGGGTGCGCTCTCCGACGCGGACGTGCTCGCTCATGGTGTCGCTGGATTCTCCGGGAAAGCGCCGCGCGGCGCCAACAGCCGCGGGCCGGCCTCGGGGCCGCAGTTGAACAGCAGGTCGACGACCGACAGCCCCGGCGCGAACGGCCCCGGCTGGCACTGCGGGTAGACGGGCGGGGCGTAGTCGTCGAACTCGACCGCGATGCCTGCGGAGCGGAAGGCCTCGAGCTCGAGGTAGTCGCGGCCCAGCGGGCCGGAGAGGTAGGTGGTGGCGCCGAGGCCGCGGCACAGCTCGAGCACCAGCTCCGACTTGCGCCCCTGCGGCCGCAGCTCGGAGGAGCGGCGGAGCGGCGTCCGCACCCCGAGCGCTTCGCTCAGGTAGCCGTTCACGTGCAGCAGCAGGTCGAGCAGCCGCGGCCAGGGCCGGGCGAAGACCTGCTCGAAGAAGGGCGCGTGGGCGGCGAAGTGCGGCGCGCGCGCGTAGGCGAACCGCAGGGTGTCCCACTGCTTGCGCGCCCAGCGGCCGTCGTCCGCGATCTCCAGCGCGTCGATCGAAACGCCGAAGCGGCCCGCGGTGCGCACCGGCACGGTCAGCCAGGCGGTGCCACCCGCAGTCCGCACGCGGTTGCGGTTGACGAAGCTGTCCTTCTCGAACTGGACGTGGTCGAGCACCACGTGGAGGTCGGAGCGGGCGACGCGGTGGAAGTAACCGGGCCACGGCAGCCAGGCGGGCTGGTTGATCGAGAGGATCACCGGAACAGGTACACGGTGAAGTCGCCCGGGTGGTAGTCGTGGCGCAGGGCGACCCGCGGCGTCAGCGAGCGGCAGAAGGCCAGCGTCTGCGCGGGATCGGCGCGGAACTCGCCGGGCGTGCCGCGGTCGCCCCACGCCGACAGCGCGTTGAACGCGGCGCCGCGGCGGCACAGCGCGTACATGCGCGCGGCCGCGGCGCGCAGGAACTCGAGCGGCTGCACGCGGCGGTGGGCGAAGATGCCGGAGGCGACCACGCAGTCGAACCCGTCGCCGAGATCGGAAGGCGGCTCCAGCACGCTGCCGTGCAGGAAGCGGGCGCCCGACAGCCGGGCCGCGGCCGTCTCGACCATCGCCGGCGAGACGTCGAGCCCCGTGTAGTCGCACTCGATCGCGCGCTCGCGCAGGAACGCCAGCAGGTCGCCGGTGCCGCAGCCGACGTCGAGCAGCCGGGCGCCGCGCACGGGCAGGCCGTCGCACAGCACCTCGAAGCGGCGGAGCTGCGACTCGGCGCTGCCCCAGTCGAGCGCGCGGTGGGTGAGGCCGTGCTGGCGGACGAGCGCGTCGTAGTGGGCGGCGTTGCGCAGGTCGTCCTCCTCGAAGGACTCCTCCGCTGCCGCGGCCAGGGCCAGGCACTCGTGCTGCGCGGGCGTGTCGGGCCGCTCGCAGGGGCCGAAGCCGGCGCGCTCGAAGGCCTTGCGCCCGGCAGGGTTGTCGGAGCGGACCCAGGCGACCACGGTCAGCGGACCCCAGCGCCGGGCCGCCTCGACGACCCCTGCGCGGATCGCCTCGACGCCCAGGCCGCGGCCGGTGAAGGCCTCGACGAGGTAGGCGGAGACGACGGCCTCGCCCGCCTTCAGCAGCTCGAAGCGGACCTGGCCCGCCGGCACGCCGTCGACCTCGGCGATCAGCACCAGCCGCGCCGGGTTGCCGAGCGTGCGCCCGATCCAGGCGAGGTGCTCGTCCCAGCCGACCGGGCGCTGCGACGAGCTGCGGGCGAGGATGAACGGGTCGTTGCGCCAGCGGAAGACGAGCGCGGCGTCTTCGACCCGGGCCCGGCGCAGGACGACCCGCCGCCGGTCGACGCTCACGGCAGCCGCTCCGCGACCACCCGCCACTCGGCGTGGCGGCCGGCGTCGCCCGTCTCCTCGTCGAGCGCGAGGTGCTGGACCGACAGCAGGCGGAAGCGCCCGGCCAGCGCGTCGTCGACGTCCGGGCGCGACCAGAAGCGGATCGCGCCGGCGCCGACCGCGGTGCCGGCGGCGATGTCGCGCACGAGGCCGTCGGCCCCGCGCACGCCGGCCGCGGCGCTCGCGTGGTCGGCTGCGTAGGGGTTGAGGAACAGCCGGCCGCCGGGGCGCAGCACGCGGGCGATCTCGGCGACCGCGCGGCGCGCGGCCTCGGCGCCGACGCAGCACAGCGAGCCGCGGTCGATCGCGAGGTCGGCGCAGCCGTCCGCGAACGGCAGCGCGGTGAAGTCGCCCACCTGCAGGTCGCCCTGGAAGCCCTCGCGGGCGAAGCGCTCGCGGGCCCGCGCGATCGCCGACGGGCTGCCGTCGACGCCCATCACCGCGAAGCCCTCGCGGGCCGCGAAGGCGAGGTTGGCGCCGGTGCCGCAGCCGACCTCGAGCACCGCCACCTCGTGGCGCGGGCGATCGCGCGGCGCGTTCCGCATCACGAACGTCACGACCGCGTCCCACGGCCAGCGCTGGGCGTGGCCCGCGGAGTACTTGCGCTCCCAGACGGGATCGACGAGCTCGGCGGGAGCGGGCGGTGCGGTCGCCCCGGCGGCGCCGGGGGCGGCCGCGAGCGACGCTGGGAGCACCAGCGCGCCGCGCGCGAGGGGTGCTGCGAGCGCGCGCCCGAGCACCTCGTCCGCCTCGTACGGCTTGAGGCCGGTCGCGGGCCGGCGGTAGGCGAGGTCCGCCTCGGCCAGCACGTGGCCGGCGGGCAGGTCGCGGGCGGCGACGATCGAGCGGTGGCACAGCGCCGCCAGCTCGGCCTCCGCCGGCGTCGGCACGAGCCGGGGGCTGCCGAGCGCCTGCTCCATCTCGCGGATGCCGGCGACCAGCGCGCGCAGCGCGGCGGGGTCGGCGGAGAACCGGTGGTCGGGCCCGGGCAGGTCGCGCGACAGCGTGACGTGCTTCTCGACGATGCAGGCGCCGAGGGCGACCGCGCCCAGCGCGCCCGTGATCCCGTCCGAGTGGTCGGAGAAGCCGATCGGGATCGCGAAGCGCTCGCGGTACGCCGCGACCTTGCGCAGGTTGAGGCTGGCCGCCGGCGCGGGGTACTCCGAGACGCAGTGCAGCAGCGCCACGTCGCGGGCGCCGGCCGCGCGCAGGATCGAGATCGCCCGCGCCACGTCGGCCTCCGCGGCCATGCCGGAGGACAGGATCACGGGCAGCCCGGTGCGGGCGACGTGGCGCAGCAGCGGCGCGTGGACCAGGTCGTCGGAGCCGATCTTGATGGCGCCCGCGCCCAGTCCGACCAGCAGGTCGACGGCCTCGACGTCGGCCGGCGTCGACAGTGGCACCAGGCCGCGGCCGCGGGCGTGGGCGAAGAGCTCCTCGTGGGCGGTGCGCGGCAGCTCCAGGCGCCGGAACATGTCGAGCATCGACTCGCGCACGCGGCGGCCCTGCGACTCGTACTCGTAGGTCTCGCCCGTGTCGTTGACGAACTCGTCGGCGCGGAAGGTCTGGAACTTGACGCAGTCGGCGCCGCACTCCGCGGCCATGTCGACCATGCGCTGCGCCAGCTCGACGTCGCCGTTGTGGTTGACGCCCACCTCGGCGATCACGAAGCAGGGCGCGTCGGCCCCGATCCGCCGTCCTTCGATCTGCACTTACGCTCCCCGGCGCGCGCCCGCCAGGGCCCGCACCCGCTCCGCCAGCCGCCGCGCGCCGTCGCCGTCGACGAGGCGCCGTTGCCGCTCGCGCATCGCGGCGCGCCCGCCCGGGTCGGCTGCCCAGCGCAGAACCCGCGCCGCGCCGTCCGCGACGCCCGTCGCGACGTCGCAGCCGCCCGCGGCGCGCAAGGCCTCGGCGCCCGGCTGCTGATTTTCCGCCAGAACCACGACCACCGCGCAGACGCCGATCGCGCAGGCCTCGAGCGGCGTCACGCCGCCGGCGCACAGCGCGAGGTCGGCCTCGGCCAGCGCCGCGGGCAGGTCACCCTTGGGCACGGCCTCGAGGCCGGGGTGGCTGGCCGCGAACGCACGGGCTTCGGCCAGTGCGCGGTCGCCGCCGCTGCAGAACGCGCGCGCCCGCAGCGGCGCGCCGGCCAGCGCGCGCAGCGCGGCGAGGGCCAGGTTCTCCGCGTCGTTTCCGCCGAACGTGACGATCGCCAGCGGCGGCCCTGGTGGGGCCGCGCGCGCTTCGGCCCGGGCCCGCGCTTCCCGCACGTCGCGCCGCAGCGGCGCGAAGGCCACGCCGGCCGCCACCTCGCGCGCCCCGTCGTAGCGCAGCGCCTCGCCGCCGGGGTTGGGGTTGACGGCGAGGTCGGCCGGGCCGCCGCGGCCGAGGTCGTCGAACACCGCGAGCGGCGCGACGGCTTGCAGCGCGGCGCGCCAGGCAGGCGCGAACCCGTAGCCGTCGAGCACGAACACGTCGGCGGCGCGGGCAGCCGCGGTGCTGGCGCCGAGGTCGGCCTCGCTGCCCGCCAGGCCTGCGATCGCGCTCACGGCGAGGCCCTCCGCGCGCCAGGCGTCGACGCTCGGGTCCGCAGGCGTCGCGGTCAGCAGCTCGGGCGTCGCGCCCTGCTCGACGAGGGCCTGGGCGAGGCCGAGGCCGCGCATGACGTGGCCGGCGCCGGCCACGCCCGCGTCCGCGCGGTACAGCACCCGCATCAGCGGCCCGCGAGCCGCGCCGCCTCGCGCCGCAGCAGCTCCAGGTCCTCGATCGTGTCGACGTCGACCGAGCGCTCGCGCGGCATCGGGTGGCCGACCAGCGTCCTGCCGTAGAACGTCCGCTCGCGGCGGAAGGCGTCGGTGCGGCACCAGTAGGTGCTGCCGTTGTCGACCACCAGCCGCGGACGCTCGTCGCGCGGCAGGTCGACGAGTTCCGGCCACATCAGGCGCAGGTGGCCGTCCGCGTCCTCGCGCAGGGCCTGCAGCGGGTTCTTCGCGTACTCCGTCGTCGCCATCACGAACTCGGCGGTGCCCGGGACCAGCCGCGCGCGGGCGGCGCGGATGTCCTCGCCGCGGCGCAGCGCCGCGGTGGCCAGCAGGCAGCAGAACGCGGGCGGCAGCGCGCCCTCGGCCTCCAGGAAGTCGAGCGCGTGGAGGCAGACCTGGGCCATCGTCGCGCGGTCGCCGGCCAGCGGGTCGGGGCGGGCGAGGGCCTCGGCGCCGGCGGCGCGCGCGATCTCGGCGATCGCCGCGTCTTCGGTGGAGACGATCACCCGCGCGAAGCAGCCGCTCTCGAGCGCGGCCTCGACCGTCCACGCCAGCAGCGGGCGGCCGAGCAGGTCGGCGACGTTCTTGCGCGGCAGCCGCTTCGAGCCGCCGCGGGCGGGGACGATGGCGACCTCGGTGGTCACGCCCCGAGGACTTCGCGCAGCGCGGCGACGACGCGGTCGACGTCCGCGTCCGCCATCGCGGGGAACAGCGGCAGCGACAGGCAGCGCTCGTAGTAGCGGCGGGCGCCGGGCAGGTCCAGCGCGCCGTAGCGGCGGCGGTAGTAGGGCTGCAGGTGGACCGGCAGGTAGTGGACCTGGCTGCCGATGCCGCGCGCGCGCAGTTCGTTCACCACGCGGGCCCGGCTTCGCCCGGCGGCCGCGAAGTCGATCCGCGCCGCGTAGAGGTGCCAGGCCGGGCGGCAGCCGGCGACCCGCGCTGGCGGGAGCACCAGCGGCGCCAGGGATGCCAGCAGCGCGTCGTAGCGATCGGCGAGCGCGCGGCGGCGGGCGACGAAGCGGTCCAGCTTGCGGAGCTGCGACAGCCCGAGCGCGCACTGGATGTCGCTGGCCCGGTAGTTGAAGCCGGGCTCGTGCATCTCGTAGTACCAGGGGTTGGCGTCCCCTTCGGGAGCGAAGCCGAGCTCCGCGCTCTCGAAGTCCTCGCTCTCGCGGACCATGCCGTGGCTGCGCAGCCGGGCCAGCCGCTTCGCGAGCGCCGGGTCGTTGGCGGTGACGGCGCCGCCTTCGCCCATCGCCACGGCCTTGACGGGGTGGAACGAGAACACTGCCATGTCGGCGTGGCGACAGCCGCCGACCGGATGCCCGTCGCCGTAGTCCGCGCCGAGCGCGTGGCAGGCGTCCTCGACGACGTGCAGGCCGTGGGCGCGGGCCGCGGCCTGCAGCGCCGCCGGGTCCGCGCACTGGCCGTTGAGGTGAACCGGGAACACGGCGCGCACGCGCAGGCCGGTCGCGCGGCGCATCGCCTCCTCGAGCTCCCGCGGGCCGAGCAGCCCGGTGTCCGGGTCGACGTCCGCGAAGACCACCTCGGCCCCGGCGTGGCGCGGTCCGTTGGCGGTGGCGAGGAAAGTGAGGCTCGGCACCACGACGGCATCGCCCGGGCCGAGCCCGAGGGCGAGCGAAGCGAGGTGGAGGCCTGCCGTCGCGCTGCCGCAGGCGACCGCGAACCGGGCGCCCGTGCGCTCGCACAGCGCGGCCTCGAAGGCGGGCACGACCGGGCCGGTGGTGAGGGCGTCGGAGCGCAGCACGGCGGCGACCGCCGCGACGTCGTCGTCCTCGATCAGGTGCCGGCCGTAGGGCAGGACCGGCCCGCCACCGTTCATGCGCTCTCCGCCAGCAGCCCCGGCAGGCGCGCGGCGTCCACCCACTCCTCGTTGTTGTCGCTCGTGTAGCGGAAGCCGTCAGGCAGCCGCTGCGCCCCGTCCTTCAGGTACGTCTCCCGCGACCACCAGGCGAAGGCGGGCTCGATCACGTAGCGGTCGCCGAGGTCGCAGGCCGTGCGGGCGTCGTCTTCGGTCAGGAGCGCCTCGTGCAGCTTCTCGCCCGGGCGGATGCCGACCACCGTGTGCTCGAGGTGGGGGGCCAGCGCGCGGGCCAGGTCGACGATCCGCATGGAGGGGATCTTGGGGACGAAGATCTCGCCGCCGTGCATCTGGGCCAGGCTCGACAGCACCAGGTCGACGCCCTGCTGCAGCGTGATCCAGAACCGCGTCATCCGCGGGTCCGTGATCGGCAGCGGCCCCTGGCCCTTCGCCGCCAGCTCCCTGAAGAACGGCACGACGCTGCCGCGGGAGCCGACCACGTTCCCGTAGCGGACCACGGAGAAGCGGGTGCCGGCGCGGGCCGCGAGGTGGTTGGCGGCGACGAAGATCTTGTCGGCGGCCAGCTTCGAAGCGCCGTACAGGTTGACCGGGTTGACCGCCTTGTCCGACGACAGCGCGACCACCCGCTTGACGCCCGCGTCGATCGCGGCCTGCACCACGTTCTCGGCGCCGAACACGTTGGTGCGCACGCACTCGAACGGGTTGTACTCGGCGATCGGCACCTGCTTCATGGCCGCCGCGTGGATCACGTAGTCGACGCCGCGCATCGCCATCTTCAGTCGCTCGACGTCGCGCACGTCGCCGATGAAGTAGCGCAGGCAGGGGTGCTGCTCGGGGCTGAACAGGCGGGCCATCTCGAACTGCTTGAGCTCATCCCGCGAGAACACGATCAGCCGCTGCGGGCGGTGACGCTCGAGCACCGTGCGCACGAAGCGGTGGCCGAAGCTGCCGGTGCCGCCGGTCACGAGGATCGAGCGTCCCTCGAGGTCGACGCGGGGAAGGGCGAAGCGGGCGTTCTCGTTCATCGGGGTCATCACGCGGGGCCGCTAGTGTACAATCCGGCGCTCGAGCCTGCACGTGATCCGCATCTTCATCGGTTACGACCCTCGCGAGGCGGCCGCGTTCGCGGTGCTCAGCCACTCGATCCACGCCCGGGCCTCGCGCCCGGTGTCGATCGCGCCGCTGGTGCTGTCGCAGCTCGGCGGCGTGCTGTGGCGCGAGCGGCACCCGCTGCAGTCGACCGACTTCTCCTTCTCCCGCTTCCTGGTGCCCTACCTGTGCGGCTACGAGGGCTGGGCGCTGTTCACCGACTGCGACATGCTGGTGATGGACGACGTCGCGAAGCTGTGGGAGCTGCGCGACGAGCGCTACGCGGTGCAGGTGGTCAAGCACGAACACGTGCCGAAGGAGGACGTCAAGTTCCTCGGCCAGCCGCAGACCCGCTACGAGAAGAAGAACTGGTCGAGCGTGATGCTCTTCAACAACGCCCGCTGCAAGGCGCTCACGCCCGACTACGTGAACACCGCGACCGGCCTCGACCTGCACCGCTTCCGCTGGCTGGAGGACGAGTCGCTGATCGGCGCGCTGCCGCACCGCTGGAATCACCTCGTGGGCTACGACGCGCCGACCCCCGGCGTCGCGCTGGCCCACTACACGATCGGCGGCCCGTACTTCCCGGAGTGGCGCGACTGCGAGTACTCCGCGGAGTGGCGCGCGGAGCTGGCCGCCGCGATGCGCCCGCTCGACCCGCTCGCGTAGGCGCCGCGATGGCGGCTGCGCCGCGCGCGTGGATCACGCCGGGGAGCGACGGCCGGCTGGCGCCGCCGCCCCTTCCGGTGCTGCTGCCCGCCGCCGCCTGGCTGGAGGGCGAGGCGCCGGCCGGGCTGCAGTTGCTGGGCGACGTCTACGCCGACGGCGAGCGGGCGCGGCGGCTGTCGCGGGAGGTGGTCGCGGCCTGCCACGCCCTGGCCCGCGACGCGCTGGCCGTGCTCGGCGCCGACGAGGCTGCGTTGCCGCTCACTCTCGACGCGTCCTCCTGGTTCGTCGAGGCCGGCCTCGACCGCATGCTGCGCCTCGCCGACGCGCGCTCCGTCGCCGGGGAGCTGCCGCTGTCACCCGCGGCGGTCGACTGGCGCTTCGCGCGCGTGCGCTCGGGACGCGAGCTGAAGCGGCTGCAGAAGCCGCAGGCCTTCCAGTGGCTGCTGCTGCGGCTGTGCGCGGGCGCGCCGGACGCGCTGAGCTGGACCGGGCCCGGGGCCATGGCCCGCCGCGTCGAGCGCCTGCGCCACCGGCTCTGGCTGCGCCGCGTCGAGGCCGCGGCGCGCGCCGCCGCCGTGCCGGGCCAGTGGCACGGGGCGCGGCTGGGGCGCGCCGAGGCGCTGGTGCGGCGGCTCGTGCCCGGCCTGCGGGACGTGCCCGAGCTGGCGCAGGCGCGGGTCGCCCGCCGCGACACCCGGCGGCGAGCGGAACTGGCCGCCTGCTTCGAGGCCGCCCTCGGGCCCCTGCGCGAGGAGCTGCGGCTGTTCGGCCCCGGGCTGTCGCGGCTGGCGCGGCTGTTCGGCGAGGCGTTCCCGGAGAGCCGGCTGGAGGCGCGCGAGGAGAACGAGGCCCGCTTCGCCCGCTACTTCGACGCTGCCCGGCCGCGCGGCTACCTCACGGCCACCGGCCAGGGCCGCTACGATGCGTGCGTGTACTTCTTCGCCGAGTGCCGCCGCCGCGGGTTGCCGTCGGTCGTCATCCAGCACGGCGGCCAGTACGGCTACGAGGACCGAATACCCGGCTTCTACACGCTCGACCTCGGCCTGCCGAGCCACTTCGCGAGCTGGGGCTTCGCGCAGGCCCCGCGTCTGTTCGACGGCCTGCCGCTGCCCGCGCGGGTCGTGCCGCTGCCGGAGCCGAAGCTCTCCGAGGCGCTGGACGCGAACCGCACCCCGCCGCCCGGGCCGCCCACGGTGCTGGTGCCGTTGTCCAAGCTCCGCACGCTCGAGAACCGCATCGGCGGCAACGCGGCGGACGGGGCGGTGGCCCGCTTGCGCGGCGCCGCCGCCGCGGTGATCCGCGGCTTCGTCGCGCGCGGCGGGCGCGCGATCGTCAGCTACCGCAGCGTGGGCTTCGACCGCGACCCGCTGGCCCGGGTGCTGGCCGCGCTGCCCGCGGAGCAGGTCGAGGTCCACGACGCCCGGCAGGCGCCGGCCAGCCGGCTGATGGCGGCGGCGCACGCCGTGTTCTGGGACGTGACCGCGACCGGGATGTGGGAGACGCTGCGGGCCGGCGTGCCGACGGTGGCCCTGCTCGAGTCCGGACGCTGGGCGGCCGACGCGGTGGAGGCGGCGGGCACGCTGCGCGCGGCCGGGGTCGTCGCGGCGACCGGGGAAGAGGCGTGCGAGTCGCTGTGGCGTTTCGCCGCCGAGCCCGGCCGTTTCGGCGCAGCGCTCGACGCCGCGCGGCCCGCGCTCGACGCCTGGGCGCTGGCCGCGCCCGACTGCGAGGCGCGCTGGCGGGAGTTCCTCGATGGGCTCTGAGCGCCCCGTCGTCCTGCTCGGCGTGCACCACGGGTTCTCCGTGCGCTTCCTGCTGCAGACCGACATCCTGCGGCGGCTGCGGGAGCGGGCACGGGTCGTGATCGTGGCCGCGGAGGAGGGCGCCTACCTCGACGCGTGGCGCGGGCTCGAGGGGGTGAGCGTCGAGGTGGTGCCGCGCGCCGCCTGCGCCGCGTACTTCGCGACGAGCCGGGTTCAGGGCGTGCTGCGCCAGGTGCGGGCCCAGCTCTACGGCGGCCCCAACGTCACGGGCGACATCCTCGCCGCGATCAGCGCGCAGGAGGCGCTCGCGGAGCGCCGCGGGCTGCGCCGGCTTGCGCTGCGGGCGAGGCTCGCCGCCTACGGCCTGGCTCGCCTCGCGCTGGGCCGCAGCGCAACGCTGCGCCGCGCGCTTCTGCGCTTCGAGAGCCGCCGCTTCGTGCCGCCGCTCTACGACGCGATCCTCGACCGCCACGCGCCCGACCTGGCCGTCACCTCGAGCCTCGGCACCTTCGACTGGGACCAGTACCTGATGCGGGCGGCGGCGCGGCGCGGGATTCGCGTCGCGACGGTCGTGCTGTCCTGGGACAACACCACCACCCGCGGCTATCCCGGCGCGCCCGTCGACCACGTCGTCGCCTGGACCGAGACGATGCGCCGCGAGCTGGCCGCGCTGCACGACGTCGACCCCGCGCGGGTCAGCGTCGCCGGCTCGCCGCAGTTCGACGCCGACTTCCGTCCCGACCCGGGGTTCGAGCGCGACGCCTTTCTGCGCTCGGTCGGCGCCGACCCCGCGCGGCGGGTCGTGTTCTTCGCCGCGCGCTCGCCCAACTCGTACCCCTGGAACCCCAACATCGTGAAGATCCTGGCCGAGGCGGCCGGCGCCGGCCGGCTGCACGGCGCCCAGGTCGTGGCCCGCATCCACCCGCTGTACTACAAGCGGCGGGACGACGGGTCCTTCGTCTACCAGGACGTGCTCGACGCCTTCCACCGCGTTGCGGCCGAACACCCGGGCGACCTGGTGCTGAACGTCCCGCGCTTCTCGTCCGAGGAGCTGGACTTCGCGATGCCCGAGGACGAGATCGTGCTGCTGACCCGGCTGATGCGCGCCTGCGACGCGATCGTCACCGTGTTCTCGACGATCAACATCGAGGGCTCGATCCTCGACAAGCCGCTGGTCAACGTCTGCTTCGAGAACCTGCCGCTGCTCTACGCGGCGAAGATGCGGGCCCGCTTCGACATCGTGGCCGACTCGCGCACGGTCCACAACGCGCGGGTCGTCGCGACCGGCGGCGTGCGGCTCGCGCGCACCCCGGAAGAACTGGTCGCGGCCGTCGCGCGCGTGCTGGCCGACCCGGCGGACGGCGCCGAAGGCCGGCGCCGGATCGTCGCCGACGAGGCGGGCCCCAACCCGGGCCGCGCCGGCGAGGCCGTCGCCGACGCGCTGCTGCGCTTCGCGGGGGCGCGGCCGTGAGGCTGCTGTTCCTGACCCAGGGCGCGAGCCTGGCGCCGTTCCACGACCTCGCACTCGCGCTGCGGCGCCGCGGACGGCTCGAGGCCGCCGGCTACTACGTGTCCGACTCGCGCCACTTCGACTCCTACGTGGAGCGCCGGCCCGACCTGCTCGCAGGCGGCGCGCCGATCGCGAAGGAGTGGGAGATCGTCCGCCGCGCCCGCGCCGGCGCGCCGGACCTCGAGCGGCTGCGCGCGCTGGAGGCGGCGTGGGGCCCGCTGCGGGCCTCGATCGTCGCCGATCGCCGGCTGGTGTTCGGGCCGCGCGCGACCTACGCGCAGGACTACGGCAGCCGCTTCGACGAACGCACGCTGCTGCGGCTGGTGGAGGAGGGCGTCGCCGAGCTGGAGCGGCTGTTCGACGCCGTGAAACCCGACGCGGTGCTGTCGTTCATCTGCGTCACCTTCGGCGAGCACCTCGCCTGGCGGATGGCGCGCGCCCGCGGCATCCGCTTCCTGAACCTGCGCCCGACCCGCATCCGCAACTACGTGCACTGGGGCGAGAGCGTCCACGAACCCTCGGCCCGCGTGCGCGCGGCGCTGGCGGAGCTGGAGGCGGGCGGCGGCCCGCGCGAGGCGCTCGCCGTGGCCCGCGAGCAACTCGCCTCCGTGCGCGCGGGCGACGCCCGCTACGAGGGCGTGATTCCGGCCTCGCGGCGTCCGCCGGCCGCGCCGTTCCGGCCGGGCGCGGCGCTGGCTCGGGCGGCCTCGCTGTGGCGCGAGGAGCGGGCGTTCCGCCGCGAGGGCCACCTCGACCACCACCTGACCCGCCCGCTCGACGCCTTCCTCCACCGCCGGCTGTGGGGCCCGCTGCGGGCCCGCGCCGTCGACCGCCGGCTGCGCGGCGGCTACGTGGGCACGGGCGACCTGGCCGGGCTCGACTACGCGTTCTTCCCGCTGCACGTCGAACCCGAGGTCACGCTGCTCGTCTACAGCCCGCACTGCCTCAACCAGATCGAAGCGGCGCGGCTGCTGGCCCAGGCGCTGCCGGCCGGCATGACGCTGGTCGTCAAGGACCACCCGGCCGCGATCGGCAAGCGCCCGGTGTCGTACTACGAGAAGCTGCTCGAGATCCCGAACCTGCGCCTCGCCGACCCCGCGCTCGCCTCGCGCGAGCTGGTGGAGGGCGCCCGCTTCGTCGCGACGATCGCCGGCTCGATCGGCCTCGAGGCGGCGCTGCGCGGCAAGCCGGTGCTGACGCTCGGCGCCACGCCGTTCGAGCTGATCGGCGCGCCGCTCGTCAGGCGGGCGGCGATGGACGCCGTGCCCGCCGCCGTCGCCGAACTGCTGGCCGGCTTCCGCCCGGACGACGAGGCGCTGGTGCGCTACCTCGCCGCCGTGATCGGCACCTCGACGCCGGTCGACTGGTACTCGGTGCTGCTGAAGAAGTCGGGCGCCTACAGGCCGGACGGGGCGACGGCGGCGGACGACGCCTGGTCGCAGCAGGTGGAGCGCCTGGCCGACTCGGTCGTGCCCTGCCTGCAGGGCGACTGGCCGCGGGGCTGACGGGCGCGCTTCAGCCGCGGGCGGCGATCAGCGCCTCGGCGCGCCGCCAGTCGTCCTCGGAGTCGAGGTTGACGCCCTCGGATTCCGCCAGCAGCAGCGGCCGGCAGTCCTCGCCGTAGATCGACCCGTGGCGGCGGAACGAGTCGGCGCGGAACGCGTACACCGAGCCGTCGCGGGAGTAGGCGCGCGGCGCGTCCTGGCGGCGGGTGATCCGCTCGCCCTCGGGCAGGAAGAACCGCAGCCGGCCGTGGTCGAGCTTGAGCACGAAGTGCGGCAGGTAGTGCTCGGGCACCGGGACCACGCTGACGACCGCGTCGGCTCCCGTCGTCGCCAGCGTCGCGAGCGCCTCGCGCAGGTGCTCGGGGCGCCGCAGCGGGGCGGTGGGCTGCAGCAGCAGGACCGCCCACGGCGTGAAGCCCTCCGCCGCCAGCGCGTCGAGCGCGTGGGCGATCACGGGCTTCATGGGTGTCTCGTCGCGGGCCAGTTCCGCGGGGCGCAGGAACGGGACCTCGGCGCCTCCCGCGCGGCCGGCGGCGGCGATCTCCTCGCTGTCCGTCGTCAGCACCAGGCGATCGCAGACGCCCGCGGCGCGGGCCGCGTCGAGCGTCCACTGCAACAGCGGCCGGCCGCCGAGCGGCTTGAGGTTCTTGCCCGGGATCCCCTTCGAGCCGCCGCGGGCGGGGACCAGCCCGAGCACGGGGCCGGGGAAGGCCATCAGTAGGCCAGCCGCTTCTCGACCTGCAGCGGCGACTCGGCGAGCAGCGCGGCGATCCGCCGTCCCGCGTCGCCGTTGCCGTAGAGCGGATCGGACGGGTAGCGGCCGGCCGCCGACTGGCGAGCGATCGCGGCCGCGATCGCCTCGCTGCGGTGGCTCACGTCGAGCACGTTGGGACCGCGCTCGCGGCCCTGCTGCCGGCTGCCGACGTTGACGACGGGCAGGCCCAGCAGCGCGCTCTCGCGGATGCCGAAGCTGGAGTTGCCGACGACGCAGCGGCTGCCGAGCGCGAGCCGCACGAAGTCGTCCGGCGCCATGTTGCGGTAGAAGTGGATGCGGCACTCCGGGTGCCGCTCGCGGAAGATGCGGATGCCCTTCGAGGTGCCGTCCGAGCCGGCGTCGACGTTGGGCCAGAACCAGAAGGCTGGCAGGCCCGAGGCGTGGACTGCTGCCAGCGTCTGCTCGACCTGGGCCCGCGCCTCCTCGTGCTCGGTCGTCACCGGGTGCTGCAGCACGACGAGGTAGCCGCCCGCGCGGTCGAAGGCGGGGCCGACGCCGCCGTAGCGGGCGAAGGGGTCGAAGCCTTCGGCGCCCGCGCGGGCGACGTCGGCGGCGAGGTCGATCGAGGGGCAGCCCGTGACGTGCACGGTGTCGGGCTCCTCGCCCATCCGGATCACCCGCTCGCGCGAGAGCTCGGTCGAGACGAAGTGCAGGTTGGAGAGCTTGGTGACGGCGTGGCGCACCTTCTCGTCGATCGAGCCGGTCACCTCGCCGCCCTGGACGTGGGCGACCGGCAGGTTCATGTACGAGGCGGCCGCGGCCGTGGCCAGCGTCTCGTAGCGGTCGGCGATGGTGACCACAACGTCGGGCTGCAGGTTGTCGAACTGGGTCGCCAGCTCGACCATGCCGAGGCCCGTGGTCTTGGCCGAGGTCAGCGGCGTTTCGCCCTCGACGACCATGTAGACGCGGGCCGCGGGCTCGAAGCCGTCGGCGCGCATCACGTCGAGGGTGTCGCCGTAGCGCGAGAGCAGCGCCGACGCCGCCACCAGGAGCTGCAGCTCGAGGCCGTCGTGGGCCGCGATCGCGCGCAGCGCCGAGCGGATGCGGGCGTAGCTCGGCCGTGCCGTGACGACGACGCAGACGCGGCGGCGCCTCACGCGCCGGCCTCCAGGTCCGACTCGCGGATCGGGTCGTCGGCCGCCTTGGCCACGGCCAGGCGGCGGCCCACGGCGTGGGCGAGGCGCTCGGCGGGCAGGCCCAGCGCGGGCTTCTTGACCGCGAGGTGGCGGCGCTCGAGCACGGTGCCGGCGGCCAGCGGTTCGGCGGCGACCACGCCCTGGAAGAATATCTGGCGCAGCGGCTCCATGGTCGCCGCCAGCGCGTCCTTGTCGACCCGCGACATCCGCGCCCGGTGCAGGAAGGCGACGCCCTCGCAGAGCTGCTTCAGCTCCGCGGGGGTCAGCGAAGCCGGCACGTCGGGACCGAACGCCTGGCGCGAGAGCGCGACGTGGACCTCGAGCATCGAGGCGCCGAGCAGGGCCGCGGCCAGGCCGGCGAAGGGGCCGCCGCTGTGGTCGGACAGGCCGACCGGGCACGCGTAGCGCTCGGCGAACGCCCCCAGCCACTCGAGCCCGAGCTGCTCGGGCGGGCACGGGTAGGCCGAGGTGCACTGGAACACGAGGTGCGGCAGCCGCGCCGCCTTCGCCCGCGCGACCGCCGCGTCCACCTCCGCCAGCGGGCTCATGCCGGTCGAGAGGAGGACCGGCCGGCCGCAGGCGGCGACCCGCTCGAACAGCGGCACGTTCGAGATCTCGCCCGAGGCGATCTTCCACGCCGGCATCCCGACCCGCTCCAGCAGGTCGACCGCGGCGATCGAGAACGGGGAGCTGAGGAACAGCAGCCCGCGCTCCTGCGCGTGCCGCGCCAGCCCCTGCCACTGCGCCTCGGTGAACTCCATCCGCTTCCAGTAGTCGTAGCGGGTGGCGTCCTGCGAGCTGAAGTGGACGCGGAACGGCTCGGCCGCCGTGCTCTCGGCGGCGGCGATGTGGGTCTGGAACTTGATCGCGTCGGCGCCCGCGTCGGCGATCGCGTCGACGAACGCGTGGGCCGCGCCGAGCGAGCCGTCGTGGGCCTGCGCGACTTCGCCGACGACCAGGCAGCGCGCCGCGCCGCCGACCGCGCGGCCGGCGATCTCGAAGCTCATGCGCGGTATCCCTGCGCCGCCAGCTCGGGCGCCCGCGCCCGCAGCCACTCGGCGGTGAGCCGCAGGCCTTCCTCCAGCGCCACCTTCGGCTCCCACCCGAGCAGCGCGCGGGCGAGGGCCGGGCTGGACTGCAGGACCATCACCTCGGAGGCGTCGGGCCGCAGCCGCTCGGCCTCGCACACCACCGGCACCTCGCGCCCGAGCGCCCGCATGGCGATCTTCGCCAGCTCGCCGATCGAGACGTCGCGCCCGGTGCCGAGCTGCACGACCTGGCCGAGCGCCGCGTCGGACTCGGCGGCCCGCACGAAGCCGTCCACGGTATCGGTCACGAACGTCAGGTCGCGGCGCGGAGTCGTCGCCCCCAGCCGCACCTCGGGGCGGCCGGCCAGGAGCTGGACCAGGATCTGCGGCAGCACTGCCCGCGTCGACTGGCGCGGGCCGTAGGTGTTGAAGGGCCGCAGCACCACCGCCGGCATGCCGAAGCTGCGGTGGAAGCTCAGCACGAGCTGGTCGGCGCCGACCTTGGTCGCGGCGTAGGGCGACTGCGCGCGCAGCGGGTGCTCCTCGGTGATCGGCACCGTGTCGGGCGTGCCGTAGACCTCGCTGGTCGAGGTGTGGACGAGCCGTGCGCCGTGGCGGCGGCAGGCCTGCAGCACGTTGAGCGTGCCGCGCACGTTGACGTCGACGTAGCTCTCGGGCGCCTCGTAGGAGTAGGGGATCGAGATCAGCGCGGCCAGGTGGAACACGGCGGCGCAGCCGCGCACGGCGGCGTCGACCGCCTCGGCGTCGCGCACGTCGCCGGCGACGACCCGCACCCGCCCGCGCAGCTCCGCGGGCAGCTCCGACAGGAAACCGGTCGCGCCGGCGGAGTTGTAGCGGACGAAGGCGCGGACCTCGTCGCCGCGGGCGGCGAGGGCCTCGACCAGGTGGCTGCCGATGAATCCGGCAGCGCCGGTGACCAGCACGGTGCGGCTCATCGCTTGTCGACTCCCTTCCGCACCTGCTCGTAGTCGCCAGGGCGGCCGATGTCCAGCCAGCGCTCGTGGACGACGAAGGGCATCACCGTCTCGCCGCCCGCCATCGCGTCCTCCATCAGGCGCGTCAGCGGGTAGGGTTCTCCGTTCGGCACCAGCGCCAGCAGGCGCGGGTCGAGCACGTAGATCCCGGCGTTGATCAGGTCGCGGCGCACGGGCTTCTCCTCGAGGCCGGCGACGCGGTCCTCGTGCACGCGCACCACGCCGTAGGGCACCTCGTGGGTGTACTCGCGCACGCACATCGTGGCCGCCCCGCCGTGGCGGGCGTGGGCGGCCAGCATCGCGGAGAAGTTGAGGTCGGTGATCAGGTCGCCGTTGATCACGAGCAGCGGGTGGCGCGGCCGCTCCGGCAGCAGCGACAGCGCGCCGCCGGTGCCGAGCGGGCGCGGCTCGCGCAGGTAGCGGATGTGGCAGCCGAAGGCGGAGCCGTCGCCGAAGTGCTCCTCGATCCGCTCGCCGAGGTAGTGGACCGAGAGGAACAGCTCGCGCAGGCCGTGGGCGACCAGCCGCCGCACCGTGATCTCGAGCAGCGGCTGCTCGCCGACCGGCAGCATCGGCTTCGGCAGCTCGTCGGTCAGCGGCCGCAGCCGCTGGCCCTGGCCGCCGGCCATCACCACCACCCAGTTGGGCCGCGCCTCGCCGGCGAGCAGGTCGGGCAGGGCGAAGATGCCGCGCACGCGGCCCTCGCGGTCGAGCGCCGGCACCTGGCGCACCTGGTGGGCCTGCATCGCCTCCAGCGCGTCCTGGTCGGTCGCGTGCTCGCCGAGCACCGTGAAGCGGGTCGCCATCACCTCGCGGGCGGGCGCCTCGAGCGCGACGCCGCGCAGGATCGCCCGTCGCACGTCGCCGTCGGTGACGGTGCCGAGCAGCCGGTCGTCCTCGTCGACGACCAGCGCGATGCCGAGCCGGGCGCGGTCGATCACCGCCATCGTCTCGCGGACGCTGGCCCCGGGCGCGACCCGCAGCGGCTGCCAGTCGTGGCGCATCGGCTAGCGCGCCGTCCAGCCGCCGTCGACCACGAGGTTGTGGCCGGTGACGAACGAGGAGGCGTCCGAGGCGAGGTACACGAGCGCGCCGCGCAGCTCCTCGCGGCGCGCCATCCGGCCCAGCGGGCAGCGCTCGGCGTAGCGGGCGAGGAAGGTGTCGTTCTGGCCGCTGAACGCGCCGCCGGGGGTGATGCAGTTGGCGCGGATGCCGCGCGCCGCCAGCGTCGTCGCCATGTAGCGGGTGAAGCCCACGACGCCGGCCTTGGCCGCGGAGTACACGGGCGGCGTGTTGATCTGCTGCTCGAGGTACCACGAGCCCTCGTAGAGCGCGGGGTCGGGCCCGACCACGCCGTACTGCGAGGAGATGTTGACGATCGCGCCGTGGCCGCTCTTCTCCAGCCACGGCAGCGCGTGCTTCGTGAACAGGAAGGTGCCAGTCAGGATCACGTCGAGCACCCGCGACCAGGCCGCCAGCGGGTACTCGTCGAAGGGCTCGAAGTAGCCCGGTGTCTTGCACGCCGCGCCGTTGACCAGGATGTCGAGCCCGCCCCAGCGCCCGGTCACGTCGGCGACGACGCGGGCCGCGGCGGCCTCGTCCGTCACGTCGGCCTCGAAGGCGACGACCTCGGCGCGGTAGTCGGCCGCGATCCCCGCCGCCTTCTCGCGCACGGCGGCGCCGTCGACGTCGACCATCGCGACCTTCGCGCCGAACTCCGCGAGCGCCGCGGCGAACTCGGGCCCCAGGATGTTGGCGGAGCCGGTGACGATCGCGCGGCGCCCGGAGAGGTCGAACATCTGCCTGAGGCGGACCGGTTCGCTCACGCCGCCCCCCGCGCCCGCCGCATCAGGAACTCGGCGTAGAGGAAATCGTCCTCGGAGTCGATGTCGAGGGCGCGCGAGCGCGGCATCTCGACGAGGCCCACGCGGCCGTCGTAGACGTAGTCGGTGGCCGCCAGGAACTCGCGGCGGAAGCCGAAGGCCGCCGGCGAGGCGCTCCACACCTTCGGCGCGTCCTGGCGGCGGAACAGCGGGCTCTCGGGCTTCTTCACGACCCGCGCGCCGCGCTCGCCCATCTCGACCATGTTGAAGTACGGGTTGCGTTCGGGCGCGTAGACGGTGATCACCGCGTCCCAGGCCGCCGCCTCGTCCTGCAGCGCCGCCACCACCGCCGCTACGTCCTCCGGCGCCCGCAGCGGCACCGTGACGTCGAGGTCGACCACGATCGCGGCGCGCACGCCGCGCTCGCGCTCCAGCCAGTCCGCGGCGTGGCGGATCACGGGCAGCTTGGGTGCCGCGTCCGTCGCCAGCTCGGCGGGGCGGCGGAACGGCACCGGCACGCCGCAGGCCTCGGCCGCGGCCGCGATCCGCTCGTCGTCGGTCGACACCAGCACGTGGTCCACCGCGGCGCAGGCCCGCGCGCAGTCGAGCGTCCAGGCGATCAGCGGCCGGTCCAGCAGCGGGCGCAGGTTCTTGCCCGGCACGCCTTTCGAGCCGCCCCGGCAGCAGACGGTCGCCAGCACCGGACCGCGCATCAGTACGTCATCTTCTTCTGGACGAGGGCCGCGTCGATCGTCACGTTCGCCAGCACGTCGCAGATGCGGCGGCCGGCGTCGCCGGCGCCGTAGGGGTTGGGGCACGTGCGCACGGTCTCGCGGAACGCCGCGTCGTGCAGGCAGCGCTCGATCGCGGCCAGGATCTCGGCCGCGTCGTAGCCCGTGTCGATCACGTTCTGCGCCCGCAGCCGGCCGCGCTGCCGGGGGCCGACGTTGACGGTCGCGCAGCGGAACGCGGGCGTCTCCTTGATCCCCGACGACGAGTTGCCGACGTAGGCCGCGGCGATGGCGAGCGCCCCGTGGTAGTTGTAGCGGCCGAGGCTCGGATGGAGTTGCACGCCAGGCAGCCCCTTGCCGGCGAAGGCTTCCAGCTCGGCGACGATGCGGCGGCCGCCCGCGTCGTCGTTGGGGTAGGTCAGGATCACCTGGCAGCCGTGGCGCCGCACGGCCTGCTCCAGCGCCTCGAGCGCGGGCCGCACCTGCTCGCCCGCGCGGTCGAACTCGGTCGCCACCGAGTGCTGGGTGAAGACCAGCAGCGGGCGCGCCGGGTCGAGCCCGTAGCGGGCGCGGACCTCGTCGGGCTGCGCGTAGATCCCGGCCTTGACCAGGTCGAGGGCGGGGAAGCCGACCTCGTGCACGCGCCACGGTTCCTCGCCCAGCCGCAGCACGCGCTCGGTGGCCTGGGCGTTGGTCGTGAAGTGGAGGTGCGCGAGCTTGGTCATCGCGTGGCGCACCGAGTCGTCGAGGGCGCCGCCTTCCGTGTAGTCGCCGCCTTCGACGTGGGCCGTGGGCAGCCCCATCTGGGTGCCGCAGACGAGCGCCGCGAAGGCCTCGAAACGGTCGGCGTAGACGACGAACAGGTCGGGCCGCAGCGCCGCCAGCGTGTCGGCCAGGTTGGAGACGCCCGACCCGATCGCCTTCGCGGTCGCGACCAGGTCGTCGTCCGGCATGTCGATGCGGACCTGGGCGGCGACCTTGAACCCGTCCTGCTCGATCTCGGAGATCGTGCGGCCGAAGTCCTGCTTGAGGTGCGCGCCGGACACCACGAGCTGGACCTCGAACCGGGAGTCGGAGGTGAGGGCCTTGAGGATCGGGAACATCAGGCCGTACTCGGCCCGGTTGCCCGTGAAGACGGCGACGCGGCGCGGGCTCATCGGAACACCGGAGTCTATCAGGCAGGCGCCGAGAGGCACCGTCGGAGGCCCTCTGCGAGCGGCGTGCAGGGCGCCCAGCCGGTCCGCGCCCGCAGTCGGCCGACGTCGAGCACGAGCGTCGGCGCCTCGTCCGCCGGAGGCTCGCCCGGCGGCGCCACGGTCACGCCCGCGGCCTGCGCCAGCGCCGCCGCCATCGCCCCGATCGACCGGCCCTGGCCCGAGCCCACGTTGACGCGGTGGAAGCCGGGCCCGGGATCGGCCGCCAGCAGCCGCACGAGCGCCTCGGCCGCGTCGTCGATCCAGAGGAAGTCGCGCACCGGCCGCGGGTCGCGCAGCGCGATGGGGCCGCCGGCGCGCGCCTGAGCCAGGGCCTTGCCGACGACGGTGTCGGGGCCCGAATCGGGCCCGTAGACGTTGGCGAAGCGCAGGACCTCGCCGCAGCCGTCGCCCCGCCCCGCCCAGGCCTCGATCCACTCCTCGGCGTCGCGCTTGCTCCGGGCGTAGTCGCTGCCCGGCGCCAGCGGGTCGGTCTCGCGGCGCGGCGTGGCGCCGTGGGCGCCGTAGACGAGGCCGGTCGAGGCCAGCAGCACGCGCGACACGCCGGCCGCGGTGGCGGCCGCCAGCAGCAGCTTGACCGGCAGCACGTTGCCGGTCTCGCACTCCAGGGCGCCGGCCTCCGCGGTGGCGACGCCGCCCAGGTGGACGATCGCCTCGGCGCCGGCGAGGGCGGCCGCGACCTCGGCCTCCGGATCGCCGGCCCGCAGCCGCAGCGGGCGCACCTCGTGGCCCGCCGCGCGAAGCGGCGACCCCGCGCGGCGGCCGAGGCGGCCGCCGGCCCCGGTCAGGACGACGATCACGCGCGGGCGCTCAAGCCAGGTCGCTCCACTTCACCTGGACGTCGGCGGGCAGGTCGCGGGCGGCCTTGCGGCCCCACACCTTCGATTCCAGGTCGCGGGCGTGGATCTGGCCCGTACCCGGCCGCTTGGCCCAGGTGTTGGGCAGGCCGAACGTCTCGCCGGCCTTGACCGGCGCGATCGTCACCACCGAGGCGTAGGCGAAGTCGATCACGGGCTTCTCGTTGGGCAGCACGCCCTTGGCGCCGCCGCGCGCCTCCCACACGGCGCGGCTGCCCTCGATCAGGTTCTTCAGCTCGTCCGGCTCGATCGAGAGCGGCACGTCGGGACCCGGCCACGAGCGGGTCACCGTGAAGTGCTTCTCGAGGGCGACGGCGCCGTAGGCGACCGCGCCGATGCACGTCCAGACGTTGGGCGAGTGGTCGGAGAGCCCGATCGGCACGCCGAAGGCGTCGCGCATCTGGGCGATCGCGCCGAGCCGCATCTCGGAGAACTTCGACGGGTAGGTCGAGGTGCAGTGGAAGAGCATGAACGGGCAGCCCTCGCCGCGGATCGCCTCGACGGTCTCGCGCACGGAGGCGAGGTCGTTCATCCCGGTCGAGACCAGCATCGGCCGCTTCTTGCGCGCGACGTGGCGGATCAGCGGCAGGTGGTTGGTCTCGCCGGAGCCGATCTTGAAGCCGACCACGTCCATCGCCTCCAGCCGGTCGGCGGCCTCGCGCGAGAAGGGCGTGCAGAGGTAGATCATGCCCTTCGACTCGACGTAGGCCTTGACCTTGCGCTCCTCGGCCTCCGTCAGCTCGCAGCGCTTGATGATGTCCCACAGCCGCTCGGGGCTGATCTCGCCCGGCTTCATGTCCGTCTCCAGCATCTCCGCCTCGGAGATGTGGCACTGGAACTTGACGCACTCGGCGCCGGCGGAGTGGGCCGCGTCGACCAGTTCGATCGCCTTGTCGTAGCTGCCCTCGTGGTTGATGCCCACCTCGGCGATCACCAGCGGCGGGTGGTCCTCGCCGATCACGCGGTTGCCCAGTCGGATCTCGCTCATTCGTCTCTCCACTCCTCGATCGGCCCGGTGACGTCCACGGCGCGGCCGCTGATCGCGGCCCGCCGCGCGGCCACCGCCAGCCGCTGAACCTCCGCACCCTCGCGCAGGCCGACGCCCGGGGCCGCGCGGCCCTCCAGCACCTCCAGCACGTTGCGCATCAAAGCGCGGTACATGTCGTTGCGCTCCCACGGCTCGAGCGTCGTCTCCCAGGAGGTGTTGCGGCGGGCCTCGAACACGCGGAGGGTCGCCGTCAGCAGGTCGACCTCCAGCGTGCCCTCGGTGCCGAGCACTTCCAGCGTGCGCCGCGCGGGACGTCGCAGGTAGTCGACGTGAACGCTCGACAGCCCGCGCTCGCGGTGGCCGAGCAGGATCTCCGCCAGGTCCTCGGTGTCGAGCTGCAGGTCGCCGAGCTGGCCGGCCATCGCCTGCACGGACGCGACCGGCCCCAGGAACCAGCGCGCCAGGTCGATCTCGTGCACGAGGTCGAGGATCGCGCCACCACCCATGGCGCGCTTCGCGCTGTAGTTCTCCCGATAGTCCTCGCCGGGATGCCACTCGGGCAGGTACTG
Organism: Vicinamibacteria bacterium; assembly: GCA_025994075.1. Classification (GTDB taxonomy): domain Bacteria; phylum Acidobacteriota; class Vicinamibacteria; order Fen-336; family Fen-336; genus WYBL01. The sequence continues at coordinate 54,921 of JAMQGV010000014.1, forward strand.
GCCCACGCTGGCGCGCAGCGACACGACCCGGCCCACGGCGCCGTCGAGCAATCGCTGCCGGGCCTGCTGCAGGGCCTCGTGGAAGCGCAGGTTGAACCCGACGGCCACCGGCAGGTTGCGCTGCTCCGCGGCGCAGACCAGTTCGACGACGCCCGCCCATCCATCGGTCACCGGCTTCTCGAGCAGCAGCGGCACCCCGGCTTCGATCACGGCGCGGGCCGCGTCGAGGTGCAGCGCGGTCGGGGTCGCGATCACGGCCAGGTCCGGCTGCTCCGCGAGCCCGTCCGCCAGGCTCGGCACCGCGCGGACGGGGTACTCGAGCGGCGCGGAGTCGCGACCGCGCCGACGACAGGCGAGCACCTCGACCCCGGGGCGCAGCCCCGCCAGGTTGTGCAGGTGTCGGCGCCCGATCGAGCCGAGGCCGTCGAAGAGGACCTTCATGCGCGCGCCCGAAACATAGTCGAGCCCCGCCCGGGCCACAAACGTCAGCCGCGGGCGAGCCGGAAGAAGCCCCAGTTGGGCGCCGGCAGTGGCCGCCAGGCGAGCCCGGCCAGGCGCTCGTCGTCGACGAGCTGCGCCGCGTGGGCCAGCGTCAGCAGCCGGAACCAGGTGTCGAACATCGAGCTCTCGCCGACCCCGTGCTCGCCCTCGGACCACGCCGTGCGCCGCCGCTCGCGGTGGCGCAGGAGGTGGGCGCTGACCAGCGCGCGGGCCGTCCACACCCGCCCTGCCATCTCGGGCGGGGCGGCGACGGCGCGCAGCGCGTCGGGGAGGTCGAACCAGCGGCGGCGGGCCCAGCAGAAGCCGCCGTCGTCGTTCCGGGCGGCGAGGGCGACGTCGATCAGGCCGCGTGCCATGCGCTCGACCGCCGTCCGCGGCGCGACCTCGGCGCCGCCCGCGGCGCGCAGCACCGTGACCGCGTCCAGCTCGTCGCAGGCGCCGCCGCCCGGCACCGGGAAGAAGCGGCCGTCGTGGTACTGCAGCGCGACTGCCCGCGTGGCGGCGCGGTCGGCGCACGGCGGCGTGCGGTTCCAGAAGTCGTAGAGCACGTGCTGGTGGGCGGCGCCGCCGAGCCCCGTGTGGCCGTCGGCCCAGTCGCCTTCGCCCCAGAAGCCGGTCGCCGGCCGGGCGCGCTCGGCGTGCCACGCGAACCACGCCTCGAGCCGATCGCGCGAGCGGGCGTCGTCCCACAGCAGGACGTCGGCCGAGAGCAGGATGCCCGCCTGCATTGCGCGGTTGCCGCTGTTCCAGGGATTGGCCCGCCACGGCAGCGCGTCGAGGTGGGCGCGCAGCGCGGTGCCGTCGGGCCAGCGGTCGAGCACCGCGAGGCGGTGGAGCGGCCGCTCGCCCAGCGCGATCAGCGCGGCGAGGGCGAACGTCGCGAGCTGGCCGTCGGTGTAGGCGGGATCGTGCAGCGCGTGCAGCCCCGGCTGGCGCACCGCGCCGCGCCACAACCCGGTGTCCGGGTCCTGGGCTGCCTGAAGGCGCTCGACGAAGGCGGCGCGCTCGCCCGGTTCGAGGTCGTCGGCGAGCAGCCAGCGCACGAAGAACGCGAAGCAGTCGCTGAACGGCGAGCCGGGGAGCGCCGCGGTCATCGCGTAACGGCCGGGGCCCCGCTTCAGGCGCTCGACGTAGCCGAGCGCCTCGGCCCGCAGCCGCTCGCCCGCGGTCATCCGCGGGCTCCCGCGCGCAGCTCGTCGTAGAGCGCGCCGGCGCGCCGGGCCAGCGCGTCGGCGCTGCGGTGGCGCGCGATCCACTCCCGTCCCGCCGTTCCCCGCGCGCGGGCGCCCGCCGGGTCCGCGAGCAGCTCGAGGATCGCGGCGGCGAAGGCCTCGGGCGCGTACTCCGGGGCCAGTCCGCCGCCGCTTTCGTCGAGCACCTCGCGGTGGTCGGGGATCTCGCGGTTGGCCACGACCGGCACGCCGCAGGCCAGGCTCTCCACGACCTTGGTGGTCGAGGCGACCACGTAGAGCGGCTCCGGCGGCACCGGGGCGACGGTCAGCGCGGCGCCCCGCACCCAGGCGGGAACCGCCTCGCGCGCCACCCGGCCGGGGAAGCGGACCGCGTCTCCCAGCCCCAGCCGGCGCGCCTGCGCCGGCAGCTCGGGGTCCGGCTCGCCCAGCATCACGAGACTCGCGCCGGGGCGCTGCGCGCGGACCCGGGCGAAGGCGTCGAGCAGGAAGCCGAGCCGGCGCTTGCGGTCCATCGAGCCGAAGTAGAGCACCGTCTCCGGCGGCAGCGGCTGCGCCGGACCGGGGGCGGCGACGTCGGCGCACAGCGGGAAGGCCTCGACGCGGCCGGCGCCGCGCGCGCGCAGGTCGCGGGCCATCTCGTCGCTGATCGCGAGGACCAGGTCGGCGTCGCGCACGACGCGGTCGAGCAGCCTGCTCTCGGCCGCGTGCCAGGCCGGGGCCAGCGGCGCGAGCGGCCCCGCGGCGAGCGCCGCGCGCCGGCCGAGCGCGGTCGGGAACGAGCACTGGTAGACGAAGGGCACGCCGGCCTCGCGCGCCAGGGTCCGCGCGGCCCAGGCCTCGGGCAGTCCCGTGCGCGCCTGCACGATCGAGACGCCCGCGAGCCGGGCGCGGCCGAGTGCCAGCGACTGACGCCACAGCTCGACGTGGCGGCGCGGACCGCGCCAGTGCCGCCGTCGCGTGAGCCACACGTCCGCGCCGTGCCAGCGGTGGTCGGGGGCGGCGGTCGCGGCCGCGGTGGGCACGTCCTCGCGGCGAGCCGGCTGCATCACGAAGTCGACCTCCCAGCCGAGCGCGGGCAGGCGCTTCGCGAACACCTCCTCGAGCACGACGTGGTCGCAAGGCCAGGGGCGGTGCGGGAAGAGCAGCAGCCGGGGGCTCATCGCGGTTTCGTGGTCAGCAGCTCCTCGTAGAGCTGCGCGGTGGCGCGCGTCATCGCCTGCCGGGTGAAGCGCTCCTCGAAGCGGGCGCGGCCCGCGCGGCCCCGCCGCGCGCGTTCCGCGGGCGCCGCCAGCGCCTCCACGAGCGCGGCGCAGAGGGCCTTCGCGTCCGCCGCCGGCACCAGCCAGCCGGTCTCGCCGTGGATCACGGCGTCGGGCGTGCCGCCGACCGCGGTCGCGATCACGGCGTGCGACTCGGCCATCGCCTCCAGCACCGCGTTGGGCAGTCCCTCGGCGAGCGAGGGCTGCACCAGCAGGTCGGCTGCGGCGATCCACGCGCGGCCGGGGCCGGGGCCGACCAGCGTCGCGCTGGCGTCCAGGCCGAGTTCGCGCACCCGCCGCGCCAGGCGCTCGCGCTCCGCGCCGTCGCCGACCACCACCAGCCGGGCGCCCGCCGGCAGCGCGCCGCGCGCGGCGGCCCAGGCCTCCAGCAGGTGGGCGTGGCCCTTGACGGCCTCGAGCCGCCCGACGGCGACTGCGAGCGGCCCGCCGCCCGCGTCGCGGCGCAGTGTCGGCGCGACCGCTCGCGTGCCGGCGTCGTCCTCGGCGAGGCCGTTGAAGACCAGGCAGGCGCGGTCCCGTTCCAGGCCGGCGGCGACCTCCTCCTCGAGCGCCGCGCGCGAGTTGAAGACCACCCGGTCGACCCGGCGGTAGCTGGCCCGCGCCAGCCGCCTCCAGAGGGCGCTGAACGGCACGGGCAGGTTGTGCTCGTAGGAGGTGCGCTGGGAGACGACCACCGCCCGCGCGCCGGCGCCGCGCGCGACGAGCGCCGCGTGCAGGTTCGAGAGAAAGAGGAAGGAGTGGACCAGTGCGGGGCGCTGCGCCCGCAGCACGGAGGCGAGCCGCAGCAGGCAGCCGAGGTCGGCGGCGCCGCGCCGGCGCAGCGGGTGGACCGCGACGCCCGCCGCCTCCAGCGCTGCTGCGAAGTCGTTGCGCTCCTTCAGCAGCACGACCAGCGGCTCGAAGCGCGCGCGGTCCAGCCCGGTCGCCAGCTCGAACACCTGGCGCTCGGCCCCGCCCGTGCCGCTGAGGTCGTTGACGAGCAGCGCGACGCGCGTCATCGGCGGGCCAGCGAGAGCGCGTCGAGCCCGCGCGCGGCCCACTCCGCGGGGCCGTCGGCCGGGCGGCTCGCCGCGCGCGCGACGGCCTCGCGGTAGGCCGCCTCGACCTTGCCCAGTTCGCGCGGCAGCAGGCCGATCTCGTCGAGGCGGCGCCGGCCGCGGGTGGCCAGCTCGCGCGCCCGGGCGGGGGCGAGCAGCAACCCGGTGACGGCGGCGCCCAGGGCCGCGGGCTCGCGCGGCACGACGAGGGCCGCCGGCGGCTCGCCGACCGCCTCGCGGTAGGCCGGCAGGTCGCCGAGCACGACCGGGGTCTCGCAGGCCATCGCCTCGAGCAGCGACTGGGGCAGGCCGTCCGCCTCCGGCGCCATCGCCACCACCTCGGCCAGCGAGAGCAACGAGGGCATCTCCGCGTGTTCGACGTCGCCGACGAAGCGGAGCCGGCCTGCGATGCCCGCGCCCTCCGCGAGCGCGACGAGCCGGGCCTGGTACTCGGGGTCGGCGCGGTATTCGGTGAGCAGCAGCACCGCCCGAGGCACCGCTGCCACGACGCCTGCGAAGGCCTCGACCAGGAGGTGGGTGGCGTAGAGCGGCGCCAGGATGCGCGGGCAGAGCACGACGCGATCGTCCGCGGCCAGCCCCAGCCGATCGCGCAGGGCGCGGGCCGCGTCGGCGTCGCGGCGGAAGACGGCGGGATCCACGCCCCAGCGCACGACGCGGGCCTTGTCCGCGAAGTCGCCCCAGCCCTCCAGGCGGCGCAGCAGGCCCTCCGACTTGACCAGCAGCGCGTCCGCGCGCTGCAGCACGCGGCGGGTGGCGCGGCGCTCGAGCCACGTGAGCCCGCCCGGGTGCTGGCTCTCGTCGACGTCGCCGCCCATCACCGTGACGACCAGCGGCCGCGCGCCCGACAGCGTCGCCAGCGAGGCCAGCCGCCCGCCGGCGTAGTGCAGGTGCACGAGCTCGGGCCGGAAGCGGCGCAGCCCGCCCAGGAAACCGCGCAGCGCGGCGGCGGCCTGCAGCGGGCCGCGCGGCAGCGGCTGGGTCAGCGCGTCGAGGCCAGGGCAGGGCAGCAGCGGGCCGAGCGTGAAGAAGCGCACCTCGTGGCCGAGCGACGCCACCGCGCGGGCGCGGCCCAGCGCGTGCACCGACTGGCCGTTTCCGATCACCGCGACGCGCACGGGCGGCGGCTCAGGCCTCGGCTACCCGCCGCAGCCACAGCTCGGCCGAGACGAGGCGGAACAGGCCCGGGCGCGCGGCCAGTTCGGCGTCGTCGCCAGCCAGCCACTGGCCCAGCGCCGCGTGGTTGAGCCGCGTCTCGACCCGCGAGCCGGGCCCGATCCACTTGCGCACGAGCGGGCCGATCTCGGCGAGGAAGCGCTGCTCGGGGGTGGCGAAGCCGAGCTTGTCGCGGCGGCCGCGCACGACTTCCGGGATCACCCCGGCCATCGCGTCGCGCAGCACCGCCTTGGTGCGCCCGCCCTGGATCAGCTGCCGCGCGGGCATCGAGAGCGCCGCCTCCACCAGGCGGTAGTCGAGGAACGGCGTGCGGGCCTCGATCGAGAAGGCCATCGAGCTGCGGTCCTCGTAGCGCAGCAGCGCGGGCAGGCTGGTGCGGAACAGGTTGCCGAGCCGCTCCTCGCGCAGGGAGGCGCAGCGCTCGTGGCGCCGGCCGGCGACGCTCGCGTTGTGGGCGCCCCACTCGGGGTCGAGCAGGTTGGCCGGGACCCGGCCGTGGGTGGCCCCCAGCGCCAGCGCGCGCCGGCGCAGGCCCGACGGCAGCGGCAGCGCGTGATAGGCCAGCAGCCCGAGGAAGAAGGCGAGCGGCCGCGAGGTCGCGCGGTGGGCGCGCCATGCCTCGGCCAGCGCCCAGCCGGGCCCCTCGCGGCGTGCGATCTCGGCGAGGAACGGCCCGTAGTGGTAGTGGTAGCCGGCGAGAACCTCGTCGGCGCCCTGGCCGTCGAGCAGCACCCGCACGCCCGCGTCGCGCGCCATCCGCATCACCCGCCACTGCGAGTAGAGGCCGGTCGACGGGAACGGCTCGTCCTGGGCGCGGGCGAGGTCCGGGAGGTCGGCCGCGAGCTCGGCCGAGGTCGGCGTGGCTCGTGCGCTCAGCACGCCGGAGGCCGCCACGACCGCGTCGACGTGCGGGGTCTCGGCCAGGCCGAGGTCCGTGTAGAGCACGGAGAACGAGTGGTGGGCCGCGGCCTCCGCCCCGCGCAGGCGGGCGGCCAGGCACACGATCGACGACGAGTCGAGGCCGCCCGAGAGGCAGGTGCCGACCTCGACGTCCGAGCGCAGCAGCCGCAGCCGCACGGCGTCCTCGCACAGGGCGGCGAAGTCGGCGGTGGAGACGGCGTCGGCGCCGACGTCCGGCGGCGGCGCGTACCAGGCCCGCACCGAGAGCCGGAACGCGTCGAGGTCGAGCGTCGCGCAGTGTCCGGCCGGCAGGCTGCGGACCCCGTCGAAGAAGGTCTGCGAGGTCTCGTCGACCGCGCCGTCGACGAGGAAGGCGCGCAGCGTCGGCTCGTGCGGGCGGCGCGGCACCAGCGGGTGGGCGAGCAGGCCCTTGATCTCCGACGCGAACGCGAAGAGCGCGCCGTCCCAGAAGTAGTGCAGCGGCTTGACGCCGAAGCGGTCGCGGGCGCAGAAGAGGCGGCGGGTCTGCGCGTCGTAGAGCGCGAAGCCCCACATGCCGTTGAAGCGGGCGAGGCACTGCTCGCCCCACTCGCGCCAGGCGGCGAGCAGCACCTCGGTGTCGGTGCCGGTCCGGAACCGGTGGCCCTTCGCCTCCAGCTCCGCGCGCAGCTCGACGAAGTTGTAGATCTCGCCGTTGTAGGTGACCCACAGCGCGCCGCCGTCGCCCGCCATCGGCCCGTGGCCGGCGGCCGAGAGGTCGAGGATCGCCAGGCGCCGGTGGGCCAGGCCGACGTCGAACCCGGGCGGGATCGCCGCGGGCAGCCGCGGCAGCTCGACGCCTGCCGCGGTGTCGGGGCCGGAGAAGGCCTGGGCCCGGCCGCTGGCCGAGGCGGCCAGCAGGTAACCCTCGTCGTCCGGGCCGCGGTGCCGCTGGGCGGCGTTCATCGCGGAGAGCGGGGCGAGCGCGCCGGGGATGCGGCCGGCGACGCCCGCGATCCCGCACACGCTAGCGGCCCCGCGGCGCGCGCCGCTGGATCAGGACCGCACCCCGGCGGCGCAGTACGCCCGCACCTCGGCGCAGATCCGCTCGAGCTCGGCCATCGGCAGCTCGGGGTAGAGCGGCAGCGAGAGGACCTCGCGCGAGAGCTGCTCGGACACGGGCAGGTCGCCGACGGAGCCGCGGGCAGCCCCCATCGCCGGCTGCAGGTGGATCGGCCGCGGGTAGTGGATCGCGCTGGCGATGCCGCGCTCGGCCAGGTGACGGTGCAGCCCGTCGCGGTCTGCGACGCGGACCGTGTAGAGATGCCATGCAGACGTGGTGCCCGGTCGCACGCGGGGCACCGTCAGGCCCGGGATCCCGTCGAGCGCCGCTCCGTACGCCGCCGCGCGCTCGGCCCGCTCGCGGTTCCACAGGTCGAGCTGGACCAGCTTGACGCGCAGGATCGCCGCCTGCAGGGTGTCGAGGCGGCTGTTGGTTCCGAGCACCACGTTGTCGTACTTGTCGGCGCCGCCGCCGTGGTTGGCGACCTGGCGCACCTTCGCGACGAACGCCTCGTCGTTCGACACGACCGCCCCGGCGTCGCCGTAGGCGCCGAGGTTCTTGCCGGGGTAGAACGAGAAGCAGGCCGCGTGGCCGAGGGTGCCCGCGCGCCGGTTCCCGATCGCCGCGCCGTGAGCCTGCGCCGCGTCCTCGAGCACGGGCAGCCCGTGCCGGCAGGCGATCTCGTTGATCGCGTCCATGTCGCACGGGTGCCCGTAGAGGTGGACCGGGATCACCAGCCTGGTGCGCGGCGTGATCGCCGCCTCCAGACGCGCGGGGTCCAGGGTGAACGAGTCGGCCGCGACGTCGACGAACACGGGCGTGGCGCCGTTGAGCAGGATCGCCTCCCCGGTGGCGATGAAGGTGTTGGCGACGGTCACCACCTCGTCGCCGGGTCCGATCCCGTAGGCCCGCAGCGCGAGGGTCAGGGCGTCGGTGCCGTTGGCGACGCCGACGGCGGCGCGTGCGCCGCACCACTCGGCGAACTCGCGCTCGAACAGCTCGCAGTCGGCGCCCCTGACGAAGGCCGTGGTGGACACGACCCGTTCCATGGCGGCGTCCACTTCCGGCTTGATGCGCGCGTACTGCGCCTTCAGATCGACCATCGGAATGCTGCGGCTGTTGGCCATGTCGTCTCCCTGCTGGGCGTCCTGATAGGATCGGCGCTGGTCGCGCGGCGCGCGAGCCCGCGGTTCTTCGGTGCCCGATCCCTCGAAGAAGCGGCGTGCGATCTTATCGCCGCGCCGCGTTTCTCCGGAAAGATCCCCCGCAAGGAGCCGCCGCTGTCCAAGGTCGTGATGTTCGTGACCAACACGGTCACGGTCGACACCCGCGTCGTCAAGCAGGCAGCGAGCCTCGCGCGGTCCGGGCGCCAGGTGCTCGTGCTCGGCGCCGCCGAGGCCGACGAGCCGGCGGCGCAGGACTTCCAGGGCTTCGCGATCCGGCGCGTCGCGCCGGACCCGATCCGCGGCCCTGCCCCCGCCTGGCTGCCGCTCGCGCTGCGCTGGGTGCTGGGCCTGTGGCGCTACTGGCGCGGCGCATACCGCGCGGCCCGGGAGTTCGGCCCCGCGGTGTGCCACGCCCACGACCTGCCCGTGCTGCCCGTCGCGTTCCTCGTCGCGCGCCGCGCCGGCGCGCGGCTCGTGTACGACGCCCACGAGCTGTTCACCGAGATCGGGCGCCTGGGCTTTCCGGTGCGCCTCGGCTTCCGCCTGCTCGAGTCGCTGCTGATCGGCCGGGCCGACCGCACGATGACGGTCAACGAGTCGATCGCCGGCGAGCTGGCGCGGCGCTACGGCGTGCCGCCCCCGGTCGTCGTGATGAACTGCCCGCGGGTCGACGAGCCCGTACCGGGCCGCGAGCAGAGCCCGCTCCGGGCCCGCCTGGGGCTGGGCGCGGAGGTGCCGCTGGTGCTGTTCCAGGGCATGTTCATGCCGGGGCGGGGCCTCGACCAGCTCGTGCGCGCGATCGCGCTCACGCGCCGGGCCCACCTCGCGTTCATGGGCTGGGGCCCGCTGCGAGCGGAGCTCGAGGCCCAGGCCCGGGCCGAAGGCGTGGGCGAGCGCGTGCACTTCACGGAGGGCGTGCCCCTCGCCGACCTGCTCGCCTTCACGGCCGGCGCCGACGTCGGCGCCATCCCCTATCGCGCGGTGGGGCTCAACAACTACCTGACCAGTCCCAACAAGCTGTTCGAGTACGCGGTGGCGGGCGTCCCGGTCGTCGGCAGCCGCTTCCCCGAGCTGCGCAAGGTGATCGAGGGCCGCGGGCTGGGACGCACGTTCGACCCCGAGCAGCCGGCGGAGATCGCGGCGGCGATCGACGCCCTCGTCGAGGATTCGGAGGAGCTGGCGCGCGTGCGCCGCAACGTGGCGGCGGCCGCGCCGGACCTGACCTGGGGCGCCCAGGAGCGGGTGCTGCTGGAGCTGTACGCGGAACTGGAGGGGCGATGAGACGGCGCAAGCTGCTCACGGTGGTGGGCGCGCGGCCGCAGTTCGTCAAGGCGGGGCCGCTGTGCCGCGCGCTGCGCGAGCGCTTCCGCGAGGTGCTGGTGCACACGGGCCAGCACTACGACGCGGAGATGTCGGACGCCTTCTTCGAGGAGCTGGCGCTGCCGCGGCCCGACCACAACCTGGGGATCGGCGGCGGCTCCCACGGCGCGATGACGGGGCAGATGCTGGCGGCCCTCGAGCGCGTGATCCAGGCGGAGCGCCCCGACCTGGTGGTGGTGCTGGGGGACACCAACTCGACCCTGGCCGGCGCGCTGGCGGCCGTCAAGCTGCACGTGCCGGTCGCCCACGTCGAGGCCGGGCTGCGCAGCCACGACTGGCGGATGCCGGAGGAGATCAACCGCCGGCTGACGGACCACGCCTCGGCGCTGCTCTTCTGCCCGACCCCCGAGGCCGTCGCCAACCTGCGGGCCGAGGGGGTGCGGCGCGGCGTGCACCAGGTCGGGGACGTGATGCTCGACGCAGTGCTCGAGCACGCCCGACGGGCGGGGGCGCCCGAGGCGCCCGGCACCTACGCCGTGGCGACGGTCCACCGCCAGGAGAACGCCGACGACCCCGAGCGCCTGCTGGCGATCGTGCGCTGCCTCGACGCGCTGCCGCTGCCGGTGCGGTTCCCCGTCCACCCGCGCACGCGCCAGCGGCTGCAGGTGCTCGGCTTCAGCCCGCGCGGCGCGCTGCGGCTGCTCCGGCCCGCGTCCTACCTCGACATGCTGCGGCTCGTGAAGGGAGCGCGGCTGGTGCTCACCGACTCGGGGGGACTGCAGAAGGAGGCCTTCATCCTCCGTGTCCCGTGCGTCACCCTGCGCGAGACGACCGAGTGGGTCGAGACGCTGGCGGGCGGGGCCAACCGCCTGGCGGGCGCCGAGCCGGCACGCATCGAGCGCGCGGCCCGGGCCGCGCTGCGCCGCCCGCCCCGCTTCCCGCGCCGCAGTCCCTACGGCGACGGCCGCGCCGCCCAGCGCATCGCAACCCGCATCGAGCGGTTCCTCAAGACGCGCTGAGGACCCGGCGCCGGGCGACCCCGAGGGGGACCCCGGGGGTTGGGCGCGGCACGGGGGGCGGCGGGATAATCGGGATCATGCGTCACGCGCTCCGATTCGCCGCCGCCCTCGTCCTGCCGCTCGCCAGCTTCGCCCAGGAGGCCGCCCCGGGAACCGTCGATCCCGGGATCACGCGCGCCGTGGAGGCCGGCGAGTCGCCGCGGGTGCTGGCCCGCCTGAACCTCGCCTGGGCCCCCGAAGCGACGCTCGCGCCGGAGGTGGTCGGCGCCCAGCAGGCGGCGATCCGCGCCGGGGCCGACGCGGTGGAGGCGGCGATCGGAGGCACCGGCTCTCGGCTGGTGCGGCGCTTCGAGACGGTGCCCTACGTGGCGCTGCAGCTCGATCGGGCGGGACTGGAAGCGCTGCTCGCCTCGGGGGCGGTCAGCGCGCTGGTCCCGGACGGGCTCTCGCGGCCGGCGCTCGCCCAGAGCCGGCCGCTCGTGCAGGCGGACCAGGCGGCGGCGGCCGGCTTCGACGGCGGCGGGACCGTGGTCGCGATCCTCGACACCGGGGTCTCGTCGAGCCACCCGTTCCTGAGCGGCAAGGTCGTGGACGAGGCCTGCTTTTCGGACGCGAGCTGTCCGGGCGGTGGCAGCTCGCAGACCGGCTCTGGCGCCGGCGCGCCCTGCTCCTACGCGCCCAGCGACTGCTCGCACGGCACCCACGTGGCCGGCATCGCGGCCGGCAGCGGCAGCAGCTTCTCCGGGATCGCGTCGGGCGCCTCGCTGATGGCGGTGCAGGTGTTCACCCGCTTCACGAACCCGACCTGCTCGAGCTTCGGGCTGCCGAGCCCCTGCGCGCTCACCTACACGAGCGACCAGATCGCCGGCCTCGAGCACGTGTACGGCAAGCGCGGCGACTTCACGATCGCCGCGGCCAACATGAGCCTTGGCGGCGGTCGCTACACGTCGACCTGCGACGGCGACGCGCGCAAGGCCGTGATCGACAACCTGCGCGCCGCGGGCATCGCCACCGTGGTCGCCTCCGGCAACGACGGCTTCACGGACGCCGTCTCGGCGCCGGCCTGCATCTCCAGCGCGATCGCGGTCGGGTCCACAACCAAGTCGGACCTGATCTCGAGCTTCTCCAACTCCGCGGCCCGCGTCGCGCTGCTCGCCCCGGGCTCGTCGATCACGTCCTCGGTGCCCGGCGGCGGGTACGCCAGCTACTCGGGCACCTCGATGGCGGCGCCGCACGTCGCCGCGGCCTTCGCCGTGCTGCGCGACGCCAGCCCCGGCACCGGCGTCGGCGGCGCGCTGTCCGTCCTGCAGTCGTCTGGTCTCGCGATCGCCGACTCCCGCAACGGCCTGACCCGCTCGCGGATCCGGATCAACGGCGCGCGCCAGGCCCTGCAGCCGGCCACGCTGACGCCGGCGGCGACGACGGTGACGGCCGGCTCGACCCTGAACGTGACGGTCGCCAACGGCCCCGGCAACCGCCTCGACTGGGTCGGCTTCTACGCCGCCGGCGCGCTCGACAGCGCCCACGAGGGGCGCTGGAGCTACCTGAACGGGACCAAGACGGCGCCGGCCAGCGGCCTGACCGGGGCCTCTCTGGCGTTCGCCGTGCCCGCGGCGACGGGGAACTACGAGTTCCGCTTCTTCCGGGACAACGGGTTCGAGCGGCTGGCGACGAGTGCCGCGGTGACCGTGCAGGTCTCGCCCACGCCGGTGATCCAGGTGACGCCGCCGAGCCTGTCGTTCGGCAACGTCAACGTCGGCGAGCAGAAGCTGCTCACGGTCACGGTCACCAACCGCGGCAACGGCACGCTGACGGGCACGGCGACGGCCGGCGGCGCCTACTCGGTCTTCTCGGGCGGCGCCTACTCGCTGTCCCTCGACCAGAGCGCGACCGTGACCGTGCGCTTCGCGCCGTCGGCCCCGGGCGCGGCGAACGGGACGCTGACGCTGACGGGCGGCGGCGGCGCCAGCGTGACGCTCGCGGGCGACGGCGTGCAGGGCCCGTCGGTGACGCCGTCGACGACGGTGGCGAACGTGGGCCAGGGGATCACGGCGACGGTGGCGAACGGTCCGGGCAACGCGACGGACTGGGTGGGGCTGTTCGCGGTGGGGGCTGCGGACAACGCGCACGAGGGTCGCTGGGCGTACCTGAACGGGACGAAGACGGCGCCGGTCTCTGGGCTGACGTCGGCGGCGCTGCCGTTCACGCTGCCCTCGGTGGCGGGGAACTACGAGTTCCGCTTCTTCCGGGCGAACGGGTTCGAGCGGCTGGCGACGTCTTCGACGATCGTGGTGTCGGTGTCCCCGGACCCGGTGCTGTCGGTGACCCCGGGCTCGCTGTCGTTCGGGCCGGTGAGCGTGGGCTCGGTGAAGGACCTGACGGTGACGGTGAAGAACGTCGGGAACGGGACGCTGAGCGGGACGGCGAGCGCGGGCGGCGCCTACTC
>JAMQGV010000015.1 GCA_025994075.1 Vicinamibacteria bacterium
CCCTTTTCCCCGGGGCCGGCGGCCGGATGGGGGCTAGGGTTTGGGGGCGCGGGGCTGGCCCGGGCGCGCCGAGCCAGGCCTCGGCCGCCTCGATCGCGGGCAGCGCCGACGCCGCCGCGCGCGCTCTCTCGGCGCCGGGGATCCACTCGAGGAGCCGCCGAGCCAGCGGGCGCCAGGCATCCTCCCGCTTCTGCAGCTCCTGGCGCGCCGCTCGCGCCAGCTCGTCCAGCGCCTCGCGCAGCGGCCCGGCCGCGGCGGCCAGCGCGTCGGCGCCGGCAGCCAGCTCCGCTCCCGGGGAGGCCGAGGTCGCGACGCCGCGGCGCCAGGCCTCGAGCGGCTCCAGCGCAGACTGGCACGCCGCGACCGCGGCGAGCAGCGTCTCGACGTTCAGCCCGAGGCCGCCAGCCTCGGCGAGGGCCTGCACGGGCAGGTCGCGCAGCAGGCCGCCAGCGGCGGTCACGGAGCGCTCCCCCGCCTGCCGCGCGCTCGCGACGGAAGCAGCGGCCGAGCGCAGCTCGACGACCTCGGCGGTCCGCGCCTGGTGCCAGGCGCCGTCGATGGCGCCCGCGCGGCCGCACACCGGGCAGGGGCCGTCGCCGGTGGCATCGTGGAAGCGCAGCGCCGAGTCGAGCAGGTCGGCGAGCTGCTGCGATCGCTCCGCGAGCGTCCCGGCTGCGGCTCCGAGCTGCCGCGCCGCGGCGCGCAGGCCGTCGACCACGGCCCCGACCGACTCCGCGGACGGCCCCTCCAGCGCGGCGAGCTGACGCAGCACCGCGAGGCCAGTGGCTTCGCGCGGGGTGGCCTCGGCGGTCAGCTTCGCCGACAGCTCGGCGAGCCCCCAGTCCGCTCCCGCCAGCAGCTCGCGGGCGCCGGTCGCGCGCAGGTCCGGGTGTGACGCCAGCTCCGCGAGCAGGGCATCGCGGGCCACCCCGGCCTGCTTGAGCGCCTTCTCGCGCGCGAGGCGCTCCTCGGCGAGCACCTTCTGCGCGGCGGCCAGCTCGTCGAGGCCGAGGATCTGGGCGAGGCGGTCGTGCAGGTCGGTGGGCTGGTCGAACGTCGAGCCCAGTTCCGCGTAGGACAGGAACGGGCGCCAGGAGGACAGCGCGGCCCCCCAGCCCAGCGCCGCGAACGGCTCGACGGCCTGTCCGCGGCGCTGGACCAGCGTCGTGGCGGCCTCGAGACGGCCGCCCTCCTCGAACTCGCGGCTCACCGTCAGGCCCGCGGGTTCGCCCTCCACCGCGAAGTCGGCCGCGATCCGGGCCGCGGGCTCGTGGAGGTTGCGCCAGGCCTCGCGCCACACGGCGCTGCGGTCCTTCCAGCGAAAGGTGTCGCCGGTCAGCAGCAGTTCCAGGGCTTCGGCGAAGCTCGACTTGCCGGAGCCGTTGCGCCCGACGACCAGCGTCAGTCCGGGACCGGGGTTGAGGTCGAGCCGCGCCTCGCGCCCCACGCCGCGGAAGCCCTGCACCCGGATCTGCCGAACGAAGATCCCCGGCACGCGAGCGGGCTCCGGCAGCGGCGGCAGGGCTCTGCCGGCGGCGGCCGAAGGCGTGTCGAGCGCCCCGGCCAGCGCCTCTCGGCCCTCGAGCGCGGCCAGCACGAGGTAGTCCCAGCCCTCGGGTCTCGCGGCCTTCGGACGGCCGCGCTTGCGCGGGGCGGGCGACGGCCCCTCCGCTCCTTCGGCGTCGAGCCTCTCGAGCACGATCCGCTGCAGCGCTGGGTCCAAATTGGTCCTCCAGGAAGGTGTTACCTTATCAAGGTCGCGCGCTTGCCCGCTCCGCGCCGCGGGCCTAACCTCGCAGCAGCAGGACACTCCCTCACGATCCGGGGACGATGGCCCTCGTCGACCTGTTCAGACCGAAGTGGCGGCACTCCGACTGGGAGGTGCGCCTCGCCGCCGTCGCCGCCGTGCCCGACGCGGCCACCCTCGAGGAGCTCGCCCGCGAGGATCCGAACGGGCTGGTGCGGGCCGCTGCCGCGGCTCGGCTCGAGAGCGCCGACTCGCTCGTCGCCATAGCGCTTTCCGATCCCGATGCCGACGTGCGGGTCGCCGCGGTGGCGCGTCTCGCCGAACCGGAGCCCCTGCTGCGGCTGGCCTGCGCCGACTACCCGCCCGACGTCGCGATCGCGGCGGGCCGCCGGCTGTCCGCGGCGGCCGACCTGGACCAGCTCCTGACCCTGGCACCGCTCGCCCGGGTGCGGCGTGACGCCCTCGACCGCACGACGGACGCGGCGCTGGTCGAGCGCATCGCGCTGCTGGACCCGGAGCCGGACCTGCGGGCCGCGGCGCTGTGTCGGGCGCAGCCCGACGTGGTGGCCACGGCCGCCCGCTCCGACGGAGACGAGGGCGTGCGGCTGGTCGCGGTGACGCTGCTCGAGGACGGTGCGGCGCTGCATCGCGCGGCGCTCGAGGATCCGAGCCCCCACGTGCGGGAGCAGGCGGTCGCGCGGGTCCTCGACCAGGCCGTGCTCGCCCGGGTCGCCCTGTCGGACGCGGCCGAGAGCGTCCGCCTGCTCGCGGTGGACCGCGTGCACGATCCCGCCGCGCTGGCCGAGATCGTGCGCACCGACCCCTCGCGCGAGATCCGCTGCCTGGCCCTGCCGCGGGTGGAGGACGCGCAGTTGCTCGCGCTCGTCGCCCGTACTGCCGGCGAAGAGGAGGAGCGCGCCGTCGCGCTCGCGGCGCTGCGCGACCCCGACGCGCTGGCCGAGCTGGCGCTGCCCGGGAGCGGCGCGCCCGAGGCCGTGCGCCAGGCGGCGCTGGCGCGGCTGGCCGAGCTGGCCGAGGGCGAGGACGGCGCCCTGCGGCTCACCGAGTGAGCGACGCGCCTACTGCCAGCGGAAGGTCCGCACCGCCAGCACGAAGCTGATCGCGCCCCAGGCCGCCAGCAGCAACAGTTCCGGCGCGAGCGCCGCGAGCGAGGCGCCCTCGAGCATCACGCCCCGCAGCGCGTCGTTGAGCGCGGTCAGCGGCAGGGCCTGCACGAAGGGCTGGAGCGCGTCGGGAAAGCGCTCCGTCGAGAAGAAGATGCCCGAGAAGATCCACATCGGGACCATCACCAGGTTCATGATCCCGGACACGCCCTCGATCGTGCGCGGCCGGGCGGCCGTCAGCAGGCCGATGCCCGCGAACGAGACCGCGCCGAGCAGCGAGACCAGCGCGAGCAGGGCGAGTGAGCCGCGCAGCGGCACGTCCATCACCGCCCAGCCGAACAGCAGCAGCACGCCTGCCTCCGGCACCAGGAACAGCAGCCGCGACAGGATCTGGGCGCCCAGCAGGTGGCTCTTGCGGGCGGGGGCCGCGACCAGGCGCTTGAGCAGGTTGCCGTTGCGGGCGACGACCAGCGAGAAGGCGATGCCCCACATCCCGGTCCCCATCAGGTTCATGCCCAGCAGGCCGGGTACCAGGAAATCGACGTAGCGGGTGCCGGGCTCGCTCGACTCGCGGCGGCCCGCGGTGAACGCGTCGGTGCGGCCTGCCGCGCGCTGCAGCGCCGCGTCGACGGCGAGGCGTGCCGCGCGGCTCTCCGGCTGGGCCGGGTCGTAGGCGTAGGTCGGCGGCTCCCCCGCTTCGACCACGAGCACCACGCGGCCGCGGCGCAGGGCCTGCCGCGCCGCCTCGGCCTCCATCCGTCGCGGAAGGAGGTCGGGATCGGCGGCCAGGGCCGCGAAGCGAGCCGACGCGGCGGCGCCCTCGACGACGGCCACGGGCAGCGGCTCGGGCGGGCGGCTGCGGAACGCCACGCCGAGCACGCCCACCATCAGCACCGGGAACATGAACACCCAGAACACGGCCTCCGGTTCGCGCAGCAGTTCGCGGACGCGGGCCAGCGTCAGCTCGACCAGGGGGTGGCGGACGCGGCGCTCAGGCATCGCGCAGGGTCCTCCCCGTCAGGTGCACGAACACGTCCTCGAGGGTGGCGCTGTGCACGCTGAGCTGGCTCGGCTCACGGCCCTGTTCGGCGAGGACAGCGAGCAGCGCGGGCACCGCGCGGTGCACCTCGCGCACGCTCAGCCGCCAGGCGGCGGCCTCGCGCTCGACCGCCTGCACGCTGGGCAGTGCCGCCAGCTCCTGGCTGGTCGGGGCCGGCCCCGTCCCGTCGACCGCGAACTCGACGACGTGCTCGGCCCCCAGCGAGGCGATCAGCTCGCGCGGCGTGCCCAGCGCGATCACCTTGCCGCGGTCGACGATCGCGACGCGGTCGCACAGGCGCGCCGCCTCTTCCATGTAGTGTGTCGTCAGCAGCACCGTACGGCCCCGCCGCTTCAGGTCCTCGACGATGTCCCAGGCCTGGCGCCGCGACTGCGGGTCGAGCCCCGTCGTCGGCTCGTCCAGGAACACCAGCTCCGGGTCGCCGACCAGGGCGCAGGCCAGCGACAGGCGCTGGCGCTGGCCGCCCGAGAGCCCCCGCACGAAGGCGTCGGCCTTCTCCTGGAGCGCGACGACCGCCAGCGCCTCCGCCACCGAGAGTCCCCGCGGGTAGAAGCTGCGGAACAGCGCGAGCGTCTCCGCGACGGTCAGCTTCTCCGGGTACTTCGTCTCCTGGAGCTGGATGCCCAGCCGGGCGCGCAGGGCCATGCCGTCCCCGGCCCAGCGCTCGCCGAGCACCACGACCTCGCCGGCATCGGGAGCGTTCAGCCCCTCGAGGATCTCGATCGTCGTGGTCTTGCCGGCGCCGTTGGGGCCCAGCATGCCGAAGCACTCGCCGCTGCGGACCTCGAGATCCAGGCCGTCCACGGCAGTCACGCTCCCGTAGCGCTTCACGAGCCCGCGACAGACGACTGCGGCCTCGACGCGTGCGCTCACGCGCGCCCCCGGGTCTTGCGCAGCGTGTAGACGACGAACACCGCGAGGCCGCACCAGATGAAGCCGAAGCCGACGGCGCGCGCCAGCGGGAACGGCTCGCCGTAGACGAACACGCCGAGCAGCAGTTGCAGCGACGGCGCGAGGTACTGCAGGAAGCCGAGCGTCGACAGCGGCAGGCGCCGCGCGGCCCCCGTGAAGAACAGCAGCGGTATGGCGGTGATCGGACCGGCCGCCACCAGCGCCAGCGTGACGCCGGTGCCCGCCGCGCCGAAGACCAGGCGGCCCTGGTCGTGCATCCAGAGCGCGTAGCCGACGGCCAGCGGGGTCAGGAGCAGCGTCTCCACGGCCAGGCCCGTGACGGCCCCGACCGGCGCCGTCTTGCGCAACAGGCCGTACAGCGCGAAGGAGAAGGCGAGCGCCAGCGCGATCCACGGCGGCCGGCCGGCGGCGATCGTCAGCCAGGCGACTCCGCAGCCCGCGAGGCCGATCGCGACCACCAGCGCCCGCGGCAGCGTCTCGCGCAGCACCAGGACGCCCAGCGCCACGTTGACGAGCGGGTTGATGAAGTAGCCGAGGCTGCCCTCGAGGATGCGGCCCGTGACGATCGCCCAGATGTAGAGGCCCCAGTTGACGGCGATCAGCGCCGTCGACGCGGCCAGCAGCCCCAGGGTGCGCGGCGTGCGCAGCGCTTCCAGCACCTGGCCCAGCGCCTTCTGCTGCCGCGCCAGCAGCAGCAGCAGCCCCATCGCCCAGATCACGCGGTGGGCCAGGAGCTCGAGCGGCGGCACGGCGGCCAGCAGCTTGAAGTAGATCGGCATCACGCCCCACCAGCCATAGGCGGCGAGGCCGTAGCAGAGGCCGGTGCGGTGTTCCGGGGAGGCCGCCGCGGGGGCGGCGGCGAGGGCAGGTGAGCTCACGGAGGCGGCAGTATCGCACGCGCCCCGGGGCGAGCCGCCGGCGATATGCTGCACGAGCTCGATCGAACGGAGGCCCGCATGCCGCGTCTCACCCTGGCCCTGGCCCTGGTCCTGACCCTCGCCGCCCCCGCCTCCGCGGCGGAGGGCACGTCCCGCCCGCGGGCCCGCGAGCTCGGCATCGCCGCGCTGATCGGCGGCACGCCGGGAGCGCTCGACGCGATCACCGACGTGCCCGGCGTCGAGGTGGGCCACGCGACCGTGATCCACGGCAGCGGCCCGCGGGTGCGGGGCCAGGGCCCCGCGCGCACCGGGGTCACCGTCGTGCACCCGCGCGGCAAGGCCAGCATGGACCCCGTGTTCGCCGCCTGGTTCACCCTCAACGGCAACGGCGAGATGACGGGCACGACCTGGATCCAGGAGAGCGGCTTTCTCGAGGGTCCGGTCGCGATCACCAACACGAACAGCGTCGGCGTCGTGCGCGACGCGATCCTCGAGTGGCAGGTGGCGCGGCCCGGGCTGCAGCCGTGGGGCCTGCCGGTCGTGGGCGAGACCTGGGACGGCTCGCTCAACGACATCGACGGCTTCCACGTGAAGCCGTCGCACGCGATCGCGGCCCTCGACGCCGCGGGCGGCGGCCCGGTCGCCGAGGGCAACGTCGGCGGCGGCACCGGCATGATCTGCCACCGCTTCAAGGGCGGCATCGGCACCGCCTCGCGCGTCGTCGAGGTGGCGGGAGCGAGCTACACGCTGGGCGTGCTCGTGCAGTGCAACTACGGCCGCCGCCCGGACCTGCGCGTGGCCGGCGTGCCCGTGGGCGAAGCCATCCCCGACCTGATGCCGTGCCTGGCGGCCGGCGGCAGGTCGCCGATGGAGCCTGAGGCGCCGGCCTGCGAGGCGACGCCCCCGACGAGCGTCGATCGCGGCGAAGACGCCGGGTCGATCATCGCGGTGGTCGCCACCGACGCGCCGCTCCTGCCCCACCAGCTCAAGCGCATCGCGACCCGAGTCTCGCTCGGCCTCGGACGCGCGGGCGGGATGGGCGCCAACAGCTCCGGCGACATCTTCGTCGCCTTCTCCACGGCCAACCCCGGAGCGGCGCTCGCGCCGAAGACGGCTCCCGTCCAGATGATCCCCAACGGCGCGATCAACCCGCTGTTCCACGCGACCGTGCAGGCGACCGAGGAGGCCATCGTCAATGCCCTGCTGGCCGCGGAGACGATGGACGGCGCCGACGGGCTCCGCGTCCACGCCCTGCCGCGCGACCGGCTGCTGGCGGCGCTGAAGGCAGCGAACCGCCTCCCCTAGTCCGCCGCGGCCCGGAACGGGTGGGCGAGCTGGCCGAGGTAGCCCGCGGGCACGGGCTCCCCGGCGACGCCGTAGGTGTCGGGCCAGCGCCCCGGCGGCAGGTGACGGGTCCCGAACACGGCGTCGATCCACGGCAGGTGCACCGCGAAGTTCCGGTCGCGGGCCTCGGCTGCGTCGGAGTGATGCCAGTGGTGGAAGCGGGGACTGACCAGCACGCGTTCGAGCGCCCCGAAGTCCCAGCGCAGGTTGGCGTGGATCAGCACCGCGTGCAGCGAGACGAACGCGAGGTACCCGGTGAGCGCCGGCGCCTCGATCCCCAGCGACAGCAGCGCCGTCAGCACCAGGCTGCGCGTCGCCAGCACGTCCACGAGGTGCAGCCGCGACCCCGCCAGCCAGTCGAGCGCGGGGCTCGAGTGGTGGATCGCGTGGAAGCGCCAGAGCAGCGGCACGACGTGGAAGGCGCGGTGCACGGCGTACTGCGCGAGGTCCGCGACGATGACCGCGAGCAACCACTGTCCCCAGGTCGGCAGGCCGCGGACCAGCGGCACCACGACCGCGTCCGGAACGGCCGCGGCGAGGCGCGTCGCGGGCCACAGGATCAGGAAGCTGAGCGCCTGCACCAGCACGTGGCTCGCGAAGAAGTGGACGACGTCGGTGGTCCACGCTGGGCGGAACACGCTCTGCTCCGCCCGCAGCGGCCACAGCCGCTCGAGCGGCACGAAGACGAGCGCCAGCAGGAACAGGTTGAGCAGGAACCAGTCGAGCCCGAGGCCCAGCTCGGGCCCGCCGCGCGCGCTGGCCCCTCCGTCGCCGACGGCGGTCGCCAGGATCGCAAGGCCGCAGCCCGTGAGACCCAGCACCTTGCGCCGGCGCAGCAGCAGGCTGAGCGCCCCGAGCAGGAACGCGACGACGATGCCCGCCTCGAGCACTCCGCGCACGACGGCCATCGGGTACAGCTCGCGGAAGGCGGGCGCCGACAGCGCCCCGGGAAAGCGGAGGACGAGCGTCGCCCCGGCCGACACCGCGCCCAGGAACACGGAGGCGGTGCCCGAGACCCAGCCGGTGCCCAGGCGGGAGGGCGCATCGTCGTCGAAGACGCGCCGGAACCACTCGTCGAGGGCGGGACGCACCATCCGCGGAGGATACGCCCCGCCCGCCAGGGGTCAGCCGAGGTCGGCGAACAACTCGCCGAACACGAGATCGGCCCGGTTGCGCCACGAACCCCACGAGTGGCCCTCGACCACCTCGCGGGTCCGCACCGCGACGCCGAGGCGCTGCAGCTCGGCGGCGAGCGTCCTGCCGTTGTCCGCCACGTTCCAGCCCTCGTGTTCGGCGCGAAGGTCGTAGCGACTCCACTCGAGCCAGGCGGCTTCGGGCCGCGCCGCGGCCTCCTTCAGGCGGCCCAGCAGCGCGTCCATGTGCACGGTGATCCCGAACAGCGACTGGGCCGACACGCGCCCGAACACGTCCCCGCGCCGGAACGCGACGTAGGCCGCCGCGTAGCCGCCACGGCCTGCTCCGATGCTGGCCCGCGCGGCGCGTTCGGCGCGGGTGCGGTAGGTGCGGTCGAGCAGGCCGACCACGTCCTCGGCGACGCCTTCGGCATAGGCGTCGCGCTTGTCCCCCAGCAGTTCCGCGCCCGCCTGCTGCGGCGTGCCCACGGTCGAGACGAACGCCACGATCAGCGGTCGCACCCGGCCGCTGCCGACCAGGTTGTCGAGTGCGCGGACCAGTTGGCCGGACTCCAGCGCCTCGCCGCCCGCGTGCACGTAGGCCACGGGGTACCGCGCCTCGCTCGCGTCGTAGCCGGGCGGCAGCCACACGTCGACGACGCGCTTGCCCTCGGTCTTCGCCCCCTCGGCCTCGTGGCGCACGACCCGGCCGCGGCGCGCTTCGTCCGCCTCCGCGAAGAACTCCGGCTCGATCCAGCCGGGCATCGCGAACCACGACCACTCGCCGCCGGCGTCCTTCTCGCGGCGGGAGTGGCCGGGGTCGGGCAGGTTCTCGTCGAAGTCGCGCACGAAACGGTAGGTCATCCGCGCCGCGGGCAGCACCCGCGTGCTCCAGTAGAAGAGATCGGTTCCCGCCACCCGGGTCATCGCCCGCTGCTGGCGGGCGCCGATCATCTCGCCCACGAGGCCGAGGTCGTTGCCCGGACCGCGGTAGACGAAGTGGACGACGTCACCCTCGATCCACGGCAGGCCCGGCGCCGCGGCCAGCAGCGCCGTCACGGCGGCGGCCTTGTCCTGCGCCTGCTCCACGGAGGCGATCGCGGCGGCGAAGCGCGGCCCCAGCGGCAGCGCTTCGACGGCCACCGCGGCGCGCTCGGGCATCGCCGCCGAGGCCAGACCGAGCTTGACCAGCCGGCTCATCCCGCGGGCATACAGGTGCCCACCCGCGTAGGCGACGGCCGTCCACGAGTGGTCCGGCATCGCCTGGGTGCGCGCGATCTCGCGGAAGCCCTCGGGCCCGACCTCGCCGACGTGCACGGCACCCAGCTTGGTCTGCACGACCAGCTTGCCACCGACCATCGTCAGGAAGCCGTCCCCCGGCGCCCGCGAGCGCCAGAGCAGCTCGCCGTCCGACGCGCGGACGCAGGTGAGCAGCGTGCCCGCGTAGCCGTAGAAGTGGCCGTCGTGGTAGACGGGCCGGTTGTAGCTGCCGCGCAGGCCCTTGCTGGCCCAGGCCAGCGACGCCTTCCAGGTCTCGCCCTCGCGGGCGAGCTGGAACAGCGCCGCCGAGTCGCCGCGGTGGTTGACCAGCACGCGGTCGCCCTCGACGACCAGCGGCACGGCGGTGGGAGCGCCGACCGGGCTCGGGTCCGGTTCGAACCCGACCTCCCACAGCACCCGGCCGTCGTCGGGTGCGAGGCCGTACAGCGCCTTGCCGTCGGCAGCGACCACCTGGGCAACGCCGAGCAGCGTCGCCAGCACCGGCGACTGGTACGCCACCTCGTTGCGGCCGGCGGTCCAGCGGACGCGCCCGGTCTCCCGGTCGAAACAACTGATCGACTGCCGGTCCTTGATGCCGTGGTGCAGCGCCACGCAGGGCCCGGCCAGCAGCGGCGAGCTGGCGTGGCCGTAGAGCGGCTTCTCCGTGCCCGCGATCTCGCGCAGGTCGACCCGCCACAGCAGGGCGCCGTCGCGCACCGCGAGCGCCAGCAGGACGCCGCGCGGCGACAGCACGAACACGGCCCGGTCGTCGACGGCCGGCGTGGCGATCGGGCCGTCGTGCGATCCGTCGTGCCCCTTGTACGCCGCGTCGAGCGGGCGCCGCCACAACTCGCGCCCGTCCTGCTCGTCGAAGGCGGCGACCACGTCCTCGGCCCCGGCCGCGAACGCGGTGAAGACCCGCCCCCCGTGAATCGCGGCACCGGAGTAGCCCGAGCCGAGCGGCGCGCTCCATCGCTCCACGAGGGCAGGGCGCTCGAGGCCCACGAAGAGGCGCGAGGCCTCGGCGCCGCCGGCGGCATCGGGCCCGCGGAAGCCCGCCCATTCCTGAGCCGCCACCGACGTGCAGACGCACAGCCCCCACGCACACACGAACCACGCCAAGCGACGCATACGCCTCCCGGGAAGACGGAGAGAAGTTGGCGGAGTGTAGTGTTCGAAACGCGGCGGGGCCAGCGGGCGTTCAGCCGGCCGGTCAGCGCTTCAGCCGCGTTCCACGTACATCTCGACCTTGCGCTGGGCCCAGGGCTCGAGGTCGAAGAACTCGCAGCCGAACTGGTGGGGACCCGCGAAACGCACGACCCGGGCCTGGCCCTCGATGATGTCGTCGAAGCCGAAGTGCAGCTTGAAGCCGAAGCGCTCGCCGATCTGGGCGTCGGCGTGGCACTCGATCAGCATCCCGGTGCGGCTGACGTTGAGCGTGCGGCCGGCCATCTCGTTGTCGCCGAACAGGCCCTGGAACGTCAGGTCTGCCTTGATCCGCAGTTGCTTGCGCACGGGCACGCTGAGCAGCCGCTCCAGCCGCTCTTCCCACTCGGCGTCCGGCGGGAAGCGCAGCACCGCGTTGGCCCCGACCTCCAGCAACTCGATCTCGCGGGCGTCGAAGTCGGACCCGGCGACGATCACGATCGAGGACAGCACGGTCGGCGGAGTGGTCCGGAGCTGGCGGATCAGGCCGGCCACGCCCGGCAACTCGCGGTCCACCAAGACCAGCCGGGGAGAGACCTTCGGGGCCGCTGCCAGGGCCGCCGCCGGCGAATCGGCCCGGTGACGCTGGACGTCGTCCCTCCCCAGCGGGGAGCGACTGACGGCGTCGGCCAGCGGACCCTTGCCACAGATGAGGACGCTGATCGGCATTTCCTGGAGGCGGAATTTACCACGAGCCCGCGGCCGGGGGCCCCAGGGCGCCCCTCGCACCGGGCCGCACCGCGAGCGCCTGGCGAGCGGCGCCTGGGTTGGGTCAGGCCGCGACGGTCCTCCCGCCCTGCCGCCGGGGCTGGATTGGGCGATCTCCCGCGGGTGCCGTTCGGGAGTATGCTCTGCGCGGCGATGGCGCCCCTCGACACCGGTCTCGACCAACTCGCGGCGGACCTGGGGCGCACTGACCTCTTCCGTGAGCTCCCGCTCACCACCCGGCTGCGCGTCGCTGCCTGCCTGGGCCAGCGCCGGCTCGGCGCCGGCGAGCGGCTGTTCGCCCAGGGCGACCCAGGCGACGCGTTGTACATTGTGGTCAGCGGCCGGCTGCGCGTGTGCATCCGGCGCGGCCGCGAGTCGTCGGTGATCGGCTCGATCGGGCCGGGAGAGAGCGTGGGCGAGATGGCGGTGATGAAGGGCGGCGAGCGCAGCGCGGACGTGCTCGCCGACGAGGAGTCGGAGCTGCTCGTGCTGTCGGCGGCCGACTACGGGCGCCTGCTCGGCCACGAGCCCGGGCTGGCCCTCGCCCTCGCCCGTCTCGTCAGCGCGCGCCTCCAGCGCGCTCGCTGAACCCGCGTTGCCGGTCCTGATCCGGTTCGACCGCGTCAGCAAGACCTACCCCGAGGGGGACGCGCCGCGGGTCGTGCTGCGCGAGGCGTCCGCCGAGGTTGCGGCCGGGGAGATCGTCGCCATCCGCGGGCGCAGCGGCAGCGGCAAGAGCACCCTGCTGAACCTCGTCGCCGGTCTCGACTCCCCCACCGCCGGAGACGTGTGGCTGGAGGACGTGGCGGTCAACCGCCTGTCGCCCCACGCGCGGACGCTGCTGCGCCGCGACCGGATGGGATTCGTGTTCCAGTTCTTCAACCTGATCCCCACGCTGCGGGTGCTCGAAAACGTCGTGCTGCCGGCCGAGCTGGCCGGGCGCGGCCCGCGCGCGGCCCGCGAGCGGGCGCTGGCGCTGCTCGACAGGGTGGGGCTGGCCTCGCGCGCCGACGCCTTCCCGGACCGCCTCTCCGGCGGCGAGCAGCAGCGCGTGGCGCTCGCCCGGGCGCTGGTGATGGACCCGCCGCTGGTCCTCGCGGACGAGCCGACGGGCAACCTCGACGACCATGCCGGCGAGGTGGTGATGCAGCTCCTCGACGAGATGACGCGGGCGGCGGGCAAGACGCTGCTGCTCGTCACCCACTCGCGCGAGGTGGCGGCCCGCGCCGATCGGGTGCTGACGATCGAGGACGGCCACCTCGTCGTCCCCCGCTGAGCGCCGGATGCTGCCTCGCACGCTGCTCGCGACCGGCCTGCGCGACCTGCTGCGCCGGCCGCTCCACACGGCGCTTCTGGTGCTGGGCGTGGCTCTCGGCGTGGCAGTCGTCGTCGCGATCGACCTCGCGGGCGACAGCGCCCGCCGCGCCTTCGTGCGCTCCGCGGATGCCGTCGTCGGCCGCGCCACCCACGTGGTGCTCGGCGGGCCGTCCGGCGTGCCGGTGGCGGCGTACCGCGAGCTGCGCCGGCACGGGTCCGTACAGGCGGCCGCACCGGTCGTCGAGGCGACCGCGGTCTCCGACACGCTGGGCCGCAGCGCCGTGCGCCTGCTCGGGGTCGACCCGATCGCCGAGGGCCCGTTCCGCGACCACCTCGGCGGCGGTTCGCTTCGCGCGCCCGGGTTCGGGCGGTTGTTCACCGAGCCGCGCGGCGCGGTGCTCTCCGCGACGCTGGCCCGGCGTCACGGCCTCGGGCCGGGCGATGCGCTGAGCCTGCGCGTCGACGACCGCCGGCTGGAGCTCCGCGTGCTGGGCCTGATCGAGACGGCTCCGGACCGGGCGGCCGCACTCGACGGCCTCGTCCTGCTCGACGTCGGCGTCGCACAGGAACTGCTCGGCCGCGGCGACCGGCTGACCCGGATCGACCTGATCCTGGCGCCCGGCGCCTCGCCCGCCACGATCGCTGCGGGCCTCGGGCCAGGACTGCGAATCGCGCCCGCGAGCGAGCAGGCCGAGACCGCGATCCAGCTCACGGAGGCCTTTCACCTCAACCTCGGCGCGCTCTCGCTGCTCGCCCTGGTCGTGGGCATGTTCCTGATCTACAACACGATCACCTTCAGCGTGGTCCAGAGGCGCGCGGTCTTCGGCACGCTGCGCCTGCTCGGCGCCACGCCGCGCCAGGTGTTCGCACTGATCCTGGCCGAGGCCGCCGCCGCCGCCGCGGTCGGCACCCTGGCCGGCGAAGCGCTCGGCTACGTCCTGGGGCAAGGCGCCGTGCGGCTGGTCACGCGCACGATCAACGATCTCTATTTCGTGCTGGCGGTCGGCGACGTCCCGCTGACGGCGGGCGTGGCCCTGCGCGGCGCGCTGCTCGGGCTCGGCGCGGCCCTGCTCGCGGCCCTGCCCCCGGCGCTCGAGGCCTCGCGCGTCGAGCCGATCGCCGCGCTGCGGCCCTCGACCTACGAGAGCCACGCGCGGCGCCTGCTGCCGCGGCTGGCCTCGGCCGGCGCCCTCCTCGCGCTCGGCGGCGGCGCGCTGCTCGCCGTCACCGATGGCGTGCCGGCGGCGTTCGCCGCGCTGTTCGCGATCGTGCTCGGCGTGGCGCTGGCGGTGCCGCTGCTGACCGCGACCTTCGCCGCCCGCGCTGCCGCACCGATGGGCCGCGTCGCGGGCGCGCTGGGGCGGATCGCGGCCCGCACCGTGGAGCGCTCCGTGGGCCGCACCGGGGTCGCCGTCGCGGCGCTGACCACCGCGGTCTCGGTGACGGTCGGCGTCAGCCTGATGATCGCCAGCTTCCGCGCCACCGTCGTGAACTGGCTGGAGCTGACGATCCGCGCCGACCTCTACGTCGGCGCGCCGTCGGGCGGCGGCGTGCGGGCGACGCCGGCGATCGACCCGCAACTGCCCGCGCGGCTCGCGGCCCTGCCCGGGGTCGAGGCGATCGAGACGCTCCGCCGGGTCCGCATCGCGTCCGAGGTGGGCGAGATCGCGCTCGGGGCGTCGGACCTCGGCGCGGCGGGCGCGGGGCTGTACCGCTTCGCCGCGGGGTCTGACCCGGATCCCTGGGCCCGCGTCGGACAGGGCGCGCTGATCGTCAGCGAGCCGTTCGCCCATCGCCACCGTCTCGCCCCGCGCGGGGCCAGCGTCCTGCTGCAGACCGACCGC
Source organism: Vicinamibacteria bacterium (assembly GCA_025994075.1). Lineage (GTDB taxonomy): Bacteria > Acidobacteriota > Vicinamibacteria > Fen-336 > Fen-336 > WYBL01. The sequence goes on from JAMQGV010000015.1 coordinate 14,534, forward strand.
GGCCGCGTCCGCTTCCCCGTCGCCGGCGTGTTCTACGACTACTCGACGGAAGAAGGCCTCGTGCTGATGGGACGGGCGACGTACGAGCGTCACTTCGAGGACCGGGCCGTGTCGTCGATCGCGCTGCACGCGGCTCCGGGCGCGGACCTCGACGCCCTCGCGTCGCAGGTGCGCGAGGTCGCCGCGGGGCGCACGCTCCTGGTCACCGACAACCGCAGCCTCAAGCGCGAGGCGATGCGCGTCTTCGATCGGACGTTCGCGGTGACGCACGCGCTGCGCCTGCTGGCGGTCGTCGTGGCCTTCGTCGGCGTGTGGAGCGCGCTGATGGCGCTGCACGCCGAGCGCACCAGGGAGCTCGCGACGTTGCAGGCGCTCGGCCTCACGCCGGGCCTGCTGCGGCGCCTCGGCCTGCTCGAGAGCGGCCTGATGGGAGCGCTGGCGGGGCTGCTCTCGCTGCCGCTGGGAGCCCTGCTCGCCGCCATCCTCGTCGACGTGATCAACGTCCGCTCGTTCGGCTGGACGATGGAGCTGCGGCTGGAGCCGGGGCTGTTCGTCCAGGCGCTGGCGGTGTCGCTCGCCGCCTCGCTGCTCGCGACGGTGTACCCGCTGTGGCGGCTGTCGCGGCGCGAGGTCGCCGCCGCACTGAGGCAGGAATGAGCGCCGCGCGGCCCCTCGCTCTCGCCGCCCTCCTGGCCGTCGCCTCCTGCGGGGGGCCAGGCGGCCCGGAGCCCGCGCCCGATCGACTCGACCTCGGCAGCGCCGACGACCTCTCCGGCTTCGCACGCGCCACCGCCCCGATCCCATTGCGCTTTCCCGAGGACCACGGTCCGCACTTCGAGTACCAGACCGAGTGGTGGTACTGGACGGGCCATCTCGCGGACGGCGCCGGTCGCGCGTACGCCTTCCAGTTCACGATCTTCCGCCGCGGCCTTTCGCCCGGACCGCCGCCCGCCGGCCCGGGCCTGCGGACCAACCAGGTCTACTTCGCCCATCTCGCGATCACCGACGAGCGCGGCGATCGCCACGTCTTCGCCGAGCGCTGGGCGCGAGGGGCCGGCGGCCTCGCCGCGGCCGCGGCGCAGCCGTTCCGCGCTCACGTGGACGACTGGGAGGCCACCGGCCTCGACGCCGCGGGGGCCGTGAGGATCCGGGCTCGCCACGCCGACTTCGGCCTCGCTCTCGAGCTCGCGCCACAGAAGCCGCCGGTCCTGCACGGCGACCGCGGCCTCTCCCCGAAGAGCGACGAGCCCGGCAACGCGTCCTTCTACGTGAGCCTGACCCGGATGTCGGCGCGCGGCCGCATCCGGCTCGACGGCCGCGAGTTCGAAGTGCGGGGCGAAAGCTGGTTCGATCACGAGTGGAGCACGAGCGCGCTCGGGCCTGAGGCCGAGGGCTGGGACTGGTTCAGCCTGCAGCTCGACGACGGACGCGAGCTGATGGTCTTCGTGATCCGCCGGCGCGACGGCGGCTTCGAACCCGCCTCCGGCGGCACCCTCGTCGAACGCGACGGCACGACCCGGCACCTGGGCCCGCGCGACGTCCTCGTCCAGGCCCGCGCCCACTGGACGAGCCCCGGCACCGGCGCGCGCTACCCGGCCGCCTGGACCCTGCGCGTGCCCTCGGCGCGCCTCGAGCTGCGACTGGAGCCGCTGGTGGCCGACCAGGAGATGCGCACGTCGATCGTCTACTGGGAGGGCGCGGTGCGGGTGGACGGGCAGGCCGCGGAGCGCCCCGTCGCGGGCCGCGGCTTCGTCGAGCTGTCGGGCTACCACGCCCCGATGCAGGGCCTCTTCTGACGTCCTTGACAAAATAGACCGCGCGTTCTATTTTTGTGGTGTGCGCAAGGGTGAGCTCACGCGGCAGAAGGCGCTGGAGGCCTCCGTGGGGCTCGCCTCGCGGCTGGGCCTCGGCGGCCTGACGATCGCCAGCCTGGCCGACGAACTGGGCCTCTCCAAGAGCGGCCTCTTCGCCCACTTCCAGTCGAAAGAAGCGCTCCAGGTGCAGACTCTCGAGGCTGCCGCCGAGCGGTTCACCGACGCGGTGATCCGTCCGGCCCTCGCCGCGCCGCGTGGAGTGCCGCGGCTGCGCGAGTTGTGCGAGCGCTGGCTGGTGTGGCCGCGGGTGGTACCGCAGGAGGGCGGATGCCTGTTCGTGGCCGCTGCCGTCGAACTCGACGACCAGCCCGGTCCCGCGCGCGACACCCTCGTGCGGATCCAGCGCGACTGGCTGGATTTCCTCGCCGGAACCGTGCGCATCGCCGTGGCCGAGGGCCACTTCCAGCCGAAGACGGATGCCGCGCAACTGGCGTTCGAGATCTACGGGGTGATGCTGTCGACCCACCACGCCCATCGCCTGCTGGGGGACCCGAAGGCTGCGTCGCGCGCCCGTCGCGCCCTCGACGACCTGATCGCCCGCCACGCGGTCGCCAGGCACTGAAAGTCAAGGACTCTGCGCCCGATGGACGAGCCACGCGCCAGAAACAGCACGACCGTTCGGTCTCAGACGACGCCAGTCGCGTTGCGCGTCGCCGGGCGCTCCCTGCGTGCTCTGGCTGCCGTGTCTCCGGAGTCCGCGGCCGTCCTGACGGAGCGCCTGTTCCTCTCGCCGCCGCGCTTCGCGCCGCCCTCGCACGAGCGTGCCGCGTTCGCGGCCGCCAGGCCCGCCCGCATCGACGGCCCCGACGGCCCGCTGCGGCTGTGGCGCTTCGAGGCCGGCGCGATCGACGTCCTGCTGCTCCACGGCTGGGGCGGGCGGGCCAGCCAGATGGCGGCCTTCGTGGCGCCCATGCGCGCGGCAGGCCTCAGCGTGGCAGCGCTGGACGGCCCCGCCCACGGCGACTCTGCCGGTCGCCTGGCCACGGTTCCCGGCTTCGCCCTCGCCCTGCTCGAGGCCCATCGCCAGCTCGGGTTTCGCGCCGTCGTCGGCCACTCCATGGGTGGCGCCGCGACGGCCGTGGCCGTCGCGCGACACCGGCTGCCCCTCGAGGCCGCCGTACTGATCGGCTCCCCTGCGCGGCCGAGCCGCTTCGTCAGGGACTTCGCCGACGCGCTCGACCTGCCCGCCCCGCTCGAGGCCGTCCTCCTGCGGCGGCTCAAGCGCCGGACGGGGCTCACCCTCTCCGAGATCGACGCCGAGGCGCTGGCGCCGGCGCTTCGCGGCGCCGCGCTCGTGATCCACGACCGGGCCGACCGCGAGGTGCCCTACGCCGATGCCGAGGCCATGGTCCGGGCGTGGCCGGGTGCCGAACTGCTGACCACCGCGGGGCTCGGCCACCGCCGCATCCTCCGCGACCGCAACGTCGCCGCCGCTGCGGCCCGGTTCGTGGCGGCCGCGCTGGGCCGTCCGCTTCGCCCCTGCCTCACGGAGGGCTGTCCCGAGCTCCCGCTCCGCCCCGGAGGGCGCTGCGAGCGCTGCGCCCTCGAGGCCTTCCTCTTCGATCCCGACGCGCGGGGGCCGTTCGCTGCCTGACGGCCCGGGCGTATCCTCGCGGCATGCCTCGCGGGTCCCGACTCGTCGCCCTCGCCGCCCTGCTGTCCGCCGTGCCTGCCCTGGCGCAGTCGCCGCCGGCCGCGCCAGGAGCCTGGCTCAAGGGCAACATCCACACCCACACGAACCGCAGCGACGGCGATGCCGCGCCGGAGGAGGTGATCCGCTGGTACCGCGATCACGGGTACGGCTTCCTCGCCCTGAGCGATCACGACCAGTTGACGGACCCCGCTCCGCTCGCGGCCACCGCAGGGCTCGTCCTGCTCCCCGCGGAGGAGATCACGGGGCTCGCCCTGCCGGCGGACGGCCGGCGGCTGCCGGTCCACGTCAACGCGCTCGGCGTGCGCGCGGCCGTCGAGCCGTTCAAGGGCGGAACCGCGGCGATGGCGCTGCGCGAGAACGTCGACCGCGCGCGCGCGGCCGGAGCGCTCGCCCTGGTCAATCACCCGAACTTCGGCTGGGCGCTTTCGACGGACGACCTGCTGTCCGTCGCGCCGCAGTTCCAGTTGCTCGAGATCTTCAGCGGGCATCCGCTCGTCCACCATCTCGGTGGCGGCGGAGCGCCTTCGGCCGAGCAGGCGTGGGACGCGCTGCTCGGCGCGGGGCACCGCGTCCACGGCGCCGCGGTCGACGACTCCCACCACTTCGTCGGCGAGTGCACGCCGGTCCGCGCGTGCCCGGGGCGCGGCTGGGTCGTGGCGCGGGTGCCGGAGGCCACGCCGGCCGCAGTGCTGGACGCCCTCGAGCGCGGCGACTTCTACGCATCGAACGGCGTCGCGCTTCGCAACGTGGCGCGGGACGCGGGCGGTCTGCGCCTCGAGGTCGAGCCGCAGAAGAGCTTCCGCTACCGCATCGAGCTGATCGGCGACGGCGGGCGGGTGCTGACGACCGTCGACGGACTGTCCGCGGGCTGGCGCTTCAGCGGCAACGAGCGCTACGTGCGCGCCCGCGTCACCGACTCGATGGGCCGCCAGGCCTGGACGCAGGCCGCGTTCGCGGTGCGCTGAGGCCGTCCGCCTAGAGGCCGATCTCGTCGGCGATCGGCTTCAGCGCCTCGATCAGGAAGCCGACGTGCTCGTCGAGCGGGCGCCCGAGCGCCTCGGCCCCGCCGTAGACGTAGCTGCGGTCCACCGAGCGGGCGAAGGCCTTGTCCTTCAGCTTCTTCGTGACCGACTCCACGGGCAGGTCGGCGATCTTCTTCGTCGGCCGTACCTTGACCGCCGCGCCGATGAAGCCGACCAGTTCGTCGCAGGCATAGATCGCCTTCTTGAGCGGCGTGTCGCGCGGGATGTTCATGTAGTCGGCGTGGGAGCAGATCGCCTCGACGATCTCCTCGGGATAGCCGCGCTCGCGCAGGATCCGCGAGCCCACGTGGAGGTGCGTCTCTTCGGTCGGGTTCTGCTCGTAGTCGAAGTCGTGCAGCAGGCCGACGATGCCCCACTTCTCGATCTCGGCGGGGTCGGTGACGCCGAACCAGCCCGCATAGGCGCGCATCGCCTGCTCGACCGCGCGCCCGTGCTTGCGCAGGGCGTCCGACTGCGTGAACTCGAACAGGAGGGCCTCGGCCTCGGCCCGGGTCGGCACTCGCTCGCTCATGCGGCCAAAGATACCTCTCAGCGCTGGCAGCGCGGGCAGAAGTGGGACGAACGTCCGCCGACCACGCGCCGGGCAATCGCCCCGTCGCCGCAGCGCAGGCAGCGCTCCCCCGTGCGGGCGTAGACGCGCCGCTCGTCCTGGTAACCGCCGTCGGTTCCGTCGGGGTGCACGTAGTCGCTGATGCTGGAGCCGCCGGTTTCGATCGAGCGCAGGAGCACGCGCCGGATCTCCTCCGCCAGGCGCTCGCACTCGGCGCGGGTCAAGCGCCGTGCCGCCCGCGTCGGCCGGACGCCCGCGCCGAACAGCGCTTCGTCGGCGTAGATGTTGCCCACTCCCGCCAGCACGGCCTGGTCGAGCAGCAGCGTCTTGACCGGGGCCGACCGCCGGCGCGACGCCGCCCACAGCAGCGGGCCGTCGGCCCCGAGCGCGTCCGGCCCCAGCCGGTCGAGGCGCGGATCGGAGCGGCCCGGCGCGAGCCAGGCCACCTTGCCGAACTTCCGCGTGTCGCGGAACAGCAGGTCGCGCCCCCCGTCCTCGAAGGCCAGCCGCAGGTGGACGTGGCGGTCGGGGCCGCGGGCTTCGACCTGCTCCTCGGGGCTGAGCGTCCCGCCGCCCGTCGACGACAGCAGCCGCACGCTGCGCGCTCCCGCTCCGAAGAGCTGCCCGGTCATGCCCAGGTGCAGGAGCAGGCGCGAGCCGTCGTCGAGGGCCGCCAGCAGGTACTTGCCGTGCCGCTCGACCTCCGTGGCGGTCCGGCCGGCCAGTCGCCGCCGCAGCGTCGCCGGCGGCGTGACGAAGAAGTAGCTGGGCCTCGTCGTGTGCACGGCCGCGATCCGCCGCCCCACCAGCAGCGGCCGCACCTGCCGGCGCGTGACCTCGACCTCGGGCAGCTCGGGCACGGCCGCGGACGTCAGGCCTTGCGCGGGGGTGCGAAGGCGTTGGCGTAGTCGCGGGCGAAGTCCTCGAACGCGAGCGGCGCGCGGCCCAGCACCTTGTGCACGTCGCCCGTGACGCGAGCCCCCTCGCCCGCGCGGAACGACGCGTACATCTCGAGCATGCCGTCCGCCAGCCAGTCGGGCAGGCCCGCCGCGCGGAAGACAGCCCCCGCCTGCTCGGGGCTCGCCGCCTGGTACCGCACCGCGCGCCCCGTGGCGGTCGCGAGCTGCTCGGCCATCTCCTCGAAACGCAGCGCGGCCGAGCCGGTCAGCTCGTAGGCGCGGTTCTCGTGGGCCGCGGGCGAGAGCAGCACCGCGGCGGCCACCGCCGCCACGTCGCGGGCGTCGATCGCGGCCACTGCCGCGTCGCCGGCAGGCAGCGAGAAGCGACCCTCCGCGGCGATCGCCGGGGCGGACATCAACAGGTTCTGCATGAACCACGCGGGCCGCAGCAGCGTGTAGGCGAGGCCGGACTCCTCCAGCCGCTTGTCGGTCGTCGCGTGCCAGCGGGAGAAGCTGACGGGCGAGCCGGTGCGCGCGCCGGCGCCCGAGACACGGACCACCCGCGGCACGCCCGCGCGCCGGGCGGCCCCGATCGCACGGCCCTGGAGCTCGTCCTGCCGCGGGTCGACCGGCGAGAGCAGGAACAGCGTGTCGACGCCGTCGCAGGCGGCCTCGAGCTGCTGCGGCTGGTCCAGGTTGCCCTCGACCACCTCGATGCCGGTGTCGCGCAGGGTCCGCGCCTTGGCGGGAGTGCGGGCGAAGACGCGGAACGCCGCGCCGCGATCGCGCAGCAGCCGCACGAGTTCGGTGCCGATCGTGCCGGTGCCGCCAGTGACGAGGATCATCGAGTCGTTGCCTCCATGGAGGAAGTTCAGAGATCGCGCAGCGCCACGGCGACCGGCACCCGCACCGCCCGCAGCGCGGGCGGCAGGCCGCCGACGGCACCCATCGCCAGCGCGAAGCCGAAGCCGAGGGCCAGCAGGTCCGGGGTGACGCGGAACGCGAACGCGACGTGGGAGAAGGTCTGGAAGTTGAGGGTGGACGTGGTGAGCCCGTCCAGCGGCCAGGCGAGCAGAGCGCCCAGCACTCCCCCGGCCGCCGCGAGCAGCAGCGACTCGGCCACGATCGCGATCACCACCGCCCCTCCGCCGAAGCCCAGGGCGCGGATGGTGGCGAGCTCCCGTGCGCGCTCGGCCACTGCCGAGTAGAGCGTGTTGAGCGCGCCGCAGACCGCGCCGACGCCCATCACCGCGGCGACCAGCGCGCCCAGCGAGAGGATCATGCCTCGCATCGACTGCGACGCCTTCGCGTAGTACTCGGTCTCGCGGTCCACCTGGTGTCGCATCCTGGGGTCGGAGGCCACCCGCTCGCGCAGCGCGCCGAGCGCGTCGCGCGCGACGAGCCGGGCCGCCGCCGATTGATAGTACCCCCGCGGCCGCTGGTACGCGGGGCCGACCACGGCCTCGTCGGCCCAGATCTCGGAGTCGAAGGCGCTCCCGCCGGCGTCCAGGAACCCGACGATCGTGAACGGCGTGCCGCCCAGTCGGACCGAGGCCCCGAGGTCGAGCCCGGCGTAGCTGTTCCGGGCGTAGCGGCCGACCACGACCTCGGCGGTGCCCGGCGTCAGCATGCGGCCCTCGGCGACGCGCACTCCCCCGTGCACGTCGAGGGCGCGCGCGGTGACGCCGCGGACCATGACGTTGGCCTCCGTGCCGGCCTGGCGCAGCGGCAGCGCCACCAGCACGACGATCTCCCCGCTGACCAGCGGGCCGCGCGCGTCGCGTGCGACCTCGGGCGCGTCCTGCAGCACCCGGAGCTCTTCCACGTCGATCACGCTGTCCATCTCGGAGGTGGCGCCCGCGCGCCGGACCAGCGCGTTGTCGGGCGAGCCCGAGGAGACGAGCGCCAGCTCGAAGCCGCGCGCCAGCGCCAGCATCGCGACGAAGACGGCGACCGATCCCGCGATGCCCGCGACCGCGACGAGCGACGAGCGCCAGCGCGCGCGCAGGCTCTCGATCGAGTAGACGAGCGGGAGAGCCACGGTCGTCCTAGAGCCGCCGCAGCGCCGTCGCGACGTCGAGCCGCGCGGCCTGCAGCGCCGGCGCGAGGCCGGCGGCCAGCCCGACGGCCAGCGCCAGGGCCAGGGCTGCGACCGCCCCTCCGTCCGGCAGGTAGAAGACGGGCAGCAGCCCGCCCGTCGGGTCGCCGCCGAGCGTGAACGCCTTGGCGAGCGCCGTGCCCGCGACGCCGCCCAGCAACGCGATGCCCAGCGCCTCGGCCAGCACGAGGCCGAGCACGAAGCGGTCGCCGTAGCCGATCGCCTTCAGCACGGCGAGCTCCGAGGTCCGCTCGCGGACCGCTCCCGCCATCGTGTTGCCCGTGACCAGCAGCAGCGTGAACACCACGACCGCTCCGACCGCCAGCATCAGCGTCTCGATGTTCCCCATCTGCTTCACGAACGACGCGGCCAGCGCCTTCTCGCTCTGGGCCCGGGTCTCCCACGCCGAGTTGGCGAAGCGCTCGTCGATGCGCTTGCAGACCTCGACGAGGTCCGCGCCCGGGGCGATCCGCACCACGTACCAGCCGATCAGGCCGTCCGGGTAGCCCTCGGGCAGGTTCTCCAGCAGGTAGTCCGAGCGGAACCAGAACTGGGTCAGGTCGTCGGTCGGCTTGCTGCCCTCGTAGATGCCGACGAGGTGGAAGTTCCACTCGCCGGTGAAGATCGTGCCCTGGATCGGGACCCGGTCCCCCACCTTCCAGCCGAAGCGTTCCGCGAGCGTGGCGCCCGCGATCGCCGCCGTGCGGTCCGCGAGGAAGGCCTGCCACGCCGCGTCGTCGATGCGGAACTCGCCGTACATGTCGCGGTAGGTGTCCTTGTCGACGGCGAACTGCGGGAAGAAGTTCTTCGGGTCCTGGTACACCCCGCCGAACCAGTTGGCATAGGTCACGGCCTCGACCCCGGGCAGCTTCAGGATCTGGTCGCGGTACGCGAGCGGGAGCGGCTGGATCAGCGACGTGCGGTTGGTGACGAAGATGCGGTCGGCGCCGGCCGCGTCGATGCCCTGGTTGAAGGCCGCGCGGATCGTCACCAGCAGGCAGAACAGGAAGAGCGCGACGGCGAAGGAGGCCGCGGTCAGCAGCGTGCGCGCCTTCTTGCGCAGCAGGTTGGCCGCGACCAGGGGCAGGAAGCGCACGTCAGGACAGCTCGCCCTTGTCGAGGTGGAAGGTGACCTGGGCGCGAGCGGCGGCGCGCGGATCGTGGGTCACCATCAGCACGGTCTTGCCGAACTCGGCGACCAGGTGGTGGAGCATCTCGAGGATCTCGTCGGCGCTGTGGCGGTCGAGGTCGCCCGTGGGCTCGTCGCACAGGAGGAACGTCGGGTCGGCGACGATCGCCCGCGCGATCGCCACCCGCTGCTGTTGCCCGCCTGACAGCTCGCGCGGCTTGTGGTCCATGCGGTCGGCGAGGCCGACGACGCGCAGCGCGGTCGCCACCCGCTCGCGGCGCTCGGCCTTCGACAGGGGCAGCAGCAGCAGCGGCAGCTCGACGTTGCGGAAGGCCGACAGCACCGGGATCAGGTTGTACATCTGGAACACGAAGCCGACGTGACGCGCGCGCCAGGCCGTGAGCCGCGCCCGCGACAGCGCGGTGATCGCGTCGCCTGCCACCCGGATCGTCCCGGCCGACGGCACGTCGAGGCCCCCGATCAGGTTCAGCAGCGTGCTCTTGCCGGAGCCCGACGGCCCCATCAGCGCGACGAACTCGCCACTCTCGACGTCGAGGTTGACGTCGGTCAGCACGTGGAGATCCTCGCTGCCGCGGCGGTAGCCCTTGGCCACCCCGCGCAGGCAGATGAGCGCTTCCGATGGAGCGGTCGAGCCGACCCTGGCCATGGGCCGCGATCCTACCGCCGATCGGAAAGGGCTTGCATTCGCCCCCGGGACGACCCATCTTGAAGGTGTCAGGACGAACGAGGGTCAAGCTCGGAGGTCCATTGGCCATGGAGGGTCCCCCCGACCAGTGCGGGCCCCGTGGAGGACGGCGGGGCCGTAAGAGGACGGAGCGGACCGGGCTCGTCCTCGCCCGGTGTTCGTTGACATGAGAACCCCCGCCCCCGGGGCGGGGCGCGAGATGGAACCTCGCAGGGCCCGGCAGCGCTTCGCAGGCTGCCGGGCCTTTTTCGTGCTGTGCTAACGTCGCGCCCGGCATGGACCAGCGTGGCCTCGTCCCGGCGCTCTTCGGCGTGCCCCGTGCGCTGATCGGGATGCTCCACGCGGGAGCGCTCCCCGGCGCTCCCCTCTCCTCCGATCCCGTCGGCGCCTCGTGCGAGCGGGCCGTGGCCGAAGCCCGACTCCTGGCCGCAGCGGGCTTCCACGGGCTGCTGCTCGAGAACATGCACGACCGGCCCTACGTCCGCGGGGCCGCGCCCCCGGAGACGGTGGCGGCAATGGCGGTGATCGCGCACGAGGTGCGGCGCGCCGTGGCGTTGCCGCTGGGCGTGCAGGTGCTGGCCGCCGCGAACAAGGAAGCGATCGCCGTGGCGCACGCCGCGGGGGCCAGCTTCGTGAGGGTCGAGGGCTTCGTGTTCGCGCACGTCGGCGACGAGGGCGTGCACCAGTCCGATGCGGGCACGCTGCTCCGGTACCGCCGCGCGATCGGCGCCGACGCCGTGCGGGTGTTCGCGGACGTCAAGAAGAAGCACTCCGCGCACGCGCTCACGGCCGACGTCTCGCTCGTGGAGACGGCGCGCGCTGCCGAGTTCTTCCTCGCCGACGGCGTGATCGTGACGGGGACCGCCACCGGCCAGCCGGCCGACGCCCGCGAGGTCGCCGAGGTCGCCGCCGCCACGGCGCTGCCGACGCTCGTCGGCTCCGGCGTCGACGCCCACAACGTCGCGAGCTACCGGGCCGCCGACGCACTGATCGTGGGCTCCGCGCTCAAGGCCGGCGGACACTGGACCGGCGCCCTCGACGAGGCCCGCTGCGCGGCCGTGGCCCGCGCCTTCCGGGCCCCCTGAGCGATGACCGCGCCCGAACTGGTCCTGCTCGGCAACCTCCTGGTGGACGACGTCGTGATGCCGGACGGCCGCACGCGGATGGCCGAGGCCGGAGGCTCGGCGCTGTACGGCGCGCTGGCCGCCCGTCTGTGGGAGACGCCGGTCGGCCTCGCCACGGTGTGCGGCAGCGACTACCCGCGCCCCGCGCTCGAGGCGCTGCAGCAGCGCGGCGCCGACCTCGAGGGCGTGCGCGACCTCGGGCGCGAGGGCCTGCGCTCGTGGCTCCTGTACGAAGGCGTGCGGCGGCAGGTGCTGCACCGCCTCGACCGGCCGACCCACGTCGAGGTGTCGCCCGCCCCCGGTTCGCTCCCCGTCCGCTACCAGCGCTCGCGCGCCTTCCACCTGGGACCGATGCCGTTCGAGGTCCAGCGCGAGCTGGTGCTCGAGCTCTCGACGCTGCCGGGGGCGCTGGTGTCGCTCGACCCCTTTCGTCCGCTGCGGCCCGACACGCTGGACGCCTGGCAACCGATCTTCGCGCGCGTCGACGCGCTGTTCCTGAGCGAAGACGAGATGCAGCTTCCCGGCGCCGCGCAGCGCCCCGAGGACGTGCTGCGCTCGCTGCGGGGCGGCCGGCTGCGCCACGTGTTCTACAAGCGCGGCGCCCTGGGCGGCCTCGCCTACGACGTCGCGCGCGACCGCATCGACGCCTGGCAGGCCCGCGCGCCGGAGTGCGCCGACGCGACAGGCGCCGGCGACGCGTTCGCCTCCGGGGTCCTCACCGGCCTGCTGCGTCGCGAGTCCCCCGCGCGGGCCGTGGCCCGCGGCATCGTCGGGGCCAGCTTCGCGATCTCGACCTGGGGCATCGAGGGCCTGCTCGCGGCCAGCCCGGAGGGGGCGGAAGCCCGACTGGCCGCGTGGTACCAGGGCGGCGGGGCGTGGCCTTCGGCATGAACCGGATGCGGATCGCGCCGCGGGTCGCCGGCGCGCTCGCCGCCGGCCGGCCCGTCGTCGCTCTCGAGACCACGCTCGTCACCCACGGCCTGCCGGCTCCGGAGGGCGTGGACACGGCGCAGGCGCTCGAGTCGGAGGTGCGCGAGTCCGGCGCGGAGCCGGCGACCATCGGCGTCCTCGCGGGCGCCGTCGTCGTCGGGCTCGAGGCCGACGAACTGGCGGCGCTCGCCGCGCCCGGCGCGATCAAGCTGAACCTGTCGAACCTCGCTGCCGCGCTCGCGCGCGGTGAGCGCGGATCGACGACGGTCGCCGCGACCGCCTGGTGCGCGGCGCGGGCCGGCATTCGCGTCTTCGCCACAGGCGGCATCGGCGGCGTGCATCGCGGCTACGCCGAGCACGGAGACGCCTCGGCAGACCTCGAGGCGCTCGCCCGCTTCCCGGTCGTCGTCGTCTCCGCGGGCGCCAAGGCCGTGCTCGACCTGCCGCGCACGCGCGAGGTGCTGGAGACCCTGGGAGTCCCGGTCTACGGCTTCGGCACCGACGCCTGGCCTGCGTTCTACCGGCGCGACAGCGGCTTGCGCGCGGATGCCCGCTTCGACGACCCGGCTGCGCTCGCGCACGCGGCCGCGGCGCACTTCGACCTGGGTGGTGGCGGTGTGCTGGTCGGCAACCCGATCCCCGCGGAACACGAGTTGCCCGCCGACCTGGAGCGCGAGGCGATCGCCGCGGCCCTGGCGCAGGCCGCTTCCGCGGGCGTCGCCGGGCGCGACGTCACGCCGTTCCTGCTGGAGCGGCTGCGCGTCGTCACGGGCGGGCGCAGCGTCACCGCCAACGTGGCGCTGCTTCGCAACAACGCGCGGCTGGCCGGCCGGATTGCTGCCGCGCTACCCCCGCCGCACCGCGAATAGCGAGCGCAGCGGCACGCGGGCGAGCGTGCCGTCGAACTCGCGCTGCAGGTCGCGCAGCCGGCTCTCCCACGTCCCGAGCGTCCAGCACTGCTCCGCCGGCAGCTCGGTGAGGGGAGGCCCCGTCTCGTCGTTGAGGGGACAGATGTCGCGCCGTTCGACTTCGGCGCCCGGCTCGTCGTCGTCCTCCTCGAGCCAGCGCAGCGGCAGGCCCTGGGTTCGGCAGACGTACGGCCGCAGCGCGTACACCCGGCAGGCGCCGTCAGCGTCCAGGAACGCGCAGGCCCCCGCGGGCCCGGGCTCACCGGTCGAAAGCAGCGCCGCCGCCCCCTCGCGGATGCGCTCCGCCTCCACCTCGAACACCGTGAGGTCGTCCACGCAGCAGGCAGCGCAGCCGCGCCCGCAGCGCAGCCGCGGACCGTGGCTCGCCGAAATCCCCTTCGCAGCCGAGTCCACCTCCGCGTGGAAGGCGGCGATGCGCGCGGTCCGGCTCACGCCGCGTCGGGCCGCGCCTCGGGCTCGTAGATCAGCCCGATGTGGTACGTGCCGTCGGGCACCTCGAGCACCGCGCCGCCCAGGGCGTCGAGGCGCAGGTCGTGGAACGTGGTCGCCGAGTCCTGCGGGATCAGCCGCAGCACGACGTCGCGCAGCCGGGTCAGTCCGGGGATGTGGACCTGGATGATCCAGCTCTCGTCGCCCAGCATCTGCTCGCGCAGGCAGCGCAGCGGTCCGTAGTCGCCGAGGTGCGGCAGGTCGCCGGGCACCCGCAGCCGCGGCGTCGAGTAGCCGAGCTTGTCCTTCAGGTAGTTCTGGACGCTGACCTCGACCTCCATCAGGCGGTAGAGGGCGCGGGCGATCTTGTTGCGCTGGATGATCGAGAGCAGTTGCGTGGAGATGATGCCGGAGGCCATCGCGTAGTCGCCGACGACGATGAAACCCGCCATCTGGTCGATCGAGCGGAACACCAGGTCGCTCTCCGATGGCGCCAGCTTGACGTCCGAGATCTCGATCAGCACCTTCTCCATCTCGCGCAGGGCGAGCCGGCCGTCGGCGCGCTGGCCCTCGGTCGCGCCGAAGTCGTTCCAGGCGACGTGGAGCAGCGTCGGTGCCAGCCGGAAGAAGAAGCGCTTGATGAGGGCTGCGCCCTCGGTCGAGAGCGCCGGCACCAGGGTCTGGACGAACACGACGAAGGCCTCGACCGCCTGGGCCGCGCCGCTGCCCTTCGCCTCGCGGCAGATCTCGATCAGGAGGTTCGTGCGCTCGGCAAAGGCGGCCGGCGGCAGCGCGACGAAGCTCTCCTCGTCCAGGGGCGCATCGCCGGGCCCGTCGAGGAACGCCTGCCAGCGCGCCTGCAACGCCGACGTCTCGGCGCCGAGCCCCCCCGGGCCCTGGCCATCCGCCAGCTCCTCGAGCTCGGCGAGGAACTGGTCGTCGAAGAACTCGTCGCTCACTCGCCTATAGGTTACGGCCAGCCGAGCGATCGGCGCGCATGCAGCGCCGCCTGCACGAGCCAGATCGCCCCGACCAGGCGGAAGAGCCACACGACGACGGCGGTGCCGATCAGGGCCTGAATGTGGAGCGGGAAGGGCGATCGGGCGTTCACAGGCGCGGGAGCCCGCGGGCCCCACAACGAGAGCGGCAGCACGCTGATCGCGACGCCGCCCTGGAAGAGCGCCACGGCATCGGCGTAGCGGGCGGCGGGCAGCGCCTCGGCGACGACGGCCACTCCGGTCGCCAGCAGCACCAGCAGCGTGCCGAGGATGCCGGCCCCGAGCAGCGGCGCCCGCCGCTCGGCCCAGCCCACGAACGCCCGCAGCGAGGAGTCGTGGGCCACGCACGCACTCCAGGCCGCCGGCCCCAGCGGGTCGGACAGGGCCACGGGCCCCACGCCGTCCTCGCGTCCGCACCAGAGGCAGCGGCGCGACGCGCGCGCCAGCGCCCAGGGGCGCGCGTAGACGCGGTGCGTGGCCATCAGCGCGACGCCCAGCGCCAGCGATGCGCCCAGTCCCAGCGGCGTGCGCACGAAGAGCGCCAGCACGATCGGCACCGGCAGGAAGAGCACGAGACCGGTGGCGCGCGAGCGGGTCATGCGCCTGCGCCACCCGCGGGCTCGAGCTTGCGCAGTTCCTCCAGGATCGCCTCGAAGCCGGGATCGCCGCGCAACGTCGACAGCTCCGGATCGTCAGCCAGCGGGATCGTCGTCCGCGGCGGGCCCTTCTTCAGGGCCTCCCGCAGCGCGGCGATCGCCTCGACCTTGCGACCGGCCAGGGCATGGGCGCGGGCCCGGTTCACGTCGGGCCCCGGCGACTCCGGATCGATGGCGGCGGCCAGGTCGGCGCAGACCAGCGCGTTCGCGAGCTGGCCGCGCTCGCGCAAGGTGCGGGGCACGTAGAAGTTGGCCTGGCTCATGATCGCGCTCAGCCGCCGCCGCGCCGACAGCGCCGCCAGGCGATCGTCGGCCGCGAGCTGCTCGCGCAGGCGGACGACGTCGAGCGTGCGCACGAGCTCGGCGAGAGGTGGCGGTGGCGTCTCGCCGAGGCGCGCGATCGTGCGCATCGCGCTCTGGGTCCACTCCTGGTCCTGCCTGACGAGCTTGCGCTCGCGCTCCAGCTCCTTGCGGGCCGGGGCGCCCAGCCGCTCGACCTCGCGGATCGCCGCGCTGGAACCGCCGAAGCCGGCCAGGTCGTCGGCGAGTGCCTCCCACGTGCGCAGGGCTTCCCCGATCCGCCCGTCCCTCTCGTAGCGGGCGGCGCGCGCCGACACCGAGGCGCGGTAACGATCCGCGACCGCGGCGTCTGCGGGCATGCGGTCCTCCGCCATCGCCCGCAAGGCGAGCCAGTCGAGCGCCTCCATCGCGAGCTCCGGCGGCAGCCACTGGTGTCCCCCTTCGAACGACACGATCCGCGCCGGGGTGCGTGAGCCGCGGAGCTGCTCCTCGAGCTGGCGCATCTCCGTGTAGTTGAAGTCGGTCTCCCCCATCGCACCGTAGAGGCTGAAGGGCTGGCGGACGCGGGCGTCGCCCTCGGGCGGCAGCCCCGCGCCGACCGCGATGACGCCCGCGAGGCCGCCTTGCAGCACGGCGCCGATGCGCGCCGAGATGCGGGCGCCTCCCGAGAAGCCGCCGGCGTAGAGGCGCCGCGGGTCGAGGCTCAGCCGAGCGTGGGCATCGGCCCAGGTCGCCATCACGGCCTCGTTGTTCGGGGCCTTCGGGTCGTCGGAGCGGGTGTCGTTCGAGGCGACGAGCACCATGCCGTGCTTCGCCGCCGCCTCGCGGAAGAGTTCCGCCGCGAGCGGGCCGCGTCCGCGGGGGTCGAACAGGAACAGCGCCGGCCACTTCTTCGCAGGGTCGTAGTCGGCGGGGAGATACAGCGAGTAGCTGAACCGCGGCTGCTCCGCGCAGACGACCTTCGGCGTGATCGCGCCACGCGTCACGGCCAGCGGGGCGACGGATGGCGACGGCGAAGGCGCGGCGGTCTGCGGCGCTGCCAGCAGTGCGAGAAGGACGATTCGATCGATCACGGCTCCACCCGGGCCCGCGCCCTCGCCCCCCGCCCCACGCCGGACCGCCGCGTCACGTCGCGCGGCAGGCTGGCCCGCGCGCGGGACGCGGGCGCCACCCATTGTGGCAGTTCCGGCTTCGAGATCCGCTCGAAGAGGAGATGCGTCTCGAGGTGGGCCACTTCGCGGCGGGTCGTGAACCCCTCGAGGGCGATGTCGCGCAGGTGGTCGGCGTCGCGCACCGCGAGGTGGACCAGGAAGTCGTGACGCCCGCCGACGTGGTACAGCGCCACCGTCTCCCGCAGCGACAGCGCGTGGGCGCGGAACGCCTCCACCTGCCGCCGCGAGTGGCGGGCCAGGCGCACGAACAGGAGGGCCTGCAGCCCGATGCCCAGCGCCCGAGGTTCGGCCTCCGCGTGGAAGCCGCGCAGCACGCGCTCCCCGGTCAGCCGCCGCACCCGGCCCAGGCAGGTCGACGGGGCCAGCCCGACCCGGGCGGCGATCTCCTTGTTCGACAGCCGCGCATCATTCTGCAGAAGCCGCACGATCTCGAAGTCGATTCGGTCCAGCGTGGTGTTTTCCGCCATATCCTGAAGTCTATTCGATTGCCGGGCCTCCCCGTCGAACGCGATCATTCCACGCATGAAGCACGCCTCGCGCCGACTCCACTCCGACACCTCCCGCGCCGTCCACGCCGGCCGCCACGATCTCGTCGAGCTGGGATTGCACGCCCCGCCGATCGACCTGTCGAGCACCTATCCCACGCCCGACCTGGAGAGCGCCGGCCTCAGCATGGAGTCGCTCGGCCACGGCGGCCACCCGAAGGGCAGCGCGATCTACGCGCGAATGCACAACCCCACGGTGGCCCGCTTCGAGGAGGCGCTGGCGGAACTGGAAGGCGCCGAGGCGGCGGTCGCCTTCGGGTCGGGGATGGCGGCGGTGACCGCGGCACTGCTCGCCGCCGCGGACTGCGGCCGGCGCCGGCACGTGCTGGCGATCCGGCCGCTGTACGGCGGCACCGACCACCTGCTGGAGGCCGGGACCCTGGGCCTCGAGGTCACCTTCACCGACGCCGCCCACGCCGCGTCGCTCGTGCGGCCGGACACCTCCCTCGCGATCGCCGAGACGCCGGGCAATCCCACGCTCGACCTGCTCGACATCCAGGCCCTGGCCCGGAGCCTCGGCCCCGTGCCGCTGATGCTCGACAACACCTTCGCGACCCCGATCCTGCAGAACCCCCTGCAGTTCGGCGCCGCGCTCTCCCTCCACTCCGCCACCAAGGCGATCGGCGGCCACGGCGACGTGCTGGCCGGGGTGATCGCCTGTTCGGAGGCGTGGGCCGAGCGGCTGCGGGTCGTGCGGGTGCTCACCGGCGCGGTGCTCCACCCGATGGCCGCCTACCTCCTGCACCGCGGAATCCCCACCCTCCCGCTGCGCGTGCGCACCATGCAGGCGACGGCCCGCGTGCTGGCCGAGCGGCTGGCCGCCCACCCCGGCGTCAGCCGCGTGCTGTACCCCGGGCTCGGCGGCACCGACCCGCACGGCCTGATCGGCCGCCAGATGAAGGGCACGGGCACGATCCTGGCGTTCGACGTCGCGGGTGGCATCGCCGCCGCCTCGGCCCTGATGAAGGCGCTCGAGATCGTCACGCCCGCGGTCAGCCTCGGCTCCACCGACTCGCTGATCCAGCACCCGGCGGCGCTGACCCACCGCTCGGTGCCCGAGGCCGCGCGCCTCGCCGAGGGCATCACCGGCGGGCTGCTGCGGCTGTCGGTGGGCCTCGAGGACGTCGAGGACCTGTGGGCCGACCTCGAGGCCGGCCTCGCCGCCGCCCGCGACGTCGCCGCCCGGACGCACGAACTGACTCACGCCTGAGGCCGCCGCGGGGCGGGGTAAACTGCCGTCCCGTGGCATCCGCCAAGCGTCTCTACAAGGTCACCTTCCTGAACCAGGGCCAGGTCTACGAGATCTACGCCCGCAACGTGAGCCAGGCGAACCTGATGGGGTTCGTCCAGGTCGAGCACCTGGTGTTCGGCCAGCGCACCACCGTCGTCGTCGATCCCGCCGAGGAGCGCCTGCAGCGCGAGTTCGAGGGGGTCCGGCGCTGCTTCCTGCCGATGCAGGCGATCGTCCGCATCGACGAGGTCGAGAAGCAGGGCCCCGCCCGCATCTCCGAGGCCGGCAAGACCGACAACGTCGCCTCCTTCCCGATCCCGCTGTTCAAGCCCAAGGGCGACTGAATGAAGCTCGTCGAGTGCGTCCCCAACTTCTCCGAGGGCCGCGACCGCGCGGTGATCGACGCGATCGCGGACGCGGTGCGCCGGACCCCGGGCTGCTCGCTGCTGGACGTCGACCCCGGAGTCTCCACGAACCGCACGGTCTACACGTTCGTCGGCGAGCCCGAGGCGGTGGTCGACGGCGCGCTGGCGGCGGCGCGCGTGGCGCGGCAGCGGATCGACATGCGGCGGCACCAGGGCGAGCACCCGCGGATGGGCGCGCTCGACGTGTGCCCCTTCGTGCCGATCTCCGGCGTCACCATGGAGGACTGCGTCGCTCTCTCGCACCAGTTCGGCCGGCGCCTCGGCGAAGAGCTCGGCGTCCCCGTCTTCCTCTACGAGGCGGCCGCGACCGAGGCCCACCGCAAGACGCTCAGCCAGATCCGCGCAGGCGAGTACGAGGGCCTGGCGGCGAAACTGCCGCGGCCGGAGTGGAAGCCCGACTTCGGGCCCCAGCAGTTCGTGCCCGAGTGGGGCGCCACGGCGACGGGCGCGCGCTTCTTCCTGATCGCCTACAACGTCAACGTGCTGGGCACGAAGGAACAGGCCCACCGCATCGCGCTCGACGTGCGCGAGCAGGGCCGCGGCCCCGGCGAGCCGGGGCTGCTCAAGGCGGTCAAGGCGATCGGCTGGTTCGTCGACGAGTACCAGATGGCCCAGGTCTCGATGAACCTCGACGACTTCACGACCACGCCGCCCCACGTCGCGTTCGAAGCCTGCGCAGAGCGGGCCCGCGCGCTGAACCTCGGCGTCGTCGGCTCGGAGATCGTGGGCCTGGTGCCGAAGCAGGCGCTGCTGATGGCGGCCGAGCACTACGTCGCCCGCGAGAACCTGTTCGTGATCGACGAGCGGCAGAAGATCCGCCTCGCGATCGAGCGCCTCGGCCTGTCGTCCGTCCAGCCGTTCGTGCCCGAGAAGCGGATCATCGAGTACATGATCCCGTCGGCCTCGAAGCCCACCCTGACCGGCCTCACCCTGCGCGGCTTCGTCGAGCAGGTCGGCGCCCGCACCCCGGCGCCGGGCGGCGGCTCCGTGTCCGCGGCGGTCGCGGCGATGGGCGCTGGGCTCGGCGCCATGATGGGCTGGATGACCTACGGCAAGCGCAAGTTCGAGGCCCAGGACGCGCGCATGCGGCGCCTGATCCCGCCGCTGCACGAGGCGATGGAGGCGCTGATCCCGCTGGTCGACGCCGACACCGCGGCGTTCGACGCGTACATGGCGGCGATGGGCCTGCCGAAGGACACCCCGGAGAAGGCCGCCGAGCGCACGGCCGCGATGCAGGCGGGCCTGCGCCAGGCGATCGAGGTGCCGCTGTCGGTGATGCGCGTCGGCGACCGCTGCTGGGAGCCGATGATCGAGCTCGCCGCCCACGGCAACCCGGCCTCCCGCTCGGACCTCGACGTCGGCGCCAAGATGCTGGAGGCCGGGATCTGGGGCTGCGGCCAGAACGTGCTGATCAACCTGACGGACGTCAAGGACGAGGCCTTCCGCGCCTCCGCGCGCGCCGAGGCCGAGTCGCTCGCCGCCCGCGCCCACGATCGCCTGGCCGCCCTGCTGGCGACCAAGCCTTCCTAGGCTAGAAGAGCACGCTGAACGTTGTCGGGCCGCCGGGCTTCGCCTCCAGGGCGAACGCGCAGCGGTGTTGCGCGAGGATCTCCTGCACGAGCGTCAGGCCGATCCCCTGGCCGCCCTCCTTCGTGCTGAAGAACGGCGTGAACAGGTGGGCGCGCACTTCTTCGCTGAGCCCGGGACCGGTGTCGCGCACCTCGACCAGCGGGCGCCCCCCGCGCCGGCCCGTCGCCAGGGTGACCGTTCCGCCGGTGCCCGCCGCCTCGACCGCGTTCTTCACCACGTTGGAGAGCGCCTGCTCGAGCAGCGCCCGGTCGGCCTCGACGATCAGCGGCTCGACGGCGAGCTCGTAGGCGAACGTCACGCGGCGCGACTCGGCGTGGGCGGCGAGCAGCCGCGCCAGGGCCCGCAGCATCCCCGCCACGTCGAGCGGCTCGCGACGCGGCGGCGGCAGCCGGAACAGCGCGGCGAAGCGGCCCAGGAAGTCGGCGAGCGCCCGCGTCCGCCCGATCACGACGCCCAGCGCCTGCTCGTAGTCGGCCCGGTCCTCGTCGCGGAGCTGCGGCGCGTAGGCGAGGCACGACTGCAGCAGCGACCCCGACGCGGCGACGGTCGTGTTCACCTCGTGCGACATGGTGCGGATCAGCTTCTCGTAGGCGGCCCGCTCCGAGCGGCGCAGCTCCTCGGTCAGCTCGTCGAGCACGTAGAAGCGGCGGGCGAAGCCGCGGTCCAGGAAGTGGCCGCGCTGCACCCGCACCCGGCGGCCGGAGGCGATCGACACGACCTGCGGCTCCCCCTCCGCGAGCGCCGCCACCGCTTCGCCGAGCGCGCCGGGCAGCTCCGCGAGGCCCCGGCCGCGCAGCTCGGCGCCCGACGCGTCGAACAGCCGGGCCGCGGCCGGGTTCGCGAGTTCGACGCGCTCGTCGAAATCGAGCACGACGATGCCGGTGGCCGAGACGTCCAGGATGCGGCCCAGGAAGTGGTGCCGCTCCTCCGAGCGCACGCGCTCCGCCCGGAGCTGATCCGCCATCCGGTTGTAGACGTGGACGAGTTCGTCGACCTGGGGCTGCCCTGTCGGAACGAAGCGGGTCGTGAAGTCGCCCTCCTCGAGCAGGCGCGCGCTGTCGCGCGCGAGTTCCAGTGGTTCGAACAGGCCGGCGGTCAGCTTCAGTCCCAGCAGCAGGCTGCCGAAGAAGACCAGCTCGACCGCGATCAGCGCCCAGCGGTCGCCAGCCAGCAGCACCCAGGCCAGGGCCGCGAACACGCCGTGGAGGGCGGCCAGGTAGGCGAGCACCCGCCCGCGCGGGCTCACGCGCTCACGCCTGCAGCCCGAACTTCTCGAGCCGGCGATAGAGCGCCGCGCGCGACAGGCCGAGCGCCTCGGCCGCGCGGGTCAGGTTCCCCGCGTGGTGGCGCAGCGCCTTCTGCACCATGCCGCGCTCGATCTCGTCGAGCGTCATCGCGCCCACGGCGGGCAGCGGGTCGCGCTCGCGGGCCCGCGCGTCGAGCGCGGTCGCCGCCTGGAAGTCCTCCACCTCCAGCGTGGGCCGCGGCGTCATCAGCACCGTGCGCTCCAGGGCCTGGGCGAGTTGCCGCACGTTGCCCGGCCACGGCAGCGACTGCAGCCACGCCGCCGCGCGCGGCGCGAGCTGGAGGTCGTCGCGGCCGTAGGTCTGGCCCAGCCGGCGCAGGAAGTGGCGCGCGAGCAGGGCGACGTCGCCGGGCCGCTCGCGCAGCGGCGGCAGCCGCACGACGATGAGGTTGAGCCGGTAGAGCAGGTCCTCGCGGAAGGCCCCCCGTTCCACCTGGTCGGCAAGGTCGCGGTTGGTCGCCGAGACGACGCGGACGTCGACGCTGCGGGTCACGCTGGAGCCCAGCACCTCGTACGTCCGGTCCTGCAGCACGCGCAGCAGCTTGACCTGCGAGCCTGCGTCGAGCTCCCCGATCTCGTCGAGGAAGATGGTCCCGCCGTCGGCCAGCTCGAAGCGGCCCTTGCGGTCCTGGCGCGCGTCCGTGAAGGCGCCCCGCACGTGGCCGAACATCTCGCTCTCGAACAGCGTCGCCGCGATGCCGCCGAGGTTGACCTTGACGAACGGCCCCGCCCGACGGCCCGAGTTGCGGTGGATCGCCTCGGCCACCAGCTCCTTGCCGGTCCCGCTCTCCCCGGTCACCAGCACCGAGGCGTCCGTCGCGGCGACGCGGCCGACGATCTCGAGCACCCGCAGCAGCGCCGGGTCCTCGCCCACCAGCGGGCCGAAGTCCCACGAGGTGTCGAGGCTCTCCCGGCTCGGCGGCTCGGGCGCGGCCGCGCCGACCTTCGCGAGCCCGAGCGCCGTGCCGATCGACTGCAGCAGCTGCTCGCGGGTCCACGGCTTGGTCACGAAATCCGAGGCGCCGCGCTTCATGCCCTCGACCGCCAGCGGGATCGAGCCCCACGCCGTCATCAGGATCACGGGCAGGGCCGGTCTCTGCTCCTTGATCCGCGCGAGGAGCTGCAACCCCTCTTCGCCCGAGGTGCGTCGCGAGAAGTTCATGTCCTGGAGCACCAGGTCCACGGCGCGCTCCTCGAGCGCCCGCAGCGCCTCCTCGGGCGAAGCCGCCGCCGCGGACGGGTGCCCGGCCTGCTTGAGCAGCAGGCTGAGCGAGGCGGTGACGGAATGGTCGTCGTCGACGATCAGGATCAAGCGGCGCTCCCCCGCGCCCGACTACTCGTAGCGCAGGGCCTCGGCCGGCTCCAGCGAGGCCGCGAGGCGCGCCGGGTAGGCGGCCGAAGCGAGAGCCAGACCATAGAGCCCGAACACCGTGAGCGCAAGGGACGCCGCGAACGCGCCGGGGCGGATGCCGGTGACCAGGTCCTGCAGCGGGATCTGCACGACGAGCAGGGCGCCCGCGGCGACGGCGAGCGTCACCAGCAGCGCGACCTCGGCGAGCACCTGGCGGAACACGTCGGCGGCGGCCGCGCCGTGGGCGCGCCGGAGGCCGATCTCGCGGGTGCGCTGGGTGACGTTCTGCCACAGCACCCCGGAGAGCCCCAGCGCGACCATCACCATCAGGAACAGCCCCACCACGCCGCCGGTGGCCAGCGGGATCAGGCCCGTGGCGTTGCGCGAGGAGCGCATCTGCGCGAGCGGCTCGATCTGGAACGTGTAGCCGGGGCGCTCGCGTTCCAGGCGCCGCAGCAGCCGTTCCTCGAGGGCGACTCCGCTGCCGGGGGCCACCCGCACCAGCAGCACCCGTGGCAGCCGCCGCATCTCTCCGCTGGCCGGCTCCGCGCGCTGGAACGCGTAGTGCTCCGGGCCCATCAGCTCTCCGTCCTGCCGGAAGTCGGCGATCACGCCCACGATGCGCCGCTTCGCGGGCGGAGCCGCGTCCTCCCGCTCCTGTTCGGACGTGGCGTCGCGTCCCACGACGTCGGTGGTGCCGAACACGTGGCGGGCGAAGGACTCGCTGACGACCATTGGAGTCGTGCCGGCAGGGTCGTCTTCGCGCGAGAACCAGCGCCCCGCCACCAGCTTCAGGCCCAGCACCGCGGGCAGCCCGTCGTCGGCGCGCGCCATCCGCCACATCACCCGGCGCCCCGCGATGCGCCCGCCGTCCATCCACTGCGAGTGCTGGTACGGGGCCGGGTCGACGTAGGCGGCGGACCGCACCTCCGGGAACTCGCGCACGGCTTCACGCAACGCGACCAGGTCGCGACCGGCGAGTCCTTCGTCGGGGCGATCGCCCGACGACGCGCGCACGCCGACGAACCACACGTCCTCCCACTCGAAGCCGAGCGGCCGCCGCCAGTTGTCGCCTGCGACGACGCCGCCGAGCACCACGGCGAACAGCACCAGGAACGAGGCAAACAACTCGGCCAGCAGCAGGGCCGACTGCCGCTTGCGGTGCCAGACCAGGCGCAGCAGGTGGAAGATCATCGCGCGGCTCCTTTCAGCGCCACCACCGGGTGCAGGCGTGCCAGGCGCCAGGCCGGGTAGGCCCCGGACAGGACGCCGAAGAACACCGCCAGACCGAGGCCCAGCGCGAACGTGCGCAGGTTGAGCGCGAGTTGCGCGTACGGCAGCACCCCGCTCTGGTTGATCGCTGCCAGCACCAGCGGCGCCGCCAGCAACGACAGGACGCCGCCCAGCAGCGTCAGCACGACGTTTTCCAGGACGAACTGGCCGACCAGGCTGGTGGCCGGCGCGCCGAACGCCTTGCGCACTCCGATCTCCGACGCCCGCTCCAGGATGCGGCTGATCGAGAGGTTGACGAGGTTGATGGTGGGCAGCGCCAGGAACAGCAGCGCCAGCAGGCCGAACACCCCGAGCAGGCGGTCGGGGCGGCTCTCGGGGTCGTCGTGGGCGTCGAAGATCATCCGCGACGTGCTCGCCAGCAGCGTCTCCGGCGTGGCGTGGAGCCGCTCGAACTCCGGGTAGGCGGAGAGGTCGATTCGCTGCATGCGCGAGCGGAACTCGGACTGGATGCCCGGGAAGTCTGCGGCGCTGCGGGCGAGGAGCAGGCCCCAGAACTCGCCCTGCAGGTCGGAGCGGTAGGCCTGGTCGCGGCCCGAGGAATGCGGCACCCAGACGTCCGCGAACGGGACCGCGCGCATCATGGGCACGTCCTCGACGACGCCCATCACCCGATAGGTCAGGCCGTCGACCTCCAGGTCGCGACCGAGCGCCGGGCCGTCGCCGAAGAAGGTACGACGCATCGTCCGGTTGATCACGGCCACGCGGGCCCCGGAGTCCACCTCGGCCTCCGCGAACGGAGCGCCCTCGACGAAGGGGAACTGCAGCACCCGCCAGAACTCCGCATCGGTGCGCTTCAGGTAGAGGCGTTGCTTGCGTCCGCCCTGGTACGAGAAGGCCTCGCGCATCGTCGAGGTGATCGCCAACCGCTCGACGCCCGGGAGATCGCGGGCGTAGAGGTCGAGCAGGCCGAAGCCCGCGGGCGAGGTGGACTGGGCGTCCTTGCCGCTCATCCGCACGTTGAACACGAGCAGCGTGCGGTCGTGGTGGACCTCGGGCGGGAAGGCGCCGAACACGTTGTCGAGCAGCGCGCCGGCCACGATCAGCACCAGCAGCGTCAGCGCAATGCCGAACAGGCTGATCGCGGTGAACACCTTGCGCCGCTTCAGGACGGCGAGCGCCAGGCGCAGGTGGCTCCTCAGCACGCGACCTGCCTCCCGTCGAAGATGCGGATCGTGCGGTGGGCCTTCTCCGCCTGGCGCGGGTCGTGGGTGACCATCACGACCGTGACGCCGTCCTTCTGGTTCAGGTCCTCGATCAGCCCCATCACCTCGTCGCCCATCTGCGAGTCGAGGTTGCCGGTCGGCTCGTCCGCGAGCAGGATGCGAGGCTCTCCTGCGATCGCCCGCGCGATCGCGACGCGCTGCTGCTGGCCGCCGGAGAGCTGGCTCGGGAAGTGCTGGAGGCGGGAGGCGAGGCCGACCCGCTCGAGCGCCCGCGTCGCCCGCGCCCGGCGCTCGGCGCCGGACATCTTCCGGTACAGCAGCGGCAGCTCGACGTTGTCGAGCACCCGCAGGTCCGGGATCAGGTGGAACGTCTGGAACACGAAGCCGATCGTCTCGTTGCGCAGCCGGGACACGTCGCGGTCCCGGTAGCTCGCGACCGGTTTCCCGGCCAGCTCCACGGTGCCCTTCGTCGGGGCGTCGAGCAGCCCGATCAGGTTCAGCAGCGTGCTCTTGCCACAGCCCGACGGCCCCATCACCGCGACGAAGTCCCCCGCCGCGACCTCGAGGTCGATCTGCGAGAGCGCGACCGTCTCGATTCGGTCCGTGCGGTACACCTTCTCGACGCCGGCCAGACGGATCATCCCTGCCTCCACTCGGCGAACTCGCCGCATCAGCGCAGCCGCACCCGGCGCGCCGTGCCGAAGGCGCTCGTGTCGGACACGAGCACCTCCTCCCCCTCCTGCAATCCCTCGAGCACCTCGACGTGCTCCCAGCTCGCGACGCCCAGCCGCACGGCGCGCCGCCGGGCCTCCTCGCCCTCGACGACGAACAGGTCCTGGACGCCGGTGCCGACCAGGCCCGGCCCGCGCGAGACGCGCAGCACGCCGACGCGGTTCTCGGTCAGCACCTCGACGTCGACCCGCAGGTTCGGCCGCAGCGCCGGGTCCGCCGCGTCGTCGAGCGCGATCCGGAAGCTCACCGCGCCGCCCTGGACCGAGGGCTCCACAGCCGTGACGCGGCCCGGCAGCGGCCGCTCGCCGAGCCGCACACGCACGGCCAGCCCGGGGCGCAGCAGGCCCGCATGCACGTCGGAGACGGTGGCCTGCACGCGGAAGCGGGTCAGGTCGGCGATCCGGGCCAGCACGTCGCCCGGCCGCACGGTGACCCCTTCGTCGGTCACGACGAAGGTGAGCACGCCCGGACGCTCGGCGCGCGCCGTCGCCCGCTGCAGCGTGCGCCAGGCCTCGGCCCGCTCCTGGCGAAGGGTGCCGCCCTCGAGCGCCAACTGGCGCAGCCGCGCCGCGGTGCTCGCGCCGGCGTTCTTCAGCTCGAACTCGATCTGGCCCAGCTCGATCCGGGCCTGGGCGGCGGCCAGCTCGCTCTGTTGCAGCACCTCCTCCGCGATCAGGCCCTCGGCGTGCAGCTTGCGGTTGCGGCTGAGCTGGGCCTCCAGCGAGTCGAGCTGCAGCGCCCGCACGCGGCGTTGCGCGTCGAGCGACGCCTGGGTGCGCTCGAGGGCCAGCCGCTCGCGCTCCTCGTCGGTCTCCCGCAGCGCGATCTGCTGGTCGAGGCGCTCGACCGCCAGCCGGGCAGGGGCGACGTCGAGTTCGAGGATCGGTTCCCCGGCCGCCAGCGTGGCGCCCGGTCGCTGCAGGACGCGCAGCACCCGCGCCTCGACGGGGCTGGTCAGCGCCTGCTCCGACTCCGGAAGCACGGTGCCGCTCGCGCTGAGCGACGCGGCCAGGTCGCCCCGCTCGACCTCCGCCAGCCGCACCCGCTCGCGCGAGATGCTGGGGCCGAGCCATCGCGGCAGCAGCAGCCAGGCCGCGACGAGCCCCGCAGTTGCCACGACGGCGAGCCCGAGGCGGCGGCGCCGCTGCTGCTGCACGAAGTCCGGATCGAGGGGGCGGTCCATGGCTGCCCCGGGCTAGAGCAACCGGGATGCCAGCGGAAACCGCTGTTTTCGGGGGACTTCCGCCAGTTTTCGTACGCTCCCGGACGAACCGCCGTCCGGTTTCGGACGGTCGCTACTTCGCGCGCTCGAGCAGCCGCCTCGAGATCCAGATCGTGCGGTGGGTCGCCGTCCAGAACGTGCCGAGGGCGATGGCGCCGAGCACCCACAGCGACGGCGTGCCCCGCGGCCAGCCGAAGCGCTCCGAGAGCGCGGTGTCGGAGAGGCACACGAGACAGGTCAGCACCAGCCGCTCCGCCCGCTGCATCAGCCCTTCCTTGCACAGCACGCCCAGCGACTCGCCGCGCGCCCGCGCGTAGCTGACGAGCAGCGAGCCCGCGAGGGCCGCCGCGGCGACCAGCGCCCCGTGCTCGAAGCGGTCCCGCAGGAACCAGACGAAGCCGAGCAGGCAGAACACCTCGACGAAGCGGTCGAGGGTGGAGTCGATGAACTTGCCGTAGTCGGAGTCGAGCTTGCGGGCGCGGGCGATGCGGCCGTCGAGGATGTCGCAGACGCCGCCCGCGGCGATCGCCCAGCCGCCGGCCTCGAGGTGGCCGAGGCCGATGCAGACGCCGGACACTGCGCCGAAGAACAGGCCGGCGAAGTTGAAGACGTCGGGCGTCGCGCCCAGCGCGAGGAACAGCCGCTCGATCGGCCCGATCACCCACATGAACCAGTGGACGAGGAAGTTGCCCGCGCCGCCGGCGAACTGGGTGTTCTTCTTCGTGGCGTCCGCGTCGCGGCCGGCGCCCAGCAGCGCGAAGACCGCCATCGACGCGAACGCCGCACCGAGGATGGCGAGCAGGACCTGCAAGCTGTTCATCTAGCGTCTCCCCCTGGAGTCCTTGTCGGCGAGATAGCGCAGCACCCGGGGCCACAGGAACACGAGCGGCCAGCGCCGCTCGCGCGGCGAGAGCTCGATCGGCTGCCCGGTGTGGCGCTCGGCCTTGCGCACGATGTAGTCGAGCCAGTCGTCGAAGGTGACCACGTACTTGGCCCAGCGCAACGTGGCCCGCAGCCGCGAGCGCTGGAAGAAGGCCCACAGCCGCAGCCGCTCGCCGAGCCCGGCCGGCGCGGCGAGTTCGTAGCAGCCCGGCGCCATCGCCTTCAGCCGGTTCTCGGAAGCCCACTCCGCGAGCACCGGCTCGAAGGCGGCGACCTGCTGCGCGCGCTGCGCCTCCCACAGCCGCTCGGCGCGTCCCGCGGGCTCGGGCCGGATCTCGAAGCCCATCGAGACGCGCAGCGCCGTGCGGCAGAACTCGTCGGCGTCGAAGCACCCGGGCAGCCAGGGGCGGACCCACGACAGCGTGATCCTCCGGGCCTCCGCCAGCGCCTCGAGCGCGGATCGCCGCGCGCTCTCGTCGGCCGCGTGGACGATCGAGGCCGGCTGGAAGAGGCGTCCCGCGCAGAAGTGGTCGCGGCGGCCCGGGCCCGTCTCGCGCCGGAACGCCGCCTCCGCGATGACGGCGCACTTCGCGGTCCGCGCGCCCGCACTGATTCGAACCTGGTTCGGGGCCAGCACGCCGTTGATCGCGGCTGCCAGGCGCGGGCTGCCCCGGTAGGCGCCTGACCGCGCCAGTGCCTCGTAGAACGCGCGGTACTCCGAGACCACCACGAAGAAGTCGAACCCGCTGTGGGCGTCGGTCGGCGTGCCCGTGCGGCGCGACCCGAAGAAGATCACGGATCGCACCGCGGCGCCCCCCGCGCCGGCGACCGCATCGGCCAGCTCGCGCGCCTCCGGGGCCAGCGCGGCCTCGAGGGCGTCGGCGCGCACGCGATCGTCGACGGCGCCCATCGCGACCCTAGGCCGGGAGCGACTCGCCCGCGGGCGCTTCGCCCTCCGCCTGCTGCGCCCGCATCCGCGCGAGGTGCTCGCGCATCCGCCGCTCGATGTCCTCGACGAAGGCGGGCAGCGCCTCGGGGTCGGCGGGCGTGGTCAACACGCCCACGACCTCGGTTCGCCCGCGCAGGTGGTGGACGTTCTCCACGAAGTCGACGAAGGTGCGCGCCTTCGCGAAGCCGTCGGTGACGACCAGCGTCACGGGCGAGCCCGGCTGCTGCCGCAGGATCGCCATCAGCCCGCCGGTGCGGAACGCCCCGAGGCCGCCGTCGCGGGTGCGGTGCCCCTCCGGGTAGATCGCGAAGGTGCGCTCCTGGGTGGCGGCCAGGCGCCCGAGCAGATCGACCGCGCCCTTCGCGTCGCGCTTCGGGTCCACCAGCGGCGCTTCCGCGAGCCAGATCCCGCCGCCGACCATCGGCACGTACCAGCGGCCGTAGAGGGCGCGGGCGATGAACCCGGGGATCCAGGGGTCGACCATCAGGCTCAGCGCCGGGATGTCGAGCAGCGACTGGTGGTTCATCACGACGAGCCCGCGGCCGCGGGTGTCCACCCGGCCCACGCGGGTGAAGCGGGCGCCGCCAAACCGCAGGAAGAAGAAGATGCCCCTGCAGATGAAGCGGAAGTACCAGGCCGCGATGCGCGGGCGCCAGCCCGGGACCAGCGCGGAGAGCGGGATCGCCACCAGGTACATGAGCGGCCCGCAGGGGATCGCCATCCACAGCAGCACGAGCAGGAACGAGAGCGCCGAGCGGGCCTGGCGCAGGCGCTCCGCGAGCGACACGCCCCTCACGGCACCAGCACCTCGAGTGCGCCCTTCTCCACCGCCACGTCGAGCACGTTCGAGCTCGCCCGGTTCCACTCGCCGTCGGTCTCGTACGTCGGCGGCGTCTCGAACCGCAGCCGCAGCCGGGCCGGCTGCGACATCAGCACGTCGTGAGCCTGCTCGTGGGTCCCGCGCAGCAGCTTTCCCATCAGCGACAGCCGCCGACCGAGGCCCATGTTCCGGAACGCGACCGAGTCGAGGCGGCCGTCGCCGAGGTCGGCGCGCGGCGCGATGCGGAAGGTGCCGCCGAACACGCGGGCGTTGGCGACGATCAGCATCAGCAGGTCGTGCGCCTCCTCCGGACCGTCGTCGGCAGTGATCCAGACCCGGAAGCCCGGGAAGTTGCGGAGCTGGCGCAGCGCGCAGTACAGGTACAGCAGGTCGCCCTGGAGGCGGGTGACCGTCCACGAGTCCTCGAGCACCGCGACGTCGAAGCCGAAGCCGAGCACGTTGAGGAAGCGCTTGCCCTCGACCACGCCGACGTCGATCCGCCGGGTGCGGCCTGCGGCCAGCACGTGCAGGCTCTGCCGCAGGTCCTTGCCGGGGATGCCGAGCGTCTTCACGAAGTCGCAGCCGGTGCCGCCGGCGACGAAGCCGAGGCGGACCGGCCGCCCCGACTCCAGCAGGCCGTTGGCCGCGTTGCCCCAGGTGCCGTCCCCGCCCACGGCGACGACCGCGTCGGCGCCGCGCAGGGCGGCCTCGCGCGCCAGCCGCCGCTCGTCGCCGGGGGCCTCGGTGACGCCGTGCTCGACCGCGAAGCCCTGGGCGCGCAGCCACGAGGTGACCGGCTCGATCAGGGTGGCCCCGCGCCCCTTGCCGGAGCGCGGGTTGAAGACGACGTAGAAGGAGCTCAGGCGGTCTGCAGGGTCAGCAGCGGGTCGAAGGTCTGGATCCCCCGCCGCATCCAGATCTCGCGGAACGGCGCCTCCGCGACGTCGCCGATCTGCAGCACGCGGTTGAACGGGTGATCGTGCAGGACCAGCCGCCCCGTCTCCTCCTCGTGCTCGCTCTGCTCGCCCTCCATCACGATGTTGGCCTGGTAGGCGCCCGACTCGTCCTTCATGAACGACTGGTAGAGCTGCTCCACCGGCTGCCACGAGTGCTCGCCGATGGTCAGTTCGGCGAGCGGCGTGCCGTCGAGCGTGACCTTTGCCCCGAGGGTGCGCTCGTCGCGCACCCACTCGATGCCCACGTCCTCCATCCAGTGCGGCAGGTGCCAGCGCTCGATCGCGTGCTCGCGCGCCGCCCGGGTCGTGGTGCCGACCATGTACGGGTAGAGCGCGAACTTCGGCAGCCGTTCGCCCGGCTTGACGATCGGAGCCACGACCACCGACATCACGACCTCGCCGTAGGGCCCGACCGAACTGCGGTCGAAGTCGAAGCAGGTCATCGAGAAGATCGACGTGCCGTGGTGCAGTTCGGCCGGCTGCAGGTGCGGGGGCAGGATGCGCCGGGCGTTCTCCGTCGGGAACTCGAAGAAGCCGGAGATGACGTCGGCGTAGCCGTAGACGGTCTTCAACGGATGATGCCCTCCTCGCGGAGCACGCCGGCGACGACGTGGACCGCGGTCTCGAGGTCTTCTTCGGTGTGCGCCGCGGAAACCGACACCCGCAGCCGCGACTTGTGCTTCGGCACCGCCGGGTAGGTGACCGGCTGCAGGAACAGGCCGCGGTCCTGGATCTTCTCGGCGACCGCGAAGACGCGGGCGTCGTTGTTGACCATCACCGGCATCACCTGCGAGGTGGACTTGCCGATGTCGACGCCTTCTTCCGCGAAACGCCGGCGCAGGTAGGCGACGTTCGACCACAACTTCGTGCGCAGCTCCGGCTCGGCGGCCGCGATCCGCAGGCCGGCGAGCAGCCCGGCCGCGACCGGCGGCGCCAGGTTGCAGGAGAAGAAGCGCGAGCGGCCGAAGGCGTTGACGTAGTCGATCAGGTCGCGGCTGCCGCAGACGAAGCCGCCCTGGCCCCCGAGGCTCTTCGAGAACGTCCCGAGGTGGAAGTCGACCTCGTTGTCGAGCCCGAAGTGCTCCGCGACGCCGCGGCCGTTGGGGCCGAACAGGAAGGTCGAGTGGGCTTCGTCGATCAGGATGCGCGCGCCGTGGCGCTTGGCCACCTCGACGATCTCGGGCAGCACGCAGACGTCGCCGTCCATCGAGTAGACGCCCTCGACGACCACCAGCTTCTTGCCCTTGGCCTTGTTCAGCTTGCGCTCGAGGTCGAGCGGGTTGTTGTGGCGGAACCACAGCGTGTTCGACTTGGCGAGGATCGCGCCGTCGACGATCGACGCGTGGGAGTACTGGTCGAGGATGATGTAGTCGCCCGAGCGCATCAGCGCGGCGATGAAGCCGACGTTCGCCGAGTAGCCCGTCGGGAACAGGATGGCGGCTTCCTTGTCCTTGAACTCGGCCATCTCGCGGGCGAGCTGGCGATGGACCTCGAGGGTCCCGGACAGGATCGGCGAGCCCGAGGCCCCGAGGCCGTACAGGTTCGTCGCGTCGATCGCCGCCTGCTTCACCTCGGGCCGGTAGGAGATCCCGAGGTAGTTGTAGGAAGCGAGGTTGATCAGTTCCTGGACCCGGCCGGTCTTGCCGTTCCGGACCTGGACCCGGGTCGCGGGCGCGGACTGCAGGGCCTCGGAATAGAGGTAGTAGCCGTTCGGCCGGGCCTCGCGCCACCAGTCCGAAAAGGGGCCGAGCAGGTTCAGCGGGTCGTCGCCCGCACCGTAGTAGAAATTGCTGTAGTCGTACTCGGCGAACGTCGACTTGCCGGGGTCCTTGCCTTGGACCGGATCCATAAGGCGATCTCCTTGTGCGCTCGGCGCGCGAGCGGCGGGAGTCTAGCAGGTCCGCCCCCGCCGGTAAACGGCGCGCGTGCGCCAAGTCGCCGGTCGGCTTGGACTTGCGGCCCGCGGGGCGTCAGCGCGGGCGGAACAGCTCCCCGGCGAGCCGGCGGCTCAGGCGCCGCGGCACGAGCGACTGGGCGGCGACGGTGAGCCGGTTCTGGAAGCCGGGCACCACCACCAGGGTCCCCTTCTCCAGCGCGGCGAGCGAGGCGGCCACGACCTCCTCGGGCGAACTGGCGGGCGTCCTGTCGAACAGCACCTTGTCGGTGCCGGCGACCTGCTGGAACTCGGTGCGGATGTTGCCGGGGCACAGGGCCTGGACCCGCACGCCGGTGCCCTCGAGCTCCCCGGCCAGCGACTCGGTGAAGGACAGCAGGAACGCCTTGGACGCAGCGTACGCGGCGAAGAACGGGACCGGCTGGAAGGCCGACATCGACACCACGTTGATCAGGCGGCCCCGCCCCCGCTGCACCATCGCGGGCAGCCAGCGGCGGCACATCTCCACCGCGGTGCGCACGTTGAGATCGACGACCCCGAGTGAGGCCTCCAACGGCCGCTCGACGAAGCGGCCGGTGTCGCCCCGGCCCGCGTTGTTGACGAGCAGGTCGATCTCGCGCCCGCGCTCGCGCAGTTCCGCCTCGAGGCGGCCCGGGCCGTCGGCGGCAGCCAGGTCGAGCGCGACGACGTCGACCCGCCCGGCCCCCCCCAGCTCCTGCTGCAGCTCGCGCAGGCGCTCGATCCGGCGCGCCACCACGACCACCCGTTCGCCCCGCGCCACCAGCGCCCGGGCGAACGCAGCGCCGATCCCGCTCGAGGCCCCGGTCACCAGCGCCCAGGGCTCGTCCGTCGTGCTCCGCTTTCGCGCCATCGGCCGCGGAGGATAGCAGACGCCTCGCCGGCCTTTAGGCTATGCTCCGCCTTCCGCCGCGGGGATTTTCGTCCCCCCCGCGTCCCTTCTGAACCGAGCCCCGACCGAACATGGCCAACCTCGCCGCCGCCAACGTGATGCACCGCAAGACCCGGACCCTCGTGTCCGTCTTCGCGGTCGCGATGGAGGTGGCGATGGTGATGGTGCTGGTCGGGCTCGCCAGCGGCACCCTGGGCGAGATCGCCAACCGCCTCGAGAACGTGGGCGCCGACGTGCTCTTCCAGCCGCCCGACGCCTCCCTGCTGCTGGGTGCGACCGCGGCCGTGATGCCGGTGCGCTACATCGAGATCATGAAGACCGTGCCCGGCGTCGTCGACGCCACGCCCGTGCTGAACTGGCACGTCTCGCAGATCAAGGGCGAAACGCGGGCGATCAACCTGTGGGCGATCGACTACCCCTCGTTCAGCCGCATCTCCGGGGGCCTCGACATCCTGGAGGGCCGCGGGCTGGAGCAGCCCTTCGACCTGGTGATCGACACGGTACTGGCCAACGCCAGCGGACTCGAGGTCGGCGACCCGATGCCGATGATGAACCGCGACTTCAAGGTCGCAGGCATCTGCCGGGCAGGCGCGGGCGGGCGCCTGTACGCGCGCATCGAGGACGTCCAGGACGCGATCGGCGAGCCGGGCAAGGCCTCGTTCTTCCTGGTCAAGGGCGTCGACTCGAAGCAGGCCGACGCGCTGGCCGAGGCGCTCCAGCAGAAGTTCAAGGGCCACAAGATCACGCCCGTCGCCCAGGTCTCCAGGGCGATGCAGCAGAACGCGATCGGCCTGCAGCAGTTCAAGGAGGCGCTGACCGCGATGGCGGTCGTGATCTCGTTCCTGGTGGTGCTGCTCGCGATGTACACGACGATCATCGAGCGCACCCGCGAGATCGGCATCCTGCGGGCCATCGGCGCCACCCAGGGCCGCGTGGTCCAGTACGTCGTGGCCGAGAGCTTCCTGATCTGCCTCGCCGGCGTCGTGCTCGGCAACCTGCTCGCGGTCTTCGCCCAGTGGTTCCTGCCCAGGGTCTTCCCGATGCTCAACATCGCGCTGAGCCGCGACTGGGCGCTGATCGCCGCGGCCCTCGGCCTGGTCGGCGGACTCCTCGGCGCGATCTACCCCGCCATCAAGGCAGCTCGCCTGGACCCCGTCCAGGCCCTCAATTTTGAGTAGTATCCAAGAGGACTTGCGTTACAGAATCTCATGAAGCTTCTCAACTCGCTGATCGAGAAGGTCTCGGACCACCCGGTCCTCTTCATCTTCTTTCGGGCCATCCTGGAGAACGACTTCAAGGCGATCCGCGCAGTCATCCGGCGCGACCTCGACATGTCTCCCGGCAAGCGGACGCTCGACCTCGGCTGTGGTCCGGGGGCGTTCTCGGACCTCTTCGAGCACCAGGATTACGTCGGCGCCGACCTGAACAAGCGCTACATCGACTACGCGCGGGAGAACCGCCGCGGCACCTTCGTCTGCTCGGACGCCCGTCGTGTCGACTTGCCCGACGCCCGCTTCGATCAGGTGCTGATCTTCGGCCTCCTCCACCACCTCTCCGACGAGGACACGCGCGCGGTGCTGGCCGAGGCGAAGCGGATGGCCGTGCCCGGCGGCGTGATCCTGGCGATCGAGGACATCCCGGCCCAGCACCGGCTCAACCTCGTCGGTCACCTGCTGCATGCCATCGAGAACGGCGAGCACATCCGGCCGACAGCGGACTACCGCCGCCTCTACGGTGAAGTCGGCCAGATCGAGGTCGAAGAGGAACTGCGCAGCGGGGTCTGCGACTACTACCTGGCCCGCATCCGACTGCCCCGGGCCTGACCGCGATCAGCGCTCGGCGGCGTTCTCCAGATCAGCGAGGATCCGCCGCAACGCGCCGATCACCTCCTCGCGCGACACCTCGGTCTTCCTGAACTTGAGGTCCAGCGCGAAGGTCTTCTCCGGCGCCTGGAACTGGAAGACGTAGTTCTTCGCGCGCCCGGGCTTCTTCGCGACCTCGCGCGCGGCCCGTCGAGCTACCTCGCGGGTGCCCCCGCCCTCCTGGATCTTCCTGACCAGGGCGATCATGCGGGCGGAGTCTCCCTGCCGCACGACCTGGAGGAGCAGCGACTTCGACTCCACGCCGCTCAGCCTGCACAGCTCCCTGACCTCGGCCGGCATCGCCGTCAGCGAGAGCATCTCGGTCACGGACGTGCGGCTCTTTCCCAGCCGCTCCGCCATCAACTCGTGGGTGTAGCCGTAGGCGTCCGCGAGTTGCTTGAGCCCATCCGCCTCCTCGAAAGGCGTCAGGTCGCGCCGCTGGAGGTTCTCGATCAGTGCGATCTCTGTGACTTCGGCATCCGAGCACTCGCGGATGACGCAGGGCACCTCGTCCAGTTCGGCCTCGCGGGCTGCACGGTACCGCCGCTCGCCTGCGATGATCTGGAAGCGGCCGTCGAGCGGCCGAACCAGGATCGGCTCGAGTACGCCCTTCTCCCGCACTGACGCCACGAGTTCCGCGAGGTCGCCGATCTCTCGCCGAGGCTGGTCCGGGTTCGGGTCGATCTGGTCCAGCGGGATCAGGCGCCCCACCGGCTCTCCCGGGGTGCGGCCGAGTTGCTCGACGAAGTGCGTGTCGTGGCGCATGCGGAGCGTTCCCGGCAACCCGAAACGGCGCGCAGCGGTGTTAGACACGTTCGATGACCTCCTCGCAGAGCCTGTAGTACTCGAAGGCGCCGCTGGACTGGGGCGCGAAGGTGAAGATGGACTCCTTGTGGGCGGGACTCTCCTCGAGCCGGATGCTCTTGGAGATCGTCGTCTGGAAGACCCGGTCTCCGAAGACGTCGGAGACGGCCTTCTGGACGTCTCGCGCGAGGGTCGTTCGCTTGTCGTAGAGCGTGATCACTGCGCCGAGCAGCTTGAGCTGCGGGTTGGGCCGCGAGCGGATCTTCTCGACGGTCTCGAGCAGGTCGTCCGTGCCCTCGAGCGCGAAGTAGGACGACTGGACGGGCACCAGCAGGTGCGTCGCGGCCACCAGCGCATTGACGGTGATCAAACCGAGCGCCGGCGGCGTGTCGATCACCGCGAAGTCGAACTCGGCGGTCACTGCCGCCATGCGGTCCTTGAGGCGGAAGTGTCCGTCGATCTCCCCGACCAGTTTCGCCTCGACCTTGGCCAGGGCGATCCGCGAAGGCGCCAGAAAGAGGTTCTCCAGCCGCGTGGGCTGGATGACGTCACGCAGTTCGGCATCGCCGGCGAGCACGTCGTACATCGAGCGTTCGAGCGAACGGACATCCAGGTAGGTGATCGAGGAGTTCGCCTGCGGATCGAGGTCGACCAGCAGCGTGCGCTTGCCCCGCATGGCCAGGGCTGCCGCCAGGTTGATCGCCGTCGTGGTCTTGCCGACGCCGCCCTTCTGGTTCGCGATCGCGATGATCGTCAAAGACACCTCGTCAGCGAGATGGGATGATGATGGAGACGGGATCGTAGGGGACTCGATCCGTGGGGTCAAGTGGCCGCGACACCCTACATCTTGTATTTTCCGAGATCGTCTTCGGAGAGCCCCTCGAGCCAGCGCTGGAGCCGCTCGACGTCTGCGGACCGGGGCACAGGCTGCGCCTCCGAGGGCTCGGGCGAATCGATCACCCTCTCCTCGACGAAGATCGGCGCGCCCGCACGAAGGGCCAGCGCGATCGCGTCCGAGGGCCGGGCATCGACTTCGATGGGCCCCGCCGGGGTGACCAGGCGGATCGCTGCGTAGAAAGTGTTCTCGCGAAGGTCACACACCACGACCCGCTCGACGGTCCCGCTGAGGTTCTCGATCACGCTGCGCAGCAGGTCGTGAGTCATCGGGCGTGGCGTCTGGACGTTCTCGATCTGAAGCGCGATGGCGTTGGCCTCGAACACGCCCACCCAGATCGGCAACATACGAGGGCCGGCTGGCTCCCGCAGTACGACGATCGGCATGCTGGTGATCGGATCGATCATCAGCCCGCGGATCGTCATCTCGACCAGCACCTGGCCCCTCCTTGTGGGGTCCGGCGCAATCGCAGCCGCGCCTGTTCCCGGGGCCAATATAGGCGCCCCAGCAGGGGCCGTCAACGAGGGATGTCGGCCGGCCGACATCAACCTGAATATCTATATTCAGCAGCCAGATAGGCGCCAACTAGTAACAAGATGCATCAGCAAAATGTCGGCCGGCCGACATCGCCCTCGAGATGGCGAAAGTCAGGCGCGCAGCCTGCCCCGGAACGCGTTCGGGCCTGCGGAGGTGATCTCCACGTCCTGTTCAGTTCCGACCCAGTCAGCGGGACCGTCGAGGTGGACCAGGCGGAAATGCATCGTCCTGCCCGACACCCTTCCCGGGCTATCGACGGTGTCGATGAGCACCCGCTCGACCTGGCCGATCCGGGCTCGGTTGCGATCCTCCTGATAGCGCTGCTGCATCCGCTGAAGCGCGTGAAGTCGCCGACGCTTCGTGTCCTCGGGAACGTCGTCCGCATGCCGGAAGGCGGTGGTGCCTGGGCGAGGCGAGTACATGAACGAGAAGATCGACTCGAAGCCGACCTTCTCGACGAGCCGAAGCGTGTCTTCGAACTCGTCCTCGGTCTCGCCGGGGTAGCCCACGATCACGTCCGTCGACAGCGCCAGATCGGGACGACGATCCCTGAGCAACCTGACCTTGTCCAGGTACTCGTCTGGCGTGTAACCCCGTCGCATGTCGGCCAGGACTCGAGGCGCACCGGACTGAACGGGCAGATGCAGGTACCCTCCGAGCTTGGGCAGATCGCGGAACGCCCGGGCCAGCCCTTCGTCCACATGCTCGGGGTGCGACGTCGTGAACCGCAGGCGGCGCAGTCCCCCGATACCGTGCACCCGCTCGAGAAGGTCGGCGAATCCGATCCCGCCGTACCTGTATGCGTTCACGGTTTGGCCGAGGAGCATCACCTCGCAGAAGCCCTCCTCCACCACGTGGCGGACTTCGGCCTCGATTTCTTCAGGGGTTCGGTTGACTTCCGGCCCGCGGGTCCGGGGCACCACGCAGAACGAGCAGACGTGATTGCAGCCTTCCATCACGGTGACGAACGCCCTCACGGGGTTCGAGTGGACGACGTCGCGGGCCTCGACGGCGAAGGCGTTCGCCTTTCGATCCAGTTCGAGCACCGGGCCCACACCCTCCTGACGTGAGCGCTCGAGGAGTTCGGGCAACGCGGTCAGGTTGTGCGTGCCGATCACCACGTCGACACCCGGGGCGCGCTCCAGAATCTCCTTCCCCTGGAGCTGGGCCACGCACCCTCCGACGGCTACCCGGAGCGCCTTGCGCTCCTTCTTCAGGCGTCGCAAGCGACCCACGGAGTGATAGAGCTTCTCCGCGGCCTTCTCGCGAACGGCGCAGGTGTTGACGAAGACGACGTCCGCGTCTTCTGCCCTGACGGCCTCGGCGTACCCCTCGCGGCGGAGCAGCCCCGCCACTTTCTCGGAGTCGTTGACGTTCATCTGGCAGCCGAACGTCTCGATGAAGTAGCGCTGGCTCATCCGGCCGAGTCTCCGCGGAAAAATTCAGTAGTCATCAAAAGGTACGAGTCACTCCGCGACAGCTTCGACCAGTTCGCGGGCGTGCCGACGGGCGGCCTCGGTGACCTTCTCGCCGGCCAGCATGCGGGCCAGTTCGTCGACCCGGGAGGCGCCCTCGACGCGGCGAACCTGGGTGAACGTGCGGCCAGACCGGGTTTCCTTGCTGACGCTGAGGTGGGTGTGGGCCTGGGCGGCGATCGGTGCGAGATGGGTGACGCACAGCACCTGATGACGCTGCGCCATCGCCCGCAGGCGTCTGCCGACCACTTCCGCGACTCGCCCCCCGATGCCAGCGTCGATCTCGTCGAAAACCAGTGTGTGGCCCTGCTCGCGGATCGCGGCGGACTTCAGGGCGAGGAGGAGTCGGGACAACTCGCCGCCAGAAGCGATCTTCGCCAGGGGCCGCAGGTCTTCGCCGACGTTGGGCGCGATGAAGAACTCGGCCCGCTCGAGCCCGTGCTCGCCGGCCGTGGCCAGATCGTCGCCCGCGACCGCGAACCGGACCTCGAAGCGGGTCCCCTCCAGTGCGAGTTCGCGCAGCCCCTTCTGCATCCGGCGCTCGAGGTCGGTGGCCGCCGCACGGCGTCGGCCCGAGAGGTCGCGCCCGAGTTCGACGAAGCGACCGCGCGCCTCCGCTGCCTCGGCCGCCAGCTGCTCGCGGCGGGCCTCGGGGGCGTCGAGCTGCTGCAGTTCCCGCCGGGCGTTCTCCGCGAAGGCCAGCACCTCGTCGGCCGTGGCCCCGTACTTGCGGCGCAGCCGTTCGATCGTCGCGAGTCGCGACTCGATGGCGTCGAGCCGGCCCGGCGCCACCTGGAGGTCGTCGCGGAAGTCGCGCAATCCGTAGGCCAGGTCCTCGAGGGCCGAGGTCACGCCGACTCGCGCCTCGAGCGCCGATCCGAAGCGGGGCTCGAGCGCGGCGAGGTCCTCCACCTTGCGGTAGATCTGGCGCAGACGCGACAGCACGGCCGCATCGTCGTCGTAGAGGGCTTCGTAGGCCTCCGCGCATAGCACCGCCAACCGATCGGCGTTGGCCACAACGGCCTTCTCGCGTTCGAGGGCCAGGTCCTCGCCCGGCTGGAGCTGGCCGCGCTCGATCTCGGCGAGCTGCTGCGCCAGGCTCTCGCGCCGGCGCTCGAGCTCGCGCCTGTCGCGCTCGAACGCCGCGCGGTCGCTCTCGGCCCGCTGCCAGCGCTGCCACGCCTGGGCGACCTCGCCCGCAAGCGCTTCCAGGTCACCGTGCTGGTCGAGCAGCGGAAGGTGCGACTCGGGATCGAGCAGCCCCTGGGGCTCGTGCTGGCCGTGAATGGCGGCGACCCGCGGCGCCAGCTCGCGGAGCAGGGCCACCGGCACGAGCGCCCCGTTGATGGTCGCCCGGCCCCTGCCGGACGACTGGATCTCGCGGCGCAGGATCACTTCAGTCCCGTCCGCGTCGATGCCGTGATCCTGCAGCCAGGTCGCCGCGGCGGGCAGGTCGACGATCGCCTCCACCGCGGCCCGGTTCTCGCCCGTCCGGATCAGGTCCCCGCCGCCGCGCCCCCCGAGCACGAGCCCGAGTGCGTCGAGCAGGATCGACTTGCCCGCCCCCGTTTCACCCGACAACACCGTGAGCCCCGGCCCGAGCTCGAGCTCGACGCCGGAAGCAAGGGCGATGTTGTTGATCCGCAGGAACTTGATCACGATCGCGCCCGCGCAAGACCACCGGCATCATCGATGTAACTCATTAAATAACAAGCACTTAGGACGACAATAGCGCGTCGGCTCCGGGGGGCCTGACCGTTGACACCCCCTAGGGCTTGTGGCATCCTGCGCTGGCAGCGCAATTTAGAGGTGATCACCCTGCTTTCTTCCACCCTGTTGGCCCAGGCGGGCGGCACGGCGTTCTCCGGCGGCGTGTTCGGCCTGATCCGGGACAGCGGGCCGGTCGCGATCGCGGTCCTGCTGACCCTTCTGCTGTTTTCCTTCGTGTCGTGGGCGATCATCGTCTACAAGGGCCTCGCGCTCCGCCAAGCCTACCAGCACTCCGAAACCTTCCTCGAGATCTTCCGCAAGAGCGCCAAGTTCTCCGAGGTGCACTCCGTCTGCGTCCAGCTCAAGGCCAGCCCGCTGGTCGGCGTGTTCCAGGCCGGCTACCAGGAGGTCAACCAGCAGGTCCGCGCCGGCCAGGCCCCGGCAGCGGCGGCGCAGCGACCGGTCGTGAAGAGCCTCGAGTCGCTGACCCGCGCGCTGATCCGGGCGGCCACCGCCGAGACCACGCGGCTCGAGCGGCGCCTGAGTTTCCTCGCGACCACTGCCGCCGTGTGTCCGTTCGTCGGCCTGTTCGGCACGACGTGGGGCATCATGAACGCCTTCGCCGACATCGGACTGCAGGGCTCGGCGAACCTCGCGGTGGTCGCCCCGGGCATCTCCGAGGCACTGATCACGACGGCCACGGGCCTCGCGGCGGCGATCCCCGCCGCCGTCGCCTACAACTACTTCGCCAGCCGCGTCCGGGTCCTGACCGCGATGGTCGACGACTTCGCGCTCGAGTTCCTCAACATCGTCGAGCGGAACTTCACGTAGGTGGCGATCGGGACGGGCGGCGGAGGCGGCGGCGGGCGCGCGGGGGCGCTCTACTCCGGGTTCCGCTCCAAGCGCGGCCTGACCCAGTTGGGCGAGATCAACATCACGCCGCTGGTCGACGTGGTGCTGGTGCTGCTGCTCGTCTTCATGGTGACGGCCCCGATGATGAGCCGCGGCATCGACGTCTCGCTGCCCGTCGCAGGCCTCAAGGACCCGCAGCCGGAGGACCGCATCACCGTGTCGATCAACGCCGAGGGCCGGGTCTATCTCGGCGACCGCCCGATCGTGCTCGAGCTCCTCGAGGACGAGTTGCGCGGGCGCATGCAGGGCGTCGGCCAGCGCATCGCCTACCTGCGCGCCGACGAGCGCCTCGCTTACGGCCGCGTGATCGAGGTGGTCGACCGGATGAAGCGCGCGGGCGTCGAAAGCATCGGGTTCGTGTACGAGTTGCCGGAGGAGAAGGCCAGCCGGTGAAGGACGCCGTCGACAGCGTGATCGCCGAGCGCGCGCGACTCGACCGGGGTTTCCCGGCGGGCGTCGTGGTGTCCGTGGCCGGCCACCTGCTCCTGGCGGGCGTCGCCTTCGCGCTGCCGATCCTGATGCCGGCCAAGCCGAAACTGCAGGTGGCGGTGGGCATCGTGGTGCCGATCCCG
This sequence comes from Vicinamibacteria bacterium, assembly GCA_025994075.1. GTDB lineage: Bacteria > Acidobacteriota > Vicinamibacteria > Fen-336 > Fen-336 > WYBL01. The sequence continues at coordinate 57,061 of JAMQGV010000015.1, forward strand.
CGCGGCGGCGGGGGCAGCCCGACGGCCGGCGAGCCGGATGCCGGGGTCCAGCAGCCGCAACCGCCGGTCACCCAGCCGCCTGCGCCCGAGCGGCCGAAGCCGGAGCCGCCCAAGGTCGTCAAGCCGCCGAAGGAGGAGCCGCGCAAGGGCCTCGCCGACCCGAAGGCCGACAAGAAGAAGAGCCGGGCGAAGAAGCCCGAGCCGCGACGCCCGGTCGCGTCGAACACCTCGAAGACCACGACGTCGAAGAAGCCCGCCGGCACCGGCGCCGCGACGCAGAGCCCGGCGAGCGCGACGCCAGGCGTCGGGCTCGGCCCCGTCGGCCCGGGCCTGCCCGGCGGCACGGCGCAGACCGGCGACTGGTACCTCGCCAGCGTCCAGCAGAAGGTCTGGATGATCTGGAACCAGCAGATCCGCACGGGCGCCTACCCGCCGGTGACCGTGCGCTTCACCATCCTCGCCGACGGCAACGTGACCGGCGTCGAGGTCGTCCAGTCGAGCGGCCAGTACATGCTCGACCAGGCCGCGCAGCGGGCGATCCTCACCGCTGCGCCTTTCCAGCCGCTGCCCAGGAGCTATGACACGAAGGCCTTCACTCTCCAGGCCGTCTTCCAGCCGGTCGGCTAGGCCGCTCGCCGCAGCGCTCGGCGCGGGCCTCGCGTTCCTCCTGGCCGCGTCGGGGGCGTCCCCGCTGCAGGCGGCGCCCCAGGCCCCCCCGGCGGGAACGCCGACCATCGTCATCGGCGGCCCCCAGGCCCCGCGCGTCGCGATCGCCGACTGCGTGCCGCGGCGCGAGGACCCGGAGCTGCGCGCGGCCTGCGGCACGATCGGCCAGGTGCTGCGCGCCGACCTGCGCTTCGAGGGCCTGTTCCAGTTCGTGCCCGACAGCCTGCTGCGCGCGATCCCGCCCCTGAACCCGGACGCTCCGAACATGGAGGACTGGAAGTCGATCGGGGCCGGGGTGCTGGTGGTGACCCGCGTCGACGGCTCGGCCGCGGAACTTTCCGTCGATCTGCGCGTGTTCTTCGTGGAGAGCGGGCAGGTGATGCTGGCGAAGCGCTACGCCGGCCCGGCGAAGAACCCGCGCGTGTTCGCCCACCAGGCCTCGGACGACATCGTGGCGCTGACCCAGAACCGAGGGGTCGCCCGCACCAGGATCGCCTTCTCCTCCGACCGCGACGCCAGCCGCGAGCGCCGCTCGAAGGAGATCTACATCATGGACTACGACGGCCACAACCCGCGCCGGGTGACCGTCAACAACTCGCTCAACATCCTGCCGGCCTGGTCCCCGGACGGCCAGGCGCTGGCCTACGTCTCCTACCGCCAGGGCCGGCCGCTCGTCTTCCTGTCGCGCATCTACCAGGGCACGAACACGCCGAACCTGACCGGCGAGAACGAGTCGAGCCAGGCCTTCGCGCCGACGTTCAGCCCCGACGGGAGCCGCATCGCGTGGGCCAGCAACCGCAGCGGCAACATGGAGGTGTGGGTCGCCAACGCCGACGGCTCGGGCGCCCACGCCGTCACCCGCAGCGCGGCCTCGGACACGGCTCCCACCTGGAGCCCGACCGGGCGCGAGATCGCGTTCACGTCGAACCGGGGCGGGACGCCGCAGATCTACGTCATGGACGCCGAGGGCCTCAACGTGCGGCGGCTGTCGACCGTCGGCAACTACAACGACGCGCCCGCCTGGAACCCCGCTCGTCAGTTCCTCGAGGTGGCCTTCACGTCGCGGCTCGACGGCCAGTTCCAAATCGCGATCGTCGACCTCGCCACGGGCCAGACCCGCCAGATCACCGAGAACCGCGGCTCCTGCGAGTACCCGACATGGGCGCCGTCGGGCCGCCATCTCGCCTTCTCCTGCCAGCGCGGCGGCACGTGGCAGATTCACGTCGCGGACCGCGAGGGGCGCACCGTGCAACCGCTTCAGGCCGGGCCGGGCAACAACGTCCAGCCCGACTGGAGCAACTGAGGAGCGAACTGCCGATGCCCGTCCGACGTCTCCCCCTGCTCGCGGTCGCCGTCCTGGCCGCGCTCGCGATGGCCTGCGGCGGCAGCACGAAGCGACCGCCCGCGATCACCCAGGGCGCTCCCCCGCCGCCCGGGCCCGGCCCCGGCGACTACGGCGGCCCGCGGCCGCAGCCCGTCGACTCGGGTCCCGACGTCGTCCCCCTGGGCGGAGAGGGGCTCAGTTCCTCGGACTTCGACGTCTCGGGCGAAGACGGCGAGGGCGGCCCGCTCGCCGACGTGCTGTTCGGCTACGACCAGGCCGACCTGTCCGACGAGGCGCGCGCCCTGGTCGAGCGCCACGCCGTGTGGCTGCAGGCGCATCGCGAAGCCAAGGTGACGATCGAGGGCCACTGCGACGAGCGCGGCACGGTCGAGTACAACCTGGCGCTCGGCGAGTTGCGCGCGAAGGCCGTGCGCGACCTGCTGGTCAGCCTCGGGGTGGACGGATCGCGCCTTCGCGTCGTCTCCTACGGCAAGGAACGTCCCCTCGACCCGGGGAACAACGAGAGCGCCTGGGCGCGCAACCGGCGGGCCCACCTGGCCGTCCGGCGCTGACCCCAGACCCGGGCCCGGACCTGCCGCGGCCCGCCGGCTTCTTATCCTTGCGCCGCATGAACGACGCGGCGCGCCCGATCGAGGAGGTTCCCGTGATCCGTCGCACCGTCGGCGTCGTCCTGCTGGCCGCGCTGTGGGCCTGGCCCGCGCTGGCCCAGAAGCAGGAGGTCCAGCGCCTGCAGGTCCAGGTGGCCACGCTCCAGGTCCAGATCTCCGACCTGCTGCGCCTCGGCCAGGAGAACCAGCGCGAGATCAAGCGCCTCAACGAGGCGCTGGCCGAGCAGACCCAGCTCGTGCGCAAGCTGGTCCAGGACCAGCGCCTGCAGATGGAGGCGCTGCAGACGGCGACCCGCGAGAACGGCGAGCGCCTCGCGGAGCTCTCCGAGCGGGTCCAGGGCGCCGCCCTGCCTCCCGTCGGCTACGCGCCCGCAGCGTCGGGGAGCCCTGGTGAAGCGCCGGCTCCCGGCGTACCGCCCGCGGCGGCCGCACCGCCCCCGCGCGAGCTCTACACGCAGGCCTACGCCGACTACGCGCGCGGCAACTACGACCTGGCGATCCAGGGCTTCCAGGAGTACCTGCGCAACTACGCGGGCACGGACTTCGCCGACAACGCGCAGTACTGGATCGGCGAGTGCCTCTACGGCAAGCTCAAGTACGAAGAGGCGATCGAGGCGTGGAACGTGCTGCTCCGCGACTACGCCGCCAGCGACAAGCTGCCCGACGCGCGGGTCAAGAAGGGCATGGCCCTCGAGAAGCTCGGCCGGCGCTCGCAGGCGCAGCTCGAGTACCGCTTCGTCGTCGAGCGCTTCCCCAATTCCCCGGCCGCGCGCATCGCGCGCGAGAAGCTCAACCCCCAGCAGTAAGGCTTTCGCGAAGGAGATCGCATGGCCAGCGTCAACAAGGTGATCCTGATCGGCAACCTCGGGCGGGACCCCGAGATCCGCTACACCCAGGGCGGCGAGCCGATCGCCAACTTCTCGCTCGCCACCAGCGAGCGCTGGACCGACCGACAGGGCCAGAAGCAGGAGAAGACCCAGTGGCACCGGGTGGAGGTCTTCGGCAAGACCGCCCAGATCGTCAAGGACTACCTGTCGAAGGGCCGCCCCGTCTACATCGAGGGCAGCATCAACTACGACGAGTGGACGGACAAGGACGGCAACAAGCGCAACACGACCCGCATCCGCGTCTCCGGCCCCGGCTCGCGGCTGGTGCTGCTCGGATCGCGCGGTGACGGCGGCGGAGGCGGCGGCGCGCGCTCGAGCGGCCCCGACGAGGGCCCGCCGACGGGCAGCGACGACTTCGTGCCCGGCGACGAGGACGTTCCGTTCTAGCCGCCGACTCCGTCCCGGAGCCCGCCGCGGGCCTGCTCTCGCTGGCCCGCTGGCGGGCTCCGCACGTCTGCACTCAGGCCGAGGTCGCGGCCCGGGTCGAGGCCTGGCTGTCCGAAGCGGAGACCCCGGCCGTGGCGCGGCGGCTGGTCCGGGTCTATGCCGCGGCGGGCGTCGAGACCCGCGGGTCGGCCCTGTCCCTCGACGACGTCTTCGCGGGCGGCGACTTCGAGTCGCGCAACGACGCCTACCAGGCGGCGATGATCGGGGCCGCGATCGACGTCGCGGGCCGGGCGCTCGAAGGCGCGGCGATCAGCCCCGCCGAGATCGGCCTCGTCACCAGCGTCTCCTGCACGGGGTTCATGATCCCTGCCGTCGACGCCCACGTCGCCAACGCGCTCGGGCTCGGCCCGTCGCTCGCCCGCCTGCCGATCACGCAGGCGGGCTGCGCGGGCGGCGCCGTCGGCCTCGCCCGCAGCGCCGACTTCCTGGCCGCCCATCCCGCCTCGGCCGCGCTGCTGATCGCCGCCGAGTTCCCCAGCCTGACCTTCCAGCGCTGGGATCGCTCGCCGACCAACGTCGTCTCGACTGCGCTCTTCGGAGACGGCGCCGCGGCGGCGGTGCTGGTGGGACGGTCTCACCCGGCGTTCGGACGGACGAGCGTGCACTGGGACGGCGCGGCGTCGCAGTTCTTTCCGGACTCGCTGCCCCTGATGGGCTTCCGGCTGCGCAACGCGGGCCTGCAGATCGTGCTCGACAAGGCGCTGGGACCGTTCGTGCGCCGACACGCGGGCGCTGCGCTCGACACCTTCCTCGCGCGACGGCGCGTCGACCGCGCGGCACTCACCCGCTTCGCGCTGCACCCCGGCGGGCGCAAGGTGATCGAGGCCCTGGCGGCCTCGTGGGTCCTCGGCGACGCGGAACTGGGGCCCACCCGCCGGGTCCTGCGCTCGCACGGCAACATGAGCTCGGTCACCGTCTTGCACGTGCTCGACGAGGTGCTGGCCGAGGGCCCGCTCCCGGGTGAACGCGGGCTGCTCGCGGCCTTCGGGCCGGGTTTCGGGGCCGAACTCGCGCTGCTCCGCTTCGCGTGAAGTTTCCGGACCTCCGCGAGCGCTCGCGCGAGCCCGAACTGCTCGATCTCGGCGGGGTGCCCGAGGCCGAGGTCGAGGCATCGCTCGCGGACATCCGCTTCGTCAACACCTGGCTCGGCGGACACCGCACCTTCGAGCGACTGCTGCGCCCCTTGCTGCGCGCCGACGGTGCGATCTCGCTGCTCGACGTGGGCTGCGGCTCCGCCGACCTGCCCGCCCGGCTGCTGGAACGCCATGGGCAGCTTCGGGTCGTCGGCCTCGACCTCAAGCCCACGCACCTGCGCCACACGCCACCCCAGGTCCGCCGGGTCGCCGGCGACGTCTTCGCGCCGCCGTTCGCCGAGCGCTCCTTCGACGTCGTCGCCTGCTCGCTGTTCCTCCACCACCTCGACAGCGCCGACGTGTCCCGCGCCCTCGGGGGGCTGTGGCGGCTGGCGCGGCGGGCGCTCGTGGTCAACGACCTGCGGCGCGCCCAGGTGCCCCACGCCTTCGCCCGCCTCGTGTTCCCGCGGCTCTTCCGCTCCCCGGTCAGCGTGCACGACGGCCTGGTGTCGATCCGCCGCTCCTTCACGCCCCGCGAACTGCGCGCCGCCTTCGTCGATGCCGGGCTGCCGGAGCCCGAGGTGCGCCGCGTGTTCCCCTACCGCCTCGCGGCCCTCGCCGTGCGCCGCGAGCCGTGACCGCCGCGCGGGACGTGGTGGTCGTCGGCGGCGGCCCCGCCGGCACGGCGGCGTCGGTGTTCCTGCGCCAGCAGGGCTTCGACGTGCTCCTGCTCGACGCCGCGCGATTCCCGCGGGACAAGATCTGCGGCGAAGGCGTGTCGCCCGAGGCCTGGCGCCTGCTCGCCGCGATGGGGGCGCGCGACGACGTCGCCGGCCTCGGTCCGCACGCCCTGCGCGGGATGCGCGTCGTGGCGCCCGACGGCACCGCGTTCGAGGGCTCCTATCGCCGGGGGGGCCAGGTGCTCTCGGGTTTCGCGCTCCGGCGCAGCCGGCTCGACACCACCCTGCTCGGCGTCGCGCGCCGCGTGGGAGTCGAGGTCCGCGAGGGCGCGCGCGTGGACGGCGTCGTCGAGTCCGCGGGCCACGTCGTCGGCGTGCGTCTCGAGAGCGGCGAGACCGTCCCGGCCCGCTGGGTGCTCGGGTGCGACGGGCGCTGGGGCGTCTCCGCGCGAGCCATGGGCGGGCTGCAGCCCGCGCGGCGGTTCCGGCGTTTCGCCCTGCGCATGCACCTGCACGGCGCCGCGGGGCTTTCGGACGTCGGCGAGATGCACGTCGGCCGCGGCGGCTACTGCGGCATCGCGCCGCTGCCGGGCGACGAGGCCAACGTCGCCTTCGTGCTCGACGCCTCCGCCTTCCGCCGCGCGGCAGGGCGGCTCGAGGCCTTCGCCCGCGAAACCCTGGAGCACCGCTTCCCCGCCGTTGCCGCCCGCACCCGCGAAACGCGCGCGAGCGGCCCCCCGCGGGCGATCGGGCCGCTGGCTGTTTCCGTGCGCCGCCGCGCCCGGCCCGGCCTGATGCTGCTGGGGGACGCGGCGGGCTTCCACGATCCGTTCACGGGCGAAGGCGTGACGCTCGCCCTGCGCAGCGGCGAGATCGCCGCCGGCCCGGTCGGCGACGCGCTCCGCGGTCGCAGCTCTCCCCAGACCGCGGCGGCGACCTACGAGGACGAGTACCGGCGGGCGACCCGCGACAAGTTCCGGCTCAACCGGCTGCTGCAGGCGGTCGTGGCGCTTCCGGCGCTGGCGAACGCCGTCGCACGCCGTCTGCGCGACCGCCCCCGGACCTGCGACGAGCTCGTCGGGATCGCCGGCGACTTCGTGCCCGCCCGCCGCGCGCTGGGTCCCCGCTTCGTGCTGGAGCTGCTGCGCCCGCCTCGCTGAAACGGTCGGCCCGGGCTTCGCCCGTGGGCTAGAATCGGGTTTTCATCGCAGTTCCCCGGAGGGAAGACCGCGTGGCCACGACCGCCCTGAGCCAGGAGACCGGACTCGACCGCCAGACCCTGGTGGGCCTGTACCGGACGATGTACCTCTCGCGCCGGATCGACGACAAGGAGATCCAGCTCAAGCGCCAGAACAGGATCTTCTTCCAGATCTCGGGCGCCGGGCACGAGGCGGTGCTGGCGGCGGCGGGCCTGCTGCTGAAGCCCGGCCACGACTGGTTCTTCGGCTACTACCGGGACCGCGCGCTGATGCTGGCGCTGGGCATGACGCCGATCGAGATGCTGATGTCGGCCACCGGCGCCGCCGCCGACCCGAACTCGGGCGGGCGCCAGATGCCCTCTCACTGGGGCCACGCCGCGCTCAACGTCGTCACCAAGTCGTCTCCCACGGGCACCCAGTTCCTGCAGGCGGTCGGCTGCGCCGAGGCCGGGATCTACGCGGCGGCGCAGGACGGCGCGGGCACGAAGCTCGGCGTGCCGTTCCGGTCGGACGAGGTCGTCTACGTCTCGACCGGCGACGGCACCACCTCCGAGGGCGAGTTCTGGGAGAGCCTGAACACCGCGTGCAACCGCAAGCTCCCGGTCCTCTACATGGTCGAGGACAACGGCTACGCGATCTCGGTGCCGGTCGAGGTCCAGACCGCCGGCGGCAGCATCTCGAAGCTGGTCGCCTCGTTCCCGAACCTGCTGGTGCGCGAGACGGACGGCTGCGATCCGCTGGCCAGCCTCGCGACCCTGCGCGAGGCCGTCGCCTGGTGCCGCGAGCGGCGCGGGCCGGCCCTGGTCCACGCAAAGGTGATCCGGCCCTACTCGCACTCGCTCTCCGACGACGAGGCCCTGTACCGGCCCGCCGAGGAGCGGCAGGCCGAGGCCAACCGCGACCCGCTGGCGACCTTCCCCGCCTTCCTGCTGCGCGAGGGCCTCGCCAGCGAGTCGGAACTCGATGCCTTGCGCGCCGAGGTCGACCGGCTCGTCAACGAGGCCGCCGACCAGGCCTGCGCGGCGCCGCAACCCGAGCCCTCCTCGGCGCTGCTCCACGTCTACTCGCCCGAGGTCGACCCGACGTCCGCCGAGTTCTCGACCGAGCCCGCGTTCGCCGGCGACCCCAAGACGGTCGTCGACCTGCTCAACGCCTGCCTGCACGACGAGATGGCCCGCGACCCGCGGATCGTCGTCTTCGGCCAGGACGTCGCCGACTGCAGCCGCGAGGAGAGCCTGGCCCAGGTCAAGGGCAAGGGCGGCGTCTTCAAGGTCACCCACAACCTGCAGCGCCGGTTCGGCGGCGAGCGGGTGTTCAACTCCCCGCTGGCCGAGGCCAACATCGTCGGCCGCGCGATCGGCATGGCGGTGCGCGGCCTCAAGCCGGTGGTCGAGATCCAGTTCTTCGACTACATCTGGCCCGCGTACATGCAGATGCGCAACGAGCTGGCGCTGATCCGCTGGCGCTCGAACGGGGCCTTCAAGTGCCCCGCCGTCGTGCGCGTGACCTATGGCGGATACCTGCAGGGCGGCGCCGTCTATCACAGCCAGTGCGGCGAGGTGCTGTTCACCCACGTCCCCGGCCTGCGGGTGGTGCTGCCGTCGAACGCCGAAGACGCGAACGGCCTGCTGCGCACGGCGATCCGCTGCGACGACCCGGTGCTCTTCCTCGAGCACAAGCACCTGTACCGCCAGACCTACAACAAGGGCCGCAACCCCGGGCCGGACTACTGCATCCCGTTCGGCAAGGCGCGTACGGTGCGCCCCGGGCGCGACTTGACGATCGTGACCTTCGGCGCTCTCGTCCAGCGCAGCGTCGTGGCCGCGAAGCAGGTCGCGGAGCAGGACGGCATCGAGGCCGAGGTGATCGACCTGCGCACGCTCTCGCCCTACGACTGGGACGCGATCGCGGAGAGCGTGAAGCGCACCGGCAAGGTGATCGTCGCCCAGGAGGACCAGCTCTCCTGGGGCTACACCGCCGAGATCGCGGCCCGCATCGCCGACGAGCTGTTCGAGTGGCTGGACGCCCCGGTCAAGCGCATCGGCGCGACCGACACCTTCGTCGGCTACGCGCCTTCACTCGAGGACTTCATCCTGCCCCAGGTCCCCGGCATCGCCGCCGAGATCCGCAAGCTCGCGAAGTACTAGGGCCTCGACGTGCCGGCGCGGCCGTAGCGGTCTTCGAGGCGGACCACGTCGTCGAGTTCCGGGGTGGAGACCTCGAGGATGTCGGTGTCCTCGAGGCCCGTCATCCGGTGAAGCGTGCCGGGCGTGATGTGGTAGCTGTCGCCGGGCGTCATCTCGATGCGGCGCAGATCGCCCGGCTCGTCCTTGCCCTTGACCTCGAACAGCAGCTTCCCGCTCTGGATCAGGATCGTCTCGTCCTTCACGTTGTGGTACTGGAGGGAGAGGCTCTCGCCCTTCTTCACGTGCAGGAGCTTCCCCACGTAGCGCTCGGTGCGCGCCCACCAGATCTCGTGGCCCCAGGGCTTGTCGACCCGCTTGTGCTCGGTCAAGTGTCAGGACTCCCCGGCGTCGGCCGCAGCCAGCGCCTCGTGCAGTTCCGCTCTCAGGTGCGCCTCGATCTCGGCCGCCGACGAAAGCCGCATGGCCCGCAACACCGCCTCGCGGGCGTGCCCGAGATCCGCGGCCCGCAGCACCTGCTTGATGCGCGGGATCGCCGTCGGGCTCATCGAGAGCTCGCGGGCGCCGAGGCCCGCCAGCACCAGGGATTGTAGCGGGTCGCCCGCCATCTCCCCGCACACGCCGACCGGGCGGCCGGCCGCCCCCGCCTGCTCGAACGCGCCGGCCAACACCGACAGCACAGCGGGGTCCAGCGGTTCGTAGAGTGCCGCCACCCGCGGGTCCGCCCGGTCCACCGCCAGGAGGTACTGGATCAGGTCGTTGGTGCCGACGCTGAAGAAATCCGCCTCGGGCGCCAGTTGCGCCAGCGTCAGCGCAGCGCTGGGGATCTCGACCATCATCCCGACCGGCACCTCGACCGCGTGGCCGTGCCCCTCGAGGGCCAGGTCGCGGGCCGTCGCGGCGAGAAAGGCCCGTGCCTCCCGCAGGTCGCTGGCGCCCCGCAGGAACGGGAACAGCACCCGCAACGGGCCGTGCGCCGCGGCCCGCAGCAGCGCGCGGAGCTGGGTGCGGAAGGCGTCCGGCGCGCGGCCGAGCAGGCGCAAGGCTCGCGGGCCCAGCGCCGGGTTCGGGCTCGACGGCCCCGCCGGCACGATGTCCTCCGGCCCCAGGTCCCAGACGCGCACCGTGACGGGGTGCGGAGCCATCTGGTCCAGAAGGCGGCAGTACAGCTCGTACTGTCGCTCCTCGTCCAGGCTGCCGCGCCCGAGCAGGTACTCGCTGCGGAACAGGCCGATGCCCTCGGCCCCGTACTGCACGGCCGTCGCGGCCTCCTCCGCGAACTCGGCGTTGGCCAGCAGCCGCACCCGCACCCCGTCGCGCGAGGCCGCCGGCTCCGTCCGCGTGGCCTGCAGGCTGAGCTCGCGTCGCTGCTCCCGCTCGCGCAACGCGCGGAAGCCGGCCAGCACGGGTTCCGAGGGCTCGACCACGAGCCGGCCCTGGGTGCCGTCGAGGACGACGAGCGCGCCCGGCGGCACGCGGCCGGTGGCGTCGCGCAGGCCGGCCACCGCGGGAATCCCGCGCGAGCGCGCCAGGATCGCCGTGTGGTAGGTGCGGGACCCGCCGTCGAGCGCGATGCCGATCACCTTCGCCCAGTCGAGCTCCGCCGCCTCGGACGGCGTGAGGTCGTGGGCCACCAGCACCACGGGCCCCGGCAGCCGCGCCAGGCTCGGCCCGTCCGCGGCCCCGACGAGGTTCAGCAGCACCCGGCCCAGCACGTCGTCGAGGTCGCTGCTGCGCTCCTTCAGGTACTCGTCGGTGAAGCCGTCGAACAGCGCGTGGAGCTGCTCCGAGACCTGCCGCAGCGCCCACTCCGCGTTGACGTGCTCCTGGCGCACGATCTGGGCGGCGCGATCGCGCAGCAGCGGGTCCTCCAGCATCAGGAGCTGGGCGTCGAAGATGTACGCGTGCAGCGCGCCCACTTCGCGCGAGAGGCGGGACTTGATCGCCTCGAGCTGGCGGCGCGAGGCGGCCACCGCGCGCAGCAGGCGCTGGACCTCGCGCTCGGTGGCGTCGGGCGGCAGCAGCAGCCGGAACACGGGCACGCGCTCGCGCTCCATCACCAGCGCCTGGCCGACGGCGATCCCCGGGGAGACGCCGTTCCCGAGCAGTTCCACGGCCTAGCTGCCCTCGCCGAAACCGCTCTCGACGAGGGTCACCAGCGCGTCCGCCGCGGCCTGCTCGTCGTCGCCGTCGGTCTCGATCCGCAGCATCGTGCCCCGCGAGGCCGCCAGCAGCAGGATGCCTAGGATCGACTTGCCGTCCATGGTGCGACCGTCGCGGCTGACCCGGACCCGGCTGTGGAACGCGCAGGCCTTGTGCACGAAGCGCGCGGCGGCCCGCGCGTGCAGCCCCAGCCGGTTGGGGATCTTCACCTCGCGCGAGATCACGGCTTGCGCGGCTCCAGCAGTTCCGAGGCCACGTGGATCGCCGCCTGGCCGTACTCGCGGATCACCCGCGCCACGTCCTTCAGCTCGCCGTCCCGCACGGACGAGAGCTTGATCAGCATCGGCAGGTTGACGCCGGTGACGATCTCGACGCTGGGCCCCAGCGAGGGCAGCGCCAGGTTGGTCGGCGTGCCGCCGAACATGTCCGTCAGCACCAGGGCCCCCTCGGCGCCCACGTCGGCGATCGCCCTCTCCACGGCCTCGCGGGCCGCCACCGGGTCGTCGCTCCAGCCGATCGAGACGGCGGCCGAGCGCGGCAGTTCGCCGACGATCTGGGCGGCCGCCGCCACCAGCTCCGAGGCCAGCCCGCCGTGGGTGACGACGACGACGCCGATCACTGCTGCCTCGCGTCCCGGTGGCGGACCTGGACGTGGAAGCGGCGGCGTCGCAGCGCCTCGCCCACGCGAAGAGCCAGCATCACCGAGCGGTGGCGCCCGCCCGTGCACCCGATCGCGATCGTCACGTAGCTCCTCCCTTCCTTCTGGTGCCGCGGCAGCACGAAGCCGAGCAGCGAGAGCACGCGGCGCAGGAAGCGGGCGGTGTCGGGCTGGGCGTCGAGATAGCGCTGTACCGCCGGCGCCTCGCCCGTCTGCGGCCGCAGCCGCGGCACGAAGTTGGGGTTCGGCAGGAAGCGCGCGTCGAACACCAGGTCGGCCTCCGCGGGCACGCCGTACTTGTAGCCGAACGAGGTGACCGTCACCGTCATCGGCGCCTCGGCGCTGCGCGCCCCGAACCGCTCGCGTACCCAGGCCCGCAGGTCGTGGACCGTGAACGCCGAGGTGTCGACGATGCGATCCGCGCTCTTGCGGATCGGCCGCAGCGCCTCGCGCTCCTGGCGGAGCGCCTCGACCACCGGCTCGTCGACCGCCAGCGGGTGGGGCCGGCGCGTCTCGCTGAAGCGGCGCACCAGCGTCTTCTCGTCCGCCTCCAGGAACAGCAGCTCGACCGGCAGCCGCCGCTGGCGCAGGCCGCGCAGCGCCAGCGGGAACTGGCGCGTGAACCCGGGCTCGCGCAGGTCCACGACCAGGGCCGCACGGCGCAGGCTCGGGGTGTCGCGAATCAGCTCGGCGAAGCGCGGGATCAGCGCCGTGGGCAGGTTGTCGACGCAGAAGAAGCCGAGGTCCTCGAGCGCCCGCAGCACGTGGGTCTTGCCCGACCCGGACAGGCCCGTGACGATCACCAGCCGGTCGCCGTCGCGCCGACCGGCCGCGCGGGCCTTCAACGCCGCCCCCGCGCGCTGGTGGCCCGCGCCTTGCCCGCCCCGGCCGCGATCATCGTCTCCAGCCGGTGGGCGAAGCGCTGCGCCCCGTCCAGGCCGCGCTCCTTCAGCAGGTGGTTGCGGGCGGCCACCTCGATCAGGATCGCGAGGCTGCGCCCGGGCGCCACCGGCATCCGCAGCCGCGGCACCTCGACGCCTAGCACCTCGACCCGCTCCTGCTGCAGGCCCAGCCGGTCGTACTCCTTGCCCGGCTCCCAGCGCTCGAGGTCGACGACCAGCTCCACCCGCTGCCGCACCCGCAGCGAGGAGACGCCGTAGAGGTCGCGGATGTTGATCACGCCCAGGCCGCGCAGCTCCATGTGGTCGCGCAGCAGCAGCGGCGCGGTCGCCACCAGCCCTTCGCCGATGCGCTTGACCTCCACGACGTCGTCGGCGACCAGGCGGTGGCCGCGGTCGACCAGGTCGAGCGCGCACTCCGACTTGCCGATCCCGCTCTCGCCCGCGATCAGCACGCCGAGGCCGAACACGTCGACCAGGACCCCGTGGAGCTGGGCGCTGCGCGCCAGCTCCTCGTCGAGCCAGCCGGTCAGCCGCTTGATGAACGGGGTCGATTCGAGCGGCGTGCCGAGCAGCGGAACGCCGCGCCGCTCGGCGGCCTGGCGCAGCTCGGGCGGCGGCGGCAGGCCGCGGGTCACCACGAAGCAGGTGACGTCGCAGGCCGCCAGCCGCGCCAGCAGCGACCGGCGACGGCGCGCCGGGAGGGTGGCGAGGTAGCCCGATTCCGAGGCGCCCAGGATCTGGACCCGGCCGTAGCGCAGGTAGTCGAAGTAGCCGGTCAAGGCGAGACCCGGCCGCTGCACGCGCGACTGCTCGATCGCGCGGTCGAGCCCGCGGCGGCCGGCGAGCAGCTTGAGCTTCAGCTCGCCGCGCCGCTCGCGCAGCAGGCGCCGGACGGTGAGCGCCGGCCCCGCCGCGGCCTGCCGCGCCAAGTCAGTGCGCCGACTTGCGCAGGTTGGAGGGCGGGATGCGCAGCTCCTCGCGGTACTTCGCGACGGTGCGCCGCGCCAGCGGCACGCCCTCCGCCTGCAGCAGCTCGGCGATCCGCGAGTCGGAGAGCGGGTGCTGCGCGTCTTCGCCTTCGATCATCTTGCGGATGCGGTCCTTGATCGTGACCGAGCTGACCGACTCGCCCATCGACGAGGTGATGCCGCTGTGGAAGAAGAAGCGCATCTCGTACACGCCGCGCGGCGTGTGCATGTACTTGTTGGCCACCACGCGAGACACGGTCGACTCGTGCATCCCGATGTCGTTGGCGACGTCGCGCAGCACCAGCGGCCGCAGGTGCTCGATGCCGCGGTCGAGGAAGCCGCGCTGGTGGCGCACGATCGACTCGGCCACCCGGAAGATCGTGCGCTGGCGCTGGTCGACGCTCTTCAGGAGCCACAGCGCGCTGCGCAGCTTGTCCTTGACGTAGGCGCGGGTCTGCTCGGAGCCCGGCTCCTTGTCGTCGAGCATGCGGCGGTACGTCGGGCTGATCCGCAGGCGGGGCAGGCCCTCGTTGTTCAGTTCGATGCGGTATTCGTCGGCGTCCTTGATCACGAAGACGTCCGGCGTGACGTAGGCCGCGTCCTGGGGCGAGTAGCGCAGCCCGGGCTTCGGGTCGAGCCGCTGGATGATCTCCAGGTGGTGGGCGACCTCGTCCTGGGTCAGGTTCATCGCCCGCGAGATCTCGGAGTACTGGTGGGTCTGGAGCTGCTTCAGGTGGTCGCGGACGATCAGGTCCGTGACCGAGCCCTCGAGGTGCAGGGCGCGGAGCTGCAGCCGCAGGCACTCGCCGATGTCGCGGGCGGCCACTCCCGCCGGGTCGAGCTGCTGCACGATCGAGAGCGCGCGAAGGACCTCCTCCGCGGGGTACGGGCCCATGTTGGCGATGTCCTCGAGCGAGACGCGCAGCATGCCGTCCTCGTCGAGGCTGTCGATGATCTTCTCGGCGATCTCGACCAGCAGGTCGTCGGAGACCGAGAGCACGAGCTGCCACTTGAGGTGGTCGTAGAGGTTGGTGGCCGCGGTCAGCGTGTTCTCGATCGGCGGCGCCTCGGGGATCTCGGTGCCGCGCGTGCGCCGCTGCTCGCGGTCGGCCTCGGCGTACTCCTCGAAGAACTTCTCGACGTCGATCTGCTCGAGCGGGTCGTCGGCCTTGGGCTTCTCCTCGGCCTCGGCGACGGCCTCCTCGGGCGACGGCGGCTCGGCCGGCGCCTCCTCGAGCAGCGGGTTCTCCATCACCTCCTGCTCGAGGACCTCGGCCAGTTCCAGGGTGGTGAGGGGCAGCAGCTTGATCGCCTGCTGCAGCGACGGCGTGAGCACGAGCCGCTGCGAGAGGCGGGCCTGCAGTCCCAGCTTCTGTTGAATCGCCAAGGGTCGGTCCTAAGCTCCCGCCGGCGGCAACCCCGGGGCGTCGAGGCGGAAGCCCTCGCCCAGGTAGACCCGCCGAACTTCTTCGTCTCCGGCGAGCGCCTCGGGCGTACCCGCGCGGAACACTTCGCCGTCCCGAAGAATATAGGCGCGGTCCGTGATCTTCAACGTCTCGCGCACGTTGTGGTCGGTGATCAGGACGCCGATCCCGCGCTCCTTGAGGTGGCCGATGATCTTCTGGATGTCGATCACGGCGATCGGGTCGATGCCCGCGAACGGCTCGTCCAGCAGGATGAACGAGGGCTCGGTCGCCAGCGCCCGCGCGATCTCGAGCCGGCGCCGCTCGCCGCCCGACAGGGTGTCGGCCCGCTGCCGGGCGAGGCCCTGGATGCCCAGCTCTTCCAGCAGCTCGCGGGTGCGTTGCCGGCTCTCGCCCTGCGGCTCGCCGAGCGCCTCGAGGATCGCCAGCACGTTGTCCTGCACGGACATCTTCCGGAAGACGCTGGCCTCCTGCGGCAGGTAGCCGATGCCCGCCCGGGCCCTCTCGTACATCGGCAGGTCGGTGATGTCGTCCTCGCCGAGCGTGACGCTGCCGCCATCGGGACGGGCCAGGCCGACGACCATGTAGAAGGTCGTGGTCTTCCCCGCCCCGTTCGGGCCGAGCAGCCCGACGACCTCGCCTTCCTGGATGTGGAGGTCGACGCTGCGCACGACGGTGCGGCGTCCGTAGCTCTTGGTCAGCCCGCGGGCGTCGAGGGTCTTCATCGGCCCCCGATGGTAGCCCGGCCCGCCTGATCGCCGGCGCTCACGGGGACCGGGTCGGAGTGGGCGCAGGGGGCGGGGCCGTCCGCCCGGAGAACACGGTCTCCGTTCGCGTCTCCTCGCGGCCGTCGATCAGGATCAGGTCGTCGCCGACGTGGAAGGTCACGCTGCGGCCTCGGGCAGTGCGGTCGGGGTCCTTGAGCACCACCTCCGGCCCGGTCAGCAGCACCTTGCCGTCCGCAGGCGTGTAGACGACGCGCGCGCCGTCGGCGACGCGCTGCCCCTGGCGCACGCGAACCGGCTCTCCGGCCTCGAGTCGCTCGAAGCCGCCGCCCGCCGCCTCCATCTGGAGCGTCGCCTGCTCGCCCTCCACCTGGATCTCGCCCTGGAGCAGGGAGACCTGGCCGTTGTACACGACCTCCCGCTTGCGCTCGTCGTAGACCATCTCGCGCGCCTTGCCCTCGACCTGCGGCGGCGCCGTGCCCTTGCCGTCGCCGCGGGGCGTCATTCGCGAGCGCACCTCGCCCCGCGCGACGAGGCGTCGCGCTCCGCCCTCCGGCTGGTGGATCTCGATCTGCTCGGCCTCCAGCAAGTCGGCGCCCGCGCGCAGCGTCGCCCCCTCGAGGTAGTGCGCCAGCTGCGCCCGGGCCCGCCACGCGAAGCGCTGGGCGGTCACCACCGTCGCTTCGCCGGGGGCTCCCAGCAGGCCGGCCGGACCGCCTTCTAGCTGGCGATAGACGTGGCGGACGCTGCCTCGCGCAGCGACGTCGCCGCCGCGCGGGGCGACATCGATGTCGCGGGCCAGCAGTTCCGTGCCGCGCGCCTCGTCCCACAGCCGCGGAGACTCGCGCAGCGCCAGCACGTCGTCCGCGGCGACGAAGGTCGCCCGCTGGCCGCTGGCGCGCTGGCTGCCGCGGGTGAAGACCACGTCGCGATGGAACTCCGCGCTGGTCGGCTCCCCCGTCTCGGGCGAGATCTGCGCCTCGAAGCGCCGGCAGGTGATCAGGGCCGGCGCCGCCCCGCGCGCGAGCGGCTCCAGCGCGAGCGAACTCCCCTGCAGGCCCGCCAGGGCTGCGAGCTGTCCGCTCGCGTCGAAGTCGAGGGTCAGCGTCTCGGCCTTCAGCCGGCGCCGCTCGGGCCGCTCGCCAGGGGCCGGCTCCATGACCAGCTCGGCCTCCTGGGTGGCGATCGCCTGCTTGAGCGCGCGGTTCTCGCCGAACCACAGGTCGAGCTTGCGGCCGCGCAGCTCGCGCGGCCCTGCCGCTCGGCCGGCCCCGCCGCCCGGCAGGAAGCCGCCGCCGCGGGCGCGCAGCTCGAAGCCCTCGGAGAACTGGGCGCGGAACACCTGCAGCGCGTCGTTCAGGTCCAGCTTGAGGACCCCCGCGGTCAGCCGCGAGCCGTCGGCGCGGTCCACCACGACGTTGCCGACCACGCGGAGCTGGCCCTCCTCGCGCGCGTAGACGCCGCGATCGCCGCGCACGTCGAGGCCGGGCACGTCCGGGTCGCGCATCACGATGTGGACGTCGGCGTCGAGCTCGAGGCGATCGGAAGCCGCGTCGTAGAGAAAGCCGGTCGAGCTGCCCGAGAAGTCCTTGCGCCGGAAGCGCGCCGGGCCCTCCGTGCGCGCGAGCTGCTTGTCGCCGCGGTAGACGAGGTGGTCGGACTCGAGCCGGAAGCCGTCGTCGGTGACCAGCACGACGTCCCCGCGGAAGATCGCGCGCGGCTGCGCGGGATCGACGGTCGCCTCCCGGGCCGAGATCGTCCCCCGCCCGCGCTGGCCCCGCGCCACGTAGCCGAACGAGACCCGGGCTCCCTTGAGCCGGGCGTCCTCGCCCTCCTTGCCGACCCACTCGCCGGCTTCGACCTGGATTCCGGACTGCTCCCCCTTCAGGACCTCGTGCTGCACCTGGTCCAGCCGCTGGGTGCCGGGGGAGGACTGCGCGAGCGGCGTCGCCCCGGGGGTCGGACCGGGGTCCTCGGGCCGCGGCCGCAGCGAGGCGACCACGGCCACGCCCACGGCCACCGCGACGACCAGGAAGGCGCCGCGCAGGCGGCGCAGCCCGCCACGCCTCATGCGAGCGGCAGCCCGGCGACCAGCCGGTACGCGTCGCGGGCGATCAGCAGCTCCTCGTTGGTCGGGATCACGGCGACGGCCACGGGCGCGCCCTCGGGCGAGATGCGCGCCTCGACCCCGTTGGCGGCGGCATTGCGCTCCGGGTCGACGCGGAGTCCCAGGCCCTCGAGGCCGTGCAGGGCGCGCTCGCGGATCCCCGCGGCGTTCTCGCCGATGCCGCCGGCGAAGGCCAGCGCGTCGAGCCCGCCGAGCGCCGCGGCGTAGGCGCCCACGTACTTGCGCAGCCGGTAGCAGAACACGTCGATCGCGAGCTTCGCGCGCGGGTTGCCCTGGGCCTCGGCCTCGAGCAGGGCCCGCATGTCGTTCGAGACGCCCGACAGCCCCAGCAGCCCGGAGTGCTTGTTGAGCAGCGCCTGGGCCTCGCGCTCGCCCAGTTCCTCCTTGCGCATGACGTGCAGCGCGGCGGCCGCGTCGAGGTCCCCGGAGCGGGTGCCCATCAGCAGGCCCTCGAGCGGGGTGAAGCCCATCGAGGTGTCGACCGAGCGGCCGCCCCGGATCGCAGTGATGGAGCAGCCGTTGCCGAGGTGACAGGTGATCACCCGCAGCGCGGGGTCGCCCTCGCGGCCGACGTGGCGGGCCAGGCGGGCCGAGACGTACCGATGCGAGGTGCCGTGGAAGCCGTAGCGGCGGATGCCGTGCCGCTCGTACAGCACGTAGGGCAGCCCGTACAGGTACGCCTCGGGCGCGAGCGTCTGGTGGAAGGACGTGTCGAACACCGCCGCCTGCGGCGCCGCCGGCAGCGCCTCGCGGGCCGCGCGGTAGCCCTTGACGTTCGGCGGGTTGTGCAGCGGGGCGATGTCGAAGCAGGACTCGATCGCGCGCAGCACCTCGTCGTCGATCAGGACGCTGGCGTGGAACCGCTCGCCGCCGTGCACCACGCGGTGGCCGACGGCGCCGATCTCCGCGGGGTCGGCGAGCACGCCGGCCTCCGGCCGGGTCAGCAGGTCGAGCGCCCGCGAGACCGCCGCCTTGTGGTCGAGCACCTCGGCCGTCTCGCGCAGCGTCGTGCCCCGCGACGGCAGCTCGACCTTGAGCACGGCCTCCGAGCCGATGTTGTCGACGATGCCGCGGGCCAGCGCGACGTCTTCGTCGCGCGCGATCTTCTGCTCGTCCGTCTCGATGAGCTGGAACTTGAGGCTCGAGGAACCGCAGTTGAGGACCAGCACCTTCATGACCGGGCTCCCGCCTTCAGGTCGTGGCGCGGCAGGCCGTCCGCGTCGTACTCGAAGAAGCCGCGGCCCGACTTCACGCCGAGGTGGCCCGCGCGCACCATCTTGCGGATCAGCGGGCACGGCCGGTAGCGGGCCTCGCCCGTCTCGTGGAACAGGTGCTGCATCCAGCGCAGGAGCTGGTCGAGGCCCATGCGGTCGGCGAGCGTCAGCGGGCCGAACGGCAGCCCGAAGCCCAGCCGCACCGAGGCGTCGACGTCCTTCGCCGAGGCCACGCCTTCCATCACCACGTGGGCGGCCTCGTTGAGGAACGGCAGGATCACCCGGGTGGTGACGTAGCCGGGCGACTCGAAGACCTCGATCCCGGTCTTGCCCAGCACCCGCACGAAGTCCATCGCGTGGGCGAAGGTCTCGTCCGAGGTGCGCAGGCCGCGCACGACCTCGACCAGCGGCACCACGGGCACCGGGTGCAGGAAGTGGAGGCCGACGACGCGGTCCGGCCGCATCGTGCGCGCCGCGATCTCGGTCACCGACAGCGCGGAGGCGTTGGTGGCCAGGATGTCGTTCGGCGGGCAGCAGGCGTCGAGCTGCTGGAAGATGCCGGTCTTCAGCTCGAGGTCCTCGGACACCGCCTCGACCACGAGTTGAGCCGCCTCCAGCGCCTCGATCGCGGCGACGGTGCGGATGCGGGCCAGGATCGCCTTGCGTTCACCGGTCGTGCGGCGCCACTTGGCGATGTCCTGGTCAAGGGTCTCGCCGATCCCTTCCAGCGCGCGCACGTTCCCGGCCTCGTCGCGATCGCGCAACAGCACGTCGAGGCCCGCGGCGGCGCAGGCGATGGCGATGCCCTGCCCCATCGTCCCGCCGCCGACGATTCCCACGCAACGCACACTCACGAGCGGCCTCCCGGGCCGTCAGCTTCAGACGGCGCGATCGAGGAACTCGCGTCCGAGCTGGCCCATCTTGCGGAATTTCTGGTAGCGGGCTTCGATCAGGGCGTCGGGGGACAGCTTGCGCAACTCGGCGAGCTGGCGCTCGAGCAGCCGTCCCAGGGCGTCGTAGAGGGCCTCGGGATCGGCGTGCGCGCCGCCCGGAGGTTCCGGCACCACCTCGTCCACGACCCCGAACGAAAGCAGGTCGCGACCGGTGATCTTCATCGCGGTCGCCGCGTCCTCGGCGCGGCCCGCGTCGCGCCACAGGATCGAGGCGCAGCCCTCGGGCGAGATCACGGAATACACGGAGTGCTCGAGCATGTTGACGCGGTCGCCGACGGCGACGGCCAAGGCGCCGCCGCTGCCCCCCTCGCCGGTGACGGTGACCAGGATCGGGACCGTGAGCCGCGCCATCTCGCGCAGGTTGCGGGCGATCGCCTCGGCCTGCCCGCGCTCCTCGGCGTCGAGCCCCGGGTAGGCGCCGGGCGTGTCCACGAAGGACAGGATCGGGCGCCCGAACTTCTCGGCCATCTGCATCGCGCGCAGGGCCTTGCGGTAGCCCTCGGGCTTCGGCATTCCGAAGTTGCGCCGGATCTTCTGCTTGGTGTCGCGGCCCTTCTGGTGGCCGACGACCACGACCGGCTCGCCGCGGAAGCGGGCCAGGCCGCACACCAGCGCCGGATCGTCGCCGAACAGCCGGTCGCCGTGGATCTCGACCCAGTCGGTGCACAGCGCGCCCACGTAGTCGAGCGTGTACGGCCGGCTGGGGTGGCGCGCGACCTGGGTCTTCTGCCACGGGGTCAGCGCCGCGTACACCTCGCGCCGCTTCTGGTCGAGCTGCTTCTTCACGCGGGCGGCCTCGCGGCTGCGCACGGGATCGCCGGGAAACCGCGCCAGCTCGTCGAGCTGCTTCTGCAGCTCGGCCAGCGGGGCCTCGAAGTCTTGGTCGGCCATGTCGTTCGTGGTCTCCGAGAAGCTCCCGGGGAGCCGCCCTTCAGGCGGCGCCCTCGGCCCGCTCCGCCCGGCCCGCCAGCACCAGGGCTCCCTTGCCCAGCAGGCCCTCGACCTCGTCCCGCAGCACCGGGTCCGGGCGGACGCGGTAGTAGGCGTTCGGCACCACCGCCACCGTCCAGCTCCCCGGGCGCAGCAGCTCGAGGGTCACCGGGCACTCGCCCCGGTGCGCGTCGAGTATATCGCGCAGCCTCTCGCCCCTCTCCCGGTCCCAGTTCGCGGCCGGGACCCGGATCGTGACCGATCGCGCGCCGCTCAGCCGCGCCTTCTCGAGCGGGATCACCTCGGACGCCACCAGGCGGGTCTTGCCCTCGTCCTGCGGCTCGGCCTTGCCGCGCACCAGCACCACGGCGTCGTCGGCCAGCTCCGCGGCCACCTTCTTGTAGGTCTCGGGGAAGACCAGGACCTCGGTGACGCCGCCGAGGTCCTCGAGCTGGAAGACGGCCATGCGGTCGCCCTTGCGGGTCTTCAGCGGGCGCAGGCCGGTGATCAGCCCGCCGGCCGCCACCTCGCGCGTCTCCCGCAACGCGGCCATCGCGGCAGAGTCGGCGTTCGCCACCTGCGCGAGCTCGCCCCGGAAGCGCTCCAGCGGGTGGCCGCTGATGAAGAACCCGAGCGACTCCTTCTCGAAGCCCAGCCGCTCGCTCTCCGGCCAGTCGGGCACGTCGGGCAGCCGCTCCGCCGGGGCCGCCGTGCCGGCGCCCGCGCCCGGCGCCAGCAGCGCGCCGAACAGGCTGGCCTGGCCCGCCTCGCGATCCCGCTGCTTCTTCTGCCCCGCCTCGGTCGCCCGCTCGATCGCCGCGAACAGCGCCGCGCGGCGGCGCTCCAGCGAGTCGAAGCTGCCGCTCTTGACGTAGCTCTCGATCACCCGCCGGTTGATCGCCTTGAGGTCGACGCGCTCGCAGAACTCGAACAGCGAAGAGAAGCGCCCGCCTTCGCGGCGCGCGGCCAGCGTCGCCTCGACCGCGCCTTCGCCGACGTTCTTGATGGCCGCCAGCCCGAAGCGGATGGCGCCGCTCGCCACGGTGAAGTAGAGGTCGGACTCGTTGACGTCGGGCGGCAGCACCTGCAGGTCCATCTCGCGGCAGGAGCCGATGTACTCGACGAGCTTCTCGGTGTTGGCGCGCTCCGAGGTCAGCAGCGCGGCCATGAAGTAGGCGGGATAGTTCGCCTTGAACCAGCCCGTCTGGTAGGCGACCCAGGCGTAGGCCGCCGAGTGCGACTTGTTGAAGCCGTACCCGGCGAACTGCTCCATGTGGTCCCAGATCTTCTTCGCCTTCTTCTCGTTGACTCCGTGCGCGGCGCAGCCCTCGAGGAACTTCTGCATCTGGGCGGCCATCACGTCGGCCTTCTTCTTGCCCATCGCCTTGCGCAGGATGTCGGCCTCGCCCAGCGAGTAGCCGGCCAGCGCCGAGGCGATCTGCATGACCTGTTCCTGGTAGACCATGACGCCGTAGGTCCCGGACAGGATCGGCTCCAGCGAGGGGTGGTCGTAGACGACCTTCGTCTGGCCGTGGCGGCGCTTGATGAAGTCGTCGATCATCGCCATCGGCCCGGGCCGGTACAGCGCGTTGAGGGCGGTCAGGTGCTCCAGGCGGTCGGGCCTGAAGCGCTTCAGGATGTCCCGCATGCCCTCGGACTCGAACTGGAACAGGCCCGAGGTCTTGCCCGCGGCGAACAGCTCGTAGGTCTTCGCGTCGTCGAGCGGCAGGTGGTCGGGGTCGACGCGCACGCCGGTCTGGGCCTCGATCATCTTCACGCAGTTGTCGATCAGCGTGAGCGTGCGCAGTCCCAGGAAGTCCATCTTGAGGAGGCCGATCCGCTCGACCCCCTTCATGTCGTACTGGGTGGTGAGGTCGCCGCCCTTGAACGAGGCGAGCGGCACCAGCTCCATCAGCGGCCTGGGCGAGATCACGACGCCAGCCGCGTGGGTGGAGGCGTGACGGGTCGTGCCCTCGAGCCGCCGCGAGACGTCGATCAGCTCCTTGACCTTCGGGTCGTGTTCGTAGGCGTCCTTGAGCGGCGGCGACTCCTCGAGCGCCTTGTCGAGCGTCATCCCGAGATCGCCCGGGATCATCTTGGCGATCTTGTCGGCGTCGGCGTACGGCAGGTCCATCACCCGCGCGACGTCGCGCACGACGGCCTTCGCCTTCATCGTCCCGAAGGTGATGATCTGCGCCACGTTCTCGCGCCCGTACTTGCGGGTGACGTACTCGATCACCTCGCCGCGGCGGTTCTCGCAGAAGTCGATGTCGATGTCGGGGGGGCTGATCCGTTCCTCGTTGAGGAAGCGCTCGAAGATCAGGTCGTACTCGATCGGGTCGATGTCCGTGATCCGCATCGAGTACGCCACCAGCGACCCGGCCGCCGAGCCGCGGCCCGGGCCGACCGGGATGCCGCGCTCCTTGGCGTAACGGATGAAGTCCCAGACGATCAGGAAGTACCCGGAGAAGCCGACCCGGCGGATGACGCCGATCTCCTTGTCGAGCCGCGCCTCGTAGACCGCCCGGGCGTAGCGCAGGCGCCCGGCGTCGGCGAGCGGGCCCAGCGCCTTCCAGCGGTCCTCGAACCCGTCGCGGCAGACCTTCTCGAAGTAGGTCTCGATCGTGTAGCCCGGCGGCACCTCGAAGCGCGGCAGCTCGTTGACGGCCTGCAGCGTGAAGTCGCACATGTCCGCGATCTTCACGGTGTTGGAGATGGCCTCCGGATGGTCCGGGAACAGGGCGGCCATCTCGTCGCCGCTCTTCAGGTAGAATTCGTGGGTGTCGAAGCGGAGGCGCTCGCGGTCCGCGACCTTCTTGCCGGAGCCGATGCAGACCAGCACGTCGTGGGCGTGGTGGTCGCTGTTGCGCAGGTAGTGGGCGTCGTTGGTCGCCACCAGCCCCAGCCCGGTGCGGTCCTTCATCCGCAGCAGCGCGCGGTTGACCTGGCGCTGCTCCTCGATGCCGTGGTCCATCACCTCGAGGTAGAAGCGGTCCTTGCCGAACATGTCGCTGAACTGTCCGATCAGCTCCAGCGCCCGCGGCTCGTTCCCGTTGCGGATCTGGCGCGAGATCTCGGAGGACAGGCAGCCGGACAGCCCGATCAGCCCCTCGGCGTGCTTCGCCAGCAGGTCCTTGTCGATCCGGGGCCGGTAGTAGAAGCCCTCGGTGTAGCCGAGCGACACCAGCCGGACGAGGTTGTGGTACCCGGCGTCGCTGGTGGCCAGCAGCGTCAGGTGGTTGTAGGCGTCCTCGATGTCGCCGCCGCTGCGGTCGAAGCGGGTCTTGGGCGCGACGTAGATCTCGCAGCCGATGATCGGCTTGACGCCCTTGCCGCGGGCCGCGTCGTGGAAGGCGACCGCCCCGAACATGTTGCCGTGGTCGGTGATCGCCAGTGACTTCTGGCCGAGCTTGGCGGCTTCTCCGACCAGCTCGTCGATGCGGTTGGCGCCGTCGAGCAGGCTGTACTCGGTGTGCAGGTGGAGGTGGACGAAGTCCTTCACTTCACTCCCACTCGATCGTGGACGGCGGCTTCGACGACACGTCGTAGACGACGCGGTTGATGCCGCGCACCTCGTTGACGATGCGGTTCGAGACCCGCGCCAGCAGCTCGTAGGGCAGCCGCGCCCAGTCGGCGGTCATGCCGTCGGCCGACTCCACCGCGCGGATCGCCAGCGTGTACTGGTACGTGCGGTCGTCGCCCATCACGCCGACGGAGCGCACGGGCAGCAGCACGGCGAAGCTCTGCCACACCTGGCGGTAGAGGCCGGCCGCCTTGATCTCCTCGACCACGATCGCGTCCGCCGCCCGCAGCAGGTCGAGGCGGTCCTTCGAAACCGGCCCCAGGCATCGGATGGCGAGGCCGGGGCCCGGGAACGGCTGCCGCCACAGGAACTCGTCGTCGAGCCCCAGCTCGTGGCCGGCCGCGCGCACCTCGTCCTTGAACAGCTCGCGCAGCGGCTCGACCAGCCTGAACTTCATCCGCTTCGGCAGGCCGCCGACGTTGTGGTGGCTCTTGATCACCGCCGACGGCCCCTTGACCGAGACCGACTCGATGACGTCCGGGTAGAGCGTGCCCTGGGCCAGGAAATCGACCCGTCCGAGCTTCTTCGCCGCCTCGTCGAACACGGCGATGAACTCGCGTCCGATGATCTTGCGCTTGCGCTCGGGATCGGCGACGCCCTTCAGGCGGCGCAGGAAGCGCTCCGAGGCGTCGACGAAGACGACCTTCAGGCCCAGCTTGCGGGCGAAGCGGTCGCGCACCTGCTTCGCCTCGTCCCGCCGCAGCACGCCGTTGTCGACGAACACGCAGGTGAGCTTCTTGCCGATCGCACGGTGGACCAGCATCGCCGCCACCGCCGAGTCGACGCCGCCCGAGAGCGCGCACAGCACGCGCCCCCTCCCCACCTGTTCGCGGATGCGCTCGACGGACTCGGCCACGAAGTGCGCCGCGTCCCAGTCCCGGGCGCAGCCGCAGGCGTCGAGGAAATTGGACAGCACCCGCAGTCCCTCGGCCGTGTGGCGCACCTCGGGGTGGAACTGGATGCCGAAGAGCCTCCGCCCGCGATCCTCGATCGCGGCGACCGGGGTGTCCTTCGTGCGCCCGACCACCGCGAAGCCCGCCGGGGGCTTCGTCACCGAGTCGCCGTGGCTCATCCAGACGGTGGTCGGTTGCGTCAGCCCGGCGAGCAGCGCGCTGCCGGCCGCGTGGTCGAGGCTCGCGTGGCCGAACTCGCGGGTGCCGGCGGCCTTCACCTCGCCGCCGAGGTGGCGAGCCATGAGCTGCAGGCCGTAGCAGACGCCGAGCACCGGCACGCCGAGCCCGAACACCCGCGCGTCGACCTGCGGGGCCTTGCGGTCGTAGACGCTCTGCGGCCCACCCGAGAGCACGATGCCCTTGACGCCCCGGGCCCCCAGCTCGCGGGCCGTGGTGCGGGGCGGCAGGATCTCGGAGTAGACGTGGAGCTCGCGCAGCCGCCGCGCGATGAGCTGCGTGAACTGCGACCCGAAATCCAGGATCGCGACCGTTTCTCTGTGCATCGGGAGGGCCACCTCGGGGAGCGCGATTATATCCCCCACCCCTTGGGCCGGCCGTCCCCGAGAGCCCGTGATAGAGTGCCTGTCGCTTGAGAATGCTCGCGTGCGCCGCCGCGCTGGCGGCCGCGGCGTGCGGTGGCGTGCGGCCCGCCCCGCCTCCCGCGTTGTTCCCGGCCCCGACCGCGTGGCTGACGCCGCTCGAGCAGCCCCTCGAGGGGGAACTCGCCACGGATGGCGCCCGGATCTTCGTGCCGCTGCGCGACGGCACCCTGCTCGGCCTCGACCGCCTGACCGGCGAACGGCTGTGGTCGGCACCGCCGCGACCGGGTGCGATCTCCGCGGCCCCGGGCACGCTGCTGTTGCGCCAGGCCGACGGCCGCCTCTGGAGCCTCGCCCCGCGCAACGGCTCGGCCCGCTGGCGGGCGGACACGGGGATCACGGGCTCGCTCCCGGCGGTCACCGAGAACCGCTGGGCGTTCGTCGCCGGCGAGGGCCTCGCGGCGGTCGAACTGGAGACCGGCCGCATCGTGTGGACCGCAGCAGAGACGGCCACCGTGACCGCGCCTCCCCTGCCGTGGGGCTCGTGGCTGCTGGTCGGCGAGCAGGACGGCACCCTGCGCCTGCGCGAGCGCGAGACCGGCCGCACCGTGTGGACCTGGAACGTCGGCTCGCCCTGGAAGGCCGCGCCGGCGGTCGACGACCGCGTGCTGTTCGCCGGCTCCACCGCCCACGGCTTCTACTCGCTGAAGCTCGACTCGGGCGACCGGCGCTGGCGCTGGAAGCTGGGCGCCGACGTCGTGGCGCCGCCCGTCCTCTACGGCGACGACGCCGTCGCCTTCGCCACGCTCGAGAACGTGCTGTGGTCGCTCGAGCGCGGCAAGGGGCGCCTCGTCTGGCGCGCCCCGCTGCCCTCGCGCCCGCTGGGCGGCCCGCAACTGGTCGGCGGAGCGCTCGTGATCGCCTGCCTCGAGGACGAGTTGCTGGCGATCGACACCCGGACCGGGGCGAAGATCGCGACGATGCGCACCCCGAGCCCGCTGCGCACCGCGCCCGTCGTGGTCGGCGACACGCTCTACGTGGGCCTGCGCAACCCGTGGAGCATCGCGGCGCTGCGCCTCGCGGGAGTCGACCCCGAGGGCCGACCGTTGCCGCCTGCGCCGCCGGCCCCTTCGCCCGTCGAAGCCGTCGAGCCCGAGGCGTCGCCGTCGCCCGCAGCCTCGCCGCAGCCATGAGCGTCGAGGCGACGGCCGAGCGGGCCCGCGGCGCCCGCGCCGACTTCCTCGAACTGGCCAAGCCGCGCATCACGTTCCTCGTCACCTTCACCGCCCTGGTCGGCTACGTGATGGGCTCGCCCGTCGGCGGCGTCGCTTCCGGCCCGCTGCTCTGGGCGATGGCCGGCACCGCGCTGGTCGCGGGCGGAGCCTCGGCGATGAACATGGTGCTCGAGCGCGCCACCGACGCCCTGATGCACCGCACCCGCGAGCGGCCCATCCCCGCCGGCCGGCTGACGACCACCGAGGCCGCGGTCTTCGCTGCGGCGCTGACGGTCGCCGGCATCACCCTGCTCTACGTCCGCAACGGCGCCCTCGCGGCCGCCGTGGCCGGCGTCACCTGGTTCAGCTACGTCTTCATGTACACGCCGCTCAAGACCCGCACGTCGCTGTCGACCATCGTCGGCGCCGTGCCCGGGGCGCTGCCGCCGGTGATCGGCTGGGCGGCCGCGCGCCACTCCCTGGACGCCGGCGCGTTCGTGCTCTTCGCGATCCTGTTCCTGTGGCAGATCCCGCACTTCCTGGCGATCGCCTGGCTGTTCCGCGACGACTACGCGCGCGGCGGCCTGCCGATGCTGCCCGTGCTCGACCCCGAGGGCCGGATGACCGGACGCCAGGCGGTGGCCAACAGCATCGCCCTGACGGTCGTCAGCCTGACGCCCACCGTCGCGGGCCTGACGGGGACGCTCTACCTCTTCGGGGCGCTGGCACTGGGCCTCGCGTTCACGGGCGTGGCCGCGCGCGCGGCGTACGCCCGCACGCGCCCTGCGGCGCGCGCCCTGTTCTTCGCCTCGATCCTCTACCTGCCCGCCCAGTCGGCGCTGATGCTGCTCGACCGCCAATGAACGCCACCGACCTGCCCACCCTCAACGCCGCACTGAATCTCACCAGCGCCGCGCTGCTGTTCGCGGGCTGGCGGCTGATCCGCGCGGGCCGCCGCGAGGCCCACCGCGCCTGCATGATCGCGGCGCTCGCGACCTCGGCCCTGTTCCTGGTCTCCTACCTCGTCTACCACTTCCAGGTCGGCTCGGTCCGCTACACGGGCCAGGGCCCGCTGCGCACGCTGTACTTCGCGATCCTGCTCTCGCACACGATCCTGGCCGTGGTCAACGTGCCGCTGGTCCTGATGACCGCCACCCGCGCCTTCCGCGAGCGCTTCGCGGAGCACAAGAGGATCGCCCGCTGGGCGCTCCCGATCTGGTTCTACGTCTCGGTGACCGGCGTGGTCATCTACCTGATGCTGTACGGCCTTCCGGGCCTCGGCTAGGCCCGGATCGCGCGCGCCAGGCGGCGCACGCCCTCCTCGATCTTCGGAACGTCCTCGCGGGCGAAGGTGAGGCGCATCGTGTTGAGTCCGGTGTCGTCTTCGGCGAAGAAGGGCGAGCCCGGGACGTAGGCCACACCTTCGGCGACCGCCGCCTCGAGCAGGGCTTCGGCGTCACGGCCCTCCGGCAGCCGCAGCCACACGAACAGGCCGCCCGTCGGGTGGGTCCAGCTCACGCCTTCGGGCATCTCGCGCGCGAGGGCGTCGAGCATGGCCTTGCACTTGTCGCGGTAGTAGGGGCGGATGCGCTCCTTCTGGGCGTCGATCAGGCCCTCGCGCAGGCAGGCGAGCACCACGCGATGCGAGAGGCCGCTGCCGCACAGGTCCGCGGCCTGTTTCGCGATCTCGAGCTTGGCGAGCAGCGTCTCGGGCCCGAGCACGAACGCGGTGCGCAGCGCGGGCGCCAGGATCTTCGAGAACGACGACAGGTACAGGACTCGCCCGTCGTGGTCGAGCGAGCGCAGCGTCGGTGGCGGCGGCTGGTCGAAGTAGACGTCGCCGTAGGGGTCGTCCTCGACGACCAGCAGGTCGAGTTCGTGCGCGACCTCCAGCAGCCCCGCCCGGCGCTCCAGAGTGTGGGTGATGCCGGACGGGTTCTGGTAGTTCGGCACCACGTACAGGAACTTCACGCGGTGGCCGGCGTCGCGGCAGGCGCGGTACTGGCGGCGCAGGTCCTCGAGGTCGAGCCCCTGCTCGTCGAGCTGCACGCTCACCATCCGCGCCCGCGCGGCGCGGAACGCCGACAGCGCGCCCACGTAGCTGGGCGCCTCGCACAGCACCACGTCGCCCGGGTCGATCAGCACCCGCGACACCAGGTCGAGGCCCTGCTGGCTGCCCTCCGTGAGCATGCGCTCCGCGGGGTGCGAGTCCATGCCCTTGTGCCGCGCGTAGTCCGCGACGGCCTCCAGGAGTGGCGTGTAGCCGCGGGTCAGGATGTACTGGAAGGCGCCGGCAGCCTCCTCGGCCACGGCCCGCTTCAGGATGCGGTCGAAGTCGGCGACCGGGAAGGTCTCGGGGCTCGGCTGACCGGGCGCGAACGAGATGATGCCGGGCCGCTCGATGACGGCGCTCATCCGGCGGATGGCCGAGAAGCGCATCGCGCGCGCGGACTCGGAGAGCAGTTCCTGGAATTTCATGGATGCACGAGTATAGGATGCCTGACGTGGGAAGCGCGGCGCGCCGAGGGTTCGTGGCCGGCCTGCTGGCGGTTCTCGTGCGCGTCCCGCTCGCCGCCGCCGCCGAGGACGCCCCCCTGCGCGCCCGGCTCGACGCGCTCGAGCGCGCGCTGCGCTCCGGCGACGCCGACGCCCTGGGGGCCTCGGTCGCCCGCCGCGGCCGCATCCACGTCGACCTGCGCGGACTGACGGACGGCCAGCAGGTGTGGGGCGCCGGCCAACTCCGGGTTGCGTTCGCGGAGCTCTTCGCGGAACGCCGGACCTCGGGTTTCACGCTCCAGGCGGCCACTCTCAGCCGCTCCGGGGAGGACCTCGCGTTCGTGCGCGGCACCTGGACCCGGGCCGCACCGGGCGGGCCCGTGGTCGAGAGCGTGAGCTTCACGCTGCGCCTCGAGTCCGGCGACTGGCGGGTGTTCGAGATCCGGACCGCGCGTTGACCTCCCGCGGGCTCCGGCTGTGGGCGCTGACGGCGGTCGCGTTCGCCGCCGCGGCCACGGTCGACCTCGCGCGGGTCGCCACCGCCGGGCCCGGCGCCGCCGAGGGCGCCCGCGAGTCCCTGCTCGACGGCGTCGAGGCGCGCCACCGCCACGTGATCGAAGACCTGGCCCGAGCCCTCGACCAGGTCGCCGCGCTGCCGAACCTCGCGGCCGCCGCGGGCCGCGACCCGGCGGCCCGCGGCGAAGCCTTCCGGCAGCTCGCGCGGCTCCGCTCCGGAGACCTCGACCTGGCGATCCGCGACGCCCGTCTCGAGCCGCTCGCCTGGGCGGGCCCGGCGACCGAGGCCGCGCGGCTGCGGAACCTGGCGCAGGCTGGCGCGGGCCACGGGGTGATCTCCTCGGGTGCGGCGCTGCGCTACGTCGCGCTGCGGCGCGCCGGCGACGCGTGGCTCAGTGCGGAGCGCGTGGTCGCGGTGCGCCGCAACATCCGCAACGCCTTCGTCGAGGACGTGGAGGCGCTGGCCGCCGACCCCTCGCTCGTCGCGGTGCGCTTCGTGATCACGGGCGAAGAGGCGCCCGCTGCGGAACCCCACGAGCGAACCCTGGCAGCTCCGGACGGCCGGGTGATGGCGCTGGCCCGCGCCCGCGAGACTCCGGAGGGCGAGCCGCTGGCGGAGCGGCTGCGGCGCTGGCTCGCCCTCGGTGCGGGGCTCGCGGCCGTCCTGCTCCTCGGCGCGGCCCTCCGCACGGGCGTCGGCCCCGCAGCGCTGGCCGCCGCGGTGGGCCTCGCGCGGCTGCTGGTGCTGCCGCTCACCGCCGCGTGGCCGCTCGGCGAGTTCGGCAGCTCCGCCCACTACGCCTCGCCGGCGCTCGGCCCGCTCCTGCGCTCGCCGCTCGACCTGGGGCTGACCGCCGCGGCGCTCGCCGCGCTCGCGGCCTGCGCGTGGTCGTACGCGCTCGCGCGCCCGTCGCTGCCGCCGCGACCGGCGACCGTCGCGGCCGCCCTGCTGGCGCCGGGCGCGCTCGCGCTGGGCGCCGCCCTGGTCGCCGACATCGCGTGGAACTCGGCATCGCCGCCGGAGGCGCTGGACCTGCTGCCAGCCTTCTCGGCGGGCAGCCTCCTCCACCTGGCCGCGGGCCTCGCCTGGCTCGCGGCGCTCGCCACGGCAGCCGCGCTGCTGGCCGCCAGCGGCTCGCTGGCGCCGCGCCGGCTGGGCTTCGTCTTCTCCGCGGGCGCGATCGCGGCCCACCTGCTCATGGTCCGGGCCGAGCTCGCGCCACCGGCGCCGCTCGCCGCCGCTCTGGCGGCGCTCGCCTTCGGCCTCGGCCTGCGCGGCTCGCGCCTCCGCGGCGCCTGGCGCGGGGCCAGCCCCGAGGCGAGAGCCGCGGCCCTGGCCCTGCTCGCGCCGCTCGCCGGGCTGCTCGCGCAGCCGACGCTCGCGGCCCACGCCGACGCCGTCCTGCTGCGGCAGATGGAGGCGGACTTCGCGCCGCGCGTCCGCGAGCTCTCGCGCTGGCGCACCCACGTGCTCCAGGCCACGCTCGAGCGCATCGACGCCCTGCGACTCCTGGAGCCGGGCTCGGCCTCAGACCGCGCTCCGATCGAGGAACTGGCCTTCGCCACCTGGGCCAGCACCGACCTGGCGGCCCTCGGCCTCTCCTCGGCGATCGAGATCCAGGATCCCGACGGCTTCGTCGCCAGCCGCTTCGCCCTCAACCTGGCGCCGCTGGCGGGGCCGCTGGCCCCGCTCCCGCGCGGCGAGGCGTGGGAGCAGCGTCCCGAGCGGATCGCCATCGGCAGCGTCGAGCGCCCCGTGCTGCACGCCCGCCGCCAACTCGTCTACGACGGAGAACTGCAGGGCGCGGTCCACGTGTGGGTGGCCGAGGACTACTCCAACCTGCCGTTCCTCTCGCCGCGCGATCCCTACGCCACGCTTTTCCGCTCGGCTCCAGCCGCTGCGGCTCGCGAGCGCGAGGTCGGCCTGCTCGTCTACGACGACGCGCGGCGCCTCGTGTTCTCGAGCACCGACCCGCCGCCCGTGCCGGACGCCGCGGCCCTCGCGCGCGCGGAGTCCGGCGGCGCCGGCGGCTGGCTGCCGCTGGAGTTCGAGGGCCGCCCGGTGACGGCCTGGGCCTTCCCGGTGGCAGGCGGCGCGGGGCTCCTCTACCGGGAGGAGTCCGCCCTCGTGCGCTCCCTGGCCGACGCCTTCGAGGCCGCGGCGGCGTTCACCTTCGCCGCCGCCCTCGGCCTGCTCCTGCTGCTGCTGGCCCGCGAGGCGGCAGGCCACCGGCGGCTGACGGCGCGCTCGGTGGCCCGCGCGGTCGCATCCCGCTTCTCGCGCCGCCTGTTCGTCGCCCTGATCGCGCTCGCCGTGGGTCCCGCGCTGCTGCTCCAGGGAGTCGTGCGGCAGCTCGTCGAGGAGCGGCTGGCCCGCGAGACGGCCGACCAGGCGCTGGAGCGCGCCTCGATCGCGCGCAAGGCCGTCGAGGACTTCGCCTTCTTCCAGCGCGGCGACTATCCCGACCAGCAGCCGGTCACGGACCAGGCGCTGGTCTGGGTCGAGCGGCTGATCCGCAACGACCTCGACGTCTTCGCCGGCGGCCGGCTGATCGCCTCCAGCAAGCGCGAGCTGTACGCCTCGGGGCTGCTCGGAGCCCGCGTCGACGGCGACGCCTACCGGCGCCTGGTCCTCGAGGGCGCGCCGGCCGTGCTGCGCACCGAACGCATCGGCGCCTTCTCCTTCTCGGTGGTCTCGGTGCCGCTCGCGCTCGGCGGCAGCGAGCCCGGCATCCTGTCGCTGCCGCTGGCCTCGCGGCGTCGCGAGGCCGACGCGGTGCTGGCCGACCTGGACCGCACCGCGCGGCTCGCGTCGGTGGCCTTCCTGCTGCTGGCCGCGGCGATCGCGTACTCGATGTCGCGGCGCATCTCGGGCCCGCTGTTCGCGCTCACCGCCGCCACCCGCCGCGTCGCCCGCGGCGACCTGGCCGCCCGCGTCGAGCCCACCACTCGCGACGAGTTGCGGGAGCTGGTCGAGGCCTTCAACCAGATGGCGGGCGAGCTGGCGCGCCAGCGCGACGACCTCGAGCGCAGCAACCGGCTGGCGGCGTGGGCCGAGATGGCGCGCCAGGTCGCCCACGAGGTCAAGAACCCGCTGACCCCGATCCAGCTCGCCAGCGAGCACCTGCGCCGGGTCTGGGCCGACCGGCGGGAGGATTTCGCCGCGACGCTCGACACCTGCACGGCGACCATCCTGCGGCAGGTGGCGACGCTGCGCGGCATGGTCACCGAGTTCTCGGCCTTCGCGCGTCCGCCGGAACCGGCCCCGCTCGACCTGCAGGACGTCGTCGTGGAGGCCGTCGCTCCCTACGCTCCCGCCCTGCCTCCCGGCGTCACGCTGACGGTCGAGCCCGGCGCCGGCCCGATCGTCGCGGGCGATCGCAGGCTGCTGGTGCGGGCCCTGGTCAACCTGCTGGAGAACGCGCTCGCCGCGCTGGCGGAGGGCGGGGCGATCCGCGTGCGGGCCCGGCTGGCGGATGGCCGCGCTGCGCTCGAGGTCGAAGACGACGGGCCGGGCGTGCCGGTCGACGTGGCCGCCCGCGCGTTCGAACCCTACTTTTCTACCCGCAGCGGCGGCACCGGCCTCGGCCTCGCCCTGGTGCTCCGCATCGCCGAGGCCCACGGGGGCGGCGCCGAACTGGAGGCGGTGGCGCCGCGGGGCACGCGAGCCCGCCTGTGGCTCCCGGTGCCGGAGACGGCGGAGCCGCCGCGCTAGGCTAGGCCGTCGTCCCCCTGCGGCGCTCGGCGCGGTCCAGGGCGTCGAGCACGACCTCGAGCGCCTTCGGCGGCAGGTCGAAGCGGGGCAGCTCGTCGCGCGAGGCCCAGGCAGCCTCCAGCGCGTCGCTCCCGGCCTGCAGCTCCCCGCCAGCCCAGGCGCACAGGTAGTCGGCGATCACGTAGTGGTAGCGCACCTGTCCGCCCTGCCGCTCGATGCGATCGAACACCGTCAGCAGCTCGAGCGGACGCACTTCGAGCCCCGTCTCCTCGCGCAGCTCGCGCACGCAGGCCTGCTCCAGCGTCTCGCCCAGCTCGACGGTGCCGCCGGGCACGATCCAGCGCCCGTAGAGCGGCTCCTTGCCGCGGCGGATCAGCACGACGCGGCCCTCGTGGACGACGACGGCGCCCACCCCGACCGCGGGCACGCCCTCGTTCAATGCGCTTCGGCCGGTGCCGGCGGAGGCGGCTCGCCGCGGCGCCGCAGCAGCCCCATCAGATGGCCCGTGGGGCCCGACAGCGAGTAGGCCGAGGCCATCGCCAGCAGCATCGACGCCGGGTGCAGCGCGATCGCGAGGAACAGGATGGCCACCCCGAGCACGGCGATGTAGCTCTGCCGCCGGCGCAGGTCGACGCCCTTGAACGAGCGGTAGCGCAACGTCGACACCATCAGGAACGCCAGCATCACGACCAGCACCATCACGGGAATCGCCGCGACCCGCTCCGAGAGCGGCTCCGGCGCGAACATCACGACGGCGGCGACCTGCCCCGCAGCCGCGGGGATCGGCAGCCCGACGAAGAAGCGGCCGTCGACGACGTGGCGCTGGACGTTGAAGCGCGCCAGCCGCAGCGTGCCGCACATCACGAACAGGAAGGCCGCCAGCCAGCCCGCGCGCGGGATCGCGGAGAGGGCCCAGGTGTAGACCAGGATCGCCGGGGCGACGCCGAAGGAGATCACGTCGCACAGGCTGTCCAGTTCGCCGCCGAACTCCGACGTGGTGCCCGTCATCCGCGCGATGCGGCCGTCGAGGGCGTCGGCGACGCCGGCCCAGAAGATCAGCATCGCCGCCTCGCCGAAGTCGCCGTGCAGCGCCTTGACGATGGACCAGAAGCCGAGGAACAGGTTGCCGACGGTGAACAGCGCCGGCAGGATCGCGCCCCCGCGACGGAAGCGCTCGATCCGCGGGCCCATCAGCGCGGCGGCTCCGGCAACTCCGCGAGCACCGAGCTGCCGGCGCTGACCCGCTGGCCGACCTGCACCCGCATCGTCGTGCCGGCGGGCACGAAGACGTCCATCCGCGAGCCGAACTTGATGAGGCCGATGCGCTCGCCGCGCGAGACCGCGTCGCCGGGCTTCTTGCGGAGCACGATGCGGCGCGCGATCAGCCCCGCGATCTGCTTGAACGCGATGCGATGGGGCCCGTCCTCGACGATCACCAGGTTCTGCTCGTTGCGCAGCGAGGCCTTGTCGTCGAAGGCGGGCAGGAACTCGCCCGGGTTGTACCGGACGTCGGTCACCGTGCCGGCGATCGGCGAGCGGTTGACGTGGACGTCGAACACGGAGAGGAAGATCGAGACCTGCCACGCGCCGGGGCCGAGCGGGTTGCCGAGCGGGTGGCCTTCCGGGGCCGGCATCACCTGCACGACCTTGCCGTCGGCGGGCGAGATCACGAGCCGGGGATCGGTCGGCGTCGTGCGTTCCGGGTCGCGGAAGAAGAACGCGCAGAACAGGCCGAGGAAGGCGAGCACGCCGCCGACCCACGGGAAACGGAGCGCGACGATGCCGCCGGCCAGCAGCAGCACGGCGATGTAGGGCCAACCTTCGCGGGCGATGGACATCCTGTCTTCGAAACAAAAAGGGCAGAGGACCGCGGATCTCGTCGAGAACCGGGGTCCCCCGCCGGTCGTGGCCGAGGCGCCCGCCGTCGCCGGCGGCGCGCCCCAGGTGTCAGTGGGCCCGGCTGCGGAACTCCCGGGCGATGGACTCCATCCGGTCCTTCAGCTGGAGCTTCTTCTTCTTGAGCGTCGCTTCTTCGAGCTGCTCCTCGTCGGAGAGCACGATCTTGTCGGTGAGCACTTGCAGGCGGGCGTCGAGCGAGTGGTGCTCGTCGGCCAGCCTGCGGTATTCGTCGTTGTCGAGAAGCTCCTGGCTCGAAGCTTCGGCCTGACTCGTCATCTGCACCTCCACTGGACCGCATTCCGAGGTGAGACCGTCGATCCGAGGGGACGCTAGCACCGGGCGGCCGGCGATTTCAAGGCGGACCGATGGCGCGTCGCAGCACGAGCGCGTCTTCGGGCGGCCGCGTGTAGTACCCCGCCCGGCGCCCGACCTCGGCGAAGCCCAGCCCTGCGTAGAGCGAGCGCGCCGCCGCGTTGCCGAGGCGCACCTCGAGCCAGGCCGCGGCCGCCCCGGCCGCGCCGCCCGCCGCCAGCACCTCCGAAAGCAGCGCGCGGGCGAGGCCCCGCCGCCGGAGATCGGGATCGGTGCCGAGCTGGAGGATCTCCAGCTCCCCGAACACGACGCGGAAGGCGCAGAAGGCCGCCAGCGCGCCGCCGTCGCGGAACACGAGGGTGGCGTTCGGCGGCGAGGCGGCGAGGTGGGTCGCGAAGGCCTGCTCGCTCCAGGCCGCGGGGTTGCACCGCGCGTCGAGGGCCGCGAGGGCGGCCGCGTCGGCCGGCGTCGCCGGGCCCGCGATCACCGGCTGGCGGCGACCGCCGCCGGGCGCGCGTAGATCGGCCGCAGTTCGCCGGCGGTCCCCGCGTGTCCCGCGGCGAACGCCTCCACGGCGGCGCCCGCCAGCGCCCCGGCGAGGAACGGCGAGCGGGCGACGAAGCGGACGCCGGCGTCGGCCAGGGCCGGACGCGCGAGCTCCATCCCGTCGCCGGTCACGATCGTGCCCGGCTGCACCCGGCTCCGCAGCGCCTCCGGCGTCAGCACCTCGACGTCGCCGCAGGGCCGCGCCTCCGCGTCGTGGAACGCGACGTAGAGCTCGCCGCGCCAGGCGTCGCGAACGGCCACGATCGGCCCGCTCCCCCGCGCGCGGCGCGCCATCAGCAGCAGCGCCGACAGCCCCAGGCACGGCTTGCCCCAGCCCAGGGCGAGCCCCTGGACCGTGCCCAGTCCGATCCGCAACCCCGTGTACGAGCCGGGCCCCGCCACGGCCGCCAGCCCGTCGACCCGTTCCGGCGCGAGCCCCTGGTCACGGAGCAGGAACTCGATCCGGGGCAGCACCTTCGTGGAGTGCAACGCCTCCCCCCCGCAACGCAACTCCGCCAGCAGCCGGTCGCCCGACTGGAGGGCGATCGAGGCGTGGGGCGAAGAGGTGTCGACGGCGAGGACGATCATCGGTCGCGCGGAGCTTATACTCCGCACTCCCGCCGGTCGACCCCGAACGGAATCGATGAGCAAAGCCACGCCGCCGCAGACGCCGGCCATGCAGCAGTACCAGCGCATGAAGGCGGAGCACCCGGATGCCCTGCTCTTCTTCCGCATGGGCGACTTCTACGAGCTCTTCTTCGAGGACGCCGTGGTCGCGGCGCGCGCCCTCGACATCGCGCTCACCTCGCGCAGCAAGGACCACGCGGGCGAGCCGATCCCGATGTGCGGCGTGCCCCACCACGCCGCGCAGGGCTACGTCTCGCGGCTGGTCAAGCTCGGCCTCTCGGTCGCCGTCTGCGAGCAGATGGAGGACCCGAAGGCGGCCAAGGGCGTGGTCCGGCGCGAGGTCGTTCGCGTGGTCACGCCAGGGACCCAGGTCGACGGCGGCGTGCTCGAGGGCGGCGAGACCTCGTTCGTGATGGCGCTGCTGCCCGGCCCGGATGGCCTCGGGGCCGCTTACCTGGAGGCCACGACCGGCGAGTTCGTCGCCGCGCAATGGACCGGCCCCGACCGCCTGGCGCGGCTGCGGGACGACCTCGGCGCGATGCGCCCGCGCGAGGTGCTGGTGCCGAGCGGGGCCCCGCTCCCGCCGTGGCTCGACGACCCGGCCCAGCCCGAGGCCGCGATCCCTCGCCGCGAGCTCGACAACCGCGCGTTCGACGCGCGCACGTCGCGCCACGAGTTGCTCGGCCACTTCGGCGTCCAGAACCTGACGGCCTTCGGCTGCGAGGACCAGCCGCTGGCCGCGGCGGCTGCCGGCGCCGCCCTGCGCTACGTGCGCGAGACCCAGAAGCGCGACCTCGGCCACGTCACCTCGCTGCGCACCCGCGACGAGGCGGACCAGGTCGCCCTCGACGCCCTGACCCGCCGCAACCTGGAACTCGTCGAGAGCCTGCACGACGGCTCCCGCCGCGGCACCCTGCTCGACGTGCTGGACCACACCCGCACCGCGATGGGCGCCCGCCTGCTGCGCGACTGGCTGCTGCGGCCGCTGCGCCAGCTCGAGTCGATCCAGGACCGGCTCGACGCGGTCGAGGAGCTGGCGTTCCGCACCGTGGAGCGCGGCACGCTGCGCGAGGCGCTGGGCGGCGTCCAGGACCTCGATCGCATCATGGGCCGGGTCACCCTCGGCGCGGCCTCGCCGCGCGACGTCTCCGCCCTGCTGCGCTCGCTGCGGGCGATTCCCGAGATCGAGGCCGCGACCGTCGAGAACCTGGCCCCGCTCGTGCGCGGGGCCCGCAAGGACCTCGATCCCTGCGCCGACCTGTGCGAGGCGATCGAGCGCCTCGTGGTCGAGGAACCGCCGGCGAGCCTGCGCGACGGCGGCGTCGTGCGCGACGGCGCGGACCGCGAGCTCGACGAGCTGCGCGAGATCAGCCGCGGGGGCCGCACCACGATCGCCGCGATCGAGGAGCGCGAGCGGCAGCGGACCGGGATCGGCTCGCTCAAGGTGCGCTTCAACCGCGTGTTTGGCTACTACATCGAGATCAGCAAGTCGAACCTCGCGCTGGTGCCGTCGGACTACATCCGCAAGCAGACCGTGGCCACCGGCGAGCGCTTCGTGACGCCCGAGCTCAAGGAGTACGAGGACAAGGTGCTGCGGGCCGACGAGCGGATCCTGGCCCGCGAGGCGGCCCTGTTCGAGGAGCTGCGCCAGTCGCTGTCCGCGGCGGCCGCCCGCATCCAGCAGACCGCACGCGCGGTGGCGGCGATCGACGTGCTGCAGTCGCTGGCCGAGGCGGCCACCCGCCACGACTACGTGAAGCCGCGGCTGTCCGACCAGGTCGAGCTGCACTACGTCGAGGGCCGGCACCCGGTGGTCGAGCGCGCGCTCGACGAGCCGTTCGTCGCCAACGACCTGAAGATGGGCGACGGCGCGCCGCGGGTCTTCGTCGTCACCGGCCCCAACATGGGCGGCAAGTCGACCTTCCTGCGCCAGACCGCGCTGATCACGCTGCTCGCCCACGTCGGCTCGTTCGTGCCGGCGCGCGACGCCCGGATCGGGCTGGTCGACCGCATCTTCACCCGCGTCGGGGCCTCCGACCAGATCCTGCGCGGCCAGTCGACGTTCATGGTCGAGATGCAGGAGACCGCCCACATCCTGCGCCACGCGAGCGACCGCTCGCTGATCCTGCTCGACGAGATCGGGCGCGGCACCGCGACCTTCGACGGCCTGTCGATCGCCTGGGCGGTCTCGGAGCACCTCGCGCGCGACGCGGAGCGGGCGCCGCGCACGCTGTTCGCGACGCACTACCACGAGCTCGTGGACCTCGCCGCCGACCTGCCCGCCGTCGGCAACCTGCACGTCTCCGCGCGCGAGTGGAAGGACGGCGTCGTCTTCCTGCGCAAGATCGAGCCGGGCGGCTCCGATCGCTCCTTCGGCATCCAGGTCGCCCGCCTCGCGGGCCTGCCCGCCGGCGTCGTCGCCCGCGCCCAGGAGATCCTGCGCAACCTGGAGCGCACGGAATTCGATCGCGAGGGGCGGCCGCGGCTCGCCCACTCCGACGCCGCGCCCGCCGCGGGCGTCCGCCAGCTCGCGCTGTTCGCCGGGCCGGAGGACGAGGTCGTGCGCGAGCTGCGCGGCCTCGACCTCGACCGCACCAGCCCGATGGAGGCGCTGGCCCTGCTGGCCGAGCTCCAGAAGCGGCTGGGCGGCTCGGGACGGAGCTAGACTAGGTTTTGACCAGATGCCGCTGCGCCGACCCGACCCGCTGCGCGACCTGCTGACGCTGCAGGAGCGGATGAACCGGCTCTTCGAGCAGAGCCTGGCGCGGCTCGACGAGCCGGTCCCGGCCTACGCCCACTTCTCTCCCGCCGCCGACGTCTTCGAGACGACCGAGGGTTACGTCGTGGAGCTGGAGCTGCCGGGCGTGCGCGACGAAGACGTCGAGATCGTCGCGGACGAGCGGCGGCTGTTCGTGCGCGGCGTGCGCCGCCAGCTCGAGGGCCTGCGGCCCGACGGCTTCCACCGCGTCGAGCGCGCCCACGGCGCGTTCAACCGCCACTTCGAGTTCCCCGCCGCGATCGACCCCGACGCGGTGCGCGCGACGTTCGAGGACGGCGTGCTGCGCGTCGAGCTGCCGCGGCGCGGCGGCCCGCACGAGTGAAGTCGAAGCGCGCGTTCGCCGTGGTCGTGCTGCTCGGCCTCGGATACGCCGCGGGCCTTCTCCAGGGCCGCGTCGACCCCGCCCCCGCGCTGGCGGCCCCGGGCGCCGGCCCCGACTTCGCGGCGATCGCGCGGCTCGCCACGCCGGCCGTCGTCAACATCTCCGCAACGCAGCTCGTGCGCGCGGGCCGCTCCCCGTACAGCGCCGACCCGTTCTGGGAGTTCTTCGGCGGCGACCTTCCCTTCCGCGTCCCCCGCGAGGAGCGCCGCACCAGCCTCGGCTCCGGCGTCCTCGTGGACGCGGACGGCCTGATCGTCACCAACAACCACGTGATCGAGCGCGCGCGCCAGATCGCGGCGACCCTGTCCGACGGGCGTCGCTACCGGGCCGTGCTGGTCGGCACCGACCCCGCCACGGACATCGCCGTGATCCGGGTCGAAGGCCGCTCGCTGCCGTCGCTGCGCTGGGGCGACTCGTCGAAGGTGGCCGTCGGCGAGTACGTGCTCGCCATCGGCAATCCGTTCCAGCTCAGCCAGACGGTGACGATGGGCATCATCAGCGCCGTCGGCCGCTCCAACGTCGGCATCGCCGACTACGAGGACTTCATCCAGACCGACGCGGCGATCAACCCGGGCAACTCGGGCGGCGCGCTGGTCAACGTGCGCGGCGAGCTGATCGGCGTCAACACCGCGATCTACTCGGAGACGGGCGGCTACATGGGCATCGGCTTCGCCGTGCCGGCCGCGCTCGCCAGCCACGTCGTGGAGGAGATCGTGCGCCACGGCCGAGTGCGGCGCGGCTTCGTCGGCATCACCCGCATCGCCCCGGTCGAGGCGCCCGCGACCGGAGCGCCGCCGCCGGGCGCCGTCGTCCTCGAGCTGCTGCGGGGCAGCCCCGCCGATCGCGCGGGTCTCGAACCCGGCGACGTGATCGTCTCGGTGGACGGCAAGCCGGTCGCCGGCGCTCCCGAGCTACGCAACCTGCTGGCCGGGGCCGCTCCCGGCGCCCGCCTCCGGCTGGGCATCGAGCGCGCGGGCCGCCGCGAGGAGCTGCGCGTCCAGGTCGAGTCCACGCCCTAGCGCCCGGGGCTCTGCCCCGCAGTGCGCTACCATCCCGCGGCTCTCCGCAACCAACGAGGAAAGGACGCGCTTGACGATCACGGACTCCCTGGCCGGCAGGACCATCTCCCACTACAAGGTGCTGCGACCGCTCGGCGCCGGCGGAATGGGGGTCGTGTACGAGGCCGAAGACACCCAGCTCGGGCGCCGGGTCGCGGTCAAGTTCCTCTCGGCCGAGTTGCAGCGCGACCCCGCGGTGCTCGAGCGGTTCCAGCGCGAGGCGCGCGCCGCGTCGGCGCTCAACCACCCGGGCATCTGCACGGTGCACTCGATCGAGCAGCACGAGGGCCAGCACTTCATCGTGATGGAGCTGATCGAGGGCGAGACGCTGGCCTCGCGGATCGGCCGCCAGCCGCTGCCCCTCGACCAGTTGCTCGACTTCGGCATCCAGATCGCCGACGCGCTGGAGTCCGCGCACTCCAAGGGCATCGTGCACCGCGACCTGAAGCCGGTGAACCTGATCGTCAACGCCCGCGGCCAGGTCAAGATCCTCGACTTCGGCCTGGCCAAGATCGCCGGCGTCACGAACTACGCGGAAGGTCCCGCGTCCTCCTCGCAGGTCGAGACCTCGCAGGAGCCGGGGCGTCTCACGGTCGCGGGCACGGTGCTCGGCACCGTCCACTACATGTCCCCGGAGCAGGCCCGCGGCCTGCCCACCGACGCCCGCACCGACCTGTTCTCGTTCGGCGCCGTCCTCTACCAGATGGCGACCGGCGAGCTCCCGTTCCAGGGCGACACCAACGCGGTCGTGTTCGACGCGATCCTCAACCGGCGCCCGCGGCCGCTACCCGAGGCCAACCCGGCGCTGCCCGCCGCCCTCGACGCGGTGCTCGCCAAGGCGCTCGAGAAGGACCGGGTGCTGCGCTGCCAGAGCGCCACCGAGCTCAAGACCGACCTGCTGCGGCTCAAGCGCGACGTCGAGTCCCGCCAGCGCCAGGCCGACCTGCCGGACGCGCGCAGCAAGTCGGACCCTCACGCCGAGCGCTCCGTGGCCGTCCTCTACTTCGAGAACCTGAGCGGGGCGAAGGAGGACGAGTACTTCCGCGACGGCATCACCGAAGACATCATCACCGAGCTGTCGAAGATCAAGGGTCTCAAGGTGCTGTCGCGGCAGGCGGTGATGCCGTTCCGCGACAAGCCGGTGGCCACCGCCCAGGTCGGCCAGCAGCTCAAGGCCGCCTGCGTGCTCGCGGGCAGCATCCGCCGCGGCGGCAACCGGCTGCGCATCAGCGCGCAGCTCCTCGACGCCGGCACCGATTCGCTGCTGTGGTCCGAGCGCTACGACCGCGAGCTCGCCGACGTGTTCGAGGTCCAGGACGAGATCGCCCGCAAGATCGCCGGCGCCCTGCGCATCACCCTCTCGCCGCAGGAGCAGGCGGCCCTGGCCGCCAAGCCGACGGAGAACCTGCAGGCCTACGACTTCTACCTGAAGGGCAAGGCGTACGCGCGGCGGCTGACCCGCCAGGACCTCGAGTTCGCGCTGCAGATGTACGCGAGCGCCGTCGGCCACGACCCGAACTTCGCGCTCGCCTACGCCGCGACGGCCAACGTCTGCGCCCAGTACCAGGGCGCCTTCGGCTCCGACCTGAAGCTGCTGGAGCGGGCCCGCGAGGCCGCCGCCAAGGCCATCGCGCTGCGCCCCGACCTGCCCGAGGCGCAGGTGGCGCAGGCCTGGATCCTGTACGCGCAGGGCGACCGCAACGACGAGGTGGTCGAGACGGCGCGCCAGGTGCTGGCGCGCCACGCGACCGAAGGCGCCCACTACCTGCTGCTGCGGGCGCTGTTCACGGCCGGGCGCTATCCCGAGGTCGCCGACATCGCAGAGGAGGCGATCGAGGCCAACCCGAGCGACTACAACGTCTACGTGCCGATCGGCAACGCGCTCAAGGCGCTGGGCAAGCTCGAGGCCCGCAAGAACCTGCGCCTGCGCCGCATCCAGGTGCTGGAGGCCCAGCTCCGCGACGTGCCCGAGGACGCGCGTGCCCGCATCCTGCTCGCTTCCGACTTCGCCGACGAGGGCCGCGCCGACGACGCCATGCGCGAGGCCAACGTGGCGATGGTGCTGCGCCCCAACGAGGCGTCCGTGCATTACAACGCCGCCTGCGTGTTCTGCAAGCTGGGGCGCAAGGCCGACGCGCTGGAGGCGATGCACAAGGCGCACCGGGCGGGCTACCGCGGCGGCGAGTGGGCCCGGCGCGACCCCGACCTGGCGCTGATCCA
Organism: Vicinamibacteria bacterium; assembly: GCA_025994075.1. Classification (GTDB taxonomy): domain Bacteria; phylum Acidobacteriota; class Vicinamibacteria; order Fen-336; family Fen-336; genus WYBL01. The sequence goes on from JAMQGV010000015.1 coordinate 101,014, forward strand.
GGGCGACCCGGCATTCGAGACCCTGTTCCCCCCGCGGGCCTAGGGCAGCGCGACGCCGGAGCGGGGCCGAGAGGCGGATTCGGTGCTGCCGCGCGAGTTCGACGGCGGGCGCCTGCGACGGCTGCGCCCGGCCGACCTCCTGGCCTTCCAGGCGTATCGCGCCCTCCCCGAGTGCGGCCGCTACCAGGGCTGGGTCCCGATGCCCGAGTCCGAAGCGCTCGCTTTCCTGAGAGAAATGGAGGCAGCCCCGCTCTTCACGCCCGGGCAGTGGGTGCAGTTGGGCATCGCCGAGTCGCTCTCGGACCGGCTGATCGGCGACATCGGGCTGCACCTCGCCGGCGACGGGGCCTCGGGCGAAGTCGGCTTCACGCTCGCCCCCTCGGCGCAGGGCCGCGGCATCGCCGGCCGGGCGGTGCGCGAGGCGGTCGACGTGCTCTTCGCGCTCACCCGGGCCACCCACGTGGACGGCGTGGCCGACGCCCGGAACCTCCCGAGCCTCCGCCTGCTGGTTCGCCTGGGATTCCTCCTCGTGGAGACCCGGCCGGCCCTGTTCCGCGGCGAAGCGTGCGTCGAGGAGGTCTACCGCCTGCAGCGAGACGCCCGCCCGTGGGGACGGGGAGAGCCGACTAGCCCTCGGTGACCTGCTCGAACGCCTTCTCGAAGTCGGCGCCGACGATCATCTCGCGCGGCGTGACCTCGAGCAGGTGCTGGCGCTCGAGGTCCTTCAGCATGCGGGTCACGGTCTCGCGGGTCGTGCCGATGCGGTTGGCGATCTCCTGGTGGGTCGCGCGGCGGAACGAGATGCGCCCGTCCTTCAGCCGCTTGCCCTCCTCGCGCGCCATGTCGACCAGCACCCGCGCCACGCGCCCGTAGACGTCGAGCAGCGCCAGCGTGCTGATCTGGCTGTTGGCGCGGCGGAGGCGGGCCGACAGCACGCGCACGAGCCCGGCCAGGATGCTGGAGTGGCCCTGGATCACCTGCTGGAAATCGGCGCGGGCCAGGCTCAGCAGCTCGGTGTCCTCGATGGCGACGGCCGTCGCCGAGCGCGGCTCGTCGTCGAGCAGCGACATCTCGCCGAAGAACTCGCCGGGGCCGATCACGGACAGGATCACCTCGCGCCCGTCGTCGCCCTGGATGCCGACCTTGACCCGGCCGCTGACGATCACGAACAAGGTGTCGCCGGGGTCCTTTTCGTAGAGGATCACGCCGCCCTTGCGATGCTGCCGCCGGCTGCACACGCGCGCCAGCGACTCGAGTTCGGCCGGCGTCAGCTCCGAGAAGATCGGAACCGAGAGCAGCAGCTCGCGATCCGTCATGGACGATCCACCTCCAGCGGGAGCCGCGATGTTATCAGGGCTTCACCAGGCGGGCGAGCGCCTCGACGACCTCCACGGCCTGCGCCCCGCTGACCACCCGCCACGCCTCGAACGCGCCCGACGGCGTCACGGCCAGCAGCCCCGCGCCAGCGGCGCGCGAGGCGGCCGCGTGCTGGAGGTGGTTGCGAGACATGTCCGAGAGCACCGGCGCCGGGCCCGGCGGGTGGCCCAGCGCGTCGAGCACCCGGGCCAGCGCCACCGCCAGCTCGCCCTTGCGGACCTGGGCCGCGGGCTGGAAGGTGTGGTTCGGGTAGACGTCCATCAGGCGCAGGGCCAGCGCGCGCAGGATGAACGGCCGTGCCCAGGAGCCGGAGACGTCGACCGCCAGTGGCGGCTCCCCCGCCTCGAGCGCCTCGAGCTGCGGCACCTTGGCGACGAGCAGCGCGGCGAGGTCGGCCCGCGTGATGCGCGGCGCCAGCGGGATCCGCCGGTAGGGCTCCGGCATCCGCGCGTTCTCGACCTCCTGGAGCGCGCGCGCCGCGGCCGCGCGCAGGGCCTCGTCGGCCGGCTCGCGGGCCTGCAGCCCGCGCAGCAGGTCGAGCGCGCGCGCCGGCTGGCGGTCCTCGAGCAGCAACTCCGCGAGGCGCGCGGTGGCGCCGCGCTCGCGGTTCGGCTCGGCGTCGAGCAGCGCGATCGCCTCGGCCCGCGCGCCCGCGCTCAGCAGCAGTTCGGCGGCCGCCAGCCGCGCCGGCGCCAGCTCCGGCACGGCCTCCAGGCAGCGGCGGTAGAGCGCGAGCGCCTCCTCCGCCCGGCCCGCGGCCTGGGCCTCCGCGGCCAGCGGCAGCAGCCGCTCGCTGACCGCCAGCTTCAGGGCGGCCAGGCGCCGGGAGAGGCGGGTGTCCGCCGGCGCCTGCGCCGCCGCGCGACGCAGCAGGCCCACGGCCTCCTCGTCGCGGCCGAGCCGCGCGAGCGCCGCGCTGGCGCCGGCCAGCGCGGAGACGTCTTCCGGGCGCCGCGCCACCGCGGCCTCGAAATCCGCGACCGCCTGTTCGACGCGGCCGAGGCGCAGCCGCGCCCAGCCCAGCGCGGTGTCGAGGTGCGCGACCGGCGTGCGCATCGCGCCGAGCAGGCGCTTCTCGGCGGAGGCCGCGTCGCCGGCCAGGATCTGGGGCCACGCCTGGTCGAGCGCCTTGCGCTGCGAGGGCGTGAGTTCCCCCGGCCGCACCGCGGGCCGGACGTAGAGCTCCTGCACCTCGGGCGCCACGACCACGGGCCGCGCGCAGCCTGCCAGCCACGACAGCGCCAGCACCGCGAGGATCGCGAGCGGTCCTCGCCTCATCGCAGCCGCCCCCGGTAACGCGCGAGCCAGCGCGCGGGCAGCAGGGCCTCGATCCTCACTTCGCCTTCCTCCATCTCGTGTCCCAGGACCCGCGCGACCTTGTACAGCGCCGCGATCGCCCGGCCCTCGGCCGGGTCGAAGCCGAGCCGCACCCGCTTCGGCTCCAGCTCCAGCCGGCGGGCGATCGTCTCCCGGAGGGCGTCGATCCCGGTCTCGCGCAGCGCCGACACCGCGACTCCCCCGGCGTGGGCCGCCAGCAGGCCCTCGCGGCGCGCGACCGGCACCAGGTCCACCTTGTTGAGCACCGGCACCCGCGGCACCTCGCCGGCGCCGATCTCGTTCAGCACTGCCGCCACCGCCGCCTCGCGCGCCTCGAGGTCCTCGGCGGCGGCGTCGATCACGTGCAGCAGCAGGTCGGCCTCGACCACCTCCTCGAGCGTCGCGCGGAACGCGGCCACCAGCGTGTGCGGCAGCTTCTGGATGAAGCCGACGGTGTCGACGATCACGACCTCGCCGGCGTCACCGAGCCGGGTCCGTCGTGCCAGCGGGTCGAGGGTCATGAACAACTGGCTCGACACCGGCGCGCCCGCCCGGGTCAGCGCGTTGAAGAGCGTCGACTTGCCCGCGCTCGTGTAGCCGACCAGCGCGACCTGCGGCACCTCGGCCCGCTGGCGCGCGCCGCGCTGGGTGTGGCGCCCGCGGCGGACGCGCTCGATCTCGCGCTTGACCTGCGCGATGCGCGTGCGGATCCGGCGGCGGTCGGTCTCCAGCTTGGTCTCGCCGGGCCCGCGGGTGCCGATGCCGCCGCCGAGCCGGGACAGCATCACGCCCTGCCCGGCGAGCCGCGGCAGCAGGTAGCCGAGCTGCGCCAGCTCGACCTGCAGGCGCCCCTCGTGGGTGCGCGCGCGGCGGGCGAAGATGTCGAGGATGAGTTGCGTGCGGTCGAGCGTCTTGACCTTCGCGACCTTCTCCAGGTTGCGCTGCTGGGCCGGCGTCAGCTCCCCGTCGAACACGACGACGCCGGCTTCGGCCTGCTCCGCGAGCCGCGCCACCTCCTCGGCCTTGCCCTTGCCGATCAGCGTCGCGGCGTCGGGCCGCTGCCGCTCCTGCATCACCTCGCCGACCACCACGGCTCCGGCGGCCTCCGCGAGGTGCGCGAGCTCGGCCAGCGAGGCTTCGGTCTCGTGGCGCGGGGCCCCGCCCAGGCACAGCCCGACCAGCACCGCGCGCTCGCGCGGGTCGGCCTGCGTGACCGTCGGGGTCGCTTTCGCCAATTCGGGCGGATTCTACGCGGTCGTCAGCGCTCGCCGCGGGCCCGCCGGCCCGCCCATCGCATCTGGCGCGCCAGGCCGCGCAGCAGCGTCACTTCCCGCGCCGTCGGCTCCGCGCGCGCGAGCAGGTGGCGCAGCTCGGCCAGCACCGGCCCGGGCGGCCCCGGGTCGACGAAGCCGATCGCGGCGCAGGCCTCGGCGAACTCGTCCTGCGCCGCGTGCCAGTCGCGCGGCGCCGGCGCCTCGGCGCAGGGCGCGTCCGGGGGCTCGAGCGCCATGCGGAGCTCCCACGCGAACAGCAGCACCGCCTGCGCGAGGTTCAGCGACGAGTGCGCGGGGTCGGTCGGGATGCGGACGACGACGTCGGCCCGCCGCTGCTCGTCGACGCGGAGCCCGTCGGCCTCCGGGCCGAACACGAGGGCGGCGCGCCCGCCCCGGGTCGCCAGGTGTGCCGCGAGCTCCCGCGGCGTCCACGTCCGCGACGCGCGGCCGGAGGTGGCCGCCACGAACTGCGCTCCCGAGACCGCTGCGTCGAGCGTCGCCGCGTCGCGCATCGACGCGACCAGGTCCTCGGCGCCGCGCGCCACGCGGGCGGCTTCCCCGCGGTCGAGCTTCGCGGCGTCGACCAGCACCGGCGCGCCGAATCCCATGTTGCGCAGCGCCCGGCAGGCCCCGCCCACGTTGGCGGCCCGGGCCGGCCGCACCAGGACGAAGTCCACGTCCGCTCCGCGCACGCCCGTATACTAGCCACAGCCTCCGCGGCGGGCCCGTCCGGCCGGCCGTCTTCACCACACAGGAACGATCGCTTGAGACTGCTGCGCCCGCTGCCCCGCAAGCTGACCCGACCGCTGTCGTGGCTCGGAGTCTGCGCGTGGCTGCTGACGATGGGCACGCTGCTGCGGGAGGAGATGCTGCGCGCGGCGCCGCTCTCGCTCGGCACCGACCTCTCCCGCTTCGGCTCCTCCGCCGCCTGGAAGGGCGTCTACTACCGCGGCGAGAAGATCGGCTTCATGGTCGGCCAGACGATCCCGAAGGACGACGGCTACGAGATCCAGGAGGAGGGCCAGCTCCAGATCACGCTGATGGGCATGGGCACGGCGGCGAAGATCCGCACCGCGGTACAGGTCGACGCGGCCTACTCGCTCCGCTCGTTCGACTTCTCGCTCGACCCCGGCACCGGCGCCGTGAACGTGAAGGGCACGCTCCGGGGCAAGGCGCTCGAACTCGAGGTCACGACTCCCGGCGGCACCCGCCGCGAGACGCGGGACCTGGCCGACGTGCCGGTCCTCAGCCTGAACCTGCCGCGCAAGCTGGCCGCCGACGGCCTCGAGACCGGCAAGCGCTTCGAGTTCTCCGTGTTCGACCCCGCGACGCTCGCCAACGCGCCGATGACGATCGAGGTGAAGGAGCGCGAGGTCGTGCGCGCCGGCGGCCGCCCCACGCCGGCGTTCCGGCTGGAGACCCGTTTCTCGGGCATCCAGGCCACCTCGTGGGTCACGGACGTCGGCGAGGTGGTCAAGGAAGAGAGCCCGATGGGCCTCGTCGTGTTGAAGGAGACCCAGGAGCGGGCGACGGCGATGGCGATGACCCGCGACGTGCGCGCCGACATGATCGAGGCGGCGGCGATCCAGCCGGAGACGAAGAAGCCGATCGACGACCCGACCCAGGTCGAGTACCTCGAACTGCGCATCACGACGCCGAGCCCGCTGACGGGCCCCGACCTGCAGGGCGTCGGCCAGACGGTGCGCGACGACGTGTTCGCGCTGCGCGACTCCAGCAAGGAGCCGCTGCAGCCGACGCCGGAGGGACTCGAACGCTACCTGGCACCCGAGCGGCTGATCGAGTCAGACGCGCCCGAGATCCTGGCCGAGGCGGAGAAGGCGGTGGCCGGCGTCAGCGGCAACCGCGCTCGGGCCGAGCGGCTCGTCCGCCACGTCAACGCGCTGCTGGAGAAGAAGCCCACCGTCAGCCTGCCCTCGGCGCTCGAGGTGCTGCGGACGCGCGTCGGCGATTGCAACGAGCACACCGCGCTCTACGTGGCGATGGCGCGCGCGCTCGGCCTGCCCGCGCGGATCGCCGTCGGCCTGGTCTCGCTGCGCGGCGCGTTCTACTACCACGCGTGGCCCGAGGTGTGGGTCGCGGAGAACGCGGGCCGCGGCCGCTGGATCGCGGTCGACCCCACCCTCAACCAGTTCCCGGCCGACCTCACCCACGTCCGCCTCGCGCGCGGCGGCCTCGAGCAGCAGACGGCGATCCTGCCGCTCGTGGGCCAGACCAGGATCGCCGTTCTGGAGATGCGGATGGCCGCAGGCACGGCGCCGGTCCTGGTGGGTCAGGAGGCGACCTCCCAGACGCGCCCGATCGAGATCGCGATCCCCACGCGCGTGGGCGGGCCCAAGAGCTGCTGGGTGCGGCCGAGGGCAGGCCGATGATCCACGTCCGCGACCTGAAGAAGACCTACGGCGCGTTCGAGGCCGTCAAGGGCGTCTCGCTCGACGTCGCCCCCGGCCAGATCCACGGCTTCCTCGGCCCCAACGGCGCCGGCAAGACGACGACGATCCGGATGATCGCCGGCCTGCTCAAGCCGACCGCGGGCACCGTCACCATCGACGGCCACGACACGCGGGTCGCACCCGAGGCCGCCAAGGCCGCGCTCGGCTTCATCCCCGACCGGCCCTACCTGTACGAGAAGCTGACGGCCCGCGAGTTCCTCGCCTTCCACGGCGGCCTGTTCGGGATGAGCGACGCCGAGGTCGACCACCGCTCGGACGAGCTGCTCGGCCTGTTCGAGCTGACCCGCTGGGGCGGCGAGCTGGTGGAGAGCTTCTCCCACGGCATGAAGCAGCGGCTGGTGATGTGCGCCGCCTTCCTGCACCGTCCGCGCGCGGTGCTGGTCGACGAGCCGATGGTCGGCCTCGACCCGCGCGGCGCCCTGCTGATCAAGGACGTGTTCCGGGCGATGGCCAGGAAGGGCGTCGCGATCCTGATGTCCACCCACACCCTCGAGGTGGCCCAGGAGATGTGCGACGCGATCAGCATCATCCTCGGCGGCGAGATCATCGCGCGCGGCACCGTCGCCGAGCTGCAGGCCCAGGCCGGCACGGCCGACGGCCAGCTCACGCCGGTGTTCCTCAAGCTGACGGGCGGCCGCGGCTTCCAGGAGATCGATGACGCCGTCTAGCCCGGCGCCCGCGAGCCTCGGCCAGCCCTTCCCGTTCCTGCTGCTGCCGTCGTACTGGGCGGCGCGCAATCGCGCGCAGCGGCGCGAGAAGGGCGACACCGCCCGCGGCCTGATCTTCGGGTCGATCGGGGCCGGCGTCACCGCCACGATCTTCGCGGTCGTGTTCTGGCTGACCTGGAACGTGCTCGACTACGAGGAACTCGGCGAGTACCTGATCCGCCTGGGACTCTCCTGGCTGTTCCTCACCTTCCTCTCGTTCCTGGCCTTCTCGGCGCTGGTCACCGCGCTGTCGACGTTCTTCCTCTCGGAAGACCTGAAGCTGCTGATGGCGGCGCCGATCCCGCAGGACCGCCTGTTCTACTCGCGCTTCGCCAAGACCGCGGGCCTGGCCTCGTGGATGGTCGTCATCTTCCTGGTCCCGGTGCTGCTGGCAGTCGGCTCCGCCCGCTGCGCGCCGTGGAGCTACTACCTCACGATCCCGCTGGTGCTGCTGCCGTTCGTGCTGATCCCGGTGGCGCTGGGCTCGGTGACGACGCTCGCGCTCGTCAACATCTTCCCCGCCCGCCGCGCCCGCGACATCCTGATGCTGGTCGGGCTGCTTTTCGGCATCACCATCGTCCTGCTGCTGCGCTTCTTGCGGCCCGAGCGGCTGTTGCGGATCGACTCGCTGCCCGACGTCACGGCCTTCTTCGCGACGCTGCAGTCGCCGGTCACTCCGCTGCTGCCCTCCTTCTGGGCGGGCGAGTCGCTGTTCGCCGCGCTGCACGGCGGCGCGGACTGCCTCCACCTGTCCGCCCTCTGGACCTCCGCGATCGCGCTCACCGTGCTGGCCCGCGGCGCCTTCGGGCGCTTCTTCTTCGACGGCTTCAGCAAGGCGCAGGAGGCGCGCAAGGTGCGCTTCACGCGGCTGCTGCTGCTCGACCGCGTGATCCGGCGGCTGCCCTTCGCGGCGGGCACCCGGGCGCTGCTGCTGAAGGACCTGAAGGTGTTCCTGCGGGACACCACCCAGTGGTCGCAACTGCTGCTGCTGCTGGCGCTGGTCATGGTCTACCTCTACAACTTCAGCGTGCTCGACATCGAGCGCATCCCGTACATGAGCCGCTTCATCAAGAACGCCTACGCCTTCGTCAACCTGGCGCTGGCGGCGTTCGTGCTCTCGTCGGTCGCGGTGCGCTTCGTGTTCCCGTCGGTGTCTGCGGAGGGCCCAGGCTTCTGGATCGTGCGTACTTCGCCAGTCTCTATGCGGCAGTTCCTGTGGTCCAAGTTCTGGACCGGCCTGCTGCCGATCCTGGTCATGGCCGAGGTGCTGACCGTGATCGCCAACGAGTTCCTGGCCGCGGCGCCGGAGCTCAAGGTCGTGGGCGCCGTGGCCATCTTCTTCATGTCCTTCGCGCTGGTCGGGCTGGCCACCGGCCTCGGCGCGATGTACCCGCGGTTCAACGCGGAGAACCTGACCCAGGTTGCCGGCTCCTACGGCGGCGTCGCCTTCATGGTGCTGGCCGTGCTCTACATCCTGGCGATGATCGGGCTGCTGGCCTGGCCCACCTCCGTCTACCTCTGGTACCAGTACCGGTCGCAGCCCGTGCCGGGCTCGGCCTACGGCCTGATGGTCGCCTGCGGCGCGGCCGCCGCGGCGCTCTCCGCGTTCACGTTCTGGTGGTCGATGCGGCGCGGCGTGCAGGCCCTGGAGCGGATGGGCTAGCCGGTTCGGGCCCCCCCGGCCGCCCCGGATAGGATGTAGGGATGATCAAGAGGAACCCCACCCGCGCGGTGCGCGTGGGCCGCGTGACGCTCGGCGGCGGCCACCCCGTGGCCGTGCAGAGCATGTGCGCCACCCACACCCAGGACGTCGACGCCACCGTCGAGCAGGCGGAAGCGATCCGCAAGGCGGGCGGCGACATCGTGCGCATCGCGGTCGACGGCCCGAAGGACGTCGAGGCGCTGGCCGAGATCCGGCGCCAGACCAGCGCCAACCTGGTGGTCGACCTGCAGGAGAACTACCGGCTGGCGAAGACGGTCGCGCCCCACGTCGACAAGCTGCGCTACAACCCCGGCCACCTGTGGCACCACGAGAAGGAGAAGCCGGTTCGCGAGAAGGTCCGCTTCCTGGCGGACGTCGCCCGCGACCACGACCTGGCGCTGCGCGTCGGCGTCAACTGCGGGTCCGTCGACCCCGAGCTGAAGGAGCGCTTCCCCGACGACGACGTCGAGGCGATGGTGCGCTCGGCGCTCGAGCACTGCGCGATGCTCGACGAGCTCGGCTTCGACCGCTACGTGGTGAGCCTGAAGGACTCCCACCCGCGCAAGGTGATCGAGGGCAACCAGCGCTTCGCCGCCGCGCGCCCCGACGTGCCGCTGCACCTCGGCGTGACCGAGGCGGGGATGCCGCCCGAGGGCGTGATCAAGACCCGGGTGGCGTTCGAGCAGCTCCTCTCGCGCGGCATCGGCGACACCATCCGCGTCAGCCTGACCCTGCCCAACCCGCGCAAGCACGAGGAGGTCGAGGTCGGGCGCAGGATCCTCGAGGACATCGCCGCGGGCCGCTTCCGCTCGGTGCCGGTGTTCGACGACGACAAGCTCAACATCATCTCGTGCCCGTCGTGCTCGCGGGTGGAGAACGAGAAGTTCGTCGACCTCGCGCAGGCCGTGAAGGAGATGACCGCCTACGCGCAGGGCCACGCGCTCACGATCGCGGTGATGGGCTGCCGCGTCAACGGGCCCGGCGAGACGGACGACGCCGACCTCGGACTGTGGTGCGGTCCGACCCACGTCAACCTCAAGCGGCGCACCGAGACGGTCGGCGCCTTCACGTACGACGAGATCCTGCCCCGCCTGAAGCGCGAGCTCGACGCCCTGATCGAGTCCAGGACGGCCGCCCCGGCGCGCTGAGTTGCCGACCGCGCCCTGGCGGATCGCCGCGCTGCTGCTGGGCTCGGGCGCCTGTGCGCTCGTGTACCAGGTGGTCTGGCAGCGCGAGTTCCGGCTCGTGTTCGGGGCCAGCACGGCGGCCTCCGCAGCGGTGCTGGCGATCTTCGTGGCCGGGCTCGGCGCGGGCTCGCTGCTGCTGGGACCGCGCGCGGACCGCTCGCGCTCGCCGCTGCGGCTGTACGCCGGGCTCGAGGCCCTGATCGCGCTGAGCGCCGCGGCCTCGCCGTTCCTGCTCGACCTCGCGCGCTGGGCCTACCTGGCCCTGGGCGGCACTCCGCAACTCGGCGAAGCCGGCGGCACGCTCGCCCGCCTCTGCTCCGCGTCGCTCGTCCTGCTCGTGCCGACGTTCCTGATGGGCGGCACGCTGCCCGCGGCCGCCCGCGCCGCGACGCCTCCCGAAGACGCGCACCGCGGCGACACGGCGCTGCTCTACGGGCTCAACACGCTGGGCGCGGTGCTCGGGTCCACCCTCGCCACGTTCGCGCTGCTCGAGGCGCTCGGCACCCGCGCCACACTGTGGGCCGCCTGCGTGGTCAACGCCGGGGTCGCCGCGGCAGCCTGGTTGCTCGCGGGAGGGTCCCGCGAGCCGGAGGTCGGCGCAGCGCCCCACCCCGCGGCGGAGCAGCCGGAGCCGGCCCCAGCGCCCCGGGCCTTCGTCCTGGGCGCCGCGGCCGTGGTCGGCGCCGTCTTCTTCCTGATGGAAATCGTGTGGTACCGCATGCTCGGCCCGCTGCTCGGGGGCACGGTCTTCTCCTTCGGCCTCGTGCTGGCACTGGCGCTGCTCGGCGTCGGCAGCGGCGGCTACCTGTACGCCCGCCTCGGCTCCCGGAGGCCGCCCACCCTCGAGCGCTTCGCGGCGACCGCCGCCCTCGAAGCCGCGGCCCTGCTGGTCGCCTTCGGCCTCGGCGACCGCATCGCGCTGTGGACCCTGGCGACCCAGGGCGTGGACCGCCTCGGCTTCGGTGCCGAGCTCCTCCACTGGGGCCTGGTCGCGGGCGTCGTCGTGGTGCCGGCCGCGACCGTCGCGGGGTGGCAGTTCCCGCTGCTCGTCTCCCTGCTCGGCTCGGGGCGCCACGGCCTCGGGCGCGACGTCGGCCACGCCTACGCGTGGAACACGGCGGGCGCCGTGGTCGGATCGCTGGTGGGCGGCTTCGGCCTGCTGCCGCTGCTCGGCGCACCCGGTGCCTGGCGCCTGGCCGCCCTGTCGCTGCTCGGCCTCGCGCTGGCCGCGGCCTTCCTCGCGGGCCGCCACGGTCGCCGCAGCAGCCTGGGGCCGGCCGCGGCGGCCGGGCTGGCCGCCGTCGCCCTGCTGGCGAGCGACGGTCCGGGGCCGGGGTGGCGTCACTCCGGCGTCGGTGCCGGGCGGGCCGTCCCGCTCCAGGGCGACGGTCCGAACGCCGTCGAGGCCTGGCTCCGCGAGCAGCGGGCGGCGCTCGCGTGGGAGCGCGAGGGCCGCGAGAGCAGCGTCGCCCTGGTCCGCCGCCAGGGCCTCGCGTTCGTGATCAACGGCAAGATCGACGGCCACGCGACGCTCGACGCGCCGACCCAGGTGATGGCCGCGCTGCTGCCGGCCCTGGTCCAGCCCGCCCCGCCGCGCACCGCGCTCGTGATCGGGCTGGGCACCGGCTCGTCGGCCGGTTGGCTCGCGGCGGTTCCCGGCGTCGAGCGCGTCGACGTCGCCGAGCTGGAACCGGCCATCGTGGAGGTGGCCCGCCGCCTGGCCCCGGTGAACCTCGCGGTGATGGACAACCCTCGCGTGCGCGTCCAGGTCGGCGACGCCCGCGAGATCCTGCTCGCCAGCCGCGAGCGCTACGACCTGATCTTCTCGGAGCCCTCCAACCCCTACCGCGCCGGCATCGCGAGCCTCTTCACCCGCGAGTACTACAGGGCGGCAGCCGAGCGGCTGACGGCGGGCGGAGTGTTCGTGCAGTGGCTGCAGGCGTACGAGGTCGATGCCGAGACGGTGCGAAGCGTGTACGCCACGCTCGGCGCGGAGTTCGCGGAGGTCGAGACCTGGCGCACCCACCGCGACCTGCTGCTGCTGGCCCGCCGCCAGCCCGCGCCCCGCCTCGACCGCGAGGGCCTCGCGCGGCGGATCGCGGCCGAGCCGATGCGCAGCGCGCTGCTGCACGCGTGGCGGGCCACCGACCCCGAGAGCGTGCTGGCCCGCTTCGTGGCAGGTCCTCGCACCGCGCGCGCGATCGCCGGGGGCGCGGCCGACCTCGTCAACACGGACGACCGCAACATCGTCGAGTTCCGCTTCGCGCGCCACGTCGGCCGCCAGGGCCTGTTCCAGCCCGAGGAACTGCTCGCCCTGGCTCGCGGCCTCGACGACGCGCTGCCGCCTGTCGTCGGGCTCGAACGGCCGCGGCTCGAGGAACTGCGGGCCGCGCTCTACCCGCGAGTCGCCTGGCCCGCGGGTCTCGACGGCTTCGCGCTGCAGCGGCTGCAGGCCCGGGAGTTCGGGCTGGCGGCGCCGGAGAGCGCGCTCGCCGCCTGGTCCGCGCAGCCTGCCCCGCCGCGGGCCTGGGAGGAGCGGCTGCTGGTCGCCGCCGGCCTCGCCGAGAGCGGCCGCCTCGAGGAACTGCGGCCGCTGCTGCAGGAGGTCGCCTCGCTCTCGCGCGTCGACGGCGCGGCGATCGAGGCCCTCGCCGTGGCCCGTCACGGCGACCCGGGGGCCGGCTCCGCAGCCCTCGCCGCCTCGTGGGCGCAGATGCGGGTCACGCCCTGGGTGCACGCCGCGCTCGGCCAGCGCACGCTGCAGGCGGCGCTGGGGCTCTCGCAACGGGCGCCGGCGCGAACCGCCGTCCTGCTCGAGGAGTTGCGGACGCCGTTCGCGCTCGACGTCCTCCACGACGACCGCCGGCGCGCGCTGCTCGCCCTGCTCGCCCGGCTGCCGCAGCCGGCCCCGGAATGCGCCGCGACGCTCGCCGAGTTCGAGCCCCACTTCCCGTGGCAGGCGCTGCCGCTCGAGCTGCGCGCCCGCTGCGAGTCGCGCTCGGGAGCGCGCGGCCCGGCCGCGGCGGAGTGGCAGCGCTTCCGGCGCGACCAGCCCGCGAGGCTGGCGCCGGAAACGAACTAGATCAGGCGCGCTCCAGGTCGGCGTCGACCATCATCCGCACCAGCTCGCGGAAGCCGACCTTCGGCTGCCAGCCGAGCACGGTCTTCGCCCTGGTGGGATCGCCGAGCAGCAGGTCGACCTCGGCCGGCCGGAAGAAGCGCGGGTCGACGACGACGAAGTCCTTCCAGTCCAGGCCGACGTATCCGAAGGCCTCGTCGAGGAACTGGCGCACCGAGTAGGTCTCGCCCGTGGCGACGACGTAGTCGCCCGGCTGGTCCTGCTGCAGCATCCGCCACATCGCCTCGACGTAGTCGCCGGCGAAGCCCCAGTCGCGCTTGGCGTCGAGGTTGCCGAGCCGCAGCTCCTTCGACTTGCCCTTCTTGATCGCGGCCAGGCCCATCGTGATCTTGCGGGTCACGAAGTTCTCGCCACGGCGCGGCGACTCGTGATTGAACAGGATGCCGTTGGAGGCGTGCATCCCGTAGCCCTCGCGGTAGTTGACGGTCATGTAGTGACCGAACACCTTGCTGACGGCGTAGGGCGAGCGCGGGTGGAAGGGGGTCGTCTCCTTCTGCGGCGTCTCGTGGACGAGGCCGTACATCTCGGAAGAGCCCGCCTGGTAGATGCGCGAGGGCAACTCCAGCTCGCGCACGGCGTCGAGCAGCCGCAGGACGCCGCTGGCGACGACGTTCGAGGTGTACTCGGGCATCTCGAACGACACCTTGACGTGGCTCTGGGCGGCGAGGTTGTAGATCTCGTCGGGCTTCACCATCGCCAGCGTGCGGACCAGGCTGTTCTGGTCGACGAGGTCGCCGTAGTGGAGGACCAGGTGGTCGCGGACGTGGTCGATCCGCCAGGTGTTGAAGGAGGAGCTGCGGCGCACGAGGCCGTGGACCTCGTAGCCCTTCGACAGCAGCAGTTCCGCGAGGTAGCTGCCGTCCTGTCCCGTGATCCCCGTGACGAGCGCCTTCTTCTGGGCCAAACCTCGAGTCCTCCTGGAGTGTCGCCCGCGCCGTTCGCGCCTGTCCGCGCCGTCGGGGCGCGGCAAGATACACCGCCGCGGCGCGAGGTTCCAAACAGGCTGCGCGCGGGGCGTTCCCAAAAGAAAAAAGGACCGCGGATCGCACTCGTGTGATCCCGCGCGCGGCGCTGTGCCGCTCGCTTCCGGCCTGCCTCCGACGATGGCTCCCTCCAAACCACCGCCAGCGCCAGGCTGGTGTGGGACCCGCGTGTGCGATCACGCGATCCGCGAACACCCTTTCCTATAGCAGGGTCCGTGCCAGACGCCGATTGTGCTGTAAGTTATTGATCCTAATGAGTGGGCTCGTCGGGAGTCGGGCTCCGCCCTCTCCTGAATGTTGCGGAATCGCAACCGACATTATCAAGGGCGCAACGTCACTAACCATCCATGTCGCCCGAGCGGATGCCCAGTTGCTTCATCTTCCGGTACAAGTTCGTGCGCTCGATGCCCAGGTCGCGAGCCGTGCGCATCAGGCTGCCCTCGTTCGCGGCCAGCCGCTCCAGGATGTACTGCCGCTCGAAGCGCGCCCGCGCCTCCCGAAGCGTCGCCGGCGTCGGGCTGCCGATGCCCGCGCCCTGCGGCGCAGGGTTCATCTGGAGCGCCTCCATCACCTCGCGGTAGCCCACGGTCTCGCCGGGCGCCATCACCACGAGGCGCTCCATCAGGTTGCGCAACTCCCGGACGTTCCCCTTCCAGGGCAGGTGACCCAGGAAGTCCGCGGCGCGCGGCGCCAGTCTCTTGGGCGGCACCCCGTTCTCCAGGCTCGCCAGGCGAAGGAAGTGGGCCGCCAGGTCCGGGATGTCCTGCCGCCGGGTGCGCAGCGGCGGCACGTTGATGGTCAGGACGTTGAGCCGATGATACAGGTCCTCGCGGAACGCTCCCCGCGCGATCTCCTCGGGGATGTGCTTGCTGGTCGCCGCCAGCACCCGGACGTCCACGGGCCGGGTGTCCGAGCTGCCCACGGGCGAGATCACGCCCTCCTGGAGAACCCGCAGCAGCTTGGCCTGTGCCGACAGGCTCATGTCGCCGAGCTCGTCGAGGAACAGGGTCCCCGTGTGGGCGGTCTCGAAGCGCCCCTTGCGGTCGGTCGTGGCGCCGGTGAACGCGCCGCGCACGTGGCCGAACATCTCGCTCTCGATCAGCTCGCTGGGAATCGCCGCGCAGTTGAGCTCGACGAAAGGCCGCGTCCGGCGCGGCGACAGGGCGTGGATCGCACGGGCGATCAGCTCCTTGCCGCTGCCGCTCTCGCCGCAGATCAGCACCCGCGAGCGGGTCGGGGCGGCCATCTCGATGAGCTGATAGATGCGGCGCATCGGGTCCGAGCGCCCCACCATTCCGAAGCGTCCACCGTCGGTCTCCCGATCCGCCTCCGGGCCGAACAGGGTGGGACGCATCACGCGTTCGAGCACCCGCAGCAGCGAGTCCGGCTCGACCGGCTTCTCGATGAAATCGGTGGCCCCCACCCGCATCGCCTCGACCGCTTCCGAGACGGTGCCGACACCCGACACCACGACGACGGGCGTGCCCGGGGCCTCGCGCTGCAGCGCCTGCAGCACGTCGATCCCCGTGCCGTCGGGCAGCCGCAGGTCCAGCAGCACGCCGGCGGGGCGCAGCCGGGCGAACTGGCGCAGGCCCTCGGCGACGTTGGCCGCGTCGACGGCCTGGTAGCCGCCCTTGCGCAGGATCGCGACCGAGGTGGCGCGGACGATGTCGTCGTCGTCGATGACGAGGATCAGGCCCTTGTCGGGGGCAGGCATGGCGCAACCCGCATGCTAGCATCCGCGCGTGGTGGCGCGGCCGGATCGCGCACGGGAGGAGCATGCTTTCACAGGCGCTGCGCGCGGCCATCGCCGCGCTCGCGATCGCGGCGGGCGGCTGCTACGACTTCCACCTCGCGGGCCCGGAGGACGCGCCCGACCCCGCCTCACCGCAGGTGGTCTCGGTGCGGATCGAATACCGTCAGCCCAACGAGTGCCTCAGCACGTCGCGCTGCGAGGACCACGTCGTCTTCTTCGGGAGCTGGATGCGTCCCGGCGCCGAGTTCATGCTGCGCGCCGACCCGGGCAGCCACCTGTGGACCGGCGTCGCCCAGAACGTGCCCGTCAACTTCCCGCCCGCCGGCGAGCCGTACCGCGTCAAGGTCTACGACCCCTACCTCCGCGACACCCCGACCGAGGGCTTCGCGGCCGAGCGCCTCGTGCTGGGCGGACAGCGCGTGCTGACCATCGACGCGTGGGGCCGCCGGGACGAGGCCGGGCTCGTCTACATCGACCCCCAGGGCCAGGCCCGCAACGCCTGGTAGGTCAGCGGGTCAGCGCGTCGGGCCGCCCTGGGCCACGGCCTGGATGTTGCGCAGCCGTTCCACGGCCCGGTTGGCGCGGTCGGCCACCTTGGCCGAGGGGTCGGAGATCAGCGGCGTCAGCCGCTCGATCGCCGCAGGGTCGCCGATCTGGGCCATGACGTCGGCCAGCGCCGCCCGCACCTCGGGCTCGGGGTCGTTCAGGTAGGGATACAGGTCCGGCAGCAGGTCGCGCCCCATCTCGAGCAGGTATCGGCGGCAGCGCTCGCCCAGGTAGCGCGAGGGCAGCGACAGCACGATCGTGTCGACGAAGGCGCGGTCGCCCAGCCGCACGAGCGCGAAAGCCAGCGCCAGCCGCAGCGCCTCGGAGGACTCGCGCTGGAAGTCCTTCTTGAAGGCCGCGATCATCGAGCCGTCGGCGACGCGGGCCAGGCCCTCGATCGCCAGCCGGCGCCGCTCCTGGTCGGGGTCCTGGGCAAGGGAGCGGAACAGCTCGGCCTGCGCCGGGTCGGCCAGCCGGCTGAGCGCCTCCATCACCCGCAGCGAGACGTCGCGCGAGAGCTTCTGCTCCAGCATCTGCCGCAGCACCGGCGCCGCCTCGCGCACCTGCAGCACGCCGATCGCCTTCAGCGCGCGATCGCGCGGGTCGGAGGCCGCGTCGCCGAGCAACGCGATCAGGTCTCGCCCCTCCGCCGCCGTGCCGACCTTGCCGATCGCGCTCGCCGCCGCACCGCGCACCTCGGGGGCCGGGTCCTGCAGGGCACCGGCCAGAGCGGGCAGCGCCGGGCGGCCGTCGAGGATGCCGAGGGCATACGCCGCGCTCTCGCGCAGCGGGATCTCCGGATCGCCCAGCAGCCCCTGGATGCCCGCGTAGACCGAGGGGTCGACGCGCACCGTCACCGGCAGCGAAGAGCGCTCGTGCTCGTCCGCGAACGTGCGCAGGAACCGCGGCACGGCGCCCGCGCGCTCGACCTCGGCGTGCAGGTCGACGAGGGCACCCAGCGCCTCCTCCCGGATCCGCGGCTCGCCGTCGCCCAGCGACACGGTCAGCGCGGGCACCGCGCCGCGGTCGCGCAAGCCGGTCAGGGCCCGCACGACCTCCATCCGCACCCGCAGCTCGGGGTCGCGGACGAGCGCCGCGAGCGGCGCCACCGCGTCGGTGCGGCCGCTCTTGCCGAGCTGCGCCGCCGCCTCCTGCCGGGTTCGGGCGTTGGGGCTCTTGAGGTTGGCCACCAGGTCCTCGAACGTCGGCCGCGCCGCTGCCGCCGGCAGCGCCAGCGACACCGCGATCAGCGTCAGGAGTCCCCGCTTGGTCATGCCCCCTCCTCTTCCGTCCCTCACCGGCCCGCGGCGCGGGCCACCCGCAGTTCGGCCTCGCGGGCGGCCACGAACGCCTGCGGGTCCTTCAGCAGCAGCTCGGCGCGCGGGACCAGCTCCAGCGCCTTCTGGAGCTGCACGTCCCACGCGAGCGTCCGGCGCCGGGCCTCCGCGTCGCCCCACACCTGGCGCAGGATCTCCTCGAACAGGATGCGCGAGATCAGCTCGCGGTGGGCCGCGAACTCGTCGTCGGCGAGCGGTATCTTCTGCTCGCCGAGGTGGCGCCGGAAGTCCTCGAGCACGGCCGCGTCGACGCTGAAGTCGCGCCGGATCGGCTTCAGCCGCGAGATGCCGGCGTCGTTGCGCGAGCCCGCGCCCTCGATCTTCGCCTGGCCGGCGCTCTCCGCCGGCTCGAAGGTGCGCGCGAAGCCGACGAACGCCTGGCGGCCGACCAGCGCGGCCACCGGCTTCGGCAGCGTCTCGCGCTCCACGCAGTAGTCCGGCGTGATGCCGTCGCCACCGTAGACCTTGCGGCCGGCGTCGGTCAGTCGCGCGTCCTCGCCGGACTCGCGGCACACCTCCCGCTCGCGGGGCGAGACGTAGTCCTCGAGCGCCGTGTGGCCGTAGTCGCGCTGGATCAGCCGGCCCGCGGGCGTGTAGTAGCGCGCCGTGGTCAGCGCCAGCGCGTAGCCGCGCGAGGAGCGCAGCGGCAGGATCGTCTGCACGAGGCCCTTGCCGAACGTGGTCTCGCCGACGATCAGGCCGCGGTCGTGGTCCTGGATCGCGCCGGCGACGATCTCGGAGGCCGACGCGCTGTGCCGCGAGACCAGCACGACGAGCGGCAGGTCCGCGAAGGCGCTGTCGCGCTCGGTGATGAAGGTCGCCTCGTCGCGCTTGTAGCGGCCCTTGGTGAAGACGACGAGCTGCCCCTTCTTCAGGAACAGGTTGGAGACCGCGAAGGCCTGGTCCAGGAGCCCGCCCGGGTTGTCGCGGATGTCGAGAACCACCGAAGTCGCGCCCTGCTTGATCAGCCCCTTCAGCGCGCGCTCGAGCTCGCGCTCGCAGTCGGCCGGCTCGCCCGAGCGGCAGGCGGTCGTCTCGTTGAAGTCGATCAGCCGCACGTAGCCGGTCTTCGGCGTCGCCATGAAGGCGTAGGGGACCGAGTGGAGCGGGATCTCGTCGCGCAGCACCGTGAACTCCAGCGGCGCGTCGTAGCCCTTGCGCTCGATCGTGATCTGGACCGGCGAGCCCTTGGGGCCGCGCAGCCGCTTGACCGCGTCGTCGATGCTGATGCCGCGCGCGTCCTGGCCCTCGATCCGCGCGATCACGTCGCCCGTCCGCAGTCCCAGCCGGTGCGCCGGCGTGCCCTCGAAGATGGCGACGACGGTGATGCCGCCGTCGATCGACTGCACCGTGATGCCCAGCCCGTAGTAGGACCCGCGCTGCTTCTCCTGGAGGCTCGAGTACTCCTTGACCTCGAGGAAGTTGGAGTGCGGGTCGAGGGTGCGCAGCATCTCGCGCACCGAGGCGCTCACCAGGCGGTCGGTCGGAACCTCCTCCGCGTAGTTTTCCTCGATGGCGCCGAGGAGGGCGGTGTACAGGCGCAGCCGCTCGGAGAGCTGGGTCGTGCCGGCGAGCGCCCGCTCGCCGAACAGCCCGCCCGCCAGCGTCGAGGCCGCCAGGATGCCCAGGCACAACGTCGTCAGGCGAGAGATCCGCATGTCTCCTTCGGTGCGCGCTTCAAGGGTCCCCGCCGCATGATAGCAGTCACTCCGCGGCCGGCAGCAGGAACTCGTCGGCGTCGGGGTCGACGTCGAACAACTCGACGTAGCGGGCCCAGTCCAGCGCCGTGGACAACTGCCGCTCGGCCTCGCCCGGGGAGAAGTGCTCGCGAAGCTGCTCCCGCAGCTCCTCGCGCGGGACCCGGCCGTGCGGCGCGCCGCGCAGCGCCTGCAGGATGCGCTGCACGAGCGGCAGATCGCCCACCGCCCGCGCCAGCCGGTCCTTGCGGTCGGCTTCTTCGGCCTCCGCGACGGCCCGCCCCTCCGCGGTCAGCTCGATGTCGCCCGAGTGGATCACCACCAGCCCCAGCGCGCGCGCCGCCGAGGTCACGGGCAGCAGGTCGTCGAGCTCGTAGCCCAGCGGCCCGCCCAGCTTGTAGAGGTCCTCGCGGCCGTGCGGGGCCTCCCTGAGGTGCTCGAGCAGGCCCAGCACCATGCCGATCGCCGCGTGTGGCAGCGGGTCGTTCATCTCCTCCCCCTCACGCCAGAAGGCCGTACATGCGGTCCACCACCTCGCTCACGGCGGCCGCGCCGGGCCGCCGCGGACGCGGCAGGTCCGCGAGGTCCACCACCTCGGCGATCCGCCCCGGGTTGGCTCGCAGCACGACCACCCGGTCCGACAGCGCGACCGCCTCCTCGATGCTGTGGGTGACCAGCAGGATGCTCTTGGTCTTCACCTCGGGCGACTTCCAGAGGTCGAGCACCAGGTCCCGCATCGCCCGCGCCGTCAGCACGTCGAGCGCCGAGAACGGCTCGTCCATGCACAGCAGCTCCGGCTCCAGGGCCAGCGCCCGCGCCAGGCCCACGAGCTGCTTCATGCCGCGCGAGAGCTCCTTCGGGAACGCCCGCTCGTAGCCCGAGAGCCCGACCAGGTCGATGTACTTCTCGGCCCGCTTGAGCCGCTCCAGCGGCGCCATGCCGCGCGCCTCGAGGCCGAGCGCGACGTTCTCGACGACGCTCATCCACGGGAACAGCGCGAAGGACTGGAACACCATCGCCGCCTGGCGGTTGACGCCGGCGAGCGCGACCCCGCCCACGTCGACGCGGCCGGCCGTCGGCTCCAGAAGCCCCGCCACGATCCGCAGCAGCGTGCTCTTGCCGCAGCCCGAGGGCCCGACCAGGCTCAGGAACTCGCCGTCGCGCACGTCGAGGTCCACCGGGCCGAGGATGCGGATACGGCGGTCGTAGAACTGCTCGACCTGCCGCACCCGGAGCAGCACGTCCGCGTCGGTCGTGCCGCTCACGCGTCGAGCTTGTAGCGCGTGGTGACGCGCTGGTAGAGGGGCGCCCAGAAGGCGCGGTTGACGCCCACGATCATCGCGATCATCAGGGCGAGGCTGGCGGCGATCACCTGCGGGTCCGCGGTCTCGTAGGTGGCGCGGTCGAGCGCGGCGCCGATCCCCCGCACGGCGTAGGTGCGCCCGTCGACGACCAGGTACTCGCACAGGATCATCGCGTTCCATCCCGCGCCCCACGCCGTCAGGCACCCGGTGACCAGTCCCGGCAGCACGGCCGGCAGGAACACGTGGCGCAGCCGGCCCAGCCGCGACAGGCCGAGCGAGCGGGCCGCCTCGTTCATCTCGCGCGGAATCGCGGCCGCGGCGCCCATCACGTTGAAGAGCACGTACCAGAACATCGTCGTCAGCGAGAGCAGCAGCGCTGCCCCCTCGAGGCCCAGGCCACGCGCGACCAGGGCGACGATCAGCGGGAAGAAGGCGGCGGCCGGCACGCTGGCCGCGATCTGGATCACGGCCAGCGACGGCCCCCGCCAGGCGGGGCGCGAGGCGACCAGGGCCGCCAGCGGCACCGCGAGCAGGGCCGAGGCGCCGACCCCGAAGCCGACCCGCAGCAGGCTCAGCACCAGGTCGACCGGCAGGCCCGCGAGCGCCGGCGACAGCGGAGCCTCGACGAAGGTGCGGTAGGCGTGGCGGGCGGCCAGCCCGCCCAGCGCGACCAGAGGCAGCAGCAGCGCGGCCTGCAGCGCGCGGCGGCTGGCCACCGCGTCGAGCGCCCTGCCCGCGAAACGGAAGGCGGCTTCCGAGCCCGGCACCACGACCCGGCCGATCAGCGCCCGGACCAGGCGGCTCCGCATCAGCACCCGGGCGACCCGCGGCACCTGGGGCCGGTCGCCGGACTCGTCGAAGTGGAAGCGCTCCGCGTAGGTCTCGAGCGGGCCCCACACGAGAAGGTGCATCGCCGCCGTGACGGCCACCAGGCACAGCAGGGCCGCGGCCGTCTGCTCGTAGCGCCCCGCCACGACGGACTGCGCGAGGTAGGAACCGAGGCCGGGCAGCGTGTAGCGGGCCGGGCCCACGGCGATGATCTCGCTCGCGATCAGGAAATAGAAGCCGTTCGCCCACGACAGGAGCGAGTTGTAGACGAGGTTCGGGAACACGGCGGGCAGCACGAGGCGGCTCCAGCGGGAGGCGCCTCGCAGGCCGAGCTGCCGGGCGGCGAGCGCGATGTCCTCGGGCAGCGTCGCCAGGCTCTCGTAGACGCCGAAGGCGAGGTTCCAGAACATGCAGGTGAAGATCAGGAACACCGCGGCGGCTTCGACCCCGAGCGCCGAGCCGGCGGTGACGCGGATGAAGAAGGCCACCGCCACCGGGAAGAAGCCGAGGATCGGGACCGACTGCAGCACGTCGAGCACGGGCAGGATCACGCGGCGCGCCGCGGCGCTGCGGGCGGCCGCGTGCCCGACCGCCAGCGCCGCGAGCAGCGCCAGGGCGTAGGCCGCCCCCAGCCGCAGCAGCGACAGCGCGAGGTACGCCGGCAGCAGGGCCGGCCGCAACTCGAGGGCAGGCGCGTCGTGGGGCCGCAGCGAGGCCGAGGCGAAGAAGGCGAGCGCCGTCAGCCCGGCGAGCGCCACCACGACGCCGGCATCGACGGGCAGCGACGAGCGCGATCGACCGGCGCGCCGGGGCGCATCGAGCGGCACCCGCGGATGCTAGCAAAGGCGCCGGGACCGGGCTGCCCCGGCCCCGGCCGACCCTTGCCTTTCCGGATCTAGAACCTCACGTGGAGGCCGATGGTGGCGGAGGCGCCGGAGAGGTCGATCTTGTTGCCGCGGAAGTCGTCCGGCATGTCGTCCTTCGCCCACAGGTAGCGACCCTCGAGCGCCAGCGCGAAGTCGTCGCCGAACGGCACCCGCAGGCCCGCCACCGCGTGCAGGCCGAAGGTCACGCTCTCCGAGACGAAGGCGTCGTCGTAGATGTCGAAGCGGCCGTCGAAGTCGATGAACTCGCCGAACTCCTCGTACGTGTAGGCCACCAGGTCGGCGCCCACGCCGAGGTAGGGCTGCACGGCGCTGTAGCGGTCGCCGGGCACGAACTTGACGGTGACGCCGATCGGCACCATCTCGAGCCGCAGGGTCTGGAGGATGTCGTTGCCGCGGCCGTCCACGTAGTCGCGGTAGGCGGTGTCGATCTCGCGCTCGTAGTAGTCGAGGCTGACGCCCAGCTCGACCTTCTCGCCGAGCCGGTGCGAGTACTCGACGCCGCCGAAGACGCCCGTCCAGTCGGACTTCGAGACGGTGTAGAGGATCTCGTCGTCGCGGAACAGGTTGGAGTCGGCGCGCGGGAAGTAGGCACCGACGCGCAGGTCGAGGCCCTGGGCCGCGGCGGGCGCGGCGGGCGCGAGGAGCACGGCGCTGGCGAAGGCGGCGAGGGCGATGCGACGCATGGCGTTGTCTCTCCTGGGGGACGTTCTCGGGCCCCCTGCAGAGGTGAGTGCAGAAACCCTGCCAGCCTCGATACGCCGTGCATCCCCGCCAGGCTCGGCGAGCTCGCCCGGACCCGCCGGGCGAAGCTGTCCCCTGTGGAGGACGCGAGTTGGAGGCGGCGACCGGAGTCGAACCGGTGAATAGAGGTTTTGCAGACCTCCGCCTTGACCACTTGGCTACGCCGCCCCTGCGGCCGCCGAAGGCGACCTTTCCGAGGCCCTGACACTATAAAGGACTCGCGGATGGCCTTCAACAGCAGCCCGCGCGGGCTTGACGAACGTGCGACCTCCGGCTATCTTTCCTCTCGCTGCTGGGCGGGAATAACTCAGTGGTAGAGTGCAACCTTGCCAAGGTTGAAGTCGCGGGTTCGAATCCCGTTTCCCGCTCCATCCTCGCAGCCGGCCTGAGCTTCCGGCTCGGCCTCCTCAGACGCTGAACGCCCCGCGGTCGTGTCTCAGCCGGGGCGGGCTCACCCCCAGGTCGATCGAGATGACGTCGAAGCGGTAGGCCTGTCCGTCCTCCCCGTGCCGCGCGGCCCAGGCGTGCGCTGCCGCCGCCAGCCGGCGCTGCTTGGCCGGAGTCACCGCTTCGTAACCGAAGCCGTGAGCGCTCCCCCGGCGTGCCTTGACCTCGACGAAGACGATCGTCTTTCCGTCGCGGGCGACCAGATCGATCTCGCCGGCCCGGGTCCGGAAGTTGCGCGCGAGGATCACGAAGCCCGCCGCCTCGAGGAAGGCGCAGGCGGCGTCCTCGCCCGGCCGGCCCGCGGCCGGGCCCTTCAGCGCCGGCGCCAGCGGGTCCCGCGTGGCGTGTCCTCGAGCACGATCCCGCGCCGCTCCAGTTCGCCGCGCAGTTCGTCCGCGCGCCGGAAGTCGCGCGCCCGCCGCGCCTCCTGGCGCCCGTCGAACAGCGCCTGCAGCTCGGGCTCGAGGCGATCCTCGCCCGCGGGCAGCAGCACGGCGAACACCCGGTCCATGCGCTCGAAGCGCTCGCGCAAGGCGCCGGCGCCGCCCGCGTTCACGGCTCCCGCCGCCAGCAACTGGTTGGCCTCGGTCACCAGCCCGTGCACCGCGGCGATCGCCTCGGGCGTGTTGAGGTCGTCGCGCAAGGCCGCGGCGAAGGCCGCCTCGGCCCGCTCTCCCGCCTCCAGCACGGGCGCTGCGGCGCTCCCCGCCGCGTCCACCTCGCCGAGTCGCCGCACGACGCCGTGGATGCGCTCGAGCGCGGCCTTCGCCTGGTCCAGGCCCTCGAAGCTGAAGTTGAGCTGCTTGCGGTAGTGGGCCTGGGCGAGCAGGTAGCGCACGGCCTCCGGCGCGTGCCCCGCCTCGACGAGGTCGGGCAGCGTGAAGAAGTTGCCCTTGCTCTTCGACATCGTCTCTTCGTTGACCAGCAGGTGCTCCACGTGCATCCAGTGGCGCACGAAGGGGTGGCCCGTGCCGCACTCGCTCTGCGCGATCTCGTTCTCGTGGTGCGGGAAGATCAGGTCGACGCCGCCGCAGTGGATGTCGAACGTCTCGCCGAGGTACTTCATGCCCATCGCCGAGCACTCGATGTGCCAGCCGGGCCGGCCCTTCCCGAACGGCGCGTCCCACTGCGCCCACGCCGGCTCGTCGGCCTTGAGCTTCCACAGCACGAAGTCGCGGGCGTCTTCCTTCTCGTACTTGTCGGTGTCGACGCGGGCGCCCGCCTTCATGCCGGACACGTCCAGGCGCGCAAGCCGCCCGTAGGCCGGGAACGAGCCGATCCGGAAGTAGACGCTGCCGTCGGCGACGTAGGTGTGCCCCCGCTCGATCAGCTTCTGGATCAGCTCGACCATCTCGGGGATGTGCTCGGTGGCCTTCGGCACCACCTCGGGCGGCTCGAGCCGCAGCGCCTTCATGTCCTCCCGGAAGGCGGCGATGTGGGCGGACGTGAAGGGCCCGATCTCCTGGCCGGCCTCGGCGGCCAGCTTGATGATGCGGTCGTCGACGTCGGTCAGGTTCATCACGCCGCGCACGCGGTAGCCGCCGTAGGAAAGCGCGCGGCGCAACACGTCGTTGGCGACGAAGGTGCGGAAGTTGCCGATGTGGGCGCGGGCGTAGACGGTCGGCCCGCAGGCGTACATCCGCACCTCGGGCGGCGACAGCGGTCGCAGATCCTCGACCTGTCCGCTCAGCGTGTTGTACAGGCGAAAGCTCATCTCTCCGTTGCCTTCAGGACCAGGACGGTCAGGTCGTCGGTGCAGCCCGCCGCCCCCGTCCAGCTTCTCACTCCTTCGACCACGCCCGAAAGCAGCGCGGCGGCCCCCTGCCCGCGGCGCGCCTGCAGCGCGCGCACCAGGCGCTCGTCGCCCCACTCGTTGCCGCCCGCGTCCTGGGCCTCGGTCGCCCCGTCGGTGACCGCCGCGATCACGTCTCCCGGGGCGAGTTGCAGCTCGCCCACCTCGCAGCCGATCTCCTCCAGCAGACCGAGCACCGGCGCCCCGCGGTCGAGTCGCGTCACGCCTCCGTCGGCGCGCAGCAGGAACGGCGGCACGTGCCCGGCGCTCGCGTACTGCAGGCGGCCGCTCGCGGGGTCGAGCTCCGCGTAGAAGAGCGTGACGTACTTCGAGGGCGACGTGCTCTCGCACAGGAAGCGGTTGAGGCGGACCATCAGGCGGTCGATCGGCAGCGACCCGGCCAGCGCCCGCAGCGACGCGTGGAGCGACGCCATCAGCAGGCTGGCCGGCGTGCCCTTGCCCGAGATGTCGGCCACCGCCAGCGCGAGCCGTCCTTCTGGCAGCGGGATGTAGTCGAACAGGTCGCCGCCGACCTCGTAGCAGGAGTCGCTCGCCGCCGCCAGCTCGTAGCCCGGCAGCCGGGGGCAGCCGCGCGGGAACAGGCTGCCCTGGATCTCGCGGGCGATCTGCAGCTCGCGATCCTGGCGCTCCTTGGACAGCCTCACCCGCTGCAGGCGCAGGGTGTCGAGCGCGGCCAGCGCCTGCTGGCCGAGCGTGGCCGCGAAGTCGAGGTCCTCGTCGGATGCCGGCGCCCCCGAGATCCGCGGGCCGATCGCGAAGAAGCCCTCGGGGCGCGCCCCGATGCGCAGCGGGATCACGGTCGCGAGCCGCATCTCCGCCAGCCCCTCCCGCGGCTCCCCCGGGGGCAGCTCCTCGACGGCCGTCGGCCGCTCCAGCAGCGCGAGCAGCGGCGCGCTCGCGGCCGCCGAAAAGGCCCGGGCCGACGTCGAGCGCACGCCCTTGGCGCCGGCCAGGGTCAGCCCCTCGCCGCCCGCGAGGTAGAGCGCGGCGCGGGAGACGACGAGGTGGCCCATCAGCGTCGAGAGCGCGACGTTGACGACGCCGGCCTCCTCGCCGCTGGCGGCCAGCTCGCGGGTGATCTCGAACAGCGTCTTGAGCTGGAACACCTTCACCGACAGCCGCTGGTTCAGGCGGCGCACCTCGTCGTCGGCCCGCTGCGGCCCCAGCCGCTCGCCGAGCAGGCCGCACAGCGCCGGCAGCGCGGGCGCGTCCGCATCTCCCCCGCCGAAGCCGAGGGCCCCCACCAGGCGGTCGGCATGGCGCACGGCGAGCAGGCGGTCGAGGCCCAGCGGCAGCGGCCCCGGCTCGTCGACCTGCGCGGTCTCCAGGCGCACGGCGGACGAAGCCTCGCGGGCGGCGACGCCCCGCGCCGCCCGCAGGCGAAGCCCTTCGCCTTCGGCGGCGAACAGCGCGAGCGACGACGCCCCGGTCAACCGCTCGGCCAGCTCGAGCGTCGCCGCGTGGGCCGCCTCGTCGCTGCTCATGGCGGGCAACGCCTCCAGCAGCCGGGCCAGCTCGCTCGCGCCCTTCATCGGTGCGGGCCGGCGGGCCGGCGTTTCTGCAGGCAGCACACGTTGCTGCGGCCCGAGCGTCGGTAGGTCACCGAGTCCATCAGCCGCGTCATCAGGTGCACGCCGAAGCCACCGCGGCGCCGCTCGGCCGCGTAGCGCACGGCGTCGACCCGCGGCATCGCGCGCGGGTCGACCGTCACGCCCTGGTCGACCACCTCGACTCGCAGTTCGTCCGGGCGCAGCGCGAAGCGGACCTGCACCGGGCCGCCGGGACGGCCCGCGTAGGCGTGCTCGACGACGTTGGCGACGGCCTCGTCCGTGGCCAGCGCGACCGCGTCGGCGTCCGCCGTCGCGAAGCCGGCCGCTTCGGCCATGGAGCGAGCGGTCTCGCGCACGAGGGAGAGGTAGCGGGTGTGGGCCGGGAAGCCGAGGGCGACGGTCGGCCGCGTCCGCGACCGGGGGCGAGCGGGCCGTTCCGGGCTCAGGAGGCGTCGCCCCCGGCGTAGCTGCCGACGGCCTCGATCGCCGTCGGGAACACGCGGTAGAGGTGGTGCAACCCGAGGATCTCGAAGATGTTGCGGACCGTGTCGTTGAGCTCCGCCACCCGCAGGTCGCCGCCGGCCTCGCGGATCTCCTCGATCGTCCCCATCATCGCGCCGAGGCCCGCGCTCGCGATGTAGGCGAGGGCCGAGCAGTCGACCACGATCCGCACCCGGCCTTCGCCGAGCGCGCGTCGCAGGGCGCCCTCGAACTCCGGGGCCGTGTGGGCGTTGACGAAGCCGCGGGGCGTGATCACCCGCACCGCGCCTTCGTCGCGCGCGTCGACCTGCAGTTCGGCCATCTCGCCCCGGACTATAACGCGGGAGCCGCGGCCCCGCCGAGCACGCGGCGGGCCTCGCCGGCGTCGGCGACGATCTGGGCCCGGAGCGCGTCGGGCCCCGAGAATCGGCGCTCCTCGCGCAGCCGGAGGCTGAAGGCGACGCGGACCTTCTCGCCGTAGAGATCGCGCTCGAGGTCGAACAGGTGGGCCTCCAGCCGCACCTCGTTGCCTCCGAACGTGGGACGCCGGCCGATGTTCGCCACTCCGGGCACGACCACGCCCTCGGGCAGCCGCACCCACACCGCGTAGACGCCGTTGCCCGGCAGCAGCTCGTTGTAGGGCTGGACGTTGGCTGTCGGGAAGCCGAGGCCGCGCGCACGCCCGTCGCCGCGCACCACTTCCCCGTCCACGAAGAGCAGCCGGCCCAGCAGCCGCCCGGCGGCGTCCACCGCGCCGCGCGCGACGGCCTCCCGCACCCGGGTCGAGGAGATCGGAGCGCCCTCGTCGGAGACGTTCTCGACCGCGCGCACCTCGAAGCCGCAGTCGCGTCCGAGCCGCGCGAGGGCCTCCACGTCGCCGCTGCGTCCGCGGCCGAACCGGAAGCCCGTCCCGACCACGACCAGGCGCGCGTTCAGACGCTCGCCCAGCAGTTCGCGGGCGAAGTCCTCGGCCGGCAGCGCCGCCAGGGCTTCGTCGAACGGCAGCACCGCCACCCGCGGCAGGCCCAGCCCCACCAGCGCCTCGACCTTCTGCGCGAGCGTCATCAGCGCGGCCGGCGCACGCTCGGGGGCCAGCACCCGGGACGGGTGGGGTTCGAAGGTCAGCGCCGCGGGCGCCAGTTCGCTCCCGGCCGCCGCGAGCACCCGGCGCACCAGCTCCTGGTGGCCGCGGTGCACGCCGTCGAAGTTGCCGACCGCGAGAGCCGCCGGACGCCGCTCCGGGTCGGAGGCCCCGGGGCCCTGCCACTGCACGGCCGAGCGCTAGCGCGCCCGCGAGAGCGTCCGCCGAAGCGCGTTGGGGTCGGCCTCGCCGATCCCCAGCGTGTAGCCGTCGCCCGACGGCGCGTACGTGAACGGACGGCCGTCCACGGCCCGCAGGTGACGGGCGTCGACGAGGCCGGCCTCGACCAGTTCCTCGAGTCGGGTGGGGGCCGCGCCGCCGACCAGGGCGAACGAGCGGATCGCCTCGTCCACGCGCTCCAGGCGGGCGCGCGTGGCGTCTTCGCCCAGCGCCTCCACCTGCGGCGCCAGAGCCGAGCCGAGGCCCGGCACGGCGAAGGCCGCCCCGCGGTTGAGGCCCGCCGCGACCAGCGTCAGCAGCACGGCCGCCGCGAGCGCCACGTAGCCGAGGACCGGCGAGGCCGCGGCCTCCTCCTCCTGGACGTGGGCACCGCGGGCCGCGCCCTTGCCGGCGGGCGCGATGATGTTGCGGTTCAGGAGGTCGAACAGCGTGCGGCAGACCTCGAACTCGAGCGCGCCGACCGAGTCGACCACCTGCTGCACGGTGGCCGAGCCGTCCACGTGCTGGTACACGCGGTGCTCCTCGGGGGTCAGCTTGATCTTCGAGGCGGCGGCAGGCCCGGTGGCGACGCGGCCGGTGTCTCCACCGCCCCCCATGCCGGCGAACATGTCGTCGAGCCCGCCGTCTTCGCCGGCGCCGGAGACCTCGACCAGGCGCGGGTCGACCGCGCTCTTGAAGACGAGGTCCATCGACGGGATCTTCTTCTCGATGATGGGCCACTCGTCCACCATCCGGATGCCTTCCATGAGGATGAAGTCCGCGCTCATGGGGTTGGCGTTGTCCCGGTCGTAGTCGACGGTGTCGGTCGAGTCGAAGTTGTACTCGCCCTCCTTCCAGCGGAACAGCCGGAACAGCGTCTGCTGCACCTGGATGGCGAGCGCCTGCTTCAGGTCGGTTGCGGAGAGCGCGCCGGTGTCGACCAGGACCTTGCCCAGCCGCTGGAGGGTCTGCTTCTGGACGCCGAGCGCTTCTTCGAGCCGCTCGCGGGTCAGGCGGCCGGTCTTCACCAGCACGTGGCCGAGCTTGTCCTCGAGGCGCTTGCCCACCGTGTCCGAGGCGACGACCATGCCGTTCTCGAACATGACCGTCACCTGCTCGCCCTCGCGCTTGAGGGTGAGGGTTCCGGTCTTCCGCTGCAGCCCGATCAACTGGAAGATGTCGGGAAGCCCGAAGTCCTTGATCGATCCCGAGAGCGCCACCCTGGCCCCCTAGCCGCGCCGCGCCACGGGCCGCCGCGCGGCCGCCTTGACGTCGAACTGGAAACTGGGCTTCAGCAGTTGTGCGAGCACCCAGGCGAGCGCGGCCAGCGGGGCTGCCAGCACCAGGGCCCAGGCTCCCCACGAGACCGCCGGCACGAGCGTCACCTCGATCAGCCGCCCGGGCAGCCACAGCACCGTCAGCGCCCCGAACCACACCAGGGCGAGCACGAGGCCGACCGCGGTGGCCTGGCCGAACACCTGCCCCGCGCCCGGCACGAACAGCGACAGTACCCGGAAGGTTCTCATCCGTCGCCCCTCCTCGGCCTCGACGTCCCGCAGCTTGGCGTTGCGCGCAGGGCCCGACACGCCGTCCTTGACGACGAAGAGATGGAGGCACGGCGTGCACAGCGGCAGCGGCGCATCGCTCGACGCGCCACCGCCCTTCTTCTTCGCTCCGAGGTGGCACAGCTTGCAGAACACCGAGCCGCACTTCACGCAGCGCAGGGTGAAGATCCGGCTGCCGCGCCAGCGCGCGACGGCGAAGGCCGCCGCGCCGAAGACGAGCAGCGCAGCGCTGAAGCGGTTGACCAGCCCGAGCGCCGGGGCGGAGCCGTCGCCGCCTCTTCGCTTCGCCAGATCCGGGGCGAGGTCGACGACGACGCTGGTCACCGCGCCGTCCTTCTCGTAGCGCCAGCGGTTCTCGAGCTCGATCGGCAGGCCCGGGGCCGCCGCGTCGGCCTGGCTGCGCACTTCCTTGGCGGGCTCGCCTTCGAGCTTGTTGAAATGGGCGAGCGCCTTGTTGTACAGGACGGTGGCCCTGGTGCGCCCCGCCGGGGCGTGCTCGGCCGCCCGGGCGTAGAGATCGATGGCCGCGGTGAAGTTGCCCGCCGCGAAGTAGAGGTTGCCGAGGTTGTTGATGGCGAGGAAGTCGCGCGGATCCTTCTGCTCGAGCTCGCGGTAGAGCGCCATCGCCTCCGTCTCGCGCCCGGCCTTGCGCAGCGCCAGGCCAAGCAGGTGCCGCAGCTCGCGATCGTCCGGCGCTGCGGTCGAGGCTGCGGCGAGCGCGTCGATCGTGTGGCTCTGCCCCGCTCCCGACACGGCATCCAGCGCCTCGGCGTAGAGCGGCGCGCGGCGCGCGGCCGTGCCCGCGGCGACGCCGTCGGTGAGCGGGCCGAGGGCCGCGAGCAGCAGCCACGCGCCCAGCGTGATTCCCTGCTCCGTCGGTGCCATGTACACGATCAGCAGCGCCGTCCACCACAGGGGCAGGTAGCCCCAGCCGAACAGGGCGACGCAGGGCAGCAGCAGCAGCAGCACGAACACGCCGCGCGCCACCACCCGCGGGCGATCGGGTCCCAGGTGCTCCTCGATGTCGTGGAGCAGCAGCCCGCCGTATCGGATCAGCAGGCCCGCCCCCAGCACCCAGGCGGCCCCGAACACGGCCAACAGGCCCACGCTGACGATCGAGGCCCGCAGGTGCAAGCGGCCGCCCGGCGCCGACGAGCGGGCCAGGATCCCGCTGACGACGTGGCCGACTCCGCCCGGGATCCCCGCAGCCTGCGCCAGGCCGAAGTGGGCATCCGCGAGGTGCGGGTCCAGCGCCGCGGCGCGCTCGAAATGGGCGCGGGCGGCGTCGGCGTCTCCCTTGCCCAGCCGCTCGTGACCGAGCATCACCAGGCCGAGCGCCGGCACAGTCAGGCTCTCGACGTTGCGCTCGATGCGGAGCCGCCGCATCTCCTCGAAGACGCCTTCGGTCGCGGCCGAGTTGCCGGCGCGGTCCTCGCGGGCGTAGTCGGCGAGGAGGCCCTCGAAGCCCGCGGCTGCCGGCGGCAGTTGCGACGCCACGTCGATCACGGCCGGCGCGTCGGAAGCCGGGCTCGCGGCCGGGTCCTGCGCCCGCAGCGGCAGCGCCAGGAGCAGCAGCGCAGCCAGCCAGCCGCGGGCGCTCACGCCGCACCCCCCCGCGCGCGCGACATCCACGCCATCCGCAACTCGAACAGCAGCCGCTCCAGCACCTGGTCCTCTCGCGGCGTGCGGTTGCCCTGGGTCTTGCTCTGCAGCAGTTCCAGCATCGAGATCGCGTGGCGGGCGGCAGCCAGGTCGACCTTCGGCGCGTCCTCCCCGGCCTCGCCCCCTTCCCCCATCAGGCCCAGGTGAAAGGCGACGGCCGCGGCGAGGTCGGCGAAGAGCGCCTCGAGCGTGGCCTCGCCGCCGGGCGGGAGATCGGCAGCCGGCGCCGGCTCGGACGCCGGCGGCGGCGCCGGCGCGGGTTCGGCTGTCTCGGAGCGCAACTCTCCATCGGCCGTGAAGTTCCTGCGGTCCCTAACGGTGAAGGGTCTCTCGTCGGTCATGCACTCCCCGCCGGATCACGATGACGAACGCCTGCCTAACCCTTGCGTGCGGCGGATCTTAGCACGTGACCGGGCTCACGGTGGAGCGGAGGCGGACACGCGCAACACGGCGCCGTCGGTCTCCACGCGGATGGCACCGTGACGCGGCGTCTGCAGGACCTGGGCCCGGGCCGCGCGCAGCCGCGCGACGACCTCGGGGTGCGGGTGGCCGAACAGGTCCCGGCGCCCCGCCGAAACCAGGGCGACCCCGGGCCGAACCGCTCCGAGCAGCGCGTCGCCGGTGCTGGTCCGGCTCCCGTGGTGACCGACCTTGAGGACGTCGCAACGCCCCGGGCGGAGCGCCGCTTCGGCGCCGCTCTCGGCGTCCCCCGTCAGCAGCAGGCAGACGCGGCCGAACCGCACCCGCAGCACGATCGAGTCGTCGTTGCGCACCGCGAGCGGCGCCCGCCGGGGCCGGACTGGCCCCAGCACGTCGACCTCGACGCCCTTCCACTCGACGCGGGCGCCGGCGACGACCACACGCTGGTTCGCCCCCGCGAGCGCCCCCGCGAGCCGCCTCACCCGCTGGTCACCCGGCGGCCAGGGCCCGAGGACCACGTCACGCACGCCGAAGGCCTGGCGCAGGAAGGCCGCCCCCCCGGCGTGGTCGGGATGGGCGTGGGTGACGACCAGCCCATCGAGGCGGCGGATGCCCCGCGCCCACAGCAGCGGGCCCAGCACGCGCTCGCCGAAGTTCGCCTCGCCACGCGGAAGCGCCACGCCGCCGGCGTCGACCATCCAGCGCTCGCCGCCCGGCAACTCGAGCAGCAGCGCGTCGCCGTGTCCCACCTCGAGCGCCGTCAGCCTCAGGACGCCCAGCGGGTGCGGCCCCTGCGCCAGCACCAGCCCGGCCCCCGCGAGGGCCATCACCCGCAGTGCAGCGCGCTGGCGCCCCGGCAGGAACGCCAGCACCGCCAGGCCGACGAAGTGCAACGAGACCGCCCATGCCGCCGGCGCCGGCAGCCGCGCGTCGAGTGCGACGGGCGCGAGCCGCGACGACCACAGCAACAGCTCGGCGCAGGCGCTGGTCAGCGCGCCCAGCGCCGCGGCCAGCGGCGGCCACGCGACGTCGCTGGCCCACACCCCCACGCCGAGCGCGAGCAGCGCCGTCGCCAGCGGCACCGCCGCGAGGTTCAGCAGCGGCGCCATCACGGCCAGCCGATGGAAACGCGCGACCGCGAGCGGCAGCAGCGCCCACTGCGCCGCCAGCGACCCGGCGAGCGCCAGCCCGAAGGGCCGCTCGCCTCCCGGCAGGCGCCGCGCCAGCGGCCGGGTCAGCAGCACCAGCCCGGCCGTCGCCAGAAACGAGAGCTGGCAGCCCAGGTCGCCGGCCTGCGCGGGGAAGAGGGCGACCCATGCGAGCAGCGCCACGGCGAGCAGGTGCAGACCGTCCGCGCGCTGGTCCAGGGCGCGGCCCAGCAGCGCGACGGCCGCCCCGAACGCCGCCCGCATCACCGGCACGTCCGCCCCGACGAGCAGCGCGTAGAAGATCACCGTCGGCGCCGCCAGCGCGAACTGCGCCCAGGGCCCGAGCCCCGCCCGCACGGCCATCCACACGATCGCCGCGGCGACGAACGCGACCTGCGCCCCGGAAAGCGCGAGCACGTGGAACGTGCCGGCGCGGCGGAAGTCCTCCTCGACGGAGTCGTCCAGCGCGGCGCGATCGCCGAGCACCATCGCCAGCGTCAGCGCCGTGGCCGGGCCGGGGCGCACGTGGCGCTCGATGCGCTCCCGCGCGTCCGCCCGGATCGCGGCCAGCGTCGTCCAGAGGCCTGGCCGCCCCGGCGCCGCCTCCACGAGGCGCGCGGACTTGACCGATCCCGAGAGGTGGGTGCCGTCGCGCCGGTACAGGCCCGCGAGGTCGAAGGCCCCCGGCTGCGGCGAACTGGAGGGCCGCCAAAGCCGGGCCCACGCCTCGAACTCCTGTCCCGCTGCGAGCGCGAACCCCTCGGGCGCTGCGGCGATCCGGAGCGCCACCCGGCCCGCCAGCGGTTTCTCCGCGCGCCCCGCGCGGAACCGCGCCACGTCGACGACGACGCGCGCCTCGCCGGCGATCGCCCGCCCGTCGGTGACCACGCGCCCGGCGACGTGCACGGGCCCGGCTTCCTCGCCAATCGCGCGCCGCAGCGGGTTCGACTCGAAGGCGCGCCGCTCGGCCAGGCCGGCCGTCGCGCCGAGTGCGAGGGCCGCCGCGAGCAGGGCGACGAACCCGGCACGCGGCGCGCCTCGCTCGATCGCGCCGACGCCGAGGGCGAGCCCGGCCACGGCCAGCGCCGCCAGCTGCAGCGGCTCCGCACTGGCGTCGAGGTCGGCGAGCCAGGTCCCGAGCCAGAAGAGCACGGCGATCGGCGGCAACGGTCGCGACACGGCGTGAGGATCGGCTCGACCCGCGTCGCCGTGGGCCCGCGCTGTGACGCTTCCTGCGCCGTGCGGTCAGCGCTCGAGCGCGGCGACGGCCTCGAGGTGGAACGTGTCGGGGAACAGGTCCAGCAGGTGCAGCGAGCGCAGGGCGAACCCGTGGTCGCCCAGCCGGCGCAGGTCGCGGGCCAGCGTGGTCGGGTCGCACGACACGTAGCCGATGCGCCCGACGCGCGCGCGGGCCAGCGCGTCGACGACCTCGGGACCGGCTCCCGCCCGCGGCGGATCGAGCAGCGCGGCGTCGAAGCGGCCGCGGGCCCAGGCGTGGGCGTCGCGCAGCACGTCGTCCTCGACCAGTTGCACCGTGGGGTGTTCCGCAAGATTGTGGCGCGCGTCTTCCACGGCCCACGGCGCGGCCTCGACCGCGCGCACGTGGCTGGTTCGCCGCGCCAGCGGCAGCGTGAACAGGCCGACGCCCGCGTAGAGCTCGAGCACGCGGTCCGCCCCGGAGACCGTCTCGAGCGCTCGCAGGACGAGCGCGTCGAGGCGCGCCGCGTTGCCCTGGAAGAAGGAGAGCACGTGACTGCGCAGGACGCCCTCCGGCCGCGGCGTGAAGACGCACGGCTCGCCCGCGATCCGCACGAACGGCGCTCCCGGATCCGAACCCTGCCAACCGAGGCCCGTGGCGCCCGGGACCCGCTCCGCGAGGCGCGCCGCGGCGCCCGGCTCGAGGCGGCCCTCGACCGCGAGCGCCGCCACGCGCGTGACGCCGTCGCCGCCTTCCGCGAGCCGCACCTCGCGCACGCCTGACAGCCCGCCGGGATCGGCGACGAGCCCGTTCCGCAGTTCGTCCGCCAGGGCCTGCAAACCCGGCGTGAACTGCAGGCAGCGCTCGACGTCGACCAGGACGTGCGCTCCCTCCTCGCGGAAGCCGAGGCGCGGGCGGCCGGCGATCCAGTCGACGTGCATCCGCCCCCGCCAGCGCCAGCCCGCCTCGGGCGAGGCGGTGACGCCGACCTCGACGCCCGCGAGCGGGACCCGCGCGCGCTCCAGCGACTCGACCAGGATCCCGCGCTTGAGCTCGACCTGCGCCGAGGGCGCGAGTTCCTGGTAGGCGCAGCCCCCGCAGCGCGCGGCGTGGGCGCAGGGGGCCGGCCGCCGCTGCGGAGAAGGCGCTTCCAGGCGCTCGATGCGAGCCTCCGCCCAGTCGCGCTTGACCTTCTCGACCCGGGCCCGCACGCGGTCGCCGGGGAGTGCGCCGGCCACGAACACCACCCGGCCGCCCTCGCGTGCCAGCCCGCGGCCGCGGTAGACGCCCTTCTCCACGACGAGTTCGACGACGTCGCCCGGCTTCAATGGAACACCGAGAGCCGCGGCAAACCGACGATCGCCAGCAGGCGCGCGGTCCGTGCGTCGTGGCGGACCTGCGCCAGCACCTTCGCGGGGATCCGCTTCGCGTAGGGAGCGAGGTCGCGCTCGACCTCGGCGTCGGCCTCCGTGGCCGCCTCCGGACGCGCGCGAGCGACGGCCTCGACGAGCGGCCCCTCGACGGCCGCCAGCGCCTGCTCCACCTGTTCGAGTGGCTGCCCCGGCGTGCGCTGGGCCGCCGAGACCGCGCGCTGCGCGGCGAGCAGCGCCTGCTCGAGTTCCGGCCCCTCGGCCCGCGCCGCGGCCAGCGCCTGGGCCAGCGCCGGCAGCCGCCCGAGGGCTTCGTCCGCGTCGGGCGCGCCGGCGTCGACGGCGCGCTTCCAGCGCTCGGCCGCGCCCTCGACCGCGAGCTTGCAGTAGGCCAGGCTGCCCACCTTGCGGCCGCGGGCCCACGAGTGGGCGTGCCCCTCGAAGGCGTCGGCGATGCCGCGCAGGACGACGCGCAGCGGCCAGCCGGCGCGGCGCCACTCGTGGACGAGCAGCCAGTCGGGGTTGGAGAAGAACAGCGGGTCGCCGCGGCGCGAGACGAAGTAGTCCTCGACCGCGCGGTAGTACTCGATCTCGCTGTGCTCGGCGTCCACGCCGCTAGCGTCGACGGTTGCGCTCGTAGATCAGCCGCAGGCCCGTCAGCGTGAGCCAGGGATCGACGACCTCGATCGACGGGATGTCGCGCGCCAGCGTCTCCGCCAGGCCGCCGGTGGCGACCACCCGCACCCGCTCGCCGAGCTCGCCGCGGATGCGCGCGAGCAGCGCCTCGACCATGCCGCAGTACCCGAAGTAGAGGCCCGACTGCATCGAGCCGACCGTGGAGCGGCCGACGACGCGGCCGGGGTTGCGGACCTCGACCCGCGGCAGCCGGGCGGCGCGCTGGAACAGCGCGTCGGCGCTGATGCCCACGCCGGGCACGATCACGCCGCCGAGGTACTCGCCCGCGCGGGTCACCACGTCGAACGTGGTCGCGGTTCCGAAGTCGACGACGATCACGGGCCCGCCGAACAGCGCCAGCGCCGCGACGCCGTTCACGATGCGGTCGGCGCCGACGTCGCCCGGCGGCTCGTACAGCACCGGCATCCCGGTGTCGACCGTCGGGTCGACCACCAGCGGGTCGTGGCCGAGGTACTGCCGCGAGAGCGCGACCAGCACCGAGGTCAGCGGCGGCACGACGCTGGCGAGCGCCACGCCGCCGATCTCGGCGGGGTCGATGCCGGAGTTGGCGAACAGGTTGCGGACCAGCACGCCGTACTCGTCGGCCGTCTGCTCGCGGCGGGTGGTCAGCCGCCAGTGCGCCCGCAGCTCCTCGCCGCGGTGCGCGCCGAAGACCGTGTTGGTGTTGCCGACGTCGATCGTCAGCAGCAGCTCGGCCATCGCTTCACTCCCCCGCTCGCAGCGCCCGCGCGTCGCCGGCGAGCACGGCCTCGATCCCGTCCGCCGTCTCCAGCAGCAGCGCGCCGCGCGCGTCCAGGCCGCGCGCCACGCCGCGCCGCTCGCGGCCGTCCTGCTTCACCCGCACCGGCCGCCCCCACCACTCGAGCGCGCGCTCCTCGAAGGCCCGCGTCACGCCCTCGGGCGGCCCGTTGGCCGCGCGATCATACCAATCGCGGATCCGCGCCAGCAGCGCCGCGGCGACGTCTCCGGGCGCCACCGGGACCGGAACCAGGTCGTCGAGCCGCGCCGCCGGCGGGTCGGTGGCCGCGGGCGCCTGCAGCACGTTCACGCCGATGCCGAGCACGAGCGACTCGAGCCCGCGCGGCGAGCTGCTGGCGTCGAGCAGCAGCCCCGCCAGCTTGCGCTCGCACCACCACACGTCGTTCGGCCACTTGAGCCGCACGTCGTCGGGCGCCCCCAGCTCCGCGAGCGCCTCCACCAGGGCGACGCCGGCCGCCAGCGACAGCAGCGGGCCACGCTCCTGCGGCAACGTCGTCGGCAGCGCGATCGAGAGATAAAGGTTGCCGGGCGGCGACTGCCAGGCGTTGCCGTGGCGACCGCGACCGCCGCTCTGCCGGCCGGCGCGCAGCGACGTCCACGGCGCCGCGTCCACGCCGCGCAGCGCGTCGTTGGTCGAACCGATCTCCGCGGCGAACCAGAGCGGCGCCGGCCAGTCGATGCCGCGCGCCGAGAGGGCGGCCGCGACCTCGACGTCGACGGCGTGGGCCGTCACTCGACCGCCTCGAAGACGATCGCGGCGTGCGGAGCGGCCATCGTCAGGGCCGGGACGCGCACGACGTCGACGCCGGCTTCGGCCAGCGCCCGCGCTTCGGCGGGGTCGCCGGCAGTGGCCTCGACGGCGGCGCGTCCCGCGACCAGCGCGACGGCGTCGCGCACCTGCAGCAGGGTCAGCTCCGGCAGCGCGAGAGAAGCGGCACCCGCCTCGAGCGCCTCGGGGATCTCCTCGAAGTGGCGCAGCGCCGCCGCCACCTCGCGGCCGGCCGCGGCTGCGACCGCGAGCCGCACCGCGGCCCCCATGCTCCCGGCCGCAGCAGCGTGCCAGCCGTGGACGCGGAACCCGGCGTCGAGCCCGTGGCGCGGCGCTTCGCCCCCGCCCAGCTCGATCGCGTGGCTCTCCAGGAAGCGCAGGCCGGGCGTGCCGAAGCGAGTGCCCCGCACCCGCGCGCGGGTGCCGGCCAGCGCCTCCACGTAGCGCCGCGTCAGCGTCGCGATGCCGGACAGCCGCCCCAGCAGGTTGACCGCGACGCGCCCGGCGGAGATCAGCGCGCGCGCGCGGCCGTGGACCCGCGCCAGCTCGACTCCGGCGGCAGCCTCGAGGCCGTCGGCCAGCGCTCCCTGCCAGTGGAACTCGGGATCGAGATGGCGGAAGGCGAGCGCGGCGGCGTCGAGCCCGGCCACGACACAGGGCTCGCGGGTCAGCAGCGCGCCGGCTCCCACCGCGCCTTCCGTGACGCACGCCCGCGCGGTGGCGTCGCCGCCGCCGAGGTCCTCCTCCAGCGCCCGCACGACCGCGGCGTGGATCCGCCGCGGGTCCAGCATCGGGGCCGTGTGGGTCATGACCTCCCCTCCGGCGAGAGACGTGGCTAGTTTGCGCCCGCCTTGTCGCCCGCCGGCGGCTGCGGTGCCAGCTCGATCGCGCTGACCGACAGCTCGGCGCCGGTTTCGGTTTCGAGCTCGACGCGCGGCGCTCGGGTGGCGGCTGCCAGGTCGCCGAGGCCGTGGCCGAGCGCGCGCGACGTCTCCGGGTCCGCGCGCAGCACCAGGCGCGCGAGATGGCGCCCGACCGAGGCCTGGGCGGCGGTCTTTGCGCGGTGCACCGTCTCGAGCGCGGCAGCGACGGCGTCGAAGGCGGCCGCGTCGTCGAGCGTCGCGCCGACCGCGTCCCACTCCGCGGCCACGGGCCACGCGGCGCGGTGCACGCTCGGCGAGGCGCCGGGGTCGGCCGCGAAGCGCCACGACCAGACCTCCTCGGTCACGTACGGCAGGTACGGCGCCAGCAGCCGCAGCAGCGCGTGCAGGCCGAGCCGCAGCGAGGCCACCGCACTCGCCCGGCCGGCCGCGTCCTGCTCGTCGCGGGCACGTCCCTTCACGAGCTCGAGGTAGGCGTCCGTGAAGCGGCTCCAGAAGAAGCGCTCCACGTGGTCGAGCGCGGTCGCGTAGTCCATCTCCTCGAGCGCCGCCGAGGCGCGTTCCACGGTCTCGCGGAGCCGGAACTGGAAGCCCTTGTCCACGGGATGCGTGATCGCCGCCGCCGATCCCGCCGCGCCTTCCAGCCCCAGCACCAGCTTGCCGGCGTTGAAGAGCTTGGTGACCAGGCGGCGGCCGACGGTCAGCACCTTCTCGTCGAAGGCGGTGTCGACGCCGAGCCGCGCCGAGAGCGACCAGTAGCGCACGGCGTCGGAGCCGTACTTGTCGAGCAGGCCGATCGGCGTCAGCACGTTGCCCTTGCTCTTCGACATCTTCTTGCGGTCGGGGTCGAGCACCCAGCCGGAGATGGCGACGTTGCGCCACGGGATCTCGCGCTCGTGCAGCCACGCCTTGGCGATCGTGTAGAAGGCCCAGGTGCGGATGATCTCGTGGCTCTGCGGGCGCACGTCCATCGGGAACAGCTGCGCGTGGCGCTGCGGCTGGTCGGTCCAGCCGGTCGCGAGTTGCGGCGTCAGCGACGACGTGAACCAGGTGTCGAACACGTCGCTCTCGGCGGTGAAGCCGCCGGGCTGGTCGCGCTGCGCCTCGGCGTAGCCCTTCGGCACGTCCGTCGTCGGATCGACCGGCATCGACTCCGGGTCGGCGACGATCGGGCGCTCGTAGTCGGGTCGGCCCGCGGCGTCGAGCGGGTACCAGACCGGGAACGGCACGCCGAAGTAGCGCTGGCGGCTGATGCACCAGTCGAGGTTCAGGTTCTCGGTCCAGTTCTTGAACCGCAGCCGCATGAAGTCCGGGTGCCAGGCGATGCGGTCGCCGGCCTCGATCAGCTCCTGCTTGTGGGCCAGCACCCGCACGAACCACTGGCGGGTGGTGATGAACTCGAGCGGACGGTCGCCCTTCTCGAAGAACTTCACCGGGTGCTCGATCACCTTGGGCTCGGCCTGCAGCGGCGCCTCGTGGACCGAGGTCGCGGAGCCGGCGGGATCGCGCAGCGACTCGACGATCCGCTTCTGCGCCTCCTTCACCGTCTGCCCGGCCAGGCGCTCGTAGTACGCGTTGGCCGCCTCCGGCTGCTCGCTGGGCCAGCCCTCGCTGCCGAAGACGACCTTCTCGAGCCGGCCGCCGCGGTCGACGATCTGGCGCAGCGGCAGCTTCTCGTCGCGCCACCAGATCACGTCCGTCGCGTCGCCGAAGGTGCAGACCATCAGGATGCCGGTGCCCTTCTCCGGGTCGACCAGCGGGCTCGGGAAGATGCGCACCGGGACCCGGAACAGCGGCGTGACCGCCTCGCGTCCGAACAGCGGCTTGTAGCGCTCGTCCTCGGGGTGGGCGGCGACGCCGACGCAGGCGGGCAGCAGCTCGGGCCGCGTCGTCGAGATGACGAAGCTCTCCTCCGAGCCCTTCACGCCGAAGCGCAGGTCGTGGTACGCGCCGCGCATGGGACGGTCTTCGACCTCGGCCTGGGCCACCGCCGTCCGGAAGTCGACGTCCCACATGGTGGGCGCCTCGTGACTGTAGGCCTCCCCCTTCTTCACGAGGTCCAGGAACGAGAGCTGGGCCATGCGCCGCGAGTGCTTCGAGATCGTCGAGTACTCGAGCGCCCAGTCGACCGACAGCGCGAGGCGCTGCCACAGCGCCTTGAACGCCTTCTCGTCCTCGTGGGTGAGCTGCAGGCACAGCTCGATGAAGTCGGCGCGCGAGACCTTCGTCGGCGGCTCGGCCTTGCGCTTCGCGTCGTCCGCCATCTCGAAGCGGCGGTCCGGCTGCGACGGCACGCCCGCCTCGCAGCGCACGTGGAAGTAGTTCTGCACCCGGCGCTCGGTCGGCAGGCCGTTGTCGTCCCAGCCCATCGGGTAGAACACGTTGCGGCCCTGCATCCGGCGGTGGCGGGCCAGCACGTCGGTCTGCGTGTAGCTGAACACGTGGCCGACGTGGAGCGAGCCGGAGACGGTGGGCGGCGGCGTGTCGACGACGTAGCGCGGGCCCGCGGCCTGCTCGTCGAAGCGGTAGGTGCCGTCCTGGGCCCACTGCTCGTCCCACTTCTGCTCCGCGGCGACGGAGTCGAAGTGGGAGGGGAGCGAGGCGATGTCGACCGGAGTGCGCATGGATCCTCTCGGGGCCCGGGTGGCGCCGGGGCTCGCGCGAGTGGCGTCGTCGGCGCGCCCTGCGGGCGGTGCGGGCGATTCGGGGCGGTTTTCTCGGAAGGGGTTACAGCGCGGCCAGTTCGGACTTGAGCCGCTCGATCTCCTTGCGGATCAGGCTCTCGGCGAGGTCGGGGATCACCTCCCACGCGATCTCGCGGATCACCTTCTCCGACACCTGCGCGACGACGCGCTGGGCGATCTTCTCGACCATGTCCGCCGGCACGCCGATCTCGGCGGCCTCGGACGGCGCCGGGGCGACGGCGGCTGCAGCAGCGACGGGCGCGACGTCGGCGAAGCTGGGAGCAGGCGCCTCCGAGGCCGCAACCTCGGCCGCCGCTGGCGCGGCTGCCGGGGGCTCGGGCGCGACCGCAGCGGGCGCCGGCTCGAAATCCTCCTCGACGGCCGGGGCGGGCTCGAACGCCGGAGCGGCCTCCATCGCAGGCGCGGCAGTCTCGACCGCGGCCGGCGGCTCCAGTTCCTCGAGCTCGGCGATGGGCGCGGGCTCGGGGGCAGGCGGCGGCTCGTAGGCGACGGTCGCGGACGCGTCGAAAGCGGCGGGGGCCTCGTCCTCGAGCGGCGCAGGCTCGAACGCCGGCGGTTCGGGCTCGAAGCTCGCGGGAGCAGCCTCGGCAACGGCAGGCTCCGGCTCGAACGCAGGAGCCTCGGGTTCGAAGGCGGGCGCCTCGGGTTCGAAGGCCGGGGGCTCCGGCTCGAACGCCGGGGCCTCGGGCGCGGCCTCGAAGCCCATCTCCGCGGCCGGCTCGGCGATGGCCGACTCGCCAGCTGCCGCGCGAGCCGCTTCCACGGCGGCGCGCGCGCGCTCCTCCATCGACACCTCGGTCGTCGGCTGGGTCCACGGGAGCGTCGCGGCGGAGGGCTCCGCGAAGGCCTCGGGGGCCGGGGCTTCTTCGGCGGCCACGGCAGCGGCGGCCTCTTCCGCGACCGGCTCTTCGGCGAGGCCCAGCGACGCGCGCTCGTCGTCGCCGATGCCGGCCTCGGCCGGGGCGTAGAGGTCCTGGTCGAGCGCGGGCTCTTCGGGCGGCGCGACCTCGTAGCCGGCCTCCTCGAGCAGCTCTTCCGCGCCGGCCGCGGCGGGCGCCTCGGCGAACTCGGCAGCGGGCGCCTCGGGCGCCTCTTCGTACACGAACTCGTTTTCGGGTTCGGCGGGCGCGGGGGCCGGAGCCGGGGCCTCTTCCGCGACGAACTCCTCCACCGGTTCCGGCTCCGCGACGGGCGCCGCGGCGACCACGGGCGGCGGGGGGGCCGGAGCGGGCGACGGGGCCGCGGGAGCCGGCTGCGCGGGCCGCGCCAGCAGTTCCTTCACCTTGGCGATCAGCGACTGCGGCTCGAACGGCTTGGCGAGGTAGCCGTCGGCGCCGACGCGATTGGCCTTCTCCTGGTCGAACGGCTCGAACGCGCCCGTCAGCAGCAGCACCGGCACGCCCGCCAGGCCCGGGGTCTTCTTGATGTGATCGCAGACCTCGTAGCCGTCCTTCTCCGGCATGATGATGTCGCACAGGACGACGTCGGGGCGCATCTCGGCCAAGCGCTCGAGGGCCAGCCGGCCGTTGCCGACGGTCGTGACCTCGAAGTCCTCGTCGGAGAAGGTCAGCTCGATGACCTTCTGGATGGTGATGCTGTCGTCGGCCAGGAGGATCTTCTTGCCCATCGCCCTCACCTCGGGAACGGCCTGAAACGGATTGGTGGGCCTGAAGATAGACGCCCGCGGTTAAAGTGTCAATGTAGCCCGCGCGGGGCGCCGTCAGGCGGCGACGGCCCGGACCTGGTCGACGATGTCCTGGAGCGAGGCGCCGGGCAGGAACACGCCCGCGACGCCCAACTTCTGCAGTTCCGGAATGTCCTGGGCCGGGATGATGCCGCCGACCACCAGCTTCACGTCGGCCATCTCCTTTTCCTTGAGCAGGGCGACGATGCGCTCGCAGATCGGCAGGTGCGCGCCCGAGAGGATCGAGAGGCCGATCACGTCGGCGTCTTCCTGGGCGGCGGCCGCCACGATCTGCTCGGGGCTCTGTCGGAGGCCGGTGTAGATCACCTCCATGCCCGCGTCGCGCAGCGCGCGGGCGACCACCTTGGCGCCGCGGTCGTGGCCGTCGAGGCCCGGCTTCGCCACCACCACCCGGATCTTGCGGTCGTTCGTCATCGCTGTCGCCTCTTCAGAAAACCGGGGCTTCTTCGTACTCGCCCCACACCTCGCGCAGGGCGTCGCACATCTCGCCGATCGTCGCGTACGCGCGCGAGGCCTCGAGGATCGGGTACATCAGGTTCCCGGTCCCGCGCGCGACCTGCTGCAGCTCCGCGAGCGCCTTGCGCACGCGCTCCTGGTCGCGGGTCGCCCG
Organism: Vicinamibacteria bacterium; assembly: GCA_025994075.1. Taxonomy (GTDB): domain Bacteria; phylum Acidobacteriota; class Vicinamibacteria; order Fen-336; family Fen-336; genus WYBL01. The sequence goes on from JAMQGV010000015.1 coordinate 145,345, forward strand.
CAGCGCCTCGACGCGGGCCGTCTGCTCGCGGGCCGTGGTCTCGTCGATGTAGAGGATCGGCATCGGCTTCTCCTCCATCACGTAGTCGTTGACGCCGACGATCACCTTGTCCTTGCGCTCGACCGCCTTCTGGAACTGGAAGGAGGCCTCCTGGATCTCGCGCTGCGGGAAGCCCTTCTCGACCGCCGCCACCATGCCGCCCATGGCGTCGATCTTGCGGAAGTACTCGAGCGCGTCGGCCTCGATCTCGTTCGTCAGCTTCTCGAGGAACCAGGAGCCGCCCAGCGGGTCCGCGGCGTTGATGACGCCGGTTTCCTCGGCCACGATCTGCTGGGTGCGCAGCGCGATCGTCACGGCCTCTTCGGTCGGCAGCGCGAGCGCCTCGTCGAGCGAGTTCGTGTGCAGCGACTGGGTGCCGCCCAGCACCGCCGCCAGCGCCTGCAGCGCCGTGCGCGCGACGTTGTTGTAGGGCTGCTGCGCGGTCAGCGACACGCCCGCGGTCTGGGTGTGGAAGCGCAGCATCATCGAGCGCGGGTTCTTCGCGCCGAAGCGCTCCTTCATCGTGCGCGCCCAGATCCGGCGCGCGGCGCGGAACTTGGCGATCTCCTCGAAGAAGTCGGAGTGGGAGTTGAAGAAGAAGGAGAGCCGCGGCGCGAAGCTGTCGACGTCCATGCCGGCGTCCACGCACCACTGCACGTACTCGACGCCGTCGCGCAGCGTGAAGGCCAGCTCCTGGGCCGCCGTCGAACCCGCCTCGCGGATGTGGTAGCCCGAGATCGAGATCGAGTTCCACTTCGGCATGTGGTCGGTGCAGTACTGGATCATGTCGACGATCAGGCGCATCGACGGCCGCGGCGGGAAGATGTACTCCTTCTGGGCGATGAATTCCTTGAGGATGTCCGCCTGCACGGTGCCCTGGAGCTGCGCCTGCGGCACGCCCTGCTTCTCGCCGACCAGGATGTAGAACGCGACCAGCATCGCCGCCGGCGAGTTGATCGTCATCGAGGTCGAGACCTCGCCGAGCGGGATGCCGTCGAACAGCGTCTCCATGTCGGCGAGCGACGTCACGGCCACGCCGCACTTCCCCACCTCGCCCAGCGACAGCGGGTGGTCGGGGTCGCGCCCCATCAGGGTCGGCAGGTCGAACGCGACGGACAGGCCGTGGCCGCCGTTGGCGAGCAGGTACTTGAAGCGCTGGTTCGTCTGCTCGGCCGAGCCGAAGCCCGCGAACTGGCGCATCGTCCAGACCTTGCCGCGGTACATCGTCGGGTGGACGCCGCGGGTGTAGGGGTACTGGCCGGGGTCGCCGAGGTCGCGCGCGTAGTCGAGGCCCTGCACGTCCTCGGGGCGGTACAGCGGCCGGATCTCGCGGCCGGAGATCGTCGTGAACGGTCGCGTGCGCGGCGGCGCCGCCTTCTCCTCGAGGGCCTTGCTCATTCGGTCGCTCCTGCGAAGCGGATATTGTATCTGCGCGCGGGTCAGCCCGAGCGCCGCCGGAGCCCGAGGAGCCGGCGGACCTCGCCCGTCGAGAACCCCGTCCCCGGCGGATGCGCGCGGCGCGACCGCTCGATGAGCGCCTGCAGGCGTTCACCGCCCGCTCCGCTCTCCTTCGCGATTTCGCGATCCAGCGGGACCAGGGCTAGCACGGGCTTGCCGCGACGGGTGACGACCACCGGCTCCCGCAGCCCCTCGCGCGCGAGGTCGGAGAGCGAGCCCGTGATCTCAGTCAGCTTGAGGGTCCTCACCGATGACCACCTCGTCCCGGCCGATGAAGAGCCGGTTGCCCGGCCGCTTGAGCCCGACCGCGCGCACCGTCACCAGCCGCGAGGGCTCGTCGATGTCGAAGTATACGCGCAGGGACCCGACGCGGAGCTCCCAGGGCGAGAGCGGATTGGGCCGCAAGCGCTTGCGGTTGCGGGTCTCGACCCCGGGCTCGTGACGCAACTGCACCGCAACGGAGTCGAGCACGCGGCTCGCATCGCGCGCGCTCAGGCGGCGCAGGTGCTCGACCGCTTCGGCCGTGTACTCGATGCGATACCCGCGCGCTCGCCGGCCCAGTCGCCCCTCCCCGCGCGATCCTCGCGCGGCTCAGGTCCGCAGCAGGTCCTCGACCGCGTGCTGCCAGGTGTGGGCGCGGGAGGTGGCGAGGGCGCCCTGGCCGAGGCGCTCCGCCTCCGCGCGGTCGGCCATCGCGTCGAGCGCCGCGGCCATCGCCGGCGGATCCGCCGCCGCCAGCCGGCCGTTCTCTCCCGGGATCACCAGCTCCGACGGCCCGCCGCTGTCGGGCGCGGTGATCACCGCCTTGCCCGCGCGGAACGCCTCCTGGGTGACGAACCCGAAGTCCTCGTTCCACGGCGCGAACCACACCGCGCGGCAGCGCGCGTAGTGGTCGACGAGCGCCGCGTCGTCGATCGCGCCCAGCAGCTCCACCCGCCCCGCGAGCCCCAGCGCGTCGATCCGCTCGCGCAGCTTCGGCTCGTCCTCGCCGGTGCCCGCGATCTTGATGCCGAGGCTCGTGTTCTTCATCAGCGCCGCGGCCTCGACCAGCAGGTCCAGGCGCTTGAGCGGGTGCAGCCGCGAGACGGCGAACACGTAGTCGCCGTAGCCGTCGCAGCGGTACGGCCGCTCCGGGGCGGGCGGATAGAGCAGGTCGGAGGCGATCCCGCCGAAGCGCTGCAGCCGGCCCTGGATCGTCTTCGATTGCGCGACGAGGCGGGTGACGTTGCGCCGGAGCAGGTGGCCGTCGAGCGCGTGGAAGATCCGCCGCCGCACGCCCTCCTTCAGCTTGCCCTTGCGCCCCAGGCCGCGCGTGAAGCGCTCCCACAGGTCGTAGTACTCGCGCATCCGGTGGTTGAGCCAGCAGACGTGGCGCGGGTGGCGCACCGCGTACGAGGGAAACCGGAAGCTGACGACGTGGTCGACCGGGTGGCCGTCGGCGGTCATCCCGACGTCCGTCAGCCACGTCGCCGCGTAGGCCGAGAGCTGGCGCCCGAAGCGGTTCTGCGGCGTGACCAGCACCTCCGCCAGGTGGCCCGCGCGGCGGAACGCGGCCGCCGTCTCCTCGGCGATCACCAGGTGCCCGCCGCGCACGAACAGCGCGCCGGAGGTGACGACCAGGACCCGCTTCATTCGGCCGCGGCCGCCCCCGCCTCGCCGCGGGTGCGGATCACGCGGGCCGGCACTCCCGCGGCCACCGCGCCCGCCGGCAGGTCCTTCGCGACCACGGCGTTGGCGCCGACCACGACGTCGTCGCCGAGCGTCACCCCGTCGAGCACCTTGGCGCCCGTGCCCAGCCACACCCGCTTGCCGAGCGTGATCCCCTTCGAGGTCCGCTCCTGCTGCGTGATCGGCACGCCCGACTCGTCGAAGGCGTGGCCGCCGCCGACGAGGTACGTGTACGCGGCGAACAGGCCGTACTCGCCCACCTCGACCCGCGAGCCGCTGAAGATCTCGCTCTGGAAGCCGATGTTGACGTGGTCGCCGAGGACGATGTCCCCGTCCTTGCAGGAGAGGATCGTGCCGCGGCCGAGGAACACGCCGCGCCCGAGGTCGATGCCGCGGTTCGAGGCCCCCTTGGCGTCGAGCACGCAGAGGTCGTCGATCACCGCGCCGTCGGCGATCCGGATCTTGCGCGGGTGGCGCAGCACGACGCCGGCGCCGAAGGTCACGCCCTGGCCGCAGCTCCCCAGCAGCAGCGGGTACGCCAGCTTGCGGAGGACCAGGCCGAGCGCCCCCGGGACCCACGAGGTGAGCGTGACCACGAGTTCGTGGAGAATCAGGGCGCCGAGCGAGCGCGAGCCCACGACCAGGTCCTGGTACTTCGCGAGCGCGGACCCGCCGGAGCCGAGGGCATCCTGGATGCCGATCGGCCGTCCGCCGGGCAGTTCTCCCGGAGTGTGCGCGCTTTGACCCATCGTCGAAACGAACAGTAGCATGAGGCATTTGCAGCGACCGACGTCGCTCGTGACCAGCCTCCTGCTCGCCGTGCTCGCCGGCCTCGCCGCCTGCGGTGGCTCGTCCACGTCGCCTACACCCACGCCGACGACCACGACTCCGTCGGCCACGCTGCCCGCGCGCCCGACCGCGATCGCCCCCGCCGCCGGCGCGACCGCGACGACCGACGAGGTGACGTTCACCGTCCAGAACGCGAGCGGCTTCGACCAGGGCCAGGCCGAGTACACGTTCCGGCTCGCGACGCGCTCCGGCACGCTGGAGATCGCCACCGCCCAGGTCGCTGCCGGCTCGCGACAAACCTCCGCGACGCTGCGCGTGCCGCGCGGCATGACGCTGAGCTGGACCGCGACGGCCACGTCAGCGAGCGGCCAGACGGCGACGTCGGACACCTACACGCTGACCGGCGCAACGCTCTCGTGCGCCGCGAGCGGCAACGCCTACGCGAAGCGGGTCGTCGACTGGTTCATCCCCGCCTGCTCGCTCGCCCGCAACCGCTACAACGACGTCCAGCAGGTGCTGGGCCCGCCCGACTCCCAGGGCAACGCGACGAACGGGTACACCGGCATCGTCAGCCTCGGCAACCGCGGCCGCGTCGACGTCGACATGGAGCGCTGCGCGGTCGACGGTCCGGGCAACGACGTGCGGGTTTTCCAGCGCGCCTCGGCCGAGCCGGTCACCCTGTACGCGGCCGGCTCCCCCGACGGCCCCTGGCTGATGATCGGCGACCGCCTGCCCTGCGGCGACGTGTTCCTGCCGGGCCTCCGCAGCGGCTATTGCGAGTTCGACCTCGCCGCCTTCGAGATCTCGGAGGCGCGATACTTCCGCATCGAGGACGGCGAGCACTACGCCTGCGAGATAGCCGAGACCGACAGCGAAGGCGCCGACATCGACGCCATCGAGATCCTGCGACTCAAGTGACGAAGCACGTGCTGATGGCGGTCAAGCTGCTGGTCTCGGCGGCGCTGCTCGCCTACCTCTTCTCGACGACCGACCTGGCGGCGCTGCTGCGCCGCGTGCGCACCGGGGACCTGCTGCTGCTGGGCGTCGCCGTGATCTTCTACGTCGGCATGATGGGCCTCGCGACCTGGCGCTGGCGGGTGCTCCTGGCCGCCCAGGGCTACCCGGCACCGCTGCGGCGGCTCACCGCCTCCTACCTGATCGCGACCTTCTTCAACAACTTCCTCCCGAGCAACGTCGGCGGCGACGTGATCCGGGTCCGCGACGGCTCGCGGCTGACCGGCTCGACCACCGCATCGCTCGCGATCGTGGCGATCGACCGCGTGCTCGGCCTGCTCGCGTTGTACGTGCTGGCGCTGAGCGCCTGGCTGCTGGCGCCGCCGGAGGTCCGCGACCTGCCGGGCGCGGCCCCGGCACTCGCCGCGCTCGGGGTCGGCTTCGCGATCGCGGCGTTCCTCTTCTTCCGCGTGGGCACCGCCCGCCGGCTGGTCGCGGCGTCGGGCCTCGGCCAGCACGACTGGGTGCGCCAGCGCTTCGAGACGGTCCAGGCGGCGGTGCAGGTCTACCGCGAGCGGCTGGTCTCGGTGTGGGTCGCGTTCTGCGCCAGCCTGGTGCTGCAGGCCGCCGCGGTCTTCTACTTCTTCTTCGTCGCCCACTCGCTGGCGATCGACCTGCCGCTGGGCGCCGCGTTCGTCATCATCCCGCTGTGCTTCCTGGTGCAGACCGTGCCGATCTCCTTCAACGGCTGGGGCGTGCGCGAGAGCCTGTTCATCGTCTACTTCGGGCAGATCGGGCTCAGCCGCGACAGTGCGCTGGCCTTCAGCCTGGTCGGCGCCGGCTTGATCGTCGTGCTCTCGCTCTCGGGGGCCGCGATGTGGGCCATCCGGGGGGCCGCAAGCGAGGGCGGCGAGTGAGGCCGGTCCCCGTCCTCCACGTCTGCGACAAGTTCGGCGTGGCGGGCTCCAGCATCCACGGGGTCTCGCGGCTGTTCGCGTGGTGGTTCCCGCGCTTCGATAGCACCCGCTTCGACGTCTCGCTGGTCGGCCTCAAGGCGCCCGAGCCCGCGTCGGACAAGCTGCGCGATGCCGGCGTCGAGGTCACCCACCTGTCGCGCTCGAAGTTCGACCCGCGGATCCTGACCGACCTCGTGCGGATCGGCCGCGAGCGCGGCGCGCGCGTGCTGCACGTCCACGGCTACGCGGCGGCGGACTTCGGCCGCCTGGCGGCGAAGGCGCTCGGCGCCGGGCTCGTGCTCCACGAGCACTTCGCCGATCCGAAGATGCCCGGCTACCAGGCGGTCGCCGACCGCCTGCTCGCAGGCCTCACGGACCGCGCGGTCGCCGTCTCCGGCTCCACCCGCGACTTCCTGGTCCGCGAGCGCTTCGTGCCCGAGGGCCGCGTGCGGCTCGTGTGGAACGGCGCGCCGCTCGCCGAGTTCGCGCCGCGCCCGGCCGACGAGTCGCGGGCGCTGCGCCGCTCGTTCGGCTTCGACGACGAGACGCTGGTGATCGGGACCATCTCGCGGCTGTCGCTGCAGAAGAGCCACCGCACGCTGCTCGACGCGCTGCCGCCCGTGTTCGCCCGCTTCCCCGCCGCCCGCGCGCTGATCGTCGGCGACGGCGACCAGATGGAGGCGCTGCGCGAGCAAGCCGCGCGGCTCGGCATCGCAGGCGCGGTGGTGTTCGCCGGCCACCGCACGGACGTGCCGCAACTGCTCTCCGCGCTCGACGTGTTCTGCATCTCCTCGACCTACGAGGGCACGCCGCTGGCGCTGTTCGAGGCGATGGCCGCCGGCCGCACGATCGTGTCCACCGCGGTCGACGGCTGCGCCGAGGTGCTGCGCGACGGCGCCACCGGCCTGCTGGTGCCGCCCTCGGACCCGCCGGCGCTGGGCGACGCGCTCGTCCGCGCCCTCGCCGACGCGGGCCTGCGCCGCTCGCTGTCGGACGCGGCCCTCGCGGCCTCGCGCCAGTTCGACATCGCCGAGTGCGTGCGCCAGCTCGAGGCCATCTACGACGAGGTGCTCGCCGAGCGGGGGCGTGCCGCGTGAGCTTCTTCGCGAAAGCGATCGAGACCCCGCGCGACCTGGTGCTCGGCCGCTACCCCGACTTCGTCACCGGCGGCCCGCTGCCGAAGGGCCAGGTGCCGGTGTTCGTCTTCCACTCGCTCGAGCCGCGGCTGTTCGAGGCCCAGCTCCGCCACCTCAAGGACAACGGCTACGTCACGCTCGGCGCCGACGAGTACTTCCGGGTGCTGGTGGGCGCGGTGCCGCCGCCCGAGAAGGCGGTGGTGCTGACGTTCGACGACGGCCGCGCCACGCTGTGGAGCGTCGGCGCGCCGCTGCTGAAGCAGTTCGGGATGCGCGGCGTCGTGTTCCTGGTGCCCGGCCGCACCCGCGAGGGCGGGCTCGGCCCCACCCTGCGCGACGTGCGCGAGGGCCGCGCCACCGACGCCGAGCTGCTCGCCCGCGAGCGCAGGCCCGAGGGCTTCCTGACCTGGGGCGAGGTCGAGGCGCTCGCCCGCGACGGCGTCTACGACTTCGAGAGCCACTCGATGTTCCACGCGCGCGTCGCGGTCGCGCCCGAGGTCGTCGACTTCCTGACGCCCGAGCGCCGCCACGGCTACGCGGCGATGGACGTGCCGTGGATCCCCGGGCCCGGCGGCGACCAACTCGCCCACGAGGCCGGCCTCGGCACCCCGCTGCTGCGCTCGGCCCCGCGCCTGGCGGGCGCCCCCCGCTTCGTGGAGGAGCCCGGCTTCGGCGACCTCTGCCGGGAGCTCGTCGAGCGCGAGGGCGGCGCCGCCTTCTTCGGCCGCCGCGACTGGCGCGCCCGGCTGCGCGGCCTGCTGCCCGAGGGCCCGGTGCCCGGCCGCTGGGAGACGGCGGAGGAGGCCGAGGCGGCGATCGACCGCGAGCTGCGCGAGTCGCGCCGGCTGCTGGAGGAGCGCACGGGTCGCGCGGTGGTGCACCTCTGCTACCCGTGGCACGCGTCGTCGCCGGCCGCGGTGGCGGCGGCGCGCGCGGCGGGCTATCGCACCGCGTTCTGCGGCAAGGTCGCCGGGGTGCCCATCACGCTCCCCGGCGGCGACCCGCTGGCCATCGCCCGGGTCGGCGAGGACTGGTTGTTCTGCCTGCCCGGCCGGGGCCGGCGCAGCGCGGTCGCGGTGCTCGCGGCCAAGTGGCAACGCGCCCTGCGCGGCGCGTAGTACCATCCGCCGAACCCTTCATTCCCAAGGGGCGGACCAGAACGCCATGAGCCACCTGCTGCTGCCCGTCCTCCCGCTGCGCGACGTGTGCCTCTTCCCCGAGGCGTCGCTGACCGTCGCCATCACCCGTCCCGCGGTGGTGCGCGCGCTCGAGCTCTCCCGCCGCTGCGGCAACCGCCTGGTCGCGGTCGCCCAGAAGGACCCCCTCAACCAGAACCCCAGCGCGGTCGGCCTCCACGGCTTCGGCACCATCGCCGAGGTGGTCAGCCACGAGGTGCAGAGCGACATCGACCGCAAGATCGAGCTCGACGGCCACCGCCGCGCCCGCATCCACGACATGCTCGGCCTCGACGTCCTGGTCGCCGAGGTCGAGGAGGTCGAGGAGGGCGACCCCGGCGACGAGTGGGGCTCCGCGGTCGAGGCCCTCGCCCGCTACATGCACGCCCACGCCGACCTCCGCCAGTTCCTCGACGCCCAGCGCCGCTCGAAGGAACCCATGGCCTGGGTCAACCTCGCCTGCCAGCACCTCCCCATCACCGCCACGGCCCGCCAGAAACTCCTGGAAAGCGACGCCGCCGAACGCTGCCAGAAGATCAGCCGCGGCCTGGACGCGCTGCTGAAGAAGGAGCGCGAGGGTTAGGCTCGCCTCTCCCCAATCGCGTGCGGCGATGGGACTGAAGTGGCCGCCGCCGGCCGGGCGAGCGCCGATCCGTCGCTAACGCCGCCGGGGACCCAGGGCCCGCATTTGCCCCTCGACCTGCGCCATCCGCCCCAGGATCTGGGCTCGCTCTGCCCGCAGCAACGCCAGTTCGCCTTCGACGCTCTCCAGCCGATCGTCGACTCCTTCGAACCGGGCTTCGACGCCGGAAAGCCGGCCTTCGACTCGGTCGAGCTGGACTGCGACCTTGCCGACCTGGCCCTCGACGCCCGACAGACGCCCCTCGACCGCTTCGATCTTCTCCTCGACGCGCTTGAGCCCGACCACGAGCATCTGGTACTCGGTCTCGAGCCGATCGAAGCGGTGGTAGATGGCGTCGAGGTGCCCGTCGATGTCGTCGAGCCGACTTTGCACCCCCGAGATATCGCCCCGGATCTCGCGAAACTCGGGCGCGATGATCTCCCGGTGGAACCGGAGCAGCGTGGGCCAGAGTTCGTCTCTTGCGATCGTGCTCATCGTACCTTCCGGTGAATCAGCCTCAGGTCCGCGCGTTCAGAGATCGCCAATTCTCCAGACGTCCCTCGGTCACGAGTACGGCTCGTCGCAGCGATCCAGGTGCGGCGAGTCGCCGGAGCCGGCGGCAGCAGCCCGCGCCGCCAGGACCGCAGCGTCTCGACCTTGCTCGCCGCGAGGATCAGTTCGCTGCACTCGTCGCGCGCCAGTTCAGCGTCGATCTCGCGGGGGAACTCCCTGTAGTAGGCGAAGGCGGCCTCCACCTGAGCTTCGGTCAGGTCGGGGTAATCCTCCTCCAGGATCTGGGCTTTCGTGTGCCCCTGGCGCGCGCAGCCGATCACGTTGTTCACGCGGACGCGGCTATTCCCGAGCGCCGCCTTGCCGAAACAATAGCCGGGCTCCTTGACGATCAGTGGGTGCCTCTCGCGCCAGCCTGGGTCTTTCACTTGGTTCGACCTCCAAGCCCCCGAGTGGCCAGAAACGCCTCTCGCAGCCGCTCGGTCTCCTCCTCCCAGCCCTCGTCCTCCGCCAGCTCGGCGTCGATCTCCTCCCTGTGGTCTTGGCGGTAGGCCAGCGCCGCCTCGACGTCCGCCACCGTGAGAGCCGGGTAGGCCTCGAGGATGCCGGCGACATCCTCCCCGGCGTCCGAGAGGAACGCGATGTCCACGACCGCGATCCTCCGCCCCGCGATGCAGGGTCGCCCACCTCTCACGTCGGGCCGACTGACGATGCGTGCCCCGCTGACCGGCGTCATGAGGCCGCGTCCGGGTCACGCATTCCGCGCTCGGCGAAGAACGCCGCGCGATGGCGGAGGCTCTCTTCCACGGCGAGCTCGTGCGACGCGAAGTCGGCCTCGATCTCGGCAGGGTGGCGGGCCGCGTACTGCAGTCCGAGATGCACCTGGGCCATGGTCAGGCTCACCGCGAAGGCGTCCTGCATTTCGTCGGGCCGCTTTCCCTCGCGCTGGAGTTGAACCAGGTCCATCACCCGGATCCGCGTGTCGTCGATACACGCACGTCCGCCACACACGCCGGTCCGCTTCGTGATCGTCACCGCGGCCGCGACTGCCGGATCTCCGCGGCACACGTCGACCGCCCGCTTCTCCGCAGTCGCTTCGGCTCGCCGGCGCTCCCGTTCCTCGGCTCCCGTCTCTGGATCGAGTTGATCCCAGTGCTCCTGGTAGTGCACCAGCGCGGCGACCACCTGCTCGGGCGAAAGAACCGGGAAGGCCTCGCGAACGAACTCGATCGCGGGCCGCGCGATCCACGCCGCCACGACCTGGTCGACCCGAATCCCCGTCGCACCGATCGTGGCCGGTCCCGGGCCACTGCCCACCACCTCGCGGGTCGCGGACTGGTCAGATCGACCTCGCCAGTCTGCCTTGTTGCCCTCGGTCATGCGCCCAGCTCCCGACAGCGTTGTACACGTTCCGGCCACCGAGCGCCAGACCGCATTTCGTGACTTGGGGCCATCACGGCGGGGCCAGCTCGGGTAGGGTCGAGGGCCCGATGCAGGCCAGCGCTCCCCTCGACCCGTCACGTCTCCGAAGTCTCCGCGACGCCGCGAGCCGAGTCGCCCTCCAGGCGCTCCTGGCCGCCCATGACCTGCTCGGGCACGCCACCGGTCGCCACCTACGCGACGCCCGCGCCCAGGACGATCCGCTGTGCGCTCTCAGCGCCCGACTGGAGGAGGCCGAACTCAAGGCCCGCCTCGCGTGGGACATCGTCGAGCTGCTCCGTGCGCGGCTCGGCAAGATCCCGGAAGGCCGGCGGCCCTACTACTCGCCCGCCCAGCGCTTCCGGATTCTCGAACTGAAGCGCCTCCTCGGCTGGACCCGAGCCGAGGCCGCGACCACGTTCCTCGTCTGCCCCAACACCGTCGGCAACTGGGAGGCCCAGGTTCGGCCCGGAGCCACCACCATCGGCTCCACCGTCAAGCCGGCCCCGCCAGTCGTGCGCATGAAGGACGCGGTCCGCAGCTTCATCCAGACGCTGAAGCGCCTCGGCTTCGGCTCTGACGAACGTCCTCGCCATGACCCTGGTTCGAGCGGGCTGGAAGATCTCGGCTCGAACCGTCGGGCGGATTCTGCGGGAACCGCTGCGACCCGAACCGGTCCCTCCAGCAGGGCCGCCTCCGTCCCAGCGTCCGGTCAAGGCCTCGTTCGTCCACCACGTCTCGATGGCCGACTGCTCGGAGGTCCGCGCCTTCCTCGGGGGAACGTTCCACATGGCGGCCATCTTCGACGCCTTCTCGCGCGTCCCCCTGGTGATCGGCACGTTCGAGCACCGGCCGGATTCAGTGGACATGAAGGCTCTGTTCCTGAAGGCCGCCGCGAGGTTCGGAAAGCCGAAGTACCTGATCACCGACCTCGGACCGGAGTTCAAGGGTGCGTTCCGGCACGCCCTCCAGCGCGCCGCCGTCGTCCAGCGCTTCCGGCGCAAGGGCTACGTCGCCGGAACGGCCCGCCTCGAGTCGTTCTGGCGAACCCCTCAAGAACGTCGCGGACCTGCGTATCCCCCTCTTCCTGACCCTCGAAGACCTGGAACGCAGGCTCGCCCCCGCCCTCGCCCAGTACACGTACTTCCGGCCGCACCGAGGCCTCCACGGCGCGACGCCCGCCGAAGCGTTCCTGGGACTCGTCCCCGCGTGCAAGAAGGCCCGCCGAGCGCCGCGGGGTCGCCCGGGCGAAGGCACGCTCGAAGTCCCGTTCGCGGTTGCCTTCCTCGACGACCCCGAGAAGCGCTTCCCGGTCCTGCTGCCCGCCGCCGCGTAACCGACAGGACAGGGCCAGTTGCTGTCGCCGCCCCCAGGGTCGCCGGGGCGACGCTCGCCTTTCGTCGAGCCCGCTGTCCCGTCGTCCAGCCCCGTCACCCCGGCTTGGCCCCAGTCTCAAGCCGCCTGCCGAGCTGCAGCTCCCTCGGCGGGCTCGCTTGTCGCCGCTCAGACTCCCATTGCCGGCTAACCGCCTCGCAGGCCAGCGCACGCTTGGAGCCGTTGCGGCGAGCCGCGGACTGGACCGGGCCTTGCCCACCGGTCTGCCAGCAGCAAGGCCCGGTACAG
>JAMQGV010000016.1 GCA_025994075.1 Vicinamibacteria bacterium
CTTGTTCTTGCCATTCAGACCCCAGATGCCCGGCGTGAATGCCGGCAGCATCTGTGGCCCAGTATACGTCAACGTATTTAGGGAACTAAGGACTAGTTCTTCTTGTCCTTGTCCTGCAGGCCGAGCAGGGCCGCGAACGGGTTGTTGAAGACCGGCCGCCCCTGACCCGGCCGCGGAGCCGCAGCGGGCCGCTCGCCGCGGCCGCGGTCCTCGCGGCGCGGGCCGCGCTCGCCGCCCGGCTTCGGGCCGCGGTCGGGCCGCGGGCCGCCGGAAGGCGCAGGTGCCGCACCTTCGCGCGGCGGAGCAGATCCGCCTTCGGGCCGGCGACCGGGGCGCCGCCGCGACCGCTTCTCTCCCCCAGGGCCGGCGCCGGCAGCACCGCCGGGCGCCGCAGCCGGGCCCGCAGCCTGCGGCGCGTGCCCCTTGCCCCCGGGCTTGCCGCGCTTCGGCCGCGGCTTGTGGCGCTTCGGCTCGTCGGCCGGGCGCATCGAGAGCGAGAACTGCCCCTTCTCGAGGTCGACCGCCAGCACCCGCACCTTGACGTGGTCGCCAGGCTTGACCGCCTCGTGCGGGTCCTTGAAGAAGCGGGTGCCGAGCTGCGAGACGTGGACCAGCCCGTCGTGGTGCACGCCGACGTCGACGAAGGCCCCGAAGTTGGTGACGTTGGTGACGATGCCCGGGCACTCCATGCCCGGCTGCAGGTCCTTCAGTTCCTTGACGTCCTCGCGGAACTCGAGCGGGACGAAGGTCTCGCGCGGGTCGCGGCCGGGCTTCTCCAACTCGGCGATCACGTCCATGGCCGTGAACTCGCCGACCGCGCGGGCCAGCTCGCCGACGTGCTCGCGGACCACGGCGGCGCCGGGCCCGAGCAGCGCGGTGACCTCCTTGCCGAGCGTCGCCGCCAGCGCCCGCAGCGCCTCGTAGCGCTCGGGGTGGACGCCGGTCTCGTCGAGCGGCTCGTCGCCGCCGCGCACGCGCAGGAAGCCGGCCGCCTGCTCGAACGCACGGGCCCCGAAGCGCGGCACGTCGAGCAGCTCGCGCCGCGACTTGAACAGGCCGTTCTTCTCGCGGTGCTCGACGAGCGCCGCGGCCAGCGCTTCGCCGATGCCCGAGACGTGCGACAGCAGCGGGCGCGAGGCGGTGTTGAGGTCGACGCCCACGCGGTTCACGCAGGAGTCGACGACGCGGTCGAGCGCCCGCTTCAGGGCGTTGGGGTTGACGTCGTGCTGGTACTGGCCGACGCCGATGCTCTTGGGGTCGATCTTGACGAGCTCGGCGAGCGGATCCTGCAGCCGGCGCGCGATCGAGATCGCGCCGCGCACGGTCAGGTCGAGGTCCGGGAACTCCTCGCGCGCGATCGGGCTCGCGCTGTAGACCGAGGCGCCGGCCTCGCTGACCAGGACGACCGGCACCGACTTGCCGGCCTCGCGCACCGTGTCGCGCAGGAAGCGCTCGGTCTCGCGCCCGGCGGTGCCGTTGCCGACAGCGAACGCGCGCGGCGGCTGCCGCTCGAGCAGCTCGACGAGGAGCTGCTTCGCCTTCTGCTTCTGCTCGTCGGTCTGGGTCTTGAAGACCGCGCTCTCGACGTAGCGGCCCGAGGCGTCGACCGCCGCGACCTTGCAACCGGTGCGCACGCCGGGGTCGACGCCGATCACGGCCTGGGACCCGAGCGGCGGCGCCAGCAGCAGGTCGCGCACGTTGGCGGCGAAGACCTCGATCGCCGCGTGGTCCGCGACCGTCTTCAGCTCCTTCAGCACCTCGGCCTCGAGGCTCGGCTTGACGTAGGCGAACAGGGCCAGCCGCGCCGCCTCGCGCAGCACCGCGGCGCCGGGCGAGTCGGCGACCGTGCAGGCGGCGCCCTCGAAGGCTGCGACCAGGCGGGCATCGAAGTCGGCGTCCTCGGGCGGCCCCTCGATGCGGAGCTTCAGCTCCTCCTCGACGAAGCCTCGGCGCAACGCCAGGAAGCGGTGCGAGTGCTCCGGCTTGAGCAGTGAGGCGACGGCCTCGCGGTAGTCGAAGTAGCGGTCGTACTTGCTGGGCGACTTGGCCTTCTCGCCCTTCTCGGTGCGCACCACGCCCTTGCGGAACAGCGCCTCGCGGGCGAGCTGGCGCAGGTCCTGGCGCTCCGACAGCCGCTCGACCAGGATGTCGCGCGCGCCTTCGATCGCCCGCTCGGCGGTCTCGATCTCCTTCTCGGGGTTGCGGAAGGTGAACGCCCACAGCTCGAGGGTCTGGCCCTCCTGCGGCTGCTCCGTGCCGTGGCCGCAGTTCCAGATCCAGTCCGCCAGCGGCTCGAGCCCCGCCTCGCGGGCCAGCGCGGCCTTGGTCCGCCGCTTGCGCTTGTAGGGGAGGTACAGGTCCTCGAGCGCGAGGCGGTCGGGCGCGGCGGCGATCGCGGCCGCCAGCTCGGGCGTCAGCTTGCCCTGCTTCTCGATCTCCTCGCGCACGAAGGCGCGCCGCTTCTCGAGCTCCTCGAACTCCTCCTTGAGGTCGATCACGGCGGCGATCGCGACCTCGTCGAGGTTGCCGGTGCGCTCCTTGCGGTAGCGGGCGATGAACGGGATCGTCGCCCCCTCGGCGGCCAGCTCGAGCACGGCCTGGGCGCCGGCCAGCGGGATCTGCGGCTTGTGGGAGCGGAGGTAGGACTCGAAGGTGGCGGCGGTCGGCAAGCTCAGGTTCTCTCTCTCGTGCGCGGCCCGCAATGCTGCCACAAACGACCGCGCCTAGCGCAGGGTTTCCGCGTGGGCGGGCTGGGCCCGGCCCTCCCGGTCGACCTCCATGACGGCGAGACGGGCGCCGCCGCGGGCGTCGACGTCGAGGCGCATGAAGCCGGCCTCGCTCGACTTGTAGACGGTGCCGGAGACGTTGTAGACGGGCGAGCCGTGGTCGAAGAACCCGGTGCCGCTGACCAGCAGCGGCGGCAGGCCCGGCTTGCGCAGCACCTGCAGCGTGTGCTCGTGCCCCGCGGCGTACGCCAGCGGCGGATGCGCCGCGAACGCCGCCTCCAGCGCCAGCCGCATCGCCTTGTTGCGGCGGCCCGAGAGGTCCTGGTCCGAGGCCCCGGTCTTGCGCGCCAGCGGGTAGATCGAGCCGATCCCGGGCAGCGGCAGCCACAGCCCCTTCTTGACGTCGGTCAGCGGGAAGAAGTGCTGGCGCCACGAGAACTTGCCGCCGTGGGGACCGCCGGACGCGAGCGGGTGGTGGCCGACGACGAGGCGGGGCCGGCCGCCGGCCAGCACGTTCTTGAGCTCGCCGATCACCTCGTCCGGGGAGTCGGTCGGGCAGGTCGAGGTGGGGTGCTCGGGGCGCGGGCCGTCGTGCAGCCACCACTGGGTGTCGAGCGCGATCAGGCGGAGTGCGGGCAGGTCCACCACGGCCGGCCCCGGGCAGCCGTCGCGCGGCAGGAGCTCGGCGATCGCGCCGCCGCGCTGGGCGACGTGGGCGGCCTGGCGGCGCACCGCCTCCCACCCGTCGGGGCGCTCCGAGTCCCAGTCGTGGTTGCCGGGGATGAAGATCGTGCGCACGCCGCTCTTCACCCCGAGGTCGATCTGCGCGTTCAACCGGCGCTCGGCTTCGGCCCGGTCCGGGGCGTCGGCGGCCGGCATCCCGTTCGGGTAGATGTTGTCGCCGAGGAAGACGAGCAACGTGCGCTCCGGGTCCCGGCGCAGCTCGCCTTCGAGCGCCCGCAACACCGGCTCGCCGGCCGGGTCGGGGTTGCCCGCGTCTCCCACCAGCAGCACGCGGAGCGCGGTCGCCTGGGTGTCCCCCGCTCCGGTTCCGAGGGCCGACAGGGATAGCAGGACGAACGAGATCGGGGCGGCCAGACGCAGCGGCTTCACCCGAGAACTGTAACCCGGAAGCTCAGTGCGGGCAGGCGATGGCGCGCTGGAGCCGGGCCGACAGGGCCGGGTCCGGGCTGCGGAGCCCGGCCTGCCGGGCGTACTCCCGAGCCTCCTCGCAGCGCCCGTCCCCGGCGGCAGCTTCGGCGCGGGCGGTCAGTTCGGCGGCGAGCCCGGGCGGCTCGACCGGGTGTGCGGGCCACAGCCGCATGCCGGCGAGAGCCAGGACCAGCGCCAGCGGCACCAGGGCGCCCCGGCCGGGAAGCGCCCGCTCGGGGGCTCGGGACCCGGAGTCGCTCCGGGCCCCTTCCCGAGCGGCGCGCCGCCGCTCGAACCACGTCCAGGCGGCGAGCAGGAGGAGCGTCGCGAGCGTGAGGGCGGCGCCCAGCCGGTCGCGCACGTCGCGCTCGTAGCGCAGCTCGACGTCGGGGGCCGTGGGGATCACGAGCATCAGCGCCGGGGCGACCCGGAAGGGGCCGTGGGCGCCGCGGGCCTTCCAGCGCGGGTGCCACGAGACCTTGACCAGCAGCGGGTGACCGGGGCGGCTGGTGCGAATGCGAATCCGCTCGGGCTCGACCACCGACTCCACGGCGACCCCGTCCGGCAGCGGCACCTCCGGCGGCGCCAGCCAGGGGTCGCGCTCGGCGAGCGGGAACAGCGCCGCGTCGTCCGAGAACACGAGCAGCGCGCCCGGCAGCGGCTCGCGCTCGAGCCAGCGGTAGGCGCGCTCGCGCCAGTCGTCGGTGCCCGCCCGCACCGGGGCGAAGCGGAGCGGCTCGACGTAACCCGGCCCCGGGTCCTTCGGCGCGAACACGTTGTAGGGCGGGATGCGGGCGACGCGCTCGACGTCGTCGCGGGCGGACAGCGCCTGCTCGAGCGGAGCGGACAACGCCACGATCTCGCGCACGTTGAGCAGCCGCAGCCGCGGCAGCGCCGCGGCCACGTCCTGGCTCGCGTAACGGCGGCTGCGGAACGGGTTGGGCGCGCGCAGGGCGAGCTGCGACTGCACGTAGTAGACCGCGTGGGTCATCAGGCTGGCCTGGTTGTAGACGCCCTCCAGCGTCGAGCGGCCCGACAGGTAGGGCAGCGTCTCGTACATCCGCACCGAGCCCGCCCGCTCGTGCTCGTTCGCGTACTCGACGAACACGCGCGGGTCGCCCACGCCGCCCGAGAGCGCCTCGTTGAGCTGCCGCCACTGCGGCCACAGGTCCTTGGCCTCGAGGCCGGAGTAGTTCCACTCGGCCCACGTGCGCACGACCTGCGACCGGCCCTCGCCCCAGGCCACGGCCGCCAGCACGACGGCCAGTGCCGCGAGGTCGGCGCGCCGCAGGCGCGAGAGCAGCAGTCCCAGCCAGGCGGAGCCGGCGATCGCCAGCGAGAGCTGGGCGAACGGGAGCAGCCGCACGTCGATCAGGCCGAGCGCCGGGCTGGCCGCGGCCAGGCCGAGCCCGAACAGCGCGGCGCCACCCAGGTACGCAAGTCTCGGGTCGCGCTCGCGCACCGTCGTGATCAGCCCGACCACGGCCAGCGCGAGGAGCGGCCACAGCAGGGGCGGCAGCAGGTGCAGCCAGCCGGCCTCGAGCCACGGGTCGTTGTAGGGCGTGGTCCAGCCCCAGTCGGCCAGCAGCGGCACCAGGAAGAACGCCGCCGTGCCGAAGCCCATCAGCGCGATCGCCGCGAGGCGAAGCACGTCGCGCCCGGGCCGCTTCGACCAGGCCAGCAGGCTCGAGGCGGACAACCCGGCCCACAGCACGGCGTAGCCGTGGGTGAGCCCGACGAGCCCCAGCAGCAGCGAGGGCGCCGCCAGCCCGCCGCCCTCGCGCAGCGCCCGCCAGGCGAAGCCGAGGAACACGACGCCCAGCGCGGTGCCCCACGCGTAGGCGAACTCGCCGGTCAGCGTCGAGGCCAGGGTGCCGCCCCAGATCGGGTTGTCCTCGACGAAGAGGAAGACGAGCGCCCCCGCCGCCCCGCACAGCGGGGCCGGGAACGGCAGCGCCATCAGCCGCAGCGCCAGGTAGGTGGCCGTCGGCAGCAGGAAGGCGCCCAGCGCGCTGCCGAGCTTGAATGCGGCCGGCGCGCCGAAGAAGGGCTCGAGAGCGGCCATCGCGACGAACGGCAGCGGGAAGTAGTAGAGGAACAGCGGGTGGCCGAGGTAGGCGCCGGGGTACCAGCCGTGCAGCCGCCCGTGCGGCAGCAGCTCGTGGCGCAGCCACTCGAAGGCCGGGTAGTGGCAGACGAGGTCGCCGCCCGCCGGCAGCGTGGGCAGCAGCAGCAGCGCGGGCGGGAACACGTCGACGATCGCGAGCTGCAGGATCAGCAGGCCGAGCAGGTCGGTGATCCGCCGGGCGCGGGTCATCCGGACCTCGCGCGGCCCGCGGCCGCCGTACAATTGGTTTCGTGAAGAAGGACGCCCCGCGACTGCTCGTCGTCGACGACGACGCCGACCTGACGGAGATGCTGGCTCGTTCCCTGGCGCGCCACGGTTTCGAGGTCGAGCAGGCCCACTCGTCGGAGCAGGCGCTGGCGCGGTCCGCCGCGGCCCGCTTCGACGCGGCGGTCGTCGACCTGGTGATGCCGGGGGCAGGCGGTGCGTCGCTGGCCGAGGCGCTGCGCAAGGCGCAGCCCGGGCTGACGGTCGCGGTGCTGACGGGCTACCAGAACTCGCCCCTGATCGCCGCCGCGAGGGCGCAGGGCCTCGCCGTGTTCCCCAAGCCCACCGCCATCCAGGACCTCGCCGCGTACCTCAAGCTCGAGCTCGGCCGGCCCGACTGAGCCGCTCGACCTTGAGCGCCAGGCGCGCCAGGCGCCGGCGCAGGTCGAGGGCCAGCACGGCATCGCCGTCCCCCGCCATCAGCGCCTCGAGCGCGCGGCTCGCGACTGCGAGCGCCGCGGCGGGGTCGCGGCGCCGGTGCTCCAGGTGGATCGCGAGCTGACGCAGCGCGCGCGGGTCGCCGCCTTCCGCTGCCCGCTCGAGCGCGACGCCTTCTTCGTCGGTCGCGCCCCGCCGCCGCGCACGGCGCGCCAGCTCCAGCAGCGCCGCTCCGCGCCACGGGCTGCTGTCGTCGTCCGCGGCGCGGCGGAACGCGGCCTCGGAGCGCTCGGCGTCGCGGGCCTGGTCGAGGGCGCGAGCCAGGCTCCACACGTCGCGCGGGTCCTCGGCACTGCCGTCGTTCACCCACGACGCCGCCAGCGCGGCGAGCGCCGCGAGCGACAGGATGTCGAGCCGGTTGTGCTGCAGCACCTTCGCCATGCCGCGCGCGTCGCCGTCGCGGATGAAGCGGAACCACAGGTGCGGCACGTCGGCGCCCGGCACGTCGCCCTCGCGCCGCACACCGAGCAGCTCGCGCTCCAGCCGCTGCAGCGTGCAGCTCTCGAGCCGCAGCTTCCACAGCCGGCGCGCCGGGTGCAGCAGGTCGAGGTGCGGCGCCTCCGAGAGCGGGAAGCGCATGCGGTTCAGGCGGAAGCGGGTCTCGAGCAGCGGCACGTCGAAGTTGCGGCCGTTGAAGGTGGCGAGGCCGTCGAAGCGCGCGAGGTCCTCGGCCACCGCCGAGAGCAGCGCGGCCTCCTCGTGGTAGTCGCGCATGAAGTACTGGCGGACCACGAAGCGGTCGTCCTCGACCCAGCCGAGGCCGACCAGGAACGCCGCGGTGCCGGCGCCGCCGGCGAGGCCGGTCGTCTCGGTGTCGAGGAAGGCGACCCGTGCCAGGTCCATGCCGGCGAGGGCGTCGTCTCCCGTGAGCAGCCGCACGCCATCCTTCGGCGATGCAGTCAGCCGCGAGAGTGGCAGCTCGCCGTGGAAGCGTTCGAGCGGTGCCCGCTCGTCGACGCGGAAGAACTCGCCGTGGGCGTTCTGCACGCGCAGGCCCTGGACCAGCTCTTCGATCGGCACCCTGCGCCGCGGCGCGTGCACGTCCCACTCGAAGCCGGGTTCCGCCGGGTCCCCGCCAAGAATCGCGTGGGCCCGCGTGAAGCCGGCGCCGTCTTCGTCGCCCTCGCGGACCCGCCACGGGTCGCGCGCGACTTCGGCACGCTCGCGCCGCGCGGGCACCGCCGCGGCCAGCCGTGAGAGCCGCTCGCGCAGCGAGAGCCCCTCGCCCGCGGCGCCGAGCATCGTGCGCTCGAGTCGCGCCAGCGCGTCCGCGCCGCCCGCGGCCGGCTCGGCCCGGTCCTCGGCCGGGGCGGGCGCGGAAGATGCCGCGGGCGCCGGGGGCGCGCCGCCTTCCTCCTTCAGGCGCGCGAGCCGTTCGCGCAGGGTGAGCGCCATCGGCCTAGAGCGGGAAGCGGTCGCCCGTGCGGGCGACGCGCGCGCCGCGTCCCTCGACGGCGCGCGCCGCCGCGGGGTCCCACAGCAGGCGGTTCGTGTGGTTGATGTGGATCAGGACCACGCGCGAGGCGAGCCCGGCCGCCGCGAGGCGGTCGAGCGTCTCGCCCACCAGCGGGTGCGGGATGTCGGCGATCGCGCGGCCGGGGATCTCTTGCGCGTCGAAGAAGGTGGCGTCGAGCAGCGCCACGTCCACGGCGCGCACCTCGTCCTCGAGGCGCCGTTCCCACTTCTCCCACTTGTCGACGTCCGGCACGTAGAGCAGGGACCCGCCCGGGCCGCGCACCCGGTACCCCACCGTGTCCGAGAACTCGTCGCGGTGCGGCACCTTCAGCGGCGTGACGCGGAAGCGGCCCAGCGCGAACTCGTCGCCCGGCGGCCGCTCGTGCAGCTCGACCTGGCGCTGCGCGACGAGCTGGCTCCATGGCCCGTTCGCCCGCAGGAAGGCCGCCATCGCGGGCGTCGCGTGCACGGCCACGCGGTCGGCGCCGAGCGCCTCGCGGCCGAGCAGCATCAGTCCCGCGTAGTGGCCGACGTGGGCGTGGGTCAGCAGCACGCCGTCGACCGGGCGTCGCCGCTCCGTCTCGCGGCCGGCGTTGAGGCGCTCGAGCTGGCTCTCGAGGTCGGGCGTCGCGTCGATCAGGAATCGCTCGCCCGTCGCCTCGTCCACCAGGCCGAGGCTCGCGACCGCGACCCGCTGGGCCGGATCGCGGCGGGCGGTCGCGCACAGCTCCTGCCGGCAGCCGATGTGGGGCACGCCCCCGTCCTGGGCGACGCCGAGCACCAGCGCGTGGGCGCCGGTCGCGGTGGGCGTCGGCGCCGCGACCGCAACGGTCGCGGCGAGGCCGACGAGGAGCAGGGTGGCGCGGACGATCACCCCCGCTTCATAACACGACGCCGGCCGCACGGGGACCGGCGCCCCGGGTTCAGAGCGAGACGGCCGAGAACGGCACCAGGCGCTGGCTCTCCTCGTCCCACAGCCGCAGCTTGGCGGAGCGCAGCGAGGTCGCGATCGTCAGCCGGGGCGCGGCGCGCAGCCGCGGGTCGGACTCGTGGCAGGCGCGCAGCCGGTAGTTCGGGATCCGGCTCGCGTAGTGGTGCAGGTGGTGGTAGCCGATGTTGCCGCTGAAGAAGCGCAGCACGGCCGGCAGGTCGTAGAACGAGCTGCCGCGGAACGAGGCGGACTCCACGTCCCAGTCGCCGTCGTGGGCCCAGTAGGTGTCCTCGAACTGGTGCTGCACGTAGAACAGCCACACCCCGCCCAGGCCGGCGATCAGCGTGACCGGGATCTGCACGAGGGCGAGCGTCTTCCAGCCCAGGAGCAGACCGGCGCCGAGGATCAGGACCGCCAGCGCGAGGTTGTTGAGCCAGATGCTGCGCCACTCCTTGCGGAACGTGCGCGGCAGGTCGAACGGCAGCCGGTGCTTGATCACGAACTGGTAGGTCGGCCCCAGGCCCAGCAGCACGGGCGTCGAGCGGTAGAGGCGGTAGGCCCAGCGCTTGAGCGGCGAGGCGGCGCGGTACTCGTCCACCGTCATCGTGGTGATGTCGCCGAAGCCGCGGCGGTCGAGGTTGCCCGAGGACGCGTGGTGGATGGCGTGGGTGCTGCGCCAGTAGGTGTAGGGCGACAGCGTCAGCACGCCGAGCACCCGGCCCACCGCGTCGTTCCAGCGCGGCTTGCTGAAGAACGAGCCGTGGCCGCAGTCGTGCTGGAAGATGAACAGCCGCACCAGCAGCCCGGCGACCGGCACCGCGCCCAGCAGCACCAGGCCGTAGTGGACGCCCGAGCGAACGGCGAACAGCAGCGCGAGCCAGCCGGCGGCGTACAGCGCGCCGGTGGTGGCGAGCTGCGCCAGCGCGCGGCGGTCGTCCGCCTGCGCCCACGGCGCGACGAGCTGGCGCAGCGTCTTCTCCGGCGTCAGGGCAGGCGGGGCTTCGGGGCCATCGAGGTACAGGTTCATGACCCGCCGATTGTCGAGCCCGGCCTGCCCCGGGGTCTGTCACGGCTGTGTAATTTTCGCGGCGGCGCTGGCGCCGATCCGCTACGATCGCTCAGGACCCGTCCTTCGGCGAGCCGCGTCGGGGAGGGCTGGGGCGGCGCGGTGAGGTGGTGATGGCCAGGCTCGTGTTCGGAATGAACCAGTCGCTCGACGGCTACGTCGACCACCTGGCGTTCGCGCCCGACGCCACGCTGTTCCGCCACTTCGTCGCGGAGGCCGAGGGCCAGGCGGGCAGCCTCTACGGCCGAACCGTGTACGAGCTCATGCGCTACTGGGACGACGAGCATCCCGAGTGGAATGCCGACGAGCGCGCCTTCGCCGTGGCTTGGCGGAAGCAGCCGAAGTGGGTCGTGTCGCGCGCGGCGAAGTCCGTCGGTCCCAACGCCACGCTCGTCGAGGGAGACCTGGAGACGGCGATCCGCGCGCTGAAGGCCGAGCGTCAAGGGGAGATCGAGGTGGCGGGCCCGACGCTGGCCCGGAGCCTCACCGAACTCGGCCTGATCGACGAGTATCGGATCTACCTGCACCCCGTCGTGCTCGGTCACGGCACGCCCTACTTCGCGGGACCGCGACCGCCGCTCCGCCTGGTGAGCCACGATCGGGTCGGCGCAGACGTGATCCGGTTGACCTACGTGCCAGCCTGACCTCCGAACCCGCGAACCTCAGCCGAGGATCGCCTTCAGCAGGGCGCGCGCGACCTCCTTGCCGCGGGCGCCGACTTCGCCCGGGGGGCCGACACAGGACGGGCAGCCGTCTTCGCAGGGGCAGGCCTCGATCAGGCGCAGGCTCTCGTCGAGCAGGCGGTCGTGGAGCCGGAACAGCGGCTCGGAGAGACCGATCCCGCCCGGGTAGTTGTCGTAGAGGAAGACGTTGGGCTCGTAGTCGTCGCCGGGGAGCGGGTCGCGCCGCAGCGTGGCCGGCAGCCGGCGCAGGCCGCGTTCGACCCGCGCCTCGCCCTGGCCGTTGTCGCCCACCGCGACGCCGAGGTCGCGGCGGTCGCACAGCAGGAACAGCGCCGCGAGCTGCGACATCACGTAGGAGAGTCCCACCACCCCGTCCCGCTTCTCCTCGCTCGTGTAGAGCAGGCCCTGCAGCAGCTCGCGTGGGATCGTCAGCCAGTAGCTCGTGGTGTGGATCTGGTTCTCGGGCATCTGCAGGTCGCCCGCGCCGACGTTCTCGTTGGTCCAGAACTTGATCTTCTTGAAGCCGACCACCTGCGAGCTGACGTGGACCTCGCCGTGGTTCTTCGCCGCGCGTTTCGCCGGCGCGGCCTCGAAGCGGTCGAGGATCTTCACCTTCGTGTACGTGATGGCGTCGGTGTAGTAGTCGACCTCGGCCTCGCGCACGTGGGCGCGGCGCTCCTCGTGGTCGTACTTCTCGACGAAGAAAGTCTTGCCCTCGAGCAGGTAGACGGCCTTCTCGTGCAGCGTCATCGGCGCCGAGGAGAAGTCGACCTCCGCGATGATGCGCGGCTCCCGCGTGATGTCCTGGACGACGAAGTTGTCGGACGACACGCTGCGCAGGGAGACCGCGTCGGCCGGGTAGCTCTCGCTGGTCCAGTGCCAGCGGCCCGCGGTCTGGTGGACGAGCCGCTCGGCCTCCAGGAACGCCAGGATCTCGCGCAGGTCCTCCTTGCCGAAGCGCTCGCCGTCCGTGAACGGCAGCTCGAACGCCGCGCACTTCACGTGGGCCAGCAGGATGTGCAGGTTCTCGGGGTTGATGCGGCCGTACTCGACCGGGGAATCGAAGAAGTAGTCCGGGTGGGTGGCGATGAACTGGTTGAGCGGGGTCGAGTTGGCGACCAGCACGGCGACCGAAGAACCCTGGCGGCGGCCGGCGCGGCCCGCCTGCTGCCACGCCGAGGCCACGCTGCCGGGGTAGCCGAGCAGGATCGAGACGTCGAGGCTGCCGATGTCGACGCCCAGCTCCAGCGCGTTCGTGGAGACGACGCCCAGCACCTCCCCGTCGCGCAGCCCCTTCTCGATCTCGCGCCGCTGCAGCGGCAGGTAGCCGCCGCGGTAGCCGCGGATCACGCCGTCGGAGCCCGGCTTCGTCTCCAGCGACTCCTTGAGATACGTGACGAGCACCTCGGTCGCCAGCCGCGACGGCGCGAACACGATCGTCTGCAGCCCCTTCTGCAGGAACGACAGCGCGATGTCGCGGGCGGAGCCCAGCGCCGAGCGGCGGATGCCGAGCTGGCGGTTGACCACCGGCGGGTTGTAGATCGCGAAGTGGCGCTCGCCGCGCGGGGCGCCGTTGTCGTCGATCAGCTCGACGGGCTGCTCGACCAGCGCCTCGGCCAGCTCCTTCGGGTTGCCGATCGTCGCCGACGAGCACAGGAACTGCGGCTTGGAGCCGTAGAACTCGCAGATCCGCCGCAGCCGCCGCAGCACGTTGGCGACGTGCGAGCCGTAGACGCCGCGGCTCGTGTGCAGCTCGTCGATCACGACGTAGCGCAGGTTCTCGAACAACTTGACCCACTTCGTGTGGTGCGGCAGCACCCCCTTGTGGAGCATGTCGGGGTTGGTGACGACGACGTGGGCCTTCGAGCGGATCGCCTTGCGCGCGTCCTGCGGGGTGTCGCCGTCGTAGGTGAACGTGCCGATGTCGGCGCCCAGCGCCTGGATCATCGCGTACAGCTCGGCGAGCTGGTCCTGGGCCAGCGCCTTGGTGGGAAACAGGTACAGCGCCCGGGCGTCCGGGTCCTTCAGGATGCGGTCGAGGACCGGCAGGTTGTAGCAGAGCGTCTTGCCCGAGGCGGTGGGCGTCACCACCACGAGGTTCCGCCCTTCGCGCGCGGTCTCGTAGGCCGCCGCCTGGTGCGAGTAGAGCTGCTCGATGCCCCGCCCCCGCAGCGCCGCGCACAGCTTCGGGTGCAGGGCGTCCGGGAACGGCACGTGGCGCGCCGGCTGCGCCGGGAAGTGGCGCAGCGCGGTCAGCACCGGCTCGCTGTCCAGCGTCTTCTGCAGCTCCAGCGCCTTGAGAGTGGCGACCAGCGACTCGGGCGAGGCGTCCCGCTTCAGGACCAGACTTCGGCTCATGCCGGGAGCATGCACGAAGGGCTGCCGCAGCGGGTCCGCAGCCCTCACCGTCGCCAGAGTGGCCAATGAGCGGCAGTGGTCGAGCCCGAGAGCGACCGCAATCTTAGCCGTCGTCGAAGTCGCCCGGTCGCCAGCCTGAGGAGTACCTGTCGACAAGTGCAAGTAGTTCATCTGCGTCCTCGGGCTGCATCGCTTTGAGGCGGCTGATGCGCTCTTGAAGAAGGTCTTCGTGTCCGACCACCTCGAGCAGCCGATCCCAGGCGAGCCGGGGGGAGCGGCGCACCGCACGACTCCCCATCGCCTGAGCGCGCATGTCACTCCGCGCTGACCTGAGCAGCGCCAGAGTGACATCTGCAGAGTCAGGGACTTCGATCGAGGGTTCCGCAGCGCTTGATGCACCTTCCTTCGCGAGTAGCAGGATTCGGAGCAAGTGGCGTTCCTGGGCCAAGAGGCTGGGCGGCGCCGATCGGATCTCGCCGCGCCACGAAGCCTCTAGCTCACTGGCGGCGGCTTCGGAGATGAGCTTGTGGCCCGCGTCTTCTCGGTATCCGACGATCGTCACGAGCTGAGCCTTCGCAGACAGCGTTCGCACCCGAGGAAGCATCGCTCGTGTTGCTCGTTCGATAGCGTCGGTGTCTCCGAGCGAGCGCAAGAGCCGGTAAACTACTCGCCGGACGACAACTCCCGGTCCGAGATCGAACATCCCTCGATCGCGATCGGGTAGATCCTCCAACAAGTTGAGCAGGACCACACCCCCCGGAATCACATGCTCGGGCGCGAATTGCCCTTCGAAGACCTCGAGAGACCCGATCACATCCTGCAACCGCTCGTTGCCAAGCGAACGAAGGTAGCTGTCAAAGGCCGCATCGTCGGCCATCAGCAGCCACGCCCGTTCAGCGTCCGTGAAAGCTTGCAGTTCTTCACCGACGACGCGCTCGAGGTACATGCGAAGAACGTCAGAATGTGCGACGCGGCGCCTCCGGAGCCACTCCGCCTTCGAGTCACTCCCGTAGTGCATACCACCAGAGTGGCGCTGCGCGGCCGGGAAGAGCCGCTGTATCAGATCGCGAACAACCTCGGCGTCATCGCCGCCTGCTTCAACCAGACGATCGATTTGAGCCTTCGAGGCAGAGTCGGCCTGCCGGCCGTAGGCTCGCTCTGACGTGCCGGTGAGGCTGATCACCGATTCGTGGAGTCGCCGGAACACGTCGGGCAAGAACACGCGGATCGCTTCGAGCGCGAGCACATCTGGTAGGGCTACCTCCCCGGCGAGGTCGCGCACAGTGCCGTGAACTGCGGCTGCATACCGCCGAACGTCGCGCATGTTTCCGATGAGGGGCCGGATGATCTCCATGTAGACGTCGGACCAGATGTCAGCATCGAACTGACCAGGGCTGTCGACACCGGAGATCGCGTGCTCGATGGCCATGAACACCTGGCGATCTAGTGCGGCCTCCGGCACGGCCGGAAGGTCGACGGCCACCTGGAGGATCTTCTCGAGGTAGTCACGCCCGGGAATCCCTTGCTCGCCCAAGGCCTGTTCAACACGGAGCCGGTCGAACGCTACGACGTAAATGACGTTCGGGAAGCTCGCGGTCAAGCGAACGAGCCTGAACACATCCCTGATTTCTCCAGTCGAGAGGCGATCAATGTCATCCAGGATCACAACGATTGGCCTCGTGAGCGCTGCGAGGGCGGTCACGAGCCTGACCCGTCGACCGGAGTAGCCCTGCTTGCGACGCTGGAGGATCCTGGCCAGGAGCTTCGTTGTTGCCCGGCCTCGCTCGACCCACGGCCCCAGTAGGGGCCACAGACTGAAGCCTGAAAAGGCCTCTCCGTATTCCTCCAAACTCTTACCGATTTCGGCGAGTTCGGGGCGAAGCCCGAGCTGCGCCGAAAGCTCGAGGAAGAACGAGTCGACAAGTTGCTCCGCGCCGCTGAACATCCAGGGGTTGTAGTCCAGCACGGTCGCACCGGCGGCTTCGAGGTCGGCCCGGGCGAGGTTGACGAAGGAGGTCTTCCCAGAGCCCCAAGGACCAAGCACACCAACCACGGAGCCTTCAGTCGCATCGAGCGACATCAGCTGTTGGGCGAACCGGCGCGCCAGCGGGGCCCGGCCTAGAACATCGCTCTGGGAGTCCCGGATCGGGTTGTCCGCGGTGGGGCCCACGCTCGTTGGATTCGGTGGGCCCGAGACACCATTCGCCGTTGACGGGCTGCCTGGTCCCAGTGCCGAGGGCTGCCCTGACCGTCGCACGAGTCTGAGGAACCAGTTCGTCACAGTACGACGTCCTTTGTGGATGGGCTTTGAGTTGCTCCGGGTCGGTCGACAGCTTCCCGCCTCACGACCGGGTTTCGGCTCATGCCTCGGAAGCATCCACGAGGGGCTGCCGCTGCAGGTCCGGATCAGAGCCGCTGGGGTGTTCTCGACCCGTGGAGGCCCCCATGAAAGTCAAGACTGGTCAGCTACTTCCGGCCAGCCCATCCAGGGCCATAGGCTGGAGTCGAGGACCTTCACCCCCACGAGCGTGTCTTCCAGGCTCTTCTCGTTGTCCTTCACGGCGCGCACGATCTCGTTGCGCTGGGCCCTCAGGAACCGTTCGCGGCGCTCTGATGTTGGCGCCGCGCGGTCGATCGAGACCCGCCAGAGCCAGAATCGCTTGTCCACGCAGCGCAGGAGGAGTCGAAATGCCGCCCACGCGAGTTCGTCCGACTCGGCCTCGCGATAGCGCCGATACCAGTGTTGGGCAAACGCATCTGACTTCGTCCAGGCCTCCGAGAAGCGCGCAACTTCCCCGAGAAAAGTACCGTCCTGGAGGCCCAAGAGGTTCGGTGTCGCTGCCGACGACAGGAAGGACCGAACGACGATCGCCCGGGCCTGGTCGAGCGCGCGGGGGGCGGCCTGCAACCCTTCCAAGAGCCTCATCAACGCCCCGACAGCGCCTCCCCATTCCGCCGCGAAGGCGATCCTCGAGTGCTGAAGGTCCGACCGGGCCGCCCGGATGTGCTCGAGGCGAAGATCGTCGAGTTCCGAGGATTCCGGCGCGGCCCAGAGCGCCAGTTTGAGACTCGAAATCCCGGTCGCGGAATCAACCACGAGGTGGCGGGAGGTTTTCTCGAGGCGCGAGAAGAGTCGTGCCCCGAGCCCAGGATCGCTCGCCAGAAGCACGGCGCACAGATCCTGGAAGAAGCCAGGTTGGTCTTCGACTCGCTGCCGTGCGCTCGGTGCGTCATCGAAGGCGATCGACACCCATCTGTCGCGTAGCTCCGGCGAACACGCCAGGATCCGCTCCAGGACGCGGCGTGAGGGGCTATCGATCAGGCCGAGGTTTCGCTCGCGCTCCGCGCTCCCGGCGTCCTGAGCCTGCTCCAGTCGCCGCGAAGCCTCCTCCCACCGGCCGCTCAGATCGAATGCTCTCTTCCAGTCCTCCACTGTCGCCGCTCGAGCGTCCCCCCAAGCCCCCGTACGGGACCTCAGGACTGGCGTCGATTCATCCTTCGGCAGCACTCTCGGTCGCGGGAGGCCTGGAGGCGCGCACACCTCGTCGCGGCCGATTTCGATGGTGACGGGAAGCGAGGAGTGCGGTTCCAGTTCACGCTCGAACCAGCGTGCGAACTCCAGGTAGTCGTCGGCGCCACCGCGCGCCTCGACGAGATCCGCATAGGTCGAGCGGCTCACTCGGTCCTTGAGAGCGTCCACGCTCAGCCACGTGGCGCGCTCGATGAGGAGCCTCGACCCCCAATACGCTTCCACCGGGCCGGCTGCCGCGCCGGCAGTCCAGCCGCCGTCGACCACGCTCCGCACCCATTCGTCGCTCGGATGCTGTCGAATCAGATTCAGGACACAGGCGCGAACCAGCATGTCATCGTGCTGCCATAGCGTTGCAATGCCGTCGATCTCCGTGGGCCCCGATCGAGCGGACGTGCAGGCCAGAAGCCAGAGCACGCGGCGGATGGCACTGGCACTCCCTCCGGCCAAGACCTGACTGACGACCTCCCGTCTGGGCGGGCGATCGAAAGTGCGCTCGAAGGCCACCCGGTCCGGCGCGTCGGATGGTCGCTGTGCCAGGAGTTCGAGCTGCTCATCGGGTTCCGATGCCTGGAGGAGCATCGACAGGATCTCGCTCTCGACCTGCTGCTCCACACGATCGGACGTCGGGAACCGGTCGTGCAGCGTCTTCAGCGCGACGCGCAACGACGCCCACTCGGCCGCGCCCAGGATCAACTCATGTCCGCGTAACCCCCACAGGAGGCTGCGGAGGCCTGTCCCGGCTCGCCGCTCAGCATGGAGAGCCATGCGTCTGATGGCCGGGGCCAGAGCCTGTGGCCGGAACGCGCAGAAGGTCGGCTCGGCATCCTCGAGCAGCCCTTCCTCAGCGGTCATCGACGAGCCCGTCCATCGCTCCTCCCGGGGCCAGTCCGCTGCGAGCCGGTCGAGGGCTTCGACCAGGCGAGGGCTGACGCGGAGGCTCGGATCACAGGCACTGGGCGCTATCGCCGTTGCGGCCCGCCACGGCTCCTGGTCGGCGAGCTCGCTGCACTTCTCGCAGTCTTCCCGTCGCCAGGGCAGTCGGTCGCACGGGTCCCAGCGAAACGACTCGTCCGGGAACAGCTCAGCCAGCGGGGCGCGGAGAGACCTCGATTCCTCGCTGCCGACGTAGGTCAACAGGCGGCGGGCTGTTCGGACGGCAACAGCACTCCCCTCACTCGTGAGCAGTTCGACGTGCGGCAGCAACGACGGCAGGAAGGGCGTGGGAGACGAACGAATCAACCAGGCGAACTCTTGGTAGTGCCGAGGACCGCCCATCACTTCGTCGGCAAGGGCGCCAACTGCCAGGGCTCGAGCGAAGTCCTCTCGCGGCAGGTGTGAGATCACACCGAGCGCGACTCGCGCGAGGCGCAGGAGCCCGGGGGCCTCGATCACCTCGAGCGGCAGCCCACAAATCGACAGGGGGCCAGGCGAGAGCGTCGTGCCCAAGCGCCCCGCGATTCTGGCGCGCGCCTTCTCGATCTCGTGGGCCTCTCCGCCCATCAGCGCCCTCTCGCCAGCGGGATGCACGAAGCCGAGCCAGCGCTGGAAGGTGCTGACGAACAGGGGACGCAGAGTGGCGTTCCCTCGCCACTCCAGGAATGCCGTGACCAGCAGACGGTGGTGATCAGGGAGGAACTCGGAGGCGGCCCACGATCGCTCTGCGAGGGCGAAGTAGGCGGTGGGTCGACGAGGGAAGTAAGCAGGGAAGTGCTCTTCGCGCCCCGGCGCGTTCTGAAGCCTTGCCCAGGCGTCGAGGAGGCCGCTGGCCGCCTCGTCGGTGAAGTCCTCGGATGTCAGCGCGTGGAGCGCCGCGATCTCGCAGATCTCTGCCTTGAGCGGTATCCCCGGCTCGGGTTCGAGCCACCCGAGGGCGAACTGGGCCGCGCTCTCGCCATCCGCTAGCTGTGCCTCGAGGCAGTCCTCGGCGAGCAGCAGGCCGAGGGCCAACCCGAGGCGCCGATCGTCGATTCCAAGCCGACCGCCCCTTCGAGTCAGAACCCCACTGGTGCTCAGGTCGCTGAGCACCTCGGGCGAGATGGGGCTGGTCGCTCCAAGGGGCGTGAGGCCGGATCCAGCAGCGTCGCGGTTACGTCGTCGACGTGCCAGACCGACGAGAACCTCCTGGAACGTGCGCTCGTCGACGACTCCCCGCTTGCGCTCGTAGCGATCCTTGGCGTCCTCGTAGATGAGCCGTTGGACGGTGAACTCACCGGCCTCCGTCACCTTGGAGTGGTGCCTGACGGCCATTGTGCCAGATAGCGGGGTTTCCGCAGGAGGGGCAGGAGTTCATCGGAGAAGTCGCTTGCAGCGACGCCCTCGGACTCCAATGCGAGACCCAGCTCTCGGTCGGAGTAGGAGCCGACTTCTGTGAGGCTCGTCGGGAGATGACCCAGGGGCTTCAGGTACTGTTTCCAGTAATCGGTGCGGCAAGTGACGACAGTCGCGATCGACTCGCGCCAGGGCTCCGAAACGAGACGGTCCAGCAGGCCGCGCCACCAGTCCCACGAGCGACGCTCGTTGATGCCGTCCAGCACCAGCAGGACGGAGGGTGCGGTGGTCGAACGAGCCCTGGCCCAGCGATCGAACTTGCGACGCCACCGCGGGGCATCAGGTGTCGCGAAGGCCCGCGACACGGCATCGGCCAGGAGTTCGCTCGGGTCCTGCGTCTCGACGCTGTGGGCATTGACCCAGACCGCCGGCAAGTGCGGCGGCCGGGAAGTGAGCCAGCCTGCGACAGCCCAGGTCTTCCCATCGCCTTCCTCACCCCGGACGACCTGAAGGGTGGGCGCCCCGGGCCACGAGTCCCACCACGCATCGAGGCTCTCGGCGACGGCCCGACGCGGGATGGCCGGGCCCCTCGGCGCACTGACGGCGATCACCTGCCCGTAGACGTCGCGACTTCGTTCCGCGGAGGAGAACGATCGCTGAAGCCCATCCGCCTGGCGCCGACACCAGTGGTCATACCCCAGCCGCGCTTCGCCGAAGGTGTCCCTGAGGCCGGCCAGCCGCCCGTCTAGGCCCGGGGCGACCCGGACCCGTTCGAGCGCAGCCTCCAGTTCCGCGATCTCGGCCTCATTCGCCTGACCGGCCTGCCGAACGAAGCTGAGAACCAAGGCGACGTCCGTGGCGAGCAATGCGTGCAGAGAACTCGGCAGCCCGTCGCAAGTGCAGATGGCGGCGAACTCGATGCCTGTGGCCTCGGCCTGCCTCGCCAGCGCTTGGTGCAACTGTTGGGGCACAGCGCGACTCGCCACCAGCACCCAAAGGTCCAGGTCGGGCTGATCGCGGGACGCCTGGACCATCTCGCCCAAGAGTTCTCGTTCGTTGAGAGCGGTGTCGTTGGCGTAGCGCTTCGCCTCCACGCAGATCACCGTGCCCCTACGCGTGGTCGCTGTGAGGTCTCGGCCTGCCTGCGATCCTGAAGCCGAGAGTCGGAACTCGTGGCCTGTGAGTCGCCCCAGGAGGGCCCCGACGAGGCCTTCGAAGCCTTCCGGGCCCGAGTTCGGCAGCGCCTTGTGGATCAGGCCCAAGGCCGCATCAGCGGCATCCGTCGACTTGTCGCTCCGAGCGGGCATGGCGAAGCGGCGGACCATCAGCCCTTGCTAGGGTGCCCCGGCTTGGGCCGCTTGGCGCGCGCTCCGGACCGCCGCTGCGACACGGAACGGGGCGCCTTGGACCACGGCGGCGCCAGCGCCGAGCGCGGGCGCTCCGGGGAGTGGCGGGTCGGGAGGTCCGTGAGGTCGTAGAGCGCCAAGCCGTCCGAGTAGGGGACCAGGGACAGTCCCGCTAGATCGCCGTCGACGAAGCCGTCCGGAGTTACGGGGAGGTGCGACGAGCCCACCCCGTGCAGGTAGGCTCGGGGCGTCCGGACGTCGGGATCGTCGATGTCGGCGTGAAAGGCGATCCCTCCGTCGAACATGGCGCAGAAGAGCCCATCCCCTCGAACGTCCCACGCTACCGACCGGACCCCCGCACGGTGCCTTTCCAGAGTCTTCGACACCTCGCCCGTCGAGGCGTCCCACAACTGCATGCTGTTGTCGTCCGACCCAGACGCCAGACGCTCCCCTCGGACGTCCCACGCCACCGACCTCACGCCGCCCCGGTTCAGCGTCTTCAACACATCACCCATCGACGCGTCCCACAACTTCACGCTGTTGTCGGCTGACCCAGAAGCCGGACGCTCTCCTCGAACGTCCCACGCCACCGACCAGACTCCGCCAACGTGCCCCTCCAGCGTCTTCAACACCTCGCCCGTCGACGTGTCCCACAACCCACGCTGTTGTCGTACGAACCACGACGCCAAGCGCTCCCCTCGACCGAGATGATCGCCAGCCGAACATCGCGTTCAGCGCGCGGGCGCGACGCTGTCGAGATCGGCCCAGTTCCACTTGTTTCGCGCCGCTTCGGGCAGCTGTTGCGCCGAGGCGGAGCCAGGGTCGAGCGTGGTCGGCCCGCGCTCGCCTCAGACCTTCATGGGTTCGACGTGCAGCGGAACATAGAACACATGCCGCAAGAGCTCGGGTTCCTCGTCGTTCTTCCGCAGATCCCAGAGCATATCCGCCCGCTTCCGACCCTTGAATCCCGTGAGGCTGCCGATTTCCTCACAAGTGAAGTCGCGCTTCAGGCTGAGGCACGCCCCTCGAAACTCGCCGGTCATGGCAAGCACGTTAGGAATCGAGAGCGACTCGAGCCGGGCCGCGGTCCGGAGCGGCAAGCCAGCCCGCTCAAACACACCATAGTCGGCCGCAGCCCGGATCTCGACCTTGAACGCGCTCTCGCGCAGCATGCCCGCGAGGCGCTTGACCGCCGTGAGGAGGTTGAGAGGGTTGCTGTCCATGAGCAGGAAGCTATCGCCTTCAGAGCAGTTGTGGGTCTCAACGCCCTCCGCGGATTGGCGAAGCATGCGTGCGAACTCGCTTGCCCAGATTGGCTTCAGATCGGAATCAAGCATGACTCGGCTGAAACCCTTGACATCGCCCTTGATCACACCGCGCCCTAGGTGTGGATCCCGCCAGCAGCGCCCGTCACCGATGATGTTCAGTGCATCCACCCTGAACCCCGAGGAAAGCGACCGAACACGAGCGTTCAGCGCTGGATGGAGGACGTAGTACTCCACCTGCGGAAGTTCGCGCTCGTCGGGCAGCAGGGCGCCGCCGGGCCGCTCGAAGCGCTGGACTTCGGAAACGCTCTCGGCCGTCTGGGCGACCCTCCCCAACAGCCCGGCCTTGTACAAGATGGCCCAGGCCGACTGCCCAGTGCCCGTCTGCGCCACGTACTCGTCGGCGATTCTCCGGACATCCGCGGAGCGCAGTACGTTGCTAGGGATCATCGCGAAGAGGTGCTCGAAGGCCACGTCTCCGCCGACGAGGGGCCGAATCATGGAGATGTATGCCTCGGCAATGGCCGTGGCCGCGTCGTTAACGGCACGGCGAATATGCGCCGCGTCGCGTTCCGAGGGGCGCAATCGGTGCAATGCCGCCCCTATCGTCATCAAGTCGCGGGGTCTCAGGAGCGTGTGCCGCAAGATGTAGGACCAGATTGTCTCCGCCTCGCCCACTCGCGGATGGACAATCGAGAGCCCTTGGAGGCCAAAAAAGCGCTCGAACGGATCGTTCGCCTTGGCGACCACGCAGTCACCGTCTTTCTCGCCGCGGAGGTTGGTCGCGAAGATCGCCTTCAGGTCGTCATCGGAGTAACCGATCTGTACTGCTGATCCGTCTAGTTGCTGCCCCATGGTGGAGTTCTGCCGAAGGAACGAAAAGGCCTCTGAGCGCAACGATGCGAAGATCTTGACGTGATGGTTCTGAGTGTGAAGATCCCTGACTGCAACCGCCAAGCCCGCTTGCGCTAGATACCAGACCCGCTTGTCGATGCCGCCCGCGTTCGTTGGTGGGTAGAGATGCGTGTCGAAGTACTCATCGATGTTGTCGATGAAGAGGGCCATCGGCTTGTGGATGTTGCGGAACATCGGCGCGAGCACGCGCTGGTAGTCGGCACGCGCCTTGAA
This sequence comes from Vicinamibacteria bacterium, assembly GCA_025994075.1. Classification (GTDB taxonomy): domain Bacteria; phylum Acidobacteriota; class Vicinamibacteria; order Fen-336; family Fen-336; genus WYBL01. Next base: position 22,741 of record JAMQGV010000016.1, read on the forward strand.
GTGACCGCTGGCGTCGAAATCGAGAACGTGCGGTAGGAAGTCGCTGACCATCACGAGGAGCGGATTCTCGAACTGAGCGCGCAGACCCGACTCGAAGTCGGCCCCCTTGAGATTGGCACCGATTTCGGAGGAGGTTGGCCGCCAGGCCTTGATCACGGACATGGTGATCGCAATCAGCCATACGTACTGCCAGTAGAGCTGATCTTCTGCGGCTGTCTTGATCTCGGTCTTGGAGAAGACCTTGATCTTCCCGGATGGCCGATCGAGCAGGTGACTTTGGGGCAGCAACTGCCGCCCGCTGCGCTCCCGCTCCATGCGCATGCGCTTCTCCGCGAGCAGAAGCGTCTTGCCACAGCCCTTGGTTGCCACTAGCAGGAAGCGCGAGGTCCCTTCGGGCGCTAGAAACTCCTGGATTGCTGTCGTCTCGTGCACCCCGGCGCTATCGAGCCCCCCGGCGCCACCGTTAAGCTCTGAGTTGATCGCATCATCGGCGTCAACGCTCCAAATGCGCATTCAGGAAAATCGCCTCCGGAATCACATTATAGTCTCTGTTCGATCTATTCTCAAAGTCAGGTGCAACTTATGTATCCTATTGACACCCTTCAACTGCTCGCCTGGGCGCAGCCACCCGACGTTCAACCTGTGCGACGAGCTGATCGGCCAGCGCGGCAGGACCCCGCCCCCGCAGCGCCGCGCACAGCTTCGGGTGCAGGGCGTCCGGGAACGGCACGTGGCGCGCCGCCTGCGCCGGGAAGTGCCGCAGCGCGGTCAGCACCGGCTCGCTGTCGAGCGTCTTCTGCAGCTCCAGCGCCTTGAGGGTGGCGACCAGCGACTCGGGCGAGGCGTCGCCTCGTTTCACGACCAGACTTCGGCTCATGCCCCCGAAGGATGCACGAGCGCACGCCGCAGCGGGTCCGGCCGTCGGGCGAGTGGCCGGCCGCAGCGGCTAAGATGTCGGGCATCCGCGGGAGGTCGCCCATGAGTCGGCCGGTCCTGATCGTCTGTGCGCTGACCCTGGCCCTCGGCGCCGCCTGCCGGAGCGGGCCCAAGAGCGAGGCGGAGCGGGCCATCGCCGCCTCGCCGGTCCACTACACCTTCAACGGCGTGGAGAGCCCGCTCGGCTGCACCGTGTCGCAACTGCTGGACCACATGCGCGGCCACTCCACGTTCGACTGGCAGGTGGACGTCGTCGAAGCCGAAGGCGAGTGGACGCTCGAAGCGCGGGGCGTCACCCAGTTCGAGCGCGCCCCGAATGCCTGGGACATCTCGCTCCGGCCCAGCGCCGAGACCGACGGCGCGTTGCTCGCGTATGCGAGCGTGTCGCAGGGCGACAGGCTCCACCCCGATCAACTGGCGACGTTCCTGCTCCTCTACTGCCCGCGCTGAGCCGGCCGCGGCTCGTCAGCGCAGAAGTTCCTCGAAGTAGGCCAGCGCCCGCGGGTCCTTCGACTGCCCCAGCCAGAACGCGGCCTGGCGGCGCACGTCCGGGTTGCGGTTCGTCTTCATCGTGCGCAGCAGCAGCGGCACGGCCTGGTCGCGCGGCAACTGCGACAGCGCGAACACCGCCTTCTCCTTGACCTCCTGGTCGGGGTCGTCCGTGATGGCGCGCTCGATCGCCGCGGCGGCGACGTCCCCGGCCTGCTGCGCGACCCAGAACAGCGCCTGGCCGCGGACCTCCGGGCTGCGGTGGTCGCGGGCCAGCGCCAGCAGCGCCTCGACCGCCGCGGCGTGGTCGTGCAGGGCGAGGGCGGAGATCGCCTCCCCGGCCGGCTCCACCCAGCTCGCGAGCACGGCGACCGAGTCGGCGGGCGCGACGCCGTCGAACCAGGTGACGGCCGCGCCCGCCGCGTCGACCCGGCAGCCGGCGCTGTAGCTGCGGACCTCGCGCGGGCGTCCGCGGTCGAGCCGCGCCAGCACCCGCATCTCGCGCCCGGCGAGCCGCGCCACGTCGGGGTCGTTCGAGACGTTGACGCCGGAGTGGCCGTCCAGCCGGCACGATCCGCCCTGGCCGGCCTCCCGCTCCTCGAACGATCTCCAGCAGCACATGGCGCGGCCCGGTTTCGTCGGGGCGCTCCAGCCGACCCAGCCGTCGGCCCGGGGCAGTTCGGCGCGGAGAGCGGCGCCGGGGCGGCGCTCCAGGCGGGCGCCGGCGAGCGGCTCGCCCGCCTGGGCGCAGAGCGGCAGGGCCAGCAGCAGGGCCGTCAGCGGGGCGCGCAAGCTACTGCTCCAGGATCTCGAGCATCAGCTTCGTGGCTTCCGGAGAGCGCATCAGCGCCAGCTTCTGGACCGCGGCCCGCCGCGTCTCCGGGTCCTTCGCGTCGCGCGCCAGCACGATCAGCGGCTCCGTGTCGCCGGCCAGGAACAGGGCGTCGAGCACGGGCTCGCGCTCTTCGAGGGTCTTCGCCGCGGCGAGCAACTGCGCCAGCTCCGCCTTCGCGCCCGTGATGCCGAGCATGCGGACGGCCTGCTCGCGCAGCCCCGGATCCTTTTCGCCCTGGGCCAGCGCGAACAGCCGCGACTTGTCGCCGGCCACCATCAGCGCGTGGAGGGCCGCCTCCTTGACCTCGGCCTCGGCCGCCGCCGCGTAGACCTCGGAAATCAGCGCGCGCGACTCCTCGCCGCCGGAGATGCCCAGCGCGTGCAGAGCCTCGGCGCGCAGCTCCGGCTGGCCGGCGCCTTTCGCGATCCGCGCCAGCGCCGCCCGCGACTCCGTCGTACCCGACATCGCCAGGCCGTGCAGGGCCGCCCGCTTCAGCTCGGCCCGCTCGTCGCCGCCTTCGGCGCGGCGCCGGTCGCGCTCGGCGCGCGCCCGATCGCGCTCCGCCCGCTCCCGCGCCCGGTCGGCGGCCTGCGGCTCGCGCTCCGTCCGCGCCGGCTCCGGCGCCGTCTGCGCCAGCAGCCCCCCGCCCGCCTGTCCCACGATCAGTGCCGCCATCGCCACGATCCCCGCTCTCCGCATGTCCATCTCCTTGAAGCGCCGGTCGAACCCGGCGACACGTGAGGAGACGGAGGCCGCGGCCGGCGGTTAGCGACCGACTCTCCGGCTAACCTCGAGCCAGCGACGAGCGTCCCATGGAATGGATGGAAGGGCCCGACGACGCGGAACTGTCCCGGGCGCGCGCCGGCGATGCGGAAGCGTTCCGCGTCCTGGTCGAGCGCCACGCGCGGGGCGTGTTCCGCCTGGCCTTCCGGATGCTCGGCAACGAGGAGGACGCGGAGGACGTGGTGCAGGAGACGTTCCTGAAGGCGTGGTCGCGGCTCCACCAGTTCGAGGCCCGCTCGGCGTTCGGGCCCTGGCTGCGGCGGATCGCGGCCAACTGCGCGTACGACACGCTGCGCCGCCGCAAGCGCACGCCGCTCGCCGCGGGCCCGTGGACCGACGACGAAGGCGACGAGGTCGAGCCGCTGCAGGCCGTGCCGAGCCCGGCCCCCTCGGCCGAGCGCGAGGTGTGGGGTGCGCAAATGCGGGCCCGGCTCGGCTCCGCGCTGCACCGGCTGTCGCCGCTCGAGCGGGCTGCCTTCACGTTGCGCCACCTGGAGGAGCGGCCGATCGCCGAGATCGCGCGCGCCCTCGGCTGCGACGACAACAACGCCAAGCAGAGCGTGTTCCGCGCGGTGCGCAAGCTGCGACGGGCGCTCTCCCCCGCGTTTCCGGTGACCCCATGACCCACCCGAACGACGACGCGCTGCTCCTGGCGGCGTGGGACGAGCCCGACGCGGACGCTGAGCGCGCCCACCTCGCGGGTTGCGCCGCGTGCCGCGACCGGCTCTCCGCCCTGCGCGCGATCCTCGACGCCGCGGGGGAGGACGTACCCGAACGCGGCCCCGAGTACGGAGCACAGGTGTGGGAGCGCCTTGCCCCGCGCTTGCCCCGGCGCGAACTCGCCGAACCTGCCGTCGCCGGGCGGCGAGCGGTCTCGATCCACCGCATCGCCTCGTTCGGCGCGCTGGCCGCCAGCCTGCTCGCCGCCTTCCTGCTCGGCCGCCACACCGCGCCCGCGACGCCGCCGCCGCCGGTCGCCGAGGCGCAGGTCCGCGAGCGGGTGCTGCTGGTCGCGGTCGGCGATCACCTCGAGCGCTCGCGGGTGCTGCTGGTCGAGTGGATGAACGAGCCCGCGGGCGGCGCGCCGCGCGGCGCCGAGGAGCTGCTGCGCACCAACCGCCTGTACCGGGCCAGCGCGGAGCGCGGCGGCGACGCCGACGTCGCCGACGTGCTGCTGGAGCTGGAGCGCACGCTGCTGGAGATCGCGCGGGCGCCGGAGTTCGGCCCCGCCGAACGCGCGGAGCTGCAGGCCCGCATCGCGCGCCGCGGCACGCTGTTCAAGGTCCGGGTGCTCGGCGAGCAGGTCCGCCAGCGCCAGGTTCGGCCGGCGACGCCGGTCCAGGAGAGCTGATCCGATGACGACCCACCGACGCCGAACCGGGATGCTGGTGCTGCTCGGCCTCGCCCTCGCAGCCTCGGGCACGGCCGCGGCCGACGAGACGCCCGCCCGGAGGCAGGCCGAGCACTACACCGCAGGCACCGAGGCCCTCGACGAGCGCCGCTACGCGCGCGCCGTGGAGGCGTTCGCCGCCGCGGCCCGTATCGCCGGTCCGCGCCAGGACGGCGCGCTCTACTGGAAAGCCTGGGCGCACTCGCGCCAGGGCCAGGGCGCGGAGGCGCTGCAGGCGCTGGCCGAGCTGCAGCGCGCCCACCCGCAGAGTCGCTGGATCGGCGACGCGCGCGCTCTCGAAGTCGAGATCCGCGGCACGGCAGGCGCTGCTCCGCGGGTGGAGAGCGAAGAGGACGAGGAACTGAAGCTGCTGGCCCTCAACTCGCTGATCGACGCCGACCCGAAGACGGCGCTGCCGCTGCTGCGCAAGCTGCTGACCGGCCGCAGCTCCCCGCAGATGCGCGAGCGCGCGCTGTTCGTGCTCTCCCAGCAACAGGCCCCGGAGGCCCGCGCGATGCTGCGCGAGATCGCCACCGGCGGCGCCAACCCCGACCTGCAGCGCGACGCGATCCGCTTCCTCGCCATGCACGCCGGGCGCAAGGACGCCGGCGCGGAGCTGTCCGCGATCTACGCCCAGGCCCGCGATCCCGAGATCCGGCAGGCCGTGCTCGAGGGCTTCATGCTGGCCGGCCAGCGCGCCCCGCTGCTGGAGCTTGCGCGCAAGGAGGCGGACCCGGGGCTGCGCGGCATCGCGGTCCGCCAGCTCGGCCTGATGGGCGCCCACGCGGAGCTGCAGGCGCTCTACCGCAGCGAGACGGCGATCGAGGTGCGAGAGGAGATCCTGCAGGCCTTCGGCATCGGCGGGGCGATCGAGCCGCTGGCCGAGGCGGCGCGGTCGGATCCGAACCCCGAGCTGCGCGCGGTCGCGATCCGCTCGCTGGGAATCGCCGGCCGCCGGGGCGGCCCGCTGCTCGAGGCGCTCTACGCGAGCGAGCGCGTCGCCGAGGTCCGCACCGAGGTGTTGCGCGCGCTGATGATCCAGCAGAACGACACGGCCCTGATCGCGATCGCCCGCGCCGAGAAGGACCCGGCGCTGAAGCAGGAAGCCGTGCGCGCGCTGGGCCTGCTGCGCACTCCCGCGGCGCGGGCCTACCTGCTGGAGCTGATCGAGAAGTAGGCGAACAGGTCAGCCGGACCGGCCGCCGCGACCCGGGTTCGGGCCTGTAAGCTGCGGGTCCGGAGGGCGGTTGAACGACGGCGGGCGCACGGGGCGAAACAGGGCACCGGATGCCGCCTTGTGGGTGGCGGCGGCGGTGTCGCTGGGGATCAGCCTGACGCCGTGGGCGTCAGTGCTGCTCTACCCCTTCCGGCTGTTCACGACCTGGGCCCACGAGTGCGGACACGCGCTCGCGGCCGTGCTCGTCGGCGGCGAGGTCGTCGCGGTCACGATCGCGCCGGACACCTCCGGGCTGACGCACAGCCTGCTGCCGGCCGGACGCCTCGCGCGCGGCGTGGTCGCTTCCGCGGGTTATCTCGGGGCGGCGGTCGTCGGCTGCCTGCTGATGGCGGCCACCCGCGTCGAGCGGGCCGCGAGCGCCGTGCTGGGCACGGTCGCCACCCTGATGCTGCTGAGCCTCGGGCTCTGGGTCCGCAACCTGTTCGGCGCCCTCGTCGTGCTGGCCTGGGCCGCTGCCCTGATCGCCCTGGCGCGAAGCGGCGTCGGGCCCGCGCCGCGTTTCGGGCTGGGCCTGCTCGCGGTCCAGGTCGCGCTGAACTCCGTCTACGACATCCGCGCACTGTTCCTGGTCGCGGGCGCGTCCGACGCGGTGACGATGTCCGAGCTCTTCCTGGCTCCAGCCTGGTTCTGGGCCGGCGCGTGGATCGCGATCGCGGTCGCCCTGCTGATCGCCACGCTGCGGCTGACGGCCCCGGGAACCGCGAGGCCCGGCCCGGCTCGCGCCGATCTACGATAGGCCCTCACTGGAGGTCGTCATGCGTCCTCGTGCTGCCGCCCTGCGAGCCGGCCTGCTGCTGGTCCTCGCCCTTCCAGCCCCCGCCCAGGAGCCGGCGCCGCAGGCGACGCCGCCAGCCGCCGCCCGGCCCTCCCTCGCCGAGCACCCGCGGGTGAAGCAGGCGCTGGCCGCGACGGCCACCTGGCTCGAGGCGCAGCGGGCCTACGACCAGATCCCCGGCATCTCCGCGGCCATCGTGCACGACCAGCAGGTCCTGTGGAGCGGCGCCTGGGGTGCCTCCGAGCGCGAGAAGAACCGGCCTGCCACGGTCGACACGATCTACTCGATCTGCTCGATCTCGAAGCTCTTCACCAGCCTGGCGACGCTGCAGCAGCGCGACGCCGGCGCGCTGCGGCTGGACGACCCGCTGGTGCGCCACCTGCCGTGGTTCGCGCTGGCGAAGACCGAGGGCGAAGGCGACGTCACCATCGAGGGCCTGCTGACCCACGCCTCGGGCCTGCCGCGCGAGTCGGACCACGCGTACTGGACGGGACCCGGCTTCGCCTTCCCGACCCGCGAGCAGATCCGCGAGCGGCTGGCCGGGCAGTCCGCGCTGTACGCGCCCGAGACCTACTTCCAGTACTCGAACCTCGGCATGGCGCTGCTCGGCGAGGTGGTGAGTGCGGTCACGGGCGAGCCGTACGAGCGCCACGTGCGGCGCTCGATCCTCGAGCCGCTGGGCCTCGCCTCGACCTTCCCCGAGATGCCGGCCGAGGAGCGCGGCAAGCGCCTCGCCGTCGGCTACTCGGCGCTCGACCGCGAGGGCCGCCGGGCCCCGGTCGCGTTCTTCGAGGCCCGCGGCATCGCGCCCGCCGCGGGTTATGCCTCGACCGCGCTCGACCTGGCGCGCTTCGCGTCGTGGCACTTCCGCCTGCGCGCGAACGGCGGCACCGAGGTCGTCAAGGCGACGACGCTGCGCGAGATGCAGCGCGTCCACTGGACGGACCCCGACCTCGAGAACACCTGGGGCCTCGGCTACGTGGTCTGGCGCAGCGACAAGCAGACCTTCGTCGGCCACGACGGCAGTTGCCCCGGCTTCCGCACCGCGCTGCTGATGAACAACGACCAGCAACTGGCGACGGTGTTCATGGCCAACGCCCAGGGTGTCAACGCCAACCGCTTCACGCAGCAGATGCACGACCTGGTCGCGCCGGCCGTCAAGGCGGCGGCGAAGGAGATGGCAGCGCCGACGCTCCCCGACCCGGGGCTCGAGCGCTATCGCGGCACGTACGCCTCCGGCTTCGCGGGCGAGGTGGCGGTGTTCCCGTGGGAGGACGGCCTCGGCATGATCACGCTGCCGAACCCTGAGCCCGCGAAAGGCATCACGAAGCTGAAGCCGGCCGGCGAGCACACGTTCCGCCGCGTGCGCTCCGACGAGAAGCCGGGCGAGGAGGTCGTCTTCGAGCCGGGCCCGGACGGCCGCGCGAAGAGCTTCCGCCGCCACTACAACGTCTACTCGCGGACGCGCTGACCCGCCGCTTCGACCGCCCCGGAACTCACGAGAGGCCCACACGAATGAGCGCAAGCCTGATCACCTTCGGCATGCTCGGCGCGCTGGTCGCCGGCTACGTCGTCTACGGCCGCTTCATCGCTGGAGTGGTCGGCGTCGACCCGACCCGGCCCACGCCCGCGCACACCAAGCGCGACGGTGTCGACTACGTGCCGGCCTCGCACTGGCTGGTGCTGTTCGGCCACCACTTCTCGTCGATCTGCGCGGCGGGACCGATCGTGGGGCCGGCGCTGGCCGTCGCCTACTGGGGCTGGGCGCCGTCGCTGCTGTGGATCCTGCTCGGCGGCGTGTTGATGGGGGCGGTCGCGGACTTCACCGCGCTGGTCGTCGCGGTGCGCCACGGGGGCGTCTCGATCTCCGAGGTGACCGGCCACGTCGTCAGCCGCCGCGCGCGGATGCTGTTCTCGATCTTCATCTTCATCGCGCTGATCCTGGTGCTGGCCGTCTTCTCGGTGCTGACTGCCGGCACCTTCATCCAGGCACCCGAGATCGTCGTCCCGAGCTGGGGCATCCTGCCGGTGGCCGTGCTGGCCGGCTTCGTGCTCAACCGCGAGGGCGACGGCCGGGCGCGTCTCGCCCTGGTCACGGCGCTGGGGCTCGGCGCGATCGTCGCCCTGCTGGCCCTGGGCCACGAGGTTCCGGTCGCGCTCCCGGAGCTTCTCGGCCTGTCGCCGCAGACGACGTGGATCCTGGCCCTGCTCGCCTACTGCTTCGTGGCCTCCGTGGTGCCCGTCCAGTACCTGCTGCAGCCGCGCGACTACCTGTCGTCCTACGTGCTGTTCGTGACGATCGGCCTGGGCCTGCTCGGCATCTTCGTCGTCGCTCCCGAGTTCCAGGGCGCGGCCTTCACGTCGTTCGTTCCGGCGGAGTGGGCCGTGGCCGGTCCGCTGTGGCCGATGATGTTCGTGACCATCGCCTGCGGCGCCCTCTCGGGCTTCCACTCGGTCGTCTCGTCGGGCACCACCTGCAAGCAGCTCGACAACGAGTCCCACGCCTGCCGCGTCGGCTACGGGGCGATGCTGACCGAGTCGCTGGTGGCGACCCTGGTCGTGGTCGCCGTGGGAGCCGGGATCACCGCCAGCCGCCACGCCGAGCTGCTGCGCGGGCCGGGCGGCGCGATCGCCGCCTTCGGCGAGGGCTACGGCACGCTGACCCGCTGGCTGTTCGGCGACTACGGCACGACCTTCGCCGTGATGGCCCTCAACTTCTTCATCCTGACGACGCTCGACACCGCGACCCGCCTCGGCCGCTACCTGCTCGAAGAGCTGCTCGGCTGGCGGAACCGCTACGCCGCGACCTTCGTGGTCGTGGCACTCGCCGCTGCGCTGGCGTTGAGCGGCCAGTGGCGGGTGCTGTGGCCGGCCTTCGGCGCCTCGAACCAGCTCGTCGGCGCGCTCGCGCTGCTGGTCGTCTCCGCCTGGCTGCTGCAGAACGGGCGGCCGCGGCTGCCCACGCTGGTCCCGGCGATCCTGATGCTGGCGACGACCATCGCCGCGCTCGCCTGGCAGGTGTGGGGGGCCTTGACCCAGGCGAAGCCGGACCTGTTCCTGGCCGGCCTCGGCATCGTGCTGGTCGTGCTGGCGCTGGCGGTGCTGCGCGAGGCCGTCCCGGCCCTGCGCCGCGGCGGGCGCGTGCCCGTCGCGAGCTGAGCCGGCCCCCTCGTTCAGGCGCCCGCGGGTTCGACCTCGATCGCCACCGGCCGTCCGCGCCAATAGGGCCACGGGCCGGAGTCGAGCCACCACTCGACCACCGCGTCCGTGGGCACCGTTCGGCCGCCGACTTCGCCCCACGCGAGCAGCCGGGCCTGCCAGGGCCGCGGACAGGCGCGGCCGCGCCCGTCGTCGCACGGCCGGTCGGGAGCGAACACCGACGCGAGGCGGCCATCCCCGCCGAAGCGGAACTCGAGCGCGACCGCCGCCCCGCCCGCTCCCGCGTGGGCGCGCGCGCGCCGGCCGTCGATCGCTTCCCAGCTCACGCCCATCCGCGGCAACAGCGCGGCCGGGAACCAGGCGGCCTCGCCGAGGTAGCGCAGCAGCGCGCCGCGCGCGATCTCCGGCGTACCCTCTGCGCTCGCGACCGTGAAGGCCGCGGCGACCTTCGCCCGCATCGAGCCGACGCCCTCGACGAGGCCGTCGCGCACGAACACCTCCACGCCGCGGCCCGTGCGAATGCGGGCGTCCCACACGAAGCCGGGCGCGGCCGGCACGAACCACTGGTCCGCGGTGAACGGCGCCCACTCGAGCTCGCCGGGCCGACCGAGGTTGAACTCGCCCTGCCAACGGACCCGTACGCTCGCCGGCAGCGCCGAGCCTTCCGGCACGACCTGGCGCAGGAACCCGGCGACGGGGGCGGGCACCTGCTCGAAGTCGGCCGCCCCGATCGGCGCGAGCGGCACGCGAGCGGCCGTCGAGCGAAGACGCGAGCGCAGCCGCTCGCCCTCCCCTTCCCAGCGCCTCCGCGCGAGGTGCAGGCCACCTGCGACCAGGGCCGCGGTACCGGCGAGCCCGGCCGCCGTGGCGAGCACCTCAGGCCGCCCGGACCTGCGGACCGGGGCGCACGACGACGCTCTCGAGCGGCCGGCGCAGGCTGAACGGCGCCGGGCGGCCGTAGCCGAAGCGCATCGTCAGCAGCGCGTGCTCGCCACGGGCGCCGAGCCACGACTCGAGCTGCGCCCGCAGCGGACGGACCTCGATCACCGGGTTGAGGAACGCGGTGCGAATGCCGAGCGCCGTCGCGTGCAGCGCGAACCGCACGGCGGCGCGCCCGATCTCGACCCAGGCCGGGATCGCATCGCGGGTGGCGAGGAACACGACGAGGCCCGCGCAGTGGCGCACGGCCTGCACGTCGGCGGAGTTCTGGGCGTCGGGCGTGAGCAGCCGGCGCGCCAGGCGGCGGCCGAGGCCCGCCGGGAGCGGCGGCCGGCCCGCGACGCGGCCGGCCAGGCCGTCGCCCGTCGCCCGCGCGGAAGACGGGTTGAAGCGGATCCAGTCGAGCAGCTCCTCGCGGAACGCGGCGTCGCCGAGCTGCGAGCGGTTGGCCTCGACGAGGTACTCGAGCACCTGCTCGCGCTCGGCGACGCCGGTCAGCATCACCGGGCGCACGCCTTCGCCGCGCCCCGCCCGCTCCAGCAGCCGCAGCTCGGTGGCCTCCAGCGGCTCGGGGTCGTAGGGCGTGCGCACGCACTGGCGGCGCGGGATCGCGCGCGAGAGCTCCGTGGCCCGCACGCCGCGCGAACGCTCGAAGGCGACGCCGACGTCCTGGGTCCGCGCGTCGAACGCCACGCGGGCCCGGTGGCCCTGCGCGGCGGCCGCGTGCACCAGGGTCTCGGCGGCGCAGCCCAGGCTCTTCCAGAGGTGGGCGTCGTCGGGGTCCACGACCGGGCAGCGGCGGCTGAAGTCGGGCCGCACCCGCATCCCCATCGCCTCGTGCTCGAAGAACCAGGGCTGGGTGTTGTGGGAGGACGGCGCGAGGATCGCCAGCCGCACCAGCTCGCGCCGATCGAGCGGGCTCGTGGAGTCCTCGAGCACCGGCCCCCGCAGGGCGCGGGCGGCCCGGTCGTAGCCGGCGGTTCCGAACATGGCGACGCCTCCCGGAAGGAGTCCCGGAAGGCAGGAGCAAGTCCCGTACCCGCAGAACCTGCGGGAGTTCAGGGCTCCCGGGGCGCGAAGCGGACCAGGACGTCCTGGACGAACAACGCCTCGATCTCGCCGTCCGATTCCGGGTCGGCGAACGTCGCGCGCAGGCAGACGAGGTCCTCGGCCAGCGTGCAGCGTTCGCGGCGCAGGGCGCGGCCGAGCAGGGCCTCGACCTCGTCGTACAGCAGGCCCTTGCGCAGGTCCTGTGGAGCGTCGGGCGCCCCGCCGGTGGCGTCCGCGTCGGGAGCGGTCGACGCCTCGCCTGGCTCGGGGTCACCGCCCATCTCGACCCACGGCTGAAGCGTGCGCTCCAGTCCCTCGGACGTCAGCACCTCGGCCGGGACCCGCTTCTTGAACCGCAGGTTGATCCGCGAGCCCGACCGCAGCGAGCGCTCCGCATCGCGAAGCCGGGCCTGCTGGTTCCAGTCTTCCACCTCGCGGCGCTCGCGGGCGTCGCGGCGCTCGCGCTCGTCGCGCAGGTCGTCGCGCTCGCGCTCGAGCCGGCGCCGGCGCTCGCGGTCGGTCTCGGCCTTGATCTCCTTGTCGAGGTCCTGCTCGCGCCTCGTCTTCGACCGCGCAGTGAACGAGCGGGTGGTGGTGTCGCTGCCCCAGTTGAAGCCGCCGCCGCCGAGGTGGAACTCGATCATGTCGTTCTTGAGCTTGACCCGGGTCACCTGCTGGCGGCTGTCGGCCGCGATCGCGACGTCGTACTCGCGGAGGCGGTCGGCGTGCTGGGCCACGTCCATCGGGGACTCGCGGTCGAAGCGCAGGTCGAGTCCCTTGTGGCTGGCCGGCAGGTCGACCTTGACCCGCACCCAGCGCCCCTCGAACGCGCGCCTGAGCGCCTCTTCTTCCGGCCTCGCGGCGAGCGCAGGAAGGGCCAGCAACAGCGAGACGACGACGGCGAGCGGTCGCGTCATTTGTCGGAACCTCCGGATCGGCCGAGCATACCCGCGGTAGAGTCGGGCCCATGCCCCGGTCCCCTCGCGCCGTCCGCGCCCGCTTCCTCCGCCGAGGCGCAGCCGCCTTCTTCGGTGCCGTGCTGCTCGCGGGGAGCGCGACGCTGGCCGCGGCGTCGACGGGCCTCGTCACGCTGCGCGACGCGTTCGTCGCCGGACCCGACCTCGTGCTGCCGCTGGCCTGGCTGGGCGGCTGGGCCGGCGCCGCGCTCCTCGCACGGGGACTCGCGGAGATGGCGTTCGCGCGCCGCCGCCGGCGACTGCGGGCCCAGCGCCCCGACGAGCCCTGGCTCCGCGACCATCCCTGGGACCCCGCGGGAAACCGCGAGCGACCGTTCGCCGACGCGGCCCGCTCGCTGCTGGCGCTGGCCGTCGTGGGCGCCGGCCTCGGCGGACTGTTCTCCTGGGCGCTGCGGACCGACGTCGTGGCCGCCGTCGTCGTGGGACTGTTCGGGCTCTTCTACCTGGCGTGGGCGCTCGCCACGGGCTTCGTGCTCTGGCGCTTCGTGCGGCACGGCGCCGTGCGCGTGACGTGGTCCCGCTTCCCGCTCCACCTCGGCGAGCGCGCCCGGCTGCGCGTCGCCTGCGGCCGGCCGTGGAGCGACTTCCACCGGGTCACGCTCACGCTCCTCTGCGTGCGCGAACGAGCCGAGCAGGGCACCGACGAGGAAGACGAGAGCGCGCTGCGCCACGTCGCGCGCGAACGCCACCGGCAGTCGCGCACGTTCGAGGGCGACTCCCTGACGCCCGAGCTCGCGGTCGACTTCGACCTGCCGGGCGGCCCGCTGTCGACGCGCCTCTTCACGGGCGAGCCGCTGTACTGGGAGCTGCGGGTGGAGGCGGAGGGCCGCCCTGGCCTCGCGGCCGCGCTGCTGCTGCCGGTCTACGCCCGGGAGCCGCGGCGCGACTGAGCGCGAGCTCAGCCGCGGCCGGCGTGGGTGCGGACGAAGGCCGCGATCTCGTCGGCCATGGCGCCGGCTTCCGGCTCGAGGGGCAGCGCGTGCCACGCGCCTTCCAGCTCGACCAGGCGCTTGACGGCGCTGCCGAAGCGGGGGAACGCCACGCGGGTGCCGGCGATCGGCACCACGCGGTCGGCCGTGCCGTGGAACGCGAGCAGCGGCGCCTGCACGTCGCCCGCGTGCGCGAGAAGTTCGTCGAGCCCCGCGATCGCCGCCGCTCCCAGCGCCGGCGTCAGCTTCGACTCCCACAACGGGTCGGCGAGGTACTCGGCCCGCGCGGCTTCGTCCCGTGTCACGCCGCTCATGTCGAGGCCGGGGTCGAGGCGCAGGCGCGGCGCGACGCGCTCGACCAGCGGCAGCAGCGCACGCAGCAGCGGCGAGGTGGCGGACGCATCGAGCGCCGGCGCCATCGCCACCACGGCGGGCACGGCCATCGGCTCCGCGAGGGCCGCGCTCAGGCACAGCAGGCCGCCGAGGCTGAGCCCGCACAACGCGGGGCGCGCCCCGTGGTCCTCGGCCACCGCGCGCGCGACCTGCAGCAGGTCTCCGCGGAACGCGGGCCAGGAGGGCGCGTACATCCGCGGCCCGCCGGAGCGGCCGTGGCCGCGCAGGTCGAAGCCGTAGACCGCGAGGCCGTGCTCGACGAGCCGGGTCGTCAGCCGCTCGTAGGGCAGCGCGCGCGAGTGGTCGTTGAGGCCGTGGACGACGAGGACCGACGCCGAGGGCTCGCCGGCCGGCAGCCGCCGCCAGGAGTGAAGCTCGACCCCGTCGGGCGTCGCGAGCGTCTCGGGGAAGTCCATCGCACCGGGAGTATCGCGCAGGGCGGGCCGGGCTCTGCGCGGCGCGCACGGTTTTCGGGCGTGCCGGAGGCGTGGGCTAGACTGCCTTCACGATGAGCAAGGACCCGACGTTCCGCGTGCTGGTCGAGGCGCCGCAGCGCTCCGCGCGCTACGAGGCCTACCGCCGCGAGTGGGACCGCCGCGAGGCGGAGATGGACCCGTCGACCCACCCCGTCCACGTCGACCTCGAGTCGGTGGCCGTCTGCGACCTGCGCTGCGGCAGCTCCGAGGACGACCCGCAGGGCTTCTGCCAGATCTGGACCCACGAGCACATCCGCACCCAGGGCTTCGACGAGCACACCTACCAGCGCGGCTACATGGACCCGGTGCTGTACGGCCGGCTGATCCAGCAGTGCGCGGACATCGGGGTCAGCTCGATCAAGCTCAACTACCGCGGCGAGCCCTCGCTGCACCCGCGGATCGTCAGCTTCGTGCGCGAGGCGGCGGCGCTCGGCTTCCCCGACATCATGATGAACACCAACGGCAACGGCCTGGCGCGCAAGCAACCCGACCTGTTCTACAAGGTCGTCGAGGCCGGCATCACGGACCTGATGTTCTCGGTCGACGCCTGCGAGCCCGAGAGCTACCACCGCCAGCGCGTCGGCGGCAAGTGGGAGGTGCTGCTCAACTCGGTGCGCCAGGCCGTGCGCGCGCGCGACGACGGCAAGGGCGCGCCGGACCTCAAGATCCGCGCCTCGGTCGTGCGCACCCACCTCAACGCCGAGGCCGTCGACAGCGGGCGGATGGAGGAGTTCTGGAAGGGCAAGATGGGGGTCGACTGGATGTCGATCTCCGAGTGCTACTTCCCCGCCGGCACCCAGCACTCGTGGCAGGCGGCGCACTGGCGGCAGATGAGCGCCGCGGAGTTCCAGTGCCCCGACCCGTTCCGGCGCATGGTGGTGACCTGGGACGGCCGCCACACGATGCCGTGCTGCCAGGGCTTCACGATGGAGATCGACGGCGGCCCGGTGGTGGGCGGCGCGCGGGCGCCGCTGCGCTCGATCCGCGAGGTGTGGAAGAGCGCCAACTTCGACCGCCTGCGCGCGGCGCAGCGCAACCGGAGCTGGGACGACCCGGCCTCCGGCGAGCCGATCTGCCAGCACTGCGCGGTGACCAAGCGGCCGACGCCGATCCCGTTCGCCGGCAAGCGGGCGCTGCCGGTGCGCGACTGACGGAGGTGCGATGAAGCCGATCCACGACCACGTCAAGGCGATCCTCGCCGGGCTCGGCGAGGACCCGGAGCGCGAGGGGCTGCTGAAGACGCCGGAGCGCGTCGAGAAGTCGCTGCGCTTCCTGACCAAGGGTTACGCCGAGGACCCGGTGGCGCTGCTCAACGAGGCGCTGTT
Source organism: Vicinamibacteria bacterium (assembly GCA_025994075.1). Taxonomy (GTDB): domain Bacteria; phylum Acidobacteriota; class Vicinamibacteria; order Fen-336; family Fen-336; genus WYBL01. The sequence continues at coordinate 38,434 of JAMQGV010000016.1, forward strand.
CACCGTCTCCTACGACGAGATGGTCGTGGTCAAGGACGTCGACATGTACAGCATGTGCGAGCACCACATGCTGCCGTTCTTCGGCAAGGCCCACGTCGCGTACATCCCCGACGGCAAGGTGATGGGGCTGTCCAAGGTGCCGCGCCTGGTCGACATGTTCGCGCGGCGGCTGCAGGTTCAGGAGCGGCTCACGGTCCAGATCGCGGAGGCGATCGAGGAGGTCGTGCGGCCGAAGGGCGTCGCCGTCGTCATCGAGGCGATGCACTTCTGCATGCTGATGCGCGGCGTCGAGAAGCAGAACTCGGTGGCCGTGACGTCCTGCATGCGCGGCGTGTTCCGCGAGGACCGCGGCACCCGCAACGAGTTCCTGTCCCTGATCCGCAAGCGCCCCGACTCGCTGCTCTGAACGACGACGGCGGCGCCGGCCCCCAGCAGGGACCGACGCCGCCGGTGCGCACGCTGCTCGCGCCCTAGAAGTCCAGGCGGGCGCCGAAGACGGCCGTGAACGGCCGGCCGACCGGCGGGCCGAAGCCCGGGCCGTACAGCGACGACGCCTGCATGAAGGTGCCGGCGGCCGTCGCCACCGAGAGCCCGAGCCGGCCGTTGCTGCCGAAGTACAGGTTCTCCGTGTTGAGCAGGTTGTAGAGGTCGGCGTAGGCCTTGAGCTTGACGCGGTCACCGAGGCTGAAGCCCTTGCTGACCCGCACGTCGAGGTTCAGGTAGCGGCCCGAGCGCTCCTCGATGGTGCCGTCGGCCAGTACCACGAAGCCGCCGCGCTGGGAGTTGACCTGGACCTGCTGGCAGCCGGCCGGGTTGAGCGCGCGCAGCGCGGTCGTGTTGCCGCGGGCGGCGAACACGGCGTCGACGCTGGCGCTGGCGCAGATGCGGTCGATCGTCGCCTGCCCGTCGCCGTCGATGTCGAAGCCCGTGTTGAGCGAGTACGGCCGCGAGCTCGCGTACTGGAAGACCGGCGCGAGCTGGAAGTCGTACGGCAGCTCGATCACGCCGGAGAGCACGATGCGGTGGCGTTCGTCGAGGCGGGTCGGGCCCCACTCTCCTTCCTTGAACTGCAGGTCGGGGGCGATCGCGATGCCGTTGCCGCTGTAGGAGGCCGTCGGCTGGCCGCCCCACGAACGCGAGCTGGCCAGCACGTAGCTGAGGCTCATGCTGCTGCGGCCGATGCGGCCCTTGAGCGTCGTCGTCAGGCTGTCGAACTTCGACTCGTTGTTGGTGGCGAACATGTTGATCTGCTCGAGCCGGTTGGCCGGCAGGCCGGCGGCGACGAACGCGCGGTCGAAGTAGCGCGAGTTGATGCCGCGCACGCAGCGCGGATCGCTCGGGTTGGCGCCCGGGTAGGCCGGGTTGCACACGTTCTCGATGCGCGGGTTGATCACCTGGTACCGCGGCTCCTGGCGGCCCTCGGTGTGCACGTAGTCGGAGGAGACCGCCCAGCGCTCGCCCAGCGCCTTCTGGAAGCCGATCGAGAACTTGTGGACGTACGGCTCCATGGCCTCGGGATCGTTGATGCGGCCGAAGGCTCCGGTCGGCAGGACGGCGTAGTTCGGCGGCGGCGGCGCCGGCAGCGGGTCGACGCCGAAGCGGTAGTTGGCGAGCTGGCCGACGCCGACGGAGGAGTTGGTCAGGTTCAGCAGCGTCGAGAAGATCTCGGGCCCGCTCTGCGAAAGCGAGAACAGCGTCAGGTTCTGGAAGATCTGGTCGTAGAAGATCCCGTAGCCGCCGCGCACCACCGACTTGCCGTCGCCCTTCAGGTCGTAGGCGAACCCGAGCCGCGGCTGGAACTGCTTGTAGCCCGGCGTGCTGCGGGCGAGCGCGTCGTTGTCGGAGGTCAGCCTGCGGGCCAGCGGGTCGTCGAGCTGGCGCAGGATCTCGATCGTGCGGTTGGTGGTCTGGTCGGGCAGGTTGCCGATGTTGGCGTCCCAGCGCAGGCCCAGGTTGAGGGTCAGCTTGTCGTTCACGCGCCAGTCGTCCTGCGCGTAGAAGGCGAGCTGGTGGATGGTCTGCACGTGGCTGGCCTCGCCGGCCGCGAACTGGATGTTGCGCACTGCGCCGGGCGTCTGGAAGCCCTGCGGGTAGCGCGTGCGGTTGGTGGAAATCGTCACCGGGTCGTCGAACCAGGCCACGGTGTAGCCCGAGGCGCCGAAGTAGAAGTAGCCGCCGAGGTCGGTCTTGATGTAGTTGACCCCGAACTTCATGCCGTGGCGGCTGGTCTGCCAGGTCAGGTCGTTGCGGAACTGGTACTTGCGCGACAGCGTCTGCTGCGGGGTGTTCGCGTTCGGGCCCGTGGCCACGCTGGGGAACTGCATCAGCGGGACGCCGGTCACGTTGGGCAGGATCTCGTTGGCGAAGTCCTGGAAGTGGAACGCGAACGTGTTGAGCTTGTTCGACGCGAACGTCCACGAGTGGCTCACCACCAGGTCGTGGTTGGTCGTGTTGTTGCTGTTGCCGTTGTTGAGGTCCGACGCCGCCGGCACCGCGATCTGGTCGTTGGGCGAGCTCTGGTCCTGGTACGCGTAGCGGGCGAACAGCGAGTGGTTCGACGACGGCTGCCAGTCGACCTTCACGGTCAGCAGCGTGTCGTCGTAGGGCGTCGGGATCTGGTCCACGGCCTGCGAGTTCGGGATCGCGCGGAGCTGGGTGAGCGAGGCCACCGTCGGCACGTTGTTCGAGGTCTCCTTGAACTTCTCGAGTGCCGCGAAGAAGAACAGCTTGTCCTTGACCAGCGGGCCTCCGATCGAGCCGCCGTACTCCTCGCGCTCGAACTGCGCCTTCTCGAAGGCGGGGTTCTGCGCCTTGCGCTGCTTCTCGAAGAAGTCCATCGCCCGCGTGTCCTGGCTGCGGTACGAGCCGAACAGCGAGCCCCTGAGCTGGTTGGTGCCCGACTTGCTGACCACGTTGACGACGCCACCGACGGCGCGGCCGGCCTCGGCCGTCCAGCGGTGCTGCAGGACCTGGAACTCCTGGATCGACTCGTAGGCGAAGTTCTGGATCAGCGAGCCGACCACGTTGTCCTTGTTGTCGCCGCCGTCGACGTTGACGTCGAGCTGGCGGCCGTCGCCGCCGCTCATCGCGAAGTTGCCGATGCGGGTCTTGGTCGGGTCGAAGTTCCCGACCGGCCGCGCCTCCGGCATGATGATCGACAGGCCCGCGAAGGTGCGGTTCAGCAGCGGCAGGTTCTGGATCTCGCGCGGCGTGACGACGCCCGAGATGTCGGACTTGGTGGTCTCGATCAACGGCTGCTCCGAGACGACCTCGATCGCCTCGCTGAGGTCGCCCACGGAGAGTTCGAAGGCGACCGTGACGCGGGTGCCGACGTTGACGGCCACGCCCTTGCGCACGACCTTCTTGAAGCCCGTCAGCTCGGCGGTCAGGGTGTAGCGGCCGGGGGGCAGCAGGCTGAGCGTGTAATCGCCGCCGCCGGTGCTGACCGTGTTGCGCGACAGGCCGGTGGCCTCGTTCTGCGCCGTCACCGTGGCGCCGGGGACCGCGGCCCCGGCCGAATCCAGGATGCGGCCCGTGACCTCGCCGGTGGTGGCCTGCGGATGGGCCGGCACGGCGGCCAGCAACCCGACCAGGAACGCACCGGCCCACCGCCTCAGCGGGGTAAGTACGCAGCCCTGCATAGACATTTCCTTTCCTGTCCGTTTCCGGACTCTATAGGCAGAAACACTGTGTGGGGAACGTGCAGAACAGGAAAGCAATCCAAATGCCACACGAATGTCACGCATTCGCGGCCGATTCGCGAGAACAGCCGTAGCGCGACTCCAACGCGCCGGAGGCGCCGAACGACGGGCTGGATCGATGGTGCTCTAACGAATTGATTGGATGACCAACGGTCGCCTCACCGCAGTTCGCAGAGGCAGTGGGCGTAGACCCCGCGCGGGTCGTTCCAGGCCGCCAACTCGTCCGCCTCGCGGGCGACCGCGCGCAGCACGGCCTCGGCCGGGCCGCCGGGCGCGTCTTCCGCCGGGACCAGCGTGTACCCGAAGCGGGCGGCGAGGCGCGAGGCGCGGGCCGAGAAGCCCGCCATCAGCTTCTCGCGCAGCGAGCGCTCCTTCTCCACGTACGTCACTCGGTACTTGTCGCCCAGCTTCGCCTTCTGCGCCGCCGAGGCGATCGCGTCGGACAGGCCGCCCAGCTTGTCGACCAGGCCGCGGTCCTTCGCGTCGGCCCCGCTCCAGACCCGGCCGCGGGCGACCTTGTCGACCTCGTCGCGAGTCATCTTGCGGGCCTTGCCCACCCGCTCGAGGAACTCCTCGTAGCCACGGTCGATCACCACCTGCAGAGCCTCGCCCGCCTCCGCCGGCAGCGCGCGGTCGAGGCGGACGCCCGCCCACGGCGCCGTGCCGACGCCGTCGACGCGCATGCCGAGGTGCTTCGAGAGCGGCTTCTCGAACGTTGGGAACATGCCGAAGATGCCGATCGAGCCGGTGATCGTCTCGGCGCTGGCCCAGATCTCGTCGGACGACGTCGCGATCCAGTAGCCGCCCGAGGCGGCGACCGAGCCCATCGACACGACCACGGGCTTCTTCGCGTCGCGCGCGAGCTGCAACTCGCGTCGGATCACCTCGGACGCGAACGCGCTGCCGCCGCCGCTGTCGACGCGCAGCACGATCGCCTTCACCTTCTCGTCCTCGCGCGCCGTGCGGATCAGCTCGGCCGTCGAGTCGCCGCCGATGCGCCCGGGCGCGGCCTTGCCGTCGACGATCGAGCCCTTCGCGACCACCACCGCGACCGCGTCGCCTTCGCCCTTCGTGCTGGGGCGGTCGTCGCCCAGCGCCTCGAGGTAGGTCGCCATCGACACCTGCCTGAACGACTTCGTCTTCTCGTCCTTGCCGGCGAGCTGGATCATCCGCGCCCGCACCTCGTCGCGCGAGGCCAGACGGTCCACCAGCTTCGCGTCCAGCGCCATCTTGCCGGGATCGCCGCCCGCCGCCTTCAGTCGCGCGGGGAGCTGCTCGACGAAGGCCGCGAGCGCCTCGGGCGTCGTCTTGCGGGCGCGGGCGACGCCGGCGAGGTAGGCCCGCCAGATGTCGCCCATCCACTCCAGGTCGGCCTCCTTCGCCTCGGGCGACATGTCGTTGCGCAGGTAGGGCTCCACGGCGGACTTGTACTCGCCGACCCGGAACACGTTCCAGGTGACGCCGAGGCGGTCGATCGCGTCGCGGTAATAGGTGCGGTAGCGGCCGAAGCCCTCGATCAGCACCATGCCCTCGGGGTCGAGCAGCACCTCGTCGGCGTGGGCGGCGACGTAGTAGCGGCGCATGTCGAACACGTCGCCGGCGGCGATCACCTTCTTGCCGGACTTGCGGACATCCTGGAGCGCGGCCGCGACGTCCTGCAGGACGGTCATCCCCGCCCCGCCCATCTCGTCGAGGTCCAGGTAGACCGCGGAGATGCGCTCGTCGTCCTTCGCCGCGGCCAGCACGTCGAGCACGTCGCGCAGCAGCGTCTGCGGCCCGCCGCCACCCGCGAGGCCGGCCACCAGGTCCTGCGGCGAACGCGCGGTGAGCTGCTCGACGATCTCGCCTTTCGGCGCGACCACCAGCGCGGCCCCCTTCTCGACCTTCGGCCCGCCGGCCACGGCGGCGACGACGGCGCCGATCACGAGTGCCAGGAACAGCAGGTTGACGAACAGGCGGCGCGACTGGTCGAGCGCGCGGCCGAGGGCCGAGAAGACGCGGCGGGGCAGCGAGCGGGGGCGATCGTCGTTCATCGGAGAACCTCTCTTCGAAAAGTCGACCTCGGGCGGGACGCGCGGCCGTTCAGTCCCCGAACACCTCGCCGCCGAACAGCGCCTGCGGTCCGACGGCGGTACGCAGGGCCCAGGCGGCCACGGCCAGCAGCAGCGCCACGACGAAGGCGGAGCCCGGGAACGCCCAGTGCCCGGGCGACAGAACCAGCGGGAACTCGAGCAGCACGCCGAAGCAGATCATGTTGGCGGCGAGCGCGACCAGGCCGAAGCGCATCAGCACGAAGATCGGCACCGCCATCACCGCGGCCATCAGCACCAGCATCAGCGGCAGGTTGGAGCCGATCTGGAGCGCGGGCTGGAGGCCGAACAGGACGGACGCCACCACCGCCGCGCGCAGGTCGCTGCGCAGCACGGACCGCAGCAGGAACAGCAGCAGGATCAGGCCCAGCGCCATCGCCACCGAGTCGAGCGCGCGGTCGAGCAGCGCGTCGAGCAGCAGCCCGGGGCCCATCAGCGCGTCGAGCCCGAACGACTGCGGGCCCAGCGGGGCCAGCCCCAGCAGCTCGCGCAGCGCGAGAACGCCCATGAAGGCCAGCGCGAAGGCCGCGCCGGTCGCGAGGCCGTAGAGCACGTGGCGGCCCACGAGCGGGTCGCGCCAGCCGCCCGCCAGCAGCCGCGTCCAGGAGATCAGCACGTGCGGCCAGCGCCGCCGGAGGGAGGGCTCGACGGCGATGTAGAGCACCCACAGCGCCGCCGCCGCCAGCAGTCCCCACGCCGTGCCGATGAACAGCAGCCAGAGCTCCTGGTTGATGTCCGGCACGTGGTCGGCGACGAGCGCCCAGTCGACGAGCATCGCGAGCAGCGCGGCCCAGCCCAGGCGCGCCGCCCCCCGGCGGTCGCCGCGGCCGCTGCGCAGGTGGCGGAACGCGAGCAGCCCTGCCGCCCCGAGCACGCCCACGAACAGCGCGATGCCGAGCGTGCTGGACCGGCGCTGGGCCTGCGAGCGCTCGAACACCTGCTGGCGCTCCGCCCGCGTCCACGGTGCGATCGTCTGGAACCACACCACCCGCCCGCGATGCCCCGCCGCCTCGAGGCGCACCTCGAGGTCGGGCCGCTCGGCGAGGTGGCCGACGAAGGCCGCCCGCCGGTCGACGTCGAAGGCCGGTGTCCAGCGCGGCGTCGCCGGCCGGAAGAGGGAGGGGTCCAGGCCCGCGACCCGGAACACGGCGTTCCAGTCGGGCTCCGCCGGGGGCTGCGCCGCGACCTCCTCGTCCTCGAGCTGCGGCGGCACCGAGTAGTACTCGACCGGCCGGCCTTCCATGTCCAGCTCGATCCCCGCCATGCCGCTGACCAGGATCGGCGGGTTGCCCCAGAACACCCGCCCGCTCGGGGCGGTGGAGACCAGCGAGCGCGGGCTCTGGCGGTACCAGAAGCTGACGAACGGCGGGCGCCCCGCGCGGATGCGCTCCCAGCGGTCGGGCTCCTCGCGCTGATCGATCCAGCGCACCTGGTCGACGTCGAGGGCGAAGCCGGTCGCGGAGTCGACAGCGGGAGCCGCGTGGCCCAGCTCGCGCAGGGCCGAGACGGCGCGGTCCTCGAGCACGGCTGGCGCCAGCGCGAACGGCACCTGGTTCTGCACGTGGCGCGGCAGCCCCAGCGCCAGCGCGCCGAGCCCGCACAGCACCGTGACCGCGAACAGCGCCCAGGCGCGGCCCGGCGGCAGCGCTTCGGTCCCGCCGGCCGCGGCCACCATCTCGGGCGACGGCGTCTGTCCCGCCGCCAGCGCGTCGGCCAGCGGGTCGCCGCCGGGCAGCGACGCCGACACCCACAGCGCCGAAGCCGGCCGGCGCGCCGGGTCCTTCTCGAGGCAGCGCAGGATCACCCGCTCGACTGCCGGGTCGATGTCCGGCGTCAGCGTCGAGGGCAGCGGCGGCACGTCCTCCTGGTGCTGGCGCGCCAGCTCGGTGTAGCTGCGCCCGTCGAAGGCGCGACGCCCGGTGAACAGCTCGTAGAGCACGAGGCCCAGCGCGTAGAGGTCGCTGCGCACCGTCACTTCGCGTCCCGCGAGTTGCTCGGGCGCCATGTACGCCGGCGTCCCGGAGCGCACCTCGTGGCCGTCGACGCCGCCCGCGAAGGCGGCCAGGCCGAAGTCGGTCAGTCGCGCCTTGCCGCGGCCGTCGAGCATGATGTTGTCGGGCTTGAGATCGCGGTGGAGGATGCCCTTGTCGTGGGCGGCCGCCAGCCCGGCACACACCTGGCGGGCGATCTCCAGCGCCTTCTCCCCCGGCAGCCGCCCGATCCGCCGCGACAGCGCCGCCAGGTTCTCGCCGTCGACGTACTCCATCGAGAGGAACGGCTGCCCCTCGAGGTCGCCGATGTCGTGGACCCGGCACACCGCCGGGTGGGCGATCTCGCGCGCGACCCGCACCTCGCCGTAGAAGCGGGCCAGCCGTTCGGGGTCGTGGACGAGCGCCTCGGGCAGGAACTTGAGCGCGACCGGCTGGCCGAGCCGCAGGTCGTCGGCGCGCCACACCTCGCCCATCCCGCCGCGGCCGAGCGGCCCGACGATCCGGTAGCGGTCGGCGAGGAGCTGGCCCGGGTGGAAGCGGTCGGAGGGCGCGTCGGCCGCCCGCGACATGTGCCGCGGCACGGCGCTGCCCGACGCGGGCGTGCGCGGCCCCGGGGTGGGCGAATGCGGCGTCTCACGCGGCCGCGGCGCGGTCCCGGTCGGCAGCTCGGAGGAGTCGTCGCTCACGGCCGCTAGCTCAACATGGAATCGGCCCCGGATCCAACCCCGGGCTTCACAGCGAGAAGGAGCGCTCGCGCAGCGCCTTGATGTGGTCGCGCAGTTCCGCCGCCTTCTCGAACTCCAGGTTCTTCGCGGCCTCGCGCATCTGCTTCTCGAGCGTCCTGATCTCGCGCTCGAGGTCGTCGGCCGTGCGGAAGCGGTCGAGGTCGAGTTTCCTGTCGCGCTGCGGGATCTCCGGGTAGTCGGCCTCGTAGACCGTGGTCAGCAGATCGCCGAGCTTGCTGCGCACGCTCTCCGGCGTGATGCCGTTCTCGCGGTTGTACTCCTCCTGGCGCGCGCGGCGGCGCTCGGTCTCGCCCATCGCCGCCTTCATCGAGTCGGTCTCCTGGTCGGCGTACAGGATCACCGTGCCGTCGACGTTGCGCGCCGCGCGGCCGATGGTCTGGATCAGCGAGCCCGCGGAGCGCAGGAAGCCCTCCTTGTCGGCGTCGAGGATGGCGACCAGCGAGACCTCCGGCAGGTCGAGCCCCTCGCGCAGCAGGTTGATGCCGACCAGCACGTCGAACTCGCCCAGCCGCAGGTCGCGCAGCAGCTTGACCCGCTCCAGCGTCTCGATGTCGGAGTGCAGGTAGCGCACGCGGACGCCGAGGTCGGTGTAGTACTCGGTGAGGTCCTCGGCCATGCGCTTGGTCAGCGTGGTGACCAGCACCCGCTCGTTGCGGGCGGCGCGGGTGCGGATCTCGGCCAGCAGGTCGTCGACCTGGCCCGCGACCGGCCGCACGTGGATCACCGGGTCGACGAGGCCCGTCGGCCGGATCACCTGCTCGACCACGACGCCGCGGCTCTTCGCCAGCTCGTACGGCCCCGGCGTCGCCGAGACGTAGATCACCTGCCCCAGCCGCTGCTCGAACTCCTCGAAGTTCAGCGGGCGGTTGTCGAGCGCCGACGGCAGCCGGAAGCCGTACTCGACGAGCGTGGTCTTGCGCTGGCGGTCGCCGTGGAACATGCCGCGCACCTGCGGCACGCTCTGGTGGCTCTCGTCGATCACCATCACCGCGTCCTTCGGCAGGTAGTCGAGCAGCGTCGGCGGCGGCTCGCCGGGCGCGCGCCCCGACAGGTGGCGCGAGTAGTTCTCGATGCCGTGGCAGTGGCCCACCTCGCGCAGCATCTCGAGGTCGAACATCGTGCGCTGGTGCAGGCGCTGAGCCTCGAGCAGTTTGCCCTGCAGCTCCAGCTCGCGCTGGCACGGCAGCAGCTCCTCCTCGATGGTGCGGATCGCGTCCTCCAGCCGGGGCCGCGGCGTCACGTAGTGGGAGGACGGGTAGATCGCGACCTGGGCCAGCTTCGCGATCGGCTTGCCGGTCAGCGGGTCGAACGACTGCAGCGACTCGATCTCGTCGCCGAACAGCTCGACCCGGATCCCGAACTCCTCGTAGGCCGGGATGATCTCGACGGTGTCGCCGCGGACCCGGAACGTGCCGCGCTTCAGGTCCATGTTGTTGCGGTCGTAGCGGGCCTCGACCAGCTTGGAGAGCAGCTCCGAGCGGTCGAGCGTGTCGCCCACGCGCAGGAACAGCAGCATCCCGTAGTACGCCTCGGGCGAGCCGAGGCCGTAGATGCAGGAGACCGAGGCGACAATCACCACGTCGCGGCGCTCGAACAGCGAGCGCGTCGCCGACAGCCGCAGGCGGTCGATCTCCTCGTTGATCGTCGACTCCTTGTCGATGTACGTGTCGGACTGCGGGACGTAGGCCTCGGGCTGGTAGTAGTCGTAGTAGGAGACGAAGTACTCGACCGCGTTCTTCGGAAAGAACGACTTGAACTCCTGGTAGAGCTGGGCGGCCAGCGTCTTGTTGTGGGCCAGCACCAGCGCCGGGCGGTTGACCGCCTCCAGCACCCTGGCGATCGTGTAGGTCTTGCCGCTGCCGGTGACGCCCAGCAGCACCTGGTCCTTGTCGCCGCGCTCGAGCCCGGCCACCAGCTCGGCGATCGCGCGCGGCTGGTCGCCCTTCGGCTGGTACTCGCTCTCGACCGTGAGCCGGGTGTCGGCCAGCGCCGGCGCCAGGCGCGGGGCCTCCTCGCGGGTCTTCGCCATCCGAGCATCATATTCGGCGCCCTGCCCTGCCGGTTCCGCCGGAATCGGGGCACACGGCTACAATCGCCCTCGCAATGGACGACGCCACCGTCATCGACGCCGCGGCCGACGTGGAAGGCCGCATCCAGGGCCAGGACGCCCGCATCCACGGCCGCTTCAAGGGCGACATCGAGCTCAAGGGCCGGCTCACGCTCGGCGAAGGAGCGAAGGTCGATGCCAAGGTGCGCTGCGAGTCCGCGGAGGTCGCCGGCGAGTTCCAGGGCGAGCTGCGCGCGCGCAAGGCCACCCTGCTCGAGAAGGCGAAGGTCTCGGGCACCGTGGTCGCCGAGGTGCTCGCGATCCGCGACGGCGCCGTGGTCAACGCCGCCATCGAGACGGCCACGCCGCCCGCGAAGTGAGGCTCGACGCGCTGGCGGCGCGGCTCGGCTGCGCGCTGCGCGGCGACGGCGCCGTCGAGGTGACGCGGGTGGCGGGTCTCGAGCAGGCGGGCCCGGGCGAGATCACGTTCCTCGCCAACCCGCGCTACGCCGAGAAGCTGGGCGCGACCCGCGCCTCGGCGGTGATCGTGCGGCCCGAGGTGGAGACGGCGCAGCCCGCGCTGCTGACCGACAACCCCTACCTCGCCTTCGCCCGCGCGCTCGAGGTGCTGCACCCGCAGCCGAAGCCGGCGCCCGGCGTGCACCCCGCGGCCAGCGTCGACCCGTCCGCCACGCTGGGCGAGGGCGTCCACGTCGGTGCGTACGCCGTGATCGGGGCCGGCTGCAGCGTCGGCCCGCGCAGCGTGATCCACCCCCACGTGGTGCTCTACCCCGGCGTCACCGTGGGCGCCGACTGCGTGCTGCACTCGGGCGCGCAGGTGCGCGAGGGCTGCCGGCTCGGCGACCGCGTCGTGCTGCAGAACAACGCGGTGATCGGCGCCGACGGCTTCGGCTTCGCGCGCGACGCGCAGGGCCGCTACAACAAGATCCCGCAGGTCGGCATCGTCGTGCTCGAGGACGACGTCGAGGTCGGCGCGCTGACCGCGATCGACCGCGCGGCGCTGGCCGAGACCCGGATCGGCCGCGGCACCAAGCTCGACAACCTGGTCCAGATCGGCCACTCGGTCACGGTCGGCGAAGACACCGTGATGGCCGCCCAGGTCGGCATCGCCGGCTCGACGAAGATCGGCCGCCGCGTCACGCTCGCCGGCCAGGTCGGCGTGGCCGGCCACGTGGAGGTCGGCGACGACGCCGTGGCCACGGGCCAGACCGGAGTGACCGCGTCGGTGCCGGCCGGGGCCGTGATGTCGGGAACGCCGATGCAGCCGACCCGGGAGTGGAAGCGCTCGTCGCTGCTGTTCGCGCGACTGCCCGAGCTGCTCGCGCGGCTGAAGGCGGTCGAGAAGAAGCTCGGCGGCTGAAGCCGCGCGCTACGCCGCTACGAGCCCCAGTGGGCGAGGAAGCGGTCGCGCCACGTGCGCAGCGCGTCGGTCTGCACCTCGAGGCTGGTGATCTCGCCGAGCGCGTTGAGGGTGAACAGCGCGTTGAGCGGCGCGTCGCGCACGCCGGTCGAGGCCAGCCGCTTGCCGAAGCCGCCGTTGGCGACGCGCAGTTCCTCGAGGAAGCGGCCGAGCGCCTCGAGCGAGAAGTCGGCCGGCCGGCCGGCCTCGGCCAGGAAGTACTGCGCGAGCAGGAACGAAGACACCGTGCGGTAGGTCGACTCCTCCGGGCTCATGAACGGCAGGTGGGTGGCCAGCATCGGCCGCAGCCGGCTCAGGACCGGGCAGCCCGAGGCCACCGTGTAGATGCCGAAGAGCGAGCCGAGGCACTCCTGGAGCGCGGCTTCCTTCGAGTAGGTGCGCCCCGCTGCCTCGACTTCGACGCGGACCCGCTCGAACGACTGTCGATCGGCGAAGGCCGCCACCAGCGGGTGGAGGCGCTCGGCGATCGGACAGCGCGGCACGAGATCCTCGCGCAGCGGGCAGTTCGGGCACTGGTGATGGCCGAGGCGGGCCCACGCGGGGAACGGCTCGGGCGCCGGGCCCGCGAGCGCGAGCGTCACGGGATCGAGCTCGACGACGAACTCGCGGCGCGTTCCGTCCTCGAAGGCGAAGCGGTAGACGAAGCGCAGCGCGGGCCGGCTCATCGGGCGTTCGCCGCCGCGACTTCCTGCGGCACCAGGTAACCCGGCCGATAGCGCAGGCGCAGGTCCTTGCGCCCGCCCTTCAGCTCGACCCGCAGCCGGCGGAAGCGCCCGTCGGGGGTCGGGTCGGGCGAGACGTAGCCGAGCACGTACTGCGCGCCCAGTTCGTCGAGCAGCTTCTTGTAGATGTCGGCCAGGTCGCGCGAGGCGTTGGGGGCGAAGACCTGGCCGCCGGTCAGCTCGGCCAGCTCGCGCAGCACCGACAGGCCGCGCATCGCCCGCCCGCTGCCCGGCCGCAGCCCTTCCATGAACGCGATCGGGTAGATCGTCACCGGGCTGGCCCGCACGAGGCGCAGCAGCTCGCCGAACGAGAGCTCGCTGGTCGAGTCCTCGCCGTCGCTGAAGATGACCAGCACCTTGCGCCCGCTCTGGCCCTGGACCCGCGACAGGTAGACGGCCACCGCGTCGTAGAGCGCGGTGTTGCCGCCGCCGCGCAGGCCGTGGATGCGCTCGTACAGCCCCTGCTGGCTCTCGGAGTCGTAGCGGGAGACGCGGATCTCCTCGCCGAAGAAGATCGTGTACAGCTCGCGGGCGCGCGGGATCGACTCGAGGAAGCGGCTGGCCGCCTCCTGCGACAGCTTGAGCGGGCGGATCATGCTCTCGCTGGTGTCCATCATCAGGCCGAGGTCCAGCGCCACGTCGTCGTCGGTGCCGGCCGCGGCCTGATCGGTGAAGGCGCGGCCGAACAGCGACAGGTCGACCCGCCGATCGTCCTCGTACACGACGAAGTCGTTCCGGGTCAGGCCGGTGACCAGCTTGCCCTTCTTGTCGAGCACGACGACGCTGACGTTGACCGTGCCCGATTCCGCCGAGAACGTGGGCACCGGCGGGCCGGGCTCCTGGCCCACGGCCAGCGTGGGAGCCAGCAGCGCGAGCGCGACGGCGGCGATCCGGGGGCGGCGGGCGTGCATCGCGGAATTCTAGTGCTAGCCTTGCGGACCTTGCCTGCCCAAAGCGACGACGACCGCCACCGCGCGCTCGAGGCGCTGGCCGCCGCCCAGTGGCGGCTGGCGCTGCGGCTGACGCTGACGATGCTGGCGCTCTACGCCGGCTTCACGCTGCTGGTCGCCTGGGCCAAGCCGCTGCTCGCCACCCCGCTCGTGCCCGGACTCAGCCTCGGCATCCTGCTCGGCGGGCTGCTGATCGTGGCGGCCTGGGTGCTGATCTGGATCTACGTGCGCTGGGCCAACGACCACTACGACCGCACGGTCGCCTCCCTGCGCGAGCGCTGAGCCCGAGTCCTTGGACACGAGCCTCGGCCAGACCCACGCGGCGGCGATCGCCTGGTTCTTCCTGTTCGTCGCGGCCACCCTCGGCATCACGTTCTGGGCCGCGCGCCGCACCCGCAGCACCGAGCACTTCTACGCCGCCGGCCGCAGCGTCACCGGGTTGCAGAACGGCCTGGCGCTCGCGGGCGACTACATGAGCGCGGCCAGCTTCCTCGGCATCGCCGGGCTCGTGGCGCTGTCCGGCTTCGACGGGCTCATCTACTCGATCGGGTTCCTGGTCGGCTGGCCCGTGGTCACGTTCCTGATCGCCGAGCCGCTGCGCAACCTCGGCCGCTTCACGTTCGCCGACGTGGTCGCGGCGCGCCTGCGTCCCGTGCCGGTGCGGCTCGCCGCCGCGTTCGGCACGCTGGCCGTCGTCACGTTCTACCTGATCGCGCAGATGGTCGGCGCCGGCAACCTGATCAAGCTGCTGTTCGGCATCCCCTACGAGTGGGCGATCGTGATCGTCGGGCTGGTGATGACCGCGTACGTGCTGTTCGGCGGCATGCTGGCCACCACCTGGGTGCAGATCGTCAAGGCGGTGCTGCTGATCGGCGGCGCCTTCGCCCTCGCCGGGCTCGTGCTGTGGGAGGTCGGCGGCGGCCCGCTCTCGCTGTTCGCCCGCGCCGCCGCCGAGCACGGCGACCAGGTGCTGGGGCCCGGCCAGCTCGTCGCCGACCCGCTCGACGCGCTCTCGCTCGGCCTCGCCCTGATGCTCGGCACCGCCGGCCTGCCCCACATCCTGATGCGCTTCTACACCGTGCCCGACGCGCGCACGGCGCGCACCTCGGTCGCGTGGGCGACGGGCTTCATCGGCGTCTTCTACCTGCTGACCTTCGTGCTCGGCTTCGGCGCGATGGTGATCGTCGGCCCCGAGGCGATCCGGGCCGTGGACAAGGGCGGCAACATGGCGGCGCCACTGCTGGCGGAGGCGGTCGGCGGCACCGGCTTCCTCGGCTTCATCGCCGCCGTCGCCTTCGCGACGATCCTGGCGGTGGTCGCCGGCCTGACCCTGTCGGGCGCGGCGGCACTGTCGCACGACGTGTGGGTCAACGTCGTGCGCGGCGGAGAGGCCCCGGAGCGCGAGCAGTTCCTGGTCGCGCGGGTGGCGACCGTGCTCGGCTCGCTCTCGGCGGTCGCGCTCGGCATCGTGTTCAAGGGCGAGAACGTCGCCTACATGGTCGGGCTCGCCTTCGCGATCGCCGCCAGCGCCAACTTCCCCGCCCTCGTGCTGTCGATCTTCTGGCGCCCGTTCTCGACCCGCGGCGCCCAGGCCAGCATGCTGGTCGGCACGCTGTCCTCGCTGCTGCTGATCTTCCTCTCGCCGACGATCCAGGTCGCGGTACTGGGCCACGCCTCGGCGCCCTTCCCGCTGAAGAACCCGGGCCTCGTCACCATCCCGCTGGCGTTCCTGGTCGGCATCGTCGTCTCGCTGCTGACCCCCGAGCCGGACGCCGCGACCCGCTTCGACGCAATGCAGCGCCGCCTCCACCTCGGCCCCGAGGCCGGCGAGGAGTAGCGCTCAGCCGCGCGCGGGGCGCTTCGTCGTCGCCTTCGGGCGCGACTCCTCGCGACACACCTCCTGGACGAGCCCGCGCAGCCATCGGTGTGCGGGGTCGGCATCCATCCGCGGGTGCCAGAACAGCGAGATCCGGAAACCCGGGACGGGCACCGGCAGCGGGAAGCCGTGCAGGTCGACCCGCAGGGAGCGGGTGTGAACGTCGGGCACGGTGGCCACCAGACCGCAGTCGCGGGCCAGCGCGATGGCCGCGGCGAAGCCACCAACCGTCGCGACGCCGTTGCGGGACAACCCGCGCCGCTCGAGCGCCTGGTCCACCGGCCCCATCTCCAGGCCGCGCCGCGAAACGAGGACGTGTCGAGCCGATGCGTAAGCCTCCGGCGTGATGCGGCCCTTCGCGAGCGGGTGCTTCCTGGCGACGACGCCGACGAAGCGGTCCTGGAACAGCCCCGCCGTGTGGATCTCGGGCCCCATGCTCGGGCTGGTGACGCCGGTCTCCAGGTCCACGGCCCCTTCGCGCAGCGAGGCGCTGTCCTTGTCCTGCTTCGGCACGAACCACAGTCGAGCGCCGGGGGCCTCGTTCGCGGCGCGGGCGATCAAGCGGGGGCCGAAGGTCTCGGCGAAGCCTTCGCTGCTGCGGATCCGGAACGTCCTCGACAGCGAGCCGAGGTCGAGCGCGAGGGCCGGGCGCAGCACCGCTTCCGCGTCGCCGACCACCTGGCGGACTCGATCCCGCAGCGCCTCGGCCCGTGGCGTGGGAACCAGCCCGCGACCGGCCCGGACCAGCAGGGGGTCGCCGGTCGCCTTGCGCAGGCGCGCCAGCGCGCGGCTCATGGCCGACGCGCTCAGTTGCAGCCGCCCGGCTGCGCGCACGACGCTGCCTTCGCTCAGCAGCACGTCCAGGGTCACCAGCAGGTTGAGGTCGGGCGTCGACATGCGCGAGGTGTATCACGAAACCCTCGAGACATGGCGTTTGCTGCACGAATACATTGCGACTCATGCGTCTACCGCCCTGTCCGGCAGGGACCCACCATGGCCGGGTCGGCGTCGCGATTGCCGCGACGCCCCCGACCAGGGAGTCCCCGTGCCGCAGTCACCGTCCCCCGCCCTCGCCGTGCCCTCGCCCGCTCGCAGCTCAGCCTGGGGCCTCGCCAGCCTGGCGCTGGCCGTGCTCCTCTCGTCGCTGGGCACCAGCATCGCCAACGTCGCCCTGCCGACCCTGGCCCGGGAGTTCGGAGCGTCGTTCCAGGCCGTGCAGTGGGTGGTCCTGGCTTACCTGCTCGCAGTCACGACCGCCCTCGTGATCGTCGGCCGCCTCGGAGACCTGCTGGGTCGTCGCCGCCTGATGCTCGCCGGCTTCGTCGTCTTCGTGATCGGCTCGGCGGCGTCCGCCGGCGCAGGCGGCCTCGGGGTGCTGGTCGCGGCGCGTGCAGTGCAGGGCCTGGGAGCCGCCGTGATGATGGCCCTGTCGATGGCCATCGTCGGCGATGCCGTGCCCGAGGATCGGGCCGGCCGCGCGATGGGGCTGCTGGGGGCGACGTCCGCGCTCGGCACCGCGCTCGGCCCGTCGCTGGGCGGCGCCCTCGTCGGGTGGCAGGGGTGGCCCGCGATCTTCCAGGCGACGACCGCGCTGGGCCTGATCGCCGGGGCGATCGGGGCCCGGCACCTGCCGCACGACGCGCCGCAGGCGCGATGCAGGGGCGCCTTCGATCTGCCGGGCGCGTTCCTGCTGGCGGCGGCCCTGGCGACCTACGCCCTGGCCTTGACCCTGCCGGCCGGTTCGTCCGCGGGCCGCCGTATCGCCCTGCTGGCGGCCGCCCTGGGGCTCGCCGGCGCCTTCCTGGTCGTCGAGTCGCGCTCGCGGACCCCGCTGCTGCAGTTGGGTCTCTTCCGCCAGGCCGGCATCGGCTCGGCCTTCGCGACGAGTGCCCTGGTCAACACCGTGGCCATGACCACCCTCGTCGTCGGGCCCTTCCACCTCGCCCGCGCGCTGGGGCTGGCGCCGGCCGCCGTCGGCATGGTGATGACGATCGGCCCGCTGGTCGCGGCGATGGCGGGCGTCCCGGCCGGCCGGGCCGTCGACCGCTTCGGAACCCGGCGCGTCACGCGCTTCGGCCTGTTGCTGATGGGTTCGGGTTGCGCGGGATTCGCGGTCCTGCCGGTGGCTGCAGGAGTGCTGGGCTACGTGCTGCCGCTGGTCACGACGACGGCGGGATTCGCCATCTTCCAGGCCGCCAACAACACTGCCGTCGTGACCACGGCCGCGGCCACCCAGCGCGGCGTGATCTCGGCCCTACTGACCCTGTCCCGGAACCTGGGCCTGGTCACCGGCGCCTCGGCCATGGGCGCCGTGTTCGTCGCCGCCAGCGGCGCTCCCGAGATCGCCCTGGCCGATGCTGCAGCGGTCGCCGAGGGCACCCGCACGACCTTCGCGGTGGGCGCCCTGCTGGTGGCGATCGCCTTCGCGGCGACGCGGCAGCCACGGCCGCGCAACGACGGCTGGCCGAGCGACGAGCGGGCCGCCGCTAGCGCAGCGCTTCGACCACCCGCACCGCCAGCTCGACCTTGTTGAAGGGCGGCATGATGTAGGCGCCGGCGGCCTGCTCGCGGGCGGCCAGCAACGCCTCCTGGGCGATGCGCACGCCGGTGAGCTGGGCGTCCTCGCCCGAGCCCGCGATCCGCATCCGCTCGCGGATGTCCTCCGGGATGATCATCCCGGGCACCTCGTTGTGCAGGAACTCGGCGTTCTTGTGCGAGTACAGCGGGAGGATGCCGATCAGCACCGGGATGTCGAGGTGCTTGATCATGCCGAGGAAGCGCTCGACCGTCTTCGGGTCGTAGACGGGCTGCGTCATCACGTACTCGGCGCCGGCCGCCACCTTCTGCTCCAGCCGCCGGACCTCCTTCTCCATGTCGGGCTTGCTGGGGTCCGCCCCGCAGCCGATGTGGATGCCGAGCGGCGGGCCGATCGGGTTGCCGGCCAGGTCGCAGCCGCGGTTGAGGTTCGACAGGATGCGGATCAGGCCGATCGAGTCGACGTCGTAGACGGCCGTGGCGTCCGGGTAGTCGCCGAGCTTGGGCGGGTCGCCGGTGATCGCCAGGATGTTGCGCAGGCCCAGCGCGTGGGCGCCCAGCACGTCCGACTGGATGCCGAGCAGGTTCCGGTCGCGGCACGTGTAGTGGAGGATGGTGTCGATCCCCACCTTCGTCTGGAACAGCAGGCACAGGCTCTGCGCGCTCATCCGCGCCGAGGCCCGCGGGCCGTCGGCGACGTTGATGGCGTCGATCTCGTTCTCGCGGCAGTACTGCGCGCGGTCGAGGATGCGCGAGGGGTCTGCCCCGCGCGGCGGGTCGAGCTCGACCGAGACCACGAACTTGCGGCCGAGGTGGCGGCCGAGCGGGCTCTTCTCCTCGCGCGGGACGAGCGGCTGCTGCTCCTTGGGCCGCGGCGGCGGCGCCTCGACCCGCACCTCGCGCGCGGGCTGTCCCATGCGCACGGAACGGACGAGGTTGCGGATGTGCGCAGGCGTCGTGCCGCAGCAGCCGCCGACGACGGTCACGCCCGCGGCCAGGAAGCGGCGCGCGAAGCTCGCCATGTACTCGGGCGTGCAGAGGTAGACGTAGCGGCCGTCGACCATCGCCGGCGAGCCGGCGTTGGGCATCGCCGCGATCTTCGCGGCTTGCGCCGCTGCGGCCATCCGCCGCACGGTCTCCAGCATCGGGGCCGGGCCCTGCGAGCAGTTGGCGCCGATCACCGGCACGCCTTCCTTCTCGAGCGCCGCCACCAGCGCCTCGGGCCGCTCGCCGTAGAAGGTCGTGCCTTCGTCGTTGAAGGTCAGCGAGACGGCGATCGGGCGATCCCCGGCCGCGGCGCGCACGCCCTCGAGCGCGGCCAGCGCGTTGGCCAGCGACGGCATCGTCTCCAGCACGAACAAGTCGACGCCGCCTTCGGCCAGGCCCTCGGCCTGCTCGCGGTAGACCGCGACCGCCTCCGCGCGGGCGATGCTGCCCACCGGCTCCAGCGGCTTCCCGAGCGGCCCCACCGAGCCCGCGACCAGCGCCCGGCCGCCGGCCGCCTCGCGGGCGATCTCGGCGCCGCGGCGGTTGATCTTCGCGACGTGGGCGTCGAAGCCGTGCGGCGCCAGCTTCATGCGGTGGGCGCCGAAGGTGTTGGTCTCGATCACGTCGGCGCCGGCGTCGACGTACTCGGCGTGGATCGCCGAGACGAGGCCCGCGTTCGACAGGTTGAGCTCGTCGAAGCAGCGGTTCACGAACACGCCGCGCTGGTACAGCATCGTGCCCATCGCGCCGTCGAACACGACGACGCCGCGGGCCAGCCGCTCGGCGAAGGACGTCACGGGAGTGCTCTCGGACATGCGGCCGTCAGTTTATCGCCGCCCCGCGATTCGCCGCGGCGGCTATGACACGCCGCGCGGCGCGCGCCACACGACGTAGCGGGCGTTCTGGTGGACGGGCACGTATCCCGCCTGCTCCAGCAGCCGCGGCGGGTAGACGACCAGGGTCGGCACGGTGCTGGTCACGACGACCGGCACTTCCCCCCGGGCGATCGCCTGCACCTGGCGCCCGACCTCGGGCCCCAGCGTCTGCGCCACCTGCGGCCAGAAGCGCTGGCCGGGCTCGCGGAGCGCGCGCACGGCGCCGAGCGCGCCGTCGCGCGCCGTCGCCGCGTTGGCCTGTGCGACCAGCGGCCCGATCTCCGGGTACGGGATCACCTCCACGCGCCCGGCGACGAAGGCGACGACCCCGGGCCCGGCGACCCGGTCCGCGGGCTCCGCATGCGCCTGCACGGCCGCCGCCGCCGCGGCCAGGTCGCCGCGGGCGGCGCCGTCGAACGGCGCGCGGTAGGCCGCGCGGCGATCGAGGCCGAACCCGCCGGCGGTCACTGCCAGCGCGGTGACGACCGCGGCGGCCGCGGCCAGCCGGCCCCGCCTTCCGGGCGCGGGCTCGCCGGGCGTCGCGAACGCCAGCGCCGCCACCAGCGCCAGCCACGGCAGCAGCTCGAGCTGGTTGTGGACCCACAGCCCCGGGTTCAGCAGCACGACGAAGGTCGTGGTGCCGGCGAGCAGGGCGAGCGGCAGCGCCGCGCGGCCGGCCCGGCGTCGCGCGATCAGGAAGGCCGCGGCGGCCAGGCCCAGCACGACCGCGAGGTCGATGGACTGGCGCAGCACCGAGAGCTTCTCGACCAGCTCCTGGGGAGCCCGCACGAGACGGAACACGAACACCGAGCCGACGAACGACGCACCCCACAGCGCGACGCAGGCGAGCGTCGCCGCCGCCATCACCGCGACGCAGGCGGCCGCGGCACGCAGCGCGGGCGCGCGCCCGTGGCGGACGGCGATCCACCCGAGCAGCGCCGCAGACGCGCCGAGCGCCGTCAGCTTGACGAGCAGCGCCGCGGCCAGCAGGCCGCCGATCGCCAGCGCCCGCCGCGGGCCCGGCGGATCGAGCGCCAGCGCCACGGCGGCCAGCAGCGGCACGAGCAGGAACGGCTCGCGCTCGAACAGGTGGTAGCGCGCGACGAGCGGCGACCAGGCGACGAGCAGGCCGGCGGCCCAGCCGGCGCGGGCCCCGCCCAGCCGCCGGCCGAGGACGAACACCTGCCACGAGACGGCGAACGCGGCCAGCGCCGTGAGCGCCTCGATCGCCCGCAGCGACGGCCCCGAGACGAGGACCACGCCCGCCAGCAGCCCGTCGAGCAGCGGGAAGTTCAGCAGCGGCACCTCCGCGTAGGGCGTGAACCCGAGCCGCAGCATCAGCGCCGCGTTGAGGTACCCCTCGTCCTCGACGCGCACGAGGTCGAGCGCCATGCGCAGCAGCCGCGGCGCGGCCAGCAACAGCGCGGCGAAGGCGCCCTCCCGGAGCGGGAGCCGGTCGGGCACGCGGGGCTAGCGGTCCGCCGGCGCCGAACGCCCGCGGCCGCCGCCACCGCGGCCGCCGCCGCCGTCCTCGCGCGGGCCCGCGTCGCCGGGCAACCACAGCAGGGCGAGCAGGGCCAGCACCGGCAGCAGCACGCCGGCGCCGGCCAGCCACTTGCCGCGGCCCGCGAGGCCGTTCCTCCCTTTCAGCACGAACAACCCGCTGATCGCGAGGAAGCCGAGCACGACCGCGTAGGCGTCGGCCGCCCAGGTCCACCAGCCCTTCGGCTCGTTGAGGTGCAGGAAGTTCATCTCGCGCAGGGCGAATCGGCCGCGCGGGCGCTCGATGCGGGCGGTGCCGGCGACCGCGTCCGCCTGCACGTTCCAGCCCTCGTAGAAGAGCTCGACCTTCTCGGGCGCCGGCCGGAACGAGGCCTTCGGCGGCCCCGGCAGCGCCAGCGCGGCGACGAGCTGTGCGGTCATCGTCTCCTTGTCGGAGACGGGGATCGGCGGGAACGAGCGCTCCTCCACGTCCACCTTCCAGCTCGGGTTCCACTGGTGGCGGTGGTTCACCGCGACCCCGGAAATCGCGTAGACGAGCGTCAGCCCGGCGGCGAGGTAGCCGAAGTCGCGGTGGAGGACGTTGTTGAGCTTGCGCCAGTTCAACGGGCGGGACGGGCCTACTCGACGACGGCGCCGACACCCTGGAGCTGGTAGACCGTGACCGGGCCCTTGATCGACGCCGGGTCGAACTTCTGGCCCTTCTCCTCGGCCTCGTGCTGGGCGCGCTGGATCGCCTGCTCCTTCGAGAGTTCCATCTTCTTGAAGGTGCCCTCGGCGACCACCTTCTTGCCCTTGTCGGTCATCGGGAACACGATCACGCCGTCTTCGACCTTGACGCGCAGGGTCTGGAACTCCTGGTCGCCGGCGACCTCGATCCAGCAGCCGCGCATCGGGCACACCTCGGTGATCAGGCCCTCGACCTTGACGGTCTTGCCGACGTACTGGTCGGGCTTCGCCATCAGCTCGGAGATCTTGACGACGGCCGCGTCGGACACGCCCTTGCCGTGCTTGGTGGCGGCGGCGGCGGGCAGGCTGGCGGCGAGGAAGAGGGCGGCGACGACGCGGAACGTCTTCATGGTCTTTCGGCTCCTGCGATTGATGCGGGCGCGGCGCGCCCGGGCGGCCGATTCTAGCGCCCCGCGGCCTCGCCCAGCCGCTCAGCCTCAGCCGGCCAGCGGCCCCGTCGTCTTGCGCATCAGGATCTCGTCGTGGCCGGCGACCACGTAGTCGCGCAGCGGACCCACCACCTCGAACCCGCGCCGCTCGTAGAGCCGCCGGGCGCCTCCGTTGAACGACGACACGCAGAGGAACAGGTTCTTCCCGCGGGCGAAGCTGCGCGCCTCCAGCCAGTCGAGCAGCGCGCTCCCGGTGCCGCGCCCGCGGGCGGCGGCCGCGACGCAGATCGTCTGCAGGTAGGGCGCGAAGGCGCCCTGGACGTTGACCAGCAGGAAGCCCTCGCGCTCGTCCCCGCGCCAGCCGACCCACAGCTCCTTCGCCGGGTCGGACAGCGCGCGCAGGCAGTCCTCGAAGCCCCGGCGCAGCGTCAGCCACGGCTCCGAGGACGCCATCTCGCGGGCGGCCCATTCGCGGTCGCCCGCGGCCGCCGGGCGCACGTCGAGCGGGGCGTCGTTCACTTCGCGAGCGCCTTCTTCACGAACGCCTCGGCGTCGCGCCGCAGGTCGACCAGCTCCTGCTCGTGGATGTACATCATGTGGCCCGCCTCGTACTCGGCGGTGTCGATCCGCTCGCGCTGGCTCGGGTCGAGGCCCATGTGGGCCAGCGTGTACTCGGTCGCGAAGAACGGGGTCGCCAGGTCGTAGTAGCCCGAGGCCACGAACACCCGCATCGACGGGTTCTTCGAGAACGCGGAGCGCAGCGCTTCACTGGTGTCCGGGAAGCCCGCCGAGGCGTTTCCGAAGTCCCACGGCTGGCCGATGCCACCGCCCAGGATCCAGTAGTGCAGGTCGCTCTTGAACCCGAGGTCGCGCCGCACGTAGTCGTTGAACGCCGCGGTGTAGGGCGGGCGGATCGCCGCCATCGACGGGTCGAAGTCGGGGGTGTCGGTGGCGGCCAGCGCGTCGATGCCCTGGAAGCGCGAGTCGAGCCGGCCGACCGTGCGCTTCTGGTCGCGCAGCAGCTCCTTGCAGAAGCGCTGGATCTGGATGCGCAGGTCGGTCTCCTCGAGGTACCCGTCCGAGAGCCCCGTGAAGCGCGCCAGGCGCTCGCGGATCGCGGCCCGCTCCGCACCCTGCAGCCGGTCGCCTTTCGCGAGCGCCGCCTGGTACTCGCCCTCCGCGAAGCCGCGCACCTCCTTCAGCACCTCCTGCACCGGCTTCGCCTGCAGGTCCGCCGGGAGCTGCTTGTGGTACCAGGCGGTCGCCGTGTAGGTCGGCAGGAACAGCACGTAGGGCAGGTCGTTGCCCTTGGTGAAGCGCGCGGTCTGGAAGTTGAGGATCGAGGAGACGAGCAGCACGCCGTTGAAGGCGATGCCGCGCTCGACGAGCTGGCCCGCGAGTCCCGCCGCCCGGGTCGTCCCGTAGCTCTCGCCGACCAGGAACAGCGGCGAGCTCCAGCGCTCGTGGCGGCCGAGGTAGAGGCGGATGAACTCGCCGACCGAGTCGAGGTCGCCCTGCAGGCCCCAGAACTTCTTGCCGAGCTCGGGCTTCGCGGGCCGCGAGTAGCCCGTGCCCACGGGGTCGATGAAGACGAGGTCGGTGAACTCGAGCCAGGTGTGCGGGTTGTCGACGAGCGCGTAGGGCGGCGCCGGCATCGCGCCGTCGGGCTGCATCTTCACCCGCTTCGGGCCCAGCGCGCCGAGGTGCAGCCACACCGACGACGAGCCGGGACCGCCGTTGAACGAGAACATCAGCGGCCGCTGCGCGGGCCCGCCCGGCCGGTCGGCGACGTAGGCCATGAAGAAGATCTCGGCCTCGAGCTCGCCCTGCTCGTTGCGCAGCGGCATGAAGCCGGTGGTGACGCTGTAGCGCAGCACGCCGCTCGCCGTCTTCAGCTCGTGGCGGGTCACCACGGGTTCCGCGGGCCCGCGCCAGGCGCGGTCGGACTTCTCGCCGGCGGGCGCCGGTCCGGGCGCGGGGGCGGCCTGCGGGGCGAACAGCAGCAGCGTCGACAGGCTGGCGGCGGCGAGCATCGGGGCTCCTCCTCTTCTTTCGGCTCGATTCGGCGCGATTCCGGAGTCTATCGAAGGACGGGCGGGCTAGACTTGGATCTTGGATCGGCCCCGGATCCGCCGCTGGAGGTCTTTCATGCGCCTCGCCCGCTTCGCCGTTCCCGTCCTGCTGGCCCTCGGCCCCACCCTGCACGCCGCCGACCTCGACGAGATCAAGAAGCGCGGCACGATCCGCTTCGTCGCCGCCGCGGACGAGGACCCGCGCATGTTCGCCCACCAGGGCGGCGCCAACCCGGGCTTCGAGCGCGAGCTGGCCGAGGGCTTCGCCGCGCTGCACAAGCTGAAGCTGGAGCCCTACGCCGCGAAGACCTACGACGACCGCATTCCCGCGGTCCAGCGCGGCGACGGCGACGTGATCATCGGCATCATCGAGACCGAGGAGCGGCGCAAGCGGGTCGACTTCACCGCCGAGGTGCTGCCCGCCCGCCACGTCGTGGTGACCCGCAAGCCGGCGGCGGCCGTCACGACCGTCGACGCGTTCAAGGCGCTCGGCAAGGTCGGGCTGCTCAAGGGCACGACCTGGGCCCAGGCGGCGATGGACGCCGGGCTGCCGGCGGCCTCGGCGGTTTCCTTCGACGACCGCGACAGGATGATCCAGGCGCTGCAGTCGGGTGCCATCGAGGCGACCGTGATGTCGGCCTCCGACGCGGTGCTGCAGATCCAGAAGGACGCGGCGCTGCAGGCGGGCGTCGTCGTCGGGGCCGAGGCCAGGGCCGGATGGGCGGTGCGCAAGGGCGACGCCGCGCTGCAGAAGGCGATCGACGAGTACCTCGACAACGCCCGCAAGTCGGGCGCCTGGAGCCGGCTCGTCGCCAAGTACTTCGGCCCGGCGGCGCTGTCGGTGCTCGGCAAGCGCTGACCTCGCCCGCCGCAGCGACCTGACCGCGGCGGTGCGAGAATCGCGCGCGTGACGACTCCTCGGCTCCACTCCGCCCTGCTCTGGTGCGCGGCCTTCGCGCTGATGGTGTCCGCCGCAGTCTGGCAGCGGCTGACCGGTCCGACCTACCCGCTGCGCGGCCACAGCGTCGTGGCCGGCGAGGAGGTGCGCTGGCGGCTGCTGCGCTCGGCCGTCTCCGACGCCCCGTTCCTCGTCTCGGTGCCGGCGCCGGCCGGCGTCACCGGCACCGTCCACTGGCGGCGCTACCCGCTCGACGAGCCGTTCGCCGCGGTGCCGATGGCGCGCGACGACGGCGCGCTTGCCGCCCTGCTGCCGCACCAGCCGCCGGCCGGCAAGCTGGAGTACTACGTCGTGCTGGAGAGTGCTGGCGGCCCGCTCCGCATTCCCGAGGGCGACCCGGTCGTGATGCGCTTCAAGGGTTTCGTGCCGGCCGGGGTGCTGATCCCGCACGTGGTCGCGATGTTCCTGTCGATGATGATCGGCGTGCGGTCGGCGCTCGCCGCCGCGCTGGGCCGGCCGGAGGCCGGGCGGCTGGCCTGGTTCGCGCTGGCGGGGATCACGGTGGGCGGCCTCGTGCTCGGGCCGATCGTGCAGAAGTACGCGTTCGGCGCCTACTGGACGGGCTGGCCCTTCGGCGCCGACCTGACCGACAACAAGACGCTGGCGATGTGGCTGGCCTGGCTGGCCGCGGTCCTGGCCGCGCGCTGGCGCCCCGCGCCGGCCGATCGCCTGGCCCGCGCCGCGGTCGTGGCGGCGGCGCTCGTGATGCTGGCCGTCTACGTGGTCCCCCACAGCCTGCGCGGCAGCCAGCTCGACTACGGCAAGCTCCAGCAGGGCGGCGACGCCCACGACGCGATCACCACCGGGCGGTGATCGACCGCAGCGCCCTGCGCGCCGACGCGCTGGCCGGGCTGACCGTCGCCCTGGTCGGCCTGCCGCAGTGCCTCGCCTACGCGATGATGTCGGGGCTGCCTCCCGCGTACGGCCTGTCGACCGCCGTGGTCGCGGGGCTGGTCGCGGCGCTCGCGGGCCGCTCGGTCCAGATCGTCACCGGCCCCACGAACACGACGGGCCTGCTGGTGCTCGGGGCGCTGGCCCCCCACCTCGGCCCCAACGGCGTGCTCGGTCCCGAGGGCCTGCCGGTGCTGGCCACGCTCACCCTGCTCGCGGGGCTGATCCGTCTGGTCGCTGCAGCCGGGGGCGGCGCCCACCTGATCCGCTTCCTGCCGGAGTCCGTGCTGGTCGGCTTCACGGCCGGCGCGGGCCTGCTGATCGGCGCGATGCAGATCGACGAGGCGCTCGGCCTCACGAGCGTCACGGCGAGCGACCTGGCGGGCGAACTGGAGGCCGTGGGCGCTTCGCTCGGGGGCATCCAGGTGCTGGCATTGCTGGTCACGGTGGCGACCGTCGCGGCGCTCTCCTACGGCAGCCGCTTCGCGCCCGATCGCCCGCTGGCGCTGCTCGCCGTGATCCTGGCCGCCGCCCTGGCCGGCTTCTTCGAGCTCGGCGCCGCCCACGGCCTTCCCCTGGTGGGCGAGCGGGCCGCGGTACCCGGGGTGTGGCCCCCGGGGGCGTGGCCCGACCTCGACCTCGGGCTCGTGCAGCGGCTGATGGTCCCGGCTTCGGCGATCGTGCTGCTCGGCACGCTCGAGCTGGCCGTCTCCGCCCGCGCGGGCGGCGCCCGGCCCGACCTGCGGCGCGAGATGCAGGCCCAGGGCTGGGCCAACGCGATCGGCGCCCTGGCCTCGGCGATGCCGGCCTCGGCCAGCCTCACGCGGTCGGCGCTGCTGCGGATCGGCGGGGCCCGGACGCGGATGGCGCCCGCGATCGCGGCGCTGCTCACGCTGCCGATCCTGCTGTTCGCCGGACCGCTCGTCGGGTTCGTGCCCCAGGCCAGCCTGGCAGGCGTGCTCGTCTTCACGGCCTGGCGGATGCCCGACTGGACCGCGATCCGCCGGCTGTGGAACGCGACGCCGGAGACGCGGCTGTTGCTGGTCGTCACCTTCGCCGCGACGCTGCTGCTGCCGCTCGAGTGGGCGGTGCTGCTGGGCTCGGGCACCGGGCTCGTGATCCACCTCGCCCGCACGGCAGCCCCGCGGCTGCGGCTGCTCAAGCCCGCCGGCGAGCGCCTGGTGCCGACGCTGCCGGGCGAGCAGCCGGACGCGGTCGTGCTCGAGGTCAGCGGCGACCTGCACTACGCCGCCGTGCCGCCGTTCCTGACCGAGGCGGAGCGGCTGCTCCCCGACCGCTGCCGCCACGTGGTGATCGACCTCTCGCACGCCCACGAGCTGCGCTTCACGGCGCTCACGGCGCTGGAGCAGCTCGCGGAGGAGGCGCGCCACGACGGCGCGACGCTGATGCTCTCGGGCGTGGACGACGAGATGCGCACGCTGATCGAGCGCTCGGGCAGCGCGCTGCCGTGGCAGCCGGCCGAAGCCGAGCCCGGCCTCAGCGCCCGCCGCGCGCTGGAGCGCCTGCGCGCGGAGTAGCGTTCGCGGCAGAATCCCCGCACAGGAGGCGTCGATGACCGACCGACCGCCACTCGCGGCCCTCTTCCCCGGGGCCGTGCCCGCGGATGCAGGCCTGGCGGCCCCCGTCGTCCAGGACCGCTACCTCTGCGGTGGAGCGCTGCGCCCCTGGGGTGGCCCCCACGAGGACGTCGTTTCGCCCGTGTGGGAGCCCGCGCCCCTGCAGCCGCGGGTGATCGGGCGGGCGCCGGCGCTGGGTGAAGCGCAGGCGCTGGAGGTGCTCGACGCGGCCGCGAGCGCCTGGGACCGCGGCCGCGGCGAGTGGCCGACGATGCCGGTCGCCGCGCGCCTGCGCTGCCTCGAGGAGTTCGTGCGGCGGATGCGGGCCGCGCGCGAGGAGGTCGTGCGCCTGCTGATGTGGGAGATCGGCAAGAACCGCGCCGACTCCGAGAAGGAGTTCGACCGCACGGTCGACTACGTGCGCGACACCGTGGAGGCGGTCAAGGACCTCGACCGCGCGTCGTCGCGCTTCGCGCTGGAGCAGGGCATCGCCGGCCAGATCCGCCGCGCCCCGCTCGGCGTGACGCTGTGCATGGGGCCCTTCAACTACCCCCTCAACGAGACCTTCACGACGCTGATCCCGGCACTGGTGATGGGCAACCCCGTGATCTTCAAGCCGCCGCGCTTCGGCGTGCTGCTGTTCGCGCCGCTGCTGGCCGCGTTCGCCGAGTCGTTCCCGCCGGGCGTCGTCGGCTCGATCCACGGCGACGGCCGGGTGATCGTCGGGCCGTTGATCGGCTCCGGCCGGGTCGACGTGCTCGCCTTCATCGGCACCAGCCGGGTGGCGTCGCTGATCCGCGCCCAGCACCCGAAGCCGCACCGCCTGCGCTGCGTGCTGGGCCTCGAGGCGAAGAACCCGGCCATCGTGCTGCCCGACGCCGACCTCGACCTCGCCGTCGCCGAGTGCGTGCTCGGCGCGCTGTCGTTCAACGGCCAGCGCTGCACGGCGATCAAGCTGGTGTTCGTCCACGAGCGCGTCGCCGACGCCTTCGTCGCGCGGCTCGCGGCGGCCGTCGACGCGCTCGTGCCCGGCATGCCGTGGGACCCGGGCGCCCAGGTCACCCCGCTGCCCGAGCCGGGCAAGGCGGCGGCGATGGACGCGTTCGTCGAGGATGCCGTGGCGCGAGGCGCCCGCGTGGCCAACGCGCGCGGCGGCGAGAGCGCCGGCAGCCTGTACTTCCCCGCCGTCGTCGACGGCGTCACGCCCGCGATGCGACTCTACCGCGAGGAGCAGTTCGGCCCGCTGGTGCCGGTGGTGCGCTTCGCGTCGCTCGAGGAGCCGGTGCAGGCGATCACCGAGTCCGACTACGGCCAGCAGGTGGCGCTGTTCGGCCGCGACCCGGCGGCGCTCTCGGCCCTGATCGACCCGCTCGTCAACCAGGTCTGCCGCGTCAACCTCAACTCGCAGTGCCAGCGCGGGCCCGACAGCTTCCCCTTCACCGGCCGCAAGGACTCCGCGGAGGGCACGCTGTCGGTCTCCGACGCGCTGCGCGTGTTCTCGATCCGCACCCTGGTCGCCGCCAAGCAGACGCCGGCCAACACCGCGATCCTGGAGGACGTGTTGCGCCACCGCCGGTCCAGCTTCCTCTCGACCGACTTCCTGTTCTGATGCGGCGGCTCGGCGCACTGCGGATCGTCCTCGGGCCTCTCGGCTCGCTCGTCGCGGCTCTGCTGGCCGTCGCGTTGCTCGCGGCGCTGGCCGCCTCCGTTTCCGACGAGGAGTTGCCGGCTGCCGGCGGCCTCGTCGGCGGCCTCCTGGTGGCCGGGGCCATCGGCCGCGAGCGCTCCCGCCTGCGTCGGATCGCGCTGATCGGCCTGCCGGTCGTCTGCGTCGTCGGCCTGCGCGCCTGCGCCGCGACCGATGCGGGGACCGCGAGTCGCGCGTGGTCGGTCGTCGTCGTGGCCGCCTTCACCGCCGTCGTGGCCTTGACCGTCCGACGGGAGCCCGCGCGGTCCGAGGCGCCCGACGCCGGGGCCGCAGCAGCAGCTCCGGACGCGGTCCAGCGCCGGTTCCGGCGCGGCCAGCTCCTCGCGCTGGGCGCGCTCGGGGCCTGGCTGCTGGGGCTCGGCTCGTGCGCGGTCGCGTTCACGACCGACGTGACGAACCTCGCGATCGCGGGCGCGGTGGTGGGCCTGCTCCTGATGCTGGTCCCGCCGCTGTTGCTGCCGCGCCTGCTGCGCTGCCCGGCGTGTGGCTACGAGACGCTGTGGCAGGGCGTGGCGCCGACGGCCTGCCGCTCCTGCGGCGTCCGCCTGCGCTGAGCGACTTCGTCAGCTTCGGGCGACGGGCGGCAGCGGGGCGAGGTCCGGATCGGCCCAGGCCGCGCGGGCCTCGTCCGCGAACAGGCGCTCGCGGGTCCAGTGGCGCGCCCACAGGTCCTTGTCGAGCAGGTGCGGGGCGCGGGCGACGAAAGCGTCGAAGCTCTCGCCGGGCTGCGGTCCGGCGGCGCGGCAGGCCTCGATCCAGAACTGCGTCAGCGTCTCGTGGTAGAGCCCCGTCGCGCCCTTCACCTGCGCGAAGTGGCGGATGCCGTCGCGGATCGCGTCCGCCGCACCCGGGCCGTGGCGGCGCAGCATCAGCCACGCCATCCGCACGTGGTCGCGGTGGCCGAAGTTCTCGAGATTGCCCGCCTCGAATCCCGCCAGGAACTCTTCGTCGGTCATCGGCGCCGCCGTGGTCTCGCTCATCGCTCCCTCCCTCCCGGAACAGGGAGGTACGCAGGCCAGGTGACGGATGTTCCGCCCGCGCGGAAGCCGCTGCGGCATCCCGCAACCGTCGCGTAAGGAGTCGCGGAGCCGCCGCGGTCTCCGCGCTCCGCGGGGGCTACGTCGGACGACTTCGGCCTCCTCCTCCCCCGCACCCCCCTACGCCGCCGCGCGGCGTTCGCCCACCTGCTGGCGCCACATCGCGTAGTAGAGGCCCTTCTGGGCCACCAGCTCGTCGTGGCTGCCCTGCTCCACGATGCGGCCGGCCTCCAGGACGTGGATGCGGTCGGCGTGCATCACCGTCGACAGGCGGTGGGCGATCAGGATGGTCAGCGCCTCGCGGGCGGCGGCCACCTCGCGGATCGTGCGCGTGATCTCCTCCTCGGTCAGCGAGTCGAGCGACGACGTCGCCTCGTCGAAGACCAGCAGGTGCGGCCGGCGCAGCAGCGCCCGGGCGATCGACAGGCGCTGCTTCTCGCCGCCCGAGACCTTGACGCCGCCTTCGCCGATCACGGTGTCGAGGCCCTTGTCGGCGCGCTCCAGCAGGCTGTCGCAGGCGGCCTTCTTCAGCACCTCGAGGCACTCGGCGTCGGTGGCGTCGGGGCGCACGAAGAGCAGGTTCTCGCGGATGGTGCCGGAGAAGAGCTGGGTGTCCTGGGTGACGAAGCCGATCCGCTCGCGCAGCCGCTCGAGGTCGACCCGGTCGTGGGCGTGGCCCGCGTAGAGGATGCGGCCCGACTGCGGCGGGTAGAGCCCGACCAGCAGCTTGACCAGCGTGGTCTTGCCGGCGCCCGAAGGCCCGACGAACGCGATCGTCTCGCCGCGCTTCGCCTCGAACGAGATGCCGCTGATCGCGTGGCGCTGGGCGGAGGCGTGCTGGAAGGCGACGTCCTCGAAGGCCAGCGTCGGCAGCGCGTCGAGCACCACCGCGTCCTTCGGCCGCGGCTCCTTCGGCATCGCCAGGATGTCGGCGAAGTTCTTGAGCGAGACCTCGGCCTCGCGGTAGGTGTTGATGACGGTGCCCAGCTCCTGCAGCGGCCCGAAGATGAAGAACGAGTAGATCCACAGCGAGAAGAACTGGCCGACCGTGATCTCCTGGGTGAAGATCAGGTACAGCATCATGAACAGGATGCCGGTGCGCAGCGCGTTCACGGACGTGCCCTGGACGAACGAGAGCGTGCGCAGGTAGCGGACCTTCTTCAGCTCCAGCTTGAGGATCTTGCCGGTCGTGGCGTTGAGCCGGGCGATCTCCTGCCCCGCGAGGCCCAGGCTCTTGACCAGCTCGATGTTGCGCAGCGATTCGGTGGTGGCGCCGGCCAGCGCGGTCGTCTCCTTGACGATCTCGCCCTGCACCTTCTTGATCCGCCGCGAGAGCGTCGAACTGAGCCAGCCCAGGATCGGGATCGTCGAGAAGTACACCGGGGCGACGATCCAGTGCACGCTGAACGCGTAGATCGTCACGAACACGATGCCGACCAGCGTCGTGAACAGCAGGTTGATCGAGACCTGGATCAGCTTCTCGACGTCCTGGCGCACCTTCTGCAGCTTGCCCAGCGTCTCCCCGCTGCGCTGGTCCTCGAACGCCGCGTACGGCAGCTCGAGCGAGTGGCGCAGCCCGTCCTGGTAGATCTGCGCGCCCAGCCGCTGGGTGATCACGTTGATGAAGTAGTCCTGGAAGTTCTTGGCCACCCGCGAGACGAACGCGACGCCGACCGCCGCCGCGAGCAGCACGCTGACCCCGCGCAGGAACTGGGAGGTCGTGTACTCGGCGTGGCGGGTCGCGTACTCGTCGATCACGTAGCGGAAGATCAGCGGGTCGAGCAGCGAGAAGACCTGGTTGATCGCCGCCAGCAGCAGGGCGAGCCCCAGCAGCCCGCGGTAGCCGCGCAGGTACGTTAGAAGCAGGTGCATGGGCGCAGTCTACAGCCCCGGCCCGCGGGCCAGGCCCGGCGACGCGCGCGGCTCAGTCCCGCGGCGGGAGCAGGCTGCCGAAGTGGAGGCGGACCTCGCCGTCGGGGCCCATCAGGCCCACGCGCACCAGGGCCGAGGTGGGCGCGTCGCGGCAGGCGGCGTAGAGCTCGTCGAGGCTGCGCACCGGACGCTCGAGCTCGATGCCCTCGTGGCCCGGCCCCTCGTTGACGACGACCACCGCCGTGATCTTCCTGCGCTTCATGATGCGAGCCCCGGGTCCAGTCGAAGCGCGCCCGCCTGCGCCTGGTCGCGCAGCAGGCGCCGCACGGCGCCGTACTCGCCGGGGGGCACGCGCAGGCGCAGCCCGATGCCGTCGCGGCGCCGCACCAGCACCAGCACGATCTCGGGTTGCTCGAACAGGCCGAGCCGCCCGATCTCGCCCCAGCGCACGAAGCCGCCCTCGGACCACACCCCGTCCCGGTACAGGCCGACGGGAATGCGCGCCGCCAGCGGCACGACGACGACGAAGTAGAACGCCATCGCCGCCTGCGAGTAGAAGTGGAGGAACGGCTTCTCCCACAGGATCACGGCCAGCGCCGCGGCCAGGAAGCCGAGGCCGACGAGGTACGGCGCCCAGACGTTGGGCGGCGAGGGCCAGGTGAGCAGCGCGCTGGCCCGCAGCGCGAAGAAGCGCCGGAAGCGGTCGCCGGCCCGCACCGTCTGCACCGTGAAGTAGGCGGCCACCATCGAGAGCCCCAGCGTCATCACCGTCTCGTTGAAGTGCAGCTCGGTCACGCCCGCTCCAGCGCCTGGCCGAGATCGGCGACGAGGTCGTCCGCGTCCTCCACGCCGAGGGCGAGCCGGATCGTCGCCGGGTCGATCCCCGCCGCGGCCAGTTGCTCCGGGCTCCAGCCGTGGTGTGAGGTGTGGACCGGCAGGCTGGCCAGGGTCTCGACGCCGCCCAGCGACGCCGCCCGCGCCACCAGCGCGAACGCATCGTAGGCGCGCTCGGCTGCCGGGAGCCCCCCGCGCGGCACGAAGGCCAGCACGCCGCCGAACCCGCGCATCTGGGCGGCGGCGAGCGCGTGCCCGGGGTGCGACGTCAGCCCGGGGTAGGCGACCGCGGCGACCTTCGGGTGCGACGCGAGGAAGCGGGCGACGGCCAGCGCGTTCTCCCCCTGACGGGCGACCCGCAGATGCAGCGTGCGCAGGCCGCGCAGGACCAGGAACGCCGCGTGCGGATCGAGGCAGCCGCCCATCACCTTCATCAGATCCCGCGCGGCCGCGATCCGTTCCCTCGAACCGCACAAGGCGCCGCCGATCAGGTCGCTGTGCCCCGCCAGCGACTTGGTCAGGCTGTACATCACCAGGTCGGCGCCCAGCGCCAGCGGGCTCTGCACCAGCGGCGACGCGAAGGTGTTGTCGAAGAAGACGGCGAGCCCGGCCCGGCGCGCCTCCGCGCAGACGCGGGCGACGTCGACGACGCGCAGCGTGGGGTTGGTCGGGCTCTCGAAGACGAGCGCCCGCGAGCGTGGGCCGGCGTGGCGACCGACCTCCGCGAGTTCCTCGAACGGCACGAAGCGGGAGGCGAAGCCGAAGCGCGGGAGCAGCTCGCGCACCAGCCGCGCGGTGCCGCCGTAGACGCTCGACGAGCACAACACCTCGTCGCCGGGTGCCAGCAGCGAGAGCAGGCCGGTGGTCGCCGCAGCCATGCCGGAGGCCAGCACCAGCGCGTCTTCAGCGCCTTCCAGGGCGGCCAGCCGCTGCTCCAGCTCGCGCAGGGTCGGGTTGCCGTAGCGCGTGTAGAGGTGGAGCTCCTCGTCGCCCTCGAGGTAGCGGTGGAGCTCGGCCGCCGACGCGAACGTGAAGGTCGAGGTCTGGGCGATCGGCGGCACCAGCGGCCCGGGGCGCGGCGCGCCGGCGCCGTGCACGGCCCGGGTGCCGTCGCCGCGCCGGGCCGCCATCTTCGGCTACAGGCCGACGCGCTCGCGCTCGAGCGACTCGTCGCGGGCGCTGCGCGCCTCTGGCGCCGCGCCCACCACGGGCTCGAGGAACAGCCGGTAGGCGTCGCGGTAGCCCTGCTCGAGCAGGTCCTCGACGGTCTCGTAGGCTTCCGTCGACGGGTCGGTCGCGCCGTCGAGGCCGAGCGGGCCGAGGCCGTTGCGCTCGGGGCGGATCGTCCACAGCGCGACGTCGCGGTACTGGCGTCCGGTCGCCGGGTCCTCCCAGGCCGAGGCCCCCTCGTCCGCCAGCGCGAGCGTCCGCACGACTCGCGACATGCGCTCGGCGCCGGCGAGGTCCTGCTCCACTGCGCGCCGCTCGAGCGTGCCGATCAGGCCGTCGGCGATGGCGCCCGGCCCGCGCCGGCGCGCCGGGGCGTGGGCGGCCTCGGGCACTGCCGTCACCACGATCAACTGCTCCGCGCCCGCGGCCAGCGCCTCGGCGATGCCGCAGCCGCCGACCAGCGTCGCGTCGGCGAGCCGGTGGGTCTCGCCACCGTAGAGGCCCCCCTTGGGGAACGCGACGCGCCGCACGGGAGCGGCACCGGGCGGCAGCAGGCCGGCGAAGACGGCGTCGAACAGCAGCGGCTCGTGGGCGGGCGAGCGCAGGTCGATCGCGCCCGGCAGCCCGTCGAGCTTCGAGCGCGGGCCGCGCGCGCGCGCCGCGGCGAAGGCGGCGCGGTGCTCGTCGCCCAGCAGCACGAACGGCAGCGCCGTGCCGGTGTCGAGGTCGGCCACGCGCAGCACCAGTTCGCGGAAGCCGGGCTGGCCCAGGTTCTCGGCGAGCGCCGCGACGAAACGGCGGGCCACCTCGGCATCGCCCGGCAGCGCCTGGCCCACGGCGGCCCCGCGGGCGACCTCCCAGAGTCCCTGCGCGAGCCGTGCGCGCGCCGGCTCCGCGTCGAACGCATGCTCGAACGCTTCGGCGAAGCGCCGGCGGTCCTTCCAGTACAGCCGCAGCGCTCCCAGCAGCGACAGGATCGAGAGCACGAAGACGGGCGCGGCCAGCGTGGCCAGGTAGGGCCCGCCGAGCGCCTCCGGCACCGCGCCGAAGCGGCCCAGGGCGCGCGCGGGCCAGCCGGGGGCGACGAGGTCGACGATCAGCGCGACCGGCGCCAGCGCCCCGAGGACGAAGCCGAGCAGCACCGGCAGCAGGAACACCGCGAAGGCGGCGCCGAGCAGCAGCAGCGCCGCGCGCAACGCGGGCCGCAGTCGCCAGAAACGGGCCCGCTCGGCCCCTGCCCAGAAGCCGCCCGCCTCGTGCAGCCGCCCGCCACCCGCGACCGCGCCGAACGCCGCGGCCACGGTGCCGACGCCGGAGCCGACCAGCAGGTCGACGCGGATGCCGGTCTCGTCGAGCGCCTTCAGCACGCCGGCGTGATAGGCGCCCGAGGCGCCGCTGCCGACGAAGAGGACCGCGGTCCGCCGCCTGGGGGAGTACTCGGCCATCGGGCTGGGCGCTAACTTATCACGGCCTTTCCAGGGCGCCCTCGCCCGTGTCAGGCTTGCCCGCGATGGCGACCGACGCCCACGTCCACGTCCAGCCCTGGTGGGAACTGCGGCCGGACGTCTACGCGGCGATGACCCGCGGGCGCGACGACGTCGACGCCCTCGAGAAGATCATGCGCAGCCCCGAGCACCTGCTGCGCCTGATGGACGCGGAAGGCGTCGAGCGCGCGGTGCTCGTCAACTACCCCAGCGCGGCGATGGGCTTCACCCACCGCGTCAACGACTACGTCGCGGACTACTGCGCCCACGCCCCGCAGCGGCTGATCGCGATGGGCGGCGTCGACCCCGGGCAGTGCGAGGACCCCGCGGCCGAGGTGCGGCGCGCGGCCGAGCGCGGCGTGCGCGCGCTGAAGCTGCACCCGCCGCACATGGGGATCGCGCCCAACGCGTACCTGGACGGCGACCTCGGCCTGCGCGCGGTGTACGAGGAGGCGCAGCGGCTGGGGCTGCCGGTGCTGATCCACACGGGCACCTCGGTGTTCCCCGGCGCGCGATCGCGGCTGGGCGAGCCGATCCTGGTCGACGACGTCGCCGTCGACTTCCCGGACCTGAAGATCGTGCTCGCCCACGGCGGCCGCCCGCTGTGGATGGAGCAGGCGTTCTTCCTGGTGCGCCGCTTCCCCAACGTCTTCATGGACCTGTCCGGCATCCCGCCGCAGAAGCTGCCCGAGTACTTCCCGCGCCTCGCCGAGGTCGCCGACAAGGCGCTCTACGGCAGCGACTGGCCGTCGCCGGGCGTGCGCTCGATGAAGAAGAACCTCGACGCCTTCCGCGCGCTCGGCTACCCCGCCGACGCGCTCGCGAAGATGCTCTCGGGCAACGCGAAGCGCGTCTACGGATGAGCCGCTGCCGGCACGCCGAAGCCTGCGGCGGCTGCCCGCTCCAGCACCTTGCCTACGCCGAGCAGCTCCGCCGCAAGCGCCTGCGCGTGCAGCGGCTGCTCGACGCCGCGCTGGGTCCCCGCGCCCCGCGGGTGCGCCCGGTGTGGCCGAGCCCGCACGCTGCGGGCGATGCGCCATGGGAGTTCCGCCAGAAGGCCGCATTCACGTTCGGAGCGGGGCCGGGTGGCGAGCTGGTGATGGGCCACTACTCGCGGGGGGGCGACGTCGTGGTGGCGATCGAGGAGTGCCCCGTGCACCCCGCGCGCGCCAACCGGATCGCGTTCGCGTTCCGCGACGCCTTCGCCCGCGCCGGACTGCGCGCGTTCGGGGACGACGGCCGCGGCCTGCTGCGCCACCTGATCGTGCGCACGAGCGCCGACCAGCGCGAGGCGGTCGCGGTGCTGGTGGTCGCCCGCCACGCCCGCGAGCTGCGCGCCCCCCTGCGCGAGGTGATGGCCGGCCCCCAAACCCCAGACGGCCTGCTGCTCAACCTGAACGACCGGCCCGGGCCGTACCTGCTCGGCCGCGAGACGCTGCACCTCGGCGGCGCCGAGGCCGTGCTCGAGCGCGCGCTCGGCGAGGCGTTCGCAGTGGCGCCCACGTCCTTCTTCCAGACCAACGTCGCCGCGGCGGGCGAGCTGCTGCGGCTGGTGCAGGAGGCCACCGCGGGCGCCGCGAGCGTGCTCGACCTCTACTCGGGCAGCGGCCTCTTCGCGCTGCCCCTCGCCCGGCGCGGCGCCCGCGTGACGGCCGTCGAGGAGAACCGCGACGCGGTGCGCGACGCGCGGCTCAACCTCGAGGCGTCCGGGGTGCCGCCCGCGCGGCTGCGACTGCGCCCGGGCCGCGTCGAGCAGGTGCTGCCGGGGCTGCTGCGCGAGCGCTTCGACGCGGTCGTGCTCGACCCGCCGCGTCAGGGCGCGTCGCCCCGCGTGCTGGACCTCGTGTTCCGCGGCCTGCGCCCGCCGCGCGCGGTGTTCGTCTCGTGCAGCCCCGAGGCGCTGGCCGCGGAACTGGCCTTCGCGGCCCGCGCCGGCTACGCGATCGGCGACGTCCAGCCGGTCGACATGTTCCCCCACACGGACCACGTCGAAGCGGTCGCCGTCGCCGACCTCGCCGCGCCTAGCGGGCTCAGCGCGGAGCGCGGAGCCGGATCCGGCCGGGTTCGACGATGACCAGGGCGCCGCGCATCTCGTCCGCAGTCAGGCCGGCGAGGGCCCGTTCGATGGCCCCGCAGAGTGGTCGACGGGTGTCGAGTTCGGAAACCTCGCCACGACGATGCCGGGGTGCGATCCGGTCGGATAGACGAGGATGTTGCTGAATCCGAGGTCTCCCGACAGGAGGACCCGGTCATCGGCCCGGGCGCGGGCTGCGATCTCGTCGTCCGACCGCCCTCGCAGCCCGACGTCGCGGACATCGGCGGCGTCATGCCCGGCTGCCGTCAGCCGCCGGGCGAGCGAGCGTGGCAGGTCCTCGTCGACGAGGAGCCGCATCTTCAGGAGACCGCGCGGACCTGCTCCTCGGCGAGCTGCCGCGCTGCGTAGGCCAGCGCGGCCAGCACGTCCTCGCGCGCCACGCCGTACTCCCCCGCCACAGCCTCCACCGTGGCGCCGCCGGCGACCTGTCCGACGAGCACGTCGATGGGGACTCGGGTCCCGGCGATCACCGGACGCCCGAAGCGCACGTTCTCGTCGACGACGATGCGGGGCGCGATCTCCCGTTGCATGCCAGGGCCTCCGCTTCGATCATACCTGCGCCGATCGCGCGGCAGCGCAGAATCACGAGGCGACAACCCGGACTTCCGAAGTCCGCTCGGCCTCGGCCCCTGCACGCCCCTCGAAGCGGCGGCGGTAGGCGTTGCCCCAGTAGACGAGCAGCGGGGCGCCGATCGCGGTGGGCAGCAGCCACGCCCTCAGCGAGAAGGGGCCGAGGCCGAGGTTGCGGGCGTTGGCGACCGCGAACGCCGTCAGCGCCGCGATGCAGGTGCCGCCCATGTCGCCCATGTGCTCGTACCACCAGTGCATGCGCTCGCGCGGCGGCGACAGCCAGTAGCGCAACTGCTGGCCACCGCCGACGGCGCCGAGCAGGCCGAAGGCGATCAGCAGCGGCTGGCCCGTGCGGAGGCCGACGAGCGCGGTCGCGGCGCCGGCAGCCGTCAGCACCCCGGCAACCGCCAGGTCGAGGGCGCCGCCGCGCCCCGTGCGGTGCTTCTGCCGCAGCACCCGCATGCCCTTGAACGCCGAGGCTCCGGCCAGGATGCTGACGTAGAAGAGGAACATCGAGCCCGCCACCACACCGGGGCGCGGGTCGGTCAGGATGCGGTGGCCGCTGGTGAACAGGCCAGTCGAGCAGATCACGGCCATCGCCACGACGAACACCCAGCCCGCGCGTCGATGGGCGCGGCCGCCCTTGGCGGCCAGCAGCGGCACCGCCATCACCAGCAACGCGACGCAGCCCGCGACGACGTGCAGCGCCCTCAGCCCGATCACGAGCGATTCCATCTCGACCCTCCTGCGCGAGACCCGCGCGACGACGACGTGCGCATGGTGCGGGGTCGATCGCCCGGGCGTCATGTGCCGGCCGTCAGGGTCCGCGGCCATGACTTCCGGCACAGGGCCCCGGGCAGCCGCGGCCCCTACAATCGCGAGCGATGACGACGACGGCGTCCGAGCGGCTGCTGCAGGTGGGCGGGCTGTCCATGTGGCTGCTGCTGGGCCTCCCGCGGCTGTCCACGCTCCCCCACGATCTCGCGGCGGCGGAGGGCGCAGCGCTGCCGGGCTTCGCTTGCTGGCTGGCGTGGGGCGTGGCCTTCGGCTGCGCCACCAGTCCGGGCGACCTGCGCCTCGGCGTGCGGCGGGCGCTGCTCGTGCTGCAGGCGGTGACCGCGCTCTACCTGCTCGGCCCCGGCCGCGGCAACACCGAGGGCGGTCTGCTCGTCGCGGTCGCCGCCCAGATCCCGTTCTTCCTCCCCCGCCGCCGCGGCCTGCTCGCCGTCGGCGCCCTGGCCATCGCGTTCGCAGCGGTGATCGCGCTGCGCCACGGCGCCGGCGCAGTGCTCGGGCCCACCATCGGCCTGGTCGCGTTCATGGCCTTCGCCTTCGGCGCCGCCTCGCTGGCCGTCGCCCACGCGGAAGGCCGCGAGGAACTGGCGCTGGTCAACGCCGAGCTGCGCGCGACGCAGGAGCTGCTCGCCGGCAGCGCGCGCGAAGCGGAGCGCCTGCGCATCGCCCGCGACCTGCACGACACCCTGGGCCACCACCTGACCGCGCTCTCGCTGAACCTCGAACTGGCCGCGCACCAGGCGCAGCCGCCGGCGAAGGAGGCCGTCGAGCGCGCCCGCTCGCTGTGCAAGCTGCTGCTGGCCGACGTGCGCGAGGTGGTGTCGGAGCTGCGCGGACCCGAGCCCGAGGAGCTGCGCCGCGCGCTGCAGACGCTGGCGGCGGGCGTGCCGCGGCCCCAGGTCCACCTGGCGCTGCCCGAGTCGCTCGACCTCGGCAGCGCGGAGCGCGCCCAGGCCGCGTTCCGCTGCGTGCAGGAGGCGGTGACCAACGCCGCCCGTCACTCGCACGCCCGCCACCTGTGGATCACCGTGGCGCTGCGCGACGGGGCGCTCTCGATCGAGGCCCGCGACGACGGCCGCGGCGCGCCCGACCTGCGCGAGGGCCACGGCCTCGCCGGCATGCGCGAGCGGTTCGAGGCACTGGGCGGCCTGGTCGCCTTCGAGTCCGCTCCGGGGCGCGGCTTCGCGCTGCGGGCAACCTTGCCCGCGGAGGCCGCGTGATCCGGGTCGCGATCGCCGACGACCAGACGCTCGTCCGCCAGGGCGTGCGCCGGCTGCTGGAGCTGGCGCACGACCTGACCGTGATCGGCGAAGCCGCGGACGGCGACGAAGCGCTGGCCCTGTTGCGCGCGGAACGACCTGACGTCGCCCTGCTCGACGTGCGGATGCCGAAGCGCACCGGGCTCGACGTGCTGCGCGAGCTGGGCACGGCGGCGCCGCCGACGATCCTGCTGACGACCTTCGACGAAGACGCTGTGGTGCTGGAGGCGGTCAAGCTCGGCGCCCGCGGCTTCCTGCTCAAGGACGTCTCGCTCGAGCAGCTCACCGAGGCCGTGCGCGCGGTGGCCCGCGGCGAGAGCCTGATCCGCCCCGCGGTCACCGAGCGGGTGCTGCGCGGGCTGCAGGCGGCGCCGCGGGCGTTCGACGCCCTCGAGCGCCCCGACCCGCTGACCCCGCGCGAGCTGGAGGTGCTGCGGCTGATGGCCGGCGGCTACTCGAACCGCGAGATCGCCGAGGCACTCGGCACCGCCGAAGGCACGGTCAAGAACCAGGCCTCGGCGATCCTCTCCAAGCTCGGCGTGCGCGACCGCACGCGGGCCGTGCTCAAGGCCCTGGAGCTCGGCTGGATCTAGCCGGGCGCCGCATCCCTTAACATCGCCCGTCATTTCCAAGGAGCGGCGTCTTGCACGTGAAGTCGATTCTCGTCGTCGGGGCCGGGCTGATGGGGCGCGGCATTGCCTACGCTTCTGCCGTCGGCGGTTTCCGCACCTCGCTGTTCGACGTGTCCGAGAAGGCGCTCGACAAGGCGCTCGCCACCATCCAGCGCGACCTCGAGGAGGGCGTGAACCGCGGCAAGGTGATGGCGGACGAGGCCCGCGCCGCCCAGGAGCGGCTGCTGCCCGCGACCGACCTGAAGGCCGCGGCGGCCGAGGCCGACTTCGTGATCGAGGCGGTGCCCGAGCGGCTGGAGCTGAAGCTCGGCATCTTCGCGGAGCTCGACGAGACCTGCCGGCCCGACGTGGTGCTCGCCACCAACACCTCGGCGCTGTCGGTCGGCGAGATCGCGGCCGCGACGCGCCGGCCGCAGCGCGTGCTGGGCATGCACTTCTTCAACCCCGTGCCGAAGATGAAGCTGGTCGAGATCGTCCGCGCGCTGGAGACCGGCGAGGCGGCCGTCGAAGTCACGGCCGACGTCGCGCGGCGGATGGGCAAGGAGGTCGTGCGGGTCAAGGAGTCGCCCGGCTTCGTGACCTCGCGCATCAACGCGATGATCGGCAACGAGGCCTTCTTCATGCTGCAGGAGGGCCTGGCCTCGGCGGAAGACATCGACAAGGCGCTCAAGCTCGGCCTCAACCACCCGATGGGCCCGTTCGAGATGGTCGACCTGGTCGGCCTCGACACCCGGCTCTCGGTGCTCGAGTTCCTGCACGCCTCGCTCGGCGAGAAGTACCGCCCGGCGCCGCTGCTGGTGCAGTACGTGAAGGCAGGCCGGCTCGGGCGCAAGGTGGGCCGCGGCGTCTACGACTACGGGAAGAAGTAGCGTGGCGGCCCGCTACGAGCACCTGCGGCTCGAGTTCGCGGACGACGACCGGGTCGCGACGCTGACCGTCGATCGCCCGGAGGTCCGCAACGCGCTCGACGGCGAGACGATCCGCGAGCTGCACGCCGCGCTGCACGAGGTCCGCGAGCGGCGCTCGACGGTGCTGATCCTCACCGGCTCCGGCGACAGGGCGTTCGTCTCCGGCGCCGACATCCGCGCGATCCGCAAGCGGCGGCGCGACGACGCTCTCGCCTCGATCAACTCGCGGCTGTTCGCCGCGGTCGAAGCCCACGACGCGGTGACGATCGCGGCGATCAACGGCGTGGCGCTGGGCGGCGGCTGCGAGCTGGCGCTCGCCTGCGACCTGCGGATCTGCTGCGAGGAGGCGGTGTTCGGCCAGCCCGAGCCGGCGATCGGCATCATCCCCGGCGCCGGAGCGACGCAGCGGCTGCCGCGCATCGTCGGCCTCGGCCGCGCCAAGGAGATGATCCTGACGGGCGCCCGCTGGAACGCCGGGCAGGCGCTGGCGGCGGGGCTCGTCAGCGCGGTCGTGCCGCGCGAGGAGCTGATGGACGCGGCGCGGGCGATGGCCGACCGGGTGCTGGCGCTGGGGCCGCTGGCGGTGCGGCTGTCCAAGCTGGCGCTCAACGCCTCGAGCCAGATGCCGCTCCACGCCGGGCTCGCTTACGAGTCGATGGCGCAGGCGATCACGTTCGAGTCGGCCGACAAGGCGGAGGGCACCGCCGCGTTCCTCGAGAAGCGCAAGGCCCGCTTCACCGGCGAGTAGGCGCGAGCCGGCCGGGCCCGCGCCGCGTCAGCGCGCGGGCGGTGCCGCGGGCGCGCCCGAGATCGGCTTCTCGAACTGGGTCTTGTCGATCGCCTTCTCGTGGGCGGCCTCGACCGTGATGCGGCCCTCCTTGACGTGCTTCATCAGGGCCTGGTCCATCGTCTGCATCCCGAGCTGGGCGCCGGTCTGGATCAGCGAGTTGATCATCGAGATCTTGCCCTCGCGCACCAGGTTGGACAGCGCGGAGGTCGCGATCAGGATCTCGTTGGCCGCGCAGCGGCCCTTGCCGTCGGCGGTCTTGCACA
This sequence comes from Vicinamibacteria bacterium, assembly GCA_025994075.1. GTDB lineage: Bacteria > Acidobacteriota > Vicinamibacteria > Fen-336 > Fen-336 > WYBL01. The sequence continues at coordinate 81,928 of JAMQGV010000016.1, forward strand.
ACTGCTGCGCGACCACGGCCTTCAGCGAGTCGGCCAGCATCACCCGCACCTGCGGCTGCTCGTCGGCCGGGAAGGCGTCGATGATGCGGTCGATGGTCTTGGCCGCCGAGTTGGTGTGGAGCGTGCCGAACACCAGGATCCCGAGCTCGGCCGCGGCGAGCGCGAGGCGGATCGTCTCCAGGTCGCGCATCTCGCCGACCAGCACGATGTCGGGGTCCTCGCGGGCCGCCATCTTGAGCGCCGAGGAGAACGACTTCGTGTGGGTCTTCACCTCGCGCTGGGTGATCAGGCAGCGCTTGTTCGGGTGCACGAACTCGAGCGGGTCCTCGATCGTGATGATGTGGCCCTCGCGGGTCTCGTTGATCTGGTCGATCACGGCGGCCAGCGTCGTCGACTTGCCCGAGCCGGTGGGACCCGTGACCAGCACCATGCCGCGGCGCAGCTCGGCGATCTTGCGCACCGCGGGCGGCATCCCCAGCTGGTCCAGGGTCAGGATCTTGGTCGGGATGATGCGGAACACCGCGCCCAGCCCGCGGTACTGCCACAGGATGTTCGCGCGGAAGCGGGCGCTGCCGTCGGCCAGCTCGTAGGCGAAGTCGAGGTCGAGGTTCTCGCGCACGCGCTCCTGCTGCTGCGGCAGCAGCAGCTCGAACAGCGTGGCCTGGCACGACTCGGCGGTCAGCGGCTCGCGGTCGAGCGGCACCAGCTCGCCGCGCAGCCGCAGCAGCGGCGGGCGGCCGACGACCATGTGCAGGTCGGAGGCCCCCTTCGCCATCATCTCGCGCAGCAGTGCGTCCATCGCGCCGGGCATCGCTACTGGCCCTCCTTCTTCGGCGCGGGTGGCGGTGGCGCAGCGGGGCTCGCCGGTGAGGGCGCCGCCGGGCGGGCCGCGGGCGGCGCCGCGGGCGCTACCGCCTGACGGGGCGCCGCGGGCGCTGCGGTTGCCGGCGCCCCCGGAGCGGCGGGAGGCCGGGCCGCGCCCGGTGCAGCCGCGGCGGTCGCGGGGCGAACCGCCGGAGCGCCGGGCACGGCCGCGCCAGGTCCCGCCGGGCGTGCTGCAGGCGCGGGTGGCACGGGGACCGGAGCGGCCGCGGGACGCGGGGGCTGCGCCGCCGGAGCCACAGACCCGGGCGGCGCCGGAGGCCGCGGCGGGGCGGGGGCAGCCGCGGGCGCGGGAGGCCGCGGAGCCGGAGCGGCCGGCGCCGGCGAGGCGGCTGCCGCAGGTCGCGCAGGGGGCGGCGCGGGAGAAGGCGCCGCGGGGGCCGGAGGGGCGGCCGGCCGGGGCGCCGCAGGAGCGACGGCCACGGGCCGCACCACGAGCCCGCCGACGTCGAGCGGCGGCTTGCGCTCCGCGGGCGCCGCGGCGCCGTCGGCAGGCGCCCACTGCTGGAAGAGCTTCGGGTTCGACGCGTTCTTCCACGCGACGTCGCCCGCGAGCGTGCCGGCCTTCACCAGCTCCAGCAGCGAGTCGTCCATCTGCCGCATGCCGGCGCCCTTGCCGGTCTGCATGATGTTCGGGATCTGGAAGGTCTTGCCGTCCTTGATCAGGTTGGCGAGCTGCAGCGAGCCGAGCAGCAGCTCGTACGCCAGCGCCATGCCCTTGCCGTCGGCCCGCGGCAGCAGGCGCTGGGTGAACACGGCCTTCAGCGACTCGCCGAGCATCGCCCGGATCTGGTTCTGCTGGTTGGAGGGGTAGGAGTCGATGATCTTGTCGATCGTCTTGTGCGCCGACGAGGTGTTCATCGAGCCGATCACGAGGTGGCCCGTCTCCGAGGCGCTGATCGCCAGCGAGATGGTCTCGATGTCGCGCAGCTCGCCGACCATGATCACGTCGGGGTCCTCGCGCAGCGCCGCCTTCAGCGCGTTGGCGTAGGAGCGGGTGTGGGTGCCCAGCTCGCGCTGGTTGATCGCACCCTTCTTGACCGGGTGCACGTACTCGATCGGGTCTTCGACCGTCAGCACGTGGTGGGCGCGATGGGAGTTGACGAGGTCGACCATCGCCGCCAGCGTCGTCGACTTGCCGCTGCCCGCGGCGCCGGTGACCAGGATCAGCCCCTGGTGGTTCTCGCACACCTTCTCGAGGATCGCGGGGATGCCGAGCTGCGCGAAGCTGCCGAGCTGGCTCCGGATCACGCGGAAGCAGGCGTCGAGCCCCTTGCGCTGGCGGAACGCGTTGGAACGGAAGCGCGCGAGGCCGGGGATCTCGTAGGCGAAGTCGAGCTCCCACTCGGCGTCCAGCTTCGCGCGCTGCTCGGGCGTCAGCATCTCGAGCACCAGCGCCTCGACGTCGGCGGCCGTGAAGGCGGGGTGGGCGAGCTGGCGCAGCTCGCCGAAGCGCCGCACCAGCGGCGGCGAGCCGGTCGGCACGTGCAGGTCGCTGGCGTTCAGGCTGACGGCCGCCCGGAGCAGGCCGTCGATGGCGGGCATGTTCTCGCTGTCCTCCGCTGTTGCCGCTGTGGAGCCGGGACTCTACCGGAAAAGCCGCTCCCCGCGGGGGACGGCTCAGAACAGCTTGACGTCCATGTTCTCGGCCGCGATGTCGGTCAGGTCGACGACCGCCGCGGCGTTGACGCCGATCGCGATCGCGATCGCCTCGCCGATCTCCTCGCGGGTGGCGCCGAACTTCAGCGCCTTCTTGATGTGGCCCTCGATGCAGCCCTGGCACTTCGCCGTCAGGCTGGCCGCGATCGCGATCAGCTCCTTGGTCTTGCGGTCGATCGAGGAGGGGCGATAGGTCTCCTTGTAGAACTCGAAGTAGATCTCGCGGAAGCGCGGCGAGACCATCGAGTAGGAGCCCGTCTGCTCGGGCGGCGCGGGCGCCGCGTCCTCCTCCTCGGGGAACGGCTGGTGCGGGTGCTTCTTCTCTTCGCTCACTGCGCTCTCCTCGCCTGCGACACCTCGTCGAGCACCGCGCCGACCGCGGCCTCGTAGGCGGCCTGCCCGTCCCGGTACGCTCCCCCGTGGCTCTGGCTGGGCACCACCAGCGCCCGCGCGGCGGGGCCTGCCGCGTCCTTCAGCTCGAACGCGATCGCGCTGGGCATCCGGCGGTCGCCGCTCGACGCGACGAACAGCGCGGGCCGGCCCTGCAGCCGCCGCGCCGCGGCGACCACGTCCACCTCGCGCGGCTCGAAGCCCGCGCGCTGCCGCATCCAGAACAGCACGATGTCCGCCGTCGGCGACTGCGGCACCAGCCGCAGCCACCAGCGCCACTCGCGCGCCAGCTTCAGGTGATGATGGACGGTGTCGGCCAGGCTGCGGTAGCTCGAGTCGCAGACGAGACCGGCGACCTGCGGATCGTCCGCCGCCGCCAGCGTCGCCGTCGCGCCGCCCAGCGACACGCCCCACAGCACGACCGGCCCCGGCGCCTGCTGGCGCGCCCAGTCGGCCGCCGCCCGCGCGTCCTGCTTCTCGCCCACGCCGAAGGTGGTGACGTCGCCGCCCGAGGCGCCGTGGCGGCGCAGGTCGACGAGCAGCGCGTTCCAGCCGCGGGCGGCCAGGAAGGGCGTCTTCTTCACCATCTCGATCCGCGAGCGGTTGAGGCCGTGGATCATCACCACGGTGCCGCGCGGCTCGGCGGCCGGCACCCACCAGGCGCCGAGCTCGACGCCATCCGCCGCGCGCAGGCGGATCTCCTCGAAGCGCAGCCCGAACGAGCCCGGGGTCAGCCCCGCGTTCTCGCGATCGTTGTACGCGAAGCGGCGCAGCGTCGCCACGCCCGCGAGGAACCACGGGGCGAAGCCGAACACGAACAGGATGGCGCTCGCGAGCAGCAGGGCGGCGAGCCGTCGGACCCAACGCTTCAAGATGACCTTGATGTCCAGGGTTTTGATCGGCGATGATGACAAAACGCCCGGCTCCCTGGAAGGGGCCGGGCGGCTTTCGCGCGGCGACTACGGCGTGTCGGTATCTGGCGTCGGCGTCGTCGGAGGAAGCGTGGGACCGGACATAACGGACCGCACCGTTGGGACCTCTCTGGGGGCACTGGATCGGTCCCGGCGCGCCGTCACCTCGTCATCGGTCCCACGCTTCCTCCGGCGATTGGCCTTTGTGGTTTCGACGCGAGGATAGCCGGGTTGGTTCCGGGCCGTTCGTGAAAGGTCGTAAAAGCTCGGTGCCACGCTAAGATCCGCGAAGTGCACGAGGCTCTTCCGGAGATTTCCGCGCCGCTGCTGGTGACGATCGGCGCCGCCACGGGCCTCGTCGGCGCGCTGCTCGGCCTCGGCGGCGGCGTGTTCCTGGTGCCGCTGCTCACGCTCGCGCTGGGCGTGCCGATCCGGCTCGCGATCGCCGCGTCGCTCGTGTCGGTGATCGCCACCGCGTCGGCGTCGGCCACGGTCAACCTCTCGCGCGGCCTCGTCAACGTGCGGCTCGGTCTCGCGCTCGAGGTCGCCACCAGCTTCGGCGGCCTCGCCGGCGGGCTCGCCGCGGCGGCGCTCAGCACCCGCCAGCTCTTCGTGCTGTTCGCGGTGACGCTGGCCGCGATGGGCGTCGTGGTGGCGGCGCGCGCGGGCAGGCGCAACGTGATCGCGGATCTCGAGGTCGACCCCGGCCGCCTCGGCGGCTATCTCACCGAAGGCGGCACGACCTACGTCTACCGTGCGAAGCGGATGCCGCTGGCGATGGTCGTCTCGCTGGCCGCGGGCGCCGTCTCGGGCCTGCTCGGCCTCGGCGGCGGCATCCTCAAGGTGCCGGTGCTGTCGTCCTTCTGCGGCATCCCGATCCGCATCGCCAGCGCCACGTCGACCTTCATGATCGGCGTCACCGCCGCCGCCTCCGCCTTCATCTACTGGAGCCGCGGCGACATCGCGATGCCGCTGGCGGCCGCGGTCGCGCTGGGCGCGCTGCCCGGCAGCCTGATCGGCGTGCGACTCTCCGACTACGTGCAGGCCCGCTCGCTGAAGCTGGTGATGGCGCTGGTGCTGGTGCTGGTCGGCCTGCGCATGGCGATGGTGCAGCAGCCGTGAAGGCCAGCGGCGACAACCAGGGCCTCGAGCCCGGCCTCGCCCGCGCGCTGGAGGTGGCGCTCGCCAGCGGCGTCGCGCTCTCCGGCGCGCTGCTGCTCGCCGGCCTCGCGACCGATCGCGCCGGGCTGCTGCGCGCCGGCCTGCTGCTGCTGCTGTTCACGCCCGTCGCGCGCGTGATCGTGCTCACCGTCGGCCTGTTCCACCAGAAGGACTGGGGCTTCGCCTTCGTCTCGCTGTGGATCCTGCTGGTGCTGCTGTCGAGCATCAGCCTCGGCTCGCTGCTCGGGTGAGCGGCGCCAACGGACGCCCGTCTGCCGTCGCCTTCGACTGGGACGGCACCCTCGTCGACTCCGCCGAGGCCACGTACCACTGCTACGCGGAGATGTTCGGAGCGCTCGGCGTGGCGTTCGACCGCGAGACCTTCGCCCGCACCTACTCCCCCGCCTGGCAGCGCACGTACGTGGCGCTGGGCGTGCCCGAGGCGCGCTGGGCCGAGGCCGACGCGATGTTCGTCGCCGCCTACGCGCGGCAGCAGGTGAAGCTGCTGCCCGGCGCCCGCGAGCTGCTGCGCGAGCTGCGCGAGCGCGGGGTGGCGATGGCGCTGGTCACCAGCGGCTCGCGGGCGCGGGTGCCGGCCGAGGTCGAGCGACTCGGCCTCGGCGGCCACTTCGGCGCCATCGTCTGCGGCGAAGACGTCGCGCGCCGCAAGCCCGACCCCGAGGGCCTGCTGCGCGCGCTCTCCACGATCGGCGTCGCCCCCGAGCGCGCCACCTACGTCGGCGACAGCCCGGAAGACATCGGCATGGCCCACGCGGCCGGTGCCCGCTCGATCGGCCTGCTCGGCGGCTTCCCCAACCGCGACGCGCTGCGCGCCTCCGCCCCCGCGGTGCTCGCGACGAGCCTCGACGAGGTCGCCTCCGCCCTGCGCTAGCGCCCCGACGCGCCGGATGGCGGGGCCCACGATCCGGCCCGAACTGGAAAGGGGGCGAAGGCGGTCCGGGCCCTTCGCCCCCTGTCGTTCCCCGGGGCGCAGCGCGCTCCCGGGGTTCCCCCCTCAGCCTACGGTGCGCTGGTGTAGGTGAAGCTCTCCGACTTCCAGACGCCGCCGACCCGGTACCAGAGCCGGACGTAGACGGTCGAGTTGTTGGCGGGCAGCCCGGAGACGGCCTGGCTCAGGTTGGTGCCCGTCGAGGCGTAGAACAGGTCGTACGACTCACCTGACCCGGTGTCACCCGAGGTGCTGACGCCGAGCCAGTACTGGGTGGCATCGGGCACCGCGGTCCACACGAACGTCGTGCTGGTGCCGTTGATGACCCCACCGGGGGGCGGGCTCGTGATCCGCGTGGGCTCGGTGAGACCCGACAGCGAGAACACGAAATCGCGCTGCGCAAGTTCACCGAAGCAGGCCCAGAACGGAGCCCAGGTCGTGCATCCCGTGCCGAACCCGTCCCCGGGGTTGCGCCAGGTGCCGGGATACCCGGTGACCGTAGAGGTGGTGTTCCAGTACCACTGGCTGCCCGTCCCGGTCGAGAAGTCCTCGCGTGCCAGCACGCCCACCCAATACCGGCCCGGGTTCAGCCGGCACTCTGCCGGCAGGTTGACCACCGGGTCGGAGATCGTCGGGGTGTTCTGGGTTACCGGGACGATGGGACTGTAGGAGCACAGCGGGTTGCCAGGCACGCCGCCCGCGTCGGCGTAGAAGGTCACCCAGAGTCCGTCGATCGGCCAACGGGAGGCGACACCGGTCGAGGATACGCCGCGGGTCGCGAGCCGGCGGATCTTCCAAGCCTGCCCTGGCGGAACGGTGAAGTCGTCGGCGCCCTCGGAGTCAACGAAGTCGAAGGCGGGCTCGAAGTCCTGGACGGGCCGCGACGAGCCCGACGGGGTTCCGAGCGAGTACAAGGTGGACCCGATGTTGAACCAGCCCGTGTACAGGGCGTCGTTGAACAGCCACACGCCGTCGACGAGCGTCCACAGCCGCACGTAGACGGGGCGCCCGTCGTCCGGGAGCCCAGTCACCATCTGCGACGTGGCCGTGCCGACAGAGCCGTAGAACACGTTCCAGTTTTCGGACGAGCTGGCGAAGCCGGTCGTGCTGACGCCCAGCCAGTACGAGGTGACGGTGCCGGAGCCGGCGTTCCAGGTGAACGTCTCGGTGGTGTTGGTCAGCGTCGCGCCGTTGACCGGCGCCGTGATCACGCCGGGCACCGGGTCGCTCGAGAGCAGCTCACCCGTCGTGTAGCGGTAGTCCGAGTAGCGCCAGACGCCCGCCACCCGGAACCACAGCCGCACCCAGAGGTCGCCCGAGGTGGTCGGCAGGGTCTTGGTGAGGGTCGTGGAGCTGCCGTTGGAGGCGTAGTGCAGTTCCTGGCCGCCCGGGGTCGTGCCCATCGAGATCCAGAACTGGTCCGCGCCGCCCGCAGTCCAGGTGAAGGTCGTCGTCGGCTTGGAGCGGGTCGGCAGCGCGGTTCCGGGTACCGGCGTCACCATCGTGGAGCCGCCGTCGACGCCGCAGGAGTAGATCTTGACGTTGTCGACGGCCCAGCCGATCCGGCCGCCGCAGCCGTCGTTGCCGAACTCGAAGCTGAGCTGGACGGTGTCGCCGGCCTTCGCGTAGTTCGACAGGTTGAGCACGGACTGGCCCCACTCGCTGTCGTTCGAGCCCTCGTCGGACCCGGTGAATGCCCGCGATCCCGCCATCGGGTTGGTGTTGCCGGACCCCGAGGCGATCAGCGTGCCGTTGTAGCCGTTGAACTGGAACGCGTCGTCACCCAGCAGCACCCAGCCGCCCGAGTTGACGTTGATCCAGACGTTGCCGCCATCCCATCCCGCCTCCGTCGCCACGTTGTGGTCGAAGACGGCGAGCGGAACGTGGCCGCCGGCGGGCACGGTGACGATCGGCGAGTCGAGCCAGATCACGCCCGACTGGTCGTCGCTGCCGGGGCTGCAGTCGCCGCGGTCCGGGTCGTTCTCGGCGAAGGCGAACCAGCCCGGGTGACCGGAGAGCGGCCCGGGCGCAAGCGTCCACTCGAGCCCGTCGTACTCGCCGTAGACGCCGTAGTACCCGGTCGTCCAGCCCGCGGCGCCAGACTCGAAGTTCTCGTCGAGCAGCATCACCGGAGGCCGTCCGCCGCACAGGACTTCCTGGCCGGTGGCCAGGATCTTCTCGAAGCCGCAGTCGGGCGGCGTGCGCAGTTCGACGGCGAGCGCCGCCTTGGCGACCTGCTCGCAGTCGGTCGCGCCGATCACCTCCGAGGAAGGCCCGCCAGTGAACTCGTTGAGCGGCGCGCCGATCAGGTCGGCGCAGGAGGCCTCGACGGCGTCGGCGTGGTCGCCGAAGTCGGAGATCGGAGTGTGGTAGACGTGCTGCGCGCGATAGACGATGTGCGCCGCCTTCAGCAGGCCGATGCCGGTGATGGTCTGTCCGTTGTAGGAGCCGCCGTCGGCGAGCAGCGCGAAGAAGTGGTTGGGCACGCCGGAGTTCGAGTGCACGCCGCCCTGGTCCGCCGTGCTGCAGCGGTAGTTCGCGGTGTCGGTGACCTTGTCGGGGTCGCCGTAGCACGAGGGCTTCCACATGTCGCGCAGGGCGCCGACCAGGCCCGTCGCGGTCGAGTCCTCGCCCATCAGCCAGCGCAGCGAGTTGTCGCCCGAGCCCGTGGTGTGGACCGTGCACGAGCCGCCGGTGCGCGGCGCCAGGTTCTCGCTCAGGGTGCCGAGAACGTCGCGGCCGTTGATCAGGTCGATGATCTCGCCCCAGACGTCCGAGTACGACTCGTCGAGGGCCCCGGACTGCCACTGGTAGATGAGGTTGCTCGAGTACTGGTCGTACGCGTGGCCCCACTCGTGGCCGGTGACGTCGTCGGTCGTGATGCCCGGGCAGAAGGAGATGTAGGTCCCGTTCCAGGAGGCGTTCGGGCACGAGTCGCCGCGGTTGAAGATGGCGTCCATGACCGCGCCGCTGCCGTCGATGGAGTCCTGACCCCAGGTCGCGAAGAAGAGGTCCCAGGTCTCGCCGGAGGTCTGGATCATGTTGTTGGCCTCGCCGCTGGCCGTGGGGAAGGCGTCGCCTTCGACCCAGTACGGGGTGCCCGGGTAGTTCGGACCGGGGTGTGCCGCGCCCTGCGCGTCGAAAGCTCGCCGGTCGGGTCCCGCGGCGTCGTGGACGCGGGTGAACTGGTCGACGACCTTGCCGTTGCGGGCGTCGACGTATAGCGCCTCGCGCACGTCCGCGCCGTTGGTCACCTCCACCTCGTAGACGAGGTGGTCCTGGCCAGCCAGGCGCCGCAGCAGGTTCGTGCGGTAGACCATCAGCCGCGTGCCCTGGGCCACCAGCCCGACGGCCAGCGTCTTCTGCCCGCGCACCGCCGCGATCGCTCGCGTTTCGGCGGCCGCGGCGTCGAGCCGCGGCGTGACGCCGACCTCCAGCCCGGGCACGCTCCGCCCGTTGACCGCGCGCAGCCGGCCCTGGCCGTCGAAGTGGGCGCGCAACTGACCGCCGAAGACCGGCACGCCGGCATGGCGCTGCTCGAGCACGAGGTGCTGCCAGCCGAGCCGGTCGGTGCGGGTGGTCGCGAGCGCGAGCTCGGCCCGCGCGTCGGAGATGCCGAAGGCCGCCGCGTGGACCTCGAAGAACGCCACCGCACGCTCGGACAGCGGCGCTTCGGCTGCGGCGGGCGACAGGTCGCCAGCGACGCCGGCCTCGAGCCGCACCGCCTGCACGGCGCCGGTCGCGCGGTCCAGGCTGAGGATGGCCCCGGGCGCCCGCTGCAGCGCAGCGACGGCCGCCGCGTCACGTGGCTTGACTGCCTCCGGCTCGGCCGCGACCGTCGCGCCGGCGAAACACCACGCCCCGGCGATCGCGACCAGCGATCGCCGCAAATAGTTGCTGTTCATACTGCTGCGCCCCCTCCCCAGGGTGGGTGAACGTAAGTTCCGGGGACGCTACGCCGGTCGGCGGCACTCGTCAATCACCCCGGGTTCAGCCCGGGGATTCAGCGAACCGCGATCGGGGGACTCGTCGCCAGGCGCTCGAAACCGTTGTCGCGGTACAGGCGGAACTCGTAGTCGCCGAGGCCAGCCGGCAGCGTGAAGGTCAGCACGGCGGATGTCGAGCCTGTCGCCGGCGCCGTCTTGGTGCCGTTCAGGTATGCCCAGCGCCCCTCGTGCGCGTTGTCCGCGGCCCCCACGAGGTACAGCCCGACCCAGTCGAGCGGGTTGCCCGGGCCGTCGGTCACCTGCACGGTGATCACCTGCCCGGGACCGGCGCTGGTGGTGGATGGCGTCAGGCGCGGCCCGGCGACACCGGTGCCCGACAGCGTCACCGCGCCGCCGCCGCCGCCCGTCAGCGTCAGCGTCCCGTTCGCCGCGCCCGAACCCGCCGGCGCGAAGCGCACCGTGATCACCTGCTGCTGGTTGGACCCGAGCGAGTAGCTGCCGCTCCCCACCACCGAGTAGGCGCCGCCCGCGCTCGCCGTCCCGCTCAGCGTCCCGTTCCCGACGTTCTTCACCGTCACCGTCAGGTCCTTCACCGAGCCCA
>JAMQGV010000002.1 GCA_025994075.1 Vicinamibacteria bacterium
CCTGGGCCTCGGCGCGCATGGCCGCGACGCCGGCCGGCGCGGCGCCGGCGCCGGTGGTCCGCGCCGCTGCGGGAGCGCCCGGCGCCGCCTTCGGCAGCAGCGAGAGCAGGTCGATGCTCTTGGCCGCGAACAGCACCAGCATCTCGACCGCGGCAGACTCGGCCTCGGGCACCTCCTCCTGCATCGTGTCGCAGTAGAGGACGGCCGCCAGCTTGTCGCGCAGGATCAGCGGCACCGCCAGCACGCCCTGCGGCGCGCCGCCCAGCCGGGCCAGCGCCTGGGCGGTGCCGGGCGAGTGCGAGACGTGGCCGCGCAGCGCGTGGCGCGAGTTGCCGACGATGCGGAACACGGTGTCGGCGTTGAGCGGGAGGCTGACCTGCTTGACGGCTTCGGGATTGTCGAAGCCCTTGCCGTACCAGCCGATGGCGTTGGGACCCTTGACGATGAACATCGCGGCGCGGTCGACGTAGCGGGCGACCTCGTTGACCAGGTGGGTCAGCACCTCGGACAGGTTCGCGCCCTTCTCGATCTCGCCGACAGAGGCGCGCACCTGGGCCATCGCAGGGCCGACCGGGCCGGCCGGAGGCTGGGCCTCCGCGACCTCGGCCATCGACATCTCGATCTGGGCCTCGTCGATCTTCTCGTCGTAGCGGGCGACGCTCTCGTTGAGCTCGTCGAGGCTGCGCACGAGGTTCGCCTGGTGCTCGCTGATCTGGCGCTGGATCTCGACGACCCAGTTGGCCATCTGCTGGCTGACGATCGCGACGGCCTTGCCCTTCAGGTCTTCCTGCAGAGTCATCGAAGTTCCCCGCTGAGGCTACAAACCTCGTGTTGACCGCAATTTACGCAGTGTCCGATTATCCGGCCCGCTCCCCCGGCTGTCAATCCTCGGCTCCTCCGATAGAGTGGGCGGCGATGCCCGCGCAGCCCCTGCGGACGGTCCTGCGGAAGTTGTATCGGCGCCTGCACGCGGTTCAGGGGCCCTCGGGCTGGTGGCCCGGGGAGAGCGAGCTCGAGATCGCCCTCGGCGCGATCCTCGTCCAGCACGCGCCGTGGCGGGGCGCGGCGCGCGCCCTCGACCACCTGCGGGCGGCCGGCGTGCTCCACGACGCGCACGCCCTGCGCGCCCTTTCCCCGGCGCAACTCGAGGCCCACGTGCGACCGGCCGGGACGTTCCGGGTCAAGGCCCGGCGCGTGCGCGCGTTCCTCGACTGGCTGCAGCGCGAGCACGCGGGCGACGCCACGCGGCTGCGCGACGTGCCGGGCGACGAGCTGCGGGCGGCGCTGCTGAGGGTGCCGGGGATCGGCCCCGAGACCGCGGACGCCATCGCCCTCTACGCCGCCGGCCACCCGTTCTTCGTGATCGACGCCTCGACGCGCCGCCTGCTGGCCCGGCTCGGGCTGGCCGCGCCCGACGCCGGCTACGACGACCTCCAGGCGCTGTTCCACGCCGCGCTGCCGCGCGAGGCGCCGCTCTTCAACGAGTACCATGCCCAGATCGTGCGCCACGGCCAGAAGTGGTGCCGCGCACGGCCGCGGTGCGAGACCTGCCCGCTGCGAAAGGAGTTCGGATGCACGTTCGCCCTCGCCTCGTCGCCCTCCTCGCCTTCGGCCTTGCCGCGCCCGGCGCGGCGGCCCAGGCGCCGGACTTCTGGAAGCACTGGGGCGACGGGCAGGCCGAGATGAACGGCTACCGCCTGGTCCAGCCGCGCTACGGCGCGACGCGGACCGGGCAGGCCGTGCTCGTCTACGTGACCGAGGACTTCACGGAGTCGACCCGGGTCAAGGCCGATCCCGGCAAGCACCCGGACTCGGACGTGTTCCCGGTGCTGAAGCTCAACGCGGTGCGCCAGTTCCGCACGGGCGTCTACGACTACTCGCTGATGACCTCGGTGTTCGCGCGGGTCGCGCCCGGCTTCGCGCCGGCCAAGGTCAGCTTCAGCAGCCAGGAGTGGTGCGGCCACGTCTACCACCACGTCACGCCGCGAGCCGGCCGCGTGGCGGGCCTGTTCCACTCGTACTTCGACGGCGAGGCCGACGGCCGCGACGACCTGCCGCTGCCGGCGGGCGGCGTGTTCGAGGACGCGCTGCCGGTCCTGCTGCGCGCGTGGGCCGGGGAGTTCGTCGCGAAGGGCGCGTCGCGCGAGGTGCCGCTGCTGCCGAGCCTGCAGCGCGCCCGGCTCGAGCACAAGCCGCTCGCGTGGACGACGGCCACGATCTCGCGCGCCGCGGCTCCCGCGAACGTGAGCGTGCCGGCGGGGAAGTTCGACGCGTGGAGCTACACGGTGCGCGAGGCCGGCGGGCGCGAGACGACGTACGACGTCGAGGCCGCGAGCCCGTACCGCCTGCTGCGCTGGACCGGGCCCGGCGGCGAAGTCGCGGAGCTGCTCGGCAGCGACCGCATGGCCTACTGGCAGATGAACGGCCCCGGCGGGGAAGCGGCGCGGAAGCGGTTCGGCCTGAAGCCCTGATGGAGCGCCTGCTCGCGTTCCTCGCGCGCCCGCGCTCGCCGGGGCGGCTGGCGGCGATCGCCGTGGTGCTGAGCCTGCCCGCGCTCGGCCTCGGCTTCCAGCTCGACGACCACTACCTGCGGCTGGCGCTGGGGCGGCCCGCGCTCGAGGCCGCGTGGCAGCGCTCGCCGCTCGACGCGTTCGCGTTCTTTCGCGGCGAGCCGGGGTTCACTCATGCCGCGCGCGATGCCGGCAGCGTGCCGTGGTGGGTCGACGAGCGCCTGAAGCTCGCGTTCGCGCGGCCGCTGTCGGGCCTGACCCACGGCCTCGACTTCGCGCTGTGGCCGGGCTCGCCCGCGCTGATGCACGCCCACTCGCTCGTCTGGCTCGGCCTGTGCGTGGCGGCCGGAGCGCTGCTCTTCCGCGAGCTCGACCTGCCGCCGCCCGCGGCCGCCCTGGCCGCGCTCGCTTTCGCGCTCGACGACGCGCACGGTACGCCCGCCGCCTGGATCGCCAACCGCAACGCGCTGGTCGCCACGACCTTCGCACTGCTCGCGCTCGTCGCCCACCACCGCTGGCGCGCGCGGGGCTGGCGGCCCGGGGCGCTGCTCGCGCCGTTCGCGCTCCTCCTCGGCCTGACGGGCGGCGAGGTCGCGGTGGCCACCGGCGCCTATCTGCTCGGCTATGCGCTGTTCTTCGACCGCGCGCCGTTGCGGATGCGGCTCGCGTCGCTCGTGCCGTGCGGCGCCGTGTCCGTGGCCTGGGCGCTCGCGTACCGCGGCCTCGGCTACGGCACCGCGCACTCGACCCTGTACGTCGACCCCGGCGCCACGCCCGGCCCGTTCCTCGAGGCGTTCGTGCGGCGGGCGCCCGTGCTGTTCTTCGGCCAGTGGGCGCTGCCCGCCGACCTCAACGGGCTGATGTCGACGGCGGCGCAGCGCGGGTACTGGCTCGCCGGCGTGGCCGCGGTGATCGTGGTCGGCGCGTTGCTCGGGCCGCTGCTGCGCCGCGATCGCCACGCCCGCTTCTTCGCGACCGGCCTGGCGCTGTCGCTGGTGCCCGCCGCGGCGACGTTCCCGAGCAACCGGCTGCTGATGCTCGCCGGCGTCGGCGGCGCCGGCCTGCTCGGGCTGTGGCTGGCGCAGTGGCGCGAGCTGCCGCCCGAGGGCTCGGCAGGGCGCGTCGTGCGGCGGGTGGCGCTGGGCCTCGCGCTCCTCTTCCATTTCGCCCTCGCGCCACTGGGCCTGCTCGGCGCGGCCGACGGCGTGCGCATGCTCGGCGGCGTGCCGACCGGCGCCGTCGCTTCGCTGGGCCCGGACCTCGGCGGGCGCCACCTGCTGATCGTCCAGGCGCCGAGCGCGTTCCTCGCCGGGCAGAGCCTGCTCGAGCGCACGCTGGCCGGTGCGCCGGCCGTGGCGCGGGCCCACGTGCTGGCCTCGGGACTGGGCCCGCTGAGCGTCACCCGGCTCGACGCGCGGACTCTCGAGGTCGCGCCCGAGGGCGGCTACATGGCGGAGGCGGGGAGCCTCGGCCGCGACGGCGCGCCGCCGCAGCCGCTCGACCCGCACCACATGCTCGGCATCTTCGACCGGCTCTACCGCGTCGAGCCGTTCGCCGCCGGCGCCCGCGTGGAACTCGGCGGCTTCGAGGCGGAGATCGTGGAGGTGACGGCCGACGGGCGCCCCGCGCGCGTGCGCTTCACCTTCGACGCGGCGCTCGAGGACGATCGCCACGCCTGGCGGAGCTGGCGGGCGGGGGAGTTCGCCCCATTCGAGTTGCCCGCAGCGGGCGAGACGGTGGTGCTGCCTTCGCCCCGCGCGTTCCCGTAGGACCCGCGGCGGCGGGGCGGGTGCTACACTGATCGTGCACATCCGGGGGCGTCCTGGTTTCGACGAGAACTGTGACCCCGGAAGGAGCAGGCCGAGCGTGCCTCCCGGCTCGTAAATCCGGTTGGAAACCATACCTGCCAACGACAACGTTGCGCTGGCCGCCTAGTTAAAACCTAGGCGACCCGTTCTGCCGGGGCCTCGCCCGTGGGACCTGGACAGAACGTCACTAATGCGGGCTGGCCCAGAACCTTCGGTCCGGAGGCGAAAGGGCGAGATCAATCGGACTAGCTTCCGCCGGTTTGGTCCGGCCTTCACGGCGGGAGCGAAACAACAGGCCGGGCTAAGCCTGTAGCCGCCTTCCGTAGGCGCGTTTTCGGACGCGGGTTCGATTCCCGCCGCCTCCACCAACCCCGCCGCTTTGCGGCGGGGTGGTGAAGGCGCCCGGCAACGGCTGCTCGGGCGCTCCCTTCGGGAGCGACCGAGGAGGCGATTCCCGCCGCCTCTTCATTATTGAAAGTTCACCGCGGCGGGTCGCTTCGCTCCCGCCGGCGACTTGCACCGCGTGGGGGCGGGCGGCGGCGCCTTGCGTGGCCCGCATCCTTGCGTGGCTTTCCGCGACCCGCCAGAGCCGTACCTGTTCGGGCATCGAGACCTCCGAGGGATAGCGAGCGGGCGCTTCTGCTGGCCCGCAGCAGACCTATGATCCATCAGCGGAGACGAGTTGCCGACTGCGAAGGTGAACGTTGGCTGGCGCGTGACACTGCCACGGCAGGTCCGCGAGGTGCTGCGCCTCCGAGCCGGGGATCGCATCGACTTCGTCCTCACCGAACGTGGGGAAGTCGTCTAGCGAACTGGGACCCCGTGGCCGCCCGCATTACACTAGCGGACTGGCCGAGCCGGCCGTCTCTCTGAGGGAACGTGGATCACATCCGGAACTTCTGCATCATCGCGCACATCGATCACGGCAAGTCGACGCTCGCCGACCGCCTCATCCAGCGCTGCGGCGCCGTGGACCCGCGCGAGTTCCGCGACCAGATCCTCGACTCGATGGACCTCGAGCGCGAGCGCGGGATCACGATCAAGGCCAACACCGTCAGCATGCCGTACACCGCGCGCGACGGCCGGACCTACGAGCTGAACCTGATCGACACGCCCGGCCACGTCGACTTCTCGCACGAGGTGCGCCGCTCGCTGATGAGCTGCGAAGGCGCGCTGCTGATCGTCGACGCCTCGCAGGGCGTCGAGGCGCAGACCGTCGCCAACCTGTACCTGGCCATGGAGCTGGGCCTGCAGGTCGTGCCCGTCATCAACAAGATCGACCTGCCGTCCGCCGACGTCGACCGCGTGATGGAGGAGATCGACCGCGACCTGGGGCTCGACCCGTTCGCGTCGATCCAGGTCTCGGCCAAGCTCGGCACCGGCATCGACGACCTGCTGGAGGCGATCGTCACCCAGTTGCCGCCGCCGAAGGGCGTGCCGGAAGAGCCGCTGCGTGCCCTGCTGTTCGACGCCCAGTACGACCCGTACCGCGGCGCGCTGCTGCTGGTGCGGCTGTTCGACGGCAAGCTGCGCGCGGGCACCCGCGTCCGCTTCATGCACTCGGGCCAGGAGCACAAGGTCGAGGAGGTCGGCTGGCAGCGCCTGAAGCACATCCCGGTGCCGGAGCTGTCGGCCGGCGAGGTCGGCTACGTGCTGGCCGGCATCAAGAGCCTGTCCGGCCTCGCCATCGGCGACACCCTGACCGAGGCCGAGCGGCCCGCCGCGGAGCCGGTGCCGGGCTACCGCGAGGCCAAGCCGGTCGTGTTCTCGTCGATCTACCCGATGGCGACCGACGAGTACGAGGACCTGACCAAGGCGCTCGAGAAGCTCAAGCTCAACGACGCCGCGCTGATCTACGAGAAGGACTCGTCGGCGGCGCTCGGCTTCGGCTTCCGCTGCGGCTTCCTCGGCCTGCTCCACCTCGACGTCCTGCAGGAGCGGCTCGAGCGCGAGTACGACCTGTCGCTGATCCTGTCGGCACCCTCCGTGCGCTACCGGATCGTGCTCGCCGACGGCAGCGAGGTGTGGGTCGACAACCCGACCTTCTACCCGGACCCCGGCTCGATCCAGGAGTCGTACGAGCCCTACATCAAGGCCACGATCATGACGCCCGAGCGCTACCTCGGCACCGTCATGGAGCTGTGCCGCGAGCGGCGCGGCGTCGAGACCACCTTCAACTACCTGGCCGCGGGCCGCATGGAGGTCATCAGCCAGCTCCCGCTGGCCGAGGTGCTGTTCGACTTCTACGACCGCCTGAAGTCGATCACCCAGGGCTACGGCTCGTTCGACTACGAGCTGCTCGACTACCGCCTCGCCGACCTCGTCAAGGTCGACATCCTCGTCAACGGCGAGAAGGTCGACGCGCTGTCGCAGCTCGTCCACCGCGAGTTCGCGCGGCCGCGCGCGCTGCGCTATTGCGAGCGCCTGGCCTCGACCATCCCGCGCCAGCAGTTCAAGATCGCGATCCAGGGCGCGATCGGCGGCCAGATCATCGCCCGCACCACCATCAACGCCTTCCGCAAGGACGTCACCGCCAAGTGCTACGGCGGCGACATCTCCCGCAAGCGCAAGCTGCTGGAGAAGCAGAAGGAGGGCAAGAAGCGCATGAAGATGGTGGGCGCGGTCGAGATCCCGCAGGCGGCCTTCGTCGCGGTGCTGAAGACCGAGGCGCCCGCGGACGAGGAGTAGCGTCCGCGCTTCGTGCCGCCGCCCTCCGCCTCGCGCCCCGGCCTCTACGTCCACGTCCCGTTCTGCGCGCAGGTCTGCCCCTACTGCGACTTCTCGGTGCTGCGCGGCGGCGCGGCGGCGCGGCGGCGCTATGTCGAGCACCTGCTGGCCGAGGTCCCGCTCGCGGCCGCGGACTGGAGCGACCCGGACCCGTTCGACACCGTCTACTTCGGGGGCGGCACGCCGTCGATCCTGCCCGCCGCGGAACTCGCGCGCGTGCTCGAGACCTGCCGCCGGCACCTGCCGCTGGTGGACGAGCCGTGGACGTGCCTCGAGGCCAACCCGGAGGACGTGACGCCCGAGAGCTGCGCCGAGTGGCGCGGGCTGGGCGTGCGCATGCTCTCGCTCGGCGTGCAGTCGTTCGACGACGCGGCCCTGCGCTTCCTGGAGCGCGCCCACGACTCCGCACGGGCGCGCGCGGCGGTCGAGACCGCGCTGGCGGCCGGTTTCGCGACCGTCTCGGTCGACCTCATCTACGGCCTGCCCGACCAGGACGAGGCCGCCTGGCGCCGCCAGCTCGAGGCCCTGGTGGCGCTCGCGCCGGACCACGTCTCCTGCTACCAGCTCACGATCCACCCGCGGACCCGCTTCGGCGTCGCCGCCGCGCGGGGCAAGCTGCGCGAGCTGCCCGACGAGCGCCAGGCCGCGCTCTTCGAGCTGACGCATCGCTTCCTCGCCGACGCCGGCTGGCCCTCCTACGAGGTCTCCAACTTCGCGCGCGGCCCCGAGCAGCGGTCGCGCCACAACCGCAAGTACTGGGACCACACGCCCTACCTCGGCCTCGGTCCCTCCGCGCACTCGCTCGCGGTCGCGACGCCCACCTCGGCGCGCCGTTTCTGGAACGAGCTGCGCACGCCGCACTGGGAGCGCCGCCTGGCGGCGGGGGAGCGCCCCCTCGAGGGCGAGGAGCGCCTCGGTCCCCGCGAGCTCGCGACGGAAGCGCTGATGCTCGGCCTGCGCACGGCCGAAGGCGTCGACCTCGACGCCTTCACCCAGCGCTACGGCTTCGACCTCGAGGCCTCGAACGCGCCGCTGCTGGTCGAACTCCAGGCCTCCGGCCAGCTCGTCCTGCGGGACCGCCGCCTGGTCCCGACCCTCTCGGGCCTCGCCGTCGCCGACGGCCTCGCCGCCGCCTTCACCATCCCGAGCTGAGCGCCGGACCTGCCACCGGCGCCGGGCTTCAGCGGGCCGACGTCACGCGAGAAAGCCCCCGATGATCGCTCCCAGGAGCAGGGGACCGATGTGGACGAGGGAGAGGGCGAAACCGCCCATCCCGGCCACGGCTCCGAGCAGAGGCATGCCGCTCAGCGCGGAGGCGAGTGCGAACAATGCGATGCCGAACACGATCCCGGGCAGGAACACCGCCGCTACTGCGGCGCCCACTCCGCCAGACTTCTTTCCTCCAACGAGCCCCGCGAGGAAAGGCCCGAGCAGGGGGAGCCAGAACAGCAGCAGCGATATGAGGAACATCCAGAAGATCCCGCTCACGACGCTGCCCTGCTTCTCCGACATTTCTCCCTCCGCTGCGATGAATGCCCCCATGTGCGGAGCAAACGGCGTGCCGCAGTGGTCGCTCCGAACCCGTTGCCCCTTGCGTCGAACGAACGCAAGGGTCGCGGCGCTCCCGAGGCGAGTGGTGGCCCCGCACGCCCTCGGCCAGTTGCCAAGGGCGTGCGCAGGCCCTGACTAGCGGAGATGCGTCGGGGCGCCAGCCCGGTGCGCAATCGAAGGCCGGCGCCCGGGTGACCGCCTACTTCACCGGGAGGTCGAACCTCGCGACCGGGAAGTGGCCCTCCTTCTTCACGCGGTCGCCTTCGAAGATCGCCCAGGCCGGGAGCCCGGGGCGGTAGGTCTTCGTCATCTCGTGGAGCTGCAGCGGCGTGTTCGACAGGAACACGTGCAGCGTGCGCCCCTTCGCGAGGGGGAGCGGGTGGGGGAGCGCCAGGTAGAGTCCGTCGTGGTCGCCTCCGTAGGTCTGGCCCTGGAAGCGGAACCAGCCGGGGCCCGACTCCAGCGGCAGGTGCGGCAGCAGGCGGGCCAGCACCGCGTTGTCGCGCGGGTCGCCGAGCACGAACAGGTCGTGGGCCGCGAGCGCCGCGTCGTCCATCGCCGCGTCCTGCACCACGGGCGGCAGGATCTCGGAGAAGCCGTCCGCGAGCGTCGACTGGAAGCGCAGCGCGAGCGTGTGGTTGGCCTCGAGCTGGCGGCCGGTGCCGTAGACGATCCGCGTGTTCGAGAAGTCGTCCGCGAAGTGGGAGAAGGAGTGGAAGCGCTCGGTCGCCACCGGCACGTCGGCCAGCGCGTCGAACGCCACGCGGGTCGGCTTCTCCGGCACCGTGAACGTCACGCTCGCCTGCGCGCCGTCGAGGCGGATCGGGAACAGGTGCCGCGCCTTCGCGGTCTCGATCGCCACCGTCGACGCCAGCCGCCACGCGCTGTCCGCGGGCTGCGCGACGCGCACCGTCACCTTCCACTCGCGGCCGGCCGCCGCGGCCGTCGCCTCGGGCCTCGGGTCGGGCAGGCCGGGCCGCTCGAGCCACGGCTTCAGCTCCGCGGCGGCGTCGAGCTTCAGCGCGGCGCCGGCCGCCTCCACGAACTGCGCGGTGGTCACCTCGCGGTTGCGGTGTTTCGCGTGGAAGTCCTTCATGAACGCGAGGAACGCCTTCGTCCCGGCCCGCAGCCGGAGCTGGTGCAGCGCGAACACGCCCTTCAGCCGCGGCACCTGGCCCGGCGAGTAGCGGTCGAACGCGACGCCGGCGCGATCCGCGGCGAGCTCGCCCTCGCGTGCGGCGAGCGTCAGCAGGCGGCCGCGCACGCCGGCCAGCGCGCGGGCCAGCGCCTCCGGCCGCTCGGCCGCCTTCTCCGGCAGCTCGCGCAGCAGCCGCCAGTAGGAAGCGCTGCCGCCGACCAGCCAATTGTCGGCGTCGGAGGCGGGGAAGATCGAGCCCGCCCACAACTCCTCGCGCTTGAAGTCGAAGCGGTCGGCGATCGCCTTCGCCTCGTCCGCGCGCACCGCCGCGGGCTTCGCCGTCGCCGCGGCCCGCGCCGCGCGGGCCGCCTTCAGCCCCTCCGCGACCACGATCGGGGTGAACGTCGTGTAGCCGTGGGTCAGGTGCGGCGTGGCGCCCGGCAGGTCGGGCATCCGCCGGTTGCCCGGCGCCGGGAACTTCTCGCGCTGCGTGGTCTTGCCCTGGTGGGCCATGAACACGAGCTGCGCGGCCATCTCCGCGTCGGTCACCTTGCCGTCGAGCGCGTGCGGCCGGTTGATCGGCGACGACGCCATCAGGTCGACGACGCTCTCCGCGTCGATGCGCCCGTTGAACTCCCTGTAGAACTGCTGGAACGCCACGTCGCGGTTGGCCGGGGCGAAGGTCGAGTCGAACGGCGCGTCCTCGGGCTGGTTCGCGACCTCGCGCCGCACCGCCGCGTCGCGCGCGTTGTTGTTGGCCCACAGGAAGCCTGGCGTGCCGAACGGCGCCGGCGTCTCGCCCGAGCGCCACAGCTTCGACTGCTTGGTGCCGAGCAGCAGGATCGCGGCCTCGCCCGTCTTCATGTCGGCCATCGTCCAGTCGTTCGTGTACATCCCGTTGTTGCGCTCGCGCAGGATCGCGGCGGCCTCGTCGATCGAGCCCGCGTACTGGATCGCGCGGCGGATGCGGCTGCTCTGCGGTTCGCCTTCGGCCTCGAACGGCGTCTGCAGCACGGTCGTCTCGCCGATCGCCAGGCCGGCGGCGCTCAGGTAGAAGTCCGTGCCCGAGTGGATGCCGCCGGGGAACGTCTGCATCACGAAGCGGTGTCCGCGCTCGGGCGCGACGTCGAGGATCACGTTGAAGTGGAGGCCCGTGTAGCCGTCCCACATGAACATCTGGAAGAACACCGGCCGGCCGTCCTTGGTCGCCGGACCCGTGGCGGACAGCGACGAGCACTTGTGCAGGCGCTCGGGGATCGCCAGCTCGTCGTGGGGCGAGAAGGTCTTGCCCGTGATCGCGCTGGGCGTGACCGGCAGCGCGCTCGTCATCTGGTCGAGGTCGACGGCGGAGTTGAGCGTCGCCACGTCGAGCAGGTCGAGCTTGCGGTCGTAGAGCGTGGCGCCCGCCGCCGCCGCGCCGTCGGCGATGCCCTTCATCTCCTCCAGCAGCTCGGAGTCGAAGCGGCGCAGCATCAGCGCGTCGGCCAGCGTGCGCAGCCCGTTCCAGCCCAGCGCCGGGTCCTTCGCGTTCTGGCGGATCGCCAGCTTCTGCGCGTAGGCGACGATCTCCTCGTGCAGCAGCGCGCCCTGCTGCCGCCCGCGCGCGTACGGCGCGCCCTCGACGTGGACGTAGATCCAGCCGCGGTCCTCGTAGCGGAAGCCGGGGCCGGACCAGCGCACCCGCTCGAGCGGGATCACCTCGGTGACGTCGGCGATCTCCTCGATCGCCACGTCGTCGAAGAACGCGCGGCCGGCGGCCGTCCCGTTGCGGCCGAGCTGCAACTCGACGCGATCGGCGGCGGTGGTCGCCACGAACGTCGTCTCGACCCGGGTCCAGCCGCGGGTGCCGGCGACGGCGGGCGCGTGGTTGGTGAAGGGGAACGACTGCATCGCGACCGTGGCCGCGACCGCGGTGGGGTAGCGCGCAGTCGGGTCGGCGGCGGCGCCCTCGGTGCGCAGCCACGCGGAGAGCCGGTAGAAGCGCCCGACCTTCAGCGCGACCGGCGCCGAGCGCACGGTCAGCGACGCGGGCTTCTCGGCCGCGAGCTCGATCGCCGCGCCCGAGCGCCCCGCGTCGACCCGCCGCACGACGGCGCCAGCCGGCAGCGCGCCATCGAGCGTCCAGTCCCCGGGCAGCCCGCTGGCCGCGGAGGTCTCGAACCCGGCATTGCCGACTGCGACTGCCCGCGGCTTCGCCTCCTGCGCCACGGCCGGCAGCGCGAGCAGCAACGCGCCGAGTCCCCGACCGACGTTCGAGAGCAGCGACCTCATGATGAACCTCCCAGCCGAAGCGCCAGACCGCGAATCCTATCCCCCCGCGCCCCGCGTCGTCCGGAGGGCAGCCGACACTCCGCCCCCTTGCCCCGGCGGGTAGACTGACCGCACGAACATGGCGGCAAAGAAGAAGCCCCGGCGCGCCTCCCGGAAGCTGGTCCTGGAGATGCTGGAGGCCAATACCAGGCTGTTCCTGGAAAGCCAGGAGGCCCTCCGCCGGGAGATCGTGGCTAGCCTCGAGGCGCTGGAGAGGAAGCTCCTGCCGCGATTCGACGACATCGAACGAATCCTGCTGGAGATGCGGGAAGAGGCCGCTGCCTGGCGCGCCGAGATGCGCGCGGACCGATCGGTGAGGCAGTCAGCCCCGGCTGACAAGTGCTTCTCCGAGCAAGGGTCTTGAACGGGCCACCGCGGCCCGGGTCGAGCACGCGCGGGAACCCTGCCGCCCCCTGCGGACCCGCGGCGTCACCGCCGCCGCCGACACTCCACCACCCCCTGGGGAGCCCCCATGGGACCGGCGCCGGATTCACTCCGGCGCCGGAACCCGAGAGGGTAGACTGGAGGCACGAAGATGGCAGCGAAGAAGATCCCTGGCGGTTCCTGGCAGGTCATCGTGGAGCAGTTGGAATCCCAGACCAGGCTGATTGCCGAGGGGCATGACGTCCTGAGCCGGCAGATCGACAGCCGCATTGACGAACTGCGTCGGGACTTGACGACGCGAATCGACGACCTCGGGCGTGTGGTCGCGACACGCGCAGACGAGACCCGCGAGGACCTCTCTGCTCTGGGCGAGCGCATCGACTCGCTCGAGCAGCGGATCGAGCGGATGGACCGGCCGGGGTCGGTCCACTGATCTGAGCGGCCCCCCGAGCCCTCCTCGCTCGGGCTGAACCGGCCCCCTCCCCGGGGCCGCGACGTCTCCCACGAAAACTTCCCGGGCGCGGACCTCGCGAGGCGGGGGTGTGGCGGACACTGCCTCTGCCGCCGGACCGCGGAGCTTCAACCCACCACAACCGAATCGCCCGGGCCGCCCCGCGCAACGGGTTCGCGGACGCTCGCCAGGAACAAGGAGATCGCGATGGAAGCCCACTTCGTCAGCCTCAGCGACCGCCGCACGCTCGGCCAGGTGCTCGTCTCCGACCCCGCGACCGGCGTCGAGGCCTGCGTCCTCCGCGCCGACCGGGCCGCCCGCGTCGGCCGCCTGCTGACGGTTCTCAAGCCGAAGGAGCAGTTCGTGCTGCGCCGCCGCTTCGGCCTGGAGACCGGCGAGGAGTCGACGCTCGCCGCGATCGGCGCCGAGCTCGGCTGCACCCGCGAGCGCGTCCGCCAGATCGAAGAAAAGGCCCTCGAACGCCTGCGCCGCCACCCGAAGTGGAAGGCGCTGCGCTGACGTGGCTCGCCTCGCGTCAGACGGAACCCGCCGGCCGCGTCTTGCCAGTGGAGGGCGCTGCGGATCACGGCGCCGCGGAGGACGGTATGAACGTTCAGGTGGATCGGAAGCTGGTGCGGGGGAACGGCGGCAGCCGGCGCTACATGATGGTCACGCTGACGGCGCCCGAGGCGCAGGCGTCGGGCGAGAAGCCGCGGCCGCCCGCCAACGTCGCGATCGTGCTCGACCGCTCGGGCTCCATGCAGGGCGACAAGCTGCGCCTCGCCAAGGAGGCCGCGCGCGGCGCCCTCGGCCTGCTCAAGCGCGCCGACACCTTCTCGATCGTGGCCTACGACCACGAGGTCGACGTGCTGGTCCCGGCCTCGCCGGTCGGCCCCGAGACCCTGCACGCCGCCCTGCAGCGCCTCGACGCCCTCGAGGCCCGCGGCCAGACCGCGCTGCACGAGGGCTGGCGCCAGGGCGTCGCGCTGGTCGCCCAGCGCCTCGCCGAAGACGCGGTCGGCAAGTGCCTGCTGCTCACCGACGGCCTCGCCAACCAGGGCCTGACCGAGCCCGCCCTGATCGGCCAGGACTGCGAGCAGGCCCGCGCCCGCCGCGTGCTCACCTCCACCTTCGGCGTCGGCCGCGACTTCGACGAGCTCCTGCTCGACGCCATGGCCACCCGCGGCGGCGGCAACTTCTACTTCGTGGCCGAGGCCCGCCAGATCCCCGCCTTCCTGCAGGCCGACCTGGCCGAGACGCTCGAGGTCGTCGCCCGCGACGTGCAGCTCGAGGTCCGCGTCCCGCGCGGCGTGAAGGTCGCCGCGCTCCACACCTACCCGACCGAGGAAACCGCCGACGGCATCGTCTGCCGCGTCTCCAACCTCGTCTCCGCCCAGGAGCTGCGCCTGCTGTTCCAGGTGCGCCTTCCGGGCGGGGCCGCGGGCGAGAGCCACTCCGTGACCTGCGACCTTTCCGACCGCGACGCCGTCCTCGGCAACTCCACCGAGACCGTGACCTGGACCTGCGCCCTGGCCGCGGAGGTGTCGGCCCAGCCCCGTGACCGCGCCGTCGACCGCTTCGTCGCCCAGCAGTTCGCGGCCAAGGCGCGCCGCGAGGCGCTCGAGGCCAACCGCGCCGGCCGCTTCGCCGAGGCCCGCCGCCTGCTCGAGGCCGCCGCGCGCCGCATCGAGCGTTACGCCGGCAACGACCCCGAGCTGCAGGCCCTGGTCCAGGCGCTGCGCGCCGACGCGACGGAGCACTCGGTCGAGATGGAGATGATGCGGCGCAAGGAGCTCCACTTCCGCCACTACTCGAGCAGCAAGGACCGCGACATGGCCATGGGCTCCGCCCGCCGCATCGCCCGCTGAACCGCCGATCCACTCGACAACCGAGGTGATCCCTTGAGCCGACCTGCCCGGCGCCGCGACTCCCAACCCGGCTTCCCGCCGTACGTGTTCCTCGGCGCGACCGAGCGCGAGCCGCAGTCCGACGTCCGCCCTGGCGCCGTCCGCGGCCCGGACGACCTGCCGTCGCGCCTGTTCACGGGCGACCTCGACCGCGGCTCGTTCGAGCGCACGGCCGCCGGCTGGTCGGCGAAGTGGATCGACCCCACCCCCGGCACCTGGACGGAGGCCCGCTACGCCGCGGGCCTCCTCCAGGTGACGCAGTGGCTGGAGGGGGAGTGCGGCGCGCAGGTCGGCTCGACGGCCGACTCGCTCGCGGCCGTGGTCCGCTTCCACATGCGGCCGGTCCCGTGGGACCGCGCCGCGCGCGAGCGCCTCACGGCCCGCTACAACCTGACCTGGGTCGACTTCCCGGAGGACGCGCCCACGTTCGTCGCGTACCCCGACGGCTACCCGCGCGTGCTGCTGTGCCCGGTCCCCTTCTGGCGGCTCGGCGAGACGCTCGACCTCGTCGCGGCCCTCGACGCCGACGCCGGCGTGCGCGCGCCGGTGATCGCCGAGCTGCTGATGGGCCAGGACGTCGTCGGCTACTGGCGCGCCCGCTGCCCCGAGATCCCGCTCGACCCCGTCGCCCACTACCTGAAGGAGAGCGAGGAGCTCGGCTGCCCGGCGCTCGACCTGCCCGAGCCCGACGCCTCGACCGGCGGCCAGGCGGTGATGATCCAGCGCGCCCGCTACGCGCTCGCGGTCACCTGCTTCTACCGCGACCTCGACCGCGTCGCCCGCCACCTCGCCGACGCCGGCTTCCTCGGCGTCCACAGCCCCACCGCGTTCCCGCGCACGAGCTACCCCGACGCGGGCCAGTGGCAGGCCCTGGCCGGCCCCGCGGGCCTCGACACCTTCGGCGCCACCTGCCGCCTCGCCGACCGCCACACCCCGTCCAGCCGCCAGGTCTTCCTCCCGCGCACCTGCTCGGAAGCCGCGGCGGATGCCAAGCTCGCGAGCCACGCGAGGCCGAGCGAAGGCGCCGCAGCGACCGCCCGCCACGCCCGCGAGCAGGTGACCGCGATCATGAAATCCGCCGCCGCCACCCTGGACCGCCTGCGCGCCCCGCTGCGCCGGCCCCTGCCCCCCACGCCTCAGCCGAGCGCTGCGACCTCCCGCCTGATCCACTGACGGAGCCGCGCCGGTCAGCGTTTCGATCGGCGGGCGGCGACCGGGGCGCGGCCGAACTTGGCCGTGCGGCGGACGTGAGCCGCCCTTCGGCGGCAGGGGAGCGAGCAGTAGGCCGAGTGGGCCCGGGTCGGGCGGAAGGCCTTGCCGCACTCGCGGCACTTCGTCGATCTGGGGATTGGACGAGCCATCGCCACGCCTTCCCAGGCGCGGCGGCGGCAGGTATCCGAGCAGAACTTCCTCAGCACCGACTTCGGGCGGAACACCTTGTGGCATCGGGGGCAGGCGAGTCGGCCGAACCCCGGGGGAGGCGGCTGCCCGTCGGCGACGAGCCCGCGCACGTGGAAGGCGATCGCCTCGCGCATGTTGGCCCCGGCCTCATCTGCGGTCCTGCCGGTCGCCACGCAACCCGGGACGTCGGGCGACCAGGCGGAGAAGCTGGCGCCGGTGCCCTCGATCCGAATGCGGTACTTCTCGCGCATGGGGCTCACTTCCTGATCCCGGCCTGCCGGAGGATCGACCGCGCCGTCTTCGGATGGAGGTCGTCCCCAGGATGACCCGCCACGGTGACCTTGCCGCACTTCTCCGGATGCTCCAGCTGGCGGTGGCTGCCTGCCTGCGCCGTCACGGTCCAGCCGTCCTTCGCGAGCAGTGCCAGCATGTCCCTGACCTTGATGGCCACCTTAGTAATCGTCCGGGCGATTGTCAAGCACTCTCACGCCATGTCGCCTCCAGCGCGATTGTCGTCAGCAGCCTGCCAGCGGAGGTCCGCTGGCAGGCTGCGTGACGCAAGGGCTCGCCGCGTCTGACGCGAAGTCGGTGCTCCTGTCAGATTGCGAGCGCGCCTACGTCCTCCCTGCGAACCCGCTGTTCCAGGAGGAGGCCCCGATGAGCACCGCGCTGGCGACCGTCGAGCACGCGACCGACCCGGGCGTTCGCCGCATCCGCCGCCGCCGTCCTCGCATCGGGGCCTTCGACCTGAGCCGCCTCGGACCCGTGTTCCGCGAGCTGACCCAGGTGCCGCGGCTCGACCCGCGTCAGACGGCCGAGCGGGTGCGACTCGTCCAGGACTGGGAGGCTGGCCGCCTCGCCCCGCAGCGCTGCGGCGAAGCCGAGCAGGCGCTCGCAGACCTCGTCCTCGCCAACCTCAGCTTCGTCGAGGCCGCGACCCGTTCGCTCGCGAGCCCGACGCCGCAGGACCGGGACGACGTGCTGCACCTCGGCGTGCTCGGCCTGCTGGTCGCCATCCGCCGCTTCGACCCCGCGCGCGGCACCAGCCTGCAGGGCTACGCCTCTTGGTGGGTCCGCCAGCGGGTGTGCGAGCGGGCCGAGGCCCGACCCGCGGTGACCGCCGTCTCGCTCGACCAGCCCCGCAAGCGCGGGCGCCGCCCGCTCGGCCGCTCGCTGGCGACCGACCCCGCGCAGGGCGTCGAGGCCCGGGCGATCGAGGCGGACCGCGTCGCCCGCCTGGACGCGCTGGTCGGCCGCCTGAAGCCGAAGGAGCAGTACGTGATCCGCCGCCGCTTCGGCCTCGACGGAGCCGGCGGCGCGACGCTCGAGGAAACCGGCCTCGAGCTGAACCTCTCGCGCGAGCGCGTCCGCCAGTTGGAAACCCGGGCCCTCGAGCGCCTGGGTCGCAACCGGGTGTGCAAGCAGCTCGCGTCCGAAGCCGCCTGATCACGGATGAGGGGGAGAAGATGAACAACGCGCAACGATTACTGGCCCTGTTCGTGCTGCTGGCGAGCACCAGCGCGGAGGGACAGGTCACGGCCTTCAAGACCGGCGAGGAGCAGACGGGCCTGACAAAGCAGTGCTACTACGCGTTCGGCAGCACCCGCTACACCCGCACCGTCTCCTCGGTGACGCTGTGCCCGCTGTCCATCACCGTCCCGATCGATGGGCCGGCGGTCGGCCGGCGTTCGACGCCGTCGACGGGCCTGGCCGCCTTCAAGTCCGGCGAGGAGGTCACGGGCCTGACGAAGCAGTGCTACTACTCGTTCGGCACGACGCGGTACACGAGGACGGTCCGCTCTTTCGACCCCTGCCCGCTGAGCATCACGGTCAAGCAGTAGCCAAATCGGTAAACTCCGCAGCGATGAGTTCCTACTTCGCATGGCTTGATCACTCCGAGAGCGAAAGGCGGCGGATGTTGGACGTCGTCGACCTGTTCCGGGAGAAGGGGACCCGTGACGAACTGGGTCTCGGCTCCATTCGGGATGCGTTCGCGGATCTCCTTTTCCCCGGGACCAGCACCATCCAGACCCGGGCCCGCTACTTTCTCTTCGTGCCGTGGATCTATCGGGCACTCGAGCGCAAACGGGTGGCTTCATCCGAGGTCTCGCAGCGGGCGCGGCGAGAGGAAGTCGCGTTGATCAACGCACTCGCCGACGCGGGGGAGCGGGATGGCGTCATCGGCATCGACGTGCGCGAGAAGCTCAAGCGATTGCCCAGCAGCGTCTACTGGCAGGGCCTGGGAGCCTGGGGCGTCCGCCTTTTCGGAGGCTCGCAGGACCAGTACCACCGGGCGCTCGACCGGCTCTACGTCAGCGGTGGCGCCGAGGTGCGCACCGACGATCGCGAGCGTGTGGAGGGCGGCGTCCGGCCGAACTGGGACCCGAGGCTGCCCGACCCTCCGGAGGGCTTTCCCAGGGGCGTGAGGCTGAGCCTGACCCGCAGCGAAGCCGAGTATCTGCGCGATCGAATCGCCGCGCGCTGTCCCGGGACGCTCCTGTCATGGCTGACTGGCGAGGCCAAGCCCTGGAAGCCCGTCGAGTTCCCTTGGGAGCATCCCGACCTTTCGGCGTTCCCGGCCCGGTCACGTGAACTCCTCGATCACGCCCGGAACTTTTCGGAGGCGTTCCACGGTGCCGCCCTTCTCTACAACCTGGAACTCGCGAAGGAAGCGCGGAGCGAGGAGCTGACCGTCGCTTACCGTGAGCATCTCGCGGACTGGCGGAGGGCGCTTGTCGCCCGCGCCGACGCCCTCGGTGGCTGGTCCGAGGCGCGGTTCTGGCAACTGGTCAGAGGCGGAGAGAGCTTTGTCGGCTCTCGCACGGAGGCGTTCGTGAGTGCTTGGCTCGACCTCCTCCGAGGGGCGGAGTGGAGCCCGCGAGACCTCGAAGGCGCTGCGGCTTCGAGGCTGATTCGGGCGCGCGAGCGAACGCTGAAAGGGGAGCTCTCTCGCTTCGACAACCGCCGCGCGCTCGAACTCTGGAGTGGCGCCGCGGGAGCCGGGCAGATCAACTTCCGATGGCCCAAGACCGAGCGAATCGTCCTTGACATTCTCGAGGGCCTGCGCGGAGGGAACGGTCGTGCTTGAACCGCAGGAGCGCCGGCTCTTCCTCGAATCCCTCCGGGCGCCGGAGGGCTACTCGCTGACCTCGGGGCTCGGGACGACCTACTCGCTCGACCTGCTGGCACTGCTCACGACGCCCCTTGCCTTCACCTTCTTCGACTGGGAGGACGCACAAGGTCGGCCCGTGACCGAGCCCCTGGCACTGATCGAGGCGGTCCGCCGCAACATCGAGAAACTCGCCATCTTCTGTCAGGCCGACCGCATCAAGGTCCCACCCGCGGACCAGAAGCTCTTCGCCTATCTCGAGGACGCCGTGATCCCGGTGGCGAAGCCCGGGGGCGTGTTCCATCCGAAGGTGTGGCTGTTGCGGTTCGAGCCGTCCACGACCGAGACCGCGGACGCCCCGGTTCTCTACCGGCTCCTCTGTCTGAGCCGCAACCTCACCTTCGACCGGTCGTGGGACACGGTCCTGTGTCTCGAGGGGGAACTCCTCGAGCACCGAGAGCGCGCGATCAGTGCGAGCCGCCCTCTCGCGGACTTCGTGGCGGCGTTGCCCGGCCTCGCAGTGGGGCCCGTTCCGAAGCGCGTCGCAACCATCGTGGCGCAGATGCAGGACGAGGTCCTCCGCGTTCGCTTCGAGGCCCCCGAAGGCTTCGACGCCGTCGCGTTCTGGCCTCTCGGTATCGGGGAGAAGTCGTCGGAACCCTTCGAAGGGCGCATTGACCGTGCCCTGGTGGTGTCGCCGTTCCTGTCCGATCAGCGTCTGAGACTGCTCTCGGAGCAGGGGAGCGACCACGTCCTGGTCGCTCGGCCGGAGGAGTTGGCGAACGTGGCGCCCCGGACGCTCGCTCGCTTCTCGAGCGTCCGCGTCCTCGCGGAGGCCGCCACTCCCGAGCCGTCCGACACCGAGAGGGCCGCGCCTGCCCAGGCGGAACTCGAGGGGCTGCACGCCAAGCTCTACGTCGTTGACCAGGGCTCCTATGCCCGAGTCTTCACCGGCTCGGCGAATGCGACCGCCAAGGCGTTCTCCAGCAACGTCGAGTTCCTCGTCGAGCTCTCAGGCAAGAAGAGCCGATTCGGTGTCGAGGCCACGCTCGCTCAGGGCAACGGCGTCGCCAGCTTCGCGAGCCTGCTGCAGGACTACAGGGCGCCCGAAGAGCGGCCCCCTGCCGACGACGTCGCCAAGCTCCTGGAGGACCAACTGCGTGCCGCCCGCGAGGCCCTGGTGGCGGCCGGCTACCGGGCCGTCGTGACGACCACTGCGGAGGGCGAGTACGGCCTTGCCCTCGTCACGAAGTCGCCACCGCGCCTGCTCGCAGAGACCGAGGCCCGCTGCTGGCCCATCACGCACAGCGATTCCACCGCGAAGCCGCTGGCAGCCGCGATCGACTTCGGCCACGTCTCCTTCGAGGCCCTGACGGCGTTCTTCGCCTTCGAGGTCAGCACGTCCGAGGCCGGCCGAACCGCCAGCGAGCGCTTCGTGATGTCCGTGCGCCTGGACGGTGCTCCTGCTGACCGCAAGGAGCGCATCTTGCGTTCCCTCCTGCGCGACCGGGATCGCGTGCTGCGTCTCCTGCAGATGCTCCTCGCGGAGGAAGGGCTCACCGCCCTGGCCTTGGTCGGGACGGGCTCGAAGGGCGACTACGGAGGCTTCACGAGCACGCAGGGTGAACGAGGCCTCCTGGAGTCCCTTCTCAAGGCACTGGCCCATCGCCCGCAGCAACTCGACAGCGTGAGGACCCTCGTCCGCGACCTGCAGTCTTCCGCGGAAACGCGCGAGCTGTTGCCGGAGGGGTTCGAACGGATCTGGGAGCCGGTGTGGCAGGTGCGGGAGAAGTTGCGAAATGAGTGACACGCCGAAGCCGAACCTGGCTCATGTCCTGAGCGGCCTCAAGGACTTCCAGCGTGCCACGGTCGACTACGTCTTCGATCGGTTGTACCGGTCCGAGGGCAGCCGTCGCTTCCTGGTGGCCGACGAGGTGGGCCTCGGGAAGACACTTGTCGCGCGTGGGGTGATCGCGCGCGCGATCGAGCACTTGTGGGAAACCACGCCCCGCATCGACATCATCTACATTTGTTCTAACGTCGACATCGCGCGACAGAACATCAACCGCCTGAACGTGACCGGTCGCGAGGATTTCGCGATCGCCTCGCGCATCACGATGCTGCCTGTCACGTTGAAGGACTTGAAGAAGAACCGGATCAACTTCGTCAGTTTCACTCCGGACACCTCCTTCAACCTGAAGTCCACCCTCGGCGAGCGACGCGAGCGTGCGCTGCTGTACTGGTTGCTGGAACAGGCCTGGAACCTCAGGGGGAAGGCCCCGCTCAATGTGCTCCAGGGGAACTCGACAGCGGAGGGTTTCAGGAAACTCGTGACTTCCTTCAGGGACAACCACGAGATTGATCAGGGGCTCGGGGACTCATTCCGAGACGCGATTCTTGTTCACACCTCCAAGGCGCGAGAGGAAGGCAACGACGACCTGCGGACGCGCTTCGACAGGCTGTGCGAGCGCTTCTCCAGGTCCGACGCGAACATCCGAGCCGAAGACCACAAGGAGCGCACCGCTCTCATTGGCGAACTGAGGAGTCTTCTCGCGGTCACGTGCCTGGAGGCGCTCGAGCCGGACCTGATCGTGCTCGACGAGTTCCAGAGGTTCCGCGATCTGCTGGACGGGACCGATCGCGCCGGCGACCTCGCTCGCGGACTGTTCGAGTACGACAAGAACCGGATCCTCCTGCTGTCGGCCACGCCCTACAAGATGTACACGCTCGAGGACGAGGCCGAGAGCGACGATCACTACAAGGACTTCCTGCGCACCTACTCGTTTCTCAGCACGAGCGCGGCTCGAACCGCGGAGTTCGCGGAGTTGTTGCGCCGATACCGCCGCGAGTTGCTCAGCCTCGAACACGGCGACTTGGGGCGGGTTCGGGCGGTGAAGGACGAGATCGAGCGCCGGCTGTCCGAGGTCATGGCCCGGACGGAACGGCTGGCTGTGACCGATGACCGCAACGGCATGTTGGCGCCCGTCCCGCCGACGGGGAACCACCTGGAGCCCGACGACGTGCTGGCCTACGTTGGCCTGCAGAGGGTCGCGGAAGCCATGGAGGAGGGGGAGCCTCTCGAGTACTGGAAGAGCGCGCCGTACCTGTTGAACTTCATGGACGAGTACAAGCTCAAGGAGGCCCTGGAGGCCATCGTCGACGCTGGCGATACCACGGCCGTTCGGAAGGTCCTGGAGCGACACCCGGGTCTGCTGCTCAACTGGGACGAGATCCAACGCTACCGGCAGGTGGACCCCGGGAACGCGCGGCTCCGCTCACTTGCCGCCGACACGCTAGGGCGTGACCTGTGGCGCATGCTGTGGATGCCACCATCGCTGCCGTACTACGCCCTGGCAGGGCCGTGGGCTAACGCTGCCCATGGGGGCGTCACGAAGCGGCTCGTCTTCTCGAGCTGGAAGGTGGCCCCGAAGGCGATTGCGGGGCTGCTGAGCTATGAGGCCGAGCGCCTCATGCTGCGGAGTCATGAAGCCAAGCCCCAGAACACCCCCGAGGCCCGCAAGAAGCGCCGGGGCCTGTTGCGCTTCTCAAGGGGTGAGGCACGCAGGCTCACGGGCATGCCGGTTCTTGGCCTCATGTACCCGAGCGCGGCGCTCGCCCGCCTGTGTGACCCGCTAACGGTGGCGGGCGCAGGCGAAGCTCTCCCGTCGTTCGAGGCCGCGTTGGCCCGTGTGGAGGGTGCTGTTCGCGTGCGGCTGTCAGTTGTCCGGGACCAATTCCTCCCGCGGCTCGCCGATGTGGAGCTGTCGGGACCCGAGGACGAGACCTGGTACTGGCTCGGCCCGCTTCTCCTCGATCTGTACGAAGACGCGGACGGCACGCGGGCGTGGCTGGCCCGGGAGGACTGCGCTGCCAGATGGGCCGGCCTGGGCGAAGAGGAGGAAGACGGCGATCAGTCGGCCTGGGAGGACCACGTTACGGCGGCCGCGAGTGCCGTAGACCCCGCCACGAGACGCCTTACCCTTGGCCCCCCTCCCAGGGACCTCGAAAGGGTGCTCGCCATTCTCGGCCTCGCGGCCCCGGGCGTGGTCGCGCTCCGGGCTCTCTCACGGGTCGTCCCGTCTGACACGCCGCTCGACCTGCTCAAGGACTCGGCGGGTCAGGTGGCGATGGCGTTTCGCGGCCTGTTCAACATTCCGGAGGTGATGGCGCTGGTCCGTGGAGGTGGCGAACCGGACGTCGCCCAGGCGGACGATTCGCAGCCGGCGGGCGGTGAGCCCTACTGGCGGCGCGTGCTCGACTATTGCGGATCGGGCGGCCTGCAGGCCGTTCTTGACGAGTACGTCCACACGCTGCAGGAGTCTCTCGGGCTCTTGTCGCGCCCGCCGGACGAGACGGTCAAGGCCACCGCTGGCGCCATCCGCGACGCTGTGAGCCTCCGGACCGCGGCGATCGTCGTGGACGAGGTCGAGTTGAGGGAGCGGAGCATCGCGCTCAACAAGCAGCGGCTGCGCGCCCGATTCGCCGTCCGCTTCGGCGAGGAGGAGTCCGACGACGGACGTACGAACCGCGCCGAGCAGGTCAGGACGGCATTCAACTCACCGTTCTGGCCGTTCGTCCTCGCGACCACCTCGGTCGGCCAGGAGGGGCTCGACTTCCACCAGTACTGCCACGCCGTCGTGCACTGGAATCTGCCCTCCAATCCCGTGGACCTGGAACAGCGAGAGGGGAGGGTTCACCGCTTCAAGGGACACGCCGTTCGCAAGAACGTGTCGAAGCACTACGGGCCGATGGCGTTCGCGGGCGGAGCCACGGGTGACCCGTGGGCGAGGCTGTTCGCCGCCGCCGTGGCCGACACACCAGGCACCTCCGACATCGTTCCGTTCTGGGTGTTCACGACGCCGGGCGGCGCGTTCATCGAGCGGCACGTGCCCTCGTTGCCCCTGAGCCGCGAGGAGCACCGGCTGATCGACCTCCGCAAGGCCCTGGCCGTCTACCGCATGGTTTTCGGCCAGGCGCGCCAGGAGGAACTCGTGTCGTACCTGGCAAACCGCGTGTCGCCGGAACAACTCGCAAGCCTGCTCCAGGAACTCCGCGTCGACTTGACCCCGCCCGCATCCCCGTTCAGGGCGGTTCAGGGCTGAGGAGGACTGATGGCGTTGATCGTCTTCTTGAACATCAAGGGCGGCGTGGCGAAGACCACCACCGTGATTGGCGTCGCCGAGGCCCTGGCAGCGATGGGACGCCGGGTCCTGGTAATCGATGCGGACCACCAGTGTGCCTCGAGCGACCTGTTGCTTGGGGAGGCGCGCTTCACTCAGGCCGACTCCCGTCAGCGCACGCTGCACGATCTTCTTGCGGCGATGCTGGAGGACGATTTCCACCCCGACCAGTTCAAGGCCTATGTCGCGCCCGAGGCCTCGAACGTGACGGCCCTCCGTCCGAAGATGGCGGCGTTGCCGTGCTCGTTCCGCATCAACGACTTCGACACCAACATGGCCAAGGCCCGCAAGAGCGCTGATCCGGCGGCCTTCCAGAGCACCTGGACCAAGCGCGTCGGAGCCTTCAGCCGGTGGGTTTCCCAGAACTTCGACCACGCTCTGGTGGACTGCCCGCCGAGCCTCGCGCGGCAGGTCCGGTTTCTGCTCCGTGCCGCGGACGGCTACGTGGTCCCGTGCATCCCGGACCGCATCTCGGTCCGCGGCGCCCTGTGGCTCCAGGACCGGATGGAGAAGAGCTCGATCAAGACGCGCCCGCTGGGTGTTGCGTGGACTCTCTATCGAGAGCAGAACAAGAACCACAAGACCATGGTGGGCATGGTGGACGCCATGGCGGGGCGGGCGGGCAAGTTCAAGGAGCTGCCGCGCCCGTTCAAGACCATCATCCCGAACGCCACCGCCATTGTCTCGGCTGCCGAGCGCGAGTCACCCGCGTCGACTCTCGCCCAGAAGTACAGTCCCGAGTTCGCGTCAAAGTTCCACGAACTCGCCCGCGAAATCGAGGCCCGGGCGGTGGCGACGCGCTAGAGGCTGGAGACCGAGGCTACTCGGGTGCCGGGACGCGCAAGGGCTTGAGGCCGCCTGCGTCGATCAGGGAGTCGAACTGGGCGCGGAGGGTGCGGGCCAGGTGTGGGTCGTCGAGGAGCAGGCCCGCCTCGATGTTGCGGTCCTGGGCCGCCTCCGTGAAGTTCGCCGAGGTGACCAGGGCCCAGCGGTCGTCGATCACCAGGCACTTGGCGTGGAGCGCGGCGCGCTGTTGCCAGTCCGTCGAGAGGGCCCGCGGGTCGTAGTAGATCTCGGGCAGGCGCGTGTTCGAGGGCCAGTGCTCGTCCCGGAATGTGGTGGCGAAGTTGCGGAGGATCAGCTCGGCCGGTTTCGGGTCGAGGTGTTCCCGGGCGATGTTGACGACGAACCGGACGCGCAGGTCCGGGCGCTCGGCCATCCGGCGGGCGAGCCCTTCGAAGACCTGGAGGCCCTGGTAGATCGCGAAGGTCGTGACCAGAACACTCTCCTCGGCCTGCGCGAAGAGCTCGCGGACGACGATTGCGGTGTCGCGAGTCGCCGATCCCGGCTCTTCAGGGCCTGACCAGACGAGCTCGACCCGGTCACGGGCGCGCTGGGTCTCCTGGCGCTCGTGTACCACGAGGCGGAGCGCCGTGGCCATCTGGGCCGGGCGGAACCCCTGAGCTGCCAGAGCCTCGAGCCCCCGCGCGGCGGCATCGGATTCGGTCAGCGGGACGTGGCGCGATACCAGAGCCGCTGAGAAGGGGCCCTGGAGGCGTTCCACGGCCAGCTCGGTGGCGAGCGCCGCCAGCGCCGCCGTGGACACGCCCGAGAACAGGCTCACGTGGCCCTCACTCGTCGCCCTCGGCGAAGAATGCCGCGTCACTGCCGTCAACGGTGGGCACGACCAGGGCGCGGTCGAGGTACTCGTTCCGGCGCTCGCAGGAGGGCTCCGCGATCAACAGGCAGCCGTGGCACGCCGCGCCGTGGAGGAAGCGCTCCTCCTGGGCATGGTCGGGCCGGTGCTGGGCGCAGACCGGGTCGTTCGAGCACAGCCGGCCCAGGTCGAGGGCCGTCTCCAGGTGTTGCCGCAACCGCCGCCCGACCTGCACGAGGCCCCCGAGCGTGCCCTCGGCGTCCGGCGTGCCGGTGTACAGCAGGATGCCGTAGCCCGACTCGCCGGCGTAGATCCGCTC
This sequence comes from Vicinamibacteria bacterium, assembly GCA_025994075.1. GTDB lineage: Bacteria > Acidobacteriota > Vicinamibacteria > Fen-336 > Fen-336 > WYBL01. The sequence continues at coordinate 26,453 of JAMQGV010000002.1, forward strand.
GCGGATGGAGCTCGCGGCGTAGCCGCACTCGAGCGACACCGCGGTGATCAGGAGGTGGGAGAGCGAGTGCAGCATCACGTACTCGGGCGAGAGCGGCAGGGGAGTCACGCCCGGGTGGCGCTGTGCCCAGTCGGCGATGCCCTTCTTGAGCTGCTCGGCTCGAGTCTTCACGCCCGGTCGCGCCAGCCAGCCCTGAACGGCCTCCGGCTTGAAGGACAGGAAGAAGCCCTCGCCACGGTTCTCGACGGCCGGCAGCCAGCTCACCTCCCGGGCGAGATCCGCCCTGCGCACGTTCAGCGAGAGCTCGCCGTCGATGTCGGGGACCTGTGACTCGAACCGGGTGAAGCCGACGAGCGCGGCCACCTCGCGCAGGCGGTGGACCAGCACCAGGCGATCGACGCTGGCCATCGGCCCCGTCGGCTCGAACGGCGCGCGTCGAGCATAGAAGTCGGCGCCCTCCGGGACGTCCTCGCCGATCTCCTCCTCGGATGACAGGAGGGTCTCGATCTCACTCTGCTTGATGGGCTTCCCAGGGCCGGCGGCAGCCGGAGTCCTCCGGCGGGCGATCTCGGTCCACACGCGCTCGTCGGAGAACTTCTCCAGCGCGGCCTTCACGGCGGGGCGTCTGCGCTCCCGGGGGAGATCCGTGATGTCCTCGACAAAGGCGAGGTGATCCTCCCAGACCTTGTCGACTGCCTCGCGCAGCTCGGCGTCCCGATCGGGGATCGAGATGACCCTGAGCACCTGCGGGAAGTAGGCGTTGCTCGCGGACCGCAGCAGCAGGCGGTTGGGCATGCCGCCGGCGTCCGGCTTCGTGTCGTCCTTGCAGATCTCCCAGGCGTCGTGGCCGAGCCAGGGCCGCCGTCCGCGGCAGAAGCCGAGCGTCTTCTCGCCCTGCCGGGTCGCCTGAGCCATGGACCGCGACTTGCCGCACTCGCACAGGATCCACACGTCGACGAGGTCGCCGCTGGTCCCGCGCTCCTCGATCCACAGCGGGCGTTCGCATCGTGGCTGCGCCCACTCATGGACAAACCCGATCCAGTCGATGTCCGAGAGGTGCCCGCGCGGGCAGGCCTGCACGAAGCGGACGGGAACCACGTCGTACTTCTTCTTGTCGGGTCCCTCGTACTTGTCCTTGTTCAGCGCCTCCCGATGCACCAGCGGCCGGGCCCGGAACGGCTTGCGTCGCACCTCCGTGTACTGGGCGACGAACCACTCAGGGAAGACGAAACCCGTCATGCCCGCAGGCGTGGCTTGCGGGTCGTCCGGTTCCGCCGGTGGGGCGTAGAGCTTCAGATTCTGGACCTCGAACTGGTGCTCGAGCTTCGCAATCAGCCGGCTCTCGAACACGGGCTGCTTGTCGTAGCCCCACCAGTTCTCGAGCCCGGCCACGAGGATCGAGTGATCGGGCAGGTCGATCATCGCCCCGGGCCCGAACGTCGTGATGACCTGGCTCTGGCGGATCGTCCCGTGAGGGCGCATGGGCTTCTTTGGAGCGGGGCTCATTCGGCCTCCTGAGCCACGTCGACGCCGTCGAGTCGCTTCACCAAAACGCCGACGTTGGCCTCCACGTCGCGAAGGGACCGATGGGCTCGGAACTTCCGGGGGCCTGCTGGTTGGGTTGCGAGCTCAGGGTCCAGCGGATCGAACAGCAGGTACGGGCCGCTGCCTTCATCGAAGCGCTGGTATCGGAGATGTGCGCCGACGCTCCGCTTGTTATTCGCGATCCTGGCCCACTCGTCGAGCAGGTCATTCACGCGGCCCCGCACCTTCTGGCGCAACGCCTCTTCCTCCTCCCGGTCCAACAGCCCGTGGCTGGCGGCTCGCTGTGCCATTGCGTCCGCGATGAACCCGAGCTGCGCCCGCTCGGTTCCGATGTCCTCCGCACTGGTCGCCGGCGTGAGTCGCGGCCAGGCGTGCCGCACGAGGCCCACCGTCACCCCGGCCAACCCGCGGTCAATCGCGCGTGGCGAGAACGGCGTCACGCTCGTGACTTCGACGGCGCGGTAGAAGGTGTGGTGGTACGCCTCGAAGCGCTCGTAGTGCGAGCGGTCGCGCGGCTTGTGTACGTGGAGCAGTGTCACGACCAGACCTGGCTTGGTGTCCTCGCGGCCGACGCGGGAGGTCGCCTGGATGTACTCGGCCGTCGTCTTCGGTTGACCGAGTACCACCATGAGCCCCAGGCGCGTGATGTCGAGGCCGACCGAGATCATGTTGGTGGCGAGGGCGATATCGACCGAGTCCTTCTCGTGGTACGGCGCCGCCAGGCGCCGCTTGGCGGTCGCCACCTTGTCCGTTGACTCGCGCGAGGTCAGCTCGACGAGGTCGAATGCCCTCACCTCGCGGTTGCTGAACAACCCGAGCTCTTCTCCCAGCCGCTTCCGATCGAAGTAGGCGGCAACGCGCGCGGTCACCTCGTCCTCCACGATGCGGCGGCTGCCCCCCAGCTCGCGCAGGGTGTTGAAGTAGCCGAGCAGAGTCATGTAGGGGTCGACGGGGTTCTTGAGGTTCTTCGAGCCGCCCTCGAGGTCCCAGAGCCGCTGCGAGGCCGCCAGCAGGGCCAGGTAGGTGCGCAGCATGACGACCTTCAGGCTGCGGCCGGGGGCGGCGACGCCGAGGTACAGCCGGGCGTTGGCCTCCTCGCGCGGAACCGTGCGGGCGAAGCAGGAGTCGCGGAGGTCAGGCCCTGGGGCCGGAAAGACGGCCACGCTTGAACGCGCGAACAGGGCTCGGATCTGCGACTGCGCCCGCCGAACCGTGGCGGTCGAAGCCACGATCTTGGGCCGGATCTCGTGGCCGTTCTCCTTGCGGGTCGCGAGAGCCTCGATTGCGGTCTCGTAAAGGCCGGTCATCGTGCCCAGCGGGCCCGAGATCAGGTGCAACTCGTCCTGGATGATCAGGTCGGGCGGCAGCAGTGGCTTCGGGAGAGGGCGCCCGAGGCCGGGGTCGCATGGGCCGTAGAAGCCGTTCGCGTCGTGCCGCTCGACCTTGCCGAATAGCCCGCCCACACGGCCTTCGAACGACAGGCTCGCGAACTTGTCGATGGTCGCGATCACGAAACAGGGAAGCCGGCGATACAGCGGCTCGTCCACCGCGACGATCGGGAGGTGGCGATTGCCCTTGAACTCGCACTTGGCGTTGACGCAGCCGATGTGGAGGTCGATCGGCTGGTCCGGGTTCGTCCGCAGCGTGAACGAGTTGGGGGTGAACCGGGTGCCGCACCAGGGGCAGTTCTCGATGGGAACGGGGATCGGCTTCTTGTCGTTGGTCCTGTAGGCGACGACTCGGGATCGCGCCGTCGTCGGATCGCCGTCGCCCTTCGAGCCCATCTTGTTGGGGGTGGCCGCCTTGCCGACCCACAGGCCGATCTCGAACGGCCACGTCCCGAGCTTCTCCTGCGCCTTCTGTCGCTCCAGCTCGAGCGCGCAGATCAACGTCGCGGCTCGCGAAAGCTGGTCCAGCGTCAGCAGCCGCAGCGTGTATCGCATCAGGATGCTGACGCCTGCGGAGGTCTCGCCCGGGTTCCGGAGGCGACGCAGCACGAGAGTGTAGGCCGCGAGGCCCAGATACGCCTCGGTCTTGCCACCGCCCGTCGGGAAGAAGAGCAGGTCGACGATCTCGCGCTCGCGGTTCGTGGGCTGGGCGAGCCCGCGCAGGTTCATCAGCAGGAACGCTAGCTGGAAGGGCCGCCAGCGGGGCGGGGCCACAGCGGCGGGCGCGACGTTCTGGAACTGCGCAAGGCGCTGGCGACCGGCCGTCGCCATCGTGCGGTTGGCGAGTCGGAATGCCTCCAGGACTTCAGGCACCTCGAGTTCCTCGAGCCCGCCCTCAAGCCGGGAGGCGATGCCCTCGGCTTCGTCAAGCAGCGCCCGGGCGACCTCCCCGCGGTCGGCGTCTTTCGGGGCCTTGGCGCGCTGCGCGGCGATCCAGTCGCGGTAACCGCGGACCATCGGGCCCAACTTCTCTCGCGCTTCGGCGGCGGACGCGACTTGCGACAGCGCCTCCATGCCGCGTTCGCCAGCCAGGGTCTCGTCGGCAATGACCTTCTCCACTTCGGCCTGCGGGACCCAGGTGGTTTCCACCTCGCGATAGCCCGATGCGGAGCCGTCGACCGCGCGGGTCGCCACGCCGTGTCCCACCGCGATCTCGAAGCTGTCCCTGTACTGCAGGTCCGCGACCTTGGCGTCCCAGTCGTCGGCGTTGCGCCCGCTGACGTCCGGTCGTGGCACGAACGGGTGCTCGCAGCGGACGCTCAGCCGGGCCTGGAAGGCCAGCGCCTCGTCCTTCCGCTCGGTGGGCTGCGGCTCGCGATAGTTGACGAGGAACACCGACACCGCCCGGGTACCTGCGGGGACCAGACGGCGCTGCCCCTGCCCATCCCGGATCGCCCGGGTGGAGCGCACTGAAACCACGAGGCGAAGCCCGTTGCTGCCCGGCACTTCGTACGTCTGGGGGCGACCGCGCTCGCGAGCAACCCCGATATCGATATCTTCAGAGCGCGGCTCGCGCTGCCAGCGGATTTCGGTGCGCCGCGGCTCGGAGGGCCCGGCTTCCTCCGCTCCGGCTGTGGCTTTCGCCTCGGCTGCGTCCTCCTCGACGAGGCGGTAGTCGCCCCACGTGACGCGCACCTTCAGGGAATCCGCGGCCTCGGGCACGAGCACGCTCAGCCCGAGCGAGGAGGGGAAGTGCGCCTTGCGCGCGGACGGCGGGTCCGGCGCCTCGGTGTCGTCGGCGCCCCCTCCGGTCCCGGAGTCGATCGTCTCCTGGCCGGTCTCGTCCGCTCGCTGGTCGTGCGGCGCCTCGTGCGGAATCAGGAAGCCACTCAGATACCACCGCGAGGGCGGCTGATTGAGCGCCTCCCGCTCGAGCGGGCTCCCCGGCTCCGGCCCGATCAGGTCGAGTGCCAGCGTCCGGACAAGCTCTTCACGAACGGCGGCTGAATCCACGGGCTGACCCCCCTCGTCCCGAATCACGTCCTGACCTGGAGCCGGAGCCTCGGCTGGAGCTGAACGAGCACCCCACGGTGCTCTCGGACGACCGCATCGTAGAGCTGAGGCATGCTCGGGGCGCGCACCCCCACGATCAGGGCGTAGGGGATCTCACTGTCGTTCTCCTGCTGCGGGACACCCGAGCGCTGGTGGTGATAGATGTCGAAGCACGGGTTGTGGAGCCCGCGGCCCCGCATGCGTCTGGAGGCTCGCAGACAAGGTTCCCACTTGCAGCCCTCTTCGCGCAGCGCGTGTTCGCCTGCTCCGAGCACGTTGCTCTCGGTGAAGAACGACGCGGCCCTCGCGTGCTGCGGGCGTGGCCGGCCCCGAGTCGGCGTGAAGGAGCGGTCGTCGGGTCGGAAGCGAACCTCGATGCCGTCCCGGGTGTAGGTGCTGACCGAGCCCGGCTCGACGCGGGGCACGATCAGAAGCGTGGCTCGGATCGTCACCATCCCGGCCAGGGGGCCTGGCGGTAGTGGCACCGTTGCCCGGAGCCATCTGCCGCGAGGCAGTGTCCCTTGAAAGGCCACCAGCGCCTCGTCGTCCTCGCACGTGACGAGACGCAGGGGATCGGCTTCGAATCGGCCCCAGCCCACCTCGCGCGGGTTGTGGTCAGACTCCTCGCATCGATGGATGAGCAACGCCCGAAGGGTCAGGGGCCGCAACTCGTTGCCCAGCAGGGCCCGCACCGCGGCGGCGGCTCTGAGCGTGAAGGGGGCAGCGAGGCTCGTTCCATAGTCGGCGCGCTTTCGTGTCGCCCCGGCTCCCGACTTCAGAACCGCAAAGGGCTCGTTGTCGTCACCCCCGAAAGCCACGCCATCGGGCTTCACAAGCCCGGGCGATCGCCCGGGCCCGACGCAACTGTAGAGTGCCCGCCGCCACGGCGTTTCCAGCGAGTCGGCCGCACCCACAGCGAGGACGTTCACACCGTCCGACGGGCTCTGAATCCGATTGAGGCCGGCCCGTCGGTCTGCGTGGCCGTCGTTGCCGACAGCCACAGCCAGGAGGATCGCGCGCCGCGCGAGAAGTTCGTCAAGGCGTGCGGTCCAGGAACTGACCTCGTCGTCAGTGATGGGCTGATGGGGACCCAGGGAGAGCCCGGCAAACTCGTAGCGGTCTCCGTCGAGCACCTGCACGATGCGGTCGAGCGCGTCGAGGTACTCGAAGTCGGAGGAGGGCTCGACCACGCGGTGATGATCAACGCGAAAGTATGGCCGGGGAGCCTCGGCTCCGGAGAGCGGGCCGAAGAGGCAAGCCGACGTGACCGCGAGGCCGTGCTCGAGGTAGTCCAGATTCGGAGTTCCCATGCCGGGGCCGTCGTCGTAGTCGACCCATTGGCTGAGGTCGGGACTGGCGGGCAAGCCACCGTCGAGCACCGCGACCCGGATCGAAGGAACGTGCGCGGGCGGGACCGGCAGCGCGACAGGGCCGTGGCCCGCGGCCCGAAGCGGCGTGGATGTGGGCTGGCGCAGAGCCGGCATGCCGCGCAGCACCCGCAGGAACGCAAATGCAGCCAGATCCCTCAGGGCCTGGGCGTCGGCCCGCAGGGGCAGGAAGATGAGCCCGGGGACATACCGCTCGCGCCCCTCGAACCACTCGGCCTCGTGGCGGCGTGCGAACTGCCGGAAGGCGGACAGGATTCGTTCTGGGCGACGTTCGGAATGGAGCGCCACTTCGAGCAGAGGACGGCTCTGGTCCTCGGGAATGCCCTTCAGCTTGTCGTCGGCCGCGATTGCGTCGATCGCTTCCAGGTGAGTCAGATCGCCAGCCTGCGAGCTGCCGGTGACAATGCCGCGCAAACGGGACGCGAGGCCAGAGAAGTCGCTCCGCTTTCCCGCGACAAAGAGCTCGTCGGTGACCACCTCCCCTGCGGGCGGGCGGCTGGTGCCCCACCTTTCCGGTGTGACCCGGCGTGGCTTCGTGCCGATCGTTCGCAGCCCGACGCTGGCGAGCAGCGCCTCTGGGGCGTCGCTCTTCGAGACGTACCGCGGGTGCAGGGTGATCGAGGCGACGGCTTCATCGTCGGGGCAAGCCTCGGCGGGAAGCGCTGCGACCGCGCGCTCCACGAGCGCGACTTGTGGCAGCAGCCGACGCCGCGCCATCGCTAGGGAGTACGGCGGTCGTTTCTGTCCGCCACCCTGGCGGATCTCGACGCGCGTGGTGAGCCGTTCGCCACGGGCCAGCAGGAAATTGTGCTCGCGGGGCACGATCAGTTCCGCTTTCGGCCGTCGGCCTTGCGATGCGCACGCATGGTGTCGCGTGACACGCCGGTGACCCGATGAATCTCCCGCTGCGAGTATCCCGCCTCGACCAGCTCCCGCGCCGCGCTGATCCTGCTCCGGCGCGGCGCCTGGTGCAGTCGGTTCCCGGTCAGTTCCAGGACGGCGCTCTCAAGGGGCCGCCCCGCGACCACCGCTTCACGCTGCACCCGTCGTAACGCCCTCGCGACCTCGGCGAACGACTCGCCCGCGAAGCTCGCCGCGAGGGAATCGCGCAGGGCGGGGGGGAGCTGAGGGGCCTGGGCCGTGATGGCTGCTGCCAAGTCAGGGGTCGAAGGAGCCGGGAACTCGAGGACGCGATCGAACCTCCTCCACACGGCGGGGTCGAGCAACTCGGGGTGATTGGTCGCAGCCAGCAGGAGGCCGTGGCCTGGCCACTCGTCCACGGCCTGGAGGAGGACAGTCACGAGACGCTTGAGCTCGCCCAGCTCCACCGCATCATCGCGACGCTTGGCGATGGCGTCGAACTCGTCGAGCAGGAGGACGCTCGCTGTGCGCGATGCGAAGTCGAGCACAGTGCGAAGGTTGCTCCCCGTGCGGCCGAGGAAGGAGCTCATGACCGCCGCAAGGTCGAGCGTGAAGAGCGGAAGGCCGAGTTCGCGAGCCAGCCACCTCGCCGCCAGCGTCTTGCCGACCCCGGGTGGCCCCACGAGCAACAACGAACGAGTCGGGGTCAGCCCCGCCTCGAGCAGGCGCTTCGCCATGCGGCGTTCGAGGATCGTCGTCTCCAACTCCTGCTTGAGGGTCGCGCTCCAGACCGGCTCGACGTCCAGCTCCGGACTGAACTCTCGACGCATGAGCTCGAGCCGTGAATCCTGGTCGACGGGGAGGGCCGCCGCCGCGCTTCGTAGCGGCGGAGCCGCCGCGAGGAGGAGCACGTCGTCGATCGCCGACGAGAGGTCGGGCCGCTCGGCCTTCAGCTTGCGGGCGGCGCGACGGACAAGCAGGGCCACGTCATCGGTCTTTCCGCCGAGGGCAAGTCGGGCCAGGTGGACAAAGTCGCGTGCCATGTCGCTCATTAGTCCGCCTCTAGGTCGCTATTCTGAATGGACTTAACCTTAGAACGGACTAGAAATCCAGTCAATCCTCAAAAGTAGTCCACTTCAGCGAATCGCGGGGGCGAACGCCCAGAGATCCTGCCTTCGGATGTGGGCGCCTCGGGTCCGGCCGACCAGATCCTTGTCTGTGGTCAGCGCGATGCCGAGTTCGCGGGCGCGCTTGTCGGTGCCGTCCGAGGCCTCGAGGGCCCAGAGCTGGCCTAGAGCCGCAGGGGAGCCCGCTGCGCGGAGGGCGTCTCCGGCCGCGCGGGTGATCTCCGCGTCGGCGGGGGTGGCGGTGCGGCCTGGGGGCAGGGCCACGATCGGGGCCGTGCCCTGCCTGGTCTTGAGCAGCCACGTGCAGCCTGGTGCCTCTCCTGGGCGGGGGGCGAACACCTGGCCCTCGCGGGCGAGCAGGCAGCCCACCAGAGCCGCGAAGTCTCCCTCGCGCAGGCGCTCGAGGTCGGCTGGCGTGAGGGGAGCGTCCTCCGGGGCCGCGCTGGCAGACGACAGCTTGCCGAAGAGTTCGGCTGCGAGGACCGACTCGCCCGGGGCGGGGGATAGGAAAGCGCGCGCGAGGTCGCGCTTCTCGACGTGGATGTGGTGCAGGGCCTGGTCGAAGGACTGGGCGAGCTTGCCCGAGCGGTCGACCAGCGTCGGCAGGTAGACGTGGACCGGGCGCTCCTGGCCGAGGCGGTAGACGCGGTCCGTGGCCTGGGCCTCGACCGCGGGGTTCCACCAGCGGCCGTAGTGGAACACGTGGTTGGCCTCGACGATTGTGAGGCCGACGCCGGCGACGAAGGGGGAGAGCACCAGCATCCCGAAGCCGGGCTGGTCGCGGAACTCATCGAGGATCTGGCGGCGGCGGTTGGTCGATCCCCGGCCACCCCGGGTGGTCTCGCCATTGATGATTCGCACAGGGATCCCGAAGTGGGTGCCGAGCACGTCCGCCAGCATCTGCTGGGCGTAGACGTAGCGGGCGAACAGGATCGCCTTCTCCCCGCGGGAGCGGATCTTCTCGAGCTGCGCGATCACCGCCTGGAGCTTGCTCGAGCCCCGCAACCACTCCTCCGCGGAGCGCTCCGCTGGGCCGTCGAGCAGGGCCGGGTGCTGGTAGAGCAGGGCCAGCCGATGCAGGGCCGAGAGCACCGGCGTGCCGTCGTCCGGCGCCTGCACCGCCGCCACGATCTCCTGGTGATGCCGCACCTCGAGCGGCGACATCTCGCACTCCACCAGGTGCTCGGTCTTGGGCGGCAGGCCGACTGTGCCCTCCTTCTCGCGCCGGATCAGGAACGCCGAGGGCCGGCGATACAGCAGGCGATCCTGCAGGGAGGTGAGCGCGGCCGTGCGCTGGGCAGGATCGGGAGACGTCGCCGGTTCGTCGAACTGTTTGCCGAACTCGCGCGCCGAGCCGAGTAGCGCCGGCTGCAGCGTGTCGAACAGGTTCCACAGGTCGATCAGGCTGTTCTCGACCGGCGTACCCGTGCTCGCCACATGGAAGTCGGGCGCCAGCGCCTTCAGCGCATGGGACACCTTCGTGTTCGGGGTCTTGTACTCCTGCGCCTCGTCGGTCACCAGCAGCGACCACAGCGACTTGCCGTCCCTCATGCACGCGAAGCTGTGCTGGTAGTTCTTGACGGTCTCGTAGGTCGTGATCACCACGCGATGCCGCTGGATCTTGTCCAGGTCGAGCAGAGGGCGCCCCAGTTCGACCTCGCGCCCGCCCGCGTCCGCCCTGAGCTGGGAGAGCCGCGAGCCGTGGAGGGGCAGCACGGGTGCGAACACTCCGCCATCGGCGCGGAAGAAGCGCTTCATGTCCTGCTGCCACGTCTCGTTCTCGAGCAGGATCAGCGGCACAACCACCAGTACCGGGCGCCACGGCGGCATCTCCGCGGCGAGGTCCGGGAACAGCCCGGCCTCGATCCCGCGCGCGATGAACGCGAGCACCTGGAAGGTCTTGCCCAGGCCCATGTCGTCTGCCAGCAGCACGCCCTTGCGGCCGGGCAGCCGGCGGCACCGCTCCATCCAGCGAATCCCGTCCACCTGGTGAGGCTTCACGCCCTCGGGTGACGTGAGGTCGGCGGGGAGCCGGAAATCCTCCAGCTCGGCCTCGGCTTCTGCCGCAGCCGCGGCCGCGGCTGCGGCATCTTCCGGCTGCACCGTCTCCTGGTCGGTGTGGATCAACAGATACCCGCCCGCGTGCTTCGGGATCGGGGGCGAGTCGTCGGTCGCAAGGTCCAGCGCCTCGAACAGAGTGTTGTCGAGTCGGACCTCCTGGCCGGCCTTGACGACGACGACCGGCTCGCCTGCGTCGCGCGCGGCCAGGACCCTGTTGCGGAAGTCGTCCACCTCCTGCGGCGAGGTGAACTCCAGCGTGACGGGCTCACCGGCGGGGTCGGTCGCTTCGATGCGGGGCGGCGGCGCGCTCGGCGCTTCCACCCCGTCGTGCTGCTCCCCGAACATCTCGCCGAGCACGGTGTCCGTTCTCGCCCGGCCCGGCATCGGCACGAACTGGAAGTGCCCGACGCCCGTGACGCGCGGGCCGTACTGGATGTCGACCGCGTCCAGCACGCCATCGAAGAAGGCCTCGGGCTGCGTCTTCGCGAGCTGCGCCCGGTCTCCCGACAACCGCTGCGCACCCTTCATCCGCCGGACGACCTCGCGCTGCGTCTCGCCCAGGACGACCCGTGCCCGACGCCCGCCGGGCAGGTCTACCGAGTACACGGGCTCGGCCGCCCGGTTGCGCTTGAACGCGGCCCGGAAGGCCTCGTCCGGCACGCCCGGGCAGACGGGCTCCAGGCTCACGCTGCCGTCCGCACCCTCGCGGACGTCGAGGCCCAGCGAGGCCGGGATCACGACGTCGTTGTCGGCCAGCGTCGGGTCGAGCCTGGCGCCGGTCGTGGACGACAGGCCCTTGACCTGCGCCAGCGTCGGCCAAGCCTGCGCCTTCCGCTCTTCGGGCGACAGCCGGTTGAACCTCTCGGCGGTCTCGATCAGCTCCCAGGTCTCCGGCGCGAGGCGGTAGGTCGTGTCGCGCGCCGCGAAGTGGACGAACGCGCCGAGCCGCTCGACCGCAACCGGGCGCGTCCCCTCGAGGTAGCGGACCTGGTACTCGAAGTCGGCGCGCCCGAGATCGCTGACCCGCTCGAGCGAGACGCTGAACGGGCTGGGCGGGGCCCAGGCACGGGCGAAGTCGAGGCCGAGGGCATCAACCGCACCAAGAGACTCGCTGGGCACCCGGACGTCGCTGCCTTGGATCTCGCCGAGTTCGGCCTCGAGGAGTTGCTCGACCTCCAGCGCCGTGGTCCGCCCGCGGGGCGCGCCTAGGGCGTCCGCGGGCCACGACTGACGATCGTGGACAGCGCCCTTCGCGGTGCGGACCCAGAGGCCATCGGCTTCGGCTATGACGCGTACGTGTTCACCGAACCGCCGCAGCTCTCTCATCGGGGGCGCACTCCATGCTCGGCGAGTTGGGCCGTAGCCCGAGGTTCCCAGTCCGTCGTGTGCATGATCCGAAAGGTGTTCTGGCGCATGTTCTTCAGGCGCGGCACGTCGAATGACGGAATGTGGATGCTCGGGAACAACGCGGCAAACGTCCCCGCCTGGTAGGCGTACGCGGCGTTCCCGACCTTGCTGAACTCGACGACGACGAGGGGTCTGGCGCCGGCCAGCTTCATGATGAAGGCGCTGATCTGGTCGCTGCTCGTGCGCGAGTACTGCGGGATCTGATCGAGGTTCAGCGAGCGCAGCCTGGCGTGGTCGCGCGCGCAGAGGGCGACGCGAAAGTCCACGATCTGGTTCGCGTATCGCAGCCAGAAGCGCCCCCGCGCTGCACCCTCGTGGCCGCGAGGCAGCACGGTCTCGAAGAAGAAGCGGATCGTCTCCCGCGCGAGCCAGGAGACGACCCGGTCCCTGGCGGCGTTCGACATCCGGCTCCACTTGGCGCCCGAGCCCGGCAGGCGCGGGTCGCCGAGCGGTTCCGGGCGCAGGACGAACTCCCGCAGCCGGCCCCGGATGTCGTCAGATTTGTCGGCCCACGGGCTCAGGATCGCGCGTTCGAGGGCATCGAACCCCGGCTTCGGGAACGGTGGCACGAGGACTCGCTGCAGGAGGTAGTCGAGCAGGGCGAGCGGCGGCTGGCTCGACTTGTCGAACTCCTTCGCCCAAACCCGCGCGAGTTCTCCCCGCGCCTCTTCCGCCAGGCCCGACTCCTGGGACAACTCGAGCGTCTCGAGCAGCTCCCCGACGGACCAGCGCTTGGAGAGCGCCGACTGGGCGACCTGAGTCGCGGCTGCCGGACCGACGATGTCCGTTGCCACTGGCTTGAGGCGCAGCAGCCAAGGATTACGCCCGGCATAGTTCGACAGGTGATGGAGCAACAGGGCCTCGAGGACGTGAGGTGACTGAAAGCGCCGCCACTTCTGCATGTACGACTGCAGCAGGCCCGCGAGCCACGTCGCGCGCTTGCCCGTCTCCGGCCGCAGGCCGACGGCTCGCACGAAGTTCGGGTCTATCGCCGTTTCCGGGTCGGCGCAGAGGGACCGGATCTCTCGCTGGGTCAGGGTGTCGAGCCGGCCGTTCGCCCGGGACCAGCGGCGGCGGATCGCGGCCAGGTCGGCCGGCGCGAGGGCCTTTCCTGCGGGGCCCGTCGTCGCGAGACCTTGCCGAAAGCGCTGGAACGGCACCAGGTGCTGCTCGAGGTGGGCCGGCCGCAGCGGCTGGATCGCGCTCCACTCCTGGCCGCGAAGCAGCAGCGCGCTCAGCGTGTCCTGGAGGCCCACCTACTGCACCTGCACCGGCGACACGGCCGATGCCTGCTGCTCTACCTCGCGCGCCTCCCGTGCCTTGACGCGGATCTTGAGCACGACGCGCCGGCTCTCGGCCTGCGTCTTCTCGGGCTCCTGGTCGCCACGCCCGCTGGCCGACAGGCGCTCGAACACGCAATTGCGGCTGGCCTCGTGGGTGGCCAGCGCCAGGAGGCTGCGCTTCACGACCTCCATCGACCGGTCCTGGCTCAGCTTCAGGTTCATCTCCTGGCTGGCGGCCGGGCTGAGACCCCGGAACACCTGGTCGTCGGAGTGGCCTTCGACCACGATCGACTGCACCGACGCCTGGAACTCGGGCGCGCACAGGATGTCGGCGAGGCGGGGGATGTGCTGGTCGAGGAACGCGATCCCCGCGGGCTTGAGCGTGTACTTCCCGATCTCGAAGTTCATCAGCCCGTCAGGGATGACGACCAGGATTGCGTCGCGGTCGCGCGGGTCCTGGCGGACGTGTTCGGGCCTCAGGCCGATGTGCTCCGAGCCCATCTGCAGCCGCCGGAGCAGCGCGTCGGTGACCGCCGCGTTGGCGCCCGCCGTGCGCTGCATGAACACCAGAAGCAGCAGGACGAAGATCACCATCAGGGACGTCATCAGGTCGGTGAGCGAACTCGCCAGCGGGTCGTGACCCGCCCCGGAATGCCGGCGCATGGCCTACCCCTTCAGCCTCGAGATGCCCTTTTCGAGCACGTCGTTGAGCTCTTCGAGCCTGTCCTGCAGCTCCGCCGTCTGCGAGCCGAGGACGCTCGCGATCTGCGGCACCGTCTCGTTGACCATCTGAACGATGGCGCGGAAGTTCGCCTCCGAAGCCTCGGCGTGGTTGGTGAGTCCCTTCAGCACGACCTTGAGCACCCCGTCCAGCCGGCTCTCGAGCTGCTGGAAGGACGCGTCGTAGCGGCTGAGCACACCGTCGTGCTGCTGGAGAAGTGCCCGGTGGTTGTCCATGCCGGCCTTGAGGTTGCCCGTGGCCTCCGATAGCAGTGCCACCACCTTGGAGTGCTGCTCGTTGAGCTTGCGGAGGTCGGCCGACTGGCCGGCGAGGCCGGTCGAGAAGGCGGCGACCTGGGCGCTGGCCTCCTGGAGAGCGCGCAAGGCCGCCTCGTTGCGCTGCAACGTCTGCTGGACGACAGCCTGCGCCGTCGCCAGCGTCTGCCCGGCCTGCTGGAACTCGGCCGAGCGGTCCTCGATCGACTTCAGCAGCCGCTCCAGCCGCTGCGCGCTGTCGGCCGTCCACTGGTCGGCGCGCTCGATGACCTTGTCGGCCGACTGCTGGGAGCGCGCTGCTACGTCCTGGGTGGCAGCGAGCATCTGCTCGGAGAGGCCGCCGACGCGCGTGCTGAGATCGTCGACCACGACAGTCAGCCGCGCCGACATGGCCTCCATGCTGTTCTGCGAGGACTGCTGGAGCTGGGTCATCAGCCCCTGCATCAGGTCGATCATCGCCTGCGTCTGGCGCTGGCCCGTCTCGATCTGGGACTTCGTCGAGTTCTCGGCCTGCTCGATCACCGTGCCGAGGCTGGCCTGGAGCTGGGTGAACTGGGTGTTCATGCCCTGGAGCAGCTGCGCCGTGCCCTCGAGCGTCCCCTGCACGTTGCCGAACTCGTCGCGGGCCGCGCCCGCCAGCGCCTCGTGGAACTGCTGGCCCATCTGGGCCAGCGATTCAGCCATCGACCGCTGCAGACCCTCGAGGAGGCCCTTCAGCTCGCCCGTGACCGACTCCTGCTTCTGCTGCTCCAGCCGTTCGATGGCCGTGATCAGGCCGGAGAGCGTGTCGTTCATCCGCTGCAGCGTCGGCTGGAGCTGGGCCACCATCTCGGACGACAGCCCGCTGGTCAGGTTCGGTGTCAGGTCGTCGCGGAAGACGTTGACGAAGCGATCGACGATGTCCGACGAGATGTTGCTGAGTGACCGCGACTGCTTGACGGCCTCGTCCTGGATCTCGAGCAGGATCTGGGTCGGGCTCAGCACGGGCAGGACCGACCCGACACGGTCGGGCACCTCGTCGAACAGGAGCTGGACACGCTTCTCGACGATCTTCTCCAGGATCATGTAGACGATCGCGAACACCAGGGCCAGCACCGAGGAGGCGAACTTCCCGGAGAGGCCGTTGATCAGGTCCTGGATGCCGACCACAGGCTGGGCCGTATTCGCCTCGTTGAATGAGACGCCGGTCAACGCCACGAGGATCGCCAGGAACGTGGCAGTCAGGCCGAGACTCGTCAGGATGCCGGGCACCGCGTGGTGGGCGCCAGCGTGATAGAGGCCGCTGAGGGCCCGGTCCTCCTGCAATATCTCGCGGGCGCTCTTCGACAGGAAGACCGAGTCGGTGGCGCGTCCGGGGACGCGCCGCCGGACGAGGTTCTCCGAGAGAAGGTGCCACCAGACCCGCGCTCGATCGCCGTCGAGCTGGGGAATGCTCTCCTCGACGTGGTTGAACACCGCCAGCTCAAGGCCCGCGCCGCGCTCCGCGCTGGGGACCGGCTGCAAAGGCTCGAGGACGGCCAGGAACCGGCGACAGGAACGGCGCACCCGCCGCCAGTCCAGGATCAGGATGGCGAGGGCGACCACGAAGACGATCGCCAGGATTGCGCAGGCGATCCAGATCTCGGTCGGGATCTTCTCGAGGAGCTGTCTCATGCGGAGGGAGGTCCTTTGAACAGCGGGTCCGTGCGCCTTCCCTGGGGAAGACGGCACGGGCCGGGGTGTCTGACAGATGGGAGCGGGGCGAGTCTAGCGGGAACGCCGCGGTGCCGGCTTGTATCCCTTGCTCAGCTTTTCCTGGATTCGGGCGTTCAGGTCGGCCCGGGCCAGCGCGAGCGAAGTGTGGGGCCACTCCTTGTCGCGGCTGACCGCGCCAGGCCGCAGCCCCTTGCCGGCGGAGAGCGCTGCGGCACCCCATTCGGCCCGCACAGTGAAGCCCTTGAGTGCGATGCGCCAGAAGCGGGTGGTGACACCCCGCTTGTTCTTTGGCTCGAGGCCTGAGTAGAAGAATGTCCGCATCGGTCAGATCCTCCAGTCAACGCCGGCGCGTTCCCGCGCTGTCGAGGTGGTCACGGCCGTGGATGACGATCGCAGGGACCCGCTCAGGTACCACCGCGAGGGTGGCTGACTGAGGACCTCGCGATCGAGCGAACTGCCCGGGTCCGGTCCGATCAGGTCGAGCGCCAGTGTCCGGACGAGCTCTTCACGAACGGCGGCTGAATCCACGGGGTGTCTCCTCGGGGGGGTACCAGGTGGTGGATGTCAGACCTGCTCCGGGCCAATGAACTGCTCCCGCCACTGGCTCGGCAGGGGTCCGTCGATGTTGGCGATTGCGCGAGGGGGCTCGATCGTGCCCATGTTGATTGCCGGGTACGACAGGCCATGGGCCACGGCCAGCCTGGGGAAGAACTCGCTTGGGAAGCCGGGCGGGCATGGCAGGGCCCGTGGATGGAGACCGCGCCACGCGAAGTGCCGGTCGCCGTATTCCTTGGCCCCGCTCACCATCCGATGCACCAGTTCGGAGGCGGCGCCCCCACCCGTCACGAACACGGGCAGGCCGGTCCTCCAGGCTTCGGCCAGGGGGGCACGGACCGTCTTCAGGTCGACGATTGTACGCAGGAGCATCCCCTTGCCGGCGGCAACGTATTGGCTGTCGCAGGTCGCGAGAACGGGGCCCATGTGCGGCGGCGGCTCCGGCATGGCGCCCAGCAGGTCCGGCGGATCACCCTGGAACGGGGGGTCTCCTTTGGCTGCCGCGACCCGTGCCCGATGCAGGAACAACAACCCGTGACGCTCGACCTGGGCCGTCAGCATCGCGATGATGTCGTTGGCCTCGTAGAGGTTGAGTGCGCAGATGTCGAGCGTGGACGCGCCCATGTCGACGATCACGTGCAGACCGTCCTGGCGCTGCGGAGAGCGGACGTAGGACGTGACCTCGGCCGCGATTTCCGGGATGACAGCGAAGGTCAGGTCGGGAGAGGGGTTCGGGCGAGCGAGCGCCTGACGCGCTGCCGTCATCGAGATCGGCGAAGTGCCCCGGGAGAGGACCCAGGCAGCCATGCCGACTCTCTCAAAGCGGGACCGGACCCAGTCGTCATCGAAACCTGCCGAGGGGATGCCCAGGTTGACGTGCCAGCGTGGCGTGAAGCGCTTGAGGAATTCTGGTTTCGACCGCGCAAAGAACGAGCGCGCGTGTCGGAGGGCAAGACCGAGGTGGGCTGCGGCCCGAGCCTCGTGATCAGGACCGCGCTGGGGATCGGAGTCGCCATGGGGAGGGCGAAGCAGATTGACCTTGAGGTGGACGAAGGGCTCAGCAGCCTCGAAGGGCATAAGAGAGCAGGTACCATCCGACCCCACGAACAGTTTCGATGAGAGCAGCCAGGGCGCGTTCCGATGACCGACGGTTCCGAAATCGACGGGCGTAGCCTGGCCGCCGAAGAAGAACGGTGTCTGGAGAACAGCTTTGGTGCTGGAGGTGCCGAAATCCAACCCGATGACTACGTCCTGCGGAGGCAGGCTGGGCGTGTCGGTTGGTGGCCCTGGTTGTTTCACCGCGGTGGCCACCGGCCCAGCTGACGAATCGCCCGTCAGCTTCTTCAGCCAGTCCCACATCAGTACACCTCCGCGATACCCGCGCAGATCTCGTCGAGGCTGTGCTCGAGCCGGCCGCCCGCCTCGATCCGTGCCTTCTCCCGCTTGATGCGAGCCTCCAACCGCTTCAGGTTTCCTTCCTGAGCCTTGGCCAGGCCGGCGTTGCCCATGGCGATGTGCCTCTGGCGCAGCGCACGGAGCTTCTCGCCCTGTTGTCTCAGGTGCTGGTCGAGGCTGCGCAACTGGGCGGTGGCCCGGTCGCCGTTCTGTGCAGTGAATGTACTCACGGCAGAGTCGTAACGGGTCCGCGCATCGATGAGAAGACCTGACTCGACAGCCGCCGCGACACTCCCGTAATCGACGCTGGCTGGGGTCTCCCAGTCCTCTCCGTGCTCCGCCAAGGCAACGACAAACCGCTCGGCATCGTCTTCAGTCAGGCGCAACGCTCCATCGAGGGCCTCCACCCCGAACCACAACTGTTCGGACTCCTGGAGGGCCTTGAAGCGCCAGCGGACGACCAGGAACCGATAGAGCCCTGGCGGAGTGTTCGGTCCGAGGTCCCGCCGGAGGCGCGCGGCACAGGCGAGGCGGGGCGCGCCACGTTGAGCCTCCGTCTCCTGGACGGCGAAGCGGGTCAGCGGGTGAAGCTGGTTGACGATCTCTTCGTCGGCGCGGCGCGGCGCTCTCAGGCGGTTCTCGAATCGGCAGGGCACGGCCCAGGTCGCGGCCGACGTGAGGCGCGTCGCCGACCGCGCCCCCCGCGCGAACTCCGAGAGGCTCTGCTGGGCCGCGGCGGACAGGTGGACCTGCGCGAGATCCGGGTCGTCTGGAGACTCCACGGTCTCGGAGCCCGGATAACGCTGGCGCAGGAAATCGAAGATGTAACGCTTGAGATCGCTCGACAGGATCCGCCGGGACATGTCCCGTGCCGCGGTCACCTGCTCGAGGATGTAGTCCCCATACGCGACAAGCGTCGCCGCCTCGGCCTCCAGAGCCTCTTCCTGATTGCGCCTGTTCTCGATGGCGAGCGCCGTTTGCGAGATGCGCGCTTCCTCTTCGGCTGGAGACAGCCGGTGAGTGAACAGGTCCCGCGTCAGTTCGGTGATGCGCTCGCCGATCACCGCCTCCAGGCCGCCCAGCGCACGCTCGAAGATCCCAAGGCGCAACAGGAGACGGTTGTAGATCCGATCGTCAATGGTGTTCTCGTGGATCAGGTTCCAGATGGCTACGCGAGGCGATCGCTGACCGAGTCGATCGAGGCGACCGATCCGCTGCTCCACGCGCATAGGGTTCCAGGGCAGGTCGTAGTTGACGAGGGCCCAGGCGAATTGCAGGTCAATGCCCTCACCACCGACCTCGGAGGACAGCAGCACCGTGGGGCCGTCGGGCCGCTCGAAATCCTCGAGGATCGATGCCTTGTCGGTACTCCCGATCATCGGACCGGCGCACGTGATCCCGTCCTGCCGCAGGCGCTCGGCCAGGTAGCGCAAGGTATTCCGGAAGGTGGAGAAGAGGACGACCTTGTCGCCGGGATACTCCTCCTGGAAGTGCAACAACTCGGCCCTGAGCCGGAGGTACTTCGAGTCCTCCCGGATCAGGTCCGGCAGGACCGCGATCCCCTGGACGGCCTGTTGCAGGGCCTGCATGAGAGGGCCCTGGGAGGGGCTCTCGATGCTGTCCAGCTCGATCCCGACCTCGTCAAAAAGCTCTTCAGCAGACAGCGCATCGGGCTCGTCTTGTTGCCACGACCGAATCGCGGCGGCCATGCACGACGCCAACTGTCGCTGGGGCATGACCAGCAGGAATCCCTCAATCTGGCCGTGCTCGACGCAGAACTGCCGAACGGTCTCGGTGACGGTCTGGTAGAGCTCCGCCTCGAGCGGCGTCATGGTCACGGACAGGGCTCGTGCGGCGCGCACGGCGGTCAGCTCGTGGACCTCTCGCCTCCGGGTGCGGGTGATGGCATAGCCGAACAGGTTGGCGGTTTCGAGGCGCGCGGCGATCTGGACGCGATCGCGCCGCGTGACTTCTTGCAGGCCCTCAAGGTCCTGTCGAAGGGCGGCGATCTGGCTGTTGCCCGCAAGCAGGACGTCCCTCTGCGCCCGCATCAGGCGCTCGACGATCTCGTCCCGGGTCGCACCCCCCAGCGTCGCCTCCCGCGCCTGGACGAGGTGGGCGTTGGCGTGAAGCTGCAGGTCGAAGACGTAGGGGCTGACGAAGACGTCCGGTTCGACCACGCGCAGCAGGCTGTAGAGGTCGTCGTTCTTCAGGTGGATCGGTGTTGCCGACAACAGCATCGCGTATTGGCTCACCCGGCGCACGAGCGACCCGAGTTCGAACGTCAGCGAGTCGCGGTTCCTCAGGTAGTGCGCCTCGTCGATGATCAGCAGGTCGACGATCGGATCGCTCGACGCCTGGTCCTGGAGGAAGCGGGCCAGCTGGGCGCGTGCCGAGTCGACCTCTGGCCGATCCTGCCACGCCCGGGGCGGGCGGAGGCCCTGCAGGCTGGCGACTGCGGCGTATTCGTCGCTCCCGTCCTCCTTCAGGCGGCGCAGGAGACCCTCCGCGTCCAGGATGTCGGCCCGGACGCCGAAGCGCCGCTTGAGTTCCAGCTGCCACTTGTTCCGGAGCATGGCGGGGCAGAGGACCAGAAGTCGGCGGAGGTCGAAGCGGCTCCGCAGTTCCGTCCAGACCAACCCCGCCTCGATCGTCTTCCCGAGTCCGACTTCGTCCGCGACCAGGATTCCTGTGGCAGCCGATTGCAGGAGCTTGACCACCGGCTTGAACTGGTAGGCGTAGAAATCGGTGTCGGTGGTTTCGAGGCTGTAGATGAAGTTCGCGAGGCGGCCTCGCAGCCGGATATGGGTCAGCGCGCGGTCGAGGTCCGTCGGCCGGGCGAGCCGACCGAGCCGCAAGAGATCGATCGGGGTCTCTTCCAGCGGCACGACCTCGAGAAGGTCTGCGGGGACCCACTGCCGCCCGTCCGAGAAGTTGACCTGCCAGTGGAGCGTGCTCCCGACGGTCCTCGAGTTGCCGCTCAGGGCGCCCTGACGACCGGGGTCGCTGATGATCCGAACGAGGTCGCCGGGGTTCACGCTCGTCCGCCCTTCAGGAGTTCGCCGAAGTCGAAGAATCCACGCCCCCCGAGCTCATGAATGAGCTCTGTCGCCGCTTCGCGGACCGTTGCGACCTCGCTGGCAAGCCCGGCTGAGAGCAGTTGTCGTGCCTCGGAGTCCCAGCCGATCAGGCTCCAGCCTTCGACGTCGGACCGGATGAGATGCCCGAGGATGGGAAGGCAGCGTTCCAAGTGGGCCGACGCCAGCACGACAAGTCGGCGAGCGACCTTGTGATCAGCCTCTAGGCGGACACCCAAGGCGACAATCCGGTCAGCAATGCGAAGCGTCCATTCTGGATCGAACTGGCCAGAGGCGAAGGACCAGCCGAAGGATGCCAACTCCGCCGCGGCTTCAGAGCGCTCCGGCGGGTCGACCGACTCGGCCCTCGCAACTCGCTGCTCCCAGATGTCTGCGAAACGCTGGACGGCGTCCTCGTCCCAGCGCGGGGAGTCTTCGCCCACGAGACCGATGAACCGCAAGGCGTAGGCGCGAACTGGCCGCGGCGCACTGTTCAGGACTTGAGCCAGGAGGTGCGTGCCGTGCCCAGCCCGTGTGTAGACGACGAGGTGGTCCACGAGGTGCCGGGCGGGCTCCGAGAGTGCGCTGGCTTCATCGACGTGCCGGCCCACCTCCTGAATCGCCCGCACGTAGGATGGCTCCAACAGGGGGAGAAGCTTCCCGTACGGGCCACACCGGATCACGAACTCCACCCAGGCGGCGTCCCAAAAGTGCTTGGCGTCCGGGTCGGTGGGAAAGATCGTGGGGAGCCGTGACTCGAGCCAAGCAGGGTCGAGATCGAACAGCCAAGGAAGCCATCGTCCATACACCGACCGGATCGCCAAGGATGGGTCGATTGCCGGGTCGAGGTGGCGATCGAGGACGTCGCGGACCTCAGGCATGTCCGCCAGCGTCACGGGCTCGGCGCGGCCTTCGCGGAGTGGTTGCCGGCGCCAAAGTGCGAAGCCGATAACGGCGTGGAGAGCCTCGCCGCGCGTCGTGTTGATCGACAGGGTTCCAGGGTCCATGTTGCTGCCCCCGAACTCTGCCTCGTACTCGGTTGTCGGCTCCGGGTCCTCTGCGAGCTTGGCAAGAAGCGCCCAGACGCGGTCGGCCAGGGATGCGCCAAGGCCGGAGGACGATCTTGTGAGTCCCGACTCGAGCAGCCGGGCGATGTCAGTGCGCGTCCATCCCCAGTGAGGGTCCGCGTCATCGACAGTCCGGCCGTTACCGGGCTGCTCAAGGACCCATTCGCAGAGGCCGACCACCCCATTCCACTCCAGCCGTCGCCCGGCACGGACCCCGCGAGTAAGGCCGGCGAGGAAGTGCCTCACGTAGGTCGGATCGAGTCCCCTGAACGTCAGCGCTACAGCTGAATAGGCGTCGGTCGCCTCCTCAACGACCTCAGCCAGGACTCTTCCGAGGCCCTCGGGCGAGGGCTGACGGTCACCGGCCGGGACGACCCATGACGCCAGAGCCTCGGAGACTCGCTCCGGAGGGAGGCTCTTCAGTTCGTGGGGGCCAAGGGGACTTGTCGGCCCGACCCAAACGGTGGGCGCCGCTGGCTCCCCGATCCATGCGTCCGGGACGTTTCGGCGCAGCTCGTCGAGCTCCGCGGCGAGTCCGGCCCCGAGATGCCCAGCGATGGGCTCGAGCCTCGCGCGCCGCCACGCAGGTAGTGCCTCCGGGTGCCGGAGTGGGCGCTCGGGCCCTGCGGTCCACTCGAGAATGCGAGCTTGGCCCTCCGGTGGCAAGACGCCGAAGCCTGCGCCGAGGAGCGTAGCGTACTCAGGGAGGCACCGGTCGAAGGCTTGTCGGTCGGGGAGGAGGGCAACCGCAAGGGTCGGGTGCGAGCCAACAAGGTCCGCGGCGAGCGTCAACTCGAGCCGCCGGAAGATCGACTGCTTGCTGTGACGAAGATCAGCAAGTACGACCTCAATACGGTCCGGTCTTTCCCTGGCGACCTGCCTGAGCGCGGCCAGCAATGCGGTGGTCAGTAGGTTGAGGGTGTCCTCGTGGCGTGAACTCTCGATCTGCGGGCGCCAGACCGTGGAGTAGTCCTCCAAGGTGTCTTGTCGCACCGACGTGGCCTGCAAGGCAGACTCAAGGCTGGTTCGGAGCAGCCTCACAGATTCGGCCGGGAGTGCGCGCACTAGCGACGGGTATCGCTCCTCGAGCACCAGCCTCAAGTGCCACTCACCAATCCGCGGTTTCGGTCGCCGCCATGCTCGTTCCTCGGCTGGCGCCTCGGCGAGCCGAAGAAGCAACTCGGCGATCTTCAGGCCGGGCTTCGCCTGGCCTCCGGAGGCGAGCCGGGCAAGAAGCTCTCCCAAAGTCTTCGGGAGGAGTGAAGCGGTTCTCGGGGGGGGCCAGGCCAAGATCTGCGGGACCGCCTGCACGGCCATTTCCGGGGGCAGGGCTACCGCAATCGCTACCACAGACTCCTGAACGGTCACGTTCGTGATGTCCTTGGGCAGCTCCAGAATCACAGCAAGCACAGCTTCCTGCGCCTCCGGGAGAGACGCCATGCGGCGCAGGTAGTGCAGGGCGGGCCACTGCGGGTGGAACTCTGAGTCGGCGCCCTGGACGGTCTGGGGCGGTCGAGAGAACCACTTGCGCTCCCTGAGCGGCCCGATCCAAAGGGGATTGTTCAGGCGTTCGAAGAAGTAGCGCTGTTGTTGAGGACGAACTAGGCGCGCCGTGGCCCTCTCGACGGCGTCAGGCGTTGGCGTCTTCAAGGATGGCATCCAGCTCTTGAGCGACTTCGAAGAAGGCGGCGTGGGTGGAGCTCAGTAGGCCCTCGAGAAGCGACAGCCTCTCTTCGCAGTCAGACCAGGGCGTCGAACGGGCCGCTGTACCGTCGAAGTGCGCCTGAGACTGTGCCCATCTGGCGATTTGCATCCACGATTCAACGATAGGAGCCAAGAGCTCGGGGGAGTTGTGGCCCGCCGGCAGCCAGGCACGAAACATGCGTTCGACCAAGTCCCGTTTGGTGCCCTGCCCGGTGCCCCAGGAAGTGAGGATGCTGCCGAGTAGCGCGTCGAAACTGTTGCTCGACGGCGTCACCGCGCCCAGACGTGGTGGTGCGTTCTGAGCCGACCAAGCTTTCTTGAGCTCGTTCAGGATCTTCACGGCGTCCTGGCGCGAGGTCTGTTCGCCGAGGACGGCATCTGGGAGCCTGTTCGCGAAATCGCGCAGCGCGTGAGCCAGGAACTGCGCGCGGCCGGGGAAGTCGGTGAAGCCTGCGATGGACAAGGCGGCCTGATAGGCCTGGGCGGCTCCGGGAGCTGTTTCACTCAAGAAGTTCAACAGCACACTCCTCGCCGCCGGTGACATCAGAACAACTTCCGGATGGTCGATGCGTCCCGCAGGTCGGACGCCCTAGTTCGCTTGGCGGCGGGTTTCTTCTTTGATGCGGGGCCGGCGGCGGCTTCTTCGGCGGCGCGTTGCTGGTTCAGGGCGAGGAGGCGGGCGAGGACCGCGTCGCGGATGTCGTCCGGCCAGCGGTAGCGCCAGGGCTTCTTCTTCGTCGACGGGGCGGCCGTCGGGTCGCCGTCGTCGTCCTCGTCTTCCTCGTAGTCGAGGAGGAACTCGCAGTGGGGCTGTAGGTCCGTCCAGCCGTAGGCGTCGAGCACCGCGCGGTCCATCGCGTCATGGAGCTCGCGGAGTTTCAGGATATCCGGATCGCGCTCGTCGGGGTCGTGGAAGCGGTTGTAGGTTGCTGTTAGCCCGTGGCCAGACTTGCGCATCAGTGCGGCGCGAAAAGATTCGTACTGGTTGCCGGCGTTCTCGAGAGCTTCCACGTTGTCGCACTCCAGCGGGAAAGGCAGAGTCTCGAAGCAGTCGGACGGTGCATAACGCAGGTCGTCCTTCATTGTCGAACTAAGAGCGCGGGCCCAGATCTCGTGGGGACGAGACTGCAAGAGGGCGAAGGCTGCGAGTTGGTCGAGACTGAAGACGACCAACGCCTCGGAGAACACTGCAGCCGACGGTAGGCGGGCGACACACCAGTGAGGCTGGTGGCGGGAACAGGCCAGAACCTTATCGAGTCCTTCAATCGCAGCATAAAGCGCTTTGGCGGGTTCGGCGTGCCGCCACCAATAGGCGGCCCGTAGCGTGCGTTTGTCCTTCGCGCGAGTTGGCCTGACCCTTCGCTCGAGGATATCCATCAGGTCTGGCCAGCCCGTGCGGGCCTCGTCCTCCGACATCTCGCCGAAGTTGATGACGTAGCGGTGGTGCACGTGAGTTGGGCTGGAGTTGACCTCCTCGCCGCCAAGGTACGGAAAGATCCGCTCCTTGTTGCTTGGGTCTTTGGCGATCAGCCGCTCCATCTCGGCGATGGGAGTCGCGTCAGGGTTGGTGTCGTCGAACGTGAAGCCCATCCCGAGCACGATGGAGCCCTGAAAGCTCTTGCCCTCGTTGGCCCTGAGCTGCTTCGGGTCCTCGTGCCCGCCGTCGTGGAAGAGGAAGGCGGTGATTCGCGAAACCGGGCGATCATCTAGGCGGCAGGCCGCCGGGGGATAGCCTTTGGCGACGTGGACGACACTCACGACCACGGCCGCTGCTCCAGGCCACTTCAGACGCTTGCGTGCGGCGTAGATCGCCCCGCCGTGAGTGCAGATCCAGCGCAGACCAGTCCCGCGGGTGTCGCCCTGCGCGATGGTCTTGGTGGCGATCAGGCCGAAGTGGCCGCCCTTCCGCAGCAGTGTGAATGCTCGGCGGAAGAAGTGGGCCACGAGGTCGGCGTTGCCGTGGCTCTCCTCGTGGATCTGCTTGAGCCAGCCCGGATAGGCATCGCGCGTGCTCGCGATCAGCGTGTTCTTGCCCGCGAACGGGGGGTTGCCCACGAAGGCATCGAATCCCGAGTTCGGGCGGCCGAAAACCTCCGGAAACTCCATCTCCCAGTGGAAGGGGAAGAGCGGTAGCGGCGGGGCGTGCAGGCGGCGGACGACCTCCTCGAGTGCACCGGCGCTGGTGCGGTCCTCGAGCACGGACTGGATCTCGCCCGCGTAGCCCGTCCGGGCGCGCTCGCGGTCCTTGTCCCTCTCGTGCTCGAAGTACGCCGCGATGACGAGGTCGGCGCACAGGCGCACGGTCTCGAGGGCCTTCTCGGCGTCGCCGTGGAGGCGGGGCTTGTCGACGCTGTCGCCCGCGTCGCCGAGGGCGAGCAGGCGCTCCCGGCTCTGGTGCGCGAGCTGGATGTGGCTGCGCAGGAACCGCTCGATCGCAACGATCTGGTGGCCCTTGCCCCAGTGGAAGCGGGCGATCTGCTCGTTCGTCAGCCCGACCAGCGAGTCGCCGTGGCGCAGGGCGTGGTCGAGGAACGTGAACGGGTGGTCGCGGGCCAGCGTCACGAGCCAGAGCGAGAGCTTGGCGAGGTCGACCGCGAACGGGTTCTTGTCGACGCCGTAGAGGCAGCGGGCCGCCACCAGGCGGCGGGCGTGGACGACGGGTTCCTCGTCCGGCGGCAGCGCCGGCTTCCAGTCGTGGCGGTCCCAGGCCGCGACCAGCGCGTCGCCGAGGTAACGGCAGGTGGCGACGAGGAAGGCCCCGGAGCCCATCGCCGGGTCGCAGACCTTGAGGTCGAGCAACTGCTCGGGCGTGGGGTGCTCGCCCAGGTTCGCGATCAGCGGCTCGAGCGTCGTGGCGACGATCGGCTCGGTCAGCGAGCGCGGCGTGTAGTGGGAGCCGGAGCGGCGGCGCTCCTCGGTCGGCTGCAGGAACAGGCCGCCCTTGGGGATCAGGCCCGGGGTGAAGGGGGAGACCTTCTTGCCGAGCGCCGCCACCGCCTCGGCGGGCGTGGAGGCTTCCTTGACGGCGTCGAGCGCCTCGCCCTTCAGGTCGCAAGCGGCCTCGTCGCGGAGCCACTTGCCGCGCTCGGCCGGCTTGAGGTCGAGCAGGGCCTCGAGGTCCACGACGACGTGCTGGGGGCGGACGCCGATCGAGGCGCCCCGGGCCACGCGCAGCTCGAAGCCCATCATGGCCTCGTACACCGAGCCGATCTGCTCGACGTCGAGCGCGCTGTAGCTGATGCGCTCGGCGTCGAGCAGCAGCAGGTTCTCGAGGACGCGGTAGACGACCGCGTCCGAGACCTTCGGCGGCTGCAGGCGGGTCGTCCGGTCCTGGCCCAGGACGTCGCCGTACAGGCGGCCCTCGAGGAAGTCCCAGGTGTCGGGGTTGAAGAGGTGGCCCTGGCGCGGGGGCAGGCGGGCCGCGCCGTGGCTGCCGCCGTCGTGGATCAGGCGGAACAGGGTGAGGAGCTGGGCCCACGCGCCGTAACGCTGCTCCATCGTGTCCGGGTGGCGCGCGGCGTCGTCGCGCAGGCGCTCGAACAGCCCGCCGACGGAGTAGTGCTGCTGCCAGAACTCCTGCTTCGGGAGCAGGCCGCGGTCCTCGGCATAGAGGATGAAGACCAGCCGGAGCAGCGTGCCGAGCAGGCCGCCGTAGACGCTCTGCGGGTCCTCGCGCAGGACGTCCCGAAGCAGGGCGCCGCCGCTCTTCTCGTTGGCGGCCTGGAAGCCGCGGACCAGCTCGTGCAGGGCCTCGAGCACCTGCTCGGCGAGGCGGGTGGAGACCTCGTTCTGGAAGCGGCGGCTGTTGCGGAGGATCGCGGGGAGGCGCTGGTCGGTGGGCAGCGAGAACAGCCGCTCCGCGCTCAGCAGCATGTGCAGGGCGGACACGATCGGCCGGCCGGCGACCTCGCACATGGCGTCGATCGGGAACGTCAGGTGGCCGCTGGACTCGCCCCGGGGGGCGTACACGATGCGGAGGCCGACGCCGTTCCAGAGCAGGCCGATGGGGATCTGGCGCTCCTTCAGGAGGCGCTCGAAGCGCTCCTGGGGGCTGGCGTGCCAGTGGTGGCCGTCGCGCTGGTCGTCGGGCAGCGCGTCGAAGTCGGCGCCCTCGGGGATTTCCTTGACCAGCAGCAGCCACTGCCCGGGGCTGTCGGGGTCGGCCAGCGCGAAGGTGGGGCTGAGGACTTCCGCGTAATCGGAGAGGCTGAAGTCGAGGTCGCGCGGCAGCTCCGGGCCGCCCGGGCCGCCGGCGAGCAGGTCGGCGGGCCACGCCAGGAAGTCGAACGCGAAGTCCGGGAAGTACGGGACGACAAGCGAGGCGTCCTGCTTCGAGCGGGGGCGGGTGAGGCCCTTGAGGGCCTGCTGCTGGGGGACGATGTTGCGCTGGACCTGGGCCTGGGCGGCGAGCAGGCCGGGCACCGACACCACGAGGCCGGTCGGCTGGAGGTAGCCGAGCCAGCGCAGGTGGTCGAGGGCCTCGGGGCTGAGCTTGCTCATCCGGTCACCGGCCACAGGTAGACGAGGCCGACGGGCTCGATGCGGGTGGCCTTGACCGAGTAGGCGCGGCGGATGCGCTCGGGCTCGGTCCTGAGCTCCTCGGGGATCTGGAGCAGCCGGTTGTGCCACTCGCGCTTGTCGGCGTCGAGCTGGCGCTTCTCGTCCTCGTCGAAGTCGAGGGTGAGCTGGGCTTCCTTCTCCACCTTGCGGGCCTGGGCCTGGATCCACTCGCGCTGGCGCTCGAGGATCTTGACCATGTCGGCGGCCTCGGCTTCGCCGCGCTTGTCGAGGTCGGCGCGGGCGCTCTCGGCCAGCTCGCGGCCGCGCGCCTCGAGGTGGGGGATCAGGTCCGCCATGTCCTGGGCCGCGTTGTGCAGCAGCTTCTCCTGCACGGGCGCGGCGAGCCCGGCCTCGCGGGCGTGGGCGAGCGCGTCCTCGAGCAGGCGGAGGGCGTTGGTCTCGCCCTCGGCTCCGAAGGGCTTGAGGGCGCCCCTGCGGGCGTCCGGCTCCACCCAGCGGGCGGCAACGGCGATGACCTCGTCGTGGAGGCGGGTGGCGCCCTCGCCGTAGAGGGCGAGGCGGCCGAGGACGACGACGCGGGGGATCGGGTCCCGGGTCTGGCCGACGCAGGCGCGCGAGAGGTCGTCGTGGATGAAGCCCTGGGCGCGGAAGCGGCCGAGCAGGCGCTGGACGACGCGGTGCTCGAGGTGGAGGTGGACGACGTCGGCGTCGAGCGAGCCGGGGTCGGCGAAGACGACGGGCCGCGGCGCCGCCTTGCGCCACTCCCACGGGGGCTGTTCCTTCGAGCGCACGGGGCGAAGAGTGTCGAGCGTGTCCGCCCAGGTCGGGTCGGCCCCTTCGCGGGCGTCGAGGGCAGGGAAGACCCAGCGCGGCTTGCCGTGCGCATCTGTCTCGGCCTTCAGGGGCTCGGCGCGGAGCAGTTCCAGGGCGCAGGAGATGGCGTCGCGGAAGGCGGTTTCCTCGAAACCGATCGCCTTGTGGGAGCGAGCCAGCGACGAGCGCAAGCCCTCGATCTGCTTCGAAAGCTCCTCGCGCCGCTCGCGGGAGACCTCGAGCTCGTCGTCGACGGCCTGTCGCACGCCGGGCGTGGCGTCCTCGTCGTCGATCTGGCGAGCTTGTTCGTCCGCGTCGCGGATGCCCTGGCCCAGCAGGCGCTCGAGGCGCTGCTCCAGGACCCGCGAGAGGCTACCTAGCTCCCGCTGGACGAGGTCTGTCTTGCGGACAAGCGCCTGCAGGACCTTGTCTTCGGGGCGCTGCGCGAAGAAGAAGTAGCGGCAGTACACCTCGGGCGCGCGCTGCAGGACGCGGTCGATGCGGCCGTTGCGCTGCTCCATGCGGCTGGGGTTCCACGGCACGTCGAAGTGGAACAGGTCGGCGCAATGGTTCTGCAGGTTGACGCCCTCGCGGGCGGCGTCGGTGGCGATCAGGATGCGCAGCGGGTGCCTGTCGGGGTCGGCGTTGAAGGCGCGCTTGAGCTCCTCGCGGATGTCGTCGGCCATACCGCCGTGGAACGAGGCGACGCGCTCGCGGGCGTCCGGGAAGGCCTGGCGGAACTGCTGCTCGAGGTAGCGCTTGGTGTCGGTGTATTCCGTGAAGATCAGGACGCGGCGACGGTTCCACTTGGGCGGCGTGCCGGGGCAGAGGTGCTCGCGAATCCAAGCCACCAGCTTGCGGACGCGTGGGTCGGCCTGGCCGCGGGCGGCTTCGGCGACCTCTGTCATGCGGTCGAGCAGGGCCTTCTCACGCCGCTTCAGCTGCTCCTCGGTCGACGGTCGGGGCTCCGCGTGGCCCTCGGTGGCCTCCGTGGCCGCCTCCATCTGCGCGGCCTCTTCGGCGGCAACGTCGTCCTCGGAGAGTTCGGCGCGATCGTCGTCGGCGTCCGGGGCGGCGCTCAGCAGCGAGAGGTCGCGGGGCGGCTCGGCAGCCTTTCGGGCCTGCCGCTCCAGGGTGTCCCGGTGGACCTTGAGAGTGCGCGCGAACGCCTCGATCGAGGAGAGCAGCCGCTTCTGCAGCGAGGTGGTGATCAGGGCCGCGGCGTTCTGGACGGACTTGCGGGTGGACTGCAGCCGCTCGGCGCGCAGCGCGGCGTACTCGGAGAGGAGGCGCGGGAGAAGGCGCTCCGGTGCGTCGGCCGGGAGACCGTCGATGTCGATCTGATCGGGCACCCGGCGAGGGAAGCCCTCGTGGAGCACCTCGCGCAGGTCGCTCTTGAGGCGGCGGACCATGACATCGTCGAGGACCTTCGGGCCGCGCACCGGCACGCCGCGGATGAAGCGCTGCGGGTCCAGCAGCTCGAGCAAGGCGGCGAAGCTGTTGGAGTGGCCGTTGTGCGGCGTCGCGCTCAGGAACAGGCGGTGCTCGAAGCGCGGGGCGAGGTCGCGCACGGCCTTGGTCAGCTGGGAGTCGATGGCGTAGCGGGCGCCGCTGGCAGGGGCCGCGTTGTGGGCCTCGTCCAGGATCAGCAGCGAGCCGGAGCGCACGCCCGGCTCGTCCAGCCAGTCTCGCAGCAGGCTGGCGTAGCTCTCGTCGCGCACCAGCGCGTGGGAGATAATGAAGCGCGAGTGCGCCTTCCAGGGGTTGACGCCGTAGCCGCGCTCGCGCCGCTTCTCGAGCACGTAGTCGCGCCCGTAGATGACGAAGGTGAGGCCGAAGCGGGCCTCCATTTCGTCCCGCCACTGCTGGACGACCGAGGGCGGCGCAGCGATCACGATGCGGCGGACCTTCTGCCGCAGCAGCAGCTCGCGGACGATCAGGCCGGCCTCGATGGTCTTGCCGAGGCCCACGTCGTCGGCGATGAAGAGGTTGACGCGGGGGAGCTTCAGCGCCTTGCGCAGCGGTTCGAGCTGGTAGGCCTTGATGTCGATGCCGGCGCGGTAGGGCGCCTGAAACAGCCGCGGGTCGGTGGCGGTGACGCAGTTCCACTTGAGGGTGTTGAGGTAGGCGGAGAACAACCGCGGCGGATCGAACCCCTTCTTGCCGATGGCCTTCCAGGCGTCGCCATCGAGGATGAGCGCGTCGACCTCGCTCTCCCACAGGACCTCGAGCGGCACACCCTGGGCATCGTCGTCGAGGCAGGAGAGGCGCACGAGGGTGTGGTCGTGCTTCTGGCGCGGCGGCTCGATGTCCTCGACGAGATACTGCCGCGAGCGGACCCGGACGACCTGCCCCCGTGATGGAACCGCCACTCCCATCCGTGCGCGCCTCCTGGACCCGTGTGCCCGCCCGAAGCCCGGATACTACCCGAGCTGCGTGGAGGTCGAAGCATCGGGCGGCGCGGCCGATCTGCCAAGCCGGACCGATTGGCAGACCCTGACATGCGTGTCAGGGGGTCATGGGACCTGCCAGGGCTGGGGGTCGAGTAGGATCGGTGGGTCGCGCATCAAGTCCGGAGGCTGCCCCATGACTGGAGAGAGCGCGTCGGTTCTAACGGCGCTGGTCAAGGCTGCTGGCGAGGTCGGTCGGCACATCGAGGGAGACCGCTACTGTCTCGGGATTGACCTCGGTACGACCAACTCGACTGCAGTCGTGATCGACGCGCAGCTCGTTCTCGAGGGCGACGTCGCCGCGGCCATTCGCGAAGTGTCGGTTCGGCAAGAGGGCCGGGACCGCTCTCAGTTCGACTGGCTCGTGCCGTCGGTGGTGGCGCAACCGTACCCTGAAGGGCCTTGGTGGGTCGGTCGTGGGGCGAAGGAGCTTCGGTCCTCCGGTCAACAGCGGGGCCGGACCTTGTTCTTCTCAACCAAGTCCGAAATGGGGCTGGGCCGGGAGCCCTTCTATCACTCGTCGGTAGAGACTTCTCTGGACACGCCCTATAAGGTGGCCGGGCGAATCCTGAAGGCGCTGGCTCAGGCGACCGAGGAGGAGTTCGGACCGCAGCCTCTCGATCGTGCGGTGGTCACCGTGCCCGCCTCGTTTCAGTTGGCGGCGCGGAAGGATACATTTCGAGCTGCCGAACTGGCCGGGATTCACCTCGGCGAGCGGGCCCTCCTTGATGAACCGAATGCGGCGTTCCTCGACTATCTGCTGACGGTCCACGGGTCTGGTGGAGCGAAGCTGGACCTTACTTCGCCTCGGAACGTTCTGGTGTTCGACTTCGGCGGCGGCACCTGCGACGTCTCGATCATCGGGGTGCGAGCCGATGCCCGCGACGGGCGAGTCGCGCTTCGGAACCTGTCGATCGCCCGCTTCGAGCAACTCGGCGGGGACAACATCGACGCGGCCATCGTGGAGCAGGTGCTCTTCCCGGCTTTGCAGCAGGAGAACGGCCTCGACCGGCTCGACTTCTCATGGAGCGAGAAGAAGAACCGCCTGTTGCCGCAGCTCCTGGGGACGGCTGAGGCCCTGAAGCTCGCGATCTGCAGCGAGTACGCACGGTTGCGTGGCTTGAGGCGGGATCGGCCGATTGACAAGAAGACGGTGTACGCCTCGCAGCCTGGATTGCAGGTGGAACTGCCGGCCCGTGCGGATGCTGCTCTCCGCACGGTGATCCTGGAGCGGCCCTCACTCACCCTCGAGCAGTTCGAGAAGCTCCTCGAGCCCTTCGTCGACCCCGACCTGCCGTACCCGAAGGACACCGAGATCAACGCCGTGAACTCGATCTTCGCCCCGGTGAACGACGCCCTCGAGCGCGCGGGCCTGAAGCCTGAGGACGTCGACGGCGTCCTGCTGGCTGGTGGCTCGTCCTTGATCCCCCAGGTGCAGGACGCGCTGGCCGAGTTCTTCCCCAAGGCGACGCTGTTGCGCTTTCCGGACGAGCAGCGGACGCTCACGGCCGTCGCGCGAGGCGCTGCGCTTCACTCTTTCTTCCTTCACCTGCTGGGGCGACCGCTGCTCAAGGCGATCACGCAGGAGTCGATCGGCGTCCTGGCGCAGGGGGCGGAGTTCGTCGAGTTGCTTCCGCGGGGGACGGAGCTGCCGTACCCGGCGAGCGGAGAGTTCGCGTCGTTCACTGGCCTCCAGGTTCCTCGCGACTTGATGCGGGACGTTCAGATCGTCCTGGCGGCCGAGTCGGCGGACAAGATTCTGGGCGTCGAGCACCTGCGCGTGGGGGAGATCAAGTGCGCCGGCGAGCCGATCGAACTCCGCTGGCGGCTGGATGCGAACAAGGTGCTCGAGGTTGAGGCGCGGCTCGTCAACATGCCCGACGCGCGTTGCGAGGTGCGTCTGGAGAATCCGCTCTGTGCCGTGGCCTACCGCGACGAGAGGCACCGACGCATCGTCGAACTCGAGCAGCGCATCTCGGAGGGGATTGCCCGAAGGGTGCCGCGCTCCGAACTCGCGGAACCGATGCAGGAGATTGGCTGGGCGCTCTACGCAGACGGACGGTACGAGCGCGCACTCGACTTCGCCCGCTCCGCAATGCAAGCCGAGGGCCGAGCTGACATCGGCATGCTCAACCTGCGTGCCCTGGCCTACGACCAGCTGGGGGCGCCCGAGCGGGCCGAGAAGGCTCATCGGGAAGCAATCGCCGTGGCGCCGGGGAACTCGACCGCGTACTTCAACCTGTCGCTTCTGCTGGATCGACAAGGGCGCGATGAGGAGGCTCTGAAACTCGCCCAGAGAGCTGTCGAGCTCGATCCGCGCGATGGTGCCTATCACGCGCAGCTGGGGGCGCTCCTCGAAGGCGCTGGAAGGGCAGCCGACGCGCGGCAGGAGTTCGAAACTGCAGCCCGGCTGCTCGACAAGGAGCCGTCACTCTCCTCCTTCCTGCGCCACTGGCGAATCATGGTCGCCGAGCGGCTGGGAGACCAGGCCACCGCGCGGCGGCTCCGGGCATCGGCCACCTCTGGTGCGGCTCAGGCCGTTGGCTTCGACGAGGACAAGCTCCCGGCGCAGGCCGCAGGAGCCCTCGTGAGGAGGGAATCGTGAGTGCGGACTCCTCCCGTCGTCCGACCTGGCGTTCAGCGGCCAGCGATGCGGAAGCTGCCCTGCGACAGGCCCGGCTCGCGACTACTTCGCTGGACCGGTTCGTTCCTCACCTGCGGGAACTCGGGGAAGCCAGTGATCGTGCGGGCCGCGTCGATACCGCACGTCGGCTGGCGGAAGGCGCGGACGGGGGTGCGCTCGCGTTGCTGACCGCGCTTGCCGAGGGCGGGCACACCGAGCCGGGATCAGCGGAGAGGACCGGGCGCGCGCTGCTGGAGCGGTTGAAGGCCGCGCTGGACTTGGAGCCGGTGGGCGAGCGAGGGGAGTTCCTCAAGCTCGATGTCGATCAGGTCCGGGAGTTCGAGGTGCGCGGCGATCTGCCGGCCGGGGACGGCCCGTTCACCTGTCGTCTGGTGCGCTGCGGCTGGCGGGTCGGTGACGACGTCGTGGCTCGACCGCTCATCGAACCGGTGGAGGACGCCCATGCCTGACCGACCTGTTCCCCGAGCGACGCGGCGCACGTGGGTCGTCGGATTCGGGGAGCTCACCCCGGAGCAGCGGCAGGTCGTGCTGCTTCCCACCACCCGACACCAGTTCGTGAGCGGTCCCGCCGGGTCGGGAAAGACACTGCTGGCCCTTCACCGTACCCGACGGCTCCTCGACGAAGGTGTTCCGGAGTCGCGCCTGCGCGCGCTGGTGTTCACGCGGGTCCTGCGTTCATACATCAAGTCGGGCACGGAGGCGCTCGAGATCCCCGAGAGTGTCGTGGGGACCTACAACCAGTGGGTGACGGCGGTGGCGCGGGAGCAGGGCGTTCGCCTGCCGGGCGGTGCCGACTTCACGGAGCGCTTCGCGGCCGCGGAGCGGACGCTGCGAGAACACTTCGAGCGGGCGCGCCCTGGACCGGTCCTGGATGTCGCCATCGTCGATGAAGGGCAGGACCTTTCGGCAGAGGCCTACCGCCTGCTAACCCTTGCCGCGAGGCACGTCACGGTCTTCGCGGACGATGCCCAGCGTCTCTACGAGCAGGGGCTGGGACGGGGCGAGGGCCTGTCGATTCTCGGCGTCCCGCGCGAGAGCGCGGGCTTGTTGAAGAACCTGAGGAACAGCGCCGGGGTGAGCCGAGTGGCCCACTGCTTCCTGGACGCTGATCAGGCCGAGGCCTATCGGCGAGCGGGTCACTACCTGCAACGGCCGGGGCAGATGATGGTGCCGGCGTTGTACCGGGCCCCGTCCATCGATGCCGAGTGGGACCGCCTCGCGGCCATCGTCAAGCGCGAAATCGAGCGCAACGCGCGAGTCGCCATCCTGATGCCGACCAACCGCCTGGTCGGTTCGTGTGCAAACCGCCTACGGGAGCGCGGTGTGGATCCGGTGGAGACCGTCGTCGCGTGGGAGTCCGACGACGCCCGGTTCAACGACCTGACCCCGAAGGTGCTGACGGTTCATTCGGCCAAGGGGCTGTCGTTCGACTCCGTGCTGATCCCGCGTCTGACGCCGCGGGCCTACGGCCATATGCAGCAAGGCGCCCGAACGCTCCTGTTCGTCGGGGTCGCCCGTGCGCTCGAGTGGGTCTACCTGAGCACGGTCCAGGGCGAGGAACTGCCGGAGATCGGGCTGCTGGCGCCGGCGCTCCGCCAGGGTCACATCGAGGAACTCGGCGAAGCGTCCCGCGGTCACGCCCCTGCGAGGCAAACGGAGTTCGACGACATTCCGCTGTAGGGGTTCAGTCTCACCCGGCCCTCCATTGCAGGCTCAGGGGCTGGGTGGACTTCCGGTGGAGCCGATGGAACAGGAGGTCGACGAGGTGACCGCTCCCTACGAGTCGATGACCGCCGACGAACTCGGGCGGGCGACGCGGAAATTCGACCGCGAGTTCGTGGCCTTGGAGGCGCGCCCGCTGACGGACGGGGAGCGGGCGCGCTTCGAGAAGGCGCGTCGCAAGCCCGGTCGGCCCCGGCGTGGCGACGGCGTCCGCGTCGTGTCGGTCAGCATCGAGCGCTCTCTGCTGGCCCGGGTCGACGCCGAGGCGCACCGGCTGGGTATCTCCCGCGCTGCACTTGTCGAACGAGGCCTGCGGCGAGTCCTCGGACGCTGAGGGTGGCCCGCCGGTTCCGAACGGCGCGCGTGGTGCGCGACGCTTGCTCGGTCAGTACGGGTAGAAGAGGGCGACGTGGGCCGGCCTTGCATCCTCCGGAACGTGGGCCGTGAGGTTGGCGATCAGGTCGGGGGAGATCGCCCGGAGTTCGGCCAGGGCCGCCTGGGCCGTCACCGAGTCGCCGAGGGCGAGGGCTTCGTCGATGCGGGCGAGTTCGCGGAAGACGCGGACTTCGGGGGCTTGGGAGTCCGGGGGGCAGGCGGCGTCGAGGTCGGCGCGGGCGTCTGCTTGCTCCTGCGCGCTCGCGTCGGCGAGGCGGGTGGTGCGCAGGCGCCAGCGGGCCGCGGAGCGGCGGACGTGGTCGGGGATCGCGGGGGAGTTGGCGAGGCGGGCGAGCCTGTGGAGCGCGCGCGGCGACGTGCGCGGGTCGAGGAGGACCTCTCCGCGGGACGTGGCGAGCGCCAGGAAGGCGTCGTCGCCGGGGCCCATTGCGCCCACCGTCTCGAGCCGCTGGCGGAACTCGCGGGCCGCATCGAAGGCCTGGCGATCGCCGAGCGCTGCGGCGAGCCGCAGCCACTCGCACAGGGGGCGCGAGACCTCGTCGTAGCTGAAGCCCGCGAACTGGGCGCGGGCGAGCTCGGCTTGCAGCGAGAGCGCCTCCTTCGGGCGGCCCGTCGCCGCCAGCAGGCGGCCGATGGCGCCGTGGACGGCGAGTTCCGGGGCGAAGGACTCGTGCGGAGGGTTCGGCACGGCCTGCCGCGCCAGGGCCAGCGCGTGCTCGGGCTGCGGGCTGCCGGTGTCCGCCGCGTGCTGCACCACGTGCGCGATGACCCGCATCCGCACGGGCCGGGGCAGGCGCTCGAGCCACGCGCGGGGCGGGACGTCGAGTTCGCCCCGGTTCTCTTCGTGGCGGGCGGCGACGGCTTCCACGAACTGGAGCAGGTAGCCCTCGTCGGAGCTGGAGTGCCAGGTGCGGCGGGCTCGGCGGGCCGCGTGGCGCACGGGAGACCAGGAGGTGAGCCCGCGCTCGGTGAGGACCAGCCGCAGCAGCGTGTCGCCGATCCGCCGCTGCTCGCTGGGCGAGCAGTCGATCAGCCGCGCGAGCAGCGCCTCGTTGTACAGCGCTTCGGTGGCCTCCGCGGCCGACTTGAAGGCGAGCACCTCGAGCCGGCCTTCGGCTGCCTCGCGGGCCTCGGCCTCCTGCTCCGCGCAGACCAGGAACCGGCGGATGCGGGGCGCCGTGCGGGCGACGGCGTCGATCTTGAGCGGCAGGCCGGTGACGGGGCCGAGGCGGCCGGTCTCGTCGATGCTCGCCGAGGCCACCGCGTCCGCGACCACCGGCACCCGCGAGACGCGCGCGACGAGGTGCAGGAAGAAGGCGAGGCCGAGGCTGGGGCCCTCGATCACGGTTTCGAGGCGGGCCCAGCCGCTGCGCGCGACGTGCGAGGCGAGGCGCACGACCGAGGGCGGGGCCTGATGCGGGCGCAGCGACGAGAGCAGGACGGGGAGCGAGCGCGGCAGCGCCGCCCGCGCCTGGTCCCACGAGCGGCTCGCGACCGCGCCGAGGTTCGCGTGGCCGGGGACGCGCGGGCTGTCGAGATACCAGAGCGTCGCGGTCTGCTCGCGCACGGTGACGACGGGAACTCGGCCCTCGGGGTTCGGGGGAGCGGCGAGGTCCGCGATCCGGCAGGCGGCCTCGAACGGCGGCCCACCGTCCGGCGGCCACAGCCAGGGGCCGGCGGCGAGCACGTGGCGGAGCCGCCGGCGCGCGGCGGGATCGGTGCGGCCCTGGCGGAGCGCGTCGAGCATGGTTCAGCGGGCGAGGCCCCACCAGGCGTCGGGGTCGTTCAGCGCCGCGCGCCGCAGGCGCTCGTCGCGTGGCACCCGGCGCAGCGGGACGCCGGCCGCGACGCGGCGGCCCAGGTCGTCGACCGGCGCGAGCGCGGCCTCGAGCCGCTCGCCGCGGCCGGCCTCGTGCAGCAGGATCGTCACGCCCTCGAGGTCGTCGCGCGACCGGCACAGCGCGACCCACTCGGCGGGCCATTCGGGGGCGTCGTCGTCGATCCTCGGCCCGAGGGCCACGAGCGGCGAGAGCAGCGCCTGCGCGCGCTCGACCGCGCGTCGCTCCAGCGTCGCGCACGCCGCAGGGGAGAGCGAGCGCGCCCACTGGCGCGGTCGCGCGAGCTCGGAGTCGACGCGGCCGGCGACGAGCGCGGTCAGCCGATCGTGGCCGAGATGGCGGGGCTCCACGAGTCGCGCGAGCATGCCCGCGGCGACGGCCGCCGACCAGCCGTCGCGAGCCAGGGGCCGGATCTGCTCGACGAGCCACGGGTCGGAGCACGAGGCGAGCCAGTCGGCGAGCGGCGCCTCGAGGGGAGCGTCCGGCGGGACGACCTCGCGCAGGAGCAGGCCCTTCTCGCCGGGCACGACGAGGAGGGTGAGGCGCGAGGTCGTGACGGCGACCGGGCCGGAGTGGGCCAGGTCGAGCCAGGCGACGTTGGGGTGCTCGGGCGACTGCAGCACCGCGTCGGCGCCGGCCGGCGAGGCGCGCACGGTGATCGGCCCCTCGCTCGCGAGCTCGATCAGGCGCGGCGCGTCGATCGCGTACGCGGCCGTGAGTCCCGCCTCGGCCAGGCCGGGGTGGGCGACCGGCGCGGTGCGCGCGCCCGCGGCCAGCATGGCGAGGGTGACGGCGGCGCCCAGCCCGCTGGCCGCTCCGACGTCCGACTCGGGCCAGGCCAGGGGCTCGGCGTCCACGAGCCGCGCGTCGGCGATTCCCAGCTCCGCCAGGAGCCTCTCGTCGATCCGGTCCGTCATGGTCATGCGTCCTCGTTCGAGGGCCAGTCCAGCTCCATGGCCTTCAGGCCCTCGAAGACTTCCCTGAGAGCCGCAGCCCTGTCGGCCTCCACGCCGCGCTCGCGCACCTGCGCCGCGATCGCGTCGCGGAGGCGCTTCAGGGCCCGGCATTGCTGCTGGTCGAAACGATTGCGGGTCTTGCGATCGAGGTGCCCGAACTCCGCCACGACGGCTTCGTGGCAGGTGAGCTCGCCCAGCGCGAGTCGCCGGCGCGCCTCGATCGCCTTGCGGAACGTGGCGTCGGCGCCCTTGCGGAGGTGGGTGGCGGCGGCGGGGGCGATGGTGTCGAAGATCGTCGCGGCGGCCTCGCGCAGGACCGCCCGCGCCGCCTCGAGTTCGTCGTCGCTCGCGCCGGGCTCGGGGGCGACGAGATGCTCGACGTCGAGCTCGCCCCGGCGGCCCTCCCTCCGGAAGTGGTCGATCAGGCCGTTCTTCAGGCTGCGGACGAGGTAACGGGTGACGGCCTCGTCGCTGCCCGGGTCCGTGGCCCGCACGCCGCGCGGTCCCTTGCTTGCGAGGCGCACCCAGATCGTCTGCACCGCCTCCTCGAGCACCTCGCGAGGACCGCCGACGTGGCGGGCGAGGCGCCGCAGGTGGCCGTAGAGGACGTCGTTGGCGAGGCTGCGGGCCGCGTCGACGGCCGGGTCGCCGACGAGGCCGCCGCACTGCCGGAAGGCGTCCAGCAGCGTGAGCTCAGCCACGGGTTCTCCGGCCTGGAGCCGCCGATCGCCGGCGACGTCGAACCGCGCGCTCCACGCGGCGGTCGCCAGCCCGGCCGGACGGGACCAGGTCGACGACTGCGGCCCGGTCGCCCCCGCCTCCCGTTCCCCGGCCATGCCGCGCACCCCCTTCGACGGCAGGACGCGCGCGCGACGCGGATCTGACATCTGGCGCCATGGCGGGGGTAAGACTACCCGGCCGCGCGCGGCTTCGCGTCACACGCGGCCACCCCCGTGCGTCGGGGGAGCGGAGGGAGAAATGCTCGACGAGGAGCGCGAGGACCTGCCGGTGCCGGACAGCGGGGTCGACGCGGAGCCGAGCCTCGCGGAGCAGGCGGTCGAAGTGGAGCGCGACCTCTCGAGCGCCATCGCCCACGTGCTGAACTCGCTCGACGGCGGCGCGGTCCCCTACGCAGCGGCCCCGGCGACGGCGCTGATCCTGCTCGGCGCCCGCTGCCTGCGCGACCTGGGCTGGCCGGAGGAGCGCGCGCTGGCCACGGTCGCCGAGGCCTTCACGGGCGACCGCGATGCCCACGGCCTGGACCGCCC
The DNA here is from genome assembly GCA_025994075.1 of Vicinamibacteria bacterium. Lineage (GTDB taxonomy): Bacteria > Acidobacteriota > Vicinamibacteria > Fen-336 > Fen-336 > WYBL01. The sequence continues at coordinate 66,662 of JAMQGV010000002.1, forward strand.
CCGCCCGAACTGACCGGTCAGGCGCCGCTAAAGGGCTGCCGTCAACGAAGGCTCGCGCGGTCGTGTAACTCGTCGCGCGAGGGGTACGGGCCGTGGCTGAGCTTCCCGGGCTGCGTCGCCACGAAGCGCTCTCGGGCCGCTTCGTAGCCGGCGCTCGCGCGCATCTGGTCCCTCAGCAGGTTCCCGACCAGGCAGGCGACTGTGGTGTCGAGTTCGGCCGCGCGGAGGCGTGCCCAGCGCAGCACGTCCTCTTCGACATCGATGGTGATGTGGGGCATCGGGCGCCTCTGGGGAGTCAGCGTACCACCGGGCTCGTCGCGAGCCGCTCCGCTTCCTTGCGGATGCCGTCGAGCATGCCGCTGAAGACGATGCCGTGGAGGGGGAGGACCGCGTACCAGTAGGCGAGGCCGGCGAGGCCGCGGGGGAGGAAGCGGGCGGTCTGGACCAGGCGGCAGCGGTCGGGGGCGGGGCCGGGCTCGATCGTGAACTCGAGCAGGGCCTCGCCGGGGAGCTTCATCTCGGCGCGCAGCGAGAGGCGGCGGTCGGGGTCGAGGCCGGTGACGCGCCAGAAGTCGAGCGGCTCGCCCCAGGCGACGGTCTCGGGGTCGCGGCGTCCGCGGCGCAGGCCGGGGCCGCCGACCAGGCGGTCCATCGCGCCGCGGATGCGCCACAGCACGTCGGCCGCGTACCAGCCGTGGCCGCCGCCGATGCGGCACACCGCGCGGAAGGCGGCGGACGCGGGGGCGGCGACGGCGACCTCGCGGCGGTCGACGAACGCCGTGCCGCCGGACCAGTCGGGGTCGCCGGGGACGGGGCCGGCCATCGACCACGTGGTCTCGGTGCCGCCGCGCTCGGCGCGCTCGAGGGCCTGGCGGATCGCCTCGCGGACCGGCGTCAGGCGCTGCGGCATCAGCCGCGCGGCCACGTCGTCGCGGCACACGACGCGGTTGCGCAGGCCCTCGGCGAGCGGCCGCGCGATGTGCTGCGAGACGGGCGTCACGAGGTGGATCCACAGCGAGCTGAGCCGCGGCGTGAGCACGGGCAGCGGCAGGATCACGCGCCGCGGCAGGCCGCGCTCCTCGGCCATCACCTGCATCAGGTCGCGGTACGAGAGGACGTCGGGGCCGCCGATGTCGAGGGTGCGGCCGACCGTCTCCGGGGTGTCGAGGCAGGCGACGAGGTAGTGCAGCACGTCGCGGACGGCGATCGGCTGGCTCTCGGTGGCGACCCAGCGCGGCGTCACCATCACGGGCAGGCGCTCGACGAGGTAGCGCAGGATCTCGAACGAGGCGGAGCCGGAGCCGATGATCATCGCGGCGCGCAGCGTGGTCACCGGCACGCCGCCGGCGGCCAGCACCTGCTCGACCTCGCGGCGCGAGGCGAGGTGCTCGGAGAGGCCGTCGCCGAGCTCGCCGAGGCCGCCGAGGTAGACGATGCGGCCGAGGCCCGCGCGGGCGGCGGCCGCGCCGAAGCGAACGGCGAGCTGGCGATCCTCCGCGGCGTAGGCCTCGCCCGCGGCCAGCATCGAGTGGACGAGGTAGTAGGCGGCGGCGCAGCCCGCCAGGGCGCGCTCGAGCGCCGAGTCGTCGGCGACGTCGCCGGCGACGATCTTGACGCGCGGGTCGCTCGCCCACGGACGGTCGGCGAGCTTGCGCGGCGTGCGCGCGAGGCAGCGCACGCGCCAGCCGGCCTCGAGCAGCCGCGGCACCAGCCGCCCGCCGATGTACCCGGTCGCCCCGGTCACGAGCACGAGCCCGCGGTCGCTCACGTCTGCCGAAACCTCGTTGCGCCGGTGCGCTGCGGCTACTCGAGGGTCCACTCGCCGTGGGCGCGCACGGCGTCGTACATGGCGTCGGGTGCGAGGTCCGCGCCGTTCGGCCAGGTGACGGCACCTCCGACGCAGGCGGCGCCGGCGAAGATCGCCGGATCGCGCAGAGGCTCGAACACCGTGCCCACGACTGCGGGGCTGGCCAGGAATCCGGCCATCGCCACCCCACCAGTCGTGCCGTCGACGAAGCGGACCCGGAGCCGGAATCCCGGCTGTGCTTCGACCCGTGCCACTCGCCAGGGGGCGGTGGCCTGCACGGGTGGAGCTACGGAAGGGGCGCGATCCGCTTCGGAGGCCGGAGTTGGCGGCATTCGTTCCAATCCTCGAGCAGTTCCTGCCGATGTCTCGAAGCCCACTCTAGCACCAGCGCCAACGCGCGGGGCGGGAGAGAACCGCGCAGGATCGACAGAGTCCCGATCTCGATCAACGCCTCGTGTTCTGCGTACATCGCGTGGAAGTGCGGCGGTTCGTGGTCTCGCCAGAACATCTGGATCACGATGCCGTAGAAGACGCTGATCGTGGGCACGTCGGAACGTACCTCGCCCGTTCGCCAGCAGAGGTCCGGGTTGCGCCGGCCGACCGTTGACCGTGGCGGGGGGCGGTCGTAGGCTCTGCCGCACTTCCCTTCGACGAGCCGGATGGGTGAGGAGGCCGCGATGCGCTGGGCGTGCGCGCTGCTTTGGGTCGTGTTCGCGAGTGGGGCCGTCGCGCAGGGCGGGTACCGCGTCGGCGACCGGGTCGAGGTCGACATCATCATGTCGGGCGCGCCCGAGCGGGCGATGTACCGCGCGGGCACGATCGAGAAGTTCGAGGACGGGGACGTCCACGTGCGGCTCGACAACGGGGAACTTCGCAAGATCCCGCTGCGATCCGACAAGCACTGGGTGCGGCCCGCGCAGGGCGGGGCGGCTCGGCCGCCGGGGGATGCGCCGGAACAGCGGACGGGCACCGCGCCTGACCGCCCCTCCCGCCGGCCCGCGGCCCGCGGCGTGCAGCCAGGGGACCGGGTCGAAGTCGACATCATCATGTCGGGCGCGCCGGACCGGGCGATGTACCGCACGGGGACGGTCGAGCGCGTCGAGGGTGGCGAGATCCACGTGCGGCTCGACAACGGGGAGATGCGCTCGTTGCCGGATCGGCCCGACAAGCACTGGGTGCGGCCCTCGGACGATCCGCCGCCGCAGGCGCCGCGTGCGCCGCGCGAGCCGCGTGCTCCGCGTGCGCCTGCCGAGCCGGCACCCGCGCCTCGCGCGCCGGTACCTCCCGCGGATGGTCCCGTCGTGCGCGTGCCGCGGCCTCCCGCCGCGCCCGCGCCAGCTCCTCCCGCCGCGCCGCCGGCTCCGGCCGCGCCGGCCCCGGGCGGCCCGCGGGGCGAGACGCCGCACGGCGCGCCGCCCGACGGCGTCTACGTGTGCCAGAAGATCGGCCAGACCTACATGGGCCTGGGCGACCTCGACATCCGCGGCGGGCGCTACCGCGGCATCGGGCCCGACCGCGGGTTCCATCCGTTCACGGTGGGCGCCGGCGGCGAGATCGCGTGGAGCGACGGCATCGCCGGCCTGCCCGACGGCTGGACGATCCGCCGCAGCCTCTACGCGGGCCTCGACGAAGGCGGCCGCCCGATCATCAAGATCGACTACACGTCACGCTCCGGCTGGAACGACCGCATCGACTGCGTCCGCGAGTAGCGGGCCCCTATCGTCGCGGGTCGAGGGGGAGGGTGACGGTGACGCGGGTGCCGCGGGGGCCGTGGAGCGGGCTCTCGAGGCGGATCTCACCCGCGTGGATGGCGGCGATGCCGCGGGCGAGGTAGAGGCCGATGCCGGTGCCGCCCTGGGCGCGGTTCAGGGACTGGTCGACGGCGAAGAACTTCTCGAACACGCGCTCGTGGAACTCGGGGGCGATGCCGCGGCCGTGGTCCTCGACCTCGAGCCGGGCGCGGCCGTCCGCGAGCCGGCAGGCGACGCGCACCGGGCCGGCGCCGTCCGCGAACTTGATCGCGTTGTCGACGAGGTGCTCGACGAGCAGCGCCAGCAGCCGCTCGTCGCCGACCAGGCCGGGCACGGGCTCGAGCGCCCGCTCCAGCGCGAGCCCGCGCGAGGCGCACTCGACCTGGCTGGCGGTGGCCACGCGCGCGCACAGCGCCGCGAGGTCGACGGGGCCGAAGTCGACATGTCGCTGGGCGACGCCGCGCTCGAGGCGCGAGACCTCGAGCATCTCGTCGATCAGCCGGCCGAGGCGCTGGCTCTGCTCCAGCGCCACCTTCAGGAACTCCTCGCGCCGCTCGCCCGCGGTGCCCTCGATCACGGCCTCGACGTAGCCCTGGATCACGGTCAGCGGCGTGCGCAGCTCGTGGCTGACGTTCGACAGGTAGCCCTGGCGGTGGCGATCGAGCTCGAGGATGCGCTCCATCTGCAGCGCGTTGCCGATCGCGATCGCCGCCTGGTGGGCGAGCGTAGTAGCGAGGCGCAGCGCGTCGGCGTCGAACGGCTCGGGCGCGGTCGTCGTCTGCAGCAGCAGCACGCCGAGCTTCTCGCGCGGCAGCGCGATCGGCACGCACAGCGCGGCGCGGAACGCGGCGCCGCCCGCCGCGCGGCGGAACGCCTCGCTCTGGTGGCCGTAGTCCGCCGCGCGCTCGGCCTCGACGCGACCGTGGCCGGAGACGAACACGCTGCCGGGCAGCCCCTCGTGGAACTCGAGGCGGATGTCGGCCAGCGCCTCGGGCGCGGGGTAGCCGAACGACGATCGCACCCGCAGGTGCTCGTCGAACAGCAGCACCGCGCCCATCTGCGCCGGGCGCACCGCCTCCACGCTGCGCCGGGCGATGCGGTCGAGCAGCGCGTCGAGCTGGAGGTCGCCGTTGAGGGCGTTGGTGATCTCCTGCACCACCTCGAAGTTGCGCAGCGCGCGCCGCTTCTCGTCGAACAGCCGCGCGTTGCGCACCGCCGCCGCCACCTGCGAGGCGATCGCGTCGAGCGCCACCAGGTCGCCCTCGTCGAAGGCGTGCAGCCGCTCCGACTCGACGTTGATCACCGCGAACACCTCGCCGGCGAGCCGCACCGGCACCGCCAGCTCCGAGCGGGTCGCGACCATGCCGGAGGGGCGGAAGCGCGGGTCCTCGGCGACGTCGCCGTCGACCACCACCTCGCCGTGCTCGGCGACGTGGCCGATCACGCCCTGGCCGAGCGGGATGCGGTGGCCGCGCGGCATCAGCGCCGCCGCGCCGGCCGCGCCGGCCAGCACGCACTCGCGGCTCTCGGCGTCGACCACGTAGATCGAGACCGCGTAGTGGCCGAACGCGCGCTGCACGTAGCGGGCGAGCGCGCCCAGCAGCTCGTCGAGCACGAGCGTCGAGCCGGCGATCTCGGAGGCGCCGGAGACGAGGGCGAGCTGGCTGGCGCGGCGGTCCTCCGCGTCGCGGACCCGCGCCTTGGCCAGCGCCACCGCGGTCTGGTGGGCGAAGGTGGCGAGCAGCGTGAGGTCGTCGTCGCGCAGCGCGGCCTCGGGCTTGACCACGACCAGGCCGCCGAGCGGGCGGCGCCCGGAGCGCATCGGCAGCAGCAGCGCGCACAGCCGATCGCCGGGGCCGCCGAGGCCGACGGCGACGGGGTGGCCCTCGCGCAGCCGCGCGGCGGGGTCGGCGCCGGCCGCGTCGGGCCAGCGCGTGAGCACGTCGGTGGCGCGACGGCCCTGGGCCCCCGCGGTGCGCAGGGACCCGTCCGGCTCGAACAGCAGGATCGCGGAGTCGCCGCCGCCCAGCTCCGCCGCCTCGCGGGCGATCGCGCCCAGCACCTCGTCGAGCTCGCGGTCCTCGACCAGCGCGCGGTCGATCTCCCACAGCGCCTGCACCTGGGCGAGGTGGCGCTGCGTGCTCTCCAGCAGCCGCGCGCCGTCGAGCGCCGCGCCGAGCATCGCGCCGACGGCGCCGAGCGTGCGCCGTGCCGCCTCGCTCACCTCGCGCCGGACGCGGCCGCCGACGACCAGCACGCCGACGCCGTGGCCGCGGGCGAACAGCGGCGCGAACACGCAGGTGCGGAAGCCGCTGCGGCGGGTCGCCTCGCGGGCGTCGGGCGAGGCCGAGAGGTCCTCGACGACCCGGGGGGTGTCGGACTGCAGCACGCGGCCGAGCACCGCCTCGCCCGCCTGGAAGCGCGCGATCTCGGACGCGTACTCGAGGCTGAGGCCGACCACGTGCGGCGAGAGCGCCAGGTCGCCCGTCGCGGTCTCGCGCAGGAACAGCGCGCCGGACTCGAAGCCCAGCCCGCGCACGGTGGACTCGAGCGCGGCCTGGATCGCCGCGGGAAGGTTCTCGGCGCGGGCCAGCGCGGCCGAGACGGAGCCGAGCAGGTCGAGCGCGCGGAGCGCTTCGTTTCCCGGGATCGCGTTCATCCGCGCAACAGCGGCCGGTCGTAGAGCGCTGCGGCGCGCGGGCTGCGCAGGAACGGCAGCAGCGCGCCGCAGGCGGGGAACTCGAACAGGCTGCGGATCACCAGGCCGCGGCCGTAGGTGAACGGAGCGCCGGCGAGCGCGAAGCCGAGCACGATCGGCCAGGTGACGAGCGCGGCCAGGCAGTAGACGAGGGCCAGCAGCCGGCACAGCGCGATCCGGCGCAGCAGCCCCGCGGCCAGCAGCAGCCCCATCAGGGCGTGGCCCACGGCCTGCCACAACGGCCAGAAGGCCAGCGGTCGCGGCGCCTCGGCGGCACGCAGCCCCAGTTCGAGCAGGCCGGACGCGGCGAAGAAGGCCGCGGGCAGAAGCAGGCCGGGCTCGCGCAGGGCGGAGGTCACCGGCGCATTATGGGCCGACGCGGCGCGCGGCGGCTACAATCCGCGCCGCGATGTCAGGGGACACGTGCGCACGCGAGCGCTGAACGCCGTGCCGGCCGCGCGGCTGCGGCCGCTGCTGGACGAAGAGGCGCGGCACTGGCTGCAGGCGCTGTCGTGGGACTACTCCGAGGTCGGCTCGGCGGTGATTTCGGGCCTGCAGCGGGGCAGCGTGTTCGGGCGCGTCACGGACGACGGCGGCGACGCCCTCGCCTACGGCTACGCGATCGTCGACGGCACCCGGGTCGTGATCGGCGGCCTGTTCGCGACCGCGCGGCTGCGCGGCCAGGGCGTCGAGGAGGTGCTGCTCGACGGGCTGATCGACGACGCTCGGCGCGACCTGGGGACGCTGCGCGTCGAGGCGCAGACGCTGTTCTGCACCGCCGAGGCGGCCGACTCGCGCCTCGTCCGCGCCGGCTTCGTCAGCCGCCCGCGCCATTACGTCGTGCGCGACCTCGACGCGCCGCTGCCTCCCGCGCCCGAGGCGCGGATGCGGGCGCTGCGGCGCGACGACCTGCCGGCGGCCTCCGAGCTGATCTGGCGCAGCCACGAGGGCTCGCTCGACGCGCGCCTCAACTCCACCTACGCGACGGCGGCGACCACCCGCGGCTTCGTCGAGAGCATCGTGCTCCGCAACGGCTGCGGCCGCTTCGACCCCGAGGCCTCGCGCGTCGCGGAGACCGGCAGCGGGCGCCTCGCCGGCGTCCTGCTGGCCTCGCGCCTGAGCGCCGACAACGGCCACGTGTGCCAGGTGTCGGTCGCTCCCGGCCTCGAGCACCGCGGCATCGGGCGCGCGCTGCTGCTGCATGCGATGGACGCGTTCCGGCGCGACGGGATGGGGCGCGCGTCGCTCTCGGTGACGGTGGGCAACGAGCGCGCGCGAGAGCTCTATGCGCGGCTCGGCTACGTGCCGCGCCGCACCTTCGCCGCCCACGCCTGGGCCCGTCCGCCCGCGCGGGTCGACGCGTGAAGCGCGCGGCAGCCACCATCCTCGCCTTCGCCCTGGCGTTGCCCGCCGCGGCGCAGGCCCCGCGCGGGCCCGAGTCCGGACCGGTCCTCGTGATGCCGCCCGAGGGCCCGGCCGATCCGGCGCGCGCGTTCCTCGCCGAGGCGATCGCCCAGCGGCTGCCGCGGGCGCTGGCGGCGCTGGGCGCCGACGCGATCACCCGCGCCGACCGCCTGCGCGCGCAGGCGGCGCTCGAGATCGCGGCGCCGCGGGTCTCGCAGGCGACCGCGATCCGCATCGCCGAGGTGCTGGGCGCCGCGCGCGTGGTGGTCGGCCGCCACTCGGGCGAAGGCGACCAGCTCACGCTCGCGCTGCGCCTGCTCGACGTGCGGCGCGGCACGCTCTCCGCGCCGTTCACGGTGAGCGGCCCGCTGGACCGGGCCGCGCTGCTGGTCGACGAACTGGCCTGGGACCTGGCGCTGGCGGGGCCGACGCGGCCCGCGACGAACCGCGCGGCGTTCCTCGAGTCGCGCCGCTCGCCCGCGCCGCTCGCCTTCCGCCGGCTGGGCGAGGCCCTCGCGAGCGCCGACGGCGGAGAGCGCCGCCGCCTGCTGCGGCAGGCGCTCGACGCCGACCCGAGCTACGACGAGGCGCGGGTGGCGCTCGGCCGCCAGCTCGTCGAGGTCGGCGAGATGGCCGAGGCGCAGGACGTGCTGTCGCGCGTCGCGCCGACTTCGCCGCTCCTCCGCGAGGCGCGGCTCTTGTCGACGGTCGCGCTGATCGGCCTCGGCCGCTTCCAGGAGGCCGCGGCCGTGGCGGGGCGGTTGATCGCCGAGAGCCCGACCGCCGCGGCCCTCAACAACCACGCGGTCGCGATGCTGCGTGGACGCGGAGCCTCGAAGGCGAGCGACGAGCTGCGCCGCGCGGTCGACCTGGCCCCCGGCGCGCCCGAGCCGGTCGCCAACCTGGCCCTCGCGCTGCTGCACGAGGGCGACGCGGCGGCGGCGGCGTTCTGGGCGCGCGGCGCGGTCGCGGCCGACGCCTCCGACCTCGGCGCACGGGTCGTGCTGACCTGGGCGCTGACCGCCGCCGGCCAGCGCGAGGCGGCCGACGCCGAGTGGCGCGCGGTGCTCGAGGCCGCTCCCTCCTGGGCGCACCTGCGGGAGCGCGACCTGTCACGGCGCTTCGAGCGGCTGATGCTCTCCGAGCGGGTGATCGCGATCGACGCCGAGGGCCGCAGCGACGCGGAGATGGCGGCGGGCCTGCTGGCGCGCGCCGACAAGCTCTCGGCGCAGGGCGACCTCGACGGCGCCCAGCGCGCGCTGACCCGCGCGGCCTACCTCGACCCGTACGGCCCGCGCGTCCACCACATGCTGGGGCGCCTGCACCGCAAGCGCGGCGCGCGGCCGGAGGCGAAGAACGCGCTGCGGATGTCGCTGTGGTGCCGCGAGGACCCGGCGGTGCGCGCCGAGCTGGCGTCGCTGCTGCTGGAGATGGGCGAGGTCGACGAGGCCCACCGCGAGGCGCGGCTGGTGCTGGAGGCGGAACCCGGCAACGCGCTCGCCGCGGCCGTGCTCGGTCGCAAGCGCTGATCGCATCCCTATAATTGAAAGATGGGAAGCGGAAGCTTCGTGCTCGCGCTGTTGCTGCTGCAGGCCCCCGCTGCGCGCCCCGCGCCGCCGCCGGGGATGTCGTGGACCGAGGCCGACTCGCTGGCCGCCCGCTTCGACGACCTCGAGGCGCGCTGGAAGAAGGGGGAGCGCCCGAAGAAGGGCGCGCGGCCGGTCGGCGTCGGCCAGTCCGAGCTCAACTCCTGGATCAACCTGACGATGGCGCCGAAGCTGCCGCCGGGCCTGACCGGCGTGAACTTCACGCTGGGCCGCGACCGCATCGAGGGCCGCGGCACCGTCGACCTGCGACAGGTCGGACTGCAGCTCGACCGCAACCTCGAGGCGCTCGCGTTCTTCGGCGCGGTGCCGCTGGAGATCGCCGGCACCTTGCGCAGCGCGGACGGCTTCGGCACGTTCGTGCTGGAGTCGGTGCGGCTGGGTTCGTTCCCGGTGCCGCCGTCGGTGGTCGCCGACCTGGTGCGGCGCAACACGAAGGGCAAGGACTACCCCGAGGGCTTCGACCTGATGGCCCCGTTCCGCCTGCCGTACTCGGTCTCCCGCGTGCGGCTCGAGCCCGGCCGCGCCGTGCTCGAGTTCTGAACCCGCTCGAGACCCCGGTCCAGTTCGTCCGCGGCGTCGGGCCGCAGCGCGGCGAGGCGCTCGCGAAGCAGGGCGTGCGCACGGCGCTCGACCTGCTGCTGCACGCACCGCTGCGCTACGAGGACCGCCGCGCGTTCGCGAAGGTGGGCGAACTGCGGCCCGGGATGAAGGTCGCCGTCGCCGGCACCGTCGCGGTGGCCGGCGCGCGGCGCGCGCGGCGGGTCTCGATCTACGAGATCCGGCTCGGCGACGGCAGCGGCTACCTGAAGGCGATCTGGTTCAACCAGCCCTACCTGAAGGACGCGCTGCCGAAAGGCGCGCGGGTGGTGCTGTTCGGCGAGGTGGAGCCCGACCAGTTCGGCGGCCGCGGCGTGGTGATGACCTCGCCGCAGTACGAGAAGGTCGAGGAGGGCGACGCCGGCATCCACACCGGGCGCATCGTCGCCGTGCACGAGCGGCTGGGCGCGCTGACCGCCAAGCCGCTGCGGCGGATCCTGACCGGGCTCGCCGAGTCGCTGCCGGACGACCTGCCCGACCCGCTGCCGCCCGCGGTGCGCGAGGCGCTGGGCGTGATCCCGCTCGCGCCCGCGCTGCGCGGGCTGCACGACCCGCCGCCCGACGCCGACCTCGCGCAGCTCAACGCCTCGCGCTCGCCGGCCCACGTGCGGCTGATCCTCGAGGAGCTGTTCCTGTTCCAGGCCGGGCTCGCGTTGCAGCGCGAGAAGCGCCGGGCGGGGCCGAAGGTCGCGCGCTACGAGATCGGCGACGCGCAGCGCGAGGCGGTCAAGCGGGTGCTGCCGTTCCGCCTGACCGAGGCCCAGAAGCGGGTGCTGCGCGAGATCGTCGACGACCTGCGCTCGCCGCACCCGATGCACCGGCTGGTGCAGGGCGACGTCGGCTCGGGCAAGACCGTCGTCGCGCTGCTGGCGATGGTCGTGGCGGCCGAGTGCGGGTTGCAGGCGGCGTTCATGGCGCCGACCGAGATCCTGGCCGAGCAGCACTACCTGACCTTCCGGCGGGTGCTGGCGAAGGCGCCCTACGGCGTCGAGCTGCTGACGGCCAGCGTCAAGGGCAAGGCGCGCAAGGAGGTGCTGGAGCGGCTGCGCTCGGGCGCGAGCGCGTTCGCGGTCGGCACCCACGCCCTGATCCAGGAGGACGTCGCGTTCCAGCGCCTGGGGCTCGCGGTCGTCGACGAGCAGCACCGCTTCGGCGTGCTGCAGCGCGAGGAGCTGCGGCGCAAGGGACGCGACGTGGACCTGCTGGTGATGACGGCGACGCCGATCCCGCGCACGCTGGCGCTGACCGCGTACGGCGACCTCGACGTCTCGGTGATCGACGAGCGGCCGCCGGGGCGGACCCCGATCCGCACCCTGTGGAAGCCGGCGAGCGAGCGCCGCGCGGTGCTCGAGCAGGTGAAGGCCGAGCTGCGCCAGGGCCGCCAGGCCTACGTCGTCTATCCGCTGGTCGAGGAGTCGGAGAAGCTGGAGGACGTCAAGGCGGCGACCGCGATGGCCGAGCAGTGGCGCGCGGCTCTGCCGGGCGTGCGGGTCGAGCTGCTGCACGGGCGGATGAAGGGGCCGGAGAAAGAAGCGGTGATGGCGGCCTTCGCCTCGGGCCAGGCGCCGGTGCTGGTGGCGACCACCGTGATCGAGGTCGGCGTCGACGTGCCGAACGCGACGCTGATGGTGATCGAGCACGCCGAACGCTTCGGCCTCGCCCAGCTCCACCAGCTCCGCGGCCGCGTGGGGCGCGGCGCGGGCGCTTCGACCTGCGTGCTGCTCTCGCACGGCGCGACCTCCGAGGAGGCGCGGGCGCGGCTGCAGGTGCTGGTCGACACCGACGACGGCTTCCGCATCGCCGAGCGCGACCTCGAGCTGCGCGGCCCGGGCGACTTCTTCGGCACCCGGCAGTCGGGGCTGCCGCGCTTCCGCGTCGCCGAGCTGCTGCGCGACCGCGCGCTGCTGGAGCAGGCGCGGCGCGAGGCGTTCGCGCTGTGCGCGCGGCACCGCGGCGGCGCGCTGCCACAGCCACTGCCGCACTACCTCGAGGGCGGCGCCTGGGAAGCCCGCTTCGGCCTGGCCCGGATCGGCTGAACGCCCGTTCCGCACGCGGCGGCGATCGCAACCGAGCGCCGGGTGTGGGGGCCTGTTAGGATGGACTCCGACAAGCCGCGCGGGCCACCCCGGTCCCTCCACGAGCTCGGAGCGACCGAATGAGTTGGTGGCGGCCCGCCGCGCGAGCACCCGAGAGGCCTTTCCGCGACGAGCTGCTCAGCACCGAGCGGCTCGAGGAACGGGCCCGGGCGCTGGCGGCCCGGCTCACGGTGGACCCCGCCCCACGCCGCCCCGCGCGCGACGTCTTCCCGCGCTTCCGCGACAACGCCCGGGTGCTGCGCGAGGCGTACCTGGCCATGGCCGAGGACGTCCACCTCGGCGTGTTCGTGACGCCCGCCGCCGAGTGGTTGCTCGACAACTACCACCTGGTCGCGTCCGAGATCCGCGACGTCGCCCAGAACCTGCCGCGCGCCTACTACCGCGAACTGCCGAAGCTCGCCAGTCGCGACCGGCGTGGCGAGGCCCGTATCTATGCGATGGCCGTGGAGCTGATCCGTCACAGCGACAGCCGCCTCGACCGCCACGTGCTCCACCGCTTCCTCGACAACTACCAGGCGGTGGCGCCGCTGACCCTCGGCGAGCTGTGGGCGTGGCCGAGCATGCTCAAGCTGGCGCTGATCGAGAACCTGCGGCGGCTGGCGGCGGAGTCGATCGCCGCCCGCGGGGCCCGCCAGGCGGCCGATGCCTACGTCGCCCGCATCGACGCCTCCGGCCATGGCCGGCCGCCGCCACTGCCGGCGCAGATCCACCCCGCGTTCGTCGTCCAGTTGCTGCAGCGGGTGCGCGAGTACGGCCCGCGTCTCTCCGCCATCCGTGCCGCCGTCGATGCCCACCTCGCCGCCGAGCAGCGGACGGCGGAAGAGGCGATCCGCGGCGAACACCAGCAGCAGGCCGCGGCCCAGGTCTCGGTCGGCAACGTGATCACCAGCCTGCGGCTGTGCTCGACGCTCGACTGGAGCCAGTACGTGGAGGCGGTCAGCCTGGTCGAGGGCGTGCTCCGCCGCGACCCCTCCGGCGTCTACGCCCGCATGGACTTCTTCAGCCGGGATCGCTATCGCCAGGCCGTCGAGGAGCTGGCCGACGGCACCGGTGAAGGCCAGGTCAAGGTCGCGCTGAGGGCGCTCGAGAGCGCGCGCCAAGCCGCCGAGAGCGGCGCGTCCGGACGGGCCGTTCACGTCGGACATCACCTGATCGGCAAGGGCCGGCGCGACTTCGAGACGGACGTCGCCTACCGGCCCACGCTGCGGCGACGGGCGCGGCGACTCGTCTTCGCCCACGCCACCGCGGCCTACCTCGGCTCGATCGCCGCGGTCACCGCGGCCCTGCTGGCGCTGGGCTTCGCCTATGCGCAGGCGCACTCGGACTCGGCCTGGCCGCTGGCCTGGGTCGCGCTGCTGCTGCTGTTGCCGGCCAGCGAGCTGGCCGCCGCGTTCGTGCAGAGCCTGAGCGTGCGCTTCGCCCCGCCGCGGCGGCTCCCGCGGCTCGACTTCCTGGCGGGCGTGCCGGAGAGCGCGCGCACGGTGGTCGTCGTGCCGACACTGCTGACGAGCCCGGAGCGGGTCGACGAGCTGCTGGGGCACCTCGAGGTGCTGGCGCTCGGCAACCTCGACCGGCACGTCCACTTCGCGCTGCTCGGCGACTTCGCGGACGCCGACCGGTGCGAGCTGCCGGGCGATGCCGCGCTGCTGGCCGCGGCCCGCACGGGCATCGCGGAGCTGAACCGGCGTCACGGCGAGGGCCGCTTCCTCCTGGTCCACCGCGGGCGGCGCTGGAACGCCGCCGAGGGCGTGTGGATGGGCTGGGAGCGCAAGCGCGGCAAGCTCGAGGAGTGGAACCGCCTGCTGCGCGGCGCGACCGACACCAGCTTCGCAGTCGAAGCGGGCGACGCCTCGATCTTCCCGTCGGTGCGCTACTGCATCACCCTCGACTCCGACACCCGGCTGCCGCGCGACGCGGCGTGCAAGCTGATCGGCATCGCCGCCCACCCGCTCAACCAGCCGCTGCTGGACCCGGTGCTCGGACGCGTCACCGAGGGCTACGCGATCCTGCAGCCGCGGGTCAGCGTGACGATGGCGAGCGCCGCCGGCTCGCTGTTCGCCCGCCTCTACGCCGGCCACACCGGCGTCGACCCCTACACGACGGCCGTCTCCGACACCTACCAGGACCTGTTCGCCGAGGGCCTCTTCACCGGCAAGGGCCTGTACGACGTGGACGCGTTCGTCGCCGCGCTCGACGGGCGCGTGCCCGAGAACGCGCTGCTCTCGCACGACCTGTTCGAGGGGCTCTACGCGCGCACCGCGCTGGTCACGGACGTCGAGGTCGTCGACGACTACCCGGCGAGCGTGCTGGCCCACGCCCGCCGCCAGCACCGCTGGGTGCGCGGCGACTGGCAGATCCTGTGGTGGCTGTTCCCGGTGGTGCCGACGCGCTCGGGTCTGCGGCGCAACCGGCTGCCGCTGATCTCGCGCTGGAAGATCCTCGACAACTTGCGGCGCAGCCTGATGGCCCCGGCGACGCTGGCGCTGCTACTGCTGGCCTGGACGCTGTTGCCGGGAGACCCGCTGGTCTGGACGGCGGCCGTGCTGGCCGCACTCGTGTTCAACCTCTATCCGCTGGCGCTCAAGACTCTCGGCGGACCGCCGCCGCAGCAGCCGTGGCGGGTGTTCCTGCGCCTGCTGCGCGAGGACGCCGAGACCGCGCTGGCGCAGAGCAGCCTGCAGTTGACCTTCCTCGCCAGCGAGGCCTGGGAGCGGGCTCACGCGATCGGCGTGACGCTGTTCAGGCTGACGGCCAGCCGGCGCCGGATGCTGGAGTGGGAGACGGCGGCCGCCAGCTCCGCGCGCGCTCCCGACGGCACCGCCGCGTTCGTGCGCGCGATGATCGCCAGCCCGCTGATCGCCGGCACCGGCCTCGCGCTGGTCGCGCTGGTCCGGCCGCAGGCGCTGTGGCCCGCCGTGCCGCTGCTGGCGCTGTGGGCCGTGGCCCCGCTGGTCGCCCACGCCCTGAGCCGGCCCGTGCAGCAGCGTCGGCGCGAGGTCGACGCGGAGGATCGCGCGCTGTTCGAGCGGATCGCCCGCGACACCTGGAAGTACTTCGAGGCCTTCATGGGCGCCGAGGACAACGGCCTGCCTGCCGACAACTACCAGGAGAACCCCGAGCCGCGGGTCGCTCATCGCACCTCGCCCACCAACATCGGCATGGGGCTGCTGGCGACGCTCGCCGCCCACGACCTGGGCCTGATCGGCGCCGACGAGCTCGCGCGCCGGGTCGACGCGGCGCTGACCACGATCGAAGGGCTGGAGCAGCACGAGGGCCACCTGCTCAACTGGTACGACACCCAGACCCTGGCGCCGCTGCTGCCGCGCTACGTGTCGACGGTCGACAGCGGCAACCTGGTGGGATCGCTGATGGCGCTGGCGGAAGGGCTGAGCGAGGCCGGGCTGCCCGAGCTGGCGCAGCGGGCCGCGGCGTTCGCCGACGGCATGAGTTTCCGCTTCCTGCACGACCCCCAGCGCCGCATCCTGTCGATCGGCTTCCGGCTGGCCGACACGGAAGGGCCGGGCCGGCTCGACAACTCGTACTACGACCTGCTGGCTTCGGAGGCCCGGCTGGCCAGCTTCATCGCCGTCGCCCGCGGCGAGCTGCCCGAGACCCACTGGTTCCGCCTCGGCCGGCTGGTCACCAGCATCGAGGGCACGCCGACGCTCCTGTCCTGGAGCGGCACCGCGTTCGAGTACCTGATGCCGCTGCTGTTGATGAAGAGCTACCCGGACACGCTGCTCGACCAGAGCTGCCGGATGGCCGTGCGCCGGCAGATCGCGTACGCGGCCGAGCGGGGCGTCGCCTGGGGCGTGTCCGAGTGCGCCTACAACCTCGTCGACCGCCACGGCAACTACCAGTACAAGGCGTTCGGCGTGCCGGGGCTCGGCCTGAAGCGCGGCCTGGCCGACGAGCTGGTGGTGGCGCCCTACGCCACCGCGCTGGCGGCGATGCTCGAGCCGCAGCAGGCGGCGCGCAACTTCCGCCGGCTGTCCGCCGAGGGCAGAACCGGAGCCTACGGCTACTTCGAGGCGATCGACTGCACGCCGCGCGCGGCGGCGGAGCTGGTGGCGGGGGAGAGCGCGGCGGCGCCCGGCCCGGTGGTCGTGCACGCCTTCATGGCCCACCACCAGGGCATGACGCTGGTCGCGCTGGCCAACGTGCTCCGCGGCGACGCGATGGTGCGCCGCTTCCACGCCGACCCGCGGGTGCAGGCCACCGAGCTGCTGCTTCAGGAGCGGGTGCCGCGCCACGCCGCGATCACCCAGCCGCGGCCCGCCGAGCAGACACGCGCGGCCGGCCTGGCGCCCGCCCAGATCGTGCGCCGGTTCCGCTCGCCGCACACGCTGTGGCCGCACGCCCAGTTCCTCTCCAACGGCAGCTACACGACCGTGGTCACCAACTCCGGCGGCGGCGCGAGCTTCTGCCGCGGCCGCGTCGTCACCCGCCACCGCGAGGATGTCACCCGCGACCCCGGCAGCCAGTTCGTGTACCTGAGAGATGTCCGCAGCGGCGCGGTGTGGTCGGCGACCCACCAGCCGGTGGGCGGCCGGGTCCCTGCCGAACCGGGGGAATACCGCGCCACGTTCCTCGCCGAGAAGGCCTCGTTCGCCCGTCGCCGCGACGACATCGCCACCCTGCTCGAGGTGGCGGTCTCGACCGACGACGACGTCGAGGTGCGGCGGCTGTCGATCACCAATCACAGCGAGCGCGAGCGCGAGATCGAGGTCACGAGCTACGCCGAGATCGTGCTCGCGAGCGCCGCTGCCGACCTGGCCCATCCCGCCTTCGGCAAGCTGTTCGTCGAGACCGAGTACCTCGCCGAGCGCGGCGCGCTGCTGTGCCGGCGGCGCCCGCGCGCCGCGGGCGAAGAGACGTTGTGGGCGGTTCACGTGCTGAGCCTCGAGGGCCGCAGCCAGGGGCCGCTGGAGTGGGAGACGGATCGCGCGCGGTTCCTCGGCCGCGGCCGAGGTCCCGACGACCCGCAGGCTCTCGACGGCCGCTCGCTGTCCGGGACCACCGGTGTCGTGCTCGACCCCGTGGTCAGCCTGCGCCAGCGCATCCGGCTGGCGCCGGGCGGCTTCGTGCGTCTCGCCTTCGCCACCGGCATGGCCTTCTCGCGCGACACTGCCGCCGCGCTGGCGGCGAAGTACCACGAGCCGTCGGCCGCGGCCCGCACCTTCGCGCTGGCCTTCGCCCACGCCCGCAGCGCGCTGCGCCACCTCGGCATCTCCAGCGAGCAGGCCTCGGTCTTCGAGCGCCTCGCCTCGCGCGTGCTGTACGCCGATCGATCGCTGCGGGCGGCTCCCGAGCTGCTCGCACGCAACCAGCTCGGCCAGGAGGGGTTGTGGGCCCACGGCATCTCGGGCGACCTGCCGATCCTGCTCGTGCGCGTCGTCGAGGCCGACGACGAGCCGCTGGTGCGCGAGGTGCTGCAGGCCCAGGAGTACTGGCGGCTGAAGGGCCTTCGCGCCGACGTCGTGATCCTGAACCAGCACCCGGTCAGCTACCTCGACGAGATGCACGGCCGGCTCACCGCGCTGCTCGACGACGGGCCGTGGCGGGCTTCCAACCACCAGCCGGGCGGAGCATTCCTGCTGCGCGCGGACCGCATGACGGAGGCCGAGCGCCGGCTGCTCGGCGCCGTGGCGCGCGCGGTGCTGAGCGGAGACCGCGGCGACCTCGCCGCCCAGCTCGAGCACGCGCACGCACACTGGCCCGAGCCGGAGCCCGCGGACCTGGTCCCGGGCCGCGCGCCGGCCGAGTCGACCGCGCAGGACGAGGCCCCGGAGGTGCCGGAGCTGGCGCTCGACAACGGGCTCGGCGGGTTCGCGGACCGCGGACGCGAGTACGTCGTGCGGGTCGAGGGCCTGCAGCAGACGCCGCTGCCGTGGTCCAACGTGATCGCCAACCCGCGCTTCGGCACGGTCGTCACGGCCGGCGGAGCGGCGTACACGTGGGCGGGCAACAGCCGCGAGAACCGGCTGACGCCGTTCGCCAACGACCCTGTCACGGACCCGACCGCCGAGGCGATCTTCGTGCGCGACGACGAGACGGGGGAGTTCTTCAACCCGACGCCAGGGCCGATGCCGCGCACCGCGGGCAGCCGGCTGCTGGTGCGCCACGCCGCGGGGGTCAGCCGCTTCGAGCGCATCACCCGCGGCCTGCGCTGCGAGCTCGAGGTGTTCGTCGACGCCGTCGACCCGGTGAAGCTGTCGCGGCTCCGGGTCACGAACCCGGGACGGTCCGTGCGCCAGCTCGGCCTGTTCGCGTACAACGAGTGGACCCTGGGCCCGCCCCGCGAAGGGCACGCGGCCCACGTCGTGACGGAACGTGACGCCGCGAGCGGGGCCCTCTTCGCGCGCAACCCCTACAACACCGAGTACCCCGGGCACGTGGCTTTCGCCCACGCCAGCGAGCCGCTGCGTTCGGCCACCGGTGACCGCACCTCGTTCCTGGGCCGCAACGGCTCGCTCGCCCAGCCCGCGGCACTGTCGCGGGAGGCCCTCTCCGGCCGCTTCGGCGCGGGGCTCGACCCGTGTGCGGCGCTGCACGTGTCGCTCACGCTCGCTCCCGGCGAGACGCGGACCGTCGTCTTCCTGCTCGGCCAGGCGCTCGATGCGGCGGCCGCGCGCGAGCTGATCGTTCGCCATGGCTCGGCCGCCGCCGCGGAGGCCTCGCTGCAGGCCGTGAGCGCAGGCTGGGATCGCACGCTCGACGCGGTGCGGGTCCGTACGCCTGACGACTCCTTCGACCTGCTGATGAACCGGTGGCTGCTGTACCAGGACCTGAGCTGCCGGCTGTGGGCACGCTCCGGCTACTCCCAGCCCGGCGGGGCGTTCGGCTTCCGCGACCAGCTCCAGGATGCGATGGCGCTGGTCCTGACCCGCCCCGAGCTGACCCGCGAGCACCTGCTGCGCGCGGCCGCGCGCCAGTTCCTCGAGGGCGACGTGCAGCACTGGTGGCACGAGCCGACCGGACGCGGCACCCGCACCCGCTGCTCGGACGACCTGCTGTGGCTGCCGCACGCCGCGGCCCACTACGCGCGGACGACGGGCGACGCGGCGGTGTTCGACGCGCGAGCGGCGTTCCTGGAGGGGCCCGAGCTGGCCGCCGGCAGCCACGAGGCGTACTTCCAGCCGCGTGTGTCGGCCGAGACGGGTTCGCTCTTCGAGCACTGCGTGAGGGCGATCGACCGGGGTCTGACGGCCGGCGCCCACGGCCTGCCGCTGTTCGGCAACGGCGACTGGAACGACGGCATGAACCAGGTCGGGCCCGAGGGCCGCGGCGAGAGCACCTGGCTCGGCTTCTTCCTGCACATCGTGCTCTGCGAGTTCGCGCCCTTGTGCGAGGCCCGCGGCGACGCGGAGCGCGCGCAGCGCTATCGCTGGGAGGCGACCCGGCTGTCCGAGACCCTGGAGCGGACCTGGGACGGCGAGTGGTACCGGCGCGGCTACTACGACGACGGGTCGCCGCTGGGCTCGGTCCAGAACGACGAGTGCCAGATCGACTCGATCGCGCAGACGTGGGCCGTGCTGTCCGGGGCCGTGCCGAAGCGCTTCGCCGAGCGGGCGATGGACGCGGTGCGCACCCACCTCGTGCGCCGCGGCCCGCAACTGGTCGCGCTGCTGACGCCGCCGTTCGATCGCTCGTCGCAGGAGCCGGGCTACATCAAGGGCTATCCGCCCGGGCTGCGCGAGAACGGCGGCCAGTACACGCACGCGGCGGTGTGGACCGTGATGGCGATGGCGCGGCTGGGCGCGGGCGACGAGGCGGCGGAGATCTTCCACATGCTGAACCCGGTCAACCATGCACGAACCCAGGCCGAGGTCCAGCGCTACAAGGGCGAACCCTACGTGCTGGCGGGGGACGTGTTCGCCCATCCTGCCCACGCCGGCCGCGCGGGCTGGACCTGGTACACGGGCTCCGCGGGCTGGATGTACCGGGCCGGCATCGAGAGCCTGCTGGGCCTCAGCCGCCACGGCGACACGTTCGCCGTCGACCCGTGCATCCCGGCGGCCTGGCCTTCGTACCAGATTGCCTGGCGTTTCGGTGCGACCCACTACGCGATCGAGGTGCGGAACCCCGAGCGCCGCTCGCGCGGCGTGGCCATCGCCCGCCTCGACGGCCGCCTCGTGGACGCCGGCGCGGTCCCGCTGTGCGACGACGGCGGGCGCCACGAGCTCGAGCTGGTGCTGGGCCGCTGACGGGGGCAGCCGGGCCGGCGCCCCCGGGGCAGCTACTCGTCGAGCACGAAGGTCACCAGCACGTTGACCTGGTACTCGGTGATCTTGCCCTTGTTGACCCGGACGGTCTGCTCCTTGACCCAGGCGCTGCGGATGTTGCGCAGGCTCTTGCTGGCGCGCTTGATCGCGGTCTGCAGCGCGTCCTCGAAGCTCTTCGGTGACGTGGCGCTGATCTCGGACACCTTGGCGACGGACATGGGCTCCTCCTCCTGATCAGTGGACTTCGGTCGGACGGGCTTCTTCCCAGACCTTCTCGCGCACGCCCTGTTCCGCGAGGAAGCGCTCGGCGCGGGCGAGCGTCTCGTGCAGGTCGACCGGGTCGGGCACGCCGCCGCGGTCGGCCACGATGCGGGCCGTGGCCTCGACTTCCGGGGCGTGGTGGGTCTCGGGGCGCAGGTGGCCGGTGAAGTCGAAGGCGTCGATGTCGACCCTCAACGGGAGGGCGTGGTCGCGCAGCGCCTCCACGAGCAGGCGCACGCAGCGCGCGTGGGCCTCGTGCACGACCTCCTTCAGCTCGCGTCCCGGCACGGGAACGTCGAAGCGGGCGTAGAGCTTGAGACAGGCGCCGTGCGACTGGAGGCCGTGCGCCTTCACCATCTCGCGCAGCGGCAACTGCTCCCAGCAGACGCGGTGCTGCTCGATCCAGGCGCGGTCGGGCAGCGGCAGGTCGCGCAGCATCGAAGCCAGTGTACCTCCGCGCGCTCGCGGCATGCGAGGATCGGCGCACGATGACGCGCATCCTCGCGGGCGGCAACAAGGGGCGGCGGCTCGCCGCGCCGTCGGGGCTCGCCACCCGGCCGACCGGCGCGCGGGTGCGGCAGACGCTGTTCGACATCCTCTCGCCCGTGCTGCCGGGCTGCCGCTTCCTCGACGCCTTCGCCGGCAGCGGCGCGGTCGGCCTGGAAGCGCTCTCGCGCGGTGCGGCGCGGGTGGTGCTCGTCGACAACGCGGCCGCGGCGATCGCCGCGATCCGCGAGAACCTGGCCGCGCTGAAGGACGCGTCGGGCGAGGTCAAGGTCCACCGCCAGGACGCGCGGCTGGCGCTCGCGGCTTACGGCGACCAGGGCGTGCGCTTCGACGTGGTCTTCGTCGACCCGCCGTACGACAGCCCCATCTACGAAGAGGTGCTCGAGCAGGTCGGCACCATGGGCCTGCTGGAGGATGACGGGGTGGTGATCGCCGAGCACTTCCACAAGCGCGCGCTGCCGGAGACAATCGGGGGCCTGGAGCGGCGCCGGGTCGTGAAGATCGGCGACCACTGCCTGAGCTTCTACCGCGCGGCGGCGCGCAGAAACGAGGCTGAATGACCGAGAGCGAGCGCAGCGCCTCCCTGGCCGTGTTCCCGGGCTCGTTCGACCCGATCACCAACGGCCACGTCGACATCATCCGCCGCGGGCTGTCGGTGTTCGACCGGGTGACGGTGGCGATCCTGGTCAACCAGGAGAAGAAGCCGCTGTTCAGCGTCGACGAGCGGGTGCGCATCGTGCGCGAGGTGTGGGAGGGCGAGCCGCGGGTCCAGGTCGACACCTTCAGCGGGCTGCTCGTCGACTACGCGACCCGGGTCGGCGCCTCCGTCATCGTGCGCGGGCTGCGCGCGATCTCCGACTTCGAGTACGAGTTCCAGATGGCCCTGATGAACCGCCGGCTGAAGCCGCGGGTCGAGACGGTGTTCATGATGCCGGCGGAGAAGTACTCGTACCTGTCCTCGCGCCTCGTCAAGGAGGTGTTCCAGCTCGGCGGCGACATCGAGGGCCTGGTGCCCGACGTCGTGATCCGCCACCTGCGCGACAAGCGGGACGGGGCGCGGTGAAGTTCGGCCTCGCCGCCGGCTCGCCGGTCGTCGTCTACCTCCACGAGCCGCGCGAGAAGATGTGGGGGCTGCTCGTGCAGTTGAACGCAGCCGGCGTCGTGCTGCGCGGCTTCGACCTGCGCATGTACGAGGACTGGCTGCGCCAGGAGCGGCGCCGCGAGGAGGCGCTGATCGGACCGCTGACGCTGTTCTTCCCGGCCAGCCGGCTGGAGCGGCTGGAGCGCGACGAGACGGTGGGCCCGGTGACCGGCTACTCGGACCGCTTCTTCGCGGAGACCGGCCGCTCGGTGCGGCAGGCGATGGGCTGGCCCGTGGCCTCGGCCCCGCGCCAGCGCGCGCCGAAGCCGCGGCGCTCGCGCGCCCAGCCGGCGTCGAAGAAACGCGAGTAGCCGCCCGGGGCGACCCCGCCGCTCCTGTAGAGCGCAGCCAGCCGCCAGGCCGCCTCGTCGCCCTCGCGCACGGGGAGGGCGACGCCCGGCGACTCGCCGGCGCGGTAGAAGCGGGACAACTCGTAGGGCGAGTGGAGGGCGACGATCTCGGGGCAGTCGGCCGCCCGCGATTCTTCCTCGGGCTCGGCCTCGCGCGGCGGGGCGGGCGCCGGTTCCTGAGCCGAAGCGACGGCCCCGAACGAGACCAGGGCGATGACAGCGAACGCGTGTCGCATGGCGACTCCTCTCACCCGAGTCTAACGAACGTCATCCGTTCGGGGGACGTGATCCTGCACACTCGCGGGGTTACAATGCGTCGCTTCAAGAGCCTTCGAAGCGGTGCCCGCGAACGAAGGTCCATCACGCAAATCGCATGCCTCCGTCGCGCTGCTGTCATAGAGTGCAAACCGCTAGAAGTCGACATCATGCAATCACTTAGCGCGACGTTCCGCGAGCTTTCCACAGAGATTTCCACAAATTCTGTGGATTCCCGGGACGCCCAACGGGTCCCCCGTCGGGGGGCCGCGTCGCGCAGGAGGTCCCTGCCGTGAGTCACAAGATTCTCGTCCTCGAAGGCATGACCGAACGCGGCCTCGACGTGCTGCGCTCCGAAGGATTCGAAGTCGACGTCCAGAAGGCGATGCCGCCGGAGGAACTGGTCAAGATCGTCGCGCCCTACGACGCGATCACGGTCCGCTCCAGCTCCAAGATCACCGCCGACGTGATCGCCGCCGCCGCCAACCTGAAGGTGGTCGGCCGGCCCGGCGTCGGCGTCGACAACATCGACCTCGAGGCGGCCACCCGCCGCGGCGTGATCGTGATGAACGCGCCGCTCGGCAACATGGTCTCGACCGCGGAGCTGGCGCTCGCGCTGCTGCTCGCGGTGGCCCGCAACATCGCCCAGGGCGACGCCTCGATGAAGAAGGGCACCTGGGACCGCAAGTCGTTCGCCGGCGTCGAGCTGTGCGGCAAGCGGATCGGCGTGATCGGGCTCGGCCGCATCGGTCGCGAGATGGGCGTGCGCTGCAAGGCGCTGGGCATGGACGTGGTCGGCTACGACCCCTTCGTCTCGCAGCCGCTGGTGGAGGGCCTGGGCATCACCCTGCTCTCGCTCGACGAGCTGTTCGCGACCTCCGACTTCCTGACCCTGCACTCGGTGCTGAGCCCCGAGACCCGCCAGCTCATCAACAAGGACACGATCGCGAAGATGAAGCCGGGCGTGCGCATCGTCAACGCCGCGCGCGGCGCGCTGATCGACGAGGCGGCGCTGTTCGAGGCGCTGGAGACCGGGCGGGTGGCCGGCGCCGGCCTCGACGTGCACGCCAAGGAGCCGCCGGTCGACTGGAAGCTGGCGCAGCACCCGAAGGTGGTGGCGATGCCGCATGTCGGCGCCTCGACCGCCGAGGCGCAGGAGAAGGTCGGCACCGACATCGCGATCCAGATCCGCGACTACCTGAAGGGCGGCATCATCCAGCAGGCGGTCAACTTCTTCCAGCTCTCCTCGGACATCTACGAGCACGTCAAGCCGGCGATGGACCTGGCCGAGCGGCTCGGCGCGTTCGTCGGCCAGGCGCTGCCGGGCAAGCCGGAGCGGCTGGAGATCGGGCTCTACGGCGACTTCCGCGACCTCGACCTGAAGCCGATCCTGCCGGCGGCGGTGGCGGGCGTGCTGCGCGGCAGCGCGACGGGCGTCACCGTCGTCAACGCCCTGCAGGCGGCGAAGGAGCGCGGGCTGCAGCTCGTCGAGTCCACCTCCTCGGCCCAGCTCAGCTTCGCCAACCTGGTCGCGGTGCGCTTCAAGACCAGCGAGGCCGAGCTCTCGGTGTCCGGCACCTACTTCGGGCCGGGCCAGCCGCGGCTGGTGGACGTCGACGGCGTCGAGGTCGACGCGATCCCGGCCGGCCACGTGCTCTACGTCAAGAACGACGACACGCCGGGCGTGATCGGCCACATCGGCTCGACGCTGGGCGGCCGCCGCATCAACATCGCGCGGATGACCGTGGGCCGCAAGCCGGGCAGCGCGCGGGCGGTGATGATGATCGAGGTCGACGGCGAGGTGACGCTGGAGACCCTGGAGGCGCTGCGCCGGATCGCAGGCGTCAAGGAAGCCAAGGCGATCCGCCTCGGCTAGGGCCTTTTCTTCAAGGAGTAGACTGCTCACACCATGGTGAACTTCAAGGACCTCACGCCCCCCGCGGGCGGCACGATCACGATCCAGGACGGGGTGCTGAACGTCCCCGACAACCCGGTCATCCCGTTCGTCGAAGGGGACGGCACCGGCCGCGACATCTGGCGCGCGTCGGTGCGGGTGTTCGACGCGGCGGTGGCGAAGTGCTACGGCGGCAAGCGCAAGATCGCCTGGTTCGAGGTGCTGGCCGGCGAGAAGGCCTTCAACAAGACCGGCGAGTGGATGCCGGCCGACACGCTGACCGCGTTCCGCCACTACCTGGTCGGCATCAAGGGCCCGCTGACGACGCCGATCGGCGGCGGCATCCGCTCGCTCAACGTCGCCCTGCGCCAGGAGCTCGACCTCTACGTCTGCCTGCGCCCGGTGCGCTGGTTCGAGGGCGTGCCGTCGCCGGTGAAGAAGCCGCAGGACGTCGACATGGTGATCTTCCGCGAGAACACGGAGGACATCTACGCCGGCATCGAGTGGCAGGCGGAGAGCGCCGAGGCGAAGAAGGTGATCGCCTGGCTGCAGTCCGAGATGAAGGTGAAGAAGATCCGCTTCCCGGAGACCTCGGGCATCGGCGTCAAGCCGGTCTCGCGCGAGGGCTCCGAGCGGCTGATCCGGGCGGCGATCCGCTACGCGCTGAAGTTCGGCCGCAAGAGCCTGCACCTGGTCCACAAGGGCAACATCATGAAGTTCACCGAGGGCGCGTTCCGCGACTGGGGCTACGGTGTGGCCACCCGCGAGTTCCGCGCCGACACGGTGACCGAGCGCGAGACCTGGATCCTCGGCAACAAGGAGAAGGACGCGAACATCTCGGTCGAGGACAACGCCAAGGCGATCGAGCCCGGCTACGACCTGATGACCGACGAGCAGAAGGCGAAGGTCCGGCAGGAGGTCGAGGCCGGTCTCGCGCTGTGGGCGACCCACGGCGACGGCAAGTGGAAGCGGAAGCTGCTGGTCCGCGACTCGATCGCGGACATCACCCTGCAGCAGGTGCTGACGCGGGCGAAGGAGTTCTCGGTGCTCGCCACGCCGAACCTCAACGGCGACTACCTCTCCGACGCGCTGGCCGCGCAGGTCGGCGGCATCGGCATCGCGCCGGGCGGCAACATCAACTACGAGACCGGCCACGCCATCTTCGAGGCGACCCACGGCACGGCCCCGAAGTACGCGGACCTCGACAAGGTGAACCCGGGCTCGGTGATCCTGTCGGGCTGCATGATGCTGCAGCACCTCGGCTGGACCGAGGCGGCCGCGGCGATCGAGAAGTCGATCGAGAAGACGATCGCCCAGAAGCGCGTGACCTACGACTTCGCCCGCCAGATGGACGGGGCGAAGGAGATCAAGTGCTCGGAGTTCGCGGACGCGCTGATCGAGAACCTCTAGTCCGCTGAATTCGTCCGCCGCACCGAACGCGCCGCCCGGGCGATCCCGGCCGGCGCGTTCGTCGCTTCTACCCCTGCCAGACCCCGTGGCCGCGCTTGCGGAGGGTCTCCGCCAGCCAGGGCTCGAAGTGCTCGCCGAACTCGAAGGGCAGCGGGTTGAAGTGGGCGTAGCGCTGCGGGCACAGGCGGGCCTCGTCGGGGCCCGAGGCCTTCACGTAGCGGTTGTACTTGTAGCCGCGCAGGTGCTGCGAGAGGCGCTTCTCCGGCGGGTGGCCGGTGAGGCCCACGTAGTAGCAGGGCAGGTCGGGCTGCATGGCGGCGTTGCGCTCGCGGAAGGCGGCGTCGCGGCGCACGGTGTCCGCGAGCGCGATCACGTAGACGTGGTGCTTCGCGCGCGCCCACTTCTGGTCGGGCAGCGATGCGGCCAGCGCCAGCAGGTCGCGCTCCTCGGGCCGGCCTGCGGTCGGCGCCAGCGCGTCGCCGCGGACCCGGCGGCGGCCGCCGGCGAGGAAGAACAGGTCGGTGTCGGCCCCGGTCTGGCCCAGCACGACGCCGGGGCCCCACTCGGCCGCGTTGCGGTGGCGTACGACGGTTCCCTTGCGGATCGACATTCCGTGAAGCGTACCGCAGCGCCGTTTGCGCCGCGAGGCGGGGGGACTCGGGCACGCGGGTTGCAACACCCGAGCGGGGATCCCTTTTTTGCGCGAGCGGCCTGGAGAGTGGGTGAACGAAGCGCCACACGGTGAGAGGATGGGGCCGATGGCCCGCTCGCCCTGGCCCCGGCGGCTCGTCGCGGCATCGCTCGGTGCCGCTGCCTTCCTGGTCTTCGGCCACTTCTATTCGCTGGCGGGGGGCACCTGAAGCATCCTCTGCCGCCCGGCGGTCGCCGGGCCCTACGGAGCCCTCGTCGGCCTGCTGCTGGTCCCGTCCCCGGCTCGATCGCCGAGAGAAACCGGTTCCACGGAGGACGAGCGATGAAAGCACCCGTGCGGGTGGCGGTCGCGGTCGTGGTGACGGCCAGTTCGTTCACGCTCGGCGCGCAGCAGTCGTTCGCACCCGAGGCCGCGCCGACCGAACTGAAGGCTGCCGTCGCGGCGGCGGACGACGCCCTCGTCGCGCTGCGCCAGCGCCTCACGGCGCGGCTGATGGAGGAGATGCAGAAGGGCGGCCCCGCGAAGGCGGTGGCCGTGTGCCGCGACGAGGCGCCCGCGCTGTCGGCGGAGGTGGGACGCGCGGCGGGAGTCGTCGTCGGACGCACCAGCGACCGCCTGCGCAATCCCGAGAACCGTCCTCCCGCCTGGGCCGAGGCCGCGGTGAAGGCGGCCGCGGGCCGCCAGGCAGCGGACGTCGCGCCCGCCGCCTTCGCGCTCGGCGACAAGGTGGGCCTGCTGCGGCCGATCGCGATGGCGGGGCCTTGCGCGCGCTGCCACGGAACGGCCTCCGACCTCGACCCCGCGGCGGCCGCGGCCATCCGCGCCGCCTACCCGCTGGACGCCGCCACGGGCTTCCGGGCCGGCGAGCTGCGGGGCTTCGCATGGGCCGAAGCTCCCCTGAACCACTCCCTTCCCGAGAAATAGAGGAGGAACTCCATCATGGACGCCCTGACCCTCGCCCGGCTGCAGTTCGCGGCGACGACGGTCTATCACTTCTTCTTCGTGCCCCTGACGCTGGGCCTGGTCTGGGTGGTCGTGCTGTTCCACACCCTGTGGTTCGTCACCGGCCGCGAGATGTACGAGAAGCTGACCCGCTTCTGGGGCAAGCTGTTCCTGATCAACTTCGCGATGGGCGTGGTCACCGGCATCGTCCAGGAGTTCCAGTTCGGGATGAACTGGTCCGAGTACTCCCGCTTCGTCGGCGACGTGTTCGGCGCGCCGCTGGCGATCGAGGCGCTGCTCGCCTTCTTCCTGGAGTCGACCTTCCTGGGCGTCTGGATCTTCGGCTGGAGCAAGATCCCGCGAAAGGCGCACCTGGCCTCGATCTGGCTGGTGGCGATCGGCTCCAACGTCTCCGCGCTGTGGATCCTGATCGCCAACTCGTTCATGCAGCAGCCGCTCGGCTACGTGCTGCGCAACGGGCGCGCCGAGATGGAGGACTTCTGGGCGCTGATCACCAACCCCCACGTGTTCGTGCAGTTCCCGCACGTGATCACCTCGGCGATGGCCACCGGCGCCTTCTTCGTGCTGGGCGTCAGCGCCTGGCACCTGCGCCGGGGCGCGGCCCCGGCCGATCGCGAGGGCTTCCTCTTCTCGTTCAAGGTGGGAGCGGTCTACGCGCTCGTCTCCACGATCGCGGTCTCGGTCGTCGGCCACAACCAGGCGCAGTACATGATGACGATCCAGCCGATGAAGATGGCGGCGGCCGAGGCGCTGTGGGAGACCGAGGACCCGGCCCCGATGTCGCTGTTCACCTGGGGCAACGAGCCGCAGCAGCGCGACGTCTTCGCGCTGAAGGTACCCGGCCTGCTCAGCTTCCTCGCCTACAACCGCTTCGAGGGCAAGGTCGAGGGCATCAAGGACCTGCAGGCGCAGATGGAGGCGAAGTACGGGCCCGGAGACTACGTGCCGCCGGTGATGTGGACCTACTGGCTGTTCCGCGTGATGGTGGGCGCCGGCATCGTGATGCTGGCGCTGGCCGCCTGGGCCACCTGGCTCGTGCTGAAGGAGCGGGTGGAGGGCGGCAAGCTGCTGCTGGGCCTGCTGGTCCCCGCGATCGCGCTGCCGCACGTCGCCAACGCGGCGGGCTGGATCTTCACCGAGCTGGGCCGCCAGCCGTGGATCGTCTACGGCCTGCAGAAGACCGTGGACGCCGTCTCGCCGAACGTCTCCGCCGGCGAGGTCGGGCTGTCGCTCGTCGTCTTCACGCTGCTCTACGGCGCGCTGATGGCCGCCGATTTCTACCTGCTGGCCAAGTACGGCAGGAAGGGCATCGAGGCGGTCGCGCTGCACGCCGAGGAGGAGCCGGCCGCGCTGGCTCCCGCGCAGGCCTGAAGGAGGGCGCCATGGATCTCAACATCCTCTGGTTCGTGCTGATCGCGGTGCTCTTCGTCGGCTTCTTCGTGCTCGAGGGCTTCGACTACGGGGTCGGCATGCTGCTGCCGTTCCTCGGCGAGGACGACCACCAGCGGCGCCGCATCATCAACACCATCGGGCCGTTCTGGGACGGCAACGAGGTGTGGATCCTGACCGCGGGCGGCGCCATCTTCGCGGCCTTCCCGCACTGGTACGCGACGCTGTTCAGCGGCTTCTACATCGCGCTGCTGCTGATGCTGGTGGCGATGATCGTGCGCGGCGTCGCCTTCGAGTTCCGCTCGAAGGACAAGCACCCGGCCTGGCGCGCCACCTGGGACTGGGCGATCTTCTTCGGCAGCGCCGTGCCCGCGCTGCTGTGGGGCGTGGCCCTCGGCAACCTGCTGCAGGGCGTGCCGATCGACGCCGACAAGCACTTCGTCGGCGGCTTCTTCGACCTGCTCTCGCCCTACACGCTGATCGCCGGGCTGGCCAGCGTCTTCGTGTTCCTGACCCACGGGGCGCTGTTCCTCAACCTGAAGAGCACCGAGCCGATCCGCTCGCGGGCGCTGGCGGTCACGAAGAAGGTGGGACCGGTGGCGACGGTGCTGGTGTTCCTGTTCGTGGCCGGCACCTACGCCTGGACGGACGGCTTCCGCGGCCTCGGCCTCAACCCGGGCCTGGTGCCGCTGCTGGCGATCGGCTCGCTGCTCGGGGCCGGCGCCCTGATCCACCGCGAGCACCCGGGCTGGGCCTTCGCCCTGACCTGCGTGACGATCGCCTCGTCGACGGCGACGATCTTCATCGCCCTCTTCCCGCGGGTGATGGTGTCGAGCCTGAACCCGGAGTGGAGCCTGACCATCTACAACGCCTCCTCGACCCCGTACACGCTCGCGATCATGAGCGGGGTGGCGCTGATCTTCGTGCCGCTGGTGCTCGTCTACCAGGGCTGGACGTACTGGGTGTTCCGGCACCGGGTCACGGCGGAAGCGAAGCTGGAGTACTGACGAGCCGTTGATCGATCACCGGCTCTGGCCGCGCGGGGCGCGCGAGCGCCTCGCGCTGGCCGGGGCGGTGGGCTTCGGCCTGCTGGCCGGGCTCTTCGCCGTCGGTCAGGGCTTCGGCCTCAGCCGGCTGATCGATTTCGCGTTTCTCGGCGGCGCGGACCGCGCCGCCGCCGCGGGCTGGCTGATCCTGCTCGCGCTGGCGGCAGTCGCCCGCGCGGTGTCCGGCGCGGCCGGCGAGGCCTGCGCCCAGGAACTCTCGATCCGGACCCGCGCGGAGCTGCGCGACCGCCTCGCGCACCACCTCGTCGCGCTGGGGCCGCACCGCGTGGCCGGAGAGCGCGCCGGCGAACTGGTGCGCACCGCGACGGCCGGCGTCGACGCGCTCGACGCGACGCTCTCGCAGTACCTGCCGCAGGCGCTGCTGGCGGCGCTGGTGCCGCTCGCGATCCTGGCCGCCGTGTACGCCGCCGACCCGCTGTCCGCGCTCGTGCTGTTCGTCACGCTGCCGCTGGTCCCGCTGTTCACCGCGCTGGTGGGCTCGCTCGCCGCGGCCCGCACGGCCGAGCAGTGGCGCACCCTGGGCCGGCTGTCGGCGCGGCTGCTCGACGGCCTCCACGGCCTGCCGACGCTGGTGGCGCTGGGCCGCGCCGAAGACCACGCCGCCGAGGTGGGGAGGACCGCGGAGCGGCTGCGGGTGGCGGCGATGCGGGTGCTGCGGGTCGCCTTCCTGTCCGGTTTCGTGCTCGAGCTGCTGGCGACGATCGGCACCGCGCTGCTCGCCGTCCAGGTCGGCCTGCGGCTGCTGCACGGCCACGTGGAGTTCGCGCCCGCGCTGTTCGTGCTGATGCTGGCGCCCGAGTTCTACAAGCCGCTGCGGGCGCTGGGAGCCTCGTTCCACGCGGCGATGCCCGGCCGCGACGCCGCGGCCCGCATCTTCGCGCTGCTCGAGACGCCGGCGTCGGACGCGAGCGGGGGCCGGCGGCTCGTCGCACCCGCGGACGGCCCCGCGCAGGGCGTCGCGTTCGAGGGCGTGTCCTTCACCTACGCCGGGGGCCGCGCGGCGCTGGACGGGGCGACGTTCGTGCTGCCCGCGGGCCGCACGACGGCGCTCGCGGGGCCGTCGGGGGCGGGCAAGAGCACCGCGGCGGCGCTGCTGTTGCGTTTCCTCGAGCCGGCCGCCGGACGGATCGCCGTCGACGGCCAGGCGCTCGCCGACCTCGAGGCCGAGGCCTGGCGCCGCCGCATCGCCTGGGTGCCGCAGCGCCCGCACCTGTTCGCGGGCACCGCCCGCGAGAACCTGCTGCTGGCACGGCCAGGCGCGGCGGCGGGCGAGTTGGAGCGCGCCGCGGCGCTCGCCCGCTTCGACGAGGTGCTGGCCGAGCTGCCGCGCGGCTGGGACACGCCGCTGGGCGAGGCGGGCGCGCGGCTGTCGAGCGGCCAGGCCCAGCGCCTGGCGCTCGCCCGCGCGTTCCTGAGGGACGCTCCGCTGCTGATCCTCGACGAGCCGACCGCGCACCTCGACCCGGCGTTGCAGGCGCGGCTGTCGGAGGCGGCGCGCGAGCTCTGCCGCGGGCGCACTGCACTCGTCATCGCCCACCGGCTGGAGACCCTCGCCAGCGCCGACCACGTGGTCGTGCTCGAGGCCGGCCGCGTGGTCGAGCAGGGGGCGCCACGCGAGCTGCGCGCGGCCGGCAGCCGCTTCGCCAGGCTGTGGGGCACGCCGTGAAGGCGATCCTCCGCCTCGCCCCGTGGCGCGTCGTCGGCCGTCGAGGCCCCGCGCTCGGCGCGGGCCTGCTGTTCGCCACCGCGGCCAGCGGCGTGCTGCTGATGGCCTGCTCGGCGTGGCTGATCGCGAAAGCAGCGCTGCGCCCGTCGATCGCCGCGCTGCACGTGGCGATCGCCGGCGTGCGCTTCTTCGGCCTCGCGCGCGCGGTGTCGCGCTACCTCGAGCGGCTGGTGGTGCACGACGTGACGCTGCGCGCGTCCGGCGCCTGGCGCGCGAAGCTGGCGCGCGGGCTGGCGCCCCTCGGCCCCGGCCGGCTCGGCACGAGCGGCGACCTGCTGGCGCGGGTCGTGGCCGACGTCGAGGAGCTGGAAGCGGCCTACCCGCGGCTGCTGGCGCCGATGGCCGCCGCGGCGCTCGCGACCGCGGGCGTCGGCGCGTTCCTGGCCACGCGCGGTCCGGCGCTCGCCATCGCGTGGGCCGCCGGAGTGCTGGCGGCGGGCGTGATCGCTCCGCTGCTGGTACTGAAGCTCACGCGCGCCGGGGAGGCCCGCCGCGTCGCTCGCCGGGCCACGCTCCACGCGCGGCTCGTCGACGGCATCCGCGGGCTGCCCGACCTGGTCGCGTTCGGCCGCGGGCGCGACCACGCGGACGAGGTGGCGGCCCTCGCCCGCGAGATGGCAGCCGACGAGCGGCGCGGGGCGCGCGGCGCGCTGGCCGGCACCGCGCTGTCGGGAGCGGCGACCGACCTGTGCGTCGTCGCGCTGCTGGCGCTCGCGATCCCGCTGGTCCGCGCGGGGGAACTCGACGGGATTCAGCTCGCCGTGATCGCCCTCGTGGCGCTGGCCGGGTTCGAGGTGGTGGCGCCGCTGGCCGCCGCGTTCCGCGTCCGCGGCGGGATCGAGGCCGCCGCGGCCCGGGTCGCCGCGCTGCTCGACGCGGAGCCGGCGGTGCGCGATCCGGGCGCGCCGGAAGTGGCGGGCCCGGGCAGGCGGGTCGAAGCGCGCGGCCTGCGCTTCGCGTACGAGGACGGGTTCGGGCGCCGGGCGAAGCCCGTCGCGTTCGCGCTGGACGGGCTCGACCTGGTCCTGGAGCGCGGCCGGGTCGTGGCCCTGGTCGGGCCGAGCGGGGCGGGCAAGTCGACGCTTGTGCAACTGCTGCTGCGGGCACACGACGTCGCTCCCGGGCAACTGCTGCTGGACGGGGTGGACGTGCGGCGGCTCGCCGCGGCCGAGCTGCGCAAGCGGCTGGCGGTGGCCTCGGTCCGCGACCACGTCTTCGCGGGCACGCTGGCCGAGAACCTGCGCCTGGCTGCGCCGGACGCCGACGACGCGCGGCTGTGGGACGCGCTCGAGCGGGCGGAACTGGCCGCCTTCGCGCGCGGGCTGCCGGAGCAACTCGCCACCTGGGTGGGCGAGCACGGCGTCGCGCTCTCCGGCGGCGAGCGGCAGCGGCTGGTGCTGGCGCGGGCGCTGCTGCGCGACGCGCCCGTGCGCCTGCTCGACGAGCCGACTGCGCACCTCGACACGGAGACCGCGCGGCGAGTGATCGCGCGGCTGTTCGCCGAACGCGAGAGCTGCGCCACGCTGATCGTCAGCCACCGGCTGGCGGGGCTCGAGGCGGCAGACGAGATCGTCGTGCTCGACCGCGGCCGGGTGGTCGAGCGCGGGCGCTGGGAAGCGCTGGTCTCCGCGGGGGGCGCCTTCGCGCGGGCCCTCGCAGAGGAGCGGGGCGCGGCCGCGCTCGACGGCCGGATATCATCGGACTCGGAATGAGGGCGCTCGGCCGCGAGCTGCTGCGGGACGTCGAACGCGCCGAGCGGCTGGAGTGGTGGCAGGCCGACGGTCGCGGCGGCTGGGCTGCGAGCGGCGTGCTCGGCCTCAACGCGCGCCGCCAGCACGGGCTGCTGGTGGTCGCGACGCCCGCCGGCCGCGTCAACCTGCTCGCGCGGCTCGAGGAGCGGCTGGAGCTCTCCGACGGCGAGATGATCGAGCTCGCGACCGCGCGTTACGACGGGGCGATCCACCCGCGCGGCTTCGAGCGGGCGGAGGCGTTCACGCTCGACCCGCTGCCGTGCCTGGTCCACGAGACCGCGCGCGGCCGGCTGGTCCGCACGGTCGCGCGCCTCCACGACACCGACGCGGTCGTCGTGCAGTACGAGTGGGACGGCGAGCCGGCGCAGCTGGTTGTCCGGCCGCTGCTCGCGTACCGCGGCGTCGACGAGCTGCAGCGCGAGCGCGACGACCTGCGGCGCGACGTCGCCCGCGACGGCGACGCCGTCGCGAGCGTCCCGCTCACGGGCTGGCCCGCGCTCGTGATGCGGCTGCCGGGCGCGCGCTGGGGGGGCGAAGGCTGGTGGTACCGGCACTGCGAGTACGCGCTCGACCGCGAGCAGGGTCTCGAGGGCCACGAGGACCTGTGGAGCCCGGGCGAGTTCCGCGTCGCGCTGCGGCCCGGGCAGGCGGTGGCGCTCCTGGCCGCGGCCGGGGCGGACCCGGCCGCCGACCCGCGCGCGCTGCTGCTGGCGGAGAAGGCGCGCCAGCGCGCTCTGTCCGCGGGTGTCGGCGGGCTGGAGGGCGAGCTGCGGAGGGCGGCGGACGCCTTCTTCGTGCGCGACGGGGAGCACGGCCCGGCGCTCGCGGCCGGGTATCCGGGTCCCGCGGAGCGCGCGCGAGACGCGGCGATCGCGGTGTCGGGCCTGTGCCTCGCCACTGGCCGCGTGGACCAGGCGCGTGAGGTCCTGCACTCGCTTGCGAACCGGTTGCGGTCGGGGCGACTGGCGAGTGGAGACGAGGGCGGAGCCGCCGTGGCGGGCGACGCGCAGGCGGCGCTGTGGTTCGTGATCGCGGTCCACCGCCTGCGCGAGGCCGACGTGCCGGCGGCTCGCGATCGCGGGCTGGAGGCGGCGGTGGACGCCGTCGTCGACGCCTGGCTGGGCGGCGCGGTGGCGGGGCTGCGGGTGCGCAGCGACGGCCTGGTCGAGGTCGCGACCGACGCGGGAGACGCGCGGCCCGGTTGCCCGGTCGAGCTGCAGGCGCTGTGGCACAACGCGCTGCTGATCGCCGCGGAGCTCTCCCGGGCGCGCGGCGACGGCGGGCGCGCGGGCGGTCTCGCCCACGCCGCCGTGCGCTGCCGGGAGAGCGTGCAGCGCGTCTTCTGGTGCGACCTCCGCGGCCATCTCGCGGACGCGGTCTCCGCGGAAGGCGCGCCCGACTTCACGCTGCGCGCGGAGCAGCTCCACGCCCTCGGCCTGCCCCACGTGCTGCTGCCGCGCGAGGCCGCGCTGCGCGCGCTCGCCGCGGTGGAGGCCGCGCTGCTGACGCCGCGCGGGCTGCGGTCCGAGGCGGGCGGGCCGGCGGAGCCGTGGCGGGCGGGGCTCTGGGCCGCCGCCCGCGTGCGGCTGCTGGGCGAGTCCGGCAAGGCCGCCGTGCACGCCTGGCTCGACGGCTTCGCGCCTCACCTCGGCGAAGGCGTGCTGGGCCAGGTCGCCGAGCGCTTCGACGGCGCGCCACCGCACCAGCCGCGCGGCGCGGGCGCGGCGGCGGCCAGTGTCGGCGAACTGCTTCGCGCGCTCAGGCGGGTCGGCCGGGCGCCGCGCGCCGGCCGTTGACCCCGCCCCCGCCGCCACGTACTCTCCGCCCATCGTGAGCTTGCGAGGGATCGCGGTGGGGGCCGCGCTCGCCTGCCTGCTGGTGGCGGCCTGCACGCGGGACGAGAAGCCGAAGCAGCCGGAGGGCACGCTGCGCGTGCTGCTCGGCTCCGACGTCGCCACCCTCGACCCGCACGTCTCGGTCGACAGCATCACATCCATCATCGTCGGCAACGTGTTCGAGCCGCTGGTCCGCTTCGATCGATCTCTGCGGCTGGTGGGGGGGCTGGCCGAGCGCTGGATCAACCCGGACGAGCGGACCTGGCGCTTCTTCCTCGACCGCCGCGCGCGGTTCCACGACGGCACGCCGCTGCGCGCCTCCGACGTCAAGTTCAGCGTCGAGCGGCTGCTCTCGCTTCCCGGAACGCCGGTGGCGGCGTTCGTCCGCCACATCCGTGCCGTGGAAGCGATCGACGACCACACCGTCGACATCCGCACCGACGCCCCGGTCGCGATCCTCAACGACATGGCCTTCGTGCCGATCGTCAGCGAGCGCAGCCTGCGCGAGACGGGCGGTCGGGTCGACGAGCGGCCGCTGGGCAGCGGCCGCTACCGGGTGGCGCGCTGGGAGCGGGGTCGGGCGATCGACCTCGAGGCCAGCGAGTTCGCCCGCGACCCCGCCGCGATCGCCCGCGTCGAGGTCGAACTCCTCCCCCAGGAAGGCATGCTGGAGCGGATCGAGGCGGGCAAGCCCGACCTCACGCTGCTGCTGCGGCAGAGCGTGCTCGACACGCTCGAGAAGCGCAACCTGGCCGGGCAGCGGCTGCTGGCCTCGCCCGGGCTCTACGTCTTCTACCTGGGCTTCAACACGCGGGCGACGCTGCCCAGCGGCGCGCGCAACCCGCTCGCCGACGTGCGCCTGCGGCGTGCGCTGGTCCGCGCCACCGACCAGGCGGCGATCGTCGAGCACGCGCTGCGCGGTCACGGGCGCGGGGCGACGCAACTCGTGGTGCCGGAGGTCTTCGGCTTCGACCCCACGTTGCCGGCGACGCCGGTCGACCCGGCGACGGCGCGGCAGATGGTGGAGGCGGCGGGACACGCGGGCGTCGAGCTGTCGATCCTCACGGTCGAGGGCGGCAGCGCCCGCATCGAGGACGAACTGGCCCGGCAGTGGGCGCAGGCGGGCGTCAAGCTGACGCGGCGCGAGGTGCCGGAGCGCCGACTGGCGGAAGAGGTGGCGGCGGGCCGCTTCGACACCTACATCGAGGGCTGGGGCTGCACGTCGGCGGACGCCGCGGAACTGCTGTCCTACCTGCTGCACAGCCGTGACGAAGCGCGGGGCCTGGGCACCGGCAACTACTACGGCTTCGCGCACCCCGAGATCGACCGCATCGCCGAGACCAACCTCGGGGTCTTCGATCCCCGCCGCCGGCTGGCACTGCTGCAGCGCGCGCTGCGGCTCGCGTCGGAGGAGGCGGTGTTCCTGCCGCTGTACTCGCAGGACGAGATGTACCTGCTGAGCGATCGCCTCGAGTGGCAGGCGCGAGTCGACGGCGAGGTGCGCTTCGAGGAGATGCGGCTGAAGCCGTAGGCCTCAGTCCCGCCGCTCGCGGCGGAACGCTCCCAGGTCCACGACCTTGGCCTCGCCGGCGGCGGGTTCGGTCGCTCCCGCCGGAGCTTCGACCGCCGCCGTCTCCGGGACCTCAGGCGTCTCCGCAGGCTCCACCTCGCCGCCCTCGTCCAGCCGGAAGCCGAACGCCGCCGACGGGTCGGCGAAGGCCGTCAGGGCCTGAAGGGGGACCCGCAGCTTCTCCGGGTGGCCCGCGAAGCGCAGCGTGACCTCGAACGCCTCGGCGTCGATGCGCAGGCCCCAGAACTGGTGCTGGAGCACGATCGTCATCTCCTCCGGGTAGCGGCGGCGCAGGACCGGCGGCAGCACCACGCCGGGCGCCCGGGTGTCGAAGCTCAGGTAGAAGTGATGGGCGCCGGGCAGGCCCTCGCGCTCCACCTGGGCCAGCAGCCGGGCCACCACGCCACGCAGTGCCTCGCGCACCAGGGCCGGATAGTCGAAGCCTTCGTCCACCGGCGGAGTGTAGGGGCTTGACAGATCTATGCGTACATGCGTATATTCGCACTTGTCGAAGGAGGAGGCATGCTGGACCCGGAGCTGATCCCGCAGGTGGCCGAGCGCTTCAAGGCGCTGTCCGACCCCGTGCGGTTGCGCCTGTTGTCGGCGCTCATGGAGCGGGAGCGCACGGTGGGCGAACTCGCCCTGCTGTGCGCCAAGCGCCAGCCCAACGTCTCGCAGCAACTGGCCTCGCTGGCCCATGCCGGGCTGGTCGCGGGACGTCGCGAGGGACAGCGGGTGTACTACCGCATCGCCGACCCGTACATCGCCCGCATCTGCTCGGCCGTGTGCGACGGCCTGGCCCGCGAGGCCCGCGGCGAGGCGGCGCCGCGCCGGCGGCCTGCGCGGCGTCCCGCACGCGTGACGGAGGTGGCCCGTGGCTGAGCGCAGAATCGTCCTGGGGCTCTTCGTGCTGATGGCGATCCCCGTCGGGGCTGCCGAACCCGAGCCGATCACGCTGCAGGTGGCGCTCCAGCGCGCAGGCGCCGAGGCGCCCGCCCTGGCTGCGGCCCGCGCTGGCGCGGACGCTGCCGAGGCCCGGGCCGAGGCCGGTGCCCGACAGCGCTGGCCGCGGCTCGTCGCCGAGTCGCGCCTCGCCTGGAGCGACTGGCCGTCGATGCTCTTCGCGCAGCGGCTGGACGCGGGGATCGTGGCCCAGGAGGACTTCGATCCCGCGCGCCTGAACGCCCCCGACGTCGCCTGGCACCTCGGCACCACGGTCGCGGTGGAGGCGCCGGTCGACCTGTGGGGCCGGATCGGCACCGCTGCCGAGGCGGGCCGCGCCGCGGCGCGTGCCGCCCGCGCGGGCAGCGACGCCGCGCTGCGCGGCGTGCGGCTGCAGGTGACCGCGGCCTACTGGCGCGCGGCGCTGGCGCGCCGTGCCGTCGACGTGGCGCAGCGGGCGCTGGCTGCCGCCCGCGCGCGCGAGTCCGACGTGGAGAAGCGCGAGGCCCAGGGCGACGCGCTGCGCTCCGACCTGCTGCGGGCGAAGGCGCGCCGCCGCGAGCGCGAGGCCGACCTCGCCGCCCGCGAGGGCGATGCGCGGGTCGCGGCGGCGTTGCTGGCCCGCGCGATCGGCACGCCCGGCGCGGTGCTGCAGGCCGTCGACGAGGTGCCCGCTCCCGAGCCGGTCGCCGAGCCGGCCGAGGCGCTGGTCGCGCGCGCGGCGGAGCGGCCCGAGGTGGTCGCCGCCCGCGAACGCGGCGAGGCCGCCGCCGGCGCGGCGCGCGCGGAGTCGTTCGCGGCGCGGCCGGAACTGGGCGTCGCCGTCGCCCTGCGCGACGACCGGCGCGACGGCGGCAGCGGCCAGTCGTTCATGGCCGGGGCCGGGCTGCGCTGGACGTGGGACGCGGGGCGCGACAAGCGGATCGCCGCCGCGCGTGCGGACGAGCAGGCGGCGCGGGCGATGGAGCGCGACGCGCGCGCCCAGGTCGAGCTGGAGGTGCGCCAGGCGCATGCCCAGGCCGAAGCCGCGCACCGCCGCTGGCTGGCCGCCCGCGGCGGCGCCGAAGAGATGCGCGAGGCGTTGCGCGTCGTCCGCGAGCGGCGCGGCGCGGGCCTCGCCACCCTGACCGACGAACTGGAAACCGAAGCGGCGGCCATTTCCGCCGAGCTGGGCGAGATCGCCGCGGCGGCCGACGCCGCCGTGGCGCGGGCGGCGCTGCGTCACGCCGCGGGGGAGCTGTAGAGAGATGAAGACCCGAGAGATCGCACTCATCACCGCGGCCGTGACCGCGGCTGCCTGCGGGGGCGCTCCCGCGCCGGCGCCGGGCGCTGCGGCCGCCGCGCGGCCCGCGCGCAACGTGAGCGTGGCCGTCGTCGGAACCGCGGATGCCGTGGCGCTCGACGTCCCCGGTACGGTCCAGGCGCGGCAGCGGGCCGCGCTGTCCGCCCGCATTCAGGCGTCCGTCGTCGAGCTGCCGCTGCGCGAGGGGCAGCGCGTGGAGGCGGGCGCGGTCGTGGCCCGGCTCGGCGACGAGGCCCTGCGCGCCGCCGTGCAGGCGGCCGAGGCCGGCGCGCGCGCCGCCGAGGCCGACCGCCAGCGCTTCGAGGCGCTGGCCGCCACCGGCGCCGCCACGCCGCGCGAGAAGGAAATGTCGGAGACGCGCGCCGCCGCCGCCGCGGCCGCCGTGTCCGCGGCCCGCGACGCGCTGTCCTACGCCGTGCTGCGGGCGCCGTTCGCCGGCGTCGTCGCCCAGCGCCCGGCCCGGCTCGGCGACGTGGTCGGCCCCGGCCAGACGGTGATCGTGGTCGAGGGCCAGGGCGCGCTCGAGGTGGTGGCCAGCGTGCCCGCGCGGGCCGCCGCGGGCCTCGCGGTCGGGCAGCGGCTGAACTTGCGGGTGGACGGCCGCGCCGACGCGGTCGGCGTGCGCGTCGCCACGGTCGCGCCGGCCGCGGACCCGGTGACCCACCGCGTCGAGGTCAAGGCCGACCTGGAGCCGGGCAGCGGCGTGCGCTCCGGCGCCTTCGCGCGCCTCGAGCTGCCGGTGGCTGGCGCCGGCAGCGGGCCGGCGCGGCTCACGATTCCGGCGAACGCGCTGTTCGAGCGCGGCGGCCTGGTCGGCGCCTTCGTCGCCGAAGGCGACGTCGCGCGCCTGCGCTGGGTCGCCGTCGGCGCGCGCAGCGACGAACGGGTCGAAGTGCGCGCGGGCCTCGCGGCCGGCGAGCGCGTGATCGTCCAACCGGAGGGCCTCGCCGACGGCGACCGCATCGTCGTCGCGGGCGGCGGACAGTGAGCAACCTCGGCCTCGCGGGCCGCGTCGCCCGCGCCTTCGCCGACAGCCGCCTGACGCCGCTGCTCGCGGCCTCGGCGCTGATCGTCGGACTGCTCGCACTGTTCTCCACGCCGCGCGAGGAGGAGCCGCAGATCCGGGTGCCGATGGTCGACGTCACGGTGGCGTGGCCGGGGGCGGAGCCGGAGGAGGTCGCCAACCGGGTGATGGCGCCGATCGAGCGGGCGATGTGGGGCCTGCCGGGCGTCGAGCACGTGTACTCGACCGCGGGTGCCGGCTACGCGCTGGTCACCGTGCGCTTCCACGTCGGCGAGCACAACGAGCCGAGCCTGGTCAAGGTCTTCGAGCGGCTGTCGGTGCTGGGCGCGTTCCTGCCGCCGGGCGCGTATCCGCCCGCGGTCGAGCTGCACTCGATCGACGACGTGCCGTTCCTGGCGCTCACCCTGTGGAGCCCGCAGCGCGGCAGCGGCGAGCTGCGGCCGATCGCCGCGGAGCTCGCGCAGGAGCTGTCGGAGCTTCCCGAGGTCGCGAAGGCGAAGGTGATCGGCGGCGCGCCGCGGGTGGTGCGCGTCGAACCCGACCCGGCGCGGCTCGCCGCTCACGGCGTGAGCTGGGAGCGGCTGTCCGGCGCGCTGCGCTCGGCGTCCGCGCGAGCGACGGCGGGCACCACGGTGCGGGCGGGGGCGGAGACGCGGGTCGAGGCGCGGGCGGTCTACGCCTCCGCGGAGGACGTCGCGGCGGTCGTCGTCGCGGCGGGTCCCGGCGGCCCGGTCTACGTGAAGGACGTGGCGAAGGTGACCGACGGCCCCGACGAGGCGACCGACGCGGTGTTCCACGTCGTCGGCCGCCACGAGGGCAGCGCGGAAGTGCCCGCGGGGACCGAAGTGCCGGCCGTCACGGTCTCGCTGGCCAAGCGCTCCGGCGCCAACGCGACGACGCTCGCCGACGACGCCCTGGCCAAGGCCGAGACCCTGCGGGCCCGGCTGCTGCCGGCCGACGTGCGCACGACCGTGACCCGCAACTACGGCCGCACCGCGCGCGACAAGTCGGACGAGCTGGTCCACCACCTGCTCCTCGCCACGCTGTCGGTGGCGGCCCTGATCGCCTTCACGATGGGCTGGCGCTCGGGCCTCGTGGTGCTGATCGCGGTGCCGGTGACGCTGGCGCTGACGCTGTTCGTGTTCGCGGTGTTCGGCTACACGCTCAACCGCGTCACCCTGTTCGCGCTGATCTTCTCGATCGGCATCCTGGTCGACGACGCGATCGTGGTCGTCGAGAACATCGAGCGGCACCACCGGATGAAACCCGGGCGTTCGCTGTTCGAGGTCGCGGTCAAGGCCGTCGACGAGGTCGGCAACCCCACGATCCTGGCCACCTTCACGGTGATCGCCGCGATCCTGCCGATGGCCTTCGTGCGCGGGCTGATGGGCCCC
Source organism: Vicinamibacteria bacterium (assembly GCA_025994075.1). Lineage (GTDB taxonomy): Bacteria > Acidobacteriota > Vicinamibacteria > Fen-336 > Fen-336 > WYBL01. Next base: position 108,281 of record JAMQGV010000002.1, read on the forward strand.
TACATGGAGCCGATCCCGACCGGCGCCTCGGCCGCGATGATCTTCTCGCTGGTGGTGGCGTTCGTGATCTCGCCGTGGGCGGCGCTGCGCATCTTCAAGAACGACCACGCCGGCGAGCACGGCGAGGGCCAGGCCCCCGAGGGTTGGTCGGAGCGGCTCTATCGCCGGGTGATGACGCGACTCGTCACCGAGCGCGGGCCGCGCGTGATGTTCCTGTCGGCCGTGTTCCTGGTCCTGCTGGCGTCGATGGCGCTGGTCGGCTTCGGCATGGTCAAGATCAAGATGCTGCCGTTCGACAACAAGAGCGAGCTGCAGGTGCTGGTCGACCACGACGAGGGCACGCCGATGGAGGAGACGCTGGAGACCGCGCGGCGGCTGGCGCGCCACCTGGCGACGGTGCCCGAGGTCGAGAACGTCCAGGTCTACGCCGGCGCTCCCGCGCCCGTGAACTTCAACGGCCTGGTGCGCCACTACTTCCTGCGCCGCATGCCGCACGCGGCCGACCTCCAGGTCAACCTGGTCGACAAGTCGGAGCGCGACGCGCAGAGCCACGACCTGGCCAAGCGCCTGCGCCCCGCGCTCCAGGAGATCGGCACGGCCCGCGGCGCGAAGGTCAAGGTGGTCGAGGTGCCGCCCGGGCCGCCGGTGCTCGACACCCTGGTCGCCGAGGTCTACGGCGAGTCGCCGCAGGCGCGCGAGGAGCTGGCGGGCATCGTGCGCGGGATGTACGAGAAGACACAGGGTGTCGTCGACATCGACGACTCGCTGAGCGCGCCCCGCGAGCGGGTCGTGCTCGTGCCGGACCGCGAGAAGGCGGCACTGAAGGGCGTTCCCGCGATGGCCGTCGTCGAAGCCATCGCCGCTGCCGGCGAAGGCCGCGACGCCGCGCTGCTTCAGACCGAGTCGAGCCGCGAGCCGGTGCCGGTGCGGCTGCGGCTGTCCGCCGCCGACCGCGCCGACCTCGACACCCGCCTCGCGGTCCGCGTCGAGACCCCGGGCGGCGCCTCGGTGGCGCTCTCGGAACTGGTGCGGGTCGAGCGCCGGCCCGAGCCGCAGCCGATCCTGCACAAGGATCTGAAGCCGGTCGTCTACGTGTTCGGCGACCTGGCTGGCGAGCGCGAGAGCCCGCTCTACGCCCTCGCCGACCTCAAGACCCAGGTCGAGGCGCTCGAACTGCCGGGCGGCGTCAAGGTCATGCAGCACTGGACCGGGGCGCCGGACACGTCGGAGAAGCCGGCCCTCAAGTGGGACGGCGAGTGGCAGGTGACCTGGGAGGTGTTCCGCGACCTCGGCATCGCCTTCGCGGTGGTGCTGGTCCTGATCGCGATCCTCGTGGTCGGCTGGTTCCAGAGCTTCAGCGTGCCGCTCGCGATCCTGCTGCCGATCCCGCTGTCGCTGATCGGCATCCTGCCCGCGCACTGGCTGATGGGGGCGTTCTTCACGGCCACCTCGATGATCGGCTTCATCGCCGGCGCCGGCATCATCGTGCGCAACTCGATCATCCTGGTCGACTTCATCGAGCTGAAGCTGGCCGAGGGCATGCCGCTCGAGGAGGCGGTCGTCGAGGCCGGCGTGGTCCGCTTCCGGCCGATGCTGCTGACCGCTGCGGCGGTCGTGGTCGGCTCGGCCGTGATGCTGGCCGATCCGATCTTCCAGGGCCTCGCCGTGGCCCTGATGTCCGGAGAGATCGCCGCGACGTTCCTGTCGCGGCTGGCCGTCCCTGTCGTCTATTCGCAGATCGCCCGCCGCGGGCGCGCGGAAGAAGTCCGCGCCGCGGGGGCCGTCCACACGGAGGAGTAGAGAAGATGACGATCGAACGCGCGCTGCGGGCCCTGGCGGGCTTCATGGTGCTCCTGTCCATCGCCCTGACGGTGTGGGTCGACCCGCGATTCGTGTGGCTGACCGCCTTCGTCGGCGCCAACCTGTTCCAGTCGGCCTTCACCAACTCGTGCCCGGCGATGGCCATCTTCCGCATGTTCGGCCTGCGGCCCTGCGTGCCCGCGCCGGAGAACAAGTAGGCCCGATGTCCGACGGGCTGCTGTTCATCGGCTTCCTGGCCGTCTGGTTCCTGCTGCAGGCCGTCGTGCTGCCGCGGCTCGGGGTGCCCACCTGAGCCGTGCCGCAGCCCCGCCGGTCGGCGGGCGAGGACGAGAAGCCGGCAGAGCCGCCGCGCTGCTGAACGTTCAGCGGCCGGCCGGCGTCCGCAGGTCGAAGATCCAGGCGGCGAAGCGCCCGTCGCGGTAGGTCGCGACGGGCGCGCGGCCGGGGTTGAAGTCGCGCGGGAAGTGGGTCAGTGCCACCACGTGGGTCACGTCGGCCGGCATCCACTGCGTGCGCGGCGTGACGAGGCCGGCGAGATCGTGGACCCGGACGTCGGAGCGCCACGCGATCAGCCCCACCTCCATCAGCGCGACGCGGCCGTTCGGCGGCACGTGGGCGCGCAGCCAGTCCGCGACCTGAAGGTAGACGCGGGTGCGCTGTCCGCCCCAGTAGTTCGAGTCGAAACGGGTGGCGGTGGCGTGGGCGCGCTGCACGACGACGGCCAGCAGCAGGGCCACGGCGAGCCGCGCCAGGCGGCGGACCGGCGGGCGCAGCGAAGGATGCATGGCGACGCCCACGACGCCCGCGAAAGCGCAGGTCACCACCAGCAGCATGATCGGATACACGTGCCAGAGGAACAGCGTGAGCGGGCGCAGCGCGAGGTAGCACAGGCCGTGACCCGCCGCCCAGGCGAGAAGCACGGGCCCGGCGCCCCCCGCGCGGAACCAGGCCGCGGCGCCGCAGGCCGCGAGGCCGGCGATCGCCAGCAGTGCCGGCCAGGCATCCCCCGGGGCGAGCCGGCTGGGCCCCACGCGCAACAGGTGCAGGGCGTACTCGCCGAGCGCCGTCTGGTGATACTTGGCCGCCGCCGTCGCCGGCAGCGGCGAGCCGAAGGCGTGGATCGCGAACAGCGCCCACGGCAGCACGGGGGCCAGGAATGCCGCCGCGGGCGCCAGCGCCGGCCGCCACGCCGGTCCTCCCGCTCCGCGGAGCAGCGAGCGCAGGCCCCACAGTGCGAGCAGTCCCGCCCAGGCCAGGGCGTCGGGGCGCGTCAGCACCGCGAGGCCGGCCAGCGCTCCGGCCAGCGCGGGCCGCGACCGCTCGGCGGCCAGGGCGCTCGCCAGCACCAGGGCCGCGACGAGGTTGGTCTCGAGCGAGACGAACATCCCGCTGCCGGCCCCGCCCAGGAGCACCCCGGCCGCCGCCACCCGCGAGGGCCAGGGCCCGAGGGGCGCGAGCAGTTGCACCACCAGCACGGCCTGTGCAGTCCAGCCGAGGCAGCCGACCACGGCCATCGCCGCGGGCAGCGCGTCGTGCCCGACCAGCGCGCGCAGCGCCGCGGCGATCAGGACGTGGCCGGGAGCGGTGGAGCCGAGCCGCCACTCGCCGGGGTTGAAGACGAAGCCGCGGCCGAGGACGAGGTTCTCCGCATAGCGGTAGGTGATGTAGGCGTCGTCGAGGAGGAGGTCGCGGAAGGCCATCCACTGGAGGAGCACCACCAGCGGCGCCAGTGCCGCGAGCAGCCAGACGGACTTGGAAGCGCGGCGCAAGGAGCCTGATTGTAGAACGCCGCGGGGCGGCTATCCTCCGCACGGTGACGACACGGGTGCGGCTGCTGGGGCTCCGCTACGACGAGCGCTCGTCCCATCTGCGCGGGGCGGCCGCGGCGCCGCCGGCGATTCGCGCGGCCCTGCACTCGGGAGCCTCGAACCTGTGGGCGGAAGACGGCACCGACCTCGAGGGCTTCCTCGAGGACCTGGGCGACGTCGACCCCGGGACCGGCGACGCCGCGCTGGACGCGATCACCGCCGCCGCGGAGCGCGCTCTCGCCGGACCGGCGCTGTTCCTCGGCGGCGACCACTCGGTGACGTTCCCGGTGATGCGCGCCGTGGCGCGCCGACACGGTCCCGTCTCGATCCTGCACTTCGACGCCCACCCCGACCTCTACGACCGCTACGACGGCGACCCGCACTCGCACGCCTGCCCGTTCGCGCGCGTGATGGAGGCGGGCCTGGCCCGCCGGCTGGTGCAGTTCGGCATCCGCACGCTCAACGGCCACCAGCGGGAGCAGGCCGCGCGCTTCGGCGTCGAGATCGTGCCCGTCGACGACTGGGACCGCTGGGTGCCCGACCTCGAGGGGCCCTGCTACGTCAGCTTCGACCTCGACGCGCTCGACCCGGCGTTCGCGCCCGGCGTCTCGCACCGCGAGCCGGGCGGGCTGTCCGTGCGCCAGGCGCTGCGCGTGATTCACGCGTTGCGCGCGCCCGTCGTCGGCGCGGACCTGGTGGAGCTCAACCCCGCGCAGGACGTGGCCGGCGTCTCCGCCGTGGTCTGCGCCAAGCTGGTCAAGGAACTCGCGGCGCGGATGGGGAAGCTGTCCGCATGAGCGGGCCGCGGCGCGTGGCCGCCCGGCTGCTTCTCGCGGGACTCCTGTCGGCTCCCGCGGTCGCGGAGCAGATCGCGATCGAGAGCCGGCTGCAGGTCGAGGCCGGCCGGGCCAGCGTCGTGCTGGTCAACAAGGGCGACGCCGAGGCTCGCGACCTCGCCCTGAGCGTCGAACTCGCCGGGCGCCGGCAGGCGTTCCCGCCGGCGTCGCTGGGCCCGGGGGGACGGCGCGAGCACGCGCTCGACGTGCCGGCGGACGTCGGGCCGCCCGGCACCTACCCGCTGCTGCTGCGGCTGTCGTGGCGCGACCGCAACGGCTGGCCGCTCTCCGGGGTGGACGTGAAGGGGCTGGTGGTCGGCCAGCCGTCGCTGCCGGATCCGGGCTACGACGTGAGCGCCGGGCCGCTCGACCTGACCGGGTCGGCGCGCTGGCGGATCGACGTGGTGAACCTCGACGGGCGGCCGCGCCGGCTGCAGGCCCGGGTGCTGGCCCCGCGCGAGTTGCGGGTCGAGCCCGAGCGCTTCGAGGTCGAGCTGGGCCCCGACGGCCTCACCCGCATCCTCGAGGTGACCGACGCGGGCGCGCTGCCGGGCGCCAGCTACCCCCTGTTCGTGCTGCTGGAGCAGCCCGGCAGCACGCAGGTCGACGTGCGCGGGGCGACCGCGCTGGCACGGGTCCACGCGAGCGCGCCGCTCGGCGCCCTGCGCCGGCCGCTGCTCGGCCTCGGCGCGGCCTGCCTCGCGCTCGGCCTGCTGTGGCCGCTGGCTCGGCGCCGCTGGCCGCAGCGGGCCGAGGCGTGGGCCGCGAGCTTCGCCGCGCGGCTCGGCCCCGGCGAGCGGGCCGCCGGCGTCGCGACGCTGGCGATCGTCTACGTCGTGCTCGGCGTCGCCTTCCCGCCGGGCGCGCTGCTCTCGCCGACCACGCCGACGGGCGGCGACACGCCGGCCCACAACTATCTCGTGACCCACCTCGCCGGGTCGTTGCGCGAGGGCACCGTGATCTCCTGGGCAGGCGGCTGGTGGGCCGGCTTCCCGATGTTCCAGTTCTACTTCCCGCTGCCCTACGTCGTGATGGCGCTCTTCTCGTGGGCGCTGCCGCAGAACGTCGTGTTCAAGGTGGCGTCGATGGCCGGCGTCTGGGCGCTGCCGCTGGCGCTGTGGCTGATGGCGCGGCGCGCGGGCCACGGCCTGCAGCCGGCGCTGGCGGCCGCCGCGGCCGTGCCGCTGCTGTTCGTCGACACCCACTCGATGTGGGGCGTGAACGTGCGCTCGACGCTGGCCGGCATGATCGCCAACTCGTGGTCGTTCGCGCTGTTCTGCGTCCTGCTCGGCCACGCGGTCGCGGACCTGGAAGCGGGCCGGCCGCGGCGGCGGACGGCGCTGCTGACGGCGGCGCTGTGCCTGTCCCACTTCTTCACCACGCTGGTCGCGGCGGCCTCGCTGTGGCTGCTGCTGCCCGCGTGGGGCCGCGGCGCGGCGCGGCGGCTGCCGGCGCTGCTGCTGCCGCAGGCCGCGGGCTTCGCGCTGGCCGGCTTCTGGCTGCTGCCGCTGGTGCTGAAGACCGGCTGGTCGGTGGAGTTCGGCGGCGACTGGGACACGCCGCTCTTGGGCACGCTGCCGGGCTACGCGCCCGGGCTCGCGCTCGGTGCGCTGGCCGGGCTCGCCGCCGCCGCGCGCGGGGGCCGGCTCGAGCAGTTGCTGGCGCTGATGCTGGCCGCCTCGCTCGTGCTCTACCAGCTCGGCGGCCGCCTCAACGCCAGCTTTCCGAACGTGCGCTTCTGGCCGTTCCTGTTCTTTGCGCTCGTGATGTTGGCAGCGCTCGGGCTCGCGCGCGTGCTCGGCCGCCTCGGGGGCGGCGCCTGGCTGGCGGTCGCTGCCGCAGCCTTCGCCGCCGCGGGAGTCGCCCGGCCGGACCTCGACGAGGGTGGCTGGTACCGCTGGAACATGCGCGGCGCCGAAGCGATGCCGGCCGCGTCCCACCTCGACACGATCGCCGCGGCGATGCGCGGCACGCCCGGGCGCTTCGTCTCCGAGCAGGGAGCCTCCGGCCGCCGCTTCGGGTCCGACCGCGTCTTCGAGGCGCTGCCGGCGACGATCGGCAAGCCGTTCCTCGCCGGCGGCATCGTCAACTCCGCCACTGGCGCCCTCTTCGCGTACACCGTGCAGTGCGAGCTCTCCCAGGAGTGCGCCGGGTTCCCCAAGCTGGTGTCGCCGCCGGGCTACGACCTCGCCAGCGGGCTGCGCCACGCGGACCTGTTCGCGGTGTCCCACGTCGTCGTCCACTCCGCGACCCTGAAGCGGGACCTCGCGGCCGCCGGCGGCTGGTCGCGCGCCGCGGTGGCGGACGACTACGAGGTGTTCGCCCGCGACGGCGGCCCGGCGCCGCTGGTCGAGGTGCTGCCCGCGCACCCGCTCGTGCTGCGGGACGGGGCCTGGAAGGAGCGCGCCGTCGAGTGGTTCGCGCAGCCCGCGCTGCTGGAGCGCCCCGTGATCCTGGCGGCCGCGGGGCAACTGCTCCCGGCCGAGGCCGGGCCCGAGATCGGCCTCCGCGAGTTCGCGGCGCTGCTGGTGTCGGCCCGCCGCGACGCGGCGGAGCCGCTGGCCTGGAGCCTGCTGGGCCCGTTCCCGCATGCGGCGTCGCTGGCCGACCCGCTCGCGTGGAACCCGCTCGGGCGCGACGAGGCGTCGCTGCGACCGGGCGCGGACCCGGTCGCCGGCCGCGGCTGGCGGCCCGCGTTGCGCGACCGCGCGATCCTGCTCGACGCGCTGCTCAACCCGGCCCTGCAGGTGGTGGCCTACGCCCACGTGGCGCTGCACGCCGCGGCGCCGGCGCCCGCCGAGCTGTGGATCGGCGTCGACGACGAGGCGCGCGTCTTCTGGAACGGACGCGACCTGGGACGGGTGGCCCGCCGCGACGCGCGCGACGCCGCGCGCCTGCCTGTTTCGGTCTCTGCCGGCCGCAACGATCTGCTTCTGAAGGTGTCGCAGCGGGGCGGGGCCGCGATGTTCGCGGCGCGGGTCACGGCACCGGGCGGCGCGCCGGTGGCGGGGCTGTCGCCGGGCGCGCCGCTCGACGGTGCGGCGCTGCCGGCACCGCCAGCGTCGCGCCCCGCGCGGACCGGATGCCGGGTCGAGGTGCAGCGCTTCGACGACCGCGAGGTGCGCTTCACCACCGACTGCCCGGGGCAGCCGCACCTCGTGAAGCAGTCGCACTTCCCGAACTGGCGGGCCGAGGGCGCGGACGGGCCGTTCCTGACCACGCCCCACTTCCAGGTCGTCTACCCGCGCGGGCGCGAGGTGACGCTGCGCTACGGGTCGACGGCGGCCGATCACGCCGGGCGGGCGCTGACGCTGCTCGCGATCGCCGGCCTGCTCGTCTGGCCGCGGCTCCTGCGGAGGTTCGAGCCATGAGCCTGGCGACCACGCTCTTCAAGTGGGCCGACCGCGTCGGCGGCGGCCTGGCGGTGCGCGGGCTGGGGCTCGCGCACCATCACCTGCGGCCGGGCCCGCCGTTCGTCGAGATCGATCCGCGGGCCGTGCGGCGGGTGCTGCTGGTGCGGCCAGGCGGCATCGGCGACCTGCTGCTGCTGCTGCCGGCGGTCAGGCGCCTGCGGGCGGCGCTGCCCGGCCTGGAGCTGACGCTGATCGCCCAGCGCCGCAACGCCTCGCTGGCCGAGCTCTCCGGCGCCTTCGACCGCGTGGCCTGCTTCGACGGGCCGCCGGCCGCCTTTGCGCGCGCCCTGCGCCGCGGCCACGACGTGGCCGTCGACAGCGAGCAGTTCCACTACTCGTCCGCCGTGTTCGCGCTGCTGTCGGGCGCACCCGCGCGCATCGGGTTCAAGATCAACCCGGCCCGCAACGAGCTGTACACCCACCTCGTCGACTATCCGATGGACCTGCACGAGTCGCTGGCCTTCGGGCGGCTGTTCGAGCCGCTGTGCGGACCGCTCGTGGGGCCCCCGGAGCTGGCGGGAGTGCTCGAGCGCTCGCGGCTGCCCGCACGCGTCGACGGGGTTCCGGACAGTGCCCGGCGCGTGGTCGTGTTCCCGTACGGCGGCGGGCGCGGCAAGGAGTGGCCGACGCCGCGCTGGACCGAGCTGGTCCGGCGGCTGCTGGCCGCGGGCCACGAGGTGGCACTGGTCGGCGGCGCCGACGCGCGCGAGAGGGCGGCGGAGGTGCTGGCCGCGCTGCCGTCGCGCTCGGCCGTGCTCGACCTCGTGGGCCGGCTGTCGCTGCGCGACACCGCGGCCGTGGTCGCCGGCGCCCGGCTCTACGTGGGTTGCGACACGGGGGTGACCCACGTCGCGCAGGCGCTCGGCGTGCGCTGCGTGGTGCTGTTCGGCGCCTCGGACGAGCGCAAGTGGGGGCCGCCCGCGCTGGGGCAGGCCGTGTCCGAGCCGGTGCCGTGCCGGCCGTGTTCGATCTTCGGCTACGTCAAGCGCTGCCGGACGATCGACTGCATGGACCGCATCGCCGTCGACCGCGTGTGGCGCGCGGTCGAGAGCGAGCTGGGGGCTCAGTAGGCCGGCAGCCGGTCGAGCAGTTCCGACAGGCGCGGCGCCGCCGCGTCGCGCGGCGAGAGCAGCCGTTCGCCCGCGGGCCAGCCCACGCCGATCTCGGGGTCGTCCCAGCGGATCACGATCTCGTGGGCGGGCGCGTAGTAGTCGGTGCACTTGTACTCGACGTGGACGCGCTCGGACAGCACGCAGAAGCCGTGGGCGAAGCCGGGCGGGATCCAGAGCTGGTGCATGTTCGCGCCCGACAGCACCGTGCCGTACCAGCGCCCGAAGGTGGGGGAGCCGCGGCGGACGTCGACCGCGACGTCGAACAGCTCGCCGTCGACGGCGCGCACCAGCTTGCCCTGGGCGTGCGGCGCGAGCTGGGCGTGGAGTCCGCGCAGCGTGCCCTTCACCGAGTAGGAGAGGTTGTCCTGCACGAAGGGCCCGACGACGCCGGCCTCAGCGTAGCGGCCCTGGTGGTGGGTCTCGAGGAAGTAGCCGCGCGCGTCGCGGTGGACCTGCGGCTCGATCAGCAGCAGCCCGTCGAGCGGGGTCGCGTGGACCTTCACCCGCGCTCCTCCCGCTCCTCGACCAGCCGGATCAGGTAGCGCCCGTACTCGTTCTTGGCCATCGGCTGGGCCAGCTTCAGCACCTGGCCCGCGTCGATGTAGCCCATGCGCAGCGCGACCTCCTCGGGGCAGGCGACCTTGAGGCCCTGCCGGGTCTCGATCGCCTGGATGAACGTGGAGGCCTGCAGCAGCGACTCGTGGGTGCCGGTGTCGAGCCAGGCGGTGCCGCGGCCGAGCACCTCGACGTGGAGCTCGCCCTGGCGCAGGTAGGCGAGATTGACGTCCGTGATCTCCAGCTCGCCGCGCGGCGAGGGCTTCAGGCTCGCAGCGATGTCGAGCACGCGGTTGTCGTAGAAGTAGAGGCCGGTCACCGCGAAGTGCGACTTCGGCTGCTTCGGCTTCTCCTCGAGGCCCTCGGCGCGCCCGTCCGCGCCGAACCAGACGACGCCGTAGCGCTCGGGGTCGGCCACGCGGTAGGCGAACACGGTCGCGCCCGTCCGGCGCTGGCCGGCCGCGGCCAGCGAGTCGGCGAAGCCGGCGCCGTAGAACACGTTGTCGCCCAGCGCGAGGGCCACGGAGTCGGTGCCGACGAAGTCGCGGCCGATCAGGAACGCCTGGGCCAGCCCGTCCGGGCTCGGCTGCTCCGCGTAGGAGATCGACAGGCCCCAGTCCGAGCCGTCCTGCAGCAGGCGCCGGAACCCGGGCAGGTCCTCCGGCGTCGAGATCACGAGGATCTCGCGGATGCCCGCCAGCATCAGCGTCGTCAGCGGGTAGTAGACCATCGGCTTGTCGTAGATCGGCACCAGTTGCTTGCTGACCGCGCGGGTCAGCGGATAGAGCCGGGTGCCGGAACCGCCGGCGAGGATGATGCCCTTCACGCGCGCGCTCCCTCCGCGAGACCCAGCCGCTCGCGCCGGTAGCGGCCGCTCTGCACGGCCTCGCACCAGTCGGCGTTCTCGAGATACCAGCGCACCGTCTGCCGCAGCCCGTCCTCGAACCCGAATCGCGGCACGAAGCCGAGGCTCGCGCGCGCGTGGCTGGAGTCGATCGCGTAGCGGCGATCGTGCCCTGGGCGGTCGTTCACGAACGTCTTCAGCTCGAGGTAGGAGGCCTTGCCGGCCGCCTTCAGGGCCGCGTTGTCGCGGGCGGGGCGCAACTCCTCGAGCGCCGCGCACAGCGCGTCGACGACCTGCAGGTTGGTGCGCTCGCTGTCGGCTCCGAGGTTGTAGCGGCCGCCCGGGACGCCGCGCTCCAGGGCCAGCAGCACGCCCTCGCAGTGGTCCTCGACGTGGATCCAGTCGCGCACGTTGCCGCCGTCGCCGTAGATCGGCAGCGGCCGCGCTTCGGCCGCGTTGAGGATCATCAGCGGGATCAGCTTCTCGGGGAACTGTCGCGGCCCGTAGTTGTTCGAGCAGTTGGTGAGCAGCGTCGGCAGGCCGTAGGTCTCGTGCCAGGCGCGCACCAGGTGGTCGGCGCCCGCCTTCGAGGCGGCGTAGGGCGAGTTGGGCGCGTAGGGGCTGTCCTCGCGGAAGCGGCCCTCCGGCCCGAGCGAGCCGTAGACTTCGTCGGTCGACACGTGCAGGAAGCGGAAGCGCTCCCGGGCTTCGCCCGCCAGCGCGCCCCAGTGGCCGCGTGCGGCCTCGAGCAGCTCGAAGGTGCCGGTCACGTTCGTCCGCACGAATGCGCCGGGGCCGTCGATCGATCGGTCGACGTGGGACTCCGCGGCGAAGTTGACGACCGCGTCGGGCGCGTGGGCCGCGAAGGCCGCCCGCACGGCGTCGCGGTCCGCGATGTCCGCCTCGACGAAGGCGAACCGGGGTTCCTGCTCCAGGCCCTTCAGGCTCAGCAGGTTGCCCGCGTAGGTCAGGGCGTCGAGCACGACGACGCGGTGCTGCGGGCGCTGCGTCAGCAGGCCCCGCACGAAGTTCGAGCCGATGAAGCCGGCGCCGCCGGTGACGAGGATCGTGGCCATTTCGGGCGCCAAGTGTAACCGCGGACCGCGGCTGCCCGGAGGCGGTATGCTGTCGCTCGCGATGTCCCGCTGGGCGCGACGATGAGCGACGAGGCAGTCGCCGTTTCCCTGGAGGCGCTCGACGCCGCGTGCAGCGACTACGTGCTGCTCGACCGCGGCCTGAACCTGGTCCACGCGGGCCCCGGTCTCGCCGGCCGCGTCGCTGCCTCGCCCGGGCTGGCCCTCGGCGACCGCGTCGAGCTGACCGGCTGGGAGTCGGGCGCCGACCTCCAGCTCGACCTGCGCGACGGCCAGGGGCTGCTGCCGGTCACGGCCGTGTCGCTGCCCGACGGCGGGATGCTGCTGCTGGCGCCGCCCGCGGCCGGCGACGAGCCGGACCCGCTGGCCGCGCTCGAGTCCGAAGAGGAGCCGGCCGAGCTGCCGCCGGCGAGCCCCGGGCTGGCCGAGGCGCTGGGCCGCGTGCGCGAGGAACGCGACACCTTCGTCGCCCTCGTCGAGGGCAGCTCCGACCTGGTGGCGCTGGCCAGCCTCGACGGCCGGCTCAACTTCGTGAACGAGTCCGGGCGCCGCCGGCTGGGCCTCGGCAACGCCGAGGACATCGAGCGGCTCAGCATCGGCGACCTGTTCACGCCCGACAGCCGCGGGCAACTGGCGGCGGCCGTGATCCCGACGGTGCTGGCCCGCGGCCGCTGGGAGGGCGAGTTGCAGTTGCGCCACCCGTGGACGCGGGCGGCGATCGACGCCGAGGCGTCGATGTTCCTGCTGCGGCGCGGCGCCGGCGCGCCGGCGGCGCTGGCGGCGGTCGTGCGCGACGTGTCGGAGCAGAAGCGGACCGAGGAGGAGCGCCGCCGCTACGCCCGCGACCTGGAGCGCACCAAGGAGGCGTTCGAGTCGAACGCCACCTACCTCGCCCAGCTCGTGGACGAGCTGGCCGACGCCAAGGCGAAGGCCGAGGAGGCGGCCCGCGCCCGCAGCGCCTTCCTGGCGGTGATGAGCCACGAGATCCGCACGCCGATGAACGGCGTGATCGGGATGACGGGCCTGCTGCTCGGCACCCCGCTGACGGCGGAGCAGCGGGACTACGTGGAGACGATCCGCCAGAGCGGCGACGCGCTGCTGACGATCATCAACGACATCCTCGACTTCTCGAAGATCGAGTCGGGCCGGCTGGAGCTCGAGCAGCAGCCCTTCGACCTGCGCGCCTGCGTCGAGGACACCCTCGAGCTGCTGGCAACAGCCGCCGCCGAGAAGGGCCTGGAGATGGCCTACGACCTCGGCCTCGACGCGCCCGAGGCGATCGTCGGCGACGCCGCGCGGCTGCGCCAGGTGCTCGTCAACCTGGTGTCGAACGCGGTCAAGTTCACGGCCCACGGCGAGGTCCAGGTCAGCGTCGCCGCGCGCCCGCTGGGCGGCAACCGCCACGAGCTCACCTTCGCGGTGCGCGACACGGGCATCGGCATCCCCGAGGACCGGCTCGGCAGGCTGTTCGAGTCGTTCACCCAGGCCGACGCCAGCACCTCGCGCAAGTACGGGGGCACGGGGCTCGGGCTCGCCATCTGCAAGCGCCTGGTCGAGCTGATGGGCGGGCGGCTGTGGGTCGAGAGCGGCTCGGGTCGCGGCACCATCTTCTCGTTCACCGTGCAGGCCGAGGGCGTGCCGCAGGCCGAGGGGCCGCGCCGCGACGACCACCTCTCGGGGTTGCGGCTGCTGATCGCCGAGCCGGGACGGCTCACCGCGCGGCTGGCCGCGCGGCTGGCCGAGGCGTTCGGCATGGAGTGGACCGTCGCCGCCAGCCCGGAGGACGCCGTGCAGTGGCTGCGCGAGCGGCGGCCCTTCGACGCCTGCCTCGTCGGCCTCGAGCGCGCGGGCAGCGAGTTGCCGCCGCTGGTCGCGGAGCTCGCCGCGTTGCGCCCGGACCTGCCGGTGGTGCTGCTGACGCCGCTCGACACCCGCGCGGCGGCCCGTCTGATGGGACGCGCGCCGACCGTGCGCGGCGTGCTGAGCCGGCCGCTGCGCGCCGCGCCGCTGCTGCGCGCGCTGCGGGCCGCGATCGGGCGGCCGATCGACGACGCGGTCACCGCCCACGCGTCGAGCGAACCGCTCGGCGCGCCGCTGCGCATCCTGGTCGCGGAGGACAACCCGGTGAACCAGAAGGTCGCGGTGCGCTTCCTGGAGCGGCTCGGACAGCGCGCCGACGTGGCCGCCAACGGCCTGGAGGTGCTCCAGGCCCTGGAGCGGCAGCCCTACGACCTGGTCCTGATGGACGTGCAGATGCCGGAGATGGACGGCCTGACCGCGGCGCGACGCATCCGCGAGCGGTTCGGCGACGCCGGACCGCGCATCGTCGCGCTGACGGCGAGCGCGCTGGAGGGCGACCGCGAGGCGTGTCTCGAGGCGGGCATGGACGGCCACATCGGGAAGCCGCTGATGATCGAGGAGCTGCGTGCCGCTCTCGAGCAGTTCGGCGCGGCGCGGCCGGCCGCGGCGCCCCGCGTCGCCGAGGCGCCCGCCCCCGCGCCGGCCGCGGTCCGCAACCGCGTCGCCCTTCGTTTCGCGCAGCTCGACGACCTGGGCGGAGACGGCTTTGCCGCCGAGCTGGCCGAGCGCTTCCTGCAGGACCTGCCGGCGCGCCTGTCGCGGATCGCCGAGCTGGCGGCCGCGGCGGACCTGGCCGGCCTGGGGCACGCCGCCCACGCGCTGCGCGGCGCCGCGGGCAACCTCGGCGGCCACGACCTGGCAGCCGCCTGCTCCGACATCGAGCAGGCCGCGCGCCGCAAGGAGGTCGATGCGGCGGCCCTCGAGCGGCTGCGCGCGCTGGCGTCCCAGCTCCAGGGGGAACTCGACCAGCAGGTGGCTGCCCGGCGGCTCGGCGAGCCGCGGGCTTGACAGCGAAAGCGAGGAACGGCGAGACTTTCGTTGCTGCCAATTCAAGTAGCACTTTGATCAGGGGGGATGTCGTGCAGGCTCGCTACGGACTCGCGCTGCTGCTCCTCCTCGTCGGCGGCTGCACCACGATCTACGAGGAGCTCCCGACGCAGGCCTCGGGCAACGTCTCGACCCCGACGCCCGTCGCCGTCCCAGTCGTGGTCACGCCGACGACGCTGCCGACGCCCGGGCCGACCCCGGCGCCGACCGCGGCTCCCGCGCCGACGCCGACGCCCTCGAGCCCCGGTCCGACGCCCACGCCGGGCTCGACGCCGCGGCCGACCCCGACGCCGCCGGTCGGGACGTCCATCCACCACGTGCGCGTGGGCTTCTTCGGCTTCAGTTGCCCGGCGGGCGTCACGGTGCCGCGCAACGGGCTCGGCGAGTTGCCCGTGGGCTGCCGTGGCTTCGTGACCGCCACGCCCAAGGACTCCGCGGGCCACGACGTGCCGGAGTCGATCCACGGTCCCAACTGCGACTGGGAGCTGGAGTCGGGGCACGGCCTCGTCGAGGTCACCAACTCCGGCGTGACCGTCTTCAACAAGGACGTGAAGGGACTGGCGACCGGCTCCTTCCGGCTGTGCGCCACTGTTCGCGGCGTGAAGGGCTGCCTCAACGGTCAGGTGACGCCGGGCGCCTGACCGCGGGCGACGGCGTCCCGGCCGCGAGGCGCGGGACGCCCCTGCGGACGCCTCCTACTGGCCGAGATCCTCCGCCAGTGCCCGCCGCTGCCCGTCGGTCAGCTTGTCCTCGTGCGCGTAGTCGGGGTGATCGGAGCCGAGCGCCACGGGCACCCGGCCACCCGTGGCGAAGCGCACGTACTGGACGGAGGAGAGGCGCTCGTCGCCGACCTGGCGGCGGTCGTAGCTGACCATCACCTTCGAGCCGTCCTCGAGCCGGGCGTAGACGTGGTCCATCAGGTTGCGCCAGGCGACCAGCTTGACGGCCCGCTGCGCCGGGTCGTCGATCTCGATCAGCAGCGAGGCGCCGAGCTCGCCGGGGCCGCCCAGCAGCTCGTTGTAGGTCTCGATCTCGTGCTGGATCTCGGACTCCTTGACGAGCCGCTCGACGCGCACCATCTCCTGGATCTGGTAGCGCACGGTGTCGCGGTTCTCGAACAGGAAGGTCATGTGCGGGCCCAGGTGGATGCGCCGCGGCTCCTTGATCTTCAGCACCGCGGCGCGGATCTGCTCGCGCTGCTCGCCGTAGGTGACGTAGTCGAGGATCTCCTCGCGGCGGACGGGCTGCATCGTGCTCGCGTTCACGTCTACTCCTCCTTCTTCTTCGGCTCGACCTTCTGCGCGAAGCCGTCTTCCTCGTAGGCCCGGCGCAGGATCGTCATCGGGTGCAGCGGCTTCTTGCCGGCGTGCTGCTCGAACTGGATCGCGGCCAGCGGGCAGTCGGTCGACCACTCCTTGGCCTCGCTCGCGTCCTTCATGCCGTCGAACGCCTTCTTGCCGATCCGCTGCGAGGCCTCGAAGCTCTCGACCTTCATCGCGTAGGTGCCGTCGTGGCCGCAGCACTCCATCACCATCGCCGGCTTGACGCCGGGGATCTTCCGCATCAGGTCGCGGCCCTTGAAGCCGACGCCCTGGGCCCGCAGGTGGCAGGGCGCGTGGTAGGCGACCGTGCCGCCGGGGGTCGACTTGAAGTCGGTGTTGAAGCGCTCCTGGTCGCGGATCGACCACAGGAACTCCGAGGGGTCCATCGTCGCGGCGGCGACCTTCTTCGCGCGCTCCTTGTCCTCGGGCGCGACCAGCTCCGGGTACTCCCGGCGCAGCATCATCGAGCAGGTGGGGTTGATCGCCAGCACCTTCTGCCCGGCGTCGACGTGGGGCTCGAGCATGTCGAGGTTCTGCTTCGCCTGCGCGCGCAGGCCCTCGAGGTCGCCGTGCTCCCACTTCGGCATGCCGCAGCACGCGAAGCCGCGCCGGCAGTCGACCTTGACCCCGTTCTTCTCCAGCACCTTCACGGTGTCCTGGCCGACCTCGGGCTCGTTGTTGTTCACGTAGCAGGTCTCGAACAGCACCACCTCGCCGGTCGGCTTGTCTACGTTGCGGCCCGTCTTGTCCGCCCAGTCCTCGAACGTCTCCGAGGCGAAGTCGGGGAGCTGCTTGTCGCGGTGGATGCCGAGCAGCTTCTCGAAGAAGAAGCGGTGCACGGAGTTGCGGTTCATCACGTTGGCCATGCCGAACGACAGCCGGGCCATCTGCGCGGCGAGATCGGGATTGCCGAGCACCTTCTCCCGCAGCGGCACGCCTTCGACCTTGATCCGCTGCGCCTGGTAGCGGTGGACGAGCTTGGGGAAGTCGAGCTGGAACTCGTGGTTCTCGCGCGGCGTGTACGGGCACTGGACCTCGCACAGCTTGCACTGGAAGCACTGGTCCATCACCCGCTGCGTCTCGCCGGGCAGGATCTTCGTGACGTCCCCGTCGTACTTCGTGTCGATCAGCTCGAACAGGATCGGGAAGCTGTCGCAGTACTTGAAGCACATGCGGCAGCCGTGGCAGACCTCGAAGACGCGGGTGATTTCCTTCTGCAGCGCCCCGGCATCCCAGTACTTCGGCTCCGAGGGATCGTAGGTCAGGCCGTCGGTCGGCTTGTAGGAGATGTTGTGGGGTTCGCTCATGGAGTCCTGCCTCGCGCGTGGCGCGCCGTGGGGTGCGGGGGGACGCGGGACGGCCCTGCTTCCTCCGGGCGGAGGGAGCCGTCCCGCGGTACGGGCGAGCTAGGAGATCGAGTCGAGCAGCTTCTGGAAGCGGCCCGCGTGCGACTTCTCGGCCTTGGCGAGCGTCTCGAACCAGTCGGCGATCTCGGGGAAGCCCTCCTCGCGCGCGCTCTTGGCCATGCCCGGGTACATGTCCGTGTACTCGTGGGTCTCGCCGGCGACCGACGCCTTGAGGTTGGTCGCGGTGTCGCCCATCGGCAGGCCCGTCGCCGGGTCGCCGACCTGCTTCAGGTAGTCGAGGTGGCCGTGCGCGTGGCCGGTCTCGCCGTCCGCGGTCTCGCGGAAGTTGCCGGCGATCTCCGGGTAGCCCTCGATGTCCGCCACCTTGGCGAAGTAGAGGTAGCGACGGTTCGCCTGCGACTCGCCGGCGAAGGCGTCCTTGAGGTTCTGGTGGGTCTTGGTGCCCGCAAGCTTCGACATCGGTATCGACTCCTTACCTGAAAACGTCCGAAAGAGAACTACGCCTCGCGCCGACAGGCGGCGCAGACTCCCAGCACTTCCACCCGCACCGAGCGCGCCTGGAAGCCGCCGAGCTGCGGCGGCACCGGCGGGGCCAGGGCGGGGTCCTCGTGATCCTCGATCCGCCCGCACGTGGTGCAGACGAGGTGGTGGTGCGGCGTGCGGTTGGCGTCGTAGCGCCGCCCGTCCGACAGCGGCGTGACGCGCTCGACGAGGCCGGCGGCCTCCAGCGCGTCGAGGGTCTTGTACACGGTGGCCAGCGAGATCGACGACAGCTCGCCGCGAACCTGGCGGAACACCGCCTCGGGGCCCGGGTGCTCGCGCGACGTCAGGAGCGCCTTCAGCACGGCGAGGCGCTGCGGCGTGGCCTTCAGGCCGGCCTCGCGGCAGGCCGTGGCGAGGCGTTCGCCGTCGTGAGCGTGGGCCCTCAGATCCATGGACGTGAACTTAAACTAGTGGAGAATGATTCTCAACTAGAAAGATGTCAAAACTGGTCAGCCGTCCTTCTTCATCTGCTCGACCATGAAGTCGATCTCGTCGTTCGCGGTGGTCGCGAGCAGCAGGCAGGTCCCCGCCCCCTTGTGCCCGCCGCCGCCGAACCCGGCCATCAACTGGCCGACGTTGGTGCGGCTGGTGCGGTTGAAGATCGAGCGCCCGACTGCCACGGCCACCTGCTCCGACGTGGGGCCGCCGTGGATGCGCACCGAGACGTTGGCCTGCGGGAACAGCGTGTAGACGATGAAGCGGTTGCCCACGGGCGGCGTCGGCAGTCCACGGAAGTCGGTGATCACCACGTTGCCGTCGATCCGCGAGCGCTCGCGCGTGAGCTGCCGGAACTGCTCGTCCGCCGCCCGCATCACCAGCACCCGCTCCTTGACCTCGGGCAGGGCCAGGATCTCCTCGATCGACTTGTCCGCCTTGAACGCCTCGAGCAACTGGAAGAAGTACTCGCGGAAGCCGCGCAGGCCGGTGCGAGGGTCGAGCGTGAACCCGAGCAGCACGTACTCGCGCGGGTCGAGCACGTCGTCGAGGTCGAGCTGCGCCGAGTCGAAGCGGTCCGTTTCCGCCAGCAGCCGGGCGTAGCGCCGAATCTCCGGGTGCTGGCACATGTAGTACTCGAACACCACGCGTGCCGCCGAGGGCGAGAGCCCGTAGCGGCCCTCGAAGCGGTCGGGCGGGGGATCGCCGACCTGGGTGAGCTGGTGGTGGTCGAACCACTTGCCGCAGCCGCGGTCGTAGGGCAGGTTGGCGAGGATGTCGTCCTCGCCGATGTGGATGCGCTTCTGCGTGATGTCCTGGGGGTGGACGAGGTCGATCTCCTCGATCTCCTCGCAGCTCGTGATGAGCACCGCGCAGGTGAGGCCGTCGAGGTCGCCACGGGTGACGAGGCGCACGGTGTCCTCCTTTCCAGGCGCCCCGATGATACGCCCGGGCACCGGGCTGCGGCACTAGACTGGATGGCCATGACCGCCGCGGACCATTCCGACGCGCTGGCCCGCTTCATCGAGGGCCATCCGCGGCTGCTGGTCGTCACCGGCGCGGGCTGCAGCGAGGCCTGCGGCATCCCGGCCTATCGCGACCACGACGGCGCGTGGAAGAGCCGGCCGCCGGTGCGCTTCCACGACTTCGTCACGCGGCCGGCCGTGCGCGCGCGCTACTGGGCCCGGTCGGCCGCGGGCTGGCCGCGGGTCGCCGCCGCCGGCCCGGGGGAGGCCCACCGGGCCCTCGCTGCGCTGGCGGCCGGCGGCTGGCCGCTGCGGGTGCTGACGCAGAACGTCGACGGACTGCACCAGAAGGCGGGCTCGCGCGACGTCCTCGATCTCCACGGCCGGCTCGACCGGGTCGCGTGCCTCGCGTGCGACCGCCGTCTCTCGCGCGCCGACGTGCAGGACCTGCTGCTTTGCTGGAACCCGTGGCTGGTCGACGTCGCGCGGCGCGCCGAGCCGTTGCCCGACGGCGACGCCCGCGTCGAAAGCGGGTTCGACGGACTGCGCGTGCCGGAGTGCCCCGACTGCGGCGGGCTGCTCAAGCCCGACGTCGTCTTCTTCGGGGAGAACGTGCCCGCACCCCGCGCGGCGCGATCGCTCGAGCTGGCCCGCGACAGCGACGCGCTGCTGGTCGTCGGATCGTCGCTCACGACGTGGTCGGGTTATCGCCTCTGCCTGGCGGCGCGGGAGGCGGGGCGGCCGGTGGCGGCCGTCAACCTGGGCCGCACGCGGGCCGACGCCCTGCTCCACGCGAAGTGGAGCGCCGACTGCGGAGGCCTGCTCGGCGCAGCGGCTGCGCGGCTCACGGGCAACGGACACCCGCATGCGGGATTCGTGCCCGCCGCTCTGCTAGAATCACGAGAGTGAGACGAGCAGAATCGACCGTGGAAGGGTGGTCCCGCCCTGCGCCGGTGACCGCCCCGACCGCACCCGAGGACCCGTTCAACGCCTGGTTCGCGGCCCTCGAGGCCCGGCACCGGGCGAGCCTCAGCTTCCAGGAGGTCCGTCGCTCCCTGCAGGCCCTCTCGTCCGTCTACGTCGAGAGGCGGTCGAAGCTGGTCGACGGCGGGGCGCTCGACGGCGCCGGCAAGCGGGCCGCCTTCGCGCTCTACTACGGCGCGCGCCACTTCCTGCTCGTGCGCGAGGTCGTGCGCGCGCTGGGCGCCACCAAGCCGACGCTGCCGCGGGTGGCCGACCTCGGCTGCGGCACCGGCGTCGCGGGCGTCGCCTGGGCCCTGGAGATGGCGCCGCGCCCGGAGATCCTCTCGGTCGATCGGTCGCGCTGGGCGCTCTCGGAGACGCGCTGGACGCTGGCCCAGCTCGGGCTGCGCGGCCGCGCGACGCCGGGCGACGTGCTCGACACCAAGGTCGCGCCGGGCGCCTGCGGCATCGTGCTCGCGTTCTCGATCAACGAACTCGACGACCCGGTGCGCGACGCGCTGCTGCCGCGGCTGCTGGAAAGCGCGAAGGCCGGGGCGCGGGTGCTGATCCTGGAGCCGCTGGCCAAGAAGGCCTCGCCGTGGTGGCCCGCGTGGTCCAAGGCGTTCAGGGCCGCCGGCGGACGCGACGACGAGTGGAAGTTCCGGCCCCCCATGCCGGAGACCCTGGAGCTGCTCGGCAAGGCCGCAGGCCTCGAGTCGCGCGAGCTGACCGCCCGCACGCTCTATCTCGCTCCCGCCGCCAAGCGCTGACGCCCGCGCGGGCGGAACCGCTGTCGGAACGGCGCCACCGAGGCACAGAGGCACAGAGATTCACGGACGCTGGCGAGGTCCAGGGAGTTGGTGTGACAGCCCTCTGTGCGTCTCTGTGTCTCTGTGACTCTGTGGCGTCGTCGCCGTTCGACGCTGGGGACATCGATCGGAGGTTTCCACGAGTGAAGACTCTTGCCCGGGCCGTGATGTGCCTGCTTGCCCTGCCGGCGCTCGCTTCCGAGCCGGCGTTCCGCCTCGACCCTGCGGCGCTGCCGGCGCTGGCCGCCGACGCGCTGGCCGTTCCCGCCTTCGCCGACGAGCCCGAGCCGGCGGCGCTCGCCGCGGCTTCGCCCGCGCTGGCCGCCGCCCTGCGCACGGCCCGCGAACAGGGGAGCTGGCCCGGGAAGCCCGGTTCCTCGCTGTTGCTGCCCGCCCCGGCCGGCCTCGCCGCGCGCTCGCTCCTGGTCGTCGGCGTCGGGCCGCGCGAAGGCTGGGATCAGGAGCGGCTGCGGCGCTTCGCGGGCACCGCCGTGCGGCAGGCGCCGCCGCGCGCGCGCACGCTCTCGCTGTGGCTGCCCGAGACGGGACCGGATGCGACCTCTGCTGCGGTCGAAGGCGCGCTCGTGGGGCATTTCGAGCCGGGGCTGCACAAGACCGCGCCCGAGCGACGCGACCTCGCGGAAGTCCGGCTCGCCGGGGCCACGGGAGCTGGCGCCGAGGCACTCGTGGAGCGTGGCCTGGTGCTGGGCCGCGCGCAGAGCCGCGCGCGGCGACTGATTCTCGAGCCCGCCAGCGTGATCACGCCCGAGGCGCTCGCCCGCGAGGCGCGCGCGGTGGCGGAGGCGAACGGCCTCCAGGTCGAGGTCTTCGAGGGCGCCGACCTGGAGCGGCTGCAGCTCGCCGGCACCCTCGCGGTCGGCAAGGGCAGCGCCCAGGCGCCGCGCTTCATCGTGCTGCGTTACGTGCCCGCCGCGCCGTCGAAGGTGAAGCTGGCCCTGGCCGGCAAGGGAGTCTGCTTCGACTCCGGCGGCATCTCGCTGAAGGACGGCGAGGGCATGTACCGCATGAAGGGCGACATGGCCGGCGGAGCGGCCGTGATCCAGGCCATGGGGGCGATCGCGCGGCTGCGGCCCGCGATCGAGGTGATCGGCATCGTGCCGGCCGTCGAGAACATGCCCTCGGGCACCGCACAGAAGCCGGGCGACGTGTTCCGCGGCCCGGGCGGCAAGACGGTCGAGGTGATGAGCACCGACGCCGAAGGACGGCTGATCCTGTCGGACGCGCTGGCTTACGCGGTCAGCCAGGGCGCGACCCACCTGGTCGACGTCGCGACGCTGACCGGCAGCGTCGTGCGCGCGCTGGGCACCGACTACACCGGCGCTTTCGCTACGGACGACGCGCTGTTCGCCGCGGTCGAACGTGCCGCGCGCCGGGCGGGCGAGCCCGTCTGGCGGCTGCCGCTCGACGAGGAGTTCACCCGGCGGGTGCGCAAGAGCCTGGTCGCCGATCTCGTCGAAGGCGACGGTGCGGCGGGCGGCGCCTCGATCGGCGCCGCGTTCCTGCGCGAGTTCACGGCGGGCCGGCCGTTCGTCCACCTCGACATCGCGGGCACCTCGTGGCCCGAGTCGCGGCCGTGGCGCGCCGACGGACCCACCGGCGTCGCGACCCGCACGCTGGCCGAACTGGCGCTCGTGTTGTCGGAGCCGGCCGGCCGCTGAACTCGGCGGCGGGCCCTGCTAGGCTTCGCCCGCATGGAGACTCCGCGTTGAAGCCGCCGGCGACCGTCGGCGAGGCCCTGCTGCAAGCGGCCGAGCGCTGGGGCTCGCGGCCCGCCCACCACGTGCGCGCCGGCGAGCGCTGGCGACCGGTGTCGTGGGCCGAGTACGGCCGCGACGTGCGCCGCGCCGCGCGCGCGTTCCTGGCCGCCGGGCTGAAGAAGGACGAGGGCGTCGTGATCCGCGGCGCCAACCGCCCCGAGTGGTACGTGGCGGCGCTCGGCGCCGCGCTGGCCGGCGCGCGGCCCGCGGGCATCTACGCGACCTCGACCCGCGAGCAGACCCGCTACGTCGCCGCCCACTGCGACGCACGGGCGGCCGTGCTGGTGTCGGCGCGCGACCTCGACGCCGTCGCGCCGGGCGACGACCTGCCGCGGCTCGGCTGCCGCGTGCTGCTCGACGGCGCCGCCGAAGGGGCGATGTCGTGGGCCGCGTTCCTCGACAGCGGCGACGCCGTGCCGGAGGCGGCGCTCGAGGCGCGCCTCGCGGAGCAGCGCGAGGACGACGTCGCGGCGCTGATCTACACCTCGGGCACGACCGGCCAGCCGAAGGCGGTGATGATCACCCACGCGAACGCGCTGTGGGTCGGGCGCGAGGTCGCGCGCCACGCGCGGCTCGGCCCCGACGACCGGCTGCTCTCGTACCTGCCGCTGTCCCACATCGCCGAGCAGGCCAACTCGCTCTACGCGCCGCTCGTCTCCGGCGCCCAGGTCCACTTCGTGGAGGCGATGGAGGCGCTGCCCGAGGCGCTGCGCCAGGTGCGCCCGACGATGTTCCTCGGCGTGCCGCGCGTCTACGAGAAGATGCAGGCCGCGATGCAGGCGGCGGGCGCCACGGCTCCTGCGTTGCGGCGGCGCCTGGCCGCGTGGGCCCGCTCGGTCGGCGCGGCGCACGGCCCCGCGATCGCATGCGGGGCGCCGGCGCCGTTCGTGTACCGGCTCGCGGACCGGCTGGTGTTCTCGCGCGTGCGGGAGCGGCTCGGCTTCGACCAGGTCAAGCTGATGGCGGTGTCGGCGGCGCCGATGCCGAAGGAGACGCTCGAGTACTTCATGAGCCTCGGCGTGCTGATCTCGGAGATCTACGGGGCCAGCGAGGTCAGCGGGCCGGCGACGGTGTCGATGCCGCCGAAGTACCGGCTGGGCACGGTCGGGCTGCCGATCGCCGGCACCGAGGTCAAGCTCGCGGACGACGGCGAGATCCTGGTGCGCGGCCCCAACGTCTTCCGCGGCTACCTCAAGGACGAGGCGGCCACCCGCGAGGTGCTGGACGCGGAGGGCTGGTACCACACGGGCGACGTCGGCACGATCGACGCCGACGGCTACCTGTCGGTGACCGACCGCAAGAAGGAGCTGCTGATCACCTCCGGCGGCAAGAACGTGGCGCCGGCCCCGATCGAGGCGCGGCTCAAGCAGATCCCCGGCGTGGGCCAGGCCGTGGCCATCGGCGACCGCCGGCCGTACCTCGCGGCGCTGCTCTCGCTCGACCCGCAGCGGCTGCCGTCCGCGGTGCAGGCGGCGGGCTGCCCGGGCCTCGACGCCGCGCAGGCGGCGGCCTCGCCGCAGTTCCGGGCCTTCGTGGAGCGCCACGTCGAGAAGCTCAACGGCGAGCTCGCGCGCTTCGAGAGCGTGAGGCGATTCGCGCTGCTGCCGGCCGAGTTCACGGTCGAGGGCGGGGAGCTGACACCCACCCTCAAGCTGCGCCGCAAGCCGATCGCCGAGAAGTACGCGGCGGAGATCGAGGCGCTCTACACGTGAGCGCCGCGCTGGCCCTCGTCGCCCTCTCCGGGCTGGCGGCCGGCGCCGCACACGTCGTCACCGGCATCGACCACCTCGCGGCGCTGCTGCCGCTCTCGGTCGGGCGGCGCTGGGCCGCGTTCCGGGCCGGCGTTCGCTGGGGGCTGGGCCACAGCGGCGGCGTGCTCGTCGTGGGCGCGGCGGCGATCGCCCTCGAGGGCGCCTTCGACGTCGAGGCGCTCTCGCACCGCGCCGAGGCCGTGGTCGGCCTGGTGCTTTGCGTGATCGGCGGCCAGGCGGTGCGCACGGCGCTGCGGCTGAAGCTGCACGCCCACCCGCACGTCCACGAGGGCGGCCCCCACGTCCACCTCCACGCCCACGTCGGCAGCCCGGCTGGCGAGCCGGGCGAGCACGCGAAGGCGGCCTCGGCCCATCGCCACGAGCACACCGCGTTCGTCGCCGGCACGCTGCACGGCTTCGCGGGCACGGCCCACCTGCTCGGCGTGCTGCCCGCGGTGGCGCTGCCGGGGCTCGTGCCGGCAGCGGTGTACCTGGCCGCCTTCGCCGTCGGCACCGTCGCCGCGATGGCCACCTTCGCGGCGGCGGTGGGAGAGGTGAGCGCCCGCGCCGCCGGGGAGCGGCCGCGGGCGGCGCGCGCGCTGCTGCTGGCGGCGGGTGTCGCGACGGTCGCGGTCGGCGGCGTGTGGACCGCGCTCGCGGTCGCCGGGCCTATTTCTTGGTGACCGTCTCCTCCTTCAGCACCAGCTTCGCGAACAGGAAGACGAGCCCGGCGACGATCAGGAAGTCGAGGGCGGCCCCGAGCACCTTGCCGTAGAGCACGCCGCCCGCCGAGAGCTTCCGGATGTCGTCCACCTGCGCCGCCTGCAGCGCGGGCTGGAGCACGAGCGGCATCAGCAGGTCGTTGACGACCGAGCTGACCAGCTCGTTGAGCTTGCCGCCGATGATCACGGCGATCGCCAGGCCGACCACGCCGTAGTTCTTCAGGAACGCCACGAAGTCCTTGACCACCGTCGCCCTCCTTCGGCGTCGCGGACCGCCGCACGCCGGGCGCAGTATGCAGTAGTCTTGTCGGCCGAGGAGACTGGTGATGAAGGCAACTCGTGCGACGCGCGCGCTCCTGGTCCTGGGTTTCGTCGCGGGCCCGTTGTGCGCGGACACGCTGGTGCTGCGCAACGGGCGCCGGGTCGAAGGCGAGTTCGTCGGCTACCGCTCGGGGCGGATCGAGTTCGAGGACTCGCGCGGCCGCGTCGAGCGTTACGACCGCGAGGAGGTCGCCCGCATCGAGTTCGAGCGGAGCGGATGGGCCGGCTCCGGCTCCGGCTCCGGCGGCGACCGCCCGAGCGGCCTGCGCGAGCGCTCGTTCTCCGTGGCCGCAGCCGAGGCGTGGACGGACACCGGGATCGAGGTCCGCCGCGGCCAGCGCCTGTGGTTCGACGCCTCGGGCCGCGTGACCTGGGGCCGGGACCGGCGCGACGGGCCGGACGGCGAAGGCGGCAACCACTACAACGCCGGCCGGCCGATCCCCAGCCGTCCCGGCGGGGCGCTGATCGGCCGCATCGGGAACGACCCGTTCTTCATCGGCTCGGACAAGGGCCCGATCGAGGTGCGGGGCAGCGGCCGGCTCCATCTCGGCGTCAACGACGACTTCCTCCAGGACAACAGCGGCAGCTTCCGCGTCACCGTCTACTACTAGGAGGGCGCCGTGAAGATCGCGATCGGCGCGGACCACGCCGGCTTCGAGCTGAAGCAGGTGCTGGCCGCGGACCTGGCCCGCTGGGGGCACGTCGTCGAGGACCTCGGCACCCACTCGACGGCGCCCTGCGACTACCCGGACTACGCCGCGGCCGTCGCGCGCGCGGTGGTCGAGGGGCGTGCCGAGCGCGGCGTCGTGCTGTGCGGCAGCGGGGTCGGCGCCTGCGTGGCGGCCAACAAGGTGTTCGGCGCCCGGGCCGGGCTGTGCCACGACACGTACTCCGGGCACCAGTGCGTCGAGCACGACGACGTCAACGTGCTGGTGATGGGGGCGCGGGTGATCGGGGCCGCCGTCGCCCAGGAAGTGTTGCGCGCGTTCGTCGACGCGCGCTACACCCAGGAGGAGCGCCACGCCAAGCGCCTGGCGAAGGTGCTGGCGCTGGAGCGCGCGATGCGGGAGGGAGCATGAGTGGCGCGATCACCGCCGGGCTGGGCGCGGAGCTGCGCGAGGCCGTCCTGCGCGGGGCCGCGGAGTGGGACGCGCAGCGCGGCACGGCGCGGCTGTGGGCCCGCGACGCCTCGCTGTGGACGGGCGGCGACGAGGCGGCCTGGCTCGGCTGGCTGGACCTGCCGCAGGCCCCGGGGGTCGCGGTGGAGACGCTGCAGGCGCTGGCGGCGGATGCGCGCGGCTTCCGCGACGTGCTGCTGCTCGGCATGGGCGGCTCCAGCCTCGGCCCCGAGGTCGTCGCCGCCACGCTGCCGCCCGTCGCCGGCGCGCCGCGGCTGCACGTGCTCGACAGCACCGTGCCGGCCCAGGTGCGGCGGGTCGCCGCCGGGCTCGATCCGGCGCGCACGCTGGTGCTGGTGGCCTCCAAGTCGGGCAGCACGCTCGAGCCCGAGATCCTCCGCCTCCACTTCTTCGCGTGGCTCCAGGCGGCGCTCGGCGGCCAGGCGGGCCGCCACTGCGTCGCGGTCACCGATCCCGGCTCGAAGCTGGAGGCGGCGGCGCGCGCCGACGGCTACCGCCACGTGGTCCACGGGATCAAGAGCGTCGGCGGGCGCTTCTCCGCGCTGTCGCCGTTCGGCCTGGTGCCGGCGGCGCTGTGCGGGCACGACGCGCGGCTGCTGCTGGCCCACGCCGAGGCGATGGCCGTGTCCTGTGCGCCCGAGCGTGCGGCGCTCGACAATCCCGGCGTGGCGCTGGGGCTGGTGCTCGGGCACGCGGCGCGGCGCGGCCGCGACAAGCTGACCCTCGTGCTGTCTCCCGCGCTCGGCGCGCTCGGCGCGTGGCTCGAGCAGCTCGTCGCCGAGAGCACGGGCAAGCGCGGCCGCGCGATCATCCCGGTCGACGGCGAGCCGCTCGCGGCGCCCGGCCGCTACGGCGCCGACCGCCTCTTCGTGCACGTGGCGCTGGCCGGCGAGTCCGACCCGGCCGCCGCCGCGGTGCGCGCGCTGGAGCAGGCCGGCCACCCCGTGGTGCGGATCGAGGTCCCGGAGAGCGAGCACCTGTTCGCCGAGTTCTTCCGCTGGGAGCTGGCGACCGCGGTCGCCGGCGCGGTGATGGGCGTGCACCCGTTCGACCAGCCCGACGTCGAGGCCAGCAAGGTCGAGACGCGGCGGCTGACCCAGGAGTACGACCGCACGGGCGCGCTGCCCGCCGAGAGCGCGCTGTGGAGCGGGGAGGGCGTGTCCCTCTACGCGCCGGCGGCCCACGCGAGCGCCCTCGGCGAGGCCGCAGACCTGGCCGGCTGGCTGCGCGCCCACCTGGCGACGCTGCAGCCCGGCGACTACGTCGGCCTGCTCGCCTATCTCGACCGCAGCAGCGCGCACGAAGAAGCGCTGCTCGCGATGCGGGCACGGCTGCTGGCGGCGTCGGGCCACGCGACCTGCGTCGGTTTCGGGCCCCGCTTCCTGCACTCCACCGGCCAGGCCTACAAGGGCGGCCCCGCCAGCGGCGTGTTCGTGCAGATCACCGCTGACGACGCGGAGGACCTGCCGGTGCCTGGCCAGCGCGCGACCTTCGGGGTCGTGAAGGCGGCCCAGGCCCGCGGCGACTTCGAGGTGCTGGCCGCCCGCGGCCGGCGCGCGCTGCGCGTCCACCTGCACGGCGACCCGCAGGCCGGACTGGCGCGGCTCGGCGCAGCGCTGGAGAAGGCCCTGTCCTAGCGGCCTCTACGCCCCGCGGCGTCCGGATCGTCGATTGTCGGGGAGATTGGTGGAGCTGACGGGGTTCGAACCCGTGACCTCGTGAATGCCATTCTTGATGCGGGCCTTTTTCGAACCCCGCTCCAGAGCAGCGTTTTCCGGCCTAACCCTCTCAGAACCCTAGTTGTTACAGGGCTTCGGGCGTGTTAGCCTTTGTTCGGCCCGGATAAGGGGTGCTAGGGCGACCTTGGTAGCCGACTTGGTATCCCGGGCCCGCGCGTGACCCGTTCTCACGCTGCGGCCGGCGCCGAAAAAGCGGAGGCCAACGATGCCGACGAAGCGACTCACCGCGACGAACGTGCAGACGCTCCCGTGTCCCGCGGGGAAGGAGCGGGTCCACTACTTCGACGCGACGAAGAGCGCGCCGCCCGGCTTCGCGCTGCGCGTGACCGCGACGGCCCGCGAGCGGAGCACCGGGCGATGGAGTGGCCGGAGCTACGTGCTCAAGTTCTACGTCCGGGGCACCGGCGCCCGCGGCTGGCTGGTGCTCGGCGACGTGGGCGACGTGACGCTCGACGCCGCGCGCGTGGACGCGACCGAGAAGAGCACCCTCGCGGCGAACGGCCGCGACCCGCGCTTCGTCGCGGCCGTGGACAAGGCCCGCACGGTGGCGGCCGTCTGTACCGACTACATCGAGGCCGTCTCCGCAACCGCGTCGCCTACCACCGTGGACGGATACCGCCGGCTCTTGAAGCACGTCGTCGCGGCGCCGGAGCTCAAGGCGCCGGTGGACTCCATCGAGGACGCGCACGTGTCGGCGCTGCTGGCCAGGCTCGGGACCGCGAAAGGGAAGTACCTCGCCAACCGCGTGTTCGCGCTGATCTCGGCGGCGCTGCGCTGGGCCCGCGGGACGCGCCGCGGCAAGGGGGCCCGGAAGATCCCGGCGCCGACCGCGGAACAGCGGATCGCGCGGAACCCCTGCGCCGAGATGACGGCGCCGAACCCCGAGAAGAAGCGCGAGCGGGCTCTCGCCGATGACGAGCTGGTGCGCGTGTGGAAGGGGCTCGACACGATGCCGCCCGAGGCCGCGGCCTACGTCCGCTTCCTGATCCTGGCGGGCCTGCGCCGCAACGAAGCCGCGGCGCTGCGCTGGCGCGACTACAACGCGGGGGAACGCCTGCTCACCGTGCCCGGCGAGGTGCGCAAAGGCGGCCGCACGCACGTCGTGTTCCTGGCGCCGCTGGCCGTCGACGTGCTCGCTTCCATCGGGCCCGGGAAGCGCGACGCCCTGATCTTCGGCGAGGGGGGGCGCCGGTTCGTGACGAACGAGGGCCGGACGATGGCGGCGATCCGGGCCGCGACCGAGGTGCGCGTCGACAACAAGGTGAAGGTCCCGCAGGTGGAGTTCCGCCTCCACGACCTGCGCCGCACGTGCGCGACCGGCTGCGCGAAGACCGGCGCCGACGAGACGATGATCTCGCGCATCCTGGGACACGCCGTGTTCGCGAAGGCGCTCCCGGTCACGGTGCAGTACATCGCCCACGCCTACGCGGCCGAGCACAGGGCCGCGCTCGAGCGCTGGGCCGCCTACGTCGAGGCCCTGCTCGGGATCGTGCGGCCGGAAGCGAAGGTTCTGAAGGGCGAGTTCGGGAAGGCCACAGCGTGAATCGCGGTCTGAGTGGGGAGGCTTCGAGCCTCGCCGCAGCGCTCGCGGCCGGCCCTGTTCCGGCGAATGCGGCGGAGAGAGCCAGCGCGATCCTACGGCACCTGGAGCGCGGCTTCGCGGCTCTCCTCAGCGAGGCAGAGAACTCGCCGATCGTGAGGATCCACGCGGCAACCGTCGCCCGGGACCTGGTCTCGGTTGTGCGCCGCTATGCCTTGTCAGTCGAGATCCAGCAGGCGGCGCGCCGAGAGAGCGCCTCGCGCGGCCGCGGCCGGCCATCGGCATGGCCGGAGCGGGAGATGGAGGCCGGCGTGATCCTGTCGCTCTCGTTCGTCGGAGAGGAGTTCCTGGCAGAGACCCCCGGGCGGCCAGCTCTGGAGATCATCGCAGCGATCCGCGGAACCATCGTCTCGGAGCCACGCAACAACGTTCGCCGGGGGAAGCGGCGCCTCCGAGGCCTCAGGCTGTTGCGCGACTGAACCAGGTCCCTCCGCTGGGCCCTGTTGCTGGCCGGCGCCGCTGCTCGACACCGGCCCCGATTTGTTACCGTGGCCGCTAGCGGCCGAAAGCGTTCATCGTGGTCCGGAAGTCGGGAGGACCACGCGATGAACAGACAGATCGGACGCCTGTTGACTGGCCGTGAGGTGTGCGAGCGCCTCCGCATCACTCGCGTGACGCTCTGGGAGTGGCGCCGGCGCGGGCTGTTTCCGGCCCCGATCGTCGTGGGGACCGGGAACCGGAACCGCTGGCTCGAGGAGGACGTCGAGCAGTACATCGCGCAGCAGATCACGCGGCGCGCGGCCTAGGCCAGTGCCCCGTCCTCCTCGCAGCGCCGGCATCACCCGGCCCGAGGCCTTGGTCATCGTCCAGGCCCTCGCCGCCGGCTGCCGCGATCGCGACCCAGTAGCCGCTCGCGACCGTCTCCTCGAGCGCGTGGCTGCTCACGATGAAGCCCCCGCCCTCCGTGCAGCGCTCGCAGAACTCGGCGCCGACTCCGTCATCGCGCTCGCTCGCCGGGCAGCCGCGTGAACGCCCGTGGTGAGGCCGCGCTCGCTGCCGGCGACGTCGACGGCTGGCTGTACCTCGTCGGGCCCGGCCCGTGGCGCCCGCGAGCCCTGGAGACGGTGACCCGGTCGACGTGGGACGCGCTCTGCGACCAGCGCCGGCGCCGGAGCCACGGCGCGTGACCCCCGACAAGGCCGCACGGGGCGCCGGCGTCGCGTCGCCCCGGCTCCCGTGGTTCGAAGAGGCGGTCCGCGACCTGGGCGGCTGCCCCTCGGGCCCCGTGAGCAGCTGGCTCAGGGACGTGATCCGCCTCGCCGCGTCGCGCTCGGCGGCATGGCATGCCCAGAACGCGAAGGAACGCGCACGCCGACCCGACCACCACCTGGGGGCGCGATGACGTTCGTGAAGCTGGACCGCGGACTGCTCTCCTCGTCGCTCTGGATCGAGGGCGACGCGGAGGCCGTGCGGGTCTGGATCTACCTGCTGCTCTCGGCAGATGCGCACGGGCTGGTCACGGAGACGCTGCCCGCCATTGCCTTCGGCTGCAAGCTCCCGGTAGACCGAGCCGCCGCGATCCTCGACCAGTTCGCGCAGCCGGACCCCCACAGCCGGACTCCGGTAGCCGAGGGGCGGCGCGTGGTGATCTACCGTGAGCCCGAGTGGTCGGTTGATATCGTCAACTACCTGCGCTACCGCCAGAAGGACCACACGGCCGCGGAGCGCGTGCGCAGGTATCGGCAGCGGCTAGCCGTTACGCGTAACAGCCGTAACGCGGGCGTAACGGACCGTAACGACCGTAACGCGTTACGCAAGCAGAAGCAGAAGCAGAAGCAGAAGCAGAACACAGAAGGCTCGGCGGCGCGCCGCGCCGCCGCGGCGGCCGCGACTTCGGCGACGGAAACCAAGCGGCAGGGCTTGGAGGCGGTGCCGACCGTCCGCGCCGTCGCCGAGGCCTACCGCGAGGCCGTGAACCGGAAGGCCGTCACCCTGGGCATGCTCGAGGCGGCCCGCCGGGGCCTCGACGCTGGCGCGACGGTCGAGGATCTCGCGCGGATCGCCCGCGCGGTCGGCGCCGCTCGGAAGACCCCGAGCCTCGCGCCGCGTGGCGGGTTGCTCGCCTGGGCGCTCGAGCATCAGAAGCTCGACCCGGATTACGTGTTCCGCCCCTCGAACGTCGACAAGCTCGTGACCGAAGCTGAGGCTGTCCTCAAGGCCGCCGAGCCGCAGTCGGCGGCGGCGCCGCCCGACCAGTACGCGGGCCGCCCGCTCGACGAAGTGCCGTTCCACCTGCGCCGCGCGGAAGCCGCGCGCCGCCAGGTCGCGGGGGCCGAATGATCGCGCCCAGCACCCTCGAGGCCGAGCGCGTCGTGCTCGGCGGGGTCCTCGTCGAGCCCGGGCTCTGGGCCGGAGTTGCGGACCGCGTCTCGACCGGGGACTTCGCGGACCAGCGGCACCGCGCGACCTGGGCGGCCCTCTCGCGGCTCGCGCTCGCCGGAACGCCCATCGACCTCGTCACGCTCAAGGACGCGCTGCACGCGACTGGCGACCTCTCGACGGCCGGCGGGCCCGCGTACCTGGCCGGTCTCCTCGACGGTCTCCCGCGGCCCTCGGAGAGCGGCCTGCAGGCCTGGGCAGCGATCGTGCGCGCCGGGTCGATGCGCCGGCAGATCGTCGCGCGCATCGACCGCTTGAAGGCGATGGCGGACTCCGGCGAGAAGAGCGCGGCCGAGCTGCTCGACGAGGCGCAGGCCGCGTTCCTCGAGGCCGCGGCGCCGGCGCGCGGCGGGAGCTACGGCCCCGACGACCTGGAGAAGCTCGCGCGGCGCGAGCTGGACCGCCTCGCCCTGGCCGATCGTGGACTGGTCGGGGTGACCACGGGCCTCGTGGGCCTCGACGCGATCCTCGGCGGGTTGCAGGCCGGCCAGCTCGTGCTGGTCGGCGCTCGCCCCAGCCGTGGCAAGTCGAGCCTCGGGCTCCAGGTCGCCGAGGCCGCTGCGGACTCCGGTGTGGTGTCCGTCGTGGCGTCCCTCGAGATGGCCGCCGCGGAAGTCGCGGTCCGGCGCGTCTGCACAGAGGCCGGACTCTCCGCGACCTGGGTCCGGGGCGAAGGCGCCGAGTCGCGTCACTGGCCGCGCCTGACGAGTGCTCTCTCCCGGACCCTGCGCCGCCCGCTCTACCTCGAGGAACTGACCGCCGCCACCGTCCCGCAGATCCACGCCCGGTGCCAGAGGCTGAAGGCCCGCGTCGGGTCACTGGGTCTCGTGGTGGTGGACTACCTGCAGCTCGTCCGCGCAACGGCCCGCGGCGCGACCCGGGATGCCGAGCTCGGCGAGGTCTCGCGTGCGCTGAAGGCGATGGCCCGCCGCCTCGACGTGCCCGTCCTGGTGATGGCTCAGCTCAACCGAAGGAGCGAAGAGCGCGCCGAAGGTCGCCCGCACCTCGCCGACTTCCGCGAGTGCGGCTCGATCGAGGCGGACGCGGACGTGGCAATCCTCGTGTGGTGGAAGGACCAGGCCGGCGAGGACGCCGAGCTGCTGGTCGCCAAGCACCGCAACGGGCCAACGGGCACCGTCGCTGTTCGCTTCAATCGCGAGCTGGCCCGCTTCGAGGAGTTGATGCCGTGATGGCTCAGGCCAACCTCGGCGCCGCGGCGGCCCCCCGTGGTTCGATCCCGGTTCTCCACGCACGAGCGGCAGCCGAAGCCCCCCGGGAAGGGGTTCGGCTGTGGTCCGAGGAGAGCCGGGATCGGTGCACGGGACCGGGCCCGGAGAGCGGTCATTCAGTGGAGCGGTGGAGGGGATTGTGGCGAACGACCTGATCGAGAGCATCAAGCGAAAGTTGGGGCTCGTCTCGCCTCTTGGCGGCCTGAGCCCGAGTGACGTGTACGCGCGAGCGCGGACGATGCCCGCCGCGGAAGTGGCCCGGCTGCTCGAGGAGACGAGGGCGGAACGTCGCGCCTACCTCGCGGACCGGCAGCGTGCCCTGGACGAAGAGGCCCGCATCACGAGGGAGTTTTTCGAAGAGCGCGCCGACGAAGGCCGGCACGTCATCGAGGAGCCGGCGGCAGCCGCTGCCGCTGCTCGTCGAATCATGGAACCGTGGGGCCAGCGGAGAGCCGAGTATGCCGCGGGCGGGATCGACCTCGAGTTCGCGATCGGCCGCCGGATCTCGGCGCTCAAGGATGCACTGCTCGAACGGTGGCGCGTCGAGGGCGAGCCCGCCGAGGTGAAGGCGGCTCGCGCGCGCCTCCGCGCAGCGCGCCAGGCGGCGCTGGACGCCGGCGAGCGGGCCCGCGAGGCGCGCCAGGCGGCGCTGGACGCCGACGAGCGGGCCCGTGAAGCGGAGGAAGCCCTGCGCGTCTTCACGCCGTACACCAGCGACGACGACGAGGCGGCCTGAGATGGGCCGCCGCGGAGAGATCTCCTACGTCCTCGCGATCGATGGGAAGCCCCTGCGCGAGGGGCTGACCGTAGCTGACCGCGACCTGAAGAAGTTCGAGGGCGCCGTCGGCCGGGCCGTGAAATCGCTGGAGGGGACTGAGAAGAA
Source organism: Vicinamibacteria bacterium (assembly GCA_025994075.1). GTDB lineage: Bacteria > Acidobacteriota > Vicinamibacteria > Fen-336 > Fen-336 > WYBL01. The sequence continues at coordinate 142,616 of JAMQGV010000002.1, forward strand.
GGCCGCCTACGACATGGGCGTGCTCGTCAAGGCCACGCGCGACCTCGGCGGCGTCGCGCAGCTATCCTCGCCCCAGGTCGACCGGCTGACTCAGCAGGTGGAGCGTCTGGCCAAGGCTGGCGCCAAGGTGCCCGCCGAGTTCAAGCAGATCGAGGCCAGCATCAAGCGCGTCAACCAGGCGGCTGCGATGGACACCGCGGCCAGGAACGCGGTGCAGGGGGCAGCCGGCAACATGGCCGGCAACCTCGGAGTCGCCGGCGGAGTGATGGCAGCGGCGGGCCCTGCGGGCCTGGCGGCCGCCGCCGGGATCGGCGCCGTTGCCGCCGCCGCCACGGCAGCTACGTCTGCCCTCGTTGGGGCCACCCAACAGGCGCTCGCGTTCGAAGGCGTCATCACCTCCCAGGCCGCCGCCACCGGCCTCAGCGTCGACGCGCTCCAGCGGTACGACTACATCGCCGGCAGGACCGATGCCACGCTCGAAGGCGTCACGACGTCGATCGGCTACATGCAGCGGGCCCTCGTGGAGTCGCCCGAGAAGTTCCGCGCGATCGGCCTCGAGGTCGAGAAGCTGCGCGCGCTGGCCCCGGACCAGCAGTTCGAGGCGGTCGCGCGCGCCATCAGCAGCATCGAGGACCCCGCCGATCGGACGGCCGCGCGCATGGAACTCCTCGGCCGCTCGAGCTCCGGCATCGCCAAGTTCATCGACGAGATGGACCGCTTCCGCGAAGCCGCGGCGCAGATGTCGCTCGACCAGGGTGCGGTCGACGCTGTGGGCAAGCTCGGCGACGCGCTCGACGGCGCCGGCAAGAACTGGGAGCGCTTCTGGATCACGCTCGGGGGAGAGATCGCTCAGGCGCCCCAGATCGTGGAGGCGGTCGACGACATCGCCGACGCAATCCTGAACCTCACGCAGGCGGTACGCGACGCCGGAATCGAGGACTGGCCCATCTGGGATCTCCTCGGCGCCGCCGGCGCCGTGGCTGGCTTCGCAGCGAAGAGCCCGGGGAAGACCGCGGCGGCGCCGGCGACATTGGGGACGAGCTTGCTCCCCGGCCTCGCCGATCCCCTGTTCGAGGCCGCTTCGGGGCTCCGGGCTCCGGGGAAGGACTTCGGCCTGACCCCCATTTCGTGGCTGGAGACGAACGCCCGCATTGCCAGCCTCCGCGACGAGCAGCTCGCGCACGACAAGGCCAAGGCCGCCGCGGATCTGATCGCTGCGATTCGAGAGGAGGCAGCCCGCACCAGGGAGGCGGCCGAGCAGCGCAAGCGAGACACCGAGGCATTGAAGGCGGCCGCAGAAGAGGCGAAGCGGTACGACCCTCTCAAGGAGTTCTACCTCCTCCGCGCGACGATCGCCGGCGACGAACGTCTGCGCCGGGCCGACGTCACAGCCGGCTTCGAAGCGGCCGCCTCCAGAAACGTCCCGGGGCCCGTGTTCGAAGACCCAGCCGCGATCGCCGCGGCCCAGGCGGCCGCCGACCGCCGGTATCTCGATGCCATGCCGGCCATCAACGCTGCCTACGCCAAGGCGCAGGCCACCGCCGTCATCGTGGAGCGGACCGCCAAGGAGTCATTCGACTTCAGCCAGATCCTGCAGGACGCCGCCGGCGTCTGGAGCCTTCTCGGAATCGAGGCAGAGTCCGCACTCGGCAAGGTCGTCACCCAGGCGCTCGCCGGTGCTGCAGCCTTCCAGCAGATGTCTCGGGTGTTGAGAGTCTCGGTCCTCGACAAGGACGGCAAGGCCATCGGATCGCGCGCGGCTAAGTGGGGAGACCTCACGACCAGCGACAGGTTCGGCCTCGGCCTCAGCACCGTTTCGAGCGGCGTGCAGGCCTACCAGTCCGGCTCCGTCCTGGGCGGCGCCCTGGGCATGGCAGGCACCGGCGCCGCTCTCGGGTCGGTGGTGCCCGGGATCGGCAACGCTGTCGGGGCTGTGGGCGGCGCCGTGCTGGGCGGGATCCTCGGCCTGTTCGGCGGCGGGGCCCAGGACCGGCGGCGCCGCGAGGAGGAGCGCAACCAGGCGACCGAGAAGGCCGCGTCCGACCTCGCGAACCTCGCCCAGCAGATCGAACGGCTGCGCATGGAGAAGCTCCAGACGGGCGCCTCTGGCGTCGCGAAGGTGTTCGAGCACCTGGCGCGCGCCGAGGGCGACGTCTCGGACCGCATGGAGCGGATGGGCCGGATCGGGTTCGCCGTGTTCTCGGCGCTGCGTGCGGAGGGGCTGAGCACGGTCGAGGCGATGAAGCAGCTCGCCCCGGCGCTCGATGCCGCCCTGGCAGCCGCCGAGGCCCAGGGCACGGAACTCGACGGTTCCTTCGGCGCCCTGGCCGGCTTCCAGGCGCTGGTGGGCGAGCACTCGGAGCTGGTCGAGACGGCGGAGGCCTACGCCGGCATCTTCGACGCGCTGCGATCGACCGGGAACCTGGACGAGGCCACTTTCGGGGACCTGCAGGGCGAGCTGAACGCGGTGTTCGCCGAGCTTGAGGACGCCGGGTTCTCCACGAACCAGGCGCTGGCCCTGATCGCTCCGTCGCTCTACCAGGCAGCGCAGGCAGCCGAGCAGCTCGGGATCCCGCTTGACGAGAACACGCAGGCCCTGGTCGACCAGGCGGAAGCCGCTGGCCTGATGGAAGGCATGTCCGACCCCATGGAGGACATGGTCGAGCTCCTCTCGGCGGTCGTGCTGATCCAGGCGGAGATGGTGCGTCTGTGGGGCGGGGAGATCCCGGACGCGATCCAGAAAACCATCGACAAGATCCTGGCGATGCCCAACCCGCCGATCCCGGGAGCGGGGGGCGCGCCGAGCGGCGGCAGCGCGGATGGCGAGGTCCCCTACACGGGGCACCCTTCGCAGGACTACCAGCCGGATCTCCCGCGAGCAGCCGTCGGCGGAGTCTTCCGTGCGCCTCGCCGCGGGGGCTTGATCGAGACCCACGACGTCGAGGCGGTCATCCCTCTGAACAACGCCCCGACGGGCCCCGGCCTGGCCGCGTTCGCGGACGAGATCGCCAAGCGCCTCGGCGGGGGCGACGGGGACGCAGTGGCCGATGCCGTCCGAGAGCTTGCATCGAGACCGATTCAGGTGACCGTGATGATGCCGAACGGAAGCGTCCTCGCAGAAGCGACTGCGCAGGAGCTGGAGCGCGGGTCGCCAGGCGGTCGTCGACTCGAGCGGGCGGCACGTCTCGCCGGTCGGCAGTGACGGCAACCGTGAGGGCGTACCGAGATCGGGTGTTCAGCCGATTCGTCGCCGGCGGCGCTCTCGCGGGCGACGCCGCGTTCCAGCTCTCCCGACTGACGCGCGTTGCAGTTCTCAACCTGCAGGGACAAGTGGTCGGAACTCGCGCAGCGAGGTGGGGAGAGTTGTCGTCAGCCGAGCGCGTCGGACTCTGTCTCGTCACCCTTTCCATCGGGGTGCAGGCCTACCAGTCCGGCTCCGTCCTCGTCGGCGCCATGGGCATGGCCGGCGCCGGCGCCGCTCTCGGTTCGGTCGCGCCGCCCGGGATCGGCACCGCTGGGGCCACTGTCGGGCTTGTATTGGGCGGGCTCCTCGGGCTCCTCGGGCAGTTCGGGGCCAAGGAGCGCGGATCGGGGGGCGGTCGCCGACTCGAGCGGGCGGCACGTCTCGCCGGTCGGCAGTGACGACAGCCGTGAGGACGACCTACCGAGATCGGTCCAGCGCCACCGTGGCGGCCCTCCGCAGGACGATCGTGGCCTACCCAGACGCCGTCAGCGACGCGTTCAGGGGGCTGGCCCTCACAGTGGCTGTAACGCAGGAGGTCCTCGCGCGGGAGGTCGCGGGCGAGCGTGAGATCCCTGGGCTCAGCTTCGAACGCGACCACATCCAGGCGATGCCCGAGCAGTTCCTGGACCTCGCCAGACGGCTCCGTCGGCAGCCGACTCCGGTTCACCGAGCGGTGGCTCGCTGCGCGCTCATGGTTGCTCGTCTCGCTCGAGTGCTTCTACGGCACGAGGCAACAAGACCTCGCGACCCCCGGGGGGCACCCGCGCGCGGGGAGGGGGGTGGGGGGGTATTACCCGGTGCCCCGCACCTGTCTCGCGAGGCCCCCGAAAACCGGCGCGCGGGAGCCTCTTCGCGCGCTTCTGAGCACAACTGGCAAGGCCGAATGCGGTTTTCATGAAATCAAAGCGAAAGCTAAGAAAGCTGGCTCAGTCGCCCCCGCGCAGCGACGCTGCGTCGCCGGTCGAGCCGGGCCTCGTCGAGGACCTCGACGCCCTGGCCACAGCTTTCGGTGGCGATCGCGCGGCGGCCGAGGCGCTCGGTCTGGCTCCCCGTTCCTGGCAGCGATGGCGCGCCGGTGACGCGATCGCCGCATTCGCCAGGCGATCGATCCAGCTCCTCGCAGCTGCAGGTCGAGTCCTTGACCTGCGGGCCGTCTCCCGTGGTGAGTCCCCCGTGGAGGCCTTCACTTCGCAGCAGCGAACCGCCGAACCCGAACCCTCGCGAGCCGCCGCTCGCCGGAAGGAACGGGACGCTGCCGTCCCACCCTCGCGCGACGACGACGGCCCGCTTCCGATCCGCGGCCCGGAGAGCGTCCAGCTCGAGGGCAACACGCGAGGCCCCGCGCCGCTGCGGCCGGCGGCCGCGCGGGGCGGCTTCCTCGAGACGTTGCATCGGGCCCTCACGGGCTCTGACGTCGACGTCGTCAGGGTTCGGATGCACGACGGAGAAGTGACGAGCGTGAGTGCCGCGCGCGCCGCGCGCCTGCTCGAAGCACGAGAGGCCTCGCCATGCGATGACTGGACCGTCGCTGAAGCGCGCGCCGTCGTCGCCGCGGCGGAGGCCCGGCAGGCCCGGCAGGTGGAACGGCTGCGTGCAGATGGCTTGTTGATCGATGGCGAGACTGAGACCGCCGCCTCCGCGGCGATCCGTGGGAGGGCGCGATGGATGAAGTGACGTCGGAAGTGCGGCCGCAGAAGCAGGTCGTTCGGCTGCGAGAAAAGCACGCGGGGCTCAACCGAGGTGAGGTCGCGGGGTTCTCACCCGATGAGGCTCACCGGCTGGTCCTGCTCGGGGTCGCCGAACCCATGGGCTGGACTCCGGACCCGGACGTCATGAGGCGCGCAGCAGCCGCGGTCTTCGACGAGCTGCAGAGCGGCTTGTTCTCCGACAAGGGCAATCGGGCCCTGCGCGTCTACCAGCGAATCGCGACGGCGCTCGGCGTGCCGCAGCCGATGGCCGAGTGAAAGGAAAAGGACCCATGGACCTGAAGTTCGCCGTCGCTCCCACGCCTCCCCGCGAGGTCGCACCCCGAACGTTCCGATTCGTCGCCTCGACTGCCGAGCCCGACCGGGACGGGGACGTCATCGAGGCCCGCGGCTGGAAGCTGGACACCTACCTCAAGAACCCGGTGATCCTCGTCAGCCACAACCACCAGACGCTCCCCGTTGCTCGAGCTTCGCGCATCTGGATTGAGACCGACCGGCTGATGGTGGATATCCAGTTCCCCCCGGAGGGAACCTCGGAGGCCGCTGACGAGACCTACGCTCTCGTGCGCGACGGGTTCCTGCGGGCCGTGTCGGTCGGCTTCATCCCGCTCCAGTCGACGGCCCTCCCGAGCGGCGGCCGCCATCACCTCCGCCAGGAACTGCTCGAGATCAGCCTGGTCTCGGTGCCCGCCAACCCCTCGGCCGTGCTCGCGGCGGGGCTCGGAAAGGGCGTTCGGATGACCGAGGAACAGCTGCGGCAGGCCATCCGAACCGTGACGGCTCAGGTGCTCAAGGAGCAGTTCAAGGAGAAGCTGCTCCGGTTGACGGGCCGGCTCGACTAGTCCTTAGTTCCCTAAATACGTTGACGTATACTGGGCCACAGATGCTGCCGGCATTCACGCCGGGCATCTGGGGTCTGAATGGCAAGAACAAG
>JAMQGV010000017.1 GCA_025994075.1 Vicinamibacteria bacterium
CCCAGAATCTCTGCCAGGCGAACCATCGCCCAGCAGCCTACGAACCACCCCTGTCAGCCCAGGTCCGTTATCCCCGTAGGGCACGTACAACACTGAGTCTCTGGAAGCTTGATAGCACGATCGGGGATAGATGGATGATGCGGGGGGAGTGGTTGAAGGGCAAGGGGATAGATGGATGGACGGGGTGAGTGCGGGGGAGATATCGAGCGAGGCGGTAGTTCGATAAGGGGCGCCGGATCGCGGGCATGGTCAGATTGTTCCGTCGGGGCGGTCCCGAGGGGGCTCGGGGATGCGAGAAGCTCTTGCTGGACTCGGCCGCGCTCCCCCGCGGTGTGGGCCTCCTGAGGAGGTTTCATGCCCGACAAGCCGGGGAGCGGCCCTGCAGACGCTGCCGTCGCTGCGGCGCAGTGGGTCGTCGACCCTCGACCGGATTCTTCCAGCCCGGCGCCTTCTCCGCCTCCTTCTCAGCCTCCTTCGCATTTGTCGGTGCCGCGGGGCGGGCCGGTGCGGACGGGGGCTCGAAAGTGGCTGCTCCCGCTTCCTCCGGGGGGTTCGCGGGGGGTGGCGTCACCGGACGACGACCCCTGGCTCGATCGCGGCCCCCGGCAGGAGCCGCCGGGGTTCGACCTGCGGCTGCAGCCGGAGCCGAGATTCCTCCCGGGGGCGATCCTGGTGGACCGGGCGCCGGAGCCGATCTGGACACCGCTCCTAAGTGGGGAAGCGAGCGCGGCGCCCCCTGGCGTCGCGATGTGGCGACCGCCGGCTCCCGAGGACTACGTGCCGCCGCGGCGCCGGACAGAGCCTCCTCCTCCAACTCTGGTGCTCGATGTGGGAGCGCCCGCCGAGCCGCCGGGGTTCGACCTGGCGCCGCGGTTCCGTGCGAGGGGGCTCGCGCGCGCGGCAGGCGGGCCGGAGGAGCCGCCGGGGTTCGAGCTCCATCCCGGCGGTTCCGGGGTCGCGGTGGTGGCCGGGGCCACGGTCGGGGCCGGGGGCGGCGCGCTGGTGCGGTGCGCCCCGGTCGCGGTGGTCGTGGGGCGCGAGGTTCCCGGGCGGGGGGCGCTTCGCGAGGCCGGTCCGTGGCGCGGGGCGACCGGCGTCGCGGTGGTGCCGCGGGCGGCGGATGCGCTGGTGCCGGCGGCGGAGGACGAACTGCTGCGGCGGCTGCGCGAGGCGCTGCGCTCCCGGGGGTACAGTCCGCGCACGGAGCGCGCTTACGAGGGGTGGCTGGCGCGCTACCTCGCGTTCCACGGGCATCGCGACCCGCGCGCCCTCGACGTGGAGGCGGTGCGCGCGTTCCTGGTCGAGCTGGCGAACCGGGGGCGGGTCTCGGCGTCGACCCAGAACCAGGCGTTCAGCGCGCTGCTCTTCGTCTACCGCGACCTGCTGGAGCTGCCGCTGGCGGGGCTCGAGGACACGCCGCGGGCGAAGCGGCCGACGCGGCTGCCGCTCGTGCTCTCGCGCGACGAGGTGACCGCGGTGCTGCGCCACGTGCCGGGCATGGCGCGGCTGATGTGCGCGCTGATGTACGGCAGCGGGCTGCGGATCATGGAGTGCTGCGCGCTGCGCACGAAGGACGTGGACTTCGAGCGCGGCGAGATCGTCGTGCGCGACGGCAAGGGACGCAAGGACCGGGTGACGGTGCTGCCGAAGCGGCTGGTGCCGCCGCTGGGCGCGCACCTGGAGCGGGTGCGCGCGCTGCACCGGCGCGACCTCGCTGCGGGGGCCGGCAGCGTGACGCTGCCGGACGCGCTCGCGCGCAAGTATCCGAACGCGCACGGCGAGTGGGTGTGGCAGTGGGTGTTCCCGGCGACGCGGCTGCAGTACGCGGCGCGCGAGGGGCGCGTGGTGCGCCACCACTTCCACGAGTCCGGCGTGCAGCGCGCCTTTCGCGCCGCGGTGAAGGCGGCGGGGATCGGCAAGCCGGCGAGCTGTCACGCGCTGCGCCACTCGTTCGCGACCCACCTGCTCGAGTCGGGCTACGACATCCGCACGATCCAGGAGCTGCTCGGCCACAACGACGTGAGCACCACCATGATCTACACCCACGTGCTCAACCGCGGCGGGCGCGGCGTGCACAGTCCGTTCGACGGCGGCACTGCCCTGTAGGGGCGTGCGACGGCTCGGGATCTCGAGGCTCGAACCCACGTCGCGTCGGACCGGCTCTCGGGCCGGCGCGTGGCGACCCGGGAGCGACTCGCCCGACGCGTGCGGGGGCGCGTCGCGGTCGCACCCCCGGACGGGCGCACCCGTGGACGGCGCGACCGCGGAGAGGTGCGGTGCGGCTGCGCCTTCGGTCCGCCGCGGCGGACATGCGGCCGGGCCGTGGGCGGGCGGCGCCGGCGGGGTCTTCGAGCGCCGCGAAGCGGAGCTCGCCCATGGCGCGCGGAGCGTCGAGCGCCTGGCCGACTCGGCGCAGCGCCTCTGGCGAGGGTGCGGCGCGCGGCAGCGTCAGGGGCCGATCAGGCCGATCGCGGCGCCGGCGGGGTCTTCGATCGCCGCGAAGCGGAGCTCGCCCATCGCGCGCGGGCCGTCGAGCACCTGGGCGACTCGGCGCAGCGCCTCTGGCGAGGGTGGCGCGCGGCAGCGTCAGGGGCCGATCAGGCCGATCGCGGCGCCGGCGGGGTCTTCGAGCGCCGCGAAGCGGAGCTCGCCCATCGCGCGTGGGGCATCGAGCACCTGGGCGACTCGGCGCAGCGCCTCTGGCGAGGGTGCGACGAGCGGCCGGCGTCAGGGGCCGATCAGGCCGATCGCGGCGCCGGCGGGGTCTTCGAGCGCCGCGAAGCGGAGCTCGCCCACGCGCGCGGGGCGTCGAGCGCCTGGCGGACTCGGCGCAGCGCCTCTGGCGAGGGTGGCGCGCGGCCGGCGTCAGGGGCCGATCAGGCCGATCGCGGCGCCGGCGGGGTCTTCGATCGCCGCAAAGCGGAGCTCGCCCATCGCGCGCGGTCCGTCGAGCACCTTGCCGCCTCGGCGCAGGGCCTCGGCGAGGGCGCGGTCGAGGTTGTCGACGGCGACGTAGACGATCCAGCGCGGGGGCAGCCGGGCGTTGACGCCGCGGGCGTGGCAGACGCCGGCGACGGGGTCGTCCGCGCCGGGGCGCAGCATCGAGTAGTCGTCGTAGCCGCCCATCGGCACGGGCTCGGGGCGCCAGCCGACGACGGCCTGGTAGAAGTCGCGCAGACCCGGGGCGTCGGCGACGGTGAGGTCGGTCCAGACGATGGCCCCGGGCGGGGCCTTGGGTTCGGCCATGGGAATCTCCTCCTCGACGGACACCGGGATCTCAACCATATAAGAGGTGAGGGGGCAGCGGGCGGCGCTCCTTCGGCCGGCACCCGCTGCCCGGTGGGGGTTTGGGGGCGGAGGAGCGGTCGTTCGCGACGTAGCCCCCATGGGACCAGTGCCGGGTTCATCCCGGCACTGGAATCCCGGTGGGGGTTTGGGGGCGGAGGAGCGGCCGTATCGCGACGGAGCCCCCATGGGACCAGTGCCGGGTTCATCCCGGCACTGGAATCCCGGTGGGTTATGATCGGCGCCAGAGGACCGGGGGTCGTCCTTTCTCTCTCGGGAACCGCACGAACGGGAGCCCCGGACAGCGTGTGCCATGGGTGTGCTCGATCTACTGAAGGGGAAGTTCGTCGACCCCACGTACGCCGGCGTCCACGGCGGCGGCGACATCATCACGACCACCGTCGACGCGGTGGTCAAGTGGGGGCGCAAGTCCTCGATCTGGCCGATGCCGTTCGGCACGGCCTGCTGCGCGATCGAGTTCATGGCGCTGACGGGGTCGCACTACGACCTGGCCCGCTTCGGGGCCGAGGTGCTGCGCTTCTCGCCGCGGCAGTCGGACCTGATGTTCGTGGCGGGCACCATCCCGGACAAGCTGGGGCCGGTGCTGAAGACCATCTACGACCAGATGCCCGAGCCGAAGTGGGTGATCTCGATGGGCGTGTGCGCGTCCTCGGGGGGCTTCTACCGCTCGTACCACGTGATGCAGGGCATCGACGAGCTGATCCCGGTCGACGTCTACGTCCCGGGCTGCCCGCCCTCCCCCGAGGGCCTGGTGGCGGCCGTGATGAAGATCCAGGAGAAGATCCAGACCTCGCAGCAGGCGGGCGCGCCGCAGGGCGCGCACCGCGTGGGCGCCAACGGCGAGGGCATGTACGACCGCCGCGCGCGCCGCGCCGAGTGGGCGAAGGACGACGCCGAGCGCCGCGCCGCCGGCCTGCCGCCGCGCGGGGTGCTGACCGACCTGAAGCCCGAGCCGGAGATCGACCACGGAGCCCACCATGGCTAGCGCCGCGCTTCCCGCCCTCTCCCCCGCCCTGCTCGAGCAGCCGGCCGTGCGCGTGCTGTCCGAGGCGCTGGGCGAGAACCTGCTGGGCGCCAGCGACTTCCGCGGCGAGGTCGCGATCACCGTCGATCGCAAGGCGTGGCTCAAGGCGGTCTCGCTGCTGAAGGACCACCCGGAGCTCGACTACAAGCTGTTCCTCGACCTGTGCGGCGTCGACTTCCTGGACCGCGAGGAGGAGCCCGAGCGCTTCGTGGTGGTGCTCCACCTCTACTCGGTCTCGAAGAAGCGCCACGTGCGGCTGCGCACGCCGGTGCCCGAGGCCGACCCGAAGCTGCCGACGCTGGTGCCGCTGTTCAAGGGCGCCAACTGGTTCGAGCGCGAGGCCTGGGACATGTACGGGATCGTGTTCGAGGGCCACCCGAACCTGATCCGGCTGCTGACCCACGACGCCTTCGTGGGCCACCCGCTGCGCAAGGACTACCCGCAGGGCCAGCGCCACGTGCTGAAGGAGCCGCGCAAGTGGCTGCTCGACGTGCCCCACGGCTCCGAGCACGTGGTGATCAACCTCGGCCCCTCGCACCCGGCGATGCACGGCTGCTTCCGCGTGCAGGCGCTGCTCGACGGCGAGATCGTCAAGGACGCCGAGGCCGAGATCGGCTACATGCACCGCAACTTCGAGAAGATGGTCGAGGCGCGGACCTACTGGCAGGTGATCCCGTACACCGACCGCCTCAACTACTGCTCGTCGTTCATGAACGGGCACGGCTGGGCGCTGGCGGTGGAGAAGCTGCTGGGCGTGCCGGCGCCGCCGCGGGCCGAGGCGGTGCGGGTCATCCTCTCCGAGTTCTCGCGGATCATGGACCACTTCGTGTGCATCTCCACGAACGTGGTCGACCTCGGCGCGATCACCCCGTTCTTCGTCGTGTTCCGCGGCCGCGAGAAGATCTACGAGCTGCTCGAGTCCTGCTGCGGCGCGCGGCTGACGGTCAGCTACGTGCGGATCGGCGGCCTGGCCCAGGACGTGCCCGAGGACTTCGTCGCCCGCTGCCGCGAGACGCTCGACTTCGTGATGGACGCGGCGAAGCAGATGGACGAGCTGCTGACCCGCAACGTGATCTTCACCCGGCGCTTCCGCGACATCGGCGTGATGTCGAAGGAGGACGCGCTCTCCTACGGCTGGGCGGGCCCGGCCCTGCGCGGCTCGGGCGTCGAGACCGACGTGCGCCGCGACGCGCCCTACTCCGGCTACGACCAGTACGACTTCGACGTGCCGGTCGGCACCACGGGCGACTGCTACGACCGCTACCTGGTGCGCATGGAGGAGATCCGCCAGAGCGCGCGCATCATCCGCCAGGCGCTCGACAAGCTGCCGGGCGGGCCGGTGATCGTCGACGACCGCAAGGTGGCGCTGCCGCCGAAGAGCGAGGTCTACGGCAACATCGAGTCGCTGATGAACCACTTCAAGCTCGTCTACGACGGCATCCTGCCGCCGAAGGGCGAGGTGTACGGCAAGACCGAGGGCGCCAACGGCGAGCTCGGCTACTACGTCGTCAGCGACGGCTCGAAGCACCCGTGGCGGGTCAAGGTCCGCCCGCCCTGCTACAACAACTACCAGGCCTACCCCCAGCTCCTGAAGGGCGGCCAGATCGCCGACGCGATCGCCATCATCGGCGGCCTCAACGTCATCGCCGGCGAGCTCGACCGGTAAGAAGCGAACCATGCCCAAGTTCACGATCGACGGGAAGGAACTCGAGGTTGCGCCGGGCACCACGGTGATCCAGGCGGCGACCGAAGCGGGCATCGACATCCCGCACTTCTGCTGGCACCCCGACCTGCCGGTGGACGGCAACTGCCGCATGTGCCTGGTCGAGGTGGAGAAGGCGCCCAAGCTGCAGATCGCCTGCAACACGCTGGTGTCCGAGGGCATGGTGGTGCACACCCAGAGCCCGAAGGCCGCGGAGGCGCACCGCACCACGCTCGAGATGCTGCTGATCAACCACCCGATCGACTGCCCGGTCTGCGACCAGGCGGGCGAGTGCTACCTGCAGGACCAGTACATGGACCACGGGCTGCACGACTCGAAGGTGGAGATCGAGCACAAGGTCCGCAAGCGCAAGGTGGCGAACCTGGGGCCGATCATGCTCGACGCCGAGCGCTGCGTGCTGTGCTCGCGCTGCCTGCGCTTCGAGCGCGAGGTGACCGGGACCAACCTGCTCGAGTTCAAGAACCGCGGCAACGTCACCGAGATCACCACCTTCGACGGCGGCCCGATCACCCACGAGTACTCGGGCAACCTGGCCGACGTGTGCCCGGTGGGCGCGCTGCTCAGCCACGACTTCCGCTTCAAGATGCGGGTCTGGTTCCTGGAGCAGGCAGAGAGCGTCTGCGGCGGCTGCTCGACCGGCTGCAACGTGTGGATCGACACCCGCGACGGCGAGGTGCAGCGGATCCGGCCGCGCCGCAACGTCGAGGTCAACAAGAGCTGGATCTGCGACCCGGGCCGCATGCTCTACAAGCAGTTCCACGTGCCGGAGCGGATCTCCGGCGCGCGCGCGAGGCGCGGCGCGAACTGGGAGGGCGTGGCGCTCGAGGCGGCGCTCGACGAGCTGCACGCGAAGCTGCAGGAGGCCGGCGCCGCGACCGCGTTCCTGGCCTCGCCGCAGGCCTCGAACGAGGACCTGTTCGCCTTCAAGGCGCTCGCCGAGAGCGTCGGCGGCAAGCTCGACTTCCGGGTCGGCAACCCGCAGGACCGGCTGCACGAGCGGATCGACGCGGTGCTGCAGCGGGCCGACCGCAACCCCAACACCCAGGGCTGCCTCGACCTCGGCGTGGGCAGGGACGGCGTCGACGCGATCCTCGCCGCCTGTCGCGCCGGGTCGGTGAAGGCGCTCGTGCTGCAGGGCCCCGAGCTGCTGCGGGCGGCGGAAGCGCAGGACGCGCTCGCGAAGGTGCCGTTCGTGGCGGTGATGGCGACCCACGAGGAGCCGGCGCTGGCCGCGGCCCACCTGGTGCTGCCGGCGGCCCTGTGGGTCGAGCAGGACGGCACGTACACGAACTACCAGCGCCGCGTGCAGCGCGCGAAGAAGGCGGTGCCGCCCCCGGGCGACGCGAAGCCGCGCTTCGAGCTGGCCCTCGGCCTGCTGCGCCGCCGCGGCCACGCGCTGGCGGCGGCGGTCTCGGCGCGCGACCTGTTCACCACCCTCGCGAAGTCGGTGCCCGGCTACGCGAACCTCGACTACAAGGCGCTCGGCTTCGGCGGCCGCGCGCTCGCCACGGCGCCCGGCGCGGCCGCGGCTTCGGCGCCGGCCGGCGCCTGACCCGGGAGCAGCAGACCTCATGGCCACGCGCATCGTCACGGTCGACCGCGACACCAAGCCCGGGGTGGGCCCGATCCTGCTCGGTCTGTGGATCACCCTGCGCAACATGCTGCAGACGCTGTTCCAGCGCAAGGCGGCGACGATCCAGTACCCCGAGGAGAAGCGGCCGGTCTCCAGCCGCTACCGCGGCGTGCACATCCTCACCGTGCGCCAGGACGGCTCGCCCAAGTGCGTGGCGTGCTACATGTGCGCCACGGCGTGCCCGGCCGAGTGCATCTACATCGAGGCCGGCGAGCGGCCCGAGAAGAGCATCGAGAAGTACCCGACCCGCTTCGAGATCGACCTGCTCCGCTGCGTCTACTGCGGCTTCTGCGTGGACGCCTGTCCGGAGGAGGCGATCATCATGAGCCGCGAGAACAACCTGGTCGGCACCACCCGCGCCGAGCTCGTGATCGACCGCGACCGGCTGATGGCGCGCAACCCGATCGCCGAGCACGGCGTCGGCTACCGCCCCGAGGAGCACGACGTGCGGCGGCCGGTGCGGGTGGCGGCGCTGGAGCGGCTCCAGAAGGAGCACGGGATCGTGCCGGGGATGCCCAAGCGGTAGCGCCCGTGAACGAGCGGCCGGGCTGGGACGAGTACTACGTCGCGATCAGCCGCACGGTCGCCACCCGGGCGAACTGCTGCCGGCGCAAGGTCGGCGCCATCATCGTCGTCGAGAACGCGATCATCGCGACCGGCTACAACGGCACCCCGATGGGGGTCCGGAACTGCATCGACGGGGGCTGCCCGCGCTGCGCCTCCGACGCGCCCACGGGCGCCGGCTACGACGCCTGCATCTGCGTCCACGCCGAGCAGAACGCGATCGTGATGGCCGCCCGCCACGGCAACGCCACCAAGGGCGGCCGGCTGTACACGACGCTGCGGCCGTGCTTCGGCTGCGCCAAGGAGTCGATCCAGGCCGGCATCCGCGAGATCGTGTTCGCGGAGCCGTTCGGCTACGGGCCCGAGCTGGAGGACGTCTACCAGCGCCTGATCCGCGAGAGCGGCATCGTCCTGCGCCAGCCCGCGAGCTGACCCGCTCCCGGCTGCGGGTAGACTCGCGGCCAGCCTCGTGAAGCCCGACCAGAGCCGTTCCCCGCAGGGGCACCTGCTGCAGGTGCTCGGGGTCGCGTTCGGCCTCGCCGTGATCGTCGGCAACTCGATCGGCATGGGCATCCTGCGCACGCCCGGCGAGGTGGCGGCGCGGCTGCCCGACACCGGGCTGTTCCTCGCGGTGTGGGTCGCGGGCGGGCTGTACGCCTTGATGGGGGCGCTGTCGCTCTCCGAGCTGGGGGCCATGTTGCCGCGCTCGGGGGGCCAGTACGCGCTGGTGCGCCACGCGCTCGGCCCCTTCCCGGGCTTCGTCGTCGGCTGGAGCGACTGGATCTCGACCTGCGGCAGCACGGCCGCCATCGCGCTGGTGCTGGCCCAGTACGTGGCACCGTCCTCCGGCCCGCTCGCGGGGCGGGAGGCGGCCCTGGCCGCGGCCGTGGTGCTGTTCTTCGCGGCGCTGCAGTGGCTCGGCATCCGCGTCGGTGACGCGGTGCAGCAGGGGACCAGCCTGCTCAAGACGGTGGCGCTGCTGGCGCTGGCCGGCGCGGCGCTGTTCGTGGCTCCGGCAGCGGCGCCGGCGCCAGCCGCCGTCGCGACGGCTGCGGCGGTGCCGTCGGGCCTGGCGCTGGCCGCCGCGATCGTGGTCGCGCTGCAGTCGGCGATCTACACCTACGACGGCTGGACCGGCCCGATCTACTTCGGCGAGGAGGTGCGCGACCCGGGGCGAGACATCCCGCGCGCGATGATCGGCGGCGTGCTGCTGGTGACGGGCGTCTACCTGGCGCTCAACCTCGCCTTCCTGCGCGTGGTGCCGGTCGAGGAGATGGCGGGCGACCCGTTCGTGGCGGCCACGGCTGCGAGTCGCCTGTTCGGGCCCGGGGCCGACCTCGTGCTGCGGGCGCTGATGGCCGTGTCGCTGCTGGCCGCGGTCAACGCCTGCCTGCTGATGGGCTCGCGGGTGCCGTTCGCGATGGGCCGCGACCGCCAGCTCCCGGCGGCGCTCGGCCGCGTCAACGCCGGCGGCACGCCGACCGTGGCGCTGGCGCTCAGCACGCTGGTGGCGCTCGGCTTCATCGCCACCAACACCTTCGACGCGGTGCTGGCGCTGCTGGCGTTCTTCTTCGTCGCCGCCTACGCGCTGTCGTTCCTGTCGGTGATCGTGCTGCGGCGGCGCGAGCCGGAACGGCCGCGGCCGTTCCGGGTCCCGCTCTACCCGTGGCTGACCGGTGCCGCGCTGCTCGGCTCGCTGGCCTTCCTGGCGGCCGCCGTCGCTGGCGACCGCGTCAACAGCGGGCGCGCGCTGCTGCTGCTGCTGTGCAGCGGCCCGCTCTACCTGCTGCTGAAACGGGCGTTGACTGGAGCCCCGCCGGGGGGCACAGTACCGCCAATCTCATGAGCGACGGCCGGCCTGCCCCCCTCACCTACCGCTACACCTTCGCGTTCGACGACGGGACGCAGCGGGTGTTCACGATGGCGCTCGACCGCGACACGCTCGAGATGGTGGCCCCGCAGCGCTCGAGCTGGCCGGAGTGGACGGCGCTCGGCTACCGCCAGTGCGCCAACTGCCCGCTGAAACCGGAGACGAGCCCGCGCTGCCCGATCGCCGCCAACCTGGTCGAGGTGGTCGCCTTCCTGCACGACCGCTTCAGCTACGAGGAGGTCGAGGTCACGGTCGAGGGCCACGGCCGCAAGTACGTGAAGCGGGCCGCGCTGCAGCACGCGGCCGCCTCGCTGATCGGCATCTTCACGGTCAGCTCCGGCTGCCCGATCCTGTCGCGGCTGCGGCCGATGGTGGCCACCCACCTGCCGTTCATGACGCCGGAGGAGTCGACCTACCGGGTGCTCTCGATGTACCTGATGGCCCAGTTCTTCCGCCACCGCCACGGCAAGAGCGCGGACTGGGAGCTCAAGGACCTGCTGACGTTCCTGCAGGTGGCGCACGAGACGAACACGGCGTTCTGCCGGCGGCTGGCGGCGATCGGGGTCAAGGACGCGAGCCTCAACGCGCTGGCCGGGCTCAACGCGATGGGCGAGATGACGTCGCTGTCGATCGAGTCGCGCGACGAGGACCTGCGCCGGCTGGAGCGCCACTTCGCGCTCCAGTACGAGCCCGAGTAGCTCGTTCAGCCCTTCGCCACCACCACCCGCGGCGCGGCGGCGGCGCGCGGGTCCTTCGGCTGGCCCCACAGGTAGCCCTGGCCGTAGCGCATGCCGAGGTCCTGCAGCGCCTGCTTCTCCTCGACGGTCTGGATGCCCTCCGCGATCACGGTCGCGCCCATGCCCTGGCCCATCTCCAGGATCGCCTTGACGACCTGCTGGTTGACCCGCTTCTCGTGGATGTCGCGGACCAGGCTCATGTCGATCTTGAGGAACGCCGCCTGCAGCGTGGCGACGGTCTCCAGGCCCGAGTGGCCGGCGCCGACGTCGTCGATCGCGAAGCTGAAGCCGAGCTCGAGGAAGGCGTGCATCGCCTCGCGGTACAGGTGCAGGTTCTCGATGATCTCGCGCTCGGTGATCTCCAGCGTGACCATCCGCGGCGCGAGGGTCGGCCCCAGGTAGCCGAGCAGGCCGCGGCCGAGGAAGCTGGCGTCGCGGATGGTGCCGGGCACGGTGTTGAGGAACAGCCGGGTGGTGCCGCCGAACAGCTCCCAGTCGCGGAAGGCGACCCGGCGGCAGGCGCGCTCGAGGTCTTCGACCAGGCCGTGGCGGGCCGCCAGCGCGAACAGCGGGCCCGGCGACTGCAGGTCGGTGCCGCGCGGGCCGCGCGACAGCGCCTCGTGGCCCAGCGCCTCGCCGGTCTCGATCTCGACGATCGGCTGGAACACGGTCCACACGTCGGCGGCGTGGATCACCTCCAGCAGCCGCTCGCGCTCCGAGCGCTCGCGCACGGCCCGCCGCAGCTCCGCGGTGGCGAGCGCGTCTTCGGTGAGGCGCCAGAGCTGGCGCTCCTCGCTCTCCAGCGGGTTCCACAGCACGAACCCGTAGCCGGTCTCGATGCCGGGCCGCTCGCGCAGGTAGGTGTGGGCGATGCGTCCGAGGCGCGGGGCGAGGAAGGCCTCCACGCGGTCGGCGAGCTGGCGGATGCCGTCGATCGTCCAGCGCGCGTCGTCGTCGCGGCGGCCGACCAGGAACAGGAACAGCCGGTCGCTGGCGCGGTCGTCCCACGCCATCACGTCGCCCTCCCGCACCAGCTTCTGCAGCTCGGCGAGCACCGGCTCGACCTGCTCGCGGGCGGCGCGGTGGATCGGGGTGCCGAAGCGGCGCTCGATGCGGCCCAGCGGCTGCAGGTCCACCAGCAGGACCGCCAGCGCCCCGCACTCGCGCAGGCGGTCGGCGACCCGCGACTGCACCTCGGCGAGCACGGGCACCGCGGACATGGTGAGGCGATTGTCGGACGGCGGGCGAGCGGGCCGCAAGCCCGCTTCGCGTTCAGGCCGCGGCGCGGCGGCTCCGGCCCGCCCACCAGGCGAGGGCGCCGAGGCCGAACAGCAGCAGCGTCGCGCCGGCCTGGGCGTAGGAGCGGGTGGCGAGCAGGTAGGCGCAGAAGGCGACGCCGGCAGGAGCGACCAGGCCCGCGGCGGGCAGCCGGAAGCCCGGCGCCTCGTCGGGCCGCAGCCGGCGCAGGCGCAGCACCGCGGCGCAGGTCAGGCCGTAGGTCAGGAGCCGCACGATCGCCGACAGCGTCGCGTTCCACTCGAAGTCGCCGTGCAGCGCGAACAGGGCGACCAGCGCGGTGAACAGCAGGATGGCGGCGTCGGGCGTGTGGCGGGTCGGGCTCACGGCCGCCAGCCGCGCGGGCAGGTCGCCGCGCTCGGCCATCGCGAACAGCAGGCGCGGCGCCTGCAGCACGGAGCCCGTCGAGTAGCCCCAGATGGAGACCATCGCCGCCACCGCGGCCAGCACCACCCCCGCGGGCCCGAACAGCACGGAGAAGGCGGCGGCCACGGGCGCGCCGACCTGGGCGACGCCGGGCACCAGGCCGACGACCACGAACTGCACCGCCATGTAGACGAGGGCGATCAGGCCCAGCGCGGCGAGCAGCGCGAAGGCGGTGTCGCGGCGCGGGTCGCGCGCCTCGCCGGCCGGGATCAGCGGCGCCTCGAAGCCGCCGTAGGCGAACACCAGCAGCAGCACGGCGTCGGTCCACGCGACGTGGACGGCCAGCGCGGGCAGCGGCTGGGCGCCGAGCGCGGCCGCGTCCACCCGCGGCAGGCCGAACACGACGAGCAGCGCCAGCGGCAGCAGCTTGGCGATCGTGAAGGCGTCGACGGCCCAGGTCGCCTGGCGCACCCCGGCCAGGTTGATCGCGGCCAGCACCGCGCACAGCGCGAGGATCACGGCGGCCCGCGCGGCGCCCTCGCGCACCAGCGGCGCCAGTTCGCCGAGGTAGAGCACGAACACGTTGAGGTTGGCGGCCAGCGCGGTGATGCGGATGAAGAAGGTGAGCCAGCCGGCCTGGAAGCCGGCGAACTCGCCGAAGGCGTCGCGCGCGTAGAGGTAGGGGCCGCCGGCGTCGCGGTAGCGGCTGGCGACCTCGGCGAAGCACAGCACCATGAGCAGCACGCCGGCGCCGGCCAGCGCGTAGGCGAGCGGGCTCCACGCCCCGGTCAGGCCCGCCACCTGCGACGGCATGCGGAAGATCGCGCTGCCGATCACGCCGTTGACGATGGCGAGCGTGAGGTCGCCGCGGCCGATCGCGCGCACGAGGCCGGGACGGCCGGGGTCGCTCATGGGGGCGGATGCTACCCCGCGCTCCTGCGCGGCGGGGCGCGCGGGGGCGCGGGGTCGCGTACGATGGACCGCGGGGAGGACGCGCGATGCGAGCTGTGGTTCGACTGCGGGTGCCGATGCTGGCGCTGCTGGCACTGCTGGTGCTCGGCCTGCCGGCGCTCGGCCAGGACGCGGCGCTGACGACGGTCACGATGGGCGACGGCAGCAGCGTGCTGCTGCGCTCGTGGCAGGTCGTCTACGACGTGCAGACCTGGCCCAGGGGCCAGCCGCCGTCGCTGTCGGGCTCGCAGTCGGTTCCGGCCAGCGAGCTGTGGAGCGGCAAGAAGCGCTACCCCCTGGCCGGCCACGTGCTGGAGCCGGTGCCCGGCTTCGGCGGCTTCAACCGCGAGGTGAAGCTGCAGGCGGCGGGCGGCAAGCAGCAGACGGTGAGGCTGGAGCAGCCGGTGCGCGAGCTGCTGACGCCGGACCTCGACAAGAACGTGCTGTCGATGGCGCGCAGCATCGACCTCGTCGGCGAGACGCTGACCGGGACCCGCCGCTCGTTCTGCCTGCTGTCGTTCACGGCCCTCGTCGCCTGCCCGACCGAGCCGGAGAACCGGGTGGCGAAGGTGGAGTTCGCGCCGTGAAGGCGCCGAAGGCGCCCCGTCCCTCGGCGCGGCCCGCCCAGCTCGAGGACCTGCTCGAGCGGCGCGAGGCCGCGAGCCCGGCGGCGCGCGCGCGCCTCGACCGCGACGCGCGGACGCTGTTCGCCGAGCGGGCGGTGGTGTTCACCGACACGTCCGACTTCACGCACCGCGTCGAGCGCGACGGCATCCTGCACTTCCTGATGCTGTTCCAGGCCGCGGGCGAGGCGTGCGAGGCGGCCGCGGCGGCCCACGGCGGGCGCTGCGTGAAGTGGGAGGCGGACTCGCTGCTGCTGGCGTTCCCCGACGTGCCGGCGGCGTGCGCGGGCGTGCGGGCGATGCAGCGCGCGCTGCGCACGTGGGACGAAGGCCAGCCCAAGCGCGACCGGCTGCGCTTCAGCTACGGGATCGGCTGGGGCGAGGTGATCGACCTCGGCGGCGACATCTTCGGCGTCGAGGTCAACCTGGCGAGCAAGCTGGGTGAAGACACGGCACGGCCCGACGAGGCGCTTTTGACGCCGCAGGCCGCGCGCGCGGCACGGGCCGCGGGCGTGCGGCTGGAGCCAGGCGGCCTGTTCGTCGCCGGCGCCCGCCGCCGCCGCTGCCTGAAACTGCCGCTGGGGTAGGCGTCAGGCCTTGCCGCGGGCCTTCAGTTCGCCGGGGAGGAGCGCGGCGTAGATCGCGTCGTGGGCGGGGACGGGCAGCGACTGCTCCGCCGCGAGGCGGACCACCGCGCCCGCCTGGTTGTCGAGTTCCGACGGGCGGCCGGCCGCGAGGTCGCGCTGCATCGAGGCGGTCGAGTCGGCGGGCAGCGCGTCGACGAAGCGCAGCGTGCGGGCGACCGCGTCGTCGCGCAGCTTCACGCCACGGGCGCGGGCCAGCAGGTCGACCTCCTTCAGCGCCCGCAGCAGGAACGCGCGGGTCTGCGGCACCTGGCGCACGACGCCGATCGGCTGCCGGCACAGCGCGCCCACCCCGCTGACGGGCGCGATGAACAGGAACTTCTCCCACAGCGCGGCCTCGACGTCGTCGGCCACGCCCACCGTCACTCCCCTGGCCGCGGAGAAGGCGGCGGCCAGCGCCTCGACCCGCTCGCTGCGGCGGCCGTCGCGCTCGCCGAACTCGACCCGCGGCTCGACGCCGGCGTGGCGGACCACGCCCGGCGCCTCGATGAAGCTGACGATCTTGCACAGCCCCGGCAGCACGGCCGCGGCGCCGAGCTCGGCCGCGAGCTGGTCGGGCGCTTCGACGCCGTTCTGCAGCGGCAGCACGGTGGTCGCCTCGCCGACCAGCGGCTGCATCGCCTGCGCGGCCTCGCTCACCTGCCAGGCCTTGACGCCGACCAGCACCAGGTCGACGGGCCCGGCCTGAGCCGGGTCTTCGGTGGCGAGGGCAGGCTTCACCACGAAATCGCCCGAGGTGGAGAAGACGCGCAGGCCCGCGTCGCGGATCGCTGCGAGGTGGGCGCCGCGGGCGATGACGACCAGCTCGTGGCCCGCCTCCGCCAGCCGCCCGCCGAAGTACGCCCCGACACCGCCGGCCCCGAAGATCGCGACGCGCATGGGCCGATTGTGCCGGAGCGGGGCCTCTCAGGAAACGGGACGCGGCTGGGCGCCACGGGCGAGCGCCTGCTCGCGGACCAGGAGGCGGGCGGCCTCGGCGGCGCGCGCCTTCAGCACCCGCCGCGCGGCGTACTCGTGCAGCGCGGCGTGGACGACGGCGTCCAGGCTCAGGCCCGGCGCGCCCGCGGCGGCCCGCGCCAGCGCCTGCGGCTCGATCTCGACGGGAACGCGGGTCACGATCGGTCTCCTTTCGTTCCGGGGGCCCGCCTGCGGCCCCCGGGCGGCTCCTCTTCCGGCAGCCGCCCGGCCTGCTGCAGCGCGCGCCGCAGCAGGAACTCGAGCTGGCCGTTCAGCGAGCGCAGGTCGTCCTCGGCCCAGCGCTGGAGCGCGCCCAGCAGCGCGGGGTCCAGGCGGAGGAGAAACGGCTTGCGCTCGGCCATCGCGGGTCTCCTCGCGCCGGCCTAGTTGTAGAGGGTGCCGGTGTTGACGACCGGCTGCGCCTCGCGGTCGGCGCACAGCACCACCAGCAGGTTGCTGACCATCGCCGCCTTGCGCTCCTCGTCGAGCTTCACCTGGTTGCTCTTCTCCAGCATCTCGAGCGCCATCTCGACCATGCCCACGGCGCCTTCGACGATCTTCTGGCGGGCCGCGATGATGGCCCCGGCCTGCTGCCGGCGCAGCATCGCCGCCGCGATCTCGGGCGCGTAGGCGAGGTGCGACAGCCGCGCCTCGAGCACCTGCACGCCGGCCTTCTCCAGCCGCTCCTGGATCTCGGCCTTGAGCTGGGTGGCGATCTCCTGGGTCGCGCCGCGCAGCGAGAGCTGGCCCTCCTCGTGGGTGTCGTAGGGGTAGCGGGTCGCCAGGTTGCGCACCGCGGCCTCGCTCTGCACCTTCACGTAGTTCTCGTAGTCGTCGACCTCGAAGCAGGCCTCGGCGGTGTCGACCACGCGCCAGACGACGACCGCCGCGATCTCGATCGGGTTGCCGTCCTGGTCGTTGACCTTCAGCCTGCCGCTCTCGAAGTTGCGGACCCGCTGCGAGATCGCGTGCTTCGAGAAGAAGGGGTTGGCCCAGCGCAGGCCCGGCGCGATCACCGTGCCCTTGTAGTCGCCGAAGAGCTGCAGCACGCGGCCCTCGTTGGGGTTGACCATGAACAGCCCGGCCAGGCCCAGCGCGGCCAGCGCGATCGCCAGCACGCCCAGGAACACGCCGAGGCCGACCTTGGCCTTGGCCGCCACGATCAGCAGCGCGACGCCGCCGATCATCAGCGCCAGGAACCCGATCAGCGCGGCGTAACCGCTCGTCGCCTCGACTCGTCTCTCGCGGACCATGACTCGCCTCCCGTGACATCAAAGTGATATCACATTGCTATCTACGAGCGCAAGCCCCCGGGGGTTCCGCGTATCCTCGCCTTCGATGCCCCCGACCGACCCGCAGGCCCACGTCGCCGCCCAGCTCGGCGAGCAGGCGGAGGCCTGCGCCGCGATGGGCTCGCCGCTCTACGCCTCGCTGCTGGGCCGCGCAGCGCAGGACGTCGAGCAGGGCGGCGCGTGCTGGGAGGTGCTGCGCGGTCACGTGCTGCCGGGACGCGGCGACGCGCTCGCGCTGCGCTTCATGGCCGCGGTCCACCGCCTGGCGCTGGCCGGGCGCGCGCCCGCGCTGGCCGCGGTCTACGCCGAAGCCCGCGCGCCGGAGGTCTGCGTCCAGCGCAACGCGGCAGCATGGGCGGCCTTCCTCGAGGCCGTGGTCGCGCACCGCGAGGCGCTCGCCGCCGACGTCGCGACCCCGTGCCAGACCAACGAGGTCGGGCGCGCGGCCGGGCTGCTGTGGGGCCTGCTGGACCTCGCGTCGCGGTTCTCGCGGCCGCTGCGGCTGCTCGAGGTCGGCGCCAGCGCCGGCCTCAACCTGCGCCTCGACCGCTTCCACTACAGCGGTGGCGGAGCGGCCTGGGGCGATCCCGCCTCGGCCGTCGACCTGGGCGGCCTGTGGACGGAGGCGCCGCCCTGCGTCGACGCGCCACTCGCGATCGCCTCGCGCCTGGGCAGCGACCCGAACCCGATCGATCCGCTGAACCCGGCCGGCCGCCACGCGCTGCTGGCCTCGGTGTGGGCCGACCAGGGCGCGCGCTTCCGCCGCCTCGAGGGCGCGCTCGCGCTGGCGGCGCAGGAGCCCGCGGCCGTGGTGCGCGCGTCGGCCGAGGCGTTCGTCGCCGAACAGCTCGCGACACCGGCGCCGGGAGTGACGACCGTCGTCTACCACTCGGTCGTGCAGGAGTACTTCGACGAGCGCACCGCGCGGCGCTTCCGCGAGACGCTGCACGAGGCCGGCGCGCGCGCCACCGCCGGGGCGCCGCTCGCCTGGCTGCGGCTGGAACCGGTCACCGCGCTGCGCCACCACGGCGTCACCCTGACGGCCTGGCCCGGCGGCGACGAGCGGCTGCTCGCCACCTGCGGCGCCCACGGCCAGGACGTCCGCTCCGCGCGCTGAGCCGGTTACGATCGAAGGCGGAGCGGAGAGAGGGAAGAACGTGACGACGATCGGCGGCGTGCTGCACGACCCGGAGACCGGCCGCAGCCGGCGCAGCGAGGGCCTGCTCGAGTCAGGCGCTCTCGTGGTGCAGGCCGACGGCGGCGAGCGCCGGGCGAGCTTCGACGCGCTGGAGATCACGACGGGCGGCTGGCAGGCGCAGGCGGTGCACCTCGGCTGGCGCGACGCCGAAGGACGCGCGTGGGCGTTCAGCGTCGAGGACCCGGCGGCGCGCGCGGCGCTGGCGGCGGCGCTTCCGCCCGCGCTCGCCGCGAAGGTGGCGGCCAGCCACGCGGCCGAGCGCAAGGTGCGGCGCTCGGGCCGGCTGGCGATCGCGCTGGTCTCGGCGTTCTTCGCGTTCCCGCTGGTGCTGATCGCGCTGCTGTTCGCGTTCCGCGAGCCGCTGCTCGACTGGGTCGTGGCCCGGCTGCCGCCTTCGGTCGACGCGCAGATCGGCCAGCTCACCGCCGAGCAGGTGAAGGCCTCCGGCAAGCTGATCGAGAAGGGACCCGCGGTCGACGCGGTGCAGGCGATCGGCGCGCGGCTGCTGGCCCACGCGCCCGCCCATCCCCACGAGTTCCGCTTCGCGGTGATGGAGGACCCGAGCCTCAACGCCTTCGCGGCGCCGGGCGGGTTCGTCGTCGTCCACACCGGCCTGATCGCGGCGGCCGACGGGCCCGACGAGGTCGCGGGCGTGCTCGGCCACGAGATCGCCCACGTGCTGCGCCGCCACTCGCTGCGGCAGATGGCCTTCGAGCTGGGGCTGACCGCGGCGATCCAGCTCGCGGTCGGCTCGCCCGACGGCGCGGTCGCGATCCTCGCCGGCGCCGCGCAGCAGCTCTCCGGGCTCTCCTTCTCGCGCGAGCAGGAGAGCGAGGCCGACCGCCTCGGCTTCGATCTGCTCCAGGCGGCGAAGCTGCCTGGCGAAGGACTGCCCCGCTTCTTCGACCGCCTCGCCAGGGAGGGCGGCAACGCGATCCCCGCCTTCCTCTCCTCGCACCCGCAGAGCGAGGAGCGCCGCGAGGCGCTGGCCGCGGAGCTGCGTCGGCGCGGCCAGTGGCCAACGGAACCGCTGGCGCTGGACTGGGAAGCGGTCCGCGCCTCCGTCCGCAAGTAGCTCTCCGAGAACACCTTTCGGGCCTCGACAACTTTTTTCGAGGGTCCTGCGTTTCCATACAAGAAGGGTCTGTACGATATCCTCGAATAGGGTTATCGAATGACCCTCGGAGGTGGAAGGGAGATGCTGAACGGGCTGAAGACGGCGCTGCTGCTGGGGTCGCTCACGGGCGTGTTCCTGCTCGTGGGCCACGCGCTCGGCGGTTCGACCGGCGCGACGATCGCGCTGGTGCTGGCGGGCGCCATGAACTTCGGAGCCTGGTACTGGAGCGACAGGCTGGTGCTGCGCGGCTACGGCGCGCAGGAGGTGCTGCCCGGCGACGCGCCGGGGCTGCACGCGATCGTGGCCCGGCTCGCGCAGCGGGCGGGGATCCCGACGCCGCGCGTGTACGTGATCCCCGACGGCGGGCTCAACGCCTTCGCCACCGGCCGCAGCCCGGAGCACGCCGCGGTCGCTGTCACCGACGGCCTGCTGCGCGCGCTCGACCGCGAAGAGCTGGAGGGCGTGATCGCCCACGAGCTGGCCCACATCCTGAACCGCGACACGCTGACCGCGACGATCGCCGCGACGCTGGCGGGCGCCGTCGCCCACCTCGCGCAGCTCGCCATCTTCCTGCCGATCGCGCGCGGCGACGACGAGGAGGCGCCGAACCCGCTGGCCGGGCTGCTGATGCTGATCCTCGCGCCGCTGGCGGCGACCATCATCCAGCTCGCGATCAGCCGCTCGCGCGAGTTCGCGGCGGACGCCACCGGCGCCCGCATCGCGGGCTCGCCCGACGGCCTGGCCCGCGCGCTGATGAAGCTCGAGCGCTACGCGGGCGCTCGCCCGGTCGCGGCCGACCCGCAGAGCGCCCACCTGTTCATCGTCAGCCCGCTGGCCGGCGGCGGCGGCGGACTGGGCGCCCTGTTCCGCACCCACCCGCTGACCGAGGAGCGCGTGCGGAGGCTGATGCAGATGCGGTGAAACTTCCCCCCATGGGACCGGCGGCGGATTCACTCCGTCGCCGGAACCCGTCGGGGGTTTGGGGGCGGAGGAGGCCGGAGTCGTCCGACGGAGCCCCCATGGGACCGGCGGCGGATTCACTCCGCCGCCGGAACCCGTCGGTGGTAGCCTCGCGGGCATGAAGATGCTCGTGGCTGCCGCCGCCCTGGCGGCGTTCCTGTCCGCGGAGGCCCCGATGAGAGTGAAGCCCGGCGACGTCGCGCCCGCCTTCTCGCTGGCGGCCTCCACCGGCCAGACCGTGTCGCTCGCCGACTTCGCCGGCAAGCAGACCGTGGTCCTGGCCTTCTACCCCAAGGCGTTCACCGGCGGTTGAACCCGCGAGATGACGGCCTTCCGCGACCAGAAGCCGCAGTTCGCGGAGGCCGGTGCCCAGGTCCTGGGCATCTCGATGGACACCCTGGAGACGCAGACCAAGTTCGCGGAGAGCCTGAACACGGGCTTCCCGCTGCTGGCCGACCCCGACGGCGCGGTCGCCACCGCCTACGGCGTGAAGGGCGAGGGCTACGCCAACCGCGTCACGTTCGTGATCGGCAAGGACGGCAAGGTGACGGCCGTGTTCGAGGGCAGGGACGCGCTCGACCCGGCCGGCGCGCTGGCCGCCTGCTCGCGCAAGTAGACGAACCCCCTGGAGGCACCGTTGGCCGGACTGACGCTGGAGCTGCGCTGGCGAGGCGATGGCCTCGTCTTCGAGGGGAAGTCGGGCGAGCGGGCGATCGTGCTGGACAGCGACGCCCGGGCTGGCGTGTCGCCGGTCGAGGCCGTCGCCCACGGCCTCGCCGGCTGCATGGCGATCGACGTGGTCGACATCCTGCAGAAGGGTCGGCTGCCGCTGCGCGGGCTCTCGGTGCGGCTCGAAGCCGAACGAGCGCCCGCGCCGCCGAAGCGGATCACGGCGGTGAAGCTGCACTTCACGGTCGAAGGCGACGTGCCGCAGGACCGCGTGCAGCGCGCGATCGACCTGTCGCACGAGACCTACTGCTCGGTGTGGCACACGCTGCGCCAGGACATCGCGTTCGACTGCACCTTCGACGTCGTGCCCTGAAACGGAGGACCCGTGGCCGAGCTCAAGACCCGCGAGAACGACGCCAGCGTCGACGCCTTCCTGGCCAAGGTCGCCGACCCCGTGCGGCGGCAGGAGTGCGCGACCGTGCGCGCGCTGATGGAGCGCGTGACCGGCGAACCGGCGCGGATGTGGGGCCCGAGCATCGTCGGCTTCGGCCGCTACACCTATCGCTCGCCGGCCACCGGCCGCGAGGGCGAGTGGATGCGCACCGGCTTCTCGCCGCGCAAGGGCGCCCTGACCCTCTACCTGATGTCGGGCTTCAAGCCGCTCGCCGACCTGATGGAGAAGCTCGGCAAGTACACGACCGGCTCCTCGTGCCTGTACCTGAAGCGGCTGTCGGACGTCGACCTGAAGGTGCTGGAGCAGGCGGTCCGGCGCAGCCTGCGCACGCCGATGGGCGCGGCGGACGCGGCGCCCGCGAAGCGGTCCTCGCCGAAGCCGAAGGCGTCCGCGAAGCCCGCGCGCCGGGCCGCCGGCCGGAAGGCCGCGAAGAAGAAGGCGCCCCGCCGGGCGCGCTAGCGCAGCGGCTCGTCGGAGCCCGCGACCTCCCGCAGCAGGCGCTCGACCAGGCCGACGATGCGATCGACGCCGCGGGCGTCGACCCGGCCCGCGGTGTCGGACGGCCGGTGATAGTCGGCGTGCACGCCGGTGAAGAAAAACAGCACCGGGATGCCGGCAGCGTGGAAGGGCGCGTGGTCCGAGGGCGCCCAGCCGCTCTCGTGCAGGCGCAGCTTCAGGCCGCCGCTCGCCCGCGCGAGCAGCGGGGGCCACGCCGGGCTGGTGCCGACGCCGTGGACGTGCAGCTCCTCGCTCAGGCGCCCGATCATGTCCAGGTTGAACATCGCGGCGACGCGAGCGAGCGGCACCGGGGGCGAGCCGACGAAGTGGCGGGATCCGAGCAGGCCCACCTCCTCGGCGCCGAAGGAGGCGAACAGCAGCGAGCGCCGCAACTCGGCCGCCCGCGGCGCGAGGCGCCGGGCCAGCTCCAGCAGCGCCGCCGTGCCCGAGGCGTTGTCGTCGGCGCCGTGGTGGACCTTCCCGTCCGGCGCGGGGTCGAGCGAGCCCTGGCCGCTGGTCCCGAGGTGGTCGTGGTGGGCGCCGACCACGATCCACTCGAGGGCGCCGGGCGCGGCGACCTGCCCCAGCACGTTGCGGGTCTGCCGCAGGTTCGGCCGCACGTCCGCCGCCAGCTCCGCCCGCACCGGCAGCACCCGGGCCACGGACTGCCCGGCGTCGGCTCCGGCCTGCAGCTCGGCCAGCGAGCGCGGGCTGCCCGCGAAGGCGCGCTCCGCCGCCTTGCGCGTCACGGCCAGCACCGGCAGGTCGAGGTCCGCGAGCCCGGCGTCCTGGCGCAGCGGGCGCAGCTCGTCGCCCGCAACCCGGGTCCGCGGGCCGGTCACGAACAGCACGGCGGCGGCGCCGCGCTCGCGGGCGAGTCGCGCCTTGTGCGCGAGGTCCGCGTGCGGCGCCCACGGCGAGTCCCACGCCAGGCCGTCCGGCCCGTAGCGCAGCAACAGCACCACGCGCCCGCGCGGGTCGAGGCCGGCGTAGTCGTCGCGGCCGCGCTCGGGGGCCACCAGGCCGTAGCCGGCGAACAGGAGCTCGCCGGCGACGCGACCCGAGGCCGAGAGCGCGAGCGGGCGGAAGTCGCGCCCGGGCCGCAGCGGCGTGCCGCGGCCCAGGTGCAGGCGGTTGCCGGGCCCCAGGTCCACGCCGTCGACGAACGTGAACGGCTGGAAGAAGGAGCCGCCGGACCCGGGCCCGAGGCCCGCCTGCTCGAACTGGGCCGCGATCCAGTCGGCGGCGGCGTCGGCCTCCGGCGTGCCGGCCCGCCGCCCCTGCCACTGGGCGCTCGCCAGGCGCTCCACGTCGCGCTCGATGCGGCCGGCGTCGGCCGCGGCGGGCAGGCCCAGCGCGAGGCCGAGGACGAGCGGCAGGGCGGCGCGCATGGGCCGGCGATCATAGCCGGGCCCCGCGGCATAAGTCTTTGAACCTGAAGGGGGTTTTGTGCTATTCATTGCGCCTGACATCTAGCACGGAGTGAGCCGAGGAATGCCGAAGATCCTGCTCGTGGAAGACAACGAGATGAACCGCGACATGCTGTCGCGCCGGCTCATCCGCAAGGGCTACGAGGTCGTCATCGCCGTGGACGGGGGCGAGGGTCACGAGATGGCCCAGACCATCAACCCCGACCTGATCCTGCTCGACATGAGCCTGCCCGTGCTCGACGGCTGGGAAGTCGCGCGCCGGCTGAAGGCCAACGACGCCACCAGGAAGATCCCGATCATCGCGCTCACGGCCCACGCCATGGCGGGCGATCGCGAGAAGGCGCTCGAGGCCGGCTGCGACGACTACGACACCAAGCCGATCGAGCTGCCGCGCCTGCTCGGCAAGATGGAGGCGATGCTCGGCGGTCCCCCCGCCGCGCCGTCGGCGTGAGCGGCACCCCCGGCACCCCGGCGGCCCCCGCCGCGGGACCGGGGGCCCCGGAAGACGAGCGTCGAGCGCGTGCCGCGTTCCTGGCGCACATGCGCCACGAGCTGCGCACGCCCGTCAACGCGATCCTCGGCTACAGCGAGATGCTGCTCGAGGACCGCGAGGAACTGGGCGAGCAGGTCGGGGCCGACCTCGAGAAGATCCACGACGCCGGCGCCACGCTGCTGGCGCTGATCAACGAGATCCTCGCCCAGTCCAAGATCGAGGAGTCGAAGGTGATCGACATCGACGCCTTCGGCGCCGAGATGCGGCACCACCTGCGCACCCCGGCCAGCACCGTGATCGGCTACGCGGAGATGCTGCTCGAGGAGGCGGACGGCCTCGGCGACGAGCCGCGCGGCGACCTCGAGCGGATCCTGACCTCGGGCAAGAAGCTGCTGGGGCTGATCGAGGACATCGTGCAGATGTTCGAGGTCAAGCACGGCCACGCGGAGCTCAAGGTCGAGGCCAGCGCCGAGGTGCAGAGCCTGATCCGCGGCGTGGTCGACACCCTGGCCGTCGACCCGCGGCAGAGCGCCGACCGGCTGGGCGGCCGCATCCTGGTCGTCGACGACAACGAGACCAACCGCGACGTGCTCGGCAAGCGCCTCAAGCGCGACGGCTACGAGGTGGCCACCGCGGAGGACGGCCTGCTCGCCATGCAGATGATGGCCGACGAGGAGTTCGATCTGGTCCTGCTCGACATCATGATGCCGATCATCAACGGCTACCAGGTGCTCGAGCGGATGAAGCAGGACGAGCGCCTGCGCCACCTGCCGGTGATCATGATCTCGGCGCTCGACGACATCGACGGCATCGTGCGCTGCATCGAGATGGGCGCCGAGGACTACCTGCCGAAGCCCTTCAACCCGACGATCCTCAAGGCCCGCATCGGCGCCTGCCTGGAGAAGAAGCGGCTGCGCGACCGCGAGGTGCTCCACCTGCAGCAGATCGAGGAGGAGAAGAAGCGCGCCGACGACCTGCTGCACGTGATCCTGCCCGACGACGTCGTCGACGAGCTCAAGCGCACGAACCAGGTCAGGCCCCGGCGCCGCGAGGAGGTCGCGGTGCTGTTCTGCGACATCGCCGGGTTCACGCCCTACTGCTCGACCCGCCAGCCGGAGGAGATCCTGCAGAACCTGCAGCAGCTCTTCGAGCTCTACGAGGAGCTGGCGGCCAAGTGGCAGATGTACAAGATCAAGACCATCGGCGACTCGTTCATGAGCACCGCGGGGCTGATCGTGCCGCTCGACAATCCGGTGGAGAACGCGGTCTCCTGCGGCCTCGAGATGATCGCCGGCGCCAAGGCGCTGCCGGCGGCCTTCGACGTGCGGGTTGGCATCCACGTCGGGCCGGTGATGGCCGGCGTGGTCGGCCGCCGCCAGTACCTGTTCGACATCTGGGGCGACGCGGTGAACACCGCCTCGCGCGTGGAGAGCCACGGCATCAAGGGCGCCGTGTGCGTCTCCGACGCGGCCTGGAAGCGGATCGAGGACCGCTTCGAGGGCGAGTCGCGCGGCATCATCCCCGTCAAGGGGAAGGGCGAGATGGAGATATTCCGCGTCGCCCGGCGGCTGGACTAGTTCAGGCCTTCTTGCCGGGCACGAAGGCCCAGGCGTCCGAGGCCTTGACCAGCCACTTGTCGCGCTCGGCCTCTTCCTTCATCAGCTCTTCGAGGTAGGACTGCACGTCCTGGCCCTTGAACAGCTCGCGGACCGCCTCGGATGCCTTGACCGAGGCCTCGGCCTGGGCCGCGCCGCCCATCTCCTTGCGCAGCGCCTCGGTGTAGTCGCGGACCTGGAACAGGAAGCGGAACGTGACCATGAAGTCGTCCCAGGTGCCGACGCTCTTCACCTCGCGGCCGTCCTCGATCAGGCCCTGCATCAGGGCCTTCAGCGGCTTCTCGACGATGGCGCGGTTGCGCTGGCCGGAGACCACGATCAGCAGGTTGCGGCAGGCGCCGGAGACCAGGGTGGAGAGGATCAGCGGCGCGACCTGGTCCTTCTTGGCGTCGATCGCCTGCTTGACCATGATCGCCGGGTACTCGGTGATCTGGACGTCGTCCTGCAGCGCGACGAGAGCCGCGGTGCGCTTCACCTCTTCGCCGACGACGCTGAAGATGGCGCTCTCGCCGAGCACCGTGCGGGCCGCGGCGACGCCGACGACGTTGTCGCCCATCTTGACCCCGAGCGTCCCCTTCTCGAGCACGGCGATGTTGCGGGCGGCGTCCCCCGCCTCCCACAGCGCGGCGCCCTTGGACAGCGTGACCTTGCGCATGTGACCCTGGCTCCTGTTCGAAGAGAACGCTGATCGGTGTGCTGGCGTTTCGAGGCCCAATCATAGGCCGGGGGCGGGGGCGGGTCCACCGCCGGTATGCTCGGGCGCGATGCCGCGCTCCCCCACCCCCTGGCTGCCGCCGCTGCTGGCGCTCGCGCTGGTCGGGCTGGGCGTCGTCCAGGTCGCCTCGGTGCTGGGGCCGCTGCACCGCCCCAGGCAGGTGCTGGAGACCGACCACCGCGCCTACATCGCGATGGCGCAGGCGCAGCCCGGGCGCAACGAGGTGCCGGCGCCTTTCGCGTGGCGGATCGCGGCGCCCGAGCTGGTGCGGGCGGCGACCCGCAACGGGCTCGACCTCCACCTCGCGTTCTGGCTGCTGACCCACCTCTGCCTGGTCGGCTACCTTTGGGCGCTCCACGCGCTGCTGCGGGCATCCGGAGCCGACCCGGCCGAAGCGGCGCTGGGCACGGCTCTCGTCGGCCTGCTGCCGGGGGCAGCGCGCTGGTACTCGTACCAGTACTGGATGACCGACCCGCCGGGGCTGCTGCTCGTCACGCTGGGCCTGCTCTGCGTGCGCACGGGGCGCGAGGCGCCGCTGCCGCTGCTCGGCATGCTGGGGATGGCGACCCGCGAGACGTACGTGCTGGTGTTCGTGTACCACGCGCTCGCCCGCTGGCGGCGGGACGGGGCGCTGCGGGCGCTCGTGCGGGCGGCCGCGTTCGCGCTGCCCGGGCTGGCGGTCGCGGCCTGGATCCGGCTGCAGGTGGCGCCTCGGCCGGACGAGAGCCTGCTCGCCACCGCCGCCGAGGCGCTCGCCTTCCGCTGGCGCCACCTGTTCGGGAACCAGATCTACTTCGCGACCGTGGCCTCGTTCGGGGCGCTGCTCGCGCTGGCGCTGGCCTTCCCCCGGCGCACGGCCCGCGCGCTGCGCGAGCGCCCCGAGGATGCCGGGCTGCTGGCGGGCGCGTACGCCTCGCTGGCCCTGGCCAACAACACCGACCGCCTGCTGGCCTACGCCGCGCCGGCGCTGGTGCTGCCGGCGCTCGCCGCCCTGCGCGTCGCGGCTGGTCCGCGACGGCCGTGGGCCGCGTGGGCGGCGGCGGCGCTCGTGGTGCAGGCGCTGCTGGTCGTGCGCACGCCGTTCCGGGTCGAGGGCATCAGCCTGTACCTGCCTTTCGACCCGTGGACGACGCTCGCCGCCCTGGTGCTGCTGCTGGCGGCGCGGCGCGCAGGGCAGGCGGGGCGCGGGGCCCCGGCCTGCGTTGACAGCGCGGGAGCCGGGCCGTAGCCTCGCGCTCCAGCGTCCCTGACATCCTTCCTTGGCGGAGGCACCGGTGGAGGAGACGAGCGCGTTGACCGGCCTCGGGGCCGAGGCCGCCGAGGAACTCTACGCCCGCTGGCGCCGCGACCCGGCCTCGGTCGGCCCGGGCTGGAGTGCGGTGTTCGCCGGCCTCGGGCGCGAGGCGGCTGCGGCGCCGGCCACGGGCGCGCCCCTCGAGCTGGAGCTCGAGCACGACGCCAGCTCCGTCGAGGCGGCCGAGCTGCTGCCCGACCTGCGCCACGTCTCGCTGCTGCAGGGCCTGTCGGAGGTGGACCTGCGTCACGTCGCCTCGCTGTCGCGGCGCGTGGTGCTGCCCGCGGGCAGCCGGCTCTTCGCGGCCGGCGAGCCCGCCGACGCGCTGTTCGTGGTCGGCCGCGGCGCGCTGCGGGTCGAGCGCGACGGCAAGGTGCTCGACCTGGTGCGTGCCGGCGAGGTCGTCGGCGAGATGGGGCTGATCGACGGCCGGCCCCGCTCCGCCGACGTGTTCGCCCACGAGGACGCGCTGCTCGTGGAGCTGCCGGCGCGCGCGTTCGACGGCCTCGTCGAAAGGCGGCCCGCCGTCGGCCGTCACCTGCTGCGGGTGCTGGCCGCGCGCCTGCGCCACGCCAACGCTCAGCAGGAGCGGGTCGACCAGCTCGCGCGCAGCTTCCGCAACCGCGGCCACGCGGTCGCCCGGCTCGACCCGCTGGGCCGCCGCGCCAGCGTCGACCCCGAGCTGAGCCTCGAGTACCACGGCCTCTCCGAGGACGACCTCGACACGCCGTTCACGCTGCAGACCGGCGCCGGCCCGCGCACGCTGCCGCTGCGCGCGATCGTGCGCAAGCTGGAGAACACCTACTGCCGCTCGATCGGCGTGCAGTTCATGCACATCGACGACGAGCGGGTGCGCCACTGGCTGCAGCACCGGATGGAGGACGGCGAGAACCGCCTCTCGCTCTCGCGCGACGAGCAGCGCCGGATCCTCGGCAAGCTGACCGACGCCGAGGTGTTCGAGACCTTCATCCACCGCAAGTTCGTCGGCGCCAAGCGCTTCTCGCTGGAGGGCGGCGAGAGCCTGATCCCGCTGCTCGACCTCGCGGTCGAAGAGGCGGCACGGCTGGGCGTCGAGGAGCTGGTGATCGGCATGGCCCACCGCGGGCGCCTCAACGTGCTCGCCAACGTGCTGGGCAAGCCGCCCGCGTGGATCTTCGAGGAGTTCAAGGACCGCGACCCCGACCGCCACCTCGGCGGCGGCGGCGACGTGAAGTACCACATGGGCTTCTCCAACGACCACGTCACCTCCGACGGGCGCACGGTCCACCTCTCGCTGTGCTTCAACCCGAGCCACCTCGAGGTGGTGACGCCGGTGGTGCTCGGCCGCGTGCGGGCCAAGCAGGACCGCGGCGGCGACGAGGCGCGGCGGCGCGTGATGGGCCTCGTCATCCACGGCGACGCGGCGTTCGCGGGCCAGGGCGTGGTGCAGGAGAGCCTCAACCTGTCGGGGCTGCCGGGCTACCGCACCGGCGGCACGCTGCACGTGGTCGTCAACAACCAGGTCGGCTTCACCACCGACCCCGAGTTCTCGCGCTCGACGCCGTACGCGACCGACGTCGCGCGCACGCTCGACGCCCCGGTGTTCCACGTCAACGGCGAGGACCCGGAGGCGGTCGCCCAGGTGATCCGGCTGGCGATGGCGTTCCGCGCGGAGTTCGCGCGCGACGTGTGCGTCGACATGTACTGCTATCGCCGCCACGGCCACAACGAGGGCGACGACCCCACCTTCACCCAGCCGGTGATGTACCGCTGGATCGCCCAGCAGCCGCCCGTGCGCCAGGGCTACCTCGCGCACCTGCAGCAGACGGGCGGCCTCGACGCCGCGGAGGCGGAGGAGATCTTCGTCGCCTCCCACCGCCGGCTGGAGGAGGAGCTGAAGCGCGCGGAGGAGGGCTCGCTGCCGCCGGCGCCGCACACCTCGGGCGCGCTGTGGCGCGGCTACAGCGGCGGGCCCGACGCGGAGGTCCCGGACGTCGAGACGGGGCTCGGCGCCGAGGCGCTGGGCGCGATGCTGCGGGCGCAGACCGTCGCGCCGGCGGGCTTCCGCGTCCACCCCAAGATCCAGAAGCTGTTCGAGCAGCGGCTGGAGATGGCCGCGGGGCGGAGGCCACTCGACTGGGGCGCCGGCGAAGCGCTGGCGTTCGCCAGCCTGCTGGCCGAGGGGCTGCCGATCCGCCTCTCGGGCCAGGACGCGGGGCGCGGCACCTTCACCCACCGCCACGCGGTGCTGCACGACCACGAGGACGGCCGCCGGCACGTGCCGCTGCAGCACCTGGTGCCGCAGCAGGGGCGCTTCGAGGTGTGGGACTCGCCGCTGTCCGAGGTCGGCGTGCTGGCCTTCGACTGGGGCTACTCGCTCGACCGCCCCGAGGGGCTCGTGATCTGGGAGGCGCAGTTCGGCGACTTCGCGAACGTGGCGCAGGCGATCCTCGACCAGTTCGTGGCCTCGGCCGAACAGAAGTGGCGACGCCTCTCCGGGCTGGTGCTGCTGCTGCCGCACGGGTTCGAGGGCCAGGGCCCGGAGCACTCGTCGGCGCGCCTCGAGCGCTTCCTGGCGATGGCCGCCCGCGACAACCTCCAGGTCGCCTCGCCGACGACGCCCGCCCAGGTGTTCCACCTGCTGCGGCGCCAGGCGCTGCGGGCGTGGCGCAAGCCGCTGGTCGTGATGTCGCCCAAGAGCCTGCTGCGCCACCCGCAGGCGACCTCTTCGCTCGAGGAGTGCTCGCGCGGGGGCTTCCGGCGCGTGCTGGGCGACGCGGGGGCGGACCCTGCCCTCGTCCACCACGTGCTGCTGTGCAGCGGCAAGGTGTACTACGACCTGGCGAAGGCGCGCGAGGAGCGCGGCGCGAGGGACACCGCGATCGTGCGGCTCGAGCAGCTCTACCCGCTGCCGGAAGCGGAGCTGCAGGCGGTCCTGCAGGCGTACCCGGACGCGCGGCTGACCTGGGTGCAGGAGGAGCCGGCGAACATGGGGGCCTGGGGCTTCCTGCGCCTCAACCTGTCGCCCTCGGCGCTCGGCGGCCGCGCGCTGGCCGCCGTCGCGCGGGCGGAGTCGGCGAGCCCGGCGACCGGTTCGGCGGCCAGCCACAAGGCGGAGCAGGCGCTGCTGATGGACCAGGCGTTCGGCGCGTAGGAGGGGCGATGGAGATCCGGGTGCCGGCGCTCGGCGAGTCGATCAACGAGGTCGTGATCGGGCAGTGGCTGCGGCGCGAGGGCACGGTCGTCGCGGCCGACGAGCCGGTCGTGTCGCTGGAGAGCGACAAGGCCAACGTGGAGCTGCCCGCCCCGGCGGCCGGCCGCCTCGTCCGCCTCCGCGTCCCCGCGGGCGCAACGGCCAAGGTGGGCGACGTACTGGCGGAACTCGACCCGGTGGAGGCGCAGGTTCAGGCCCCGCCCGCGGTGCCGTCCCCGACCGTAATCCCCGCCCCGCCCCCGCCGCCCGTGTCCCCGGCGGCGCCCACCCCGCCCGCCGTGCCGATCCCGCCCGCCGTGCAGACCCCGACCGTGGCCCCGCCCCCGCCCGCCCCCCGCCCGGCCACTCCCCCATCCCCCCGCCCCACCTCCGGGTCCGAACGCGTGGTCCCCATGTCCACGGTCCGCCGCCGCATCGCGGAGCGCCTGGTCGAAGCGCAACGCACGGCGGCGATGCTCACGACCTTCAACGAGTGCGACATGTCGAGGGTGCTCGCGCTCCGCCGGGAGCACCAGGAGGCGTTCACGAAGAAGCACGGCGTCAAGCTCGGCTTCCTCGGCTTCTTCGTGAAGGCCGCGGTCGAGGCGCTGCGCGAGGTGCCGGAGCTCAACGCGGAGATCCGCGGCAGCGACCTCGTCTACCACGAGCGCCACGACATCGGCGTTGCCGTCGACACCCCGCGCGGCCTGATGGTGCCGGTGCTGCGCGGCGCCGACCGCCTGTCGCTCGCGGACGTCGAACGCGGCATCGCCGAGCTGGCGGCCCGCGCGCGGGAGTCGAAGCTCGGCCCCGACGACCTCGCGGGCGGCACCTTCACGATCACGAACGGCGGCGTGTTCGGCTCGCTGCTGTCGACGCCGATCCTGAACCCGCCGCAGAGCGGCATCCTCGGCCTGCACAAGATCCAGGAAAGAGGCGTGGCGGTGGATGGCCGGCTCGAGCTGCGGCCGATGATGTACGTGGCCCTGAGCTACGACCATCGCATCGTCGACGGTCGCGGCGCGGTGACCTGGCTGGTGCGCCTCAAGGAGCGGATCGAGGACCCGGCCCGCCTGCTGCTGGGTGTCTGAGATGAAGCCGGAGCGCTTCGCCTACGGCCTCGCGCTGCTCGCCGTGGTGCTGGCGGCGGCGCTCGGCTGGCAGTCGTGCCGGGTCGCGCGCCAGGCCGCCGACGCCCCGGCCGCCGTCGTGCGCGAGGCGGGCGAGGCGCTGGCCGGGATCGCCGAGCGCTTCCGCACGGGCCGCATCACCACGACCTTCCGCTCCGAGCTGCCGACGCTGCTGCCCGGCGAAGCGCTGCTGGAGGTGGCCGCGATCGAGGCGCCGGAGACGGTGCGGCGCGAGGACGCCCGCGCCGCGTTCTTCGACCTGCTCCCGCTCGGCACGACGGTCAGCGAGATCCGCACCCTGGTCACCTACCGCTACCACCTGGCGCTCTCCGACGAGTGGACGCTCGAGGAGCGCGACGGCGTGTGCTTCGTGCGCGCCCCGCGGCTGCGGCCGAGCCTGCCGCCGGCGATCCACACCGACCGCATGGAGAAGCACGCGCAGAGCGGCTGGGCGCGGTTCGACGCCGCCGCGCAGCTCGCCGCGCTGGAGAAGGACCTGACCCCGCTGCTCTCCGCGCGGGCGATGGCGCCGGAGCGCGTGGCGCTCGTGCGCGAGCCGGCCCGGCGCAAGGTGGCGGCGTTCGTGCGCAGCTTCCTGCTGCGCGAGGACCACTGGCGCGCGGGGCGCTTCACCGCGATCGTCGTCACTTTCGCCGACGAGCCGCCCGCGTCCTCCCCGCGCCCGCCGACGCTGAAGCTGGAGCCGCTTCAGTAGACGGCGCGCTGCCGCCCGCGGGTCTTCTGCGCGAGCGACAGGCGCGGCTCGGCCGGGGCCCCGTCGAGCAGGCGGGCGGCGAGGTGGGCCGCCACCGCCGGCGCGTGCTTGAAGCCGTGGCCGGAGCCGCCGCCGACGATCCACAGCCGCGGGTCCGCGGGGTGGTGGTCGACCAGCAGGTCGCCGCTGGCGGTGTTCTCGTACTGGCAGACCCGCGACTCGAGCAGCGGGGCCGCGGCGAGCCCGGGCAGGATCCGGCCGAGGCGCGCGCGGGCTTCGGCCAGCAAGGCGGGATCGGGATGGCGGTCGAGGGTGTCGGGGTCGCACGGCGGCCCGTGGCGGTCGATGCCGATCTTCACGCCGCGGCCCTCGAGGTCCGGGATCGCGTAGACCGCGGCTTCGAAGTCGACGAAGGCCGGCAGGGCGGAGGCGCCGTACGCCGCTTCGCCGCCGGGCACGCCGAGGTAGAACACCTCCTGGCGGGTCGGCGTGATGCGACCGCCCAGCAGGTCCGGGAGCAGCGTCGGCAGCCAGGGCCCGCACGCGAGGACGATCTGCCCGGCGGGCAGGGCGACGCCGTCGAGCGTCAGCCGCGGCGGCGCGT
The DNA here is from genome assembly GCA_025994075.1 of Vicinamibacteria bacterium. GTDB lineage: Bacteria > Acidobacteriota > Vicinamibacteria > Fen-336 > Fen-336 > WYBL01. The sequence goes on from JAMQGV010000017.1 coordinate 33,052, forward strand.
CCCCGACCTCCTGCGCCTGCACCCGGCCGTGGACCAGTTCGGCCCCGGCCTGCGCCGCGCGGGCCGCGACGTGGGCGACGGAACGGCGCGCCATCACGGCGCCGGCCTCCGGCTCCAGCAGGCCCCAGCGCACGCCGCCCAGCGCGAACTGCGGGAAGCGGCGGGCGATCTCCGCGGGCGACAGGCGTTCGTGGGGCACCCCCTCGGCCTCGAGAGTCGCCGCGGTGACCTCCGCGCGGTCGCCCGCGGAGCGTGAGAACCACAAGACGCCGCTGCGGTGGAACAGGTGTGCTTCGGCGGCGCCGCGGCTCGCCTCGAGGCCGCGCCAGGCGGCCAGCGAAGCGTCGGCCATCCGCGTGTAGAGGGCGTCCGCGGCGTAGCCGGTGCGCACGATCCGGGACTCGTCGCCCGAGCTGGCGCGCGAGTGGCCGGGCGTCCACGCCTCGACGAGCAGCACGCGGCGGCCACGCTGGGCGAGCGTCCACGCGCACCAGACGCCGAGCGCCCCCGCCCCGACGACGGCGACGTCGTAGCGCCCGCTCAAGCGGCGGCCTGCGGCTCGGCGGGCGTCGACGCGGTCAGGAGCCGGGCGTGCCCAGCCAGCCGCGCGTCAGGTAGTCCGCGAAGACGAAGAAGAACAGGATCACCAGGAACGCGAAGCCCGAGCCGACGGCGAGCTGGGTGAGCTTCGAGCTGTACTTCACGTGCATGAAGAACAGCACGACCAGCGCGGCCTTCGAGAAGGCGATCGCCAGCGCCACGATGTTGTTCAGGTAGGAGTGGCCGAAGTCGACGTAGGACGCGCCCACGGTGATCGCGGTCCCGAACATCAGGGCCAGGAACACCAGGATGTAGGTGCGCACCGGCACCACGTGCGGGTGCGCGTGGTCCTCGTGGCTGTCGTGGTTCTCGGCGGGAACGGCGGCGGTCTCGGTCATCACTTCCTAGTGCGGTTTCGGGATCAGGTACAGCAGCGGGAACAGGAAGATCCAGACGATGTCGACGAAGTGCCAGTACAGGCCGACGATCTCCACCGGGGAGTGGTACTCGGGCCCGAACTGGCCGAGCCAGGCGCGGGCGGCGATCCACAGGATGATCGGGATGCCGATGATCATGTGGAGCGCGTGCAGCCCGGTCATCGAGAAGTAGAGCGAGTAGTAGATCTGGGCGGCCTTGTGGGCCTTCGCCAGCAGCGCCGGGTCCTCGATCGACTCCATGTGGAGCTGGGAGGCGTCGAAGCTCGTGCCCGGCACGAGGTGGTGGTCGAACTTCTCCTTGTACTCGACCACCTTGATGCCGAGGAACACGCTGCCGAGGAACACCGTCGCCAGCAGCCAGCCGACGATCTGGGTGCGCTTGCCGAGGGCGGCGGCGTGCACCCCGAGCGCCATCGTCAGCGACGAGCAGATCAGCACCGCGGTGTTGAAGGCGCCGAGCGGGATGTTCAGGTGGTGGGAGCCGTAGTAGAAGGCCTCGGGGTGCAGGTTGCGGTACACCGCGTAGGCGCCGAACAGCCCGCCGAAGAACAGGATCTCCTGGGCGATGAACACCCACATCCCGAAGGTGGCCGCCTCCTTCTGCTCTCCGAGGTTCTCGAAGTGGTGGACGTAGGCGGGGTGGTGCGTCGAAGACATGCCGCTCGATCTCCTACGCGTGGGCCTGGGCGGGCGGGGCCGCGGGGTCGTGGGAGGTGTCGTGGCTCTCCGCGTAGGCGTAGGCCTCCTCGGTCACCACGGGCTGGTGGTCGAAGTTGAAGGTGGTGGGCGGCGACTGGATCGTCCACTCCAGGCCCTTGGCGCCCCACGGGTTGGCGGGCGCCTTCTTGCCGGCGAACAGCGACCAGGTCAGGTACAGCATCGGGATCAGGTAGGCGATGCCGAGCAGCGAGGCGCCGGCGGTGCTCATCACGTTCAGCACCTGGAACTCGTCCGGGTAGGCGTGGTAGCGCCGCGGCATGCCGAGGTAGCCCACCACGAACTGCGGGAAGAAGGTCAGGTTGAAGCCGGCGAAGACCAGCACCGCCGCCACCCGCGCCCAGTACTCGGGGTACATCCGGCCCGTGATCTTGGGCCACCAGAAGTGGATGCCGCCGAGGTACGCGAAGATCGCGCCGCCCACCATGATGTAGTGGAAGTGGGCCACGACGAAGTAGGTGTCGTGCATGTGGATGTCGAGGCCCATCGCCGCCAGGAACAGCCCGGTCAGGCCGCCGATCGTGAACAGGCCGATGAAGCCGATCGCGTACATCATCGGCGACTCCCAGCTCACCGACCCCTTGTACAGCGTCGCCGACCAGTTGAAGACCTTGACCGCCGACGGGATCGCGACCAGGAAGGACAGCGCCGAGAACACCATGCCGGCGTAGGTCGACTGGCCGGAGACGAACATGTGGTGGCCCCAGACCAGGAAGCCGACCACCGCGATCGCCAGCGACGAGATGGCGATGAACTCGTAGCCGAACACCCGCTTGCGGGTGAAGGCCGTGATCAGCTCGCTCATCACGCCCATGCCCGGCAGGATCATGATGTACACGGCCGGGTGCGAGTAGAACCAGAACAGGTGCTGGAACAGGATCGGGTCGCCGCCCAGCGCCGGGTCGAACAGGCCCAGCTTCAGCAGCCGCTCGACCGCCACCATCAGGATCGTCACCGCGACGACCGGCGTGCCCAGGATCTGGATCAGGCTGGTCGCGTAGTGGGCCCAGACGAACAGCGGCATCCGGAACCAGGTCAGCCCCGGCGCCCGCATCTTGTGGATGGTGACGATGAAGTTGAGCCCGGTCAGGATCGAGGAGAAGCCCGAGATGAAGATGCCGACCGCGGCCAGGATCACGTTGGTGTGGGAGAAGGCCGTGGAGTAGGGCGTGTAGAACGTCCAGCCGGTCTCGACCCCGCCGAACAGCGTGGCGACCATGAAGAAGGCCGCGCCCGCCATGTAGATGTACCAGGACAGCAGGTTGATCTTCGGGAACGCCAGGTCCTTGGCCCCGATCATGATCGGGATCAGGAAGTTGCCGAGCACCGCCGGGATCGACGGGATCAGGAAGAAGAACACCATCACGATGCCGTGCATCGTGAACAGCTTGTTGTAGGCGTCGGAGTCGACGAGGTCGCCCTTGGGCGTCATCAGCTCCAGCCGCACGCCGGCGGCGAAGGCGCCGCCGAGGAAGAACATCAGCGTGATCGTGATCAGGTACAGGATCGCGATCCGCTTGTGGTCGGTGGTCAGCAGCCACGACCAGATCCCGTGCTTCGCGTTGATGTAGTTCTCGCGATCGAGCCCGTTGCCGGGCACCGCGCCTTCGGATTTCGTCGTCACGACTTCGGTCTGCATGTTCCTACCGGGCTCCGGTGGACGGGGCCGCGGCGCCCGCCGCGGGGGCCGCCGCCTCGTCCTTGACCTCGGCCTTCATCCCCTGGATGTAGGCCACGAGCTGCAGGAGCTGCTCCTCGGAGAGCAGGCCCTGGAACGTCGGCATGATCGGCTGGTAGCCCTCGACGATCTTGGCGGCCGGCTGCACGATCGACTCGCGCAGGTAGGTCTCGTCGGCGGTGACCGTCTCGCCGGAAGCGAGCTTGACCGGCTTGCCGAACAGGCCCGCCAGGTCGGGGCCGCGGGCGCCCGAGTCGCCGCGGTGGCAGGTGATGCAGGCGAGGTCGGTGAACAGCTTCTCGCCCGCCCCGGCCAGCGAGGCGCCGGCCTGCTCGCCGCCGAGCCACGCCTGGTAGGCGTCCGGCTCCATCACGTAGACGGTGCCGATCATCCCCGAGTGCTTGGTGCCGCAGTACTCGGCGCAGAACAGGTGGTACTTGCCCGTCTTGGTCGCCTCGAACCACATGGTGTTGTAGCGGCCGGGCACGGCGTCCTTCTTGACCCGGAACGCCGGGATGAAGAAGCTGTGGATCACGTCCTCCGAGGTGAGCGTGACCTTGACCGGCACGCCGACCGGCACGTGCAGCTCGTTGATCTCGCGCTTGCCGGTCATGTGCTGGATCTTCCACATCCAGCGCTTGCCGACGGCCTGCACCTCGATCGCGTTCTTGGGCACGCGGACGGCCGAGAAGTACACCTCGGCGCTCCACACGAAGATGACGAGCACGATGCCGGCCGGGATCAGCGTCCAGGTCAGCTCCAGCAGCAGCGAGCCGTGGATGGCGGGGGGCTTCTCGTCGTCGCTGCGCCGCCGGTACTTGATGGCGAGGCCGACGACGAGCACCGCGATCAGGATCGAGAAGAAGATGCTGATCGCGATCAGGAAGAAGTAGAGCGCGTCGACCTTCGACGCGAGCGTCGAGGCCTGGTCGGGGAAGAGGGGGAACGACCACATGATCAGACGTTGCCCTCCCTGAGGGCGGAGGCGGCCTTCTCGCGCCGCAGCGCCACGAAGACGAACGTGGCGAACGCGGCGACGGTCAGGAGGCCCCCGATGCGCACGAGCGTGAGGACCGCGGCGCCGTAGCGGCCGGTGTCCGGGTCGTACTGGTAACAGAACAGGATCATCTGGTCGGCGAGCGTGCCGACCTTGCCCTCGGACGCCTCGATCAGCGCGAAGCGCAGGTCCTTGGGGGCGTACTCGATGCCGTACAGGTAGCGGGCGATCACGCCCTGCGGGGTGATCACCACCAGCCCGGACGGGTGGGCGAACTGCTGGGTGCGCTCGTCGAAGGTGTAGCGGAAGCCGACCGCCTGGGTCAGGCGCTGGATCTGCTCCTCGGAGCCGGTCAGGAAGTGCCACCCCTTCTCGGCCCCGGCCCGCTTGTACTTGGCCAGGTACGCCTTCTTCTTGGTGGCCGCCAGCTCCGGGCCCTCCTTCGGGTCGAAGCTGACGGTGATCACGTCGAACTGCTGGCCGACGTCGTAGGCCAGCACGCCCAGCGCGGTGCTCAGGCCGTTCAGGGTCAGCGTGCACAGCATCGGGCACTCGTAGTAGACGAGCGCCAGCACCACCGGCTTCTTGCCGAAGTAGTCGCCGAGCCGCACGTCGCGGCCCTGCTCGTCCTTGAGCGTGATGTCGAGCGGGACCTTGTCGCCGAGGTTCTGGTCGAAGCCGACCTCGCGCAGCATCGGCGGCTTGAAGTTGGCGGGCTCGCCGGGGGCCTGGGCCGCGGCCGGACCGGCCAGGGCCAGGACGGCGAAGGCCGCGCGGGCGAGCTTGTTCACCGAGCCGCTCCCGCGGGCGCGGCGTCGGCCACCTGGGCCGGCGCGGCGGTCTCGCGAACGGGGAAGCCGCGCTCGACGACCACGTCCATCGCGTCCGCGATCGGCATCCGGATCACGCCCTGGCCGCGGTCGGCCCACGAGTAGTGCTCGAGCATCGCCTTCTCGTGGGCGCGCAGCTCGTGGATGTCCTTGAACGGATCCTCCTGCAGCCACGGCTTGGGCGGCTTGCTGCCGGGAGCGAAGCGGGCCACCGGGGGTTCCGGCCGCTCGGACCGGCCGACCCAGCCCTCCAGGTAACCGAAGACCGGGATCAGGATCGCGGCGGTGGCGGCGGCGATTACGGCGAGCGCCACCATGGCGCGCACGATCGCGCCGGCGTGGGCGTCGGTCTTCTCGTAGCGAACGGGGTCGCCGTGGTTCTCCATGGCGTCCTCCTCAGGCGTGGGCCGGGGCCGCGTGGGCGGCTTCCGGCTCCAGCTCGGCCTCGTGCTGCGGCACCAGCGGCCGGCTCTTGAGCTGGCGCAGGAACAGGTGGACGAACAGCGCGCCGAGTCCCACCGGGGCCAGCACGTCCATCCAGTGCGGGTGGAAGGCGGCGGACTCGGCGCCGTGGTGGCCGGCGAGGTCGGGCCCGATCATCCAGTAGGTGTCGACCAGGCGCATCAGCACCAGCCAGCCGGCGACCGGGGCCAGCAGCCGCAGCGAGCGCTTGACGTCGCGCGAGAGCATCACCGCGTAGGGCACGACGAAGTGGAACAGCACCACGAACAGCCCGAGCGCGCCCCACGCCCCGTTGACGCGGGCCAGGTAGAACGGGATCTCCTCCGGCAGGTTGCCCGACCAGATGATCAGGAACTGCGAGAGGTTGGTGTACGCCCACAGCATGTTGAAGGCGAACAGCAGCTTGCCGAGGTCGTGGATCGTGTCCTTGCGCACGACGTGGAGGAACGGCTCGTCGTGGGCGAAGCGCGCGAGCAGCACGATCGACAGCGCCATCACCGCCATCGCGGCGCCGACCAGGTAGATCACGCCGTAGATCGTCGAGAACCAGTGCGGGTTGAGCGACATGCCCCAGTCGATCGAGGCGAAGCTGACGCTCAGCACCAGCGCGACCAGGCCGCCGCCGCCCAGCGCCTGGTAGTTGGAGGACAGCCGCGGCGTCAGGCCGTCCCGGTCCTGCTCGGCGCTCCACTTGCTGAACAGCCAGGCGAACAGCGACCACAGCGCGAAGTAGAAGACCGCCCGGCCGATCCAGAACGCGCCGTTCAGGTACAGCGCCTTGTGGGCGACGATGCGGTCGCCTTCGGCCGGGTGGGCCCACGGGTAGATCTTCGCGTAGCCGAGCAGCACCGGCAGGAACAGCACGAAGGCGAACGGCAGCGTGCGCGACCAGGCCTCGAAGAAGCGGCGCAGCAGCGCGCCCCAGCGGCCGCCAGTCAGGTGCTGGAGCATCAGCAGGCCCAGCGCGCCGATCGGCACGGAGACCCAGAAGAAGAAGGCGAACAGGTACGAGCGCAGGAACTGCTCGACGCTCTGCATCGCGCCGAGGCCGCACACGGCGAGGGCGCCGACGCCCAGCGCCAGGGTCGGCGTCAGCATCCGCTCGAGCGCGGGCGGGACGGGGTGGGTGGCGTTCGTCATGAGGGTCTCAGTGGGCCGCGGCGGCCGCGGGGGCCGCTCCGGACAGGGCCTTGTCCGCCTCGGCGCGGCGCGAGGCCGGCACGTCCTCGAGGCGGGCGTGCTGCGAGAGCTGCAGCGCGCGGATGTAGGCCACGATCGCCCAGCGGTCCTCGACGGCGATCTCCGCGTAGGCGGGCATCGCGCCGAAGCCGTTGGCGATCACGTCGTAGAAGTAGCCGAGCCGCTCGTTGCGCAGCCGGTCCTGGTGGAAGTTGCCCGCGGCCCGGTAGCCGCGCTGGACCACCATGCCGTTGCCGGCGCCGGTTGCGCCGTGGCACGGCGCGCAGTGGATGTTGTAGCGCTCCCGGCCACGCTCCATCCGCGCCCGGTCGATCGGGAACGGGAAGGCGTTCACGAACTGGCCCATCTCGCGGCCGGTGTAGAGATACTCGTCCTCGCGCAGGTGGCCGCGGGCGATCGTGCCCTCGACCAGCGGGCGCGCGCCACGGTGGTCGCGCCAGAAGTCGGAGGCCGCCTGGGCCTTGATCCGGGGCTGGTCGTGCATGTCCTGGCGGCAGCCGGCGCCGGCGGCGACGACGGCCACCAGCGCGAGCGCCAGCGATCGGGAGCGGGCGCTCACGGCTGCACCTCCGCCACGGCCGCGACCCCGGGCTGGGCGGCCAGGAAGGCGCGGGTCTTCTCGACGTCGAAGAGCGGGTCCTCCGCCTCGATGCAGAGGAAGAACTTGTCGCGGCTGGCGCCGGCGAAGGCCGGCACGTTGAACACCGGGTGGTACGGCTGCGGCAGCCCGTTGAGGGCCAGCATGCCGAGCACCGCGGAGAAGGCCGCGAACAGGATCGTCGTCTCGTAGGCCGGCGGGATGAAGGCGACCCAGGAGTGGAACGGGCGGCCGCCGATGTTCATCGGGTACTCGATCACCGAGGACCAGTACTGCAGCCCGTACCCGGCCACCAGGCCGAAGATGCCGCCGGCGAGGCAGATCTTCGCGACGTGCGACTTCGGCAGCGCCAGCGCCTCGGACAGCGCCTCGATCGGGTACGGCGAGTAGGCGTCCATCTTGCGGTAGCCGGCCATGCGGGCGGCCTCGGCGGCCTCGACCACGGCCTTGGGATCGTCGAACTCGGCCATCAGGCCGTGCAGCGCGCTCATCCGTGGTGCTCCTCGACGCGGGCGCCGGGCAGGATCGTCTTCATCTCGAACATCGAGATCGCCGGCAGGAAGCGCACGAACAGGTACATCAGGGTGAGGAACAGGCCGATCGTCCCGATGAAGAACGACCAGTCCCACACCGTCCCCTGGTACATGCCCCAGGAGGACGGCAGGAAGTCGCGGTGCAGCGAGGTGACGATGATCACGTAGCGCTCGAGCCACATGCCGACGCTGACCACCAGCGAGATGAAGAACAGCCACGCCGTCGAGTGCCGCAGCCGCGGCCACCACAGCGTGTTCGGCGCCACCACGTTGCACAGGATCAGCGCCCAGTACATGTGGCCGTAGGGGCCGAACATGCGGTTCTGGATCATGAACAGCTCCCACGAGCTCGCGCTGTACCAGGCGAAGAACGCCTCCATCGCGTAGCCGTAGGCGACCACCAGGCCGGTGGCCAGCATCACCTTCGCCATGTTGTCGAGGTGGCGGTCGGTGATGAAGTCCTTGAGCCCGTACCAGGAGCGCAGCGGGATCGCCAGCGTCAGCACCATCGCGAAGCCGGCGTAGATCGCGCCGGCGACGAAGTAGGGCGGGAAGATCGTCGCGTGCCAGCCCGGCAGCACGCCGACCGCGAAGTCGAAGCTGACCACGGTGTGCACCGAGACGACCAGCGGCGTGGCGAGGCCGGCCAGCAGCAGGTAGGCCGACTCGTAGTTGTGCCAGTGGCGGGCGGAGCCGCGCCAGCCCATCGAGGCGACGCCGTAGACCATCGCCATCAGCTTGTTCTTGGCGCGGTCGCGCAGGGTGGCGAAGTCGGGGATCAGGCCGACGTACCAGAACACCGCCGACACCGAGGCGTAGGTGGTGACCGCGAACACGTCCCAGATCAGGGGCGAGCGGAAGTTGGGCCACAGGCCCATCGTGTTCGGGTACGGCAGCAGCCAGTACGCCGCGATCCACGGGCGGCCGGTGTGGAACAGCGGGTACTGCGCGGCGCAGGCCACGGCGAACAGCGTCATCGCCTCGGCGAAGCGGTTGATCGAGGTGCGCCACTCCTGCTTGAGCAGCAGCAGGATCGCGCTGATCAGGGTGCCGGCGTGGCCGATGCCGATCCACCAGACGAAGTTGATGATGTCGAAGCCCCAGCCGACCGGCACCGTGACGCCCCACGAGCCGATGCCCCAGAACAGCAGGCGCACGATCGTGAGCAGCACGAGCTGGGCGATGCCGAAGGCGATCGCGAAGCCGAGGAACCAGTGCAGCGGCGTGCGCCGCGCCAGCACGATCGAGGCGATCTTGTCGGTGACCGTCCTGAACGTGTGGCCGGGCGCGATGATCGGCGCGCTGGCCGGGTCGACGTGGGGGGTGCTAGCCATGCGACGAATCGCTCCTCCCGCCGCCCTTCAGGGCCGGGTTCGGGTTGCGGATCTCCGCGAGGTACGTCGTGCGCGGGCGGGTGTTGAGGTCGGTCAGGATCCCGTAGTTGCGCTGGGTCGCCTTCAGCTTCGAGACCTTGCTGCCGGGGTCGTTGACGTCGCCGAAGACGATCGCTTCGGCCGGGCAGGCCTGCTGGCAGGCCGTCTGGATCTCGCCGTCCCTGATGTCGCGGCCCTCGTTGCGGGCGTCGACGCGGACGCGGTTGATGCGCTGCACGCAGTAGGTGCACTTCTCCATCACGCCGCGGCTGCGCACGCTGACGTCGGGGTTGCGCATCAGCTTCAGGCTGGGGGTCTCCCAGTCCTGGTACAGGTAGAAGTTGAAGCGGCGCACCTTGTACGGGCAGTTGTTCGAGCAGTAGCGGGTGCCCACGCAGCGGTTGTAGACCATGTCGTTCAGGCCTTCGTCGCTGTGGACCGTCGCGGCCACGGGGCAGACCTGCTCGCACGGCGCGTTCTCGCAGTGCATGCACGGCACCGGCTGGTGGTGGAAGCCGGGGTCGTCGACCGAGCCCTCGTAGTAGCGGTCGACGCGCAGCCACTGCATCTCGCGGCCGAACGCCACCTGCTCCTTGCCGACCACCGGGATGTTGTTCTCGGCGACGCAGGCCACCACGCAGGCGTTGCAGCCGACGCAGGAGGCGAGGTCGATCGTCATGCCCCAGGCGTGCCCCTCGTACTTGTGGGGCTCGAACATCGTCATCGTCGGCGCCGGGTCGTGGCCCAGCTTCTTCACCGCGCCGGGGTCCTTCGCGTACTCGTCGGCGGTGAACGCCCGCACCAGGTGGCGCTTGCCGGCCTCGGTGTGGGCCTCGATCGTCCAGTGGTCCTGGGTCCCGGCGACCAGCACCCGCTCGCCGGTCTGCCGCACCGCGACGCCCGGCGCCGACCACAGCCCCGCGCTGGTGCGCAGCGTGAAGGCGTCGTAGCCGATGCCGGTGCCGACGCTGCCCGCCTTCGTGCGGCCGTAGCCGAGGTTCAGGGTGACGGTGTCGTCGGCGTGGCCGGGCACGATCCAGGCCGGGCCGCGCACGGCCTTGCCGCCGAGGATCACCTCGACGACGTCGGCCTCGAGGCCGCGGGCCGTCTGCTTGCCGGGACGCAGGCCCATCTTCTCGGCCGTCGCCGGCGACAGGTGGACCACGTTCTCCCAGGTCACCTTGGTCATCGGCTTGGGCAGTTCCTGCAGCCAGCCGTTGTTGGCGAAGCGCCCGTCGTCGACCGTGGGGTCGGGGCGGAACGCGACCTCGAGGCCGGAGACGGCCTTCGGCGCCGCGGTCATCCAGTCGCCCGGCTGCACCGCGAGCGAGAGCGCCGCGGGAGCCTGGCCGGCGACCACGCCGTCGTGCACGGCCTTGCGCCACGCCTTCTCGAAGTCGAGGCCGAGGCGGTCCTTCCAGGTGCCGCGCACCGCGTCGTAGGCCTTGCGCTCCTGCCGCGCCGCGAAGGCGCCGACCACCTCGTGGACCGGGTGGGCCGCGCTGTACAGCGGCGCGATCAGCGGCTGCACGATCGAGACGGTGCCGTCTTCGGCCCGCAGGTCGCTCCACGACTCGAGCGAGTGGGCGAGCGGCACGTGCCAGCCGGCCAGCTCGCCGGTCTCGTCCTCGTGCAGTCCGGCGTGGATCAGGGTGAACGCCTTCAGGATGCGGCGCCCGAACTCGAGCTCGGCCGGCGCGGTGTAGACCGGGTTCGCGCCGACCACGAGCAGCACGTCGACCTTGCCCGCGTCCAGCTCGTTCGCCAGCTCGGCCAGCGCCGCCGGGCCCTCGTGGGCCAGCGCGCTGGTGGCGGGCGGCACGTAGCGGACGGTGGCGCCCACGTTGCCCAGCTTCTCGTTGATCGCGTGGGCCAGGGCGTGGACCGCCGGCGGCTGGTGGTCGCCGGCGATCACCAGCGAGCGGCCCGCGTGGGCCTGCAGGTCGGCGACGAGCGCCGCCACCCACTTCGCGTGCGCACCGGCGGCCGCGCCGGCGACCGGCAGGCCGAGGCCGGCGGCGATCGCGCGGGCCAGGCCTTCCACCTCGGAGGGCTTGACCGCGCGGCGGTGCTCGGCGACCGAGCCGGTCGAGGTGGGGAACGACTCGACCACGTAGAGGCGGTTGAGCGGGCCGTTCTCGACCTTGCGCCGCTTCGAGAACTCGTTCAGCAGCCGCACGCTGGCCGGGCCCGTCGCCAGGAAGTCGGCGTCGAGCGAGACGATCACGTCGGCGCCCTGCAGGGCGTAGACGGGCTCGGCGGCCTGGCCGAAGGCCAGCTTCGCGCCCGCGCGGACCTGGTCGCGGCCCGCCGGCTCCCACTGCACCCACTTCGCCTTCGGCAGCCCGGCCAGGATCTCCTCGATCTGGGCGATCAGCGTGGGCGAGGTAACGGTGTCGGTGAGGATGCGGAAGCCCTCGCCGCCGATCGCCTTCTGCGCCTCCATCGCCGTCCGCATCCCGGACAGGAACGCGCCCCACGGCCGGATCTCGCCGCGCTGCTTGAGCGCCTGCGAGCGGTCCGGGTCGTAGAGGGCGAGGATCTGGGCCTGGGTGTGGAGGTCGCTCTTGCCGAGGCTGGACGGGTGCTCGGGGTTGCCTTCGATCTTGGTCGGCCGCCCCTCGTGGCTCTCGACCAGCACGCCCTTCGCGTAGCCGTGGTCGGAGACCGCGGTCGCGAAGTAGAGGGCGCGGCCGGGCACCATCTCCTCGGGCGCCTTGACGTGGGGGACGATCTTCTCCTCGGGCTGGCGGGTGCAGGCGGTCAGCCCGGCCAGCGCCACCGAGGCGCCCATCAGCCGCATGAAGTCGCGGCGGCCCGCCGGGTCCTGCCACTCCGACGCGTTCTGCGGGAACTCGCGGTGCAGGAACTCCGTGAAGCCGGGGCTCTCGGCCAGCTCCTCGAGGCTCTTCCAGTAGCGGCGGCGGCCTTCCGTGCCGCCGGAGTCGGCGGCGCGGCGGCGCAGTTCGGACAGCGGGACGAAGGCTTCGGTGCTCATCGGTGGCACGTCGAACAGGAGGTGCGAGGCTTGAGGCCGTATTTCTTCACGAGTTCCTTGCCCAGTTCGATCTGGTTCGCCGGCGTCACGTAGGCGGCGTTGAACACCTGGTCCTGGGGCCGCACGAACTTCTCGGGGTTGCGGTGGCACTCGAGGCACCACTCCATCTGCAGCGAGTGCTCCTGCCAGGCCAGCGGCTGCAGGTCGACGCGGCCGTGGCAGGTGCTGCAGCCCATCCCCTTGTTCACGTGCGCGGAGTGGTTGAAGTACGCGAAGTCGGGCAGGTCGTTGACCTTGGTCCAGACGATCGACTTGCCGTCGCGGAAGCTCTGCCGCACGGGCTCCAGCGTCGGGCTGTCGTTCCAGATCTGCGAGTGGCAGTTCATGCAGGTCTTGGTCGGGGGGATCCCGGCCGAGGCCGACTTCTCCACCGCGGTGTGGCAGTAGCGGCAGTCGACGCCCATGCCGCCGACGTGGTGCTGGTGCGAGAACGGGATCGGCTGCTCGCGGGTCTCGTGCTGCCTCGTGACGTAGGGCGAACGCTGCAGGTAGTAGAGCGCCCCGCCGGCGGTCACCGCGAGGATGCCGGCGGCGATGATGCTGGCCTGCGCCAGCGCGTTCGCGCTCTTCGGAAAGATCTGGGCCATCAGGACGAGCCTTGTTCCTCTTTTTTCGCGCACGAGTCCGCGGGCGGACCAAGAGAGTCCCGCGGACTCAGGAGGTTCCCGCCCTGTCGACGGTCAGTCAATGCAGGGCCGGTTCAATGACGAACGCGAAACTTACTTTAACGGAACAAGCGGAGTCAAACGAAAGGAATGCGGCAGCTCTCCGCTGCCGTACACTCCCGCCGTGGAACCCACGGTGACGTGGCGCGACGGGCGCGTCGTGCTGATCGACCAACGCAAGCTGCCGCTGCACGAGGAGTACCTGACGCTCGGCGACCACCGGGCCGTGGCCGCCGCCATCCGCGACATGGCGGTGCGCGGCGCCCCGGCCATCGGCGTGACCGCCGCCTACGGGCTGGCGCTGGCGGTGGACGAGAGCCGGGCCGAGGGGGCCGCGCTGGCGGCCGAGTTCGAGGCGGCGGCCGGGCTGCTGGCGTCCACGCGACCGACCGCCGTCAACCTGTTCTGGGCGATCGAGCGCATGCGGGCGCGCTTCCGCGCCGGCGCCCTTCTCGACCGCGCCGCGCAGGCCGCGGCGCTGCTCGCCGAGGCGAAGGCGATCGACGCCGAAGACGTCGCCGCCTGCCGGGCGATGGGCGACCTCGGCGCGGCGCTGCTGCCGCCCGGCGCGCGCGTCCTGACCCACTGCAACGCCGGCGCGCTGGCGACCGCCGGCTACGGGACCGCGCTCGGCGTGATCCGCTCCGCCCACCGCGACGGCCGCGTCAGTCGCGTCTTCGTCGACGAGACGCGGCCGTTCCTGCAGGGCGCGCGGCTGACCGCCTGGGAGCTGCACCACGAGGGCATCCCGGCCACCCTGATCGCCGACAACATGGCCGGCCACCTGATGGCGCGCGGCGAGATCGACGCCGTGGTGGTCGGCTCCGACCGCATCGCCCGCAACGGCGACGTCGCCAACAAGATCGGCACCTACTCGGTCGCGGTGCTGGCGAAGGAGCACGGGCTGCCGTTCTACGTCGCGGCGCCGGTGTCGACCTTCGACCTCGCCTGCCCGTCCGGGGCGGAGATCCCGATCGAGGAGCGCTCGCCGGACGAGGTCACCCACCACGGGGGCCGGCGGGTGGCGCCGGAGGGGATCGCGGTGCGCAACCCGGCCTTCGACGTGACGCCGGCCCGCTACGTGAGCGCGATCGTCTGCGAGCGCGGCGTCGCCCGCGCGCCGTTCGAGGCCTCGCTCGCCGCCCTCGCCGGGGCCTGATGCCCGCGTTCCGGCTGCTCGCGCTCGAGACCTCGTGCGACGAGACCGCGGCCGCCGTGCTCGAGGACGGCCGCCGCGTGCTCTCGAACGTGGTCTCCTCGCAGGCCGCGCTGCACGCGCCGTGGGGCGGCGTGGTGCCCGAGCTGGCGGCGCGCCACCACCTCGAGAACCTGGCGCCGGTGACCGAGACCGCGCTGCGCGAGGCGGGGCTGGCACTCGCCGAGGTCGACGCGGTCGCCGTCACCGCCGGCCCCGGGCTGATCGGCTCGCTGCTGGCCGGCGTGCAGTTCGCCAAGGGCCTGGCCTTCGCGGCCCGCAAGCCGCTGGTCCCGGTCCACCACATCGCCGGCCACCTGGAGGCGCCGTTCCTGGCGGCCGAAGACGAACCTGCGCTGCCGGCGATCGCGCTGTGCGTCTCGGGCGGGCACACCTCGCTGTTCGAGATCCCGTCGCGCGGCGTCTACCGGCTGCTCGGGCGCACCCGCGACGACGCCGCAGGCGAGGCCTTCGACAAGGTCGCCAAGCTGCTCGGCCTCGGCTATCCCGGCGGGCCGGTGATCGACCGCCTCGCGGCCGGCGGCGACGACCGCGCGGTCGACTTCGCGCCCGCAAGGATCAAGGACCCGCGCCGCCAGTCCGACTTCAGCTTCAGCGGCCTCAAGACGGCGGTGCTCTATCACGTGCGGCGCGAGGGGCTGGAACCGGTGGCGCCGGGGGCCGCGCCGCCGCGCGCGATCGTCGACCTCTGCGCCTCGTTCCAGCGCGCGGTGGTCGAGTCGCTGGTCGGGCGCATGGTGGCGGCAGCGGAGACGCGCCGCCCGCGCAGCCTGCTGCTCACGGGCGGCGTCGCCGCCAACGCGCGACTGCGGCGCGACGCCGCGACTGCGGCGCAGCGACTCGGCCTGCCGCTGTTCGTGCCGCCGCTGTCCTTGACCACCGACAACGCCGCGATGATCGCGGCCGCGGGGACCCTCGCCTGGGAGCGCGGCGAGCGCGCTTCGTGGGACCTCGAGCCCCACCCGCAGCTCGCGCTCGGCGCGCCCGCCCCTCCTGCCGCTTGACATGTTTTGACGGCCTGCACTAGCGTGGAGGTGTCACCGAGGACGACACCGGGCGGAGGCCTCTTGGACGCATCGAAGAATCGCGCGCTTTCCGACTTCTATCGCGAAGAGTTCCTGAAACACCTGCAGTACCTGGAGTCGAGCGGCCTCAATCGGCACGGCGGCGGCGAGCGGCTGGACCGCGTCTGTCGCCGCTTCATCGCCGACCTCGAGAGCGTGTGCTGGCGCGACGACTTCCCGCGCGTCGCCGAGACGCTGCTGCAGAACTTCGACGCGCTGACCCGCCTCTCGGAGCTGGACCCGCGCCAGAGCCACTGACCCGGCCACCCGCCACCCGCGCCGCGTTGCGTGCGGCCGTGCGGGCCGTGCTGGACGCCGGCCTCGCCGCGGCCGACCCCGAGCCCGCCACCCGCGAAGCCCTCGCCGCGCTGGTCCGCCGCCGGGCGCTGGCGCCGCGCGGCCGCGTGGTCGCGCTGGCCGCGGGCAAGGCCGCCCCGGCGATGGCGCGCGCCGCGCGCCAGGCGCTCGGCAGCGCGCTCGACGAGCTGCTCGTCGTCACCCACGCCCGCAGCGGGCCGCTTCCCCGCGGCGCGCGGCTGCGGCTCGCCTCGCACCCGGTGCCGGACGCGAGCAGCGTCGCCGCCGGGCGCGAGGCGCTGGCGCTCGCGGAGACGCTCGGCGAACGCGATCTGCTGCTCGTGCTGCTCTCGGGCGGCGCCTCGGCGCTGCTGTGTGCGCCGGTCCCGGGGCTGCGGCTCGCCGACAAGCAGGCCGTCACCCGCGCCCTGCTCGGCTGCGGGGCGAGCATCGACGAGATCAACGTGGTGCGCCGCCACCTGTCGGCGATCAAGGGCGGCGGCCTGCTGCGCGCGGCGGCGCCGGCACGGGTGGTGACACTCGCGCTGTCCGACGTGCTCTCCGCGGACCCGGCGGCGATCGGCAGCGGCCCCACCGCGCCGGACCCGAGCACGTTCGCGGACGCGCGCGCCGTGCTGGCGCGTCACCGGCTGCTGCGCACCGTGCCGGCCGCGGTGCGGGAGCGGCTCGAGGCGGGAGCCGGAGGCGCCATCGCAGACACGCCGAAGCCCGGCGACCCGGCCTTCCGCCGGGCGCGGTTCCAGATCGTCGGCGACAACGCGCGGAGCCTGCGCGCGTGCGCCGCCGAAGCGCGCCGCCGCGGGCTGCGGGTCGCGGTGGTCGGCGCGCCGCTCGCGGGCGAGGCCCGCGAGGTGGGTTTCGGGCTCGGCGCCCGGCTGCGCGAGCACCAGGCCGGGCTGCGCGAACCCGCGCCGCCGTGCGCGCTGCTGGCGGGCGGCGAGACGACCGTCACGCTGCGGGGCCGCGGACGCGGCGGGCGCAACCACGAGCTGGCGCTGGGCGCCGCGATGGCGCTCGCCGGCGCGCCCGGCGTCGCGATCGCGGCCAGCCTCGCGACCGACGGCCTCGACGGCAGCAGTGGAGCGGCCGGCGCGCGGGTCGACGAGCGCACGCTCGAGCAGGCTGAGGCGCGCGGGCTGCCCCCGGCAGAAGCCGCGCTGGCGCGCTCGGACAGCGCGCCGTGGCTCGCGAGAGTCGGCGCCACGCTGCGCACCGGGCCGACCGGGACCAACGTCTGCGACCTGGTGGTGATGGCCGCGCTGCCTCCCCGCGCATCGCGGCGCCCGCGGCGCCTATAATCCGGGCGTCCCTCGCGTAAGACAGCCCGGGAAGGCGCCCCTTGTCCGACGAACCCAAGTCCGGCCAGCCCACGGAGGCTGTGCCCGGCGCATCCAGCGAAGTGGAGGCCGCGGAGACCGAGGCCGCGCGTCGCTGGCCGACGCCGCGCCCGTTCGCCGCTCCCGCTGCGCCCGCCACCGCCGCTGCGCCCGAAGCGGCCGCGGCCGACCAGAGCCTGGCGGCCGCCCTCGAGCCGCCGCCGGAGGCGACGCTCGCCGAGGTGTGGGAGAAGCGCGCCCGGCTCACCGAAGACCGCCTGGCCCAGGTGCTCGAGGCGTTCCGCGAACTGCGCACCGAGACCGAGGAGCACCGCGAGCGCACGACGCGGGCGCTGGAGCACCGCTTCCGCCAGCAGCGCGAGCGGTTCGTGCTCAAGTTCATCGAGATCCTCGACAACCTCGACCGCGCGCTGGAGGCTGCCGAGCGCACGTTCGCGCCGGACCCGATGATCCAGGGCCTGATCCTGGTCCGCACCCAGTTGCTGCAGACGCTGCGCGAGGAGGGCCTGGAGCGGATCCCGACCCTGGGCCTGCCCTTCGACCCCGAGGTCGCCGAGTCGGTCGGGCACCTCGCGGTGGGCGACCCCGACCAGGAGCATCTCGTCGTGAAGGAAGTCCAGCGCGGCTACCGGCTCGGCGACCGCATCGCACGCCATGCGCGCGTGCTGGTCGGCCACTACGACCCCGAGGCGTTCGCCGAGGCCGAAGCCGAGGCGGCGAAGGCCGCCGAGCCGGCCGAGCCGGCCGCCGGCATCACCCCGCTGCCCGACGAGGAGACCTAGAAGACGTAGGCCAGCGCGAAGCCGATCTGGGCCACCATCATCATCCTGTACATGTGGGTCCAGGACGGGTGGTTCTCGGTCGCCGCCAGCTCTTCCGGGCGCCGCAGCAGCAGCCACGACGTGTAGATCCCGTACAGGATCAGCACCGGCCCCAGCGTCAGCAGCAGCGCGCGGTTGCCGGTCAGGATGCCGGCGAAGACGCCGATCGGGATCAGGAAGAACGGCAGCACGAAGAAGGGCGCGATGATCCACGCCGCCTTCGTCACGCCGTACTGGATCGGCAGCGTCGTGCAGCCGCCGGCGCGGTCGCCCTCGATGTCGGCGAAGTCCTTGGTCGAGGCGGCGCCCAGCAGGAAGGCGCCGAAGATGGCGCCGATGAACCACGGCTCCCAGTCCACCACCGTCTTCACCGTCGACCAGCCGGCGACCTTGAGCAGCACGCCGCGCGGGATCGCGATCGTGACGTTGGCCCACATCCCGCGGCGCTTGGTCCACAAGGGCGGGGCCGAGTAGGCCCAGCACAGGAACGTCGTGAAGACGACGATCCAGAAGCACTCCCTGAGGCCGACCCCCATCGGCTTCGCCAGCCAGGCCAGCAGCCAGGCGATCGCGCAGGTGACGAGGGTGAAGCCCCAGGCCTCGGCGATCGTCAGCGTGCCGGCGGGCAGCGGCCGCTTCGGCTTGTTGACGCGGTCGATGTCGAGGTCGTAGATCTGGTTGATCGCGTTGTTGGCGGCGTTGAGCACCGCCGCCATCAGCGTGCCCCAGATCACCGGCAGCGCCAGCTCCCAGGTGACCGGCGCCTTCTCGTGGTGGGCGCCCCAGGCGGTGACCGCGCCCGACAGCACGCCCAGCGCGGGCGGCGCCAGCGTGAACGGGCGCGCCAGCTCGACGTAGGCCTTCAGCTTGTTCATCGCAGGAGACTCCAGGCCCAGGCCGCCAGCAGCCCGCCGATCGCGGTGTTGGCGGCGTTGAGCAGGTCGTTGTCCATCCAGCCGCGCTCTTCGGCGACCGTGCCGAGCACGCTCTCGGCCAGCGAGCCGAGCAGCCCGGCGACGGCGGCGACCGCCGCGGCCGGCCAGCCGTAGAGCCCGCAGAGGGCACCGACGCCGGCGACCAGCGCGCCTCCGGCCAGGCCGCCGAGGGTGCCCTCGAGGCTGACCGCGCCTTCGGTGCCGGGCGGCACCGGGCGCAGGGTGGTGATCAGGAACGTGCGCCGTCCGTAGGCCTTGCCCGTCTCCGACGAGCAGGTGTCGGCGGCGGCGGTGGCGACGGACGCGGCGTAGGCGACGGTCAGCGTCTCGCGCAGCCCGGGCGGCGCGGCGCCGGCGGCGACCGCGAGCAGCGCGGGCACCCCGCCGTTGGCCCAGGCGTTGCGCCAGCCGCGGGCGCCGCCCTTCTCCTGGGCGATGCCGCGGGCGGCCTTGATCCGGTAGCCCATCTTCGTCACCGCCGAGCCGACGACGAAGAACGCCATCATCACCGCGAAGGCGCGCAGCGACAGGCTGACCGTGATCAGGGTGCCGATCGCGATCGCCGACAGCGCGCCGGCGACGTCGATCGAGCGGGCGCGCCACGCGGCGAACGCGACCAGCACGTTGACGCCGAGCCCCTGCGACAGCCGCGCGAAGAAGTCGGGGTCGCCCGTGATGCGGGCCGCCTCGGCCTCGGCCAGCAGCGGCAGCAGCAGCGCGCCGCACAGCGGGACCGTCAGGTTGTCGTCGAGCGTCGTCGGCAGCGACTCGACGAGCGCCAGCAGCAGCGCCAGCGGGATCGCGATGCCGGTCACGATCCGGGTGCCCCACAGCTCCGGCGGCAGGTGCAGCGTCCAGCCGATCAGGAACGTGGCGCCGAGGCTGCCGAAGACCACGAAGGCGACGAACCCCGCCCAGCCCTTGTTCGGGTTCCACGGCAGCCGCGGCCCGCCCCAGGCCTGGCCGACGATCGAGGCGAAGCCGTCGCCGAAGCCGAGCACCGCCCAGATCGCCGCCACCGCCCACAACTCCTCGCGGAAGACCAGGATCAGGCCCAGCACCGAGAGCGGGTAGAGCAGGATGCCCTTCGGGTAGCCGCGCCGGTGGTCGTCTCCGCGCCACATCGTGCGGCCGCCGATCCGCGGCAGCACCTGCCAATTGAAGAGGAAGGCGAAGGCGGCGCAGGCCGCGGCCTGCGGCCAGCTCAGCTCGCGCAGCAGGAACGCGAAGCCGGCGACCCCGACGTGGACCAGCTTGCGCGAGAGCTCGCCCGCGGTGATGGAGCCGTTGACCACGCTCAGGCGCCCTTCCGCTCGTCCAGCCAGCGCAGCGTCTCGCGCAGGCCCTGCTCCAGCGGGCGCGGCGCGTAGCCGAGCTCGGCGGTCGCCTTGTCCGAGGCGCAGGCCCAGTGCTCGCGGAACACGCCGACCTCGCGGTGGGTGAGCTGCGGCGGCAGGCCGGTGAGCTCGGCCCACAGCCACATCGCGAAGCCGACCGCCTCGGCCGCGGCGAACGGCAGGTGCCAGCGCGGCGCGGCGCGGCCCGAGAGCCGCTCGAGGGTGGCGAAGAAGCCGTTCATCGACACGTTTTCGCCGCACAGGAAGTAGCGCTCGCCGCGGCGGCCCTTCTCGAGCGCGAGCGCGTGGCCCTCCGCGACGTCCTCGACGAAGGCGTAGCTCCACAGCCGGTCGCCGGGGCCCAGGATCGCCGGCACCTTGCCGGCGAAGTGGTCGAGGATCAGCTTGACCACGATGTTGCCGTCGGTGACGTCGCCGGGACCGTAGACGACGCCCGGGTAGAGCATCACCACGTCGTCGCCCGCCGCCGCCGCGGCGCGGGCCTCGGCGTCCGCCAGCGCCTTGGTGCGCTCGTAGTCGTTGCGGTAGCCGCCGGGGTGGACGCGCGACTCGTCGGCGGGCTCGGGCCCGGTCGGCCCGATCGCGATGAACGACGACGTGTAGACGAGGCGCGCGCCGGCGGCCTTCGCCGCCGCCAGCGCGTTGCGGAAGCCGCCGACGTTGACCGCGTCGAAGCGGCCGGGGTCGGGGTCCCACATCTTGACGAGCGCGGCCATGTGCAGCACCGCGTCGCAACCTTCCGCGGCGCGTCGCAGCGAGTCGGCATCGGTGGTGTCGCCCGCGACCCACTCCACGCCGTCGGGCAGACCGGAGCGGTTCGAGGCGGGACGCGCGATCGCGCGCAGCGCGTGGCCGCGGCGGTGCAGCGCGTGGGCGACGCGCTTGCCGAGGAAGCCGGTGGCGCCGGTGAGCAGCAGCTTCATCGCGGCTCCCGCCGCTCGCGCAGCCTGGCCCGCGCGTCGTCGAGCAGGTCGCCCAGCGTGCGGTCGAGCGGCAGCCGCGGCGTCCAGCCGGTGGCCGCGCGCAGCCGCGAGGGGTCGCCGACGAGGCACGGCACGTCCGACGGCCGCAGCCGCTCGCGGTCGACCCGCACCTCGACGCCCACGCCCGACAGCCGCACCAGGCGGTCCAGCACCTCGCGCATCGCCACGCCGTGCCCGGAGCAGACGTTGAACGTGCCGGTCGGCGCGCCGGGGGCCAGCAGCGCGAGGTAGGCGGCGGCGACGTCGCGCACGTCGGTGAAGTCGCGCACGGCCTCGAGGTTGCCGACCTCGATCACGCTCGGCCGCAGGCCGGCCTCGATCTCGGCGAGCTGGCGGGCCCACGAGCTCTCGGCGAAGGCCTCGCCGCGCCCCGGCCCCGTGTGCGGGAAGACACGGCACAGCGTGACCGCGAGGCCCGCGGCGGCGTGCTGCAGGGCGAGCAGGCCCTGCGCCGCCTTGGACACGGCGTACGGCGAGCGCGGGCGCAGCGGCTCGTCCTCGCGGATCGGCTGCCGCTCGGCCGGCACCGCGCCGTACTCCTCGGCGCTGCCGACGACGACCAGTCGGGCCCGCGGCGCCTCGGCCTGGATCGCCTCCAGCAGGTGGCTGGCGCCCAGCACGTTGGTGCGCAGCGTGGCGCCGGGGTCGCTCCAGCTCTGGTGCACGCTCGACTGCCCGGCGAGGTGCAGCACGGCGTCGGGCCGCGCCTCGGCGACCGCGGCGCGAACCGCCGCCGCGTCGTCGAGGTCGGCGATCAGCGCCTGGGCCCCCGGCGGCAACCGCTCGGCCGTGCCGTGGGGCCGCGCCAGCCCGAGCAGGACCGCGTCCGGTCGGCTCGCGCGCCAGGCGTCGGCGACGTGGGCCCCGACGAAGCCGCCGAGCCCGGTGACCAGCAGCCTCACGGGCGCCTCAGGGACGCCAGGCGCCGGAGGCCGCGTTCTCCTCGCCCTGGAAGTTGCCCACCGAGCCGACGTTGGCGAGCTCGATCGAGAAGCGGATCTGGCGTTCCTGGCGCTTGTTGTAGTTGTA
This sequence comes from Vicinamibacteria bacterium, assembly GCA_025994075.1. Lineage (GTDB taxonomy): Bacteria > Acidobacteriota > Vicinamibacteria > Fen-336 > Fen-336 > WYBL01. The sequence goes on from JAMQGV010000017.1 coordinate 55,201, forward strand.
CTGCACGACCTCGCCGATGAAGCCGCAGCACTGCACGTCGTAGCGCAGGCGCCCGCGCGAGGACAGGAACTTGTCCTGGCGCAGGTCGTAGTCGGCGCCGCCTTCCAGCGAGAGCCGGCCCGGCAGCACCTCGAGCCGGGCGCTGCTGCGGATGGTGTCGGCCAGGGCCACCCGGTTCTCGACCTTGCGCGCCACCCGGTTGTAGCGGTACCACGACGCGAGCAGGCTGCCCCGGGCCGCCTGCCAGCGCAGGCTGGTGCCGCGCGAGCGGGTCTGCTTGAAGTTGGTGTCGTACTCGAAGTTGATGTCGAGCGAGAGCCCCTCGGTGGGCCGGATCCGCAGCCGCGACTGCAGCGGCGAGTAGTGGGCCGGCTCGCCGCCGGGCCCGAAGAACGCGTTCAGGTAGTTGGGGTCGAACTCGTTCTGGCCCTCGCTGATCTTCACGTAGTAGGTCTGCTGGACGCGCCAGTTGAGCAGCTCCCAGGTCGAGGGCTTGCCGCCGCCCGGGTCCGGCCGCTTGACGTAGACGCGGTTGACCAGCGCGTACTGGATCTGGTTGGTGCCCAGGAACTGGTAGTCGACCTCGTCGAACTTGGGAATCGCCTCGTACTGGTCGACGGGGGTGCGCACGATCCACAGCAGCTCCGGGCCGATCGTGTGCTTCCACTTCTCGGAGTAGAAGTTGCCCGGCGTCTCGAACACCTTGTAGAACTGCGGGCCGCGCAGCTCCAGGCTGCCCTCGAGGAAGCGGCGGTCGAGGCCGGGTCCGGCCACGGCGCCGAACTCGTCGAGCGTCGCGCTGTAGCGGGTGTAGCGCACGCTGCCCCGCGGCGCGACCTGCAGGAACGGCAACGAGAACGGGCGCGAGATCTCCGGCGCCACGTCGAAGCGGCTGAACGACTGAAGGAAGTCGCCTTCGCCGAACTGCAGCCGCTCGGCCCGCGCCTCGCCGCCGACCACGATCCCGGTCTTGCCGATCTTGAGCGGCGAGCGGCTGATGCGCAGCGACGGCAGGTGGCGGTTGGTGCGGGCGAAGTCCTCGCCGTAGTACGTGTCCAGCGTGTCGGCGAACGCCTGCACGTTGGTGCCGCCGAACGACTTCTGCAGCGTCAGCGAGGCGCGCTCCGAGCGCGAGGAGACGTAGTTGAGCGCGTCCTGGTAGCTCTGCTGGAAGAAGATGCTGCTGTAGCGGCGGGCGTTGAGGCTGGCCCGCACCCCGCCCGGCAGCATCTGCTGCGCGTTCCAGTCGATGTCCCACTCCGTGTCGCCGCCGCCCACCGGCCGCAGCCCGTACGTGCGCAGCGTGCCGCGGCTGGGCGAGTCGCCGAGCCAGCGCAGCTCGTGGCCGACGCCGACCCCGAACTTGCTGTAGCGCTCGACCAGCAGCGTCTGGTCGGCGCTGCGGCTCATCGCCCAGAAGAAGCCGGAGGCGAGCTGGAAGCCGCGGGACGACGAGTAGCCGAAGCTGGGGAACAGGATCCCGGTCGAGCGCTGGTCGCTCTCGATCGGGTAGGCGAAGTAGGGGAAGTACAGCGCGGGCACGCCGTACACCTTGAACAGCACGTTCTTCGCCCGGATCTTGTCGTCGATGTCGAGCGTGGCCGACGAGGCCGTGAAGTTCCAGCGCGGCGTCGGCTGCGCGCAGGAGGTGAACTTGCCGCCCTGGATCCGGTAGGTGTCGGCGTCGACGCGCTCGATCCGCTTCGCCTCGATGAACACACCGGGCGTGACGTAGCCGGTGGCGTTCTCGAACGTGCCGGTGTTGGCCTCGAGGTCGAGCGTCAGCGCGTCGCCCGCCAGGCGCTCCTCGCCGCGCACGAAGACCACGTTGCCCTTGGCCTCGATCGCGCGGCTCGACGTGCCGTCGGGGCGCGGCACCTCGGTCATCTCCAGGTAGTCGGCCTGAATCCGCAGGTCGCCGGCCTGCAGGTCGACGAAGCCCTCGGCGACGAAGCGGCCGTCCGGGCGCGAGCCCTGGCGCTCGGCGCGGATGCGGACCTCGCCCGGCGCCAGCGGCGCTGGCGTCGGGGCAGGCGTCGGCGTGGCCTCGGGCGCCGGCGCGGACTCGGGCGCGGCGGCGGCCTCCGCCGGGGTCGCGGCGGGAGACGGCGACGCGGCGGGCTCGGGCGTCTGGGCGCCGGCTGCTGCGGCCGCGAGGCCGAGGCCGAGCGCCCAGGCGCGGCGGATGCTGGGGCTCAGAGGGCGGCCATCCCCATGACGTGGAAGCCGCCGTCGACGTGGATCACCTCGCCGGTGACCCCGCGCGACAGCGGCGAGACGAGGTAGAGCGCCGTGTCCCCGACCTCGGCCTGCTCGGTGTTCTTGCGCAGCGGGGCGTGGGTGCGGTGGTACTCGAGCATCTTCGACAGGCCGTGCACCCCGGAGGCCGCCAGCGTCTTGATCGGGCCCGCCGAGATGGCGTTGACGCGAATCCCCTTCGGCCCGAGGTCCGAGGCGAGGTAGCGCACCGACATCTCGAGCGCGGCCTTGGCCACGCCCATCACGTTGTAGTGCGGCACCACCCGCTCGCCGCCGAGGTAGGAGAGCGCGACCACCGAGCCGCCGCCCCGCTCCTGCATCAGCGGCACCGTGCGCCGGCACAGCGCGGTGAGCGAGTAGGAGGAGATGTCCTGGGCGATGCGGTAGCCCTCGCGCGAGGTGTTGGCGAACTCGCCGTCGAGCTCCTCGCGCAGCGCGAAGGCGACCGAGTGGACAACGAAGTCGAGTCCCCCCCACTCCTTGCGCAGCGAATCGCCCAGCGCGTCGAGGTCCTCGTCGCGGGTCACGTCGCAGGGCAGCAGCAGCGGTCGATCGAGGTTCTGGGCCAGCTCCTCGACGTTTTCCTTGAGGCGGTCGCCCTGGTACGTGAGGGCGAGCTGCGCCCCCTCGCGGGCCACGGACTGGGCGATGCCCCAGGCGATCGAGCGCTTGTTGGCGACCCCCAGGATCAGGCCGCGCTTGCCTTCGAGCAGCATGCTTCGTCGCACTCCTTGCTAGGAGCGGGGAGTCTAGCACCGGGGCGTCACTCGCCCCGCGCGGCCTTCAAGGTGAACGCGAAGACGGCGCCGGCGCCTTCGACGCGGCGCAGCTCGAGGCTGCCGTCGTGGGCCTCGATCGCCAGCCGGCAGAAGGCCAGGCCGAGGCCCGTGCCGTGGCCGGGGCCGGCAGCGGCGAACTTCTGGAACAGCCGCGGACGCAGGTCGGCCGGGATGCCGGGGCCGGTGTCGCCCACCTCCACCTCGACCGCTGCGCCGTCGACGGGCCGCGCCGCGACCCACACCCGGCCGCCCGCCGGGGTGAACTTGAGCGCGTTGCCGACCAGGTTCTGCAGCACGCGGGCGAACAGCTCGGCGTCGAGCACGGCGTGCAGCGGCTGGTCCGGCAGCCGCGACTCGAGCGCGATCCCGCGCCGCTCGGCGAGCGGGGCCTGCAGCTTGAGCGCAGCCGCCACCAGCGGCGCCACCTCGCACGCGCGCAGGTCGAGGGGCATCTGCCCCGCCTCCAGGCGGCCGACGTCGAGCAGGCCGTCGACCAGCTCGCGGATGCGGGTGCCGCCGCGCAGGGCCATCTCCACCAGCCGCGGGTCGACCGCCTCCCCCGCCGCCAGCTTGTCCTGCAGGAAGCCGAGCGAGCCCAGCACCGTCGTCAGCGGGCTCTTGATGTCGTGGACCAGGGCGTGGGTCAGGTCGTCGCGCAGCCGCTCGGCCTGGCGCAGGCGCTGGTGCTGGCGCTGCAGGTCGGCGAACAGGAGGGCCTTGGCCAGCGCCAGGCCCAGCGCGCCGGCCAGCGACTCGGCCATCCGCACGTCGTCGTCGTCGAAGGCGGCCACCCGGTCGGACTCGAAGTTGAGCACGCCCAGCACGCGATCGCCGTGGACCACCGGCACCGCCAGCTCGGAGCGCGTCTCGCGCGACATCTCGACGTAGTCGGGGTCGGCCGAGACGTCGGCGACGCGCTGCACGCGGCCGCTGCGCAGCGCGCGACCGACGATGCCGCGCTCGGCGTCGGGCCACTCGGTCTCGCCGTCCGGCGTGATCAGCACGAAGCCGGCCCCGTCTTCGGAGCGCAGGGCGACGCCCACGGCGCGCCAGCCGGTGCGGTCCGCGATCAGGTCCGCGGCGCGGCGGGCGCCGGCGGCCGGCTCCTGCTCCTCGCTCATCGCCCGCAGCAGGTCGTAGAGCAGGGTCTGGCGCCGGGCCTGGCGGCGGCTGTCCTCGTACATCTGGGCGTTGCGCACGGCCAGCGCGATGGTCTCGGCGGCCGCCCGCACCAGCTCGAGCTGGCGCGGCGCGAAGTGGCGCGGCTCGCGGTGGACGAGGGTCACCACGCCGGCGACGCGGCCGCCGCTGAGGATCGGCGCGGCCAGCGCCGAGCGCACGTCTTCGCCGGGCAGCACCACCCAGCGCGGGTCGCCGATCGTGTCCTCGAGCAGGGCCGCCTCGCGGCTGCGGGCAACGTGGCCGCCGAGCCCCTCGCGCATCACCGGGTCCGCGAACTCGCGATCGTAGGCGGGCATCGCGTCCGCCCGCGAGACCACGACCTGGTCGAGGATGCGGCCCTCGGGCGAGAGCAGGATCAGGCTCGCGCTGTCGGCGCGGGTCAGCGCGGTCAGCGCGTCCAGCGCGTTCTGCAGCGTGCCCTGCAGCCCGGGCCGCTCGCTCACGGCGCGGGCCACGGTCAGCAGCGACTCCAGCAGCCAGCGCCGCTCGGCCAGCTCGGCCTCGGCCAGCCGCTCGCGGGTGGCGTCGGCGAAGACCAGCACGCGGCCCCGCTCGCGGCCGCGGGCGTCGCGCAGCGGCGAGACCCGCACGTCGTAGTGGCGGCGCCCGTCCGCGAGTTCGAGCTCGATCGCCTCGCGCGCCTCGCGGCCCTCGCGGCAGGCGGCGAGCAGCGACGGCCAGCGCGCGAGCAGCGGTTCCGCGTCGGCCCCGGCCGCGCGCTCGGGGTCGAGCCCGAGCAGCGCGCAGGCCGCAGGGTTGACGTCGACGACGCGCCGCCGGAGGTCGACCGCGAGCATGCCGTCGCTCCAGCCCTCGATCAGCGCCTCGCGCGCGACCGGCGCCAGGTCCAGCAGCCGCCAGCGGAAGATCGCCCACGAGAAGGCGAGCCCGGACAGGGCGATCGCGACGTGGGTGAAGTCGCCGCGCAGCGGGCGCGGCCCGGTGATGTAGTAGACGTTGGAGATCCACGGCAGCGCGGTGCCGCACAGCAGGGCCAGCGCCTGGGCGCGGAACGGGCGCGGCCCGCCGACGGCGTGCGGCAGCAGCAGCAGCGAGCCGGTGGCCAGGCAGAGGTACGAGTAGGCGATGTTGACCCAGTACCACGGCCCGGGGAGCGTGCGCAGGTCGAGCATGCCGCCCGCCGCGGGCTGGGCCACGGCGCGCAGGTAGAGCCCGGGGCCGATCCCGGCGATGTCGCAGGCGACGATCGCGACCGACACCGCCGGCAGCACGAACAGCAGGCGGCCCCAGGCCCGCGCCCGCTCCTCGCGGCCGGTGAACTGCAGGGCGAACAGCAGCCACGCCGGCGGCACGGCGAAGACGCCGGGGCTGCCCAGCAGCAGCCACAGCAGGCGGTGGTGGGCCTCGCTCTCGATCCGCTGCAGGAAGGCGGTCGCGGCCCACAGGCAGGCGGCGGCCATCAGCAGGGCGAAGGCCCCGGCGCCCGGAGCCGCGCTGCGCCGCCGCAACGCGTGCACCGACAGCACGACCGACACCGCAGCGGCGGCCAGCGACAGGCCCTGGAACAGGAGCGGGGACACGGGAGGCCGCATTGTGACAGACGGCGACCGTCACGCGGCCGTCACACGCCGGAGGCAACCTACAATCCGGCCATGCGACGGGCGCTGGTCGTGGAGGACGACCCCGACATCGTGGAGCTTCTGACCCACTACCTGGCCCAGGACGGATGGAGCGTCGAGGGCGTGGCCGACGGACGCCGCGCGCTCGAGCGGCTGCGCGCCGCCAGCTTCGAGCTGCTGGTGCTGGACCTGCAGCTCCCCGGGCTCGACGGGCTCACGCTGTGCTCCGAGGTCCGCCGCGACAAGCGCACCGAGGCGCTGCCCGTCGTCATGCTGACCGCGCGCGGCGACGAGGCCGACCGCATCCTCGGCCTCGAGCTGGGAGCGGACGACTACGTGACCAAGCCGTTCAGCCCCAAGGAGCTGGTGGCCCGGGTGCGGGCCCTGCTGCGGCGCCACGAGCGCCGCGAGAGCGCCGAGGTGCTGCGCTTCCACGCCCTCGAGCTGGACCTCGGCCGCCACGTGGCGCGCTGGGACGGCCAGGCGGTGCACCTCACCGCCAAGGAGTTCGCGCTGCTCGCCGCGCTGCTCGAGGCCCACGGCCGGGTGCTGACGCGGCAGTCGCTGCTCGAGCAGGTGTGGGGCTACTCCTACGCCGACGGCACCCGCACCGTCGACGTGCACGTGCGGCGGCTGCGCGAGAAGCTGCCCGCGCTGGCGCCGTTCCTGCGCACCGTGAAGTCGGCCGGCTACCGGCTGGCCGACGACGAGGCCTGAGCGGTGCTGGGGCTGCGCGGGCGGATGGCGCTGGTGGCGCTGGCGGCCAGCTTCGGCGCGCTGGTCGCGGTGCTGCTGCTGGCGGGACCGGAGCTGCGCGAGCGGGCGATGGCGCAGGCCCGCGACGGGGTGCTGGCGGAGGCGCGGCTGATGGCGCGGGTGGTCGCCGAGCCGATGGCCCGCGGGATCGAAGGGCCCGGGCTCGACGCGATCGTGGACGCGGCTGCCCGTGACATCCGCGCGCGGGCGACGATCGTCGCGCGCGACGGCCGCGTGCTCGCCGACTCCTCGGCCTCGGGAGCGGACCTCGCCGCGATCGAAAACCACGGCAGCCGCCCCGAGGTGCTGGAGGCGCTCCAGCGCGGCGTCGGGACGGCGGTCCGCACTTCGGCGACGGTCAACCGTGCGCTCCTCTACGCGGCGGTGCCGATCGACCACGACGGCCGCCGGCTCGGCGCCGCCCGCGTCGCGCTCTCGCTCGAGGGGGTCGAGGCCGAGGCGCGGGCGCTGCAGCGGGCGATCCTGGCCGCCGCCGCGCTCGCCTTCGTGATCGCGGCGGCGCTCTCCGCGCTGCTCTCGGCGCCGCTGGTCGGCCCGCTGCGCGAGATCATGCAGAAGGCCCGCGAGTTCGCGGCCGGCCACCTCGACGCCCGCATCGCCGTCGACCGCCGCGACGAGCTGGGCGAGCTGGCCCGCATCCTCAATCTCTCCTCGGAGCGGCTGCGCGAGCGGCTGGAGGAGAACGCCCGCGACCGCGCCCGCACCGACGCGATCCTGTCGGCGATGGAGGACGGGGTGCTGGCCGTCGACGCCCGCGGCGTCGTCGTGGTCGCCAACCGCGCGCTGCAGGCTGGCCTCGGCCTCGAGTCGCCGCTCGGCCGCCACTACCTCGAGGTGATCCGCCAGCCCGAGGTCGGCGCGGTGATCGAGCACGTGCTGCGCAGCGGCGAGCGGCGCCAGGAGGAAGTCGAGATCCAGCGCCTGCGCCGCGCCTACGCGCTGTCCGGGGTGTCGTTCCCCGGGCCCGCGGGCCAGGCGCCGGGCGCGGTGCTCACCTTCCACGACGTCACCGAGCGCCGCCGCGTCGACCGCATCCGCCGCGACTTCGTGGCCAACGCCTCGCACGAGCTGCGCACGCCTCTCACCTCGATCCGCGGCTTCGTCGAGGCGCTGGAGGACGGCGCGCTGCAGGACGAGCAGAACGCCGGCCGCTTCCTCGGCAAGATCCGCACCCACGCCGACCGGATGGCGACGCTGGTCGAGGACCTGCTCGAGCTGTCGCGGCTGGAGTCGGGCCAGCAGGCGCCGGTGCTCGACGAGGTGCCGTGCGCCGAGGTCGCCGACGACGTGGTCGCCTCCTTCGCCGCGCTGGCGGCGCGCAAGCCGGTTTCGCTGGTCCACGAGGATCGGGGCGCGCTGCCGGTGGTGACCGACGCCGACCGCCTGCGCCGCATCCTCGAGGCGCTGGTCGACAACGCGATCAAGTACACGCCCGAGAACGGCCACGTGATCGTGCGCACCCGGCCCGGCGAAGCGGGCGCCGCGGTCGTCGAGGTCGAGGACGACGGGCCGGGCATCCCGGCCGAGCACCTTCCGCGCATCTTCGAGCGCTTCTACCGGGTCGACAAGGCGCGCTCGCGCGAGCTCGGCGGCACCGGTCTCGGGCTGTCGATCGTCAAGCACCTGGCCGAGGGCATGGGAGGGACCGTCTCCGTCGCCTCGGAGCCCGGCCGCGGCTCGCGGTTCTCGGTGACGCTGCCGGGGCGGGCCACGCCCCGCGCCTGACCCCGCGCGCTTGCGCGACAATGCGGCCATGCTTCTCCACCAGTTCTACCTGGGCTGTCTCGCCCAGGCCTCGTACCTGATCGGGTCCGAAGGCGAAGCCGCGGTCGTCGACCCGCGGCGCGACGTCGACGAGTACGTCGCCTTCGCGCAGGAGCGCGGCCTGCGCATCCGCTACGTGATCGAGACCCACCTCCACGCGGACTTCGTCAGCGGCCATCGCGAGCTGGCCCTGCGCACGGGCGCGGAGATCGTGATCGGGGCCGCGGCCGCGGCGTCGTTCCCCCACCGCGGCGTGCGCGACGGCGACGAGCTGCGCGTGGGCTCCGTGCGGCTGCGCTTCCTGGAGACGCCGGGACACACGCCGGAGGGCGTGTGCGTGCTGGTGTTCGACCCGGCGGAGGCGCAGGAGCCCGCCCACGTGCTGACCGGCGACACGCTGTTCGTCGGCGACGTCGGCCGCCCCGACCTGGCCGGCGGCAGCGGCTGGACCGCGGAGCGGATGGCGGCGGCGATGTACGACTCGCTGCACGGGAAGCTGCTGCCGCTGCCCGACGGCGTGGAGGTGTGGCCCGCCCACGGCGCCGGCTCGCTGTGCGGCAAGAACCTGTCGAAGGACACCTCGTCGACCATCGGCCGCGAGCGGCGCACCAACCCGGCGCTGCAGCCGATGGACCGCGAGGCGTTCGTGAGGATGCTGACCGCCGACCAGCCCGAGGTGCCGCGCTACTTCCCGATGGACGTGGAGCTGAACCGGAACGGCGCGCCGCCGCTTTCGGGGCGGCCGGCGCCGCGGCCGCTCGCGCCGGCCGCCTTCGCGGAGGCGGCGGCCGGCGGAGCCCAGGTCGTCGACGTGCGGCGCTCCGCGGCGTTCGGCGCGGAGCACGTCGCGGGCGCCGTCAACGTCGACCTCGACGGCCAGTTCGCCGCCTGGTGCGGGGCGCTGCTCGACCCCGGGCGCGACATCCTGCTCGTCGCGGACGACGCCGCGGGCGCGGCGCAGGCCGCGATGCGGCTGGCGCGGGTCGGCCTCGAGCGGGTCGAGGGCTTCCTCGACGGCGGCGTGGCCGCGTGGCGGGCGGCGGGACTTCCCTGCTCCGCGGTCCCGCAGTGGGACGTGCAGCAGCTCGCCGCGCGCGGCCCGGAGTGGCGCGTGCTCGACGTGCGACGCCCCGGCGAGCACGAGGGGGCCCACGTGCCGGGCGCCCTGAACCTGCCTCTCGACCGGCTGGAGCGCGGGCTCGACGGCCTCGACCGCGAGGCGCCGTGGGCGGTCATCTGCGCCGGCGGCTACCGCTCGAGCAGCGCCTGCGGCCTGCTGCTGCGGGCCGGCTTCCGCCGCATCGTGAACGTGCAGGGCGGCACCAGCGCGTGGATCGCCGCGGGCCTGCCGACGGCACGGGTGGCGCGCGCCGCCGCGGGATGACACCGCCATGACGAGCGCGTGACGTTTCGTTGACATCCGCGGGACCGCTGGCTATCGTGCCCGCGCCTTCCACGCGCGGCCCCGGGGGCGAGAACGCGAGACCAATGACCCACCTCGAAGAGTCGCTCGAGCGCGACATCCAGCGCATCCGCCGCCAGGTCGTCGAGATGGGCGGCCTCGTCGAGCGCGCGCTGCGCGACGCCGTCAAGGCGCTGGTCGACGGCGACCGCCAGCTCGCCTACGCGGTGATCCTGCGCGACCAGTACATCGACGAGAAAGAGAAGGAGATCGACCGGCTCTGCCTCGAGTTCCTGGTCAAGCAGCAGCCGGTGGCGGGGCCGCTGCGCCTCGTCTACAGCACGATCAAGATCAACGTCGACCTCGAGCGGCTGGGCGACTACGCCGAGAGCATGGCGCGGCAGATGCTGCGCCTGCACGCGCTGCCCGACCGCAGCCAGGCGCCGCTCGACGGCGTGCTGGAGCTGGCCGCGCTGTCGATCCCGATGCTGCACGACGCGATCGAGGCGTTCCTGAAGCAGGACCCGGAGCTGGCCCACAAGACGATCGGCGTCGAGGCGACGGTCGACGTGCTGCAGAGCAAGCTGAACGCCGACCTGGTCAAGCTGTTCCACGAGCAGAAGCTGCCGCTCGACGCGCTCGACCCGCTGATGAACATCGGCCGCCGCCTCGAGCGGGTCTCCGACCAGGCGCGGAACATCTGCATGGAAGTGCTCTACATGTGCACCGGGGAGTACACCAAGCACTCCGGCGCCGAGGCCTTCCGCGTGCTGTTCGTCGACGAGCACAACTCCTGCCGCAGCCAGATGGCGGAGGCCTTCGCCCACTCGCTGAACCAGCCCAAGTTCGTCTTCGGCAGCGCCGGCATCGAGCCGCGCGCGATCGACGCCACGACCCTCGCCTTCATGCGCGAGAAGGGCTTCGACCTGTCGCGCAAGACGCCCAAGGCGCTGTTCAACGTGCCCTACCTCGATCACTACCAGGTGATCGTCTCGCTCTCGCCCGAGGTGGAGAAGGCGTTCCCGCAGAGCCCGCGCAAGATGGTCTACCTCGACTGGAGCGTGCCCAACCCGTCCGCCGTCCAGGGCACGCCGGAGCAGGTGCGGGCCGCGTACGAGTCCGCCTACCGCCACATCTCGACCCAGGTGCGCGACCTCGTCGAGGCGATCGTCGGCAACAAGATCGAGTGAACGCCCGCCCATGCCCTCCGCCCCGCAGTCCCGCCGCCGGGTCGGCCTGACCCTGGCCGCCGCGCTCTCGTTCGCCTGCGCGGGCGGCCGCGAGGCGTCGGGGCCGGCGACGGTGATCCAGAACAAGGGCTCCGACACGATGGTCAACGTGGCGCAGGCCTGGGCGGAGGAGTACGCGCTGGTCGCGCCGGACGTCAAGGTCGAGGTCTCCGGCGGCGGGTCAGGCGTCGGCATCGCGGCGCTGATCAAGGGCGCCGTCGACATCGCGAGCGCCAGCCGCAACATCAAGGACGAGGAGATCGAGCAGGTCCGCCTCAACACCGGCAAGGACCCGCGCGACTTCGTGGTCGGCTACGACGCGCTGGCCGTCTACGTCCACGAGGACAACCCGCTCACCCACCTCGACCGGGAGACGCTGGCCGGCATCTTCGGCGAGCACGGCACGATCGAGCGCTGGTCCGAGCTCGGCGTGCGCTTCCCGGGCGTCGAGGACGACCGCATCGTGCGGGTCAGCCGCCAGTCGAGCTCGGGCACGTTCGAGTTCTTCCGCTCCTGGGTCGTGGGCAAGAAGGACTTCAAGCTCGGCTCGCGCGACCTCAACGGCTCGAAGGAGGTCGTCGAGCTGGTCGGCCACACGCTGACGGCGATCGGCTTCTCGGGCATGGGCTACGCGACGCCGGCCGTCAAGATGCTCGGCCTGGCCGATGCCCCCGGCGCCGCGCCGGTGCCGCCGTCGCTCGACGCCGTGCTCGACGGCAGCTACCCGCTGGCCCGCTCGCTGCACCTCTACACGCTCGGCGAGCCGAAAGGCGCGACCCAGGCCTACCTCGACTGGATCCTCTCCGAGCCCGGCCAGCAGGTGGTCGCGCGCAGCGGCTACGTGCCGGTGCCGCCCTCCGCGCGCGCGGCGGCGGGCGCCGGCGCCGCGGCCCGATGACCGCGCCTGCCCCGGCGCCCCGCCCGCAGCGCTCCCGCCTGGAGCGGCTGGGCGAGTCGCTGCTCGAGGGCCTGATCCGGCTCTCCGGCGTCAGCGCCATCGTCTTCGTGCTGGCCATCTTCTTCTTCGTGTTCCGCGAGGCGGCGCCAGTCGTGTTCAGCCGCAACTTCGACCTCTGGAAGTTCCTGTTCTCGATCGAGTGGTACCCGACCTCCGCCTCCAACGTGCGCTACGGCACCTTCGCGCTGACCGTCGGCAGCTTCGCGGTGACCGCGCTGGCGATGGCGATCGCGGTGCCGTTCGGGCTCGGCGCCGCGATCTACCTCTCCGAGTTCTGCGGCCGCCGGCTGCGCGAGACGCTGAAGATCGTGATCGAGCTGCTGTCGGCGATCCCCAGCGTCGTGTGGGGCTTCATCGCGCTCACCGTGACCAGCAAGCTGGTGGTCGACGCGACCGGCGCGGCGGTCGGCGTCAACGTCCTGAACGGGGGCGTGGTGCTGGCGCTGATGAGCGTGCCGATCATCGTGTCGATCGGCGAAGACGCGCTGAAGGCGGTGCCCGATTCCTACCGCGAGGCGGCCCTCGCGCTGGGCGCCACGCGCTGGCAGGTCGTCTACCGCGTGCTGCTGCCGGCGGCCCGCAACGGCCTGCTGGCCGCGGTGCTGCTCGGCGTCGGCCGCGCGGTCGGCGAGACGATGGCGGTGCTGATGGCGACCGGCCACGCGGTCCACATCCCCGGCAGCCTGCTCGACTCGGTGCGCACGCTGACCGCCAACATCGCGGCCGAACTGGGCGAGGCCCCGGTCGGCTCCGACCACTACCGGGTGCTGTTCCTGACCGGGGTGCTGCTGTTCTGCATCACGTTCGCGGTCAACATCGTCGCCGACCTGGCGATCCGCGGCGTGCGGAGGCGCGGGTGAGCGCCGCCGCGCCGCCGGCCACGAACCCGGCCGTGCCGCGCTTCGCGCGCACCGCCCACGTGGCGCGCAAGGAGCGCTCGGAGCGCGTCGCGCGCGTGGTGTTCGCGCTGATGGCGGCGGCGATGGTGGTGCCGCTGGCGGCGATCCTCGGCTACCTGCTGTGGAAGGCGGCGCCCGCCCTGCGCCTCGAGTTCCTGCTCGACGTGCCGAAGAAGGGGATGACCGAAGGCGGCATCTGGCCCGCGTTCGTCGGCACCCTGTACCTGGTCGGGCTGTCGCTCGCGGTGTCGGCCCCGGTCGGCGTGCTGGCCGCGGTCTACCTCAACGAGTACTCGCGCGACAACGCCTTCACCCGCGCCATCAACCTGGCGGTGATCAACCTGGCCGGCGTGCCCAGCATCGTGCACGCGCTGTTCGGGCTGGGCGCCTTCGTCTACGCCGCGCAGTTCGGCTACTCGATCCTGTCCGCCTCGCTGACGCTCGCGATCATGACGCTGCCGGTGATCATCGCCTCCACGCGCGAGGCGCTGGCCTCGGTGCCGCACTCGTTCCGCGAGGCGTGCTGGAACGTCGGCGCCAGCCGCTGGCAGACGATCCAGGCGGTGGTCCTGCCCAACTCGATCAGCGGCATCCTGACCGGCCTGATCCTGCAGGTCAGCCGCGCGGCCGGGGAGACGGCGCCGATCATGTTCACGGGCGCCGTGTTCTACAAGGCCGTGCAGCGCGGCGACCTGCTCCCGTACCGGCTCGACGAGCAGTGCATGGCGCTGTCGATGCACCTCTACACCGTGGCCACCCAGGTGCCGAACGTGCAGGAGGCGATCCCCTACGCGACCGCCGTCGTCCTGCTCGGCTCGGTGCTGCTGGTCAACGCGACGGCCGTCACCCTGCGGGTGTGGCTGCGGGGGCGCAAGCGGTGGTGAACGGATCCCGCACGGCGCCGCCGCCGGCCGCGCCGGCCGCGCCCGCCCGCATCCAGGTCGCCGACCTGCGCCTGTCGTACGGCGACAAGGAGGTGATCCACGGCATCTCGTTCGACGTGCGCGCGAACGAGATCCTGGGCGTGATCGGCCCCGCCCAGTCGGGCAAGAGCTCGATGCTGCGGTGTCTCAACCGCACGATCGAGTTCGTGGCGGGCGCCCGCGTCGCGGGCACGGTGCACGTCGACGGCGAAGACGTCTCCCGCACGCGCGACGTGCACGCGCTGCGCCGCAAGATCGGCATGGTGGCGCCGCTGCCGGTCGGGCTGCCGCTCACCATCTACGACAACGTCGCGTTCGCGCCGCGCTGCGCCGGGCTGCGCGACCGCGCCGAGCTCGACGCGCTGGTCGAGCACTGCCTGCGCCAGGCGGCGCTGTGGGACGAGGTCAAGGACCGCCTCGGCTCGCTGGGCACCGCGCTCTCCGGCGGCCAGCAGCAGCGGCTCACGATCGCCCGCGCGCTGTCGCACCGGCCCGAGGTGCTGTGCCTCGACGAGTTCTCGATCGCCATCGACCCGGTGACGACGATGCGGATCGAGGACGTGCTGAAGGAGCTGCGCCGCGAGATCACGATCATCCTGGTCACCAACCTGACCCAGCAGGCGCGGCGGCTGGCCGACCGCACGATGTTCATGCTGAACGGCCGCATCGTCGAACTCGACCGCACCGACGTCGTGTTCTCGGAGCAGCCCGGCAGCCGCCAGACCTGGGACTACGTGAACGGCAACTTCGGATGACGGACGCGGCCCCGCTGGCGATCGAGACCCGGGGGCTCGACCTCTGGTACGGCGACTTCCAGGCGCTCTACGGCGTCGACGTGCGCGTCCGCGCGGGGATCATCACCTCGCTGATCGGGCCCAGCGGCTGCGGCAAGACCACGCTGCTGCGCTGTTTCAACCGCATCAACGAGCGCTACCCGAACGTGCGCACGGGCGGCGTGATCCGGGTGCTGGGCGAGGACATCTACGACCCGTCGGTGTCGCTGATCGAGCTGCGCAAGGCGGTCGGCATGGTGTTCCAGCGGCCCAACCCGCTGCCGATCTCGGTCTACGAGAACGTCGTCTTCGGCCTGCGCGTGCACACCCCGCGCGGGGAGCTGAAGCGCGCCGCGCTCGACGAGGCGGTCGAGAAGGCGCTGACCGAGGTCGGGCTGTGGAAGGACCTCAAGGACCGGCTCCACGACCGGGCCACGACGCTCCAGCTCGAGCAGCAGCAGAAGCTGTGCATCGCGCGCCTCCTGCCGCTGAAGCCGGACATCATCCTGATGGACGAGCCGTGCTCGGCGCTCGACGTCGAGGGCACGCGGGCGATCGAGGAGCTGATGTTCGAGCTCCGCGGCCGCTACACGATCGTGATCGTCACCCACAACATGGCCCAGGCCCGCCGCGCCAGCGACGAGTGCGTGTTCATGCTGCTCGGCAAGCTGATCGAGCACTCGCGCACCGCCGACCTGTTCCTGAGCCCGAAAGAAGCGCGCACGGCGGAGTACATCGAGGGCCGGTACGGATAGCGGCCGGGCGGCCAGACGGCCGCCTTCACCGCGCGTCGCGCCACGCCGGTCGGTCCGCCGACCACTCCTCCGCCGTCACCTCCCGCTCGTCCTGCAGCCGCGCCTGCCAGCGCCGCAACTGCGCGCGCAGGCCCTCGACGTCCAGCCCCAGGGCGGCGTCCGGGTAGGGCGCCAGCCGTTGCAGCGAACGCGCCAGCAGGCTGCGCGCGCCCCCGCGGTTGCCGTTGCCGAGGTGGTAGAAGGCGACCGCCGACTGGATCAGCCCCTGCAGCAGGTCGCGGGCGGGGCCGCGATGGCCGGCCCAGGCCTCCTCCAGCACGTCGTGGCACTCGAAGTAGTGGCCGGCCTCGAACAGCCGGCGCGCCTCGTCGAGCGCCGCCCGGTCGGCGGGTTCCAGCGGCGGCAGGTCCATGCTTCAGTCTAGAATCCCCGCCGCATGCAATCCCGGAAGCTGGGCAGGGGCGACATCCTGTGGAAGCAGGGTGAACCGGCGGACCGCATGGCGGTCGTCGACGCGGGCAAGGTCGGGGTCTGGACCGACCGCCGGCTGGTCGGCGTGATGTATCCCAAGATGGTGCTCGGCGAGGCCGCGCTGCTGGCCCTCGGCGAAGCCCGGTCGGTGAACCGCTCGGCGAGCGTGATCGCGATCGAGGACGGCACCGCGCTCACCGAGTACCCGGCGACGCTCGTGCGCGACGCCATGGGCGCCGGCGTGCCGCGCCTCGTGCTGCGCACGCTGGCCACCCAGGTCTGCCGCAACGCGCTGCTGATGCTGGCCGCCCACCCCAACGAACCCGCGCTGGAGCACGTCCTGCGCGGCCTGATCGCCGGCCAGATCGAAGGCGAGCGCCACCTGAAGGCGGTCAGCACCTGGGAGCGCTTCCTGGTCGTGTTCGAAGCGCTCTACCACCTGCGCGAGGGCCTCGACGCGATGCGCGGCGCGCTGGTCGAGCCGCGCCCCGACTTCGAGCTGACGCTCGTCCGCGCCTCGGAGCTATCGAAGGACCTCTTGAAGTCGAAGGACGCGCTGGCCGACGTGCTCGAGTTCCTCGACGCCGAACGCGAGCGCGCGGTCCTGACGGGCCTCAACCCCCCGGCCCGGTAGCCGTCGGCCGGACTGCCGGGTCGACCAGCAGGTCGATGCCCTTGGTCGTCCGGACGCCACCGTGCAGGACGACGGCGAACCCGCCGATCAGGAGGTAGCGGGCCCCGGCTTCTTCGAGGGCGCGGGCGATGCGCCGGACGTCGTCGACGGTCGGGGGCCGGACCTCCGGGACATCTGCTTCGTCAGCCAAAGCTGCGCCTCCTCGAGAGACGCGAAACGGTACAGACCACGAGTGGCCAGCCCGCGGTTACCCCGAACGCTCCAGGGTGAGGGCCGCGGCAGCGCCATTGCGCGGAGCCTCGCGCGGCGGCCTCCCTGGCCGCGAATTTCGTGCCGGGCCTCTCAGCCCCGGCGTCGCACCTCGGCGAGCGTCGCGCGCAGCACTGGTAGTGCGGCCAGGTCCTTGGGACGTCCCGCCTTCTCCTTCAGCGCGATCAGGGTCGGCAGGTCGATCACGTGGATCGACAGCCCCGGTTCGAGCGCCAGTTCCGGTGCGCTGTCGAGCAGATCCTCGTAGGCGAGGCCATCCCCGACGGTCCCGAGGCAATCCAGATCACCGAGACGTGTGGTCAGGAGCTGATGGCCGGGGCTGGAGAGGTGCGACTCGGCGGGCCGCAGCCCCACGGGCATCATGCCGGTAGATCGCTTCCAGGCCGGCCAGCACCTGGAGCAGGCGCGCCACGTTGTCGGGAGCGCGCCGATGCACGATGTCGAGGTCCACGGTGGCCACGGGGGCTCCCCTCGGGACGCCCGCCGCCATGCCGACCACCACGAAGTCGACGCCCGCCCGGGCCAGGAGCCGAAGGATCTCAGCGGGCGACGCGGTCGCCATCGGGCTCACGCAGCGCGGTCAGCGAGGACATGAACGCGCTGACCCGCTCGAGCCGCTCGAGCGGGGACAGCGCCAGCATCGCCCGGATCTGCGCGAGGTCCACGCCGTTCTCGTCGAGATCGGGCTCGGCCGCGAGCGCTTCTCCGGCCGGGGTCTCCATGAGCGAAGCCTAGCACCCGAGCCCGGCAGACCCTGGGCCGGCACCCGCGTTCAGCCTTCCGGAGAGGTGAGGGGCTCGAAGGTCTCGGCGGCGCGGGCGCGCTGGACGCCGCGCTGGAGGTCCTGGTAGATCGCGTCCTGGGCGCGCAGCGGGTCTTCGCCCTTGCTCGGGCGCCGCCGCTTGTACGTGCCGTCGTTCTGCAGCCAGCGCGACTTCACGTTGTCCTCGAACAGGCGGTCGAGCGCCTGCAGCGCCTTCTGGCGCGCCTCCTTCGACTCGACCGGAAACAGCAGCTCGATGCGGCGGTCGAGGTTGCGCGGCATCCAGTCGGCCGACGACATGTAGACCTCGTCGTCGCCGCCGTCGTGGAAGTGGAAGACGCGGGCGTGCTCGAGGTGGCGGTCGACGATCGAGCACACCTCGACGTTGTCCGACACGCCCTTGAGGCCCGGGCGCAGGCAGCACACGCCGCGCACGTTGAGCTGCACCTTGACCCCGGCCTGCGAGGCCGCGTACAGCGCGCGGATCAGGTCCTCGTCGACCAGCGCGTTCATCTTGGCGCGGATCCGCGCCGGCTGGCCGCCCTGCGCGCGCCGCCGCTCGCGCTCGATCAGTTGCAGCAGCCGCTCGCGCAGGCGGGTCGGCGCCATCACCAGCTTCTT
The DNA here is from genome assembly GCA_025994075.1 of Vicinamibacteria bacterium. Classification (GTDB taxonomy): domain Bacteria; phylum Acidobacteriota; class Vicinamibacteria; order Fen-336; family Fen-336; genus WYBL01. Next base: position 73,240 of record JAMQGV010000017.1, read on the forward strand.
CATCAGCGGCGGGTCGGAGTAGCCGGTCAGCACGTTGAAGAAGGCGGAGGCGTCTTCGCCGATCGCCGGGTCCGCGGTCATCAGCCCGAAGTCGGTGTAGACCCGCGCGGTGCGGTCGTTGTAGTTGCCGGTGCCGAGGTGCACGTAGCGGCGGATGCCGCTGCGTCCGCGGCGCACGACGAGAGCGATCTTGGCGTGGGTCTTGTACCCGCGGATGCCGTAGATGACGTGGGCGCCCGCTTCCTCCAGCCGCCGCGCCCAGCGGATGTTGCTCTGCTCGTCGAAGCGCGCCATCAGCTCGACCAGCACCGTCACCTGCTTGCCCTGCTCCGCCGCCGTCATCAGCGCCTGGACCACCGGCGAGTCGCCGCTCGTGCGGTACAGCGTCTGCTTGATCGCCAGCACGTCGGGGTCGTGGGCCGCGCGCTCGAGCAGGTCGACCACCGGGTCGAACGCGTCGTAGGGGTGGAAGAGCAGCACGTCGCGCGCCTCGAGCGTGTCGAAGATCTGCTCGCGCTCCTTCGTCTCCAGCACCGGCAGCGCCTTGCGCGGGGCCTCGCGCAGGTCCTCGAGCGCGGGCAGCTCGCACAGCGGCAGGAAGGCGCGCAGGTCGAGCGGGCCCGGCACGCGGTAGACGTCGGCGGAGTCGACGCCGAGCCGCGAGGCGAGCCGCGACACCAGCGCGTCGGTGGCGCCGGCCTCCACCTCCAGCCGCACGACCAGGCTGCGGCGGCGCTTCTTGAGCTCCTCCTCGATCGCCTGCAGGTAGTCGCGGCCGCCTTCGTCGTCGAGCTCCAGCTCGGAGTCGCGCGCGAGCCGGAACGGCACCGCCTCGAGCACGCCCTGGCCGGGGAACAGCGCCTGCATCTCGCTGCGGATCTCGTCCTCGAGCAGCACGTAGCTGCTGCTCTCGCCCGGCAGCCGCGACAGCCGTGGCAGTCGCGCCGGCACCTGCACGACGGCCAGCCGCAGTTCCTCCTCGCCTTCGGCCGGCGAGAGCAGCACGGCGATGTTGAGCGAGAGGCTGGCGAGCAGCGGCACCGGCCGCGAGGAGTCGATCGCCAGCGGCGTCAGCCCCGGCTGCACCTCGTCGCGGAAGTGGCGGGCCAGGGCCGCCCGCGCCGGCGCCTCCAGCTCGGACGCCGCGGCGATCCGCACGCCGCGCTCGGCGAGCCCCGGCAGCAGCTCGCCCTTCAGCACCTTGTAGAGCCGCGAGACCTGCTCGTGGGCGCGCTCGGCGATCTGCTGGAGCTGCTGCGACGGCGTCAGCCCGGCGAGGTCGGGCGCCGTGTCGCCCTCCAGCACGGCGTGCTCGAGGCCCGCGATGCGCACCATCACGAACTCGTCGAAGTTGCTGCCGACGATGATCGCGAAGCGGAGCCGGTCGAGCAGCGGCACCGAGGGGTCCTCGGCCTCCTCCAGCACCCGGGTGTTGAACTCGAGCCACGACAGCTCGCGGTTCAGGAAGAACTCCGGCTCCTTGTTGCGGCGGCGCGCGGCCTTGCCCGGCTTCTTCACGAGCGCCCCCCGGCCTCGCGCACGCTGACCCGGCGCCCGAAGACCTCGGTCAGGAAGTCGGAGCGGGCGATCGCGGCGAGGCGCTCCATCGTGAGGTCGCCCGCGCCTTCGACCTCGAGCACCCAGCTCTCGTCCTCCTGGCGCACCTTGACGTCCTTCACCTTCTGCAGGTGGTCGGACTCGAGCGCGTTGGCGACGCGCAGGATCGCCGCCAGCTTGTTGACGGCGACGCGGGTCTCGCGGTCGAGCGCCATGTAGGGCAGGTGCGACTTCTGCGGCGTCGCGCGGCGGTGGTAGCGGGCGACGTTGGCGACGACCGCCATGTCGTCGCGGCTGAGGCCGAAGATCTCCGAGACCGAGAGCAGGTACCACGAGTGCTTGTGGTGGCCCTTGAGGCTCACGTAGATGCCGACGTCGTGCAGCAGCGCCGCCACCTCCAGCAGCAGCCGGTCGCGGTCGGACAGCCCGTGCTCGGGCCGCAGGTCGTCGAACAGCCGCGTCGCGAGCTGGGCGACGGTGCGGGCGTGGGCGGCGTCGTAGTGGTAGCGCTCGCCGAGCGCCGCGGCGCTGGCCAGCACCTGCTTGCGGAAGGCCTCGATGCCGAGCCCGTCCTCCGAGCCGGCGAGGTCGAGCACGAGCCCGGCGCGCAGCGAAGCCTCGGGCACCACGATCGCGGTGGCGGACGTCTCCGCGATCAGCGCGGCGAAGGCGACCAGCGCCGGAGCCAGCGTCTCGGCCTCGGTGGGGCTGAGCCGGAAGCGCTCGGCCACCTGCTCGTCGTCGAGGGCCGCGACCTCTTCGGCGAAGGCCAGGAACGCGTCGCGGGGGACGCTGACCACGCCGCCGGGCGGCAGGTCCTCGCCGAGCACCCGCGAGGCGGCGAAGCGCACGTCGCCGCCCAGCGCGATCACGTGGCGGGCTTCGCCCAGCGGCACCTCGCGCTGGATGTCCTCGACGACGTTGTGGACGTGGCGGCGCAGCAGCCGCAGCCGCTGCTCGTGGCCCACGTTCCACGACAGCAGGTTCTGGCGCAGCCGGATCGAGCCGAGGGCGAACGTGCCGGAGTGGGTGGGCTCGCCGCGGACCAGGAACGAGAGGTCGGCGCTGCCGCCGCCCACCTCCAGCATCAGCGCGCCGTCGGCGGCGAGGCTCTCGTGGTCGCGCAGCCGCTCGCGCACCGCCATGTAGGTGAGGCGGTTCTCCTCGGTGCCGTCGATCACCTCGACCTCGATGCCGGTGCGCAGCCGCACGCGGTCGAGGAAGCTGTCGCGGTTCTGGGCCTCGCGCACCGCGCTGGTCGCCACCGCGCGGTAGCGGACCACGCCGTAGGTGTCCATGATCCGGCGGAAGCCCTCGAGGGTCCGCACCGCGGCCTCGATGCTGGCCGCGCCGAGGCGGCCGCTGGTGAAGGTGTCCTTGCCGAGCGGCACCCCGCGCGAGGCCTCCTCCAGCACCTTCGCCGGCTGGCCGGGCGCGCCTTCCGCGACGACCAGGCGCAGCGCTGAAGCGCCGATGTCGAGCACGGCGAAAGGCAGCACCGGCTCGGGGGGCGGCGCCGGCGCGCCGGCCTTGGGCTTGCGGGTCAGGGTGCGTTTCTTGGGGCCGCGCATGGGTGCCTACTTTCGGCGTCAGGACATTGTAGAAGACGGCGTGCTAACTTCTGGATCCCTACCGCGAGCGGAGGCATGGACCGCACCGACTCGACCCACCGCCCCCTGCGCCTGCTGCGCGAACGCCTGCGCGAGCTGTTCCGGCCGCTGCCCAAGGGGCTGGCCGGCGACGAAGAGGCGATCCACGACATGCGGGTCGCCTGCCGCCGGCTGCGCGCGGCGCTGCCGGTCCTGGTGAAACGGCCCGAGTCGCGCCGCGCCCGGCGCACGCTGCGGCTGCTGCGCGACCTCGGCCGCGCCGCCTCCGGCAGCCGCGACCTCGACGTGGCCCTCGAGCTGCTCGACGACCTGCGCGGCGAACGGCCGGGTCCCGAGGTCGCGGTCCTGCGCAAGCGGCTGGCCGACGCCCGGCGCCGGCGCAAGGCGCGGATGGCGGAGGACCTTCTCGACCTGGAGCTGGCCCGCCTGCGCCGCGACCTGCGCAAGCTGGTCGCCCACGGCGCCGAGCCGCTGGAGGGCGCGCTGGGCCGGCTGCGCGCGCAGCGCGACGAGCGCGGGCTCGAGATGCTGGGCGCGGTCGAGCGGCTGGCCGCCGACTTCGAGCCCGCCGCGCTGCACGCGATCCGCATCCACGCCAAGCGCCTGCGGTACGCGGCCGAGCTGCACGAGGCGCTCGCCGGGCGCGGCGCCGCCGCGGTGCAGTCGATGAAGAAGGTGCAGGAGGCGCTCGGCCGCATGCACGACGCCCATGTGCTCGAGGTGCTGCTGCGCCAGCACGCCGAGCGCGACCGCGCCCGCGGCGCCCACGCGCTGGCCGCCGCCGCCGACGCGCTGGCCGAGCGCGCCGGCCGCCGCTGCAGCGAGCACCACGCGGCCTACCTGGAGCTCGGCCCCGTGCCGCTCGTGCGCGCGGCGTTGTCGGCTCTGGGCGCCGGCCGGGAGGCCTGAATCATGCAAGTCCTGCTCGTGCGTCACGCCACCGCCGTCGAACGTGGAACCGCCGGCCTCGCCGACGACGATCGCCCGCTGACGCCGCGGGGCCGCAAGCGCTTCGCCCGCGCGGCGGCCGGCCTCGCCACCCTGCTGAAGCGGCCGGGCAAGCTCCTCACCAGCCCGCTGCCCCGCGCAGCGCAGACGGCGGAGTTGCTCTCGCGCGCCTTCCGCGGCCCGAAGGCCGAGCCGCTGCCGGCCCTCGCCCGCGGCGAGCGCCGCGGGATCGAGGACGCCTTGCGGGTCGCGCCGCCCGGTTTCCTGGTCGTGCTCGTCGGCCACGAGCCCCACCTGTCCTCCCTGCTCGCCGCCGCGATCGGCGCCGACGCGGCGGCCGTCCCGTTCAAGAAGGGCGGCGCGGCCCTCGTCGAGCTGCCGGCGGCGCGCTTCGAGGACGGCCGCCTGCTGGCGCTGCTGCCGCCCCGCCTCGCGCGCCGCGCGGCGCGGACGCGAAGGTGATCGTGTCGCGGCCGTGTGACGACGGCGTGACGGCGGCCCGGCTCCCTTAGAATCGAGCGATGAGCGACGTCCGCGAAGTGGAGTGCGCCCGGCTCGGCCGCCGGCTGCCCGGGCTGTCCAAGCCGCCGTTCTCAGGAGCCCTCGGCCAGCGCATCTTCGAGCAGATCTCAGCCGAGGCCTGGAAGATGTGGGAGAACGAGGCGGTGATCGTGATGAACCACCACGGCCTCAGCCTGGCCGACCCCGCCGCCCGCCGCTTCCTGATGCAGCAGATGGAGGCGTTCCTGTTCGGCGGGCTCCAGGGCGGCCCGCGCCAGGAGCGCCCGCCGGGCAGCGAGGGCTAACTGCCCGGGCGAAGCAGCTCGAGCACGCGTCCTCCACTCCAGGTGAAGGCGGTCCGAGCGGTCGGGCACATGGGCTCCTCCCTCAGGCGTCGCGCCTGGCCTGGGCGAATCCTCTCCTCGTGGATCACTACCCAGCGCACGCCGACCTCGCCCAGCCGGCGGCAGGCGTGCTCCCTCGGGATCAGACTGCCCAGCCCTCCCCACGCCCGGTTCTGGGGTGGCTCGAACGCCCCGTAGCCGTTGACCATCGGCTGCCAGTGAACGGTCGACCAGTACAGGTAGAGAGCGCTGTCCTCGTAGGTGAGCCAGGGCAGCTCGAGCACGGGTCCGCGGGGTGCGCTTGCCAGGAAGTGGGCCGAGGCCGGAGGGGCCGGCACCCGCTCGATGCGGCTGGCCAACTCGCCGGGATGCATCTCCCAGGCCGTGAAAGCCAGAACGGCCGCGGCGACACCCCGACGCAACCGTTCCGTTCCGGGCAGTGACGACAGCGCCAGCCCCGCTGCCAGGCCGATTCCAAGCTGGGCCAGGATCACCATCCGGACAGGCGTGCGCAATCCGCTGACGCCCGGCAGTGACCGGAAGAACTCGACGGGCCCCGGCATCACCAAAGGTCCCAGCCGGATCTCGGGGCCCAGCGCGAGGGCCACGCCCGTCGCGGCGAGGACGAGCGCCCAGCGGACCTCCCGCTTCCGGACCAGCACCAGGCTCCCCGCGGCCGCCATCAGGGGCAGCGACCCCAGGAACAGGGGCTCGGCGTCGGCCACGCGCTCGTGAAGCCAGCGCAGGTGGGGCGCTGCCTGCATGTCGCCCGGCTCCAGGAAGCTGGGCCAGCGCGCGCTCCAGCCCAGCAGGTGCTCCCGCTGCCGGGTGAAGCCATGGCGCTCCTGCACCTCGCGCTGCGGCTCGTAGGCCGCGAAGGTCGCGACCGCGGCCAGGCCGAGCGCCGCCAGGACCCGCCACAGGGTCCGCCGCGCGACCGCCTCGCGCCACGAGAAGGCCAGGGCCACCGCGAAGGCGGGAGCCAGCATCACCGCGTAGTAGCCGGAGGACAGGGCCTGGAGCAGCGAGGTGGCGCCCAGCAACAGCAGATGGCGCAGGCGTCCCGATCTGACGGCCATCAGGAAGAAGAGCAGCGCGAATGGCAGCCACTGAGTGGAGACGTGGTGGATCTGGACCAGATGCTGCCAGCGGAACGGATTGAACGCGTACACGTAGCCGGCGAGCGCCGCCGCCGCCGCCGTCACCCCGAGCTGCCGGGCCAGCAGGTAGGCCCCGAGCCCGCACAGCGGGAACGTCAGCAACAGCACGAGGTTGTGGGCGAGCACGGGCCCCGCCCCGAGCCACAGCAGCGGCGCCGCCTGGGCCGACTGCGGCAGCAGCGACTCCGCGTAGGCCAGCGCCCCGGACTGCGGCCAGTAGGCGTTGGCGTCGAAGAGGTTCGCCAGGTCGACTGCGGCCTGCCGCGCGACGAAGTTGAGCGACCACAGGTTGACCCAGGTGTCGGGGTACCGCATGGAGTGGGTGGCGGCCCGGCCAAGCAGTGGCCAGAGATGGAGCGCGGCGAGCGCCCCGTAGCCCGACAGGACCCACGCCACCTCCCGCCATCCGACGCTCGCGTCGCCCGCCTCGGACGCCGCACCTTCGGCAACGCGAGGCATTTCGAGCGGAGATCTAGCTGCTGCCGCTGCGGCGCGGCGCCTGGAACTTGGGGGCCGCGACGGCCGGGCCCCGCTTCCAGGGCTGCGGCGCGTTGCCGTGCTTCTTGTGGTCGGCGCGGCGCTCGGCCGCGGTCGGCTCGGCCTTCGGGGCCTCCAGCGGCGCCTCCGCCTCGGCCTTGGCGCGCGCCTCGCGCGCCTTCGCCTCGTCGGCGGCGAGGTGGCACTGCTTGTACTTCTTGCCGGAGCCGCAGTGGCAGGGTTCGTTGCGGCCGGGGGACTTGTCGCTCAAGGGTGATCCTCCACCCTCATCATAGCGGCTGCGCCCGGGTCCTTGACGAAGCGGTAGCCGAGGCCGACGACCGTCTCCACGTGGTCGCGGGCGGGGCCCAGCTTCAGCCGCAGCCGGCGGATGTGGGCGTCGATGCTGCGCGTCTCCACGTCGGTCTCGAAGCCCCAGACGCGCTCCAGCAGCCGCTCCCGCGTCAGCACCCGGCCCGCGCGCTCGACGAGGTAGCGGAAGATCTCGAACTCCTTCTGGGTGAGCCGGATCTCCTGGCCGCGGTAGCGCACCGTGAAGGCCTCGAACTCGATCTCGAAGTTCTCGTCGCGGTACACCTGCGCCGCCTCGGCGCCGGGCTCGGAGCGCCGCAGCGCGACCCGGCAGCGGGCGGCCAGTTCCTTCAGCGAGAACGGCTTGACGACGTAGTCCTCGGCGCCCATCTCGAGCCCGAGCACGCGGTCGACCTCGTCGCCGCGGGCGGAGACGATGATGATCGGCACGTGGGCCGTCGAGGCCTGGCGCTTGATCAGCCGGCACACCTCGAGGCCGTCCATGCCCGGCAGGTTGAGGTCGAGCAGCACGAGGTCGGCCCCGCGGCGCGCGGCGTCCAGGCCCTCCTCGCCGGTGCGCGCCCACTTCACGTTCATGCCGGCGCGCTCGAGCTGGTAGCTGATCGCCTCGGCGATGTCGTGGTCGTCCTCGATCAGCAGCACCCGCTTGCGGTGGTCGGCGACCGCGGTGCGCGGTGCCGCGGGGCTCCGCAGCTCGACGTGTCCGGCCTTCACTGCGCGGTCTCCGAGCCGTTGCCGTGCCGCACGTCGCGGCCCTCGACCAGGAAGATGACGTCCTCCGCGACGTTGGTCGCGTGGTCGGCGATGCGCTCCAGGTTGCGGCTGATCAGGATCAGGCCCAGCGCGCGCTCGATGGTGCCGGGGTCGGCCATCATGTGGGTCAGCAGCACGCGGAACACGTGGTCCTTGAGGTTGTCGACCTCGTCGTCGCGGAGCAGCACCTTGCGCGCGAGCTCCGCGTCGCGGCGCACGAAGGCGTCGAGCGCGTCGCGGGTCATGTGCAGCGCCAGCTCGGCCATGCGCGGGATGTCGATCAGCGGCCGCAGCGGCGGCTGCGCGATCACCTTCAGCGCGTTCTGGGCGATGTTGACGGCCTGGTCGCCGATCCGTTCGAGGTCGGCGTTGATCTTCATCGCCGCGGTGATGAAGCGCAGGTCGGAGGCCATCGGCTGCTGCAGCGCCAGCAGCTTCAGGCAGCGGTCGTCGATCTCCACCTGCAGCCGGTTGATCTCGCCGTCGCCGCGGGCCACCCGCTCGGCGAGCTCCGGCCGCCGCTCCATCAGGGCCTGGATCGCCTCGGTCAGGCGCACCTCGACCTGGCCGCCCATGCCCAGCAGCCGCTGCTTGATCGCGCCCAGCCCCTCTTCGAAGTGATGCCGTTCCAATTTCAACGCTCTCCTGCCAGACCCCTGGATCCCGCCCCGTCCGCAGCCACCGCCCCCGGGATCATCCGAACCTGCCCGTGATGTAGTCCTCGGTCAGCTTGTCCTTGGGACGGGTGAACATGTCCGGCGTCTGGTCGTACTCGACCAGCCGGCCCAGCCAGAAGAAGGCCGTGCGGTCGGAGACGCGCGCCGCCTGCTGCAGGTTGTGGGTCACGATCACGATCGTGTACCGCTCCTTCAGCGAGTAGATCAGCTCCTCGATCTTGAGCGTGGCGATCGGGTCGAGCGCCGAGCACGGCTCGTCCATCAGGATGATCTCGGGCTCGACGGCGATCGCGCGGGCGATGCACAACCGCTGCATCTGGCCGCCGGAGAGGCCGAGGCCGCTCTCGTCGAGCCGGTCCTTGACCTCGTCCCAGAGCGCGGCGCCGCGCAGCGAACGCTCGCAGGCCTCGTCGAGCACCTTCTTGTCGCTGATGCCGGCGATGCGCAGGCCGTAGACGACGTTCTCGTAGATCGACTTGGGGAACGGGTTCGACTTCTGGAACACCATGCCGACCCGGCGCCGGACCTCGATCACGTCCGTCGCGGGCGAGTAGATGTCCTGGCCGCGGACGGTGATGCGGCCGGTCACCGTCACGTCGTCGATCAGGTCGTTCATCCGGTTCAGGCAGCGCAGCAGCGTCGACTTGCCGCAGCCGGACGGGCCGATGAACGCGGTCACCTGGCGCTCGCCGATCTCCATCGAGATGTCGTGCAGCGCCTGGTTGTCGCCGTAGGAAAGGCTGACGTTCTCGATCGAGATCGCGCTCTGGCCGGTCCCGGCCGACGTCTCCTGGGTCTTGACCTCGGTCCGGATCCGGATACCGGTGTCCTGGGGGCTGGCCACGGCAGTCATCTCCAAGCTCCTAGAAGGCCGACGTCTGGTACTTCCGGCGCAGCCGGTTGCGAACGACGATGGCCGTGAGGTTGAGGGCCACGATGATCAGCAGCAGGAAGATGGTCGTCGTGTAGACCATCGGCATCGCGGCCTCGACGTTGGGGCTCTGGAAGCCGACGTCGTAGATGTGGAACCCGAGGTGCATGAACTTGCGGTCGGGATGGAAGAAGGGGAAGAAGCCGTCGAGCGGCAGCTCGGGGGCCAGCTTGACGACGCCCGTGATCATCAGCGGCGCCACCTCGCCGGCGCCGCGCGCCATGGCCAGGATCAGGCCCGTCAGGATGCCCGGGGCGGCCGCCGGCAGCACCACGTGCAGGATGGTCTGGAACTTGGTCGCGCCGGTCGCGATCGAGGCCTCGCGCATCGATCGCGGCACCGCGGCCAGCGCCTCCTCGGAGGCGACGATCACCACCGGCACCGTCAGCAGCGCCAGGGTCAGGGAGGCCCAGAGGATGCCGCCGGTGCCGTAGGTCGGGGTCGGCAGCGCCTCGGGGAAGAACATGCGGTCGATGCCACCGCCGACGAAGTAGACGAAGAAGCCGAGGCCGAACACGCCGAACACGATCGAGGGCACGCCAGCCAGGTTGTTGACGGCGATGCGCACGATCCGGACCAGCGGCCCCTGCTTCGCGTACTCGCGCAGGTAGAGCGCAGCCAGCACCCCGAACGGAACCGCCATCAGGCTCATGATGATGACCATCATCACGGTGCCGAAGATGGCCGGGAAGATGCCGCCTTCGGTGTTCGACTCGCGCGGGTCGGCGCTCACGAACTCCCAGATGCGGCCGGCGTAGACGGCGAGCCGCCCGCCGAGCCCGAGCTGGTTGGCCGGGTAGATGCGGTAGATGTCCAGGGTGGACAGCTCCTTCTCGGTGCCGTCCGCGGCGCGGAAGGTCACGTAGGTCGTCGCCGCGGTCGCCAGCAGCCGGTCGAGCTCCTGCTGCTTGCCCCGGAAGCGCTCCTCCTGCGCGGCGACCGCGGCCGCCACGGCGGAGCGCTCGGCTTCGCGCTTCACGCCGTCCTGCTTCTCGCGGTACTCGATGCGCTTCAGCGCGAGGCGCTGCTGCTCGATGCGGTAGTTGATCTCGCCGATCTCGTGCTTCTCGATCTGCTCGATGGCGGCACGGTCGTGCTCGGCCTTCGCGACGAGAGGCTGGAGCGCGGCCCACACCGCGTCGCCTTCGGCCAGCACCCGCTCCCCGTCCTTGAGCAAGACCGGGGCCCCGAGCAGCGGCCCGTACTCGCGGCGCTCGACGTAGAACGCGTCTGCCGGCTCGCGGCGCGAGGCGATCTCCTTCTCGTCGATCCACTTGAAGTCGTAGCCGAGCAGGTCGCGGTTGCCGAGCTTGAGCTGGACGCGGTGCTCGCGCAGGTGATCGGGCGAGCCCGGGTTCGGGATCGGCTGGCGGCGGATCTGCTCGCCCAGCCACTTGCTGCCGTCCTTCAGCGTCAGCTCGACGAGCGCGCTGGGCCAGAAGAAGCCGAGGCCGTTCGTCAGCACGATCACGATCAGGCCGGCGATCAGCAGCAGACAAGTGCCAAGCGCGCTGCCGGTGAACCACACCATCGGGTCGCCGCGGCGGACGGAGAGGGGCAGCTTCATGTCAGATCGCCCGGTAGCGCTCGCGCAGGCGCTGGCGGATCACCTCGGCGATGGTGTTGACCACGAAGGTCATCGCGAACAGCAGCGCGCCGGCCAGGAACAGCACGCGGTACAGCGTGCCGCCGTAGGGCGCCTCGGGGATCTCCACCGCGATGTTGGCGGAGAGCGTGCGCATGCCGTTGAAGATCGACCAGTCCAGCACCGGCGTGTTGCCGGTGGCCATCAGCACGATCATGGTCTCGCCCACCGCGCGGCCGAAGCCGATCATCACCGCGGAGAACACGCCCGGGCTGGCGGTCGGCAGCACGACGCGGGTCGCCGTCTGCCAGCGCGAGGCGCCGAGCGCCAGCGACGCGGCCGACAGCGAGGAGGGCACCGCGCTGAAGGCGTCCTCCGAGATCGTGAAGATGATCGGGATCACCGCGAACCCCATCGCCAGGCCGACCACCAGGCTGTTGCGCTGGTCGTAGGTGAGCGCGAGGTTCTCGCTGAGCCACAGCTTGAAGTCGGGTGGGAAGACGGTGGCTTCGACCCAGGGGCCGGCCTCGAGCGCTCCCAGGGCGCCGAGCGCCATCATGGGCACCAGCACGAACAGCTCCATCCCGGGCTTGAGCCGCCGCGAGAGGGCCTGGGGAAGGCGGTTCCAGACCAGGATGCCCGCAGTGCCGGACAACGGCAGGACGACCATCATCAGGATCACGCCCACGATGTGGCGCTCGACCATCGGCGCCAGCCACAGGCCCGCGACGAAGCCGATCACGACCGAAGGCAGCGCCGCCATGATCTCGACGGTGGGCTTGATCCGGCCGCGGATCGAGGGGTGCATGAACTGCGAGGTGTAGAGCGCGCCGCCGACCGCGATCGGGATCGCGAACAGCAGCGCGTACAGCGTCCCCTTGATGGTGCCGAACATCAGCGGCACCAGCGAGAACTTGGTCTCGAAGTCGTCGGTCGCGCCGGTCGACTGCCACACGTACTCGGGCGCGGCGTAGCCCTCGTACCAGACCTTGCCGAACAGCGACTTCCAGGTGATCTCCGGGTGCGGGTTGGAGATCGCGTAGCGGGCCAGCACGCCGCCCGGCTGGCTGACCAGCAGCCCGTCGTTCTTCGGCGTGATCAGCAGCAGCTCGCCGCCGGCGGCCGCGTCCGGCAGCCGCAGCAGCGTGCGCTCCGAGGTGCCGTGGTGGAGCACGACGCTGCCGTCGGCTCCGAGCGTCGCGAACGAGCGGTCACGGGTGGCCGCCGTGATCGCGGTGACGGGGGCGCCCTGGTTCTCGAAGCGGTGGGCGTTGACCAGCGTCCTGTCGGCGTCGTCGTCGCGCAGGCGGACCCGGAACCAGCCGCTCACCTCGCCCGCCTGGTTGCCGGCCAGGAACGTCGTCCCGCCCAGCAGCCACTCGATCGCCGTCACCGGGCTCGAGCCCACGGAGACCACGTCCGTGAGCCTCAGCTCGGGCTCGATCTCCCAGTGGTAGACGTTGCCCTTCTCGGTGCCGACCGCCAGCGCGTCGGGGCGGGCCAGGTCCAGGGTGGTGATCTTCTCGCCGTCGCGGGTGCGCAGCGTGTGCAGCGCCTCGGTCTCGTCTTCGGAGCGATGCCACAGCGCGATCTCGTCGTCCGCGAGCAGCGCGGCCACCGACTTGCGGCCGCCGTCGTCGCTGTAGCCGAGCTGCCGCACCGGGCGGCCCGCCGGATCGATCGCGATCAGGCCGCGGTCGCGGACCTCGATCTCCAGGTCCTTCAGTTGCTGGGCGTCGTCGTACTGCGGGCGGAAGCGGACCTGGGCCATGGCCACGCGGCCGTCCGCGGTGCCCGCGGCGAGGAAGTCGCCCGTCAGCGAGCGCGAGGCCGCCGTGACGCCGGCGCCCGCGAGGCCCGGAAACGGCACGGTCAGCGCGAGCTTCCCGCCCTCGAGGCGGAAGAAGTGGACTTCCGCTTCCGGCGTCACGTCGTAGGCGTAGAGCTGGTACTCGTCCGTGCCCAGTACCAGCGGACGGACCACATGACCGTCGGGGGTCACCATCGCGACCGTGCCCGTCGCCGTGCCCTGCGAAGAGCGGAACAGCGGCCAGGCCTCGGCCAGGATGAACAGCAGGATGCCGAGCACGCTGGCGACGATGCCGATGCCGCCGAGCGTGATGAAGAAGACGGCGAAGCGGTCGAGACGCTTGACCCGCTTGATGCGCTCGCCCTGGGCGGCGATCAGCTCGCGGACGGTGAGGGTGTTGCTGGCCATGGGCTTCGCTGTTCTTCTGTCTCGCGATTCGGGTCGAAAGGCGCGGGCCGGGGCGGTCTTCTCGAGGAGGCCCCGGCCCGCGGGAGGAGCAGCCGACTACTCCAGCTTCGCCAGCTCCTCCTTGCAGATCGACGCGGGCAGCGGCAGGTAGCCGTCCTTGACGACGACCTCCTGGCCTTCCTTCGAGAACATGAACTTCGCGAACTCCTTGACCAGCGGGTCGAGCGGCTTGCCGGGGGCGCGGTTCACGTAGATGTAGAGGAAGCGGTTGAGCGGGTACTTGCCGCTCTTGACGTCCTCGTACGAGCCGTTCGAGAACGCGCCGCCTTCGGCCTCGGCAAGGGCCACCAGCTTGACGCCGGAGGTGCGGTAGCCGATGCCGGAGTAGCCGATGCCGAAGCGGTCCTCGGTCACGCCCTGGACGACGGAAGCGGAACCCGGCTGCTCCTTCACCGTGTCCTTGTAGTCGCCGTTCTTGAGCGTGTGCTCCTTGAAGAAGCCGTAGGTGCCCGACGCCGAGTTGCGGCCGTAGAGGGAGATCGGGCGATTGGCCCAGTCACCGGTCAGGCCGAGCTGGCCCCAGGTCGTCACGTTGCCCTTGAAGCCGCGGCGGCGGCTCTTGCCGAACACGGCGTCGACCTGGGCCATGGTCAGCTTCTCGATCGGGTTGTCCTTGTTGACGTAGACCGCCAGCGCGTCGAAGCTGGTGCGGAGCTGGGTCGGCTTGTAGCCGTACTTCTGCTCGAACTGGTCGATCTCGGTGGCGCGCATCGTGCGCGACATCGGGCCGAACTGGGCGGTGCCCGCGATCAGCGCCGGCGGCGCCGTCGAGCTGCCCTTGCCCTCGACCTGGACGCGGACGTTCGGGTACATCTTGCGGAACGCCTCGGCCCACAGCGTCATCATGTTGTTCATGGTGTCGGAGCCGATGCTGTTGATGTTGCCCGACACGCCGCTGGTGCGCTGGTACGACGGGATCGCCGGGTCGACCTGGATCTGCTGGGCCTGCGCCGCGCCGGCCACCAGGGCCAGGGCCGCGCCGAACGCCGTCACGCGATTCATCTGCACGCTTCCTCCACGATTCGCCTGTCTCACGGGGTTCACGCTAGCAACCCCGTGAGAACGGGCTGTTATGACCGTGTTAATTCGGTGTTAACTAGAAGATGATCTGGGCCTGGAGCCGCAGCTCCTTGTTCTTGGTGCCCTTGCCGGAGTTGGCGGCCTCGTCCTCGAGCTGGCCGAAGTCGGCCTGCAGCTTGAGGGCGTGGCGGGCGTAGTAGTAGCTGATCGCGCCGCGGATCTCCTTGCGCAGGTTGTCCTCGCGGGCGTCGGTCGGGTCGTACTGGCCGATGCGGGCCGCCACTTCCCACTTCTTGGCCTTGTCGAGCAGGTACGACGCCTGGGCGAAGAAGCCGTCGGAGTTGAACTTGGCGCCCGTCTCCGGCGTGCGCTCGCGCATGTAGTACTCGCCGGTCGCGTAGAAGCGCTTGTACTTGAAGATGGCGTCGAAGCCCCAGATCGTGTCCTTGAGGTCGTTCCCCGTGGTGGCGCCGTGGAAGTCGTTCTTCTCGAAGTTGGCGGCCACCGCGAAGATCGGGAAGTCGGTCGAGTCGAAGTCGGCCTCGGAGTACATGGCGCCCGAGATCCAGGCGCGCTGGTTGAGGGCCACCCGGCCGGTCGGCTGCCACATCACGCGCGCGTTGAGCTGCAGGTTGCCGTTGTCGTTCGCGGAGCGGGTCAGGCCGTTGCCGTTGAAGACGCCGGCGCGGTACTCGATCTTGTTGTTGAGGCTGCCGAAGATCGCGACGCCGGTGTCGCGGCCGCGCGCGTACTGGTTCGAGACCTCGGCGCGGTCGACGAAGCTCTGGCTGCCCGAGGACGTCATCTCCTGGTGGCCGAACGGCACCTTGAACTGGCCGGCGATCACCTTGAACTTGCCCTTGCCCTTGGTGAAGTCGATCGCGATGTTGGCGTCCTCCAGGATGGCGCCGGCGTTGCTGCCCGTCACCGCGGGCCAGTTGGCCTGCAGCTCGTAGCTGATCCAGCTCTTGCCGAACGCCCATCCCTCGAACTTGGTCTTCACGCGGCGCAGGCGGAAGCTGGGCTTGGCGTCGCCGGCGGCATCGGTCCCGGACAGCCGGACCGAGTCGTCGGGCAGCTCCTCGGTGAAGCGGACCTGGATGCGGTTCGAGATCTCGAGATAGGCGTTGTCGGTCGTGATGCGCGTCTTGCCGTCGCGCCACTCGACCCGCTGGGTCGGCGACTTCGGCCGCTCCACGACTTCCTTGATCCCGTACTTGAAGAAGAACAGCTCGAGCGCCGTCTCGTTCTCGGCGACGACGGTCGCCCCGTCGGGACCGGCGCCCGGGCGCGTGATGGCGACGCCCATCTCGCCCGAGACCTTCCACGCCTCCCACGTCTTCTTGCTGTTGAAGACGTAGAAGCGGTCGTCCTTCTTCTCCTCGGCGTAGAACAGACCCTGCGCCCAGGCGGGAGCGGCGAAGACCGCGGCCAGGACCAGGAACGCGGCGGCCTGCAGGCCCCGCACGAACCCCTTGCGCATCGAAGTGTCCTCCTTGGACGGCTGTGGCGTGGACGAACCCACAGGCGTGCGCAAGCTAGGCGGTGCCGGTGACGGCGCCGTGACGCATGCGTGAACATCGTGTTAACGACCGTCACGCGATCGCCGCTTCGGGGCCGAGCCCCCGTCACCGGCAGGGCCTAACGTCCTGCCCAACATGGCGATGCGCTCGACGTACTCCCGACCTGGCGGCCCCGCGCGCGTGTGGCGGAAGCGGGCCGAGAGCAACCCCGGACCACGGCCCGGCCTGGAACGGCTGGTCCACTCGCCTGCTCCGCCGCTCAGCGAGCAGGAACTGCGGGACCTCGAGGAAGTCTTCGGCGCCTCGGCGCTGGAACTGGGCCTGGTGCCGAGTTACCCGGCCTCCGCCTGAGCGCGTCCTGCCTCAGCGGCGCGAGGCGCGGCGCAGGCGTTCGGCCATCACCCGCATCACCTGCAGGGCGAAGAACGGCGTCTGCTGGACGAGGAACAGGAAACGCTTCTCGGGCACCACCACCACCTTGCAGTCCGTGCGCGCGGCCGCGGTCGCGCTGCGTGGCGAGTGGTCGACGAGCGCCATCTCGCCCACGATCTGGCCGGGCCCCAGCACCTCCAGCACGGCGTCGCCGATGCGGAGCTCGACTTCGCCCTCCTGGATGGCGTACATCGCCTCGCCGATCTCGCCTTCGCGGAAGATCACTTCCCCGGCTGCGAAGTGCGTCGCTTCTTCTTTCCGGAACAGGTCGATGGTCGTGCTCATGGCGGCGGGGAGTGTGAAGGCGCCGCGTGACATTCCCGCGACGCCGGGCCGGCAGACTTGCGCGCACGATTCGTCACGCGAATGTCACGACGACAGCCGAGATTCCCGGGCATGACGGAAAGCCCCCACGGCCTCTTCACGCCCGGCACCCACGTGCTCGAGTGGTGTCGGGATTGCCGCCACTTCACCTGCGGCGAGTGCCCCGGCGACGGGGAGTACGGGCGGGCCTGCGCCCTGCCGGACTGCAGCCTGCGCACGCCGGGCGCGCCTGCCGTCCTGCCCAACTGGTGGGATCGCCTGCGACGCCGGGCCCGGGTGTGGTGGAACTCGTGAACCTCCATCCCTGAGGCGCGGGGCCGCCCCGCACGCCCTGCGCCCCCACCTGGAACGCCACTTGCTTTCCAGAAGTGCAGGAGACGGACCATGGCGGAGAAGCACCGGATCGAGATCGTCGGGCCGCTCGGCCCCCGGTGCCTCGCCGCAGAGCACGCGGTGCACCAGGTCGTCGAAGAATCCCACGCCAACTGCGAGGTGGTGCTCGACGTGACGCCGGAGCGCCTCTTCGACCTCGGCGTCGTCCGCACCCCCGCGGTCGTGCTCGACGGCCGCCTGGTCCTGGCCGGCCGCGCCCCGACGGAAGACGAAGTCCGCGTCCTGCTCGGCGTCGCCTGAGAGCCGGCGTCCCCCGCCACCGGGCACAATAGGCGCCCGATGGACGCGCCTCTCTACGACCGGCTGCCGCCGGGCCGCGCCAATGCCGACGAGCTGCTCGGGCGGTTCCTCGACTACGTCGACACCCGCGGCCTGAGCCTCTACCCGGCGCAGGAAGAGGCGGTGCTCGAGCTGTTCGAGGAGCGCAACGTCATCCTCAACACGCCCACCGGCTCGGGCAAGTCGCTGGTCGCTTCCGCGCTGCACTTCGCCTCGCTGGCCCACGGGCGGCGCTCGGTCTACACCTGCCCGATCAAGGCACTGGTGAACGAGAAGTGGCGGGCGCTGTGCCACGAGCTGGGGCCGGAGAACGTCGGCCTGGCGACCGGCGACGCGAGCGTCAACCGCGACGCGCCGGTCCTGTGCTGCACCGCCGAGGTGCTCGCCAACCTGGCGCTGCGCGCGGGCGCCGAGAGCGGCATCGACGACGTCGTGATGGACGAGTTCCACTGGTACGCCGACCGCGACCGCGGCGTCGCCTGGCAGGTGCCGCTGCTGGCGATGCCGCGCACCCGCTTCCTGCTGATGTCGGCGACGCTCGGCGACGTCTCGTTCTTCGCCGAGGAGCTGACCCGCCGCAACGGGCGCGAGACCGCGGTCGTCACCTCGGCCACGCGGCCGGTGCCGCTCGAGTACGCGTACTCCGAGATCCCGCTGTCGCAGATGGTCGAGAAGCTGGCGGCCGAGGGCAAGGCGCCCGTCTACGTCGTCCACTTCACGCAGAAGGACGCGGCCGACTCGGCGCAGGACTTCACGAGCCTCGACCTGTGCACGCGCGAGGAGAAGAACGCGGTGGCGGCCGCCATCGGCGACTTCCGCTTCACGAGCCCGTACGGCCCCGACCTGCGGCGCTGGCTGAAGCAGGGCATCGGCCTCCACCACGCGGGCCTGCTGCCCAAGTACCGGGTGCTGGTCGAGAAGCTGGCCCAGCAGGGACTGCTCAAGGTGATCTGCGGCACCGACACCCTCGGCGTCGGCATCAACGTGCCGATCCGCACGGTGCTGTTCTCGCGGCTGTGCAAGTTCGACGGCCAGAAGACCGCGGTCCTCTCCGCCCGCGACTTCCACCAGATCGCCGGCCGCGCCGGCCGCAAGGGCTTCGACGACAAGGGTTACGTCGTCGCCCAGGCCCCGGAGCACGCGATCGAGAACAAGAAGCTCGAGGAGAAGGCGAAGGACGGCAAGAAGGTCCAGAAGAAGAAGCCGCCCGAGCACAACTTCGCCAACTGGGACCTGGCGACCTTCAAGCGCCTGATGGGCGCGCCGCCCGAGAAGCTGCAGTCGCGCTTCTCGGTCTCCCACGGGATGCTGCTGAACGTGCTGTCGCGGCGCGGCGACGGCTGCCGGGCGATGCAGCGGCTGATCCGCGAGAGCCACGAGTCCGAGCGCAACAAGAAGGCGCACTTCGAGCGCGGCTGGCAGCTCTTCCGCTCGCTCGTCGCGCGCGGCATCGTCGAGATCGTGCCGAAGGACGCGCACGGCTCGAAGCTGCGGGTCAACGTCGAGCTGCAGGACGACTTCTCGATGGACCAGCAGCTCTCGCTGTACCTGCTGGAGACGCTGCCGCTGCTCGACCCGGAGAGCGAGACCCACGCCCTCGACGTGCTGACGCTGGTCGAGAGCATCCTCGAGAACCCGGAGCTGATCCTGCGCAAGCAGCTCGACAAGGAGAAGGGCCGCAAGATCGCCGAGTGGAAGGCCGAGGGCCTCGACTACGACCAGCGCATGGCCAAGCTCGACGAGGTCGAGTACCCCAAGCCGCTGCGCGACTTCGTCTACGACACCTTCAACGCCTTTGCGGACCGCCACCCGTGGGTCGGGGAGGAGAACATCCGGCCCAAGTCGATCGCCCGCGAGATGTTCGAGGGTTACCGCTCGTTCTCGGACTACGTGCAGGAGTACGACCTCGAGCGCTCCGAGGGCCTGCTGCTGCGGCACCTGTCGAGCACGTACAAGACGCTGCGCCAGACCGTGCCCGACGCGTCGAAGTCCGACACCCTGCTCGACATGGAGTACTACCTGCGCGACATGCTGCGCCAGGTCGACTCCAGCCTGCTCGACGAGTGGGAGCGGATGCTGGACCCGGACTACGAGCCGGGCCTCGCGGGCCCGGAGCTGCGCCCCGAGCGGCCGTCGGGCCCGCCGGACGTCACGGCCGACGCCCGCGCGTTCACCGCGGCGATCCGCGCCCGCGCCTTCGCGTTCCTCGCGTCGTGGGCGAAGGGTCGGGACGAGGCGGCGCTCGCGCAGCTCGACGTCGCGACCGACGCGAGCGAGACGCCGTGGACCGAAGAGCGCCTGAAGGCGGCGCGCGCGGCCCACGCGGCCGAGCACGGCGGCCTGCGCCTCGACCCCGAGGCCCGCAACCAGCGCCACACCCACGTGGAGGTGGCCGACGACCGCAGCTCCTGGCGCGTCGATCAGATGCTCGTCGACACCGCGGACCTCAACGACTGGGTGGCCTCCTGGCGCGTGGATCTCGCCGCCTCCCGCGAACGCGAAGCCCCGGCCCTCCAGCTCCTCCGCCTCGAGCCGCTCACCTGACGATTCCGCTTGCCGCGGGGGGCGGCCAGGCGGAAATTGGAAGGCAGGAGGCCCGCGCTGCGCTTCCTGCTCGTCAGCCCCACCTCGCCGCTGTGGCGTGCCCGGGCCGCCGGGCGCCCCCGCGGCGCCCGCTCGCACCGCTTCTCGATGCTGACGAGCCTGTACGTGGCGGCCTCGATGCCGCCCGGGACCCGCACCCGCCTCGTGGACGAGGACGTCGAGCCGGTCGACTTCGACTTCCCCGCCGACCTGGTCGGCCTCTCGCTGATGACGTACAACGCGCCGCGGGCCTACGAGATCGCCGACGAGTTCCGCCGCCGCGGCCGCACCGTCGTGCTGGGCGGCTATCACCCGACGTTCCTGCCCGACGAGGCGGCGGCCCACGCCGACGCCGTCTGCGTCGGCGAGGCCGAGGGGACGCTGAGCGCGCTGGTCCGCGACTTCGAGGCCGGCCGGCTGCAGCCGCGCTACGTGGCGGAGCCCGTGGACCTGCGCGGCCTGCCCGTCCCCGACCGCCGCCTGCTGCGCCGCTCGGCCTACATCACCCCCGACGCGGTGCAGGCCACCCGCGGCTGCCCCTGGGCCTGCAGCTTCTGCTCGGTGAGCGCCTTCGCGCGGCGGCGCTTCCGGGCCCGCCCCGTGGACGAGGTGATCGACGAGTTGCGCGGCCTGGGGCGCTGGCTGGTGTTCATGGACGACAACCTGATCGCCGATCCCGGCTACGCGCGCGAGCTCTTCACCCGCATGGCGCCGCTGCGCAAGCGCTGGGTCAGCCAGTGCAGCGTGCGCATCGCCGACGACCCGGAGCTGCTGGACCTCGCCGCGCGCAGCGGCTGCGTCGGCCTGTTCGTGGGCTTCGAGTCGCTCTCGGACGACAACCTCGCGGCCTGGGGCAAGGGGCTGAACCGGCACCGCGACTACGCCCGGGCTGTCGCCCGGCTGCACGCGGCGGGGATCGGCGTCTACGCCGGGTTCGTCTTCGGCATGGACGGCGACGGGCCCGACGTGTTCGTGCGCACCCTGCGCTTCCTCGACGAGAACCGCGTGGACGCGCTGCAGGCCACCGTGCTCACGCCGTTCCCGGGCACGCCGCTGCACGCGGAGATGGAGCGCCAGGGGCGCATCACCTCGCGCGACTGGGCGCTGTACGACTTCGGCCACGTCGTCTTCGAGCCGCGCGGCATGTCGGCCGAGACGCTGGGCGCCGGGAACGCCTGGCTGCACACCCGCTTCTACTCGCGGGCCACCACCTGGCGCCGCATCGCGCGGGCCTGCGGCTACCTCTCGCCCGCCGTGATCGCCCGCGTCATGGCCCCGCTCAACTTCGGCTACCGCCTGCGGCACCGGGTCGTGGGCACCGACGAGCTCGCGCGGCGCTTCGAGGCCGAAGCCCCGGCGGGACTGTGAAGAAACGCGACCCTCAGCGCGCCTCGAGCAGCACGATCGTCTTGTCGAGCGGGACCATCGCCAGCGTCGCGCCGTCGGGCGACCAGTTCAGGTGGTAGACCTGCGACTCGCGGGCGACGGTCAGCACACACTCGCCGCTCTCCGGGTCCCACACCTTGAGCGTCCCGTCCGACGACGCCGACGCGAGGCGCCGGCCGTCGGGCGAGAAGGCGAGGTGGTGGACCTGGTCGACGTGGCCCGCCAGCTCGCGGAGCTTCCTGCCGCTCGTGGCGTCCCACAACACGATCCGGCGATCGCTGCCCGCGGTCGCCAGCTCTGCCCCGCGCGCCGCGACCGCGACCGTGCCCTTGCCGTGCTCGAAGCGCGCAGCCTCGCGGCCCGCCTTCCAGTCCCAGGCCTTCGCCGCGCCGTCGCCTGCGCCCCAGAACAGGCGCGCGCCGTCCGGCGTGAACGCGAGGCCGGTGGCGGTACGCTCGCCGTCGACGAGCGTGGCGACGACCGCGGCGTCCGCGAAGCGCCACAGCGTGACCGTGCCCTTGCCCGAGGCCGAGGCGACCAGCGTGCCATCGGGGCTCGCCGCCAGCGCGACGCTGCGATCACCCTCGATCTGCGCGAGCGTCGCGAGCTTCTCGCCGGTCGCGCTCCACAGCACGACCGCTCCGTCGTTGCCGGTGGTGACCAGGCGCTGCCCGTCGCCACTCCAGGCCGCGCGCACACCCGACTGCGCGTGTCCTTTCCAGGTGGCGACGGCGGCGCCGGTCGCGAGGTCGCGCACCTGCACGAACCCGCCCCAGCCGGTCGTCGCGAAGCGCGTGCCGTCGCGGGTGAAGGCGACGTCGTAGGCCGTGTCGGGCAGGGTGAGCGTCGTGCGCGCGGGGTCGAGGGCCGCCGCGTCCCAGAAGCGCAACTCGCCGTCGTTCGCGCCGCTCACGAAGGAGCGTCCGTCGCCGCTGACGGCGAGCGCGGTCACGGCGGCGTCGTGGCCGTGCCACACCGCCCGCGGCGCTCCGCTCTTCGCGTCCCACGAGCGCAGCGTTCCGTCCTGGCCCGCGACGGCCAGCGTCGCCGCGTCGACGAAGGCCACGTCGTTGGTCCACTTCGCCTGCCCCTCGGCCTGGCCGGTCAGCACGTGGGCGAGCTGCCGCGAGGCGACGTCCCAGATGCGGACGCGGCCGTCCTTGGCGCCGACCGCGAGCAACGCGCCGTCGGGCGAGAACGCGATCGACTGCACGGCCTTGTAGCGCTCGTCGGGCGCCGGCTTCAGGACGACGGGCGGCTCGGACCAGCGCTCGCTCCGCCACAGTGCGACGTCGTCGTCCCAGTTGCCCGCGGCCAGCGTCGCGCCGTCGGGCGACCAGGCCAGCGCGGTGATCGGTTTCACGCCCCAGTCCCAGCCCGCCTGCTGCGCGCCGCTCGCCGCGTCCCACACCCGCACGACGCCCCACACGCCCCGCTCCGCGCTGCGCTGCCACGAGGCCGAGGCCAGCCGGGCGCCCCCCGGGTGCCAGGCGACGACGTGGATGCCGCGGCCGACGCCGTCGACCTTCCACGCTTCCGCTCCGCTCGCGACGTCCCACACCCGCAGCGTGCCGTCGCTCCCCGCCGTCGCGAGCCGCGCGGAGTCGGGCGAGAAGGCCACGCCGCCCACCGGGCCGGCATGGCCTGCGAATGTGTGGCGCAGTGCGCGGGTGCGCGCGTCCCACAGCTTCGCAGTGCCGTCGACGGACGCGGTCGCGAGCCACGCGCCGTCGGGGCTCAGCGCGAGATCGCGGACAGCGGCGGCGTGGGCCGCGACGCGGGCCGCGCTGCGATCGACGAGGCGCTGGAGGTAGCGCCACTCCCAGCCGCGCTCCGGCTCGGGCGCGGCGGCCAGCCACTTCTTCGCGGCCGCGGTCTCGTGCAGGCGCAGCGTCGCCTCGGCGGCGGCGACGCTCGCGCGGTAGAGCGGACCGGGGTCCTGCGCGCCGAGCGGCAGCGCGCACACGAGGGCGGCGAGAGCGATGCGGGTGAGCATGCGCGATCGTACGCTTGCCGCGCGGGCGCAGCGAGGGGGATGATCGCCGCCGGTTCTTCCCGTGATCAGCGTCTCGATCCAGCTCGGGCCCGGAAGCCAGCCCGGCGTCGAGGTCCGGCGCGCGGGCCCCGACCGGCTGGAGCTGCGCGGGCGCCTGCGCCGGCCGTGGCTGCACTGGGCCGCACTCGCGTTCGGCCTGTGCGCCGTCGGCCAGCTCGAGACGCGGCGCGACGGGTCGGTGGCCGGGTTCGTCGTCGCGACCGTCTTCGCCTGCGCCTTCGCCGCCGCCCTGTTCGTGCGGCGCCGGCTCACCCTCGATCGCGCGACGCGCACGGCCGTCGACGGCTTCGGCCTCGCGGGCCGGCTCACCGGGCGCGCGCAGAGTCTCGCCGCGGTGCGCCGGGTGCGGGTGCGAGTCGAGCAGACGGGAGGCGAACACGCGGAGACCCGCTACCCGGTCGTGATCGAGGGCGACACCGCGTCGATCGAGCTCGACCGACCGGGGACCTGGGAGGCGGCACTGCCCGTGGCCGAGGCGGTCGCCCGCTTCCTCGGCCTCGAGCTGCGCGACGACGTCGCGGCGGAGCGCAAGCGTCCAGGCGAGCTCGACGTCGCGTGGCGCGATCGCGGGCCGGGCGGACCGGTGCCGGACAGGCCGCGCGAGACCACGAGCCTCGTGCTGCTCGATCGGCCGACGCGGCTGCGAGCGCGGATTCCCGTGCCCTCGCCGCGACAGATCGCGGGGCTCAACGTCCTCGTGGGCCTGTTCTGCCTGATCCCGTTCACGGCGATGGTCCTGCTGCCGCTGCTGGGCGGTCGGCTCCACGGCGCCGGGCCGATCGCGTGGGCGCTCGCGCAGTCGCTGTTCCCGATCCTGCTGGTCGGCAGCGCGTCGCTGCTCGCGGTGTTCGGCAACGGCGGCCTGCTGGACGTGACGCCCGCGCGGCTGCGCCTCGTCCAGAACGGGCTGCTGTGGCGGCGCGAGGTGGTGATGCCCGCGGGCGAGCTCGAGGACCTCGTGTGTCTCGACCCCGAACTCGGCGGCGCGCGCAGCCTGCTCGCCTACTTCTCGCATGGCGTGCTGGTCGCGCGCTCCGATCGCGCCAGCGTGCGCTTCGGCTACGGCCTGCCTCGCCCCGAACTCGACTGGCTGCGCGCGCGCGTGCTCGAGGTGCTGCGCGCCAGCCGCGCGGGTGACGGGGACACGCGAGGCGGAGAGCCGGCGGCCGAGCCCGCTCGCGAGGCGCCGTGGCTGATCGGCGTCGGCGCCGCGGGAGGCGCGCTCGCCGGCGCGGTGGCGGGCGGCCCGCTGGCGGCCGGCGTGGCGCTGCCGTTCCTCGAGCACGTGCTGAACCTCGGCGCCGCGCTCGGCGCGCTGCTCGGCGCGGGGCTCGACCCCGGCGGCGCGGGCCGCAACGGGCGCCGGCTCGGCGCGGCGCTCGCGGCCGCCGCCGTGCTGTTGGCGGCGATGGCGGCGCTCGACGTCCACCCGCGCTGGCAGCCTCGCCCCTCGTGGGACGAACAGGCACTGCTGCGCGGACGCACGGGCGCCCGCGATGCCGTCTTCGCGCTCGGCTATCTGCCGTCCGCTCTGCTGGCCGACGCGGCACTGGTGCAGGCGCTGCTGTTCGGGGCCTTCTGGCGCTCGCGACGGCGGGCCACGGCGGGCCTGTCCCCGACCGCAGGCGGCGGCGCACTCGCCCTGCGCTCCGCCGGCCTGCTGGCCGCGCTCACCGTCGCGGCCCTGGCTTCGAAGGCTGCCGCGAACCCTCGCGGATGGGATGCCGCGCCGCGGATCGCGACGCCGCGCACGCCGGCGAGCGTTCCGGCCCGGCCTCCCCTCGAGGCGACGCCGCGGCCCGCGCCGGAGCACGACGACGGGGTGCTCGCCGGCCGCATGACGTGGGCGGGCCGCCCCGTCGACGAGCTGACCTCCGAGCGGCCGCGCTTCTGGTTCCGCGACGAGGAAGCCGGCGCGCTGGCCCAGCTCCACGCCGACTACGATCCGCGCGGCGGGCGCTTCCGCATCTTCGGCGCCCCCGGCCGCTACTACGGCACGGTCACGTTCGGGCCGCTGCGCTCCGACCCCGGCGCCGCGCTGGTCGGCGGGATCACGTTCGACCTGGCCGCCGGGGTCGAGACGGCG
Organism: Vicinamibacteria bacterium; assembly: GCA_025994075.1. Taxonomy (GTDB): domain Bacteria; phylum Acidobacteriota; class Vicinamibacteria; order Fen-336; family Fen-336; genus WYBL01. Next base: position 98,476 of record JAMQGV010000017.1, read on the forward strand.
CGCGACCTCGCGCTGCACCGGGTGATGCGGCTGCGCGTGCCCGAGGACAGCGCCGACCACCCCGGCGCGAAGGACGCCGCTCCCGAGCTCGCCTCGCCCGTCCGCTTCGCGTGGGACCCGGTCCCCGGCGCGACGGCCTACCGCTACGAGGTGCAGGCCGACCCCGCCGAGGACGCACCGCGCCCCGCGCCGGTGGAGGGGCGCACGACCCTCTGCGCGGTCGAACTGCCGCTGCCGCGCGGGCGCTACCAGCTCCGGCTGGAGGCCCTGGGGCCGGGCGGCAGCCTCGCCCACCTCGAGGTCTTCCGCCCGGGCTTCCGCGCCTGGCGCTACGCCTTCGTCGTGCGCTGACGGCCGACTCGACCTGCTGTCCCCCCGAGTTGTCCGCGCACGGGCAGCGGTGGCCGCTGGCGGACAGCGCCTCTTCGAGAAAGTCGCGAACCCTGGAGCCGCGGCGGGCGTCTACAGGATGTCGGAGCCGGGACCGCTTCTTGCAGCGCCCGGTCGGCATCCACTCTGGGGAGGAGCCTTGCAGGACCTGAAGCTCGCGCTGCGCACGCTGCGGAAGACGCCGTTCACGAGCGGCGTGGCGATCGTCTCGCTGGCGCTGGGGATCGGCGCCAACGCGGCGATCTTCTCGCTGTTCCACCAGATGCTGCTGCAGCCGCTGCCGGTGCCGGAGTCGGAGCGCCTCGTCAACCTGCTCTCGCCCGGGCCCAAGCCCGGCTCGCAGTCGACCAACAACGCGGGCCCGATGGACGCGGTCTTCAGCTACCCGATGTTCAAGGACCTGGAGAGCGACGCCTCGCTGCCCGTGAAGCTCGCGGCGCACCGCTCCTTCGGCGCCAACCTCGCCTGGCGCGGGCAGACCTCGAGCAGCCGCGGCCAGTTCGTCTCCGGGAACTACTTCCCGGTGCTGCAACTCCAGCCCGCGCTGGGCCGGCTGCTCGGCCCCGACGACGACCGCACCCCGGGCGCCCACGACGTGGTCGTGCTCGCCCACGCCTACTGGAAGGAGCGCTTCGGGGCGAGTCCGACCGCGGTCGGCGAAGCGCTGGTCGTCAACGGCCGCTCGCTGACCGTCGTCGGCGTCGCCCCCGAGGGCTTCACGGGCACGACGCTGGGCGCGCCGGCGGACGTGTTCGTTCCGCTGACGATGCGCGGGGCGCTGACGCCCGGCTGGAAGGGCTTCGAGAACCGGCGCAGCTACTGGGCGTACCTGTTCGCGCGGCTCGACCCCGGCGTGTCGCAGGAGCAGGCGCAGGCCGCGCTGCACGCGCGCTACTCCGCGATCGTCCAGGACGTCGAGACGCCGCTGCAGGAGGGGATGAGCCCGCAGACGCTCGAGCGGTTCAAGGCCAAGGAGCTGGTGCTGGAGCCGGGCGCGCGCGGGCAGAGCTCGATCGCGACCGGCTCGCGCGCGCCGCTCACGCTGCTGCTGGGCGTCACCGCGCTGGTGCTGCTGATCGCCTGCGCCAACATCGCCAACCTGCTGCTCGCGCGCGGCGCCGGCCGCGCCGCCGAAATGGCCGTGCGGGCGGCGATCGGCGCGGCGCGGCGTCACCTCTTCGGGCAACTGCTGGTCGAGGCCTGCGTGCTGGCCTCGCTCGGAGGCCTGCTCGGCCTGCTCGTCGCGCAGTGGACGCTGCGCGGCCTGCACGCGCTGATGCCGGCCGAAGCCGCGGCGACGATGCGGCCCGAGCTGGGACCCGCGGTGCTGGCCTTCACCGCCGCCGTCGCGCTCGGCACCGGCCTCGTGTTCGGGCTGTTCCCGGCGCTGCACGCCTCGCGCCCCGACCTGATCGCAGGCCTGCGTGGCCAGGCCGGACAGCCCGGCGGCAGCCGCGCCGCAGCCCGCTTCCGCCGCACGCTGGCGACCGCCCAGGTCGCGCTCTCGCTCGCCCTGCTCGTCTCCGCGGGGCTGTTCACCCGCAGCCTCGCCAACGCCGCGCGGGTCGACCTCGGCCTGCAGCCCGAGCAGTTGCTCACCTTCGCCGTCTCGCCGGAGCTGAACGGATACACGCCGGAGCAGAGCAAGGCGCTGTTCGAACGGATCGAGGACGAGGTCGGCGCGATCCCGGGCGTCAGCGCGGTGTCGGCGTCGATGGTTCCGCTGATCGCGGGCAGCAACTGGGGCAGCAGCGTCTCGGTCGAGGGCTTCGAGTCGGGGCCCGACACCGACGCCCACTCGCAGTGGAACCTGGTGGGGCCCGGGCTGTTCCAGACCCTCGGCGTGCCGCTGCTCCAGGGCCGCGACTTCACGCGCCAGGACGCGCTCGGCGCGCCGAAGGTGGCGATCGTCAACCAGGCCTTCGCCCGCAAGTTCGGCCTCGGCGAGAACCCGATCGGCAAGCGGATGGGCACCGGCATGGGCGACGGCACGCCGCTCGACATCGAGATCGTCGGCCTGATCCGGGACGCCAAGTACAGCGACGTCAAGCAGGCGCCGCCGCCGCAGTTCGCGCTGCCCTACCGCCAGGACGAGGGCGTCGGCCAGCTCGTCTTCTACGTGCGCGGCGCGCTCTCCCCGGAGGCCCTCGTCGCGCAGGTGCCTCCGGTGCTGAAGCGGCTCGACCCCAACCTGCCCGTGGAGGAGCTGCGCACGATGCCCGCGCAGATCCACGAGCGGCTGTTCCTGGACCGCTTCATTTCGGTGCTCGCGACGGCGTTCGCGGTGCTGGCCACCGCGCTGGCCGCGCTCGGGCTCTACGGCGTGCTGGCTTACACCGTGGAGCAGCGGACTCGCGAGTTCGGCGTGCGGATGGCGCTCGGCGCCGACTCCGCCCGGGTGCGCGACCTGGTGCTCGGCCAGGTCGGGCGCATGACGCTGGTCGGTGCGCTGATCGGGCTGCCGGCAGCGATCGGTCTCGGCCGCGTCGCGCGCTCGCTGCTGTTCGAGGTGGAGAGCCACGACCCGGCGGTGCTGGTGGGGGCGCTCGTCTCCCTCGCCTGCGTGGCGTTCGCCGCGGGCGCGCTCCCGGCGCGCCGCGCGGCCCGCGTCGAGCCGATGCGCGCCCTGCGCTACGAGTAGCGGGCCGCGGAGGTACAGGTCGCGGGGTCAGGCCAGCCGGAACGGCTCGCCCCGCGGCCCCGCGCGACGCGCGAGTGCCTCGCGGTCCGGCGCCGGGAACGAGCGCAGCCACGCCAGGTACTGGTCGCCCGTCATCGGCCGCGGCGCGGAGGCCGCGCGCAGCGCGACCACGTCGGACGCGCTCACCGGCAGTCCCCGCTCCAGGTCGAGCGGTTCAGCGACCATGTCGCGCCTTCAGGGTCTCGAACTCGGCGAGGCGGCCGGCCTGCTCGAACCAGGGACGGACGGCCTCGATCGACAGTTCGGGCAGGCTCATCAGGGCGTCGATGTCGGCGAGATCGCGAAACTCGCGGCTCGGGTCGTTGCGGATGGCGTGCAACTTGAGCGCCACCAGGTGCTCCGGCGCGGGCACCAGATGGTGCCGTCCCCCCAGCTCCAGCCGCGGCGACGCGGCGACGAACAGCCGGTCGGCCGTGGCGGCGTCCACGTAGAGCACGTCGACCCGTCCGCGCGCCGGGTCGGGGTGCAGGTGGTTCGAGAACCCCGCCGACGCGTACAGCGTCTCGTAGCCGCGTTCCTGCAGCGCGGCGACGAGCGCGTCGCGGCACGCGGCGCTGGTCAGCACGTCGAGATCGGCGGTGAAGCGCGGCCGGCCCCAGGCCGCCAGGGCCAGCGCGCCGACGACGCACAGCCGCTCCCCGCGCTCCGCGACGATGGTCTCCAGTTCGTCGAGCACCCTCCCCACGTCCATGCCCCGCTAGCCTACCGCGTCGGTGGCACCCTGCTGAAGGCCGGTGGTGTGCCGAACCGCGCCCACGGCTTCGGGCGCCGGCTCAGACCCGCAGCGAGCCGCGGAAGCCGCGCGCCGCGTAGTAGGAGTCGGCGCCGTTGTGGTACGTGAAGACGCGGCCGTAGCGGCGGTCGCCGAACAGGGCGCCGCCGCGCTCGCGGACCGCGGGCGGGGTCTGCAGCCAGCTCGACGTCTTCGTGTCGAACTCGCCCAGCGCCTGCAGCGCGCGGTAGGCATCCTCGTCGAGCAGCTCGATGCCCATCGCTTCCGCCAGCTCGAGGGCGCTGGTCTTCGGCGCGTTCTGCTTCCTTCCCCGCCGCGCCTCGCGGTCGTAGCAGGCGCTGCGACGGCCGGCGGGGCTCTCCGGCGCACAGTCGCAGAAGTCGAGCTCCCCCGTGCTGCGGTCGTGGCCGACGACGTCGGGTTCGCCGCCCGTGCGCTCCATCTCGGCGAGCGCCGTCAGTTTCGCGGGGTGCTTCTCCAGGCGCGCGCGCACGTCGGCCCAGGCGAGGCCCGGGTGGCGTCGCGGGTTCTGCTCGAAGCGCGCCTCCAGCAACGCGAGCAGTTCCTGACGCTGCTTCGGGGACAGCTCCTTCCGGGCCGGGCGCACGCTCATGGGGTCCTCCACGCGGGATGCGTGGACTCTACATCCGGCGGCGGCTACTCGGGGCGCAGCGCGATCATCGGGTCGACGCGGGTGGCGCGGCGGGCCGGCACCAGGACGGCGACCAGCGAGACGAACGACACCAGCGCGATCACCCCGGAGAAGACCCACGGGTCGCGGGCGCTGACGCCGAACAGGATGTTGGCGATCGCGTCGCGCAGCACCGTGACCAGCGCCAGCGAGAGCGCGACGCCGACCAGCAGCCCGGCGCCGACTTGCCGCGAGCCCTGGCGCACGACCATCGACAGGATGCGCAGCGGCTCGGCGCCCATCGCCATCCGCACCCCGAACTCCTGGGTGCGCTGGCTGACCGCGAACGACATCACTCCGTAGATGCCCACCGCGGCCAGCACCATGGCCACGACGCCGAACGCGGAGAACATCGTCGCGATCACCGCGCCCTGGGCGACAAAGCCCTCGAGCTGCCGCTTCGGCGTGTCGACGAAGTACAGCGGCAGGTTGGCGTCGACGCGGGCGACGGCGCGCCGCAGCGGGTTGGCGAGCGCCTCGGCCGGCTGGCCGCCGCGCGGGCGCACGACCACGGTCGCGAACTGGGCGGCGAACGGCTCCTCCTGCAGCGGCCCGACCGGGTTCGAGTAGAAAGGCACGTAGTAGCCGGTGTCGTCGACGTTCGGGTTGTTGAACGGCCCCTGCATGCGGATCGTCGAGACGACGCCGACGATCGTGCGCCACGGCCCCGGCTGCTCGCTGCCCGGGTCGACGGTGCGGAAGCGGCGGCCGAGCGGGCTCTCGTTGCCGAAGTGCCTGCCGGCGAACGCCGCGTTGACCACCGCCACCGGCTCGCGCGCGTCGAGGTCGTTCTCGCCGAACGTGCGGCCCGCGAGCAGCTTCTGGTCGGTGACCGCGAAGAAGCTGCCCGTCACCTGCTCGAAGTTGGCGTTCGGCCGGTCCCGCTTGTGGGCGTAGGTCCGGCCCTCGATCTCGACCGGGGTCGAGCCGGAGAAGACCATGCGGAAGCGGCTGGTCAGCGCCACCGCGCCGAACTCCGGGTTCGCCGCCAGGTCGCGCTGCAGGCGGTCGAAGAACAGCCGGCGATCCGCCGGGGTCGGGTAGTCGCCGTCCATCAGGCCCATGCGGGCGGACATCAGCGCGCCGGTGTCGTAGCCGTAGTCGATCTGCTGCTGGTTGCGCAGCGAGCGCACCTGCAGCAGCGCGCCGACCAGCAGCACGCAGGTGATGCCGACCTGGAACACGACCAGGCCGCGGGTGACGAGGCCGACGTGGGCGCCGGTGTTGCCGCGGCCGCCGTCGCGCAACGCCTCGACGACGCTCGCGCGCGACGAGCTCCAGGCGGGCAGCAGGCCCGACACGATCGTCGCCAGCAGCACGGCGCCGACCGTGAAGGCCAGCGCCGTGGCGTCGATGTCGAACGTGATCCAGGCCGGCGGCGGGTTGTCGTTGTTGCGCACCGCCGCCGTGATCCAGTCGATCGAGAGCCGCGCCAGGACCAGGCCGAGCGTGGCGCCGAGCGAGGCCACCAGCAGGCTCTCGGTCAGCATCTGGCGGATCAGCCGGCCGCGGCTGGCGCCCAGCGAGGAGCGCACGGCCAGGTCCCTGGCCCGCGCCGAGGCCCGCGCGAACTGCATGTTCATCACGTTGACGCAGGCGATCAGCAGCACGCCGACGCAGAACGCCAGCATCGTCAGCAGCGTGCCGCGCAGCGGGCGCGGCGTGAAGGTGTCGTGCAGCGGCTCGACCCGCGCCTCGGTGAAGGACTTGTGGGTCTCGGGGTAGGCGGCGGCGAAGCGCTTCGCGAAAGCGCCGAACTCCGCGTTCGCCTGGTCGAGCGAGACGCCCGGGCGCAACGTGCCGAGCAGGGCCGGGTTGTTGGCGCGCGGGTCGTTGCGCGGCCGCACCGGGAACTCGCTGTAGAGCGGGATCCACAGCTCCTCGTTGACCGGGAACGCGAAGCCGGGCGGCATCACGCCGACGATCGTGGCCGGCACGCCGTTGATCCGGACGCCCTTGCCGACGATGTCGGCGGCGCCGCCGAAGTCGCGCTGCCAGAGCGCGTGTCCGAGGATCGCGACCTTCGGCGCGCCTTCGCGGTTGTCCTCGGCGTTGAAGTCGCGGCCCAGCGCCGGCGCCACGCCGAGCGCAGGAAAGAAGTCTTCGGTCACATAGGCGCCCGTGTAGCGGCGCGGAGTGCCGTCGACCGTGACGTTGACCGTCGAGCCGTTGAGGTACGCCGCCAGCCGGTCGAACGACTTCTGGACCGGGCGGAGCTCCTCGAAGTCCATCGAGGCGACCTGGGTGTTGACACCGAAGAAGGTCGCGCTCGACGGGTCGGCGAAGGTCGCGCTCACCAGGCGGTCGGCGGTCGGGAACGAGAAGCCGCGCAGCATGACCCCGTTCACGACGCTGAACATCGCCGTCACGCCGCCGATGCCGAGAGCCAGCACGATCGTCGCCAGCGCGCAGAACGCCCGCTCGCGCACGAGACCGCGCAGGCCCACCTTCACGTCCGCCTTGAGGTCGTCCGTCATTTGACCGGTATACGGGGCGGCGCCGGGCCGGGTTCCGGTTCAATCGCCGGGATACCATCCGCGGCGGAGGTTCGGATGCCCCGTCCCGCTGCTCACGCCCTCGCCCTCGCCCTCGCCGCGCTCCCGATCGCCGCCCAGTCGCCGCAGCCCACGCCGCCGACCACAGCGGGCGTGCTGGCGGCGACCGCCGCCGCCGACTGGCGCCCGCTCGACGCGGATAACGCCCTCGTGATGGACGTCGCGGGCGGGAGCGTGGTGATCGAGCTCTCGGCGGCGTTCGCGCCCAACCACGCGGCGAACGTGAGGGCGCTGGTGCGCGAGGGCTTCTTCGACGGCCTCACGGTCAACCGCGTGCAGGACAACTACGTCGTGCAGTGGGGCGACGGCGAAGAAGACGAGGCGAAGGTGCGGGTGCCGAAGGTCGGCAAGGGGACGCTGCCCGCCGAGTTCGACCGGCCGGCGCAGGGGCTGCCTTTCACGCCCAATCCCGACGGCGACGTCTACGCGCCCGAGGCGGGCTGGAGCGGCAGCTTCCCCGCCGCCCGCGACCCGAAGACGGGCCGCGCCTGGATGATCCACTGCTACGGCGTGCTCGGGGCCGGCCGCGGCAACACCGCCGACAGCGGCGGCGGCGCCCAGCTCTTCGTGGTGACCGGCCACTCGCCCCGCCACCTCGACCGCAACATCACCGCCTTCGGCCGGGTGGTGAAGGGCATCGAGCACCTGACCTCGCTGCCCCGCGGCACCGGCCCGCTCGGCTTCTACGAGAAGGCCGAGCAGCGGGTGCCGATCCGGCGCGTGCGGGTGGTCGCCGACCTGCCGGAAGCGGAGCGGCCGAAGCTCGAGGTGCTGCGCACGGACACGGACTCCTTCCGCGCGCTGATCGAGGCCCGCCGCCACCGCCACGAGGAGTGGTTCCTCGATCCCGTCGGCAAGGTCGAGGTGTGCAACGTGCCGCTGCCGGTGCGCGAGGCGAAGCCCGCGCGCTGACGCGCGCAGGCGTAGGATCCGTCCCGGAGGCGCAGGCGAGTGGCTCGCGTGCTCGTCACCGGCGGGTCGGGGTTCCTGGGCCGGCACCTCGTGGAGGCGCTGCGGCGCGAGCACGACGTGGTCGGCCTCTCGCGCACGTTGCCCGCGCGCCGCGGCTTCGCGCCGCCGCCGGGGGTTGGCTGGGTCGTCGCCGACGTCGGCGACGAAGCGTCGCTGGCCGCCGCCGTCGAGGAGTTGCGGCAGAGCCCGCCCGTGGACGTCGTGTTCCATCTCGCTGCCCACTACGACCTGAGCGGCGAGCGCCACCCCGAGTACGCGCGCACCAACGTCGCCGGCACTCGGCACGTGCTGGAGGCCGCGGCGGCGCTCGGCGCGCGCGACGTGGTCTTCGCGAGCTCGCTCGCGGCCTGCCGCTTCCCGCCCGCGGGCGGCGCGCTCGACGAGGACTCGCCCGCCGACGGCGACACGCCGTACGCCGAGAGCAAGCGCGCCGGAGAAGCCTGCGTGCGCGAGCCGCGCGGCTACCGCGGCTTCGTCGTGCGCTTCGCCGCGCTGTTCTCGGACTGGTGCGAGTACGAGCCGCTCTACCGCCAGCTCGAGACCTGGCTGTCGCGGCAGTGGCGGCGGCGCGTGCTCGGCGGCCGCGGCGCCTCCGCGGTGCCCTACCTGCACGTCGACGACGCGGTCGCCTTCCTGCTGCGGCTGCTCGCGCGCCGCCGCGAGATCGACCCCGCGCCGGTGCTGATCGCCAGCTCCGACGGCGCGACCTCGCATCGCGAGCTGTTCGACGCCGCCACGGGGGCCGCCTCCGGCGCGCCGCTGCGACCGCTGCTCGTGCCGCGCCCGCTGTGCCGGCTCGGCTTGCCGCTGCTCGAGATCGCCTGCGAGGCGACGGGCGCGCCCCTGTTCGAGCGGCCGTGGATGGCGCGCTACATCGACCTCGCGCTGCGCGTCGACGCCCGCCGCTCGCGCCAGCGCCTGGGCTTCGAGCCGCGCCCGCAGCTCTCGATCCTGACCCGGCTGCCGCGCCTGCTCCGGAACCGGTCCGCCTCGCCGCTCGACTGGCTGCGCCTCAACGAGATGGCTCGCCTGCGTGGCGCCGCGCCGCCGATGCGGGCGGCCTGAAGCGACTCAGCGGTCGGCGAACAGCGCCTGCAGGTCGGCGTAGCTCCAGGCGTCGGCGAAGAGCGGCTCGCAGGAACCCTCGCGCAGGAACTCCGAGACCACCGCCCGCAGGTGCCCGAAGGCGGCGCTCGCGACCCACGAGCCGGCACTCAACCGACGCACGCCGAGCTCGGCGAGCCGAGCGGCAGGCGGCAGCCCCGGCCGGGCCAGGACGTTGAGCGGCAGGCCGGCGCCCGCGGACAGCGCGCGGATCTCCTCGCCGTCCGTCACGCCCGGCACGAACAGCCCGTCCGCGCCCGCCTCGCGATAGCGGCGCGCGCGGGCGAGCGTCTCCTCGATCCGGCGCTCGGCGGGCACCAGGCCGCGCAGGTAGACGTCGGTGCGCGCGTTGACGAAGACGTCGCCGCCGCGGGCGCCGACGACCCGCTTCGCCTCCTCGATGCAGGCGCAGAGGCGGGCCGGGTCGCGGGTCCCGTCCTCGATGTTGAGGCCGACCGCTCCCGCGTCGACCAGGCGCGCGACGAAGGCCGCGACCGCCGCGGGCTCCTCGGCGTAGCCGCCCTCGACGTCGACGCTGACCGGGACCCGCGCCACGCGCACGATCGTCGCGACGGTGCGCAGCAGCAGCTCGACGGGCAGCCGATCGCCGTCCGCGTAGCCGTGGGCCCAGGCGACGCCGGCGCTGGTCGTCGCCAGCGCCTTCGCGCCGAGGCTCTCGATCATCCGCGCGCTGCCGCCGTCCCACACGTTCGGCAGCAGCAGCACGCCCTCGTCGTGCAACCGCCGGAAGCCCGCCGCCCGTGCCTTCTGGTCGCTCATCGCGCGCTCCTTGTCGGCGCAGCGTAGCCGACCGGAAAGTCGATGCGCAGGGCAACGACCAGCCGGCTGGACGCACCGCTGGCGGGAGGGGGCGTTCTCGTCGACGATTCAGCGAGGGGGCCCGAGGTCGTCTCATGCGCCACGCGCTGGTTCGATTGCTCCCGATCGCCCTCGCTCTCGCCGCTCCCGCCGCCGTCCAGGCCGAAACGATCCGCCTCCAGGGCCGCTATCGCTGGGACCTCGGCGGCGCCGAAGGCCCGTTGCAGGCGCGCTTCACGTCGCAGGCGGCCGACACCTGGCGGGTCTCCTTCTCGTTCCGCTTCGAGGGCCGCGACTACCAGTACGACGGCACGGCCACCGGCAGCCTCGACCGCGGGGAGCTCGTGGGCCAGGTCGACGAGGGCACCGGCGGCCCGCACGTTCACGTTCCGCGGCTCCGTGCGCGACGGGAGCTTCACCGGCACCCACGCCGAGCGGCGGCGAGGCGGCCGCCCGGAAGCGACCGGCACGCTCCGCCTGACCCGCGAGTAGCGCGTCGCGGCTCAGCGCGCAGCGGCCGCCAGCGGATCGTCGAAGGGCTCGCCGCGGCGGCGGCGGTCGATGGCGGCGAGGATGCGGGCGTGCACTTCGCCCGAGATCGGGTAGGCGAAGGCGATCACCAGCGCCGCCAGGTTGCACAGCGAAGGCACCCCCGCGTACAGCACGCGCAGCGTCAGCTTGACCGCTTCCGACTGCGGAGCGTTGGGCTCGTAGCCGGCGAGGCCCAGCACGCCGAGGCCGGCGCCGACGCCGATCGCCGCCGCGAGGCGCTTGGCGATCGACCACAGCCCGACGTAGAGGCCCTCGCGGCGCAGGCCGCTCTTCAGCTCGTCGTAGTCGAGCACGTCGGCCTGGATCGAGGACGGCAGCGCGAGCGTGGCGCCGAAGCCGACGCCGGAGAGGCAGACGAGCACGCCGTAGAGCGCGGCGTCGCCGGGGCCGAGGAAGAACACGCCGACGAAGGCGCCCGTGTTGACGCCGATCGAGGCGAGCCATGCCGCCTTCTTGCCGACCCGCCGCGCGATCGCGACCCAGGCCGGCAGGAACACGATGCCGGTCGCGAAGTACAGCAGCAGGAACGCGTCGGCGTGCGGCGACTCCAGCACGTACTGCACGTAGAAGAGGATCAGCGTCGCCGGCAGGTTGGAGCCGATCGCGCTGATCGTGTAGGCCGACAGCAGGATCGCGAACGGGCGGTTGCGCAGCGCCTCGCGCATCCCGGTCCAGAGGCCCGTCGCGCGCGGCCGGGCCACCTCCGGCAGCTCGCGCACCGCGGCCGTGCACCACCACGCGCTGGCCACCACCAGCGGCGCGTAGAGCACGGCGATCCAGAAGAACTTGGCGCGCTCGCCGTCGGCGTCCGCCGGCAGCCCGAACGCCTTCTGCACGATCGCGGGCGAAGCCGCGGCGAACAGCGTGCCGGCGATCAGCAGCCCGTCGCGCAGGCCGAACAAGGCCGTGCGCTCGTGGTAGTCGGCGGTGATCTCGGGCCCGAGCGCCTCGTACGGCACGGTCACGATGGTCCAGAACAGGAACAGCGCGTACATGCAGAACGCGAACCACGCGGTCTCGAAGCCGGGCGAGCCGGGCGGCGGCACGAAAAGCAGGCCGATGAACAGCGCGACCAGCAGCGAGCCGCCCGCGATCCACGGCCGCCGACGCCCCCAGCGCGTGCGGTAGCGGTCGGAGAGGTGACCCATGGCCGGGTCGATCACCGCGTCGAACACCCGCACGCCGGCCAGGATCGTGCCGAGCGCGGCCAGGTTCACGCCGACGACGTCCGTGTAGAACTTGGGGATGTAGACGTAGACCGGGATGCCGACCACGGCCAGCGCGAAGGCCGGTGCGGCGTAGGCGAGCTTGACCGCGAGCGGAACCCGGCTCACCGCGCTGGCTCCGCGACGGCTGTGAAGTCCTCGCCCGGGTTGATGAACTCGTCGCCCTCGACCCGGTGCTGGCGTTCGTACAGCTCGCGGTAGCGGCCGCCGCGAGCGAGCAGCTCGCGGTGGCTGCCGCGCTCGACGATCTCCCCCTTCTCGACGACCAGGATCTGGTCTGCCGAGGTGATCGTCGACAGCCGGTGCGCGATCACGAACGTCGTGCGCCCCGCGCGCAGCCGGCGCAGGCCGTCGCGGATCAGCGCCTCGCTCTCCGAGTCGAGCGAGGAGGTGGCCTCGTCGAGCAGCAGCAGCCGCGGGTCGACCAGGATCGCGCGCGCGATCGCCACCCGCTGGCGCTGGCCGCCGGAGAGCTTGACCCCGCGCTCCCCGACCACCGTGTCGTAGCCCTGCTCGAAGCGCAGCGCGAACTCGTCGACGTGGGCGATCTTCGCCACCGCCTCGACCTCCTCGCGGCTGGCGCCCGGCTTCGCGAAGCCGATGTTGTCGGCGATCGTGCCGTCGAACAGGAAGTTGTCCTGCATCACGACGCCCAGCGCGCGGCGGTAGTCGCGCAGGCGCAGGCCGTGCACGTCGCGGCCGTCGACCAGCACCTGGCCGCGCTGCGGCTGCCGGAACGCCATCACCAGCCCGAGGATCGTGCTCTTGCCCGAGCCGGAGGAGCCGACGAGGGCGACGGTCTGGCCGGCCGGCACCTCGAACGAGACCCCCTTCAGCACCGGCACGTCCGGCTCGTACTCGAACCACACGTCGCGGAACTCGACCCGCCCCTCGACCACGGGCAGCGGCTCCCGCACCGCGTCCTCCTGGTCCTCGGTCGGCAGGTCGAGCACCTCGCGCACGCGGTCGAGCCCGGCGAACGCCTCGCTGACCTGGGTGCCGATGCTGGCGATCTGCACCACGGGCAGCGCCAGCAGGCCGACGAAGAACGTGTACATGACGAGGTCGCCGATCGTCATCGCCCCGGCTTGCACGGCGCGCGCGCCGACCACCATGATCAGCAACCCGATCCCGCCGACGATCGCGGTCGAGACCGACGTCAGGGCACTGGTGCCGGTGATGGTGCCGGCGACGTTCTCGAACAGCCGCCGGGCGCCGGACGCGAACACCTCGGCCTCGCGCGCCTCGGCGACGTAGACCTTGAGCAGCCGCACGCCGCCGATCGCCTCGGCGAGGCGGCCGCTGATCTCGTTGCGCTCGCGGAACCGCGGCCGCAGCCGCCGGAAGGCGAGGGCCATCGCCGTCCCGAAGGCCGCGAGGAACAGCAGCGTGCCCAGGGTCAGCCGCCAGTGCAGCCAGAACAGCACGCCCAGCGCCATCGCCGCGGTCAGCACGCTGCCGACGAGCTGGATCAGGCCGGTGCCGATCAGGTTGCGGATGCCCTCGGGGTCGTTCAGCACGCGGGCCACGACGGAGCCGACCTTCGTCTCGTCGAACCACCGCACCGGCAGCCGCAGCACGTGGTGCTGCACCCTCCGCCGCAGGTCCATGATCGCGCCCTGGGCGGCGATCGAGACCACCTGCGAGTTGGCGAAGCCGGTGGCGGCCTGGAGCAGCGTCGCCCCGCCGGTCGCCGCCGCCAGCGGCAGCAACAGGTCGTGGCGACCGCGGCCGAGCACGTCGTCGATCAGGAACTTGGTCGAGGCCGGCAGCACCAGCCCGGCCAGCCGGCTGACGACCATCAGCGCGAGTCCGAACGCGATCGAGCGCCGGTGCTCGTGCAGCAGCGCCTTCGCCTCGCGCCACGCGCGGCGGGTGTCGACCGGAGGCTTCGCCTCGCGGGAGCCGGCGCGCCCCGGGCGGCCGGGACGCTCGGCCCGGCCCAGGCCCGGCGGCTTCACCGGCTCACTTCGACTGCGGGCGCGCCGGCCGCATCTCGACCCGGCTGGAGTGCGCGTTGTCGGGCAGCCGCAGCAGGTCGAGCACGGTCTGCGCCACGTCCGAGGGCTGAATCATCCACGCGGCTTCCGCGGCCTCCCGCCCTCCGAACGTGGTGTTGACCGAGCCGGGCGCGATCGTCGTCACCTTCACGCCGCGCTGGCGCACCTCGAGCATCAGGCAGGTGGTCAGGTGGTCGAGCGCGGCCTTGCTCGCGCAGTAGGCGGAGAGCCCGGCGATCGGGTTCTGGCCGGCCAGCGAAGAGATCATGAAGACGTGGCCGCCGCGCTCGCAGAGCTGCGGCAGCGCGTCGCGGGTCATCCGCATCACCGCCGTCAGGTTGAGGCCGATCACCTGGTCCCAGTCGGCGTCGGTCAGTTCCGCGAACGGGCGGTGCATCGCGACCCCGGCGTTGTTGACGAGGATGCGCAGAGGCCCGTGCGCCTCTCGTGAAACGGCCAGTGCCCGCGCCGGCGCCGCCGGGTCGAGCAGGTCGGCGACGACGGGCAGCACCCGCCCTCCGAACCCCGCGGCCTCGGCGGCGAGCGACTCGAGTTCGGCGCGGGTACGGGCGAGCGCGGCGACGCGGGCGCCGGCCCGGGCCAGCTCCAGCGTGATCGCCCGCCCGATCCCCCGCCCGGCCCCGGTGACGAGGGCGGGTGCGTCCTGGATCTCCATGGAAGTCAGTGTAGCGGCCCGGACAGCCGTCGGTGGAACAGGGCAGACAGGCCGCCCGCCGCCGACACGACGAGCAGGACGACCAGGGTGGACAGGCCCGGCCGCAGGCCTTGGCCGGCGACGTGCAGCGCCGCGGCGCTGGCGAGCGACGCCGCCAGCGCCAGCCCCGCCGCGGGGGCGAGAGCCGTCGCCCACTCGCGAAGGCGCAGGCCGGCCACGCGACGGGCGAGCGCGAGCAGGACGGCGAGCAGCAGCGGGTAGGCCGCGAGCCAGGCGAAGGCCACGCTGGCCTCGTCCCAGCGGGCGCCCCACGCGGAGGCGCACAGGACGAACGCGCCGCACAACACGACGCACGACAGGGCGGCGTCGACGAGCGCCAGGCCGGGGCGGCCGCAGGCATGGAACAGCCGCGGAAAGAGCTGGGCCAGGCAGCGCAGCACGGCGGCCGCAGCCAGGACCTGCAGCGCCGGGGCCGCGGCGGCCCAGCGCCCGCCCCCGAGCCAGGAGAAGAGGTCGGGCGCCGCGAAGATCAGGAACGCGGCCACCGGCGCGGTCAGCAGGCCGACCACGCGCACGGTCCACAGGAAGCTGGCGCGGAGCTGGGCGGGATCGTCGGCGTGTCGCGCGAACACCGGGAACGCGGCGCGGTTGGCGACGGTGAGGACCGCCAGCACGGGCGTCATCGCCAGGTCGAACGCCGCGCGGTAGAGGCCGAGCGCCTCGCGGCCGAAGAAGCGCTCGACCACCAGGTAGTCGGCGTTGCGATAGAAGTGGTAGATCACCGAGGCGCTGGCGGCCTGCGCGCCGAAGGTGACGAGCGGCCGGATCTCCGCCAGCGCGAAGCGCGGGCGCGGCCAGAACGGCTTCAGGACCAGGGCCCCTGCCAGCGTGACCAGGCCGTGCGCCGTGTGGGCCCAGACCAGCGCCCAGGCGCCCCAGCCGGCGGCGGCGAGGCCGACGCGCAGGAGCGCCGTGAGCAACGTTGCCGTCGCCTGCAGGCCGGCAATCTCGCGGAAGCGCAGCTCGCGGTTCAGGAGCTGGAGCGGAACCAGCGCGGCGCCGACCAGTGGCAGCTTGAGCACGCTGACGACGAGCAGCCCGCTCAGCTCGGGCGCCGCCATCGCGCCCGAGATCGCGGGAGCGGCCAGCGTGACCGCCGCCGCCAGCAGCAGCGCCAGCCCCAGCGTGTACCACCACACGCCGTCGAGCTGCGGGCGCCGGAGCTCCGGGGCCTGCACGATCGCCAGGCCGACGCCGAAACCGTTGAACGCCTCCAGCACGACCGCGAGCGACCAGGCCAGGGTGGCGATGCCGAGCTCCGCGGGGCCCAGCAGGTACAGGATCGCCACCCCGCTCAGGGCGTCGATCGCGTGGGTCGCCACCCCGCCGGCGCCCAGCCACAGCATGCCGTCGCGCAGCGCGCGGCGGGTCGCGCTCTCGAGCGCGGGCGGGCCCGGCCGCGGGTTCGCCTTCCCCTCCGTCGCCACGCTCACCGTTGCCTCTCCGAGGGCCGCCGTGGAAGCCGATCATCGCGCGAGCGGCCGGGCGCGGCGAGGCCGGGACGGCGCGCAACTTGCATTTCGACGTCCGCGCATGCAGGTCGTGATCCTGGCGGCGGGCACGGGGCGCCGTTTCAACGGCGGCCAGGCGGGACCGCCGACGCCCAAGTGCCTGCTCGCGCTCGGGGGCGGCTCGACGATCCTCGACCTCGACCTCGAACGCCTGCACGCGGCCGCGCCGGAAGCCCGCGTCCTGGTGGTCACCGGCTTCGCCGCGGACCGGGTGGAGACCCACCTCGAGCGGCGGCGGACTGAGCGCGCCTCGCCCCCGGTGCGGACGGTGAGGAACCCGCGCTTCGAGGAGAGCGTCGTGCACTCCGTGCGGCTCGCGCTCGAGGTCGTCGGCGGCGTCGAGGCGCTGCTGCTGCTCAACGGCGACACCTGCTTCGGCAGCGCCGCCTTCTCGCGCATGGCCGCGGTCGCCCGCGCGGGCGGGCCGGGCATCCACCTCTTCGGCGCCCGCACCCGCGACTTCGCGCCGGACGACATGCGGCTCGAGCTGGACGGCGGCCGGGTGCTGCGCGTCGGCAAGGACCTCTCCGGCGCCGGTGCCGTGTCGGCCGGGGCGGTGCTGGCTCTGGGTTCCGGCGTCGAGGCCTACCGCCAGGCCGCGGCGCTGGGCGGGGAGCGCGTGCCTGCCACCCACCACGCCCTGCTCGAGCGGGTCGAGCGGCCGGTGCTGTTCGAGGACCTGGGTGAGCGCGACTGGCACGAGGTCGACACCGTCGCCGACCTGGCGATGACGGGCGACGATCGTCCGTGACGGATCGGCTGCGGGTCTGCCTCTACGCCACCGACCTGCAGGCCAACACGTACGCGCTCGCCCATCACCTCTCGACCCGCGACGACGTGGAGGCGCTGGTCGTCTGCGAGCGGGAGGTGCCGCCGGCCGAGCCGGTGCGCGAGTGGGTGCCGATCCGGTGCCCGATCGTGTCGGCAGCGGACCCCGACGCGGAGCGCCGGCTGCGCCAGCTCGCGCCGCAGGTGACGATCGTCGACAACCACTTCCCCGCCCGCGCCTGGTCCCCGGCGCTGGCGACGACGTGGCACGGCTTCGGCTGGAAGGGCCCGCAGGACCGCCGCGAGTTCGCGCAGATCCATCGCGCCATCCGGCGGCTGACCGGGTGCGGCGGCGATCGCCCGAACCCGCGCTTCCGCTGGCTGTGCGCCGGCCCCACCGACGCCCGCGTGCGCGCCGAAGTGTCGGGCTTCGCCGCGGAGAACCTGCGGGTCACCGGCCAGCCGTACCTCGACCTGATCGTCGACACCCGCGTCCCGCGCGACGAGCTGCGGCGGCACTACCCGCCGCGCCTGCGCGATCGCAAGCTCGCGTTGCTGGCCTTCACCTGGCAGTACGGGCGCGTGTTCGCGCACTGGGGCGACGACATCGAGGTCTTTCGCCACCTGTTCGCGGCCGCAGAACGGCTCGGCTGCGGGCTGATCCTTCGCCTGCACGACCGCCGCCGCTTCGACGCCCCCTACGTCGCGGCGCTGGAACGACTGGCGGCCGCCCACGGGGTACTGGTCAAGTTCAAGGACGAGCACCCCGACAACCTGCTCGACATCCTGGCGTCCGACGTGGTCGTCAGCAACTACTCGTCGCTGCTCACCTTCTTCTACGCGACGGGTCGCCCGTCGATCCACGTCCACCCCGTCGCCGCCGACGCGCCCGCGGTCTGGCGCGAGTGGCGCGGAGGCCGGGTGCGCGAGCAGCGGGCAACGGACCCGGCCCGCCGCTGGCGGATGCCGCTCTCGGAACATGGCGGCCTCGTGGCGCACTCCCCGGACGAGCTGATCGTGGCGCTGACCCGATCCCTGGCGGAGCCGGACTGCTGTCGTGAACGCTCGGCGGACTTCTGCCGCCGCCACCTCGCGCCGCTCGACGGCCAATCCTGCGCCCGCGTCGCCGCCGAAGTGGCGGCTCTCGCCACAGCCTAGGCAACCTTTGCGGCCGAGCCGGCAGCGTCTTCGGCACGCCTCTTGCGGAGGGGAGCCTCCCGGAACCCCTCCGGCGCAACACTGAGGAGCACGTGGCACGGCCTCCGGGGACACCTCGGCTCACCTCGCCGCAGCAACGGACCCGGCTGCCGCCCGCCGCCGCGGTCGTCCGGCCCCGCCCCACCTGCCGACGTGCGCCCGGCCTGTGGCTCGACCGCAACGAGTGCACGCGCCCGGCCTCGAACAGGGTGCGCGAAGCGGTCGCCGAGTTCGTGGCGGGTGGCGGGTTCAACTGGTACGCCGACCCCGAGGCGCGGGCCCTGCGCCGGCGCCTCGCCCGCTACACGGGGCGATCCGCCGGCGAGATCCAGGTCTTCAACGGCTCCGACGCGGCCCTCGAGCACCTGGTGCGCGCCTTCGTGAAGGCTGGCGACCACGTGCTGCTCAGCGCGCCCTGCTACGACCAAGTGCGCGTGCTCGGCGAGGCGCTGGGCGCGCGCGTGGAGCTCTCGGTCGCGGGCGACCCGTTTCGCGCGGACGTGGGGCGCCTCGTCCGCCGCCTGGAGCCGCGGACCCGGATCGTCTACTTGTGCAACCCCAACAACCCCACGGGGCGCACCTACTCCTTGCGCGGTCTCGCGCGGCTGGCGCGGGCGATCCCGGCCGGGCTGCTGGTCGTCGACGAGGCCTACTTCGAGTTCATGGGCCGCACCGCGGCGAGCCTGCTCGACGCCCACCCCAACCTGGTCGTGACCCGCTCGTTCTCGAAGGCGTTCGGCCTGGCCGGGCTCAGGATCGGCTACCTGCTGGCGCGGCGCCCGGTGATGCGCGTCGTCGAGCGCATCCGCAACGGCAAGGACGTCGGCGCCGTCGCCCAGGTCGCGGCGGCCGCCGCCCTCGACGACCTCGGCGCGATGCGGGCCCACGTGCGCGACGTCGCCGCCGCGCGCCGTCGCCTCGTGCGCGCGCTCCGCGCGGGCGGCCACACGGTCGTCGAGGCGCCGGCCAACTTCGTGCTGCTGCGCACGGCCGACCCCGCGGGCCTCGTGCGGCGGCTGCTCCGGCGCGGCGTCAGCGTGCGCGACCAGAGCGCGATGCCGGGACTCGGCCCCTGGGTGCGGGTGACGGTCGGATCGCACGACGAGTGCGCGCGCTTCCTGGCGGCGCTGGAGTCGGCGTGACCCCCGAGCAGGCCGTGATCCTCGCCGCCGGCAACGGCCAGCGGCTGTGCTCGTGCGGGTCGCCCAAGCCGCTCGTCGAGGTCGCCGGGCGCGCGCTGCTCGACCACGTGCTGGCCCTGCTGGCGGCCGCCGGCGTGGGTCGCGTGGTGGTGGTCACGGGCCACGACGCGGAGCGCCTGCGCGCCCATCGCTTCGCGGAAGCGCCCGCCGTCGAGTTCGTCCACAACCCGCGGTACGACGAACCCAACGGGCTGTCGCTGCTGTGTGCCGAGCCGCGGGTGCGGCCGCCGTTCCTGCTGCTGATGGCCGATCACCTGTTCGGGCCCGAGCTGCTGCAGCGCCTGCTGCAGGCCGGCGACCCCGGGCTCGGCGGCTGGCTCGCGGTCGACCGCCACGTGGAGTCGGTGTTCGACAAGGACGACGCGACCCGCGTCGCCACCGCGGCTGGCCGGGTGCGCGCGATCGGCAAGGGCCTCGAGCCGTTCGACGCGATCGACACCGGCGTGTTCACGCTCGGCGCCGGCGCGTTCGACGCGATGCGCGCGAGCCTCGCGGGCGGCGACGCTTCGCTGTCGGGGGCCATCCGCTCGCTGTGCGAGCAGGGACGCATGGGCGCCGTGGACGTGGGCGACGCCTGCTGGATCGACGTCGACACGCCGGCGGCGTTGCGCGAGGCGGGCCGGCTGGCGGCCGCGGGGCGCGTCGGCGCCGGCACCCTGGTCGGGGCCGGCGGGCCGTGAGCGTCGTCGCCGCGCTCGCTCTCGCGGGCAGCGCCCTGGCAACGCTCGCCAACCCGCCCGCCGCGTCGTTGTCCGGGCGCGTTCTGGCCGGTGGCGAACCGGCCCCGGGGGTGACGATCGTGGTGACGCGGGACGGCCAGGTGCTCGCCGAGACCACGACCGACGGCGAAGGACGCTACCGGCTGGAGAACCTCGCGCCGGGCACGGCGCGGGTGAGCGCGCGCATCGACGGCTTCGCCCCAGCCGAGCGAAGCGTGGAACTGCGCGCCGGCGAGCGGAGCGAAGTCGACCTGGCGCTGGAGGTCGGAGGCCGCGCCGAGTACGTCGAGGTGAGCCCGGTGCCGCGCGCCGCGGAGAACACGGCTTCGCCGGTCGAGACGCTCGACGGCCTGCTGCTCGAGCGGGTGCCGGCCGGCGGCACCAGCGTCGACGACGCGCTGACCGCGATGCCGGGCGTGCTGCGGGTCGACGCGGGCCTCGGCCTGCGCGGCGGCCGGCCCCAGCAGACGGGGATGCAACTCGGCTCGATGAGCCTCACCGACCCCGGCACGGGCGAGTCGCGGGTGCGGATGCCGGTCGACGCGGTGGCGGGCGTCGAGGTGCTGGCGAGCCCGACGGCCGCCGAGTTCGGCCGCTTCGGCGCGGGCCTCGTGCTGCTCCACCCGCGCACCGGCGGCGAGCGCTGGAGCTTCGCCCTCAACAACCTGGAGCCGGCGCTGCGGACCCGGCGCGGGAACCCGCTCGAGATCCTGGGCATCCGCTCCTTCGCGCCGCGCCTCGCGCTGCGCGGCCCGCTGCAGCGCGGGCGGCTCTACCTCGCGCAGAGCGTCCAGTACCGCTACACGGTCGCTGACGTGCGCAGCCGCCCGGAGGACGAGTTGCGCAAGCAGGAGTTCGTGTCGTCCGTGACGCGACTCGACCTGCGCTCGGGGCCGCGCCACCACACGGGGCTGCTGCTGAGCGCCTTCCCGGAGATGCGCACCCAGACCAACCTCTCGACCTTCCAGCCACCGGCCACGACCTGGGACCAGCGCGCGGGCGTCTACAACGTCTCGCTGACCCACGACGCGGTGGTCGGCTCTTCGGCGGTGCTGTCGACAGGCTTCCACGTCGGCCGCCAGACGCTGCGCCTGGGCCCGCCCGCGCGCGGCACGCTCGCGCTGCACCCGCTGGAGAACGGCGGGCGCTGGTTCAACAGCCAGCGCCGCGAGTCGACCAGCGTGCAGCTCGTGCCGTCGCTGTCGCTGCTGCGGCGCGGGCCGTGGGGCGAACACGACCTGCGGCTGGGCCTCGACCTGTTCCACGTCGACTTCGCGGGCGAGAGCACGAGCGACCCGATCGAGCTGCGCCGGCTCGACGGCAGCCTCGCCCGCCGCATCGGGTTCGGACCGAGGGCGTCCTTCGCGCTCGCCAGCACCGACGTCGCGCTGTTCGCCCGCGACCGCTGGCGGCCGCGGCCGGACCTGGCGATCGAGCTGGCGCTGCGCCTCGACCGCGACGGGGTGCTGGGTGACGCGGTGCTGGCGCCGCGCATGGGCGCCGTGTTCTTCTCGCGCGATGGGCGCTGGCGGCTGGCCGCCAGCGCGGGCGTGTTCACCGAGCGCACGCCGTCGCTGGTCGGCGTGTTCGAGTCGCTCGAGGCGCGCCGCGAGCAGCGTTTCGCCGCCGACGGCCGCACGCTGGTCTCGGACCACCTGTACCGGCCCCAGGCCGCTGCCGACCTCGGCACCGCGCGCTGCACGGCCGTCACCGCGCGCGCCACCTGGCAGGTGGCCAGCCACCTCGAGCTGAGCGCGGGCGGCCTGCTGCGTCGCGGCCGGCGCGAGCTGGTGGTCGACCCGGTGACCGCCGGGGGCGACGCCAGGCTGCTGCTGCGCGGGGACGGCCGCTCGCGCTACCGAGAACTCGAGCTCTCCGCGCGGCTGACGCCGCGGCCCGGCACGGAGCTCGCCGCCTCCTGGATCGCGTCCCGCTCCGAGGCCGACCTCAACGCCTTCGCCGCGCTCTTCGGAACCGCGCGCCCGCCGCTGATCCAGCCCGTGGCGTGGGGACTGGCCGACTTCGACGTGCCGCAGCGGCTGCTGCTGCGACTCAGCTCGGCGATCGGCGAGGACTGGGCGCTGACGTCGGTGTTCGACGCCCAGCGCGGCACGCCGTGGACGGCGCTCACGCCCGACGGCGACGTCGCCGGAGCGCGCAACCGCGCCGGCCGCTTTCCGACGGCGACGGTGCTCGACGTGTCCGTCGAGCGCCGGGTGCGCGTCAGGAAGTGGCAGCCGTGGGTCGGGCTCGGCGTCGCCCACCTGCTCGGCACCTTCGTTCCGCGCGACGTCCAGGCCTTCGTCGAGGCGCCCGGCTTCGGCGGCTTCTTCGACCCCGCGCCGCGCCGGCTACGCTTCTTCGTGAGGCTCGCGCGATGACGGCGCGAGCGGGCTGCGGTAGCGCACCGCGTACTCGCGCAGGTAACGCCAGCCGGCGACCCACTGCAGGCCGATCCCGACGTGAATCCCCAGAAGGCCCAGGACATGAACGCCCGCGGTGAGCTGCGCCGACGCGAAGGGCCGGATCAGGTCGAGGCCGAGCACCAGCATCGCGTAGTAGTTGACGTTGCCGGCGACCTTGCCGAGCAGGCTGCTGGGGATCGCGAAGCCCTGCTGCGCCGCGCTCAGCCGCAGGCCGACGACGGTCAGGTCGCGCACTCCCCAGGCGAACAGCAGGTACAGCGGCCACAGCCCGGAGTGCACGCCGGCGCCGAGGCAGAACAGCGTGTAGAGCATGTCGGCCATCAGGTCGAGCACGGCTCCGAGCGGCGTCACCTCGCCGCGGCGGCGGGCCAGCCAGCCGTCGACGTAGTCGGTGAGGGCGGCAGGCACGGCGATCGCGAAGGCCCAGACGATCTCGCCTGCGAGATAGAAGCCCGCGGCGACGACGATGCCGGCGACCCGCGCCAGCGACACCAGGTTCGGCAGCCGGCGCAGGTCGGACCAGAAGTCGGCGGTGCGGGGGGCGGTGTCGCGGCTCATCGGCGCAGGGCCGGCAGGCTAGCACGCGACGCGGCGGCGAGCTGTTACGTCGGCATCGACGCCGGGGCGGAGACGCTGAAGGTCGTGCTGCTCGAGCGCGAGGGCGAACGCCTCGCGTGGCGGCACCGCGCGCTGCTGGAGCACGCCAAGGAGCCGGGGCGGCGGCTGGCGGACGCGCTCGCGGCGTGGGGCGTCGATGACGCCGCGGAGCTCGCCTGTGGGCGGCTGTCGCGGGCGCTGGGCCGGCCGCGGGTGCCGGAAGGCGAGGCCCGCGCGGCGGGCTTCCGCTTCCTCGCGGGCGACGCGCCGGCGACGCTGGTGTCGATCGGCTCGCACGGCGTGCAGGCGCTGGAGCTGCGCGCGGGCGGCCGCGCCGTGCCGCGCGAGAGCCCGCGCTGCTCGCAGGGCACCGGCAACTTCCTGCGCCAGCTCGTCGCCCGCTTCGGTCTCGACGTCGAGGAAGCCGACGCGCTGGCGGCGAACGCGCCGGACGCGGCGGCGCTGTCCGGGCGCTGCCCCGTGATCCTGAAGACCGACATGACCCACCTCGCCAACGCGGGCCACGACCGCGCGCGGGTGCTGGCCGGCCTGTTCGACGCCGTGGCCGAGAGCGCCGAGGCGCTGGTGCGGCCGCGGGTGTGCCCGCCGCGGGTCGCGTTGTGCGGCGGCGTCGCGCGCTCGCGGCGGGTGCGCGCCCACTTCGCCGCGTTCCTCGCGCGCCACGGCCTGCAGGCGCTCGAGCTCGATGCCGCCGACGCGCCGTTCCTCGAGGCGCTCGGCTGCGCGCTGCTGGCCGCGCGTGCGGACGGGCCGGGCCGGCGCGCGGTCGACACGGCGCCGCCTCGCCTCGACCCGCTGCCGCCGCTCGCGGATGCGCTGGCGCGGGTGCGGCGGCTGCCCGCGCCGTCGCTGCCGGCCCCCGCACAGCGCCCGCGCGCGCGGGTCGTACTCGGGCTCGACGTCGGGTCGACGGGCACCAAGGCGGCGGCGGTCGACGCCGCCGACGGCGCACTGCTGTGGCACGCCTACACCGCCACCGCGGGCGACCCGGTCGGCGCGGCCCAGCGCCTGGTCGGCGAGTTCCTCGCCGACCCGTGGGGCGCGGCCCCGGTCGCCGCGGTGGGCGCCACCGGCAGCGGGCGCGAGGTGGTCGGGCCGCTGCTCTCGGCCTGCTTCGGCCCGGACTCCGTGCTGGTGCTCAACGAGATCGCCGCCCACGCGGCCGGCGCGCTGCGGCTCGAGCCGCGGGTCGACACCATCTTCGAGATCGGCGGCCAGGACGCCAAGTACGTGCGGCTCGAGGACGGCCGCGTCGTCGAGTCGGCGATGAACGAGGCGTGCAGCGCGGGCACCGGCTCGTTCATCGAGGAGCAGGGCCGGCTGTTCACCGGCGTCGCCCACGTCTCCGAGCTGGGGCCGATCGCGCTGGCGGCCCCGCACGGCGTCTCGCTCGGCCAGCACTGCTCGGTGTTCATGGCCGAGATCCTCGACGAGGCGGCCGCCAGCGGCGCGCCGCGCGAGGCGATCGTCGCCGGCCTCTACGACTCGGTCGTGCAGAACTACCTGAACCGGGTCAAGGGCCAGCGCCCCGTCGGCGCCGTCGTGTTCTGCCAGGGCATGCCGTTCGCCTCCGACGCGCTGGCCGCGGCCGTCGCGCGCAACACGGGGGGCGAGGTCGTGGTGCCGCCGCACCCCGGCGCGATGGGCGCCTTCGGCATCGCGCTGCTGACCCTGCGGGAGCGGCCGCAGCTCGTCGCGTCGGGGCCCGCGCTCGGGCTCGGGCGATTCCTCGAGGCGCGCGTCGCCGGCCGCTCCGAGTTCCAGTGCGAGTCGAGCGCGGGCTGCGGCGGCAGCGGCCAGCGCTGCCGCATCGAGCGGCTGGAGACGCAGGTGAACGGCACCCGCCAGCGCCTCGTGTGGGGCGGGGCCTGCGCCCTGCACGAGCGCGGCAGCGGCCGCGTCCGGCTGCCCGACGACGCGCCCGACGGCTTCCGCGAGCGCGAGCTGCTGGTGGAGAGCGTGCTGGCCGGGCTCGAAGCGCCGCGCGACACGCGCCGGGTCGCGATGGCGGACGAGTTCGCGCTGCGCGGCCTGCTGCCCTTCTTCGCCACCTTCTTCGCCGAGCTGGGACTGGACGTGGAGGTCGCCCGCGGCGCGCGGCCCGCGCTGCGTCGCGGCGTGGAGGAGGCGACGGTGCCGTTCTGCGCGCCGATGCAGCTCTACCACGGGCTGGTCGGCGAGCTGGCCGAGCGGCGCCCGGACTTCCTGTTCCTGCCGATGCTGGTGGAGATGCCGCCGGCGCGGGACGAGACCCGCTCCGTGTCGTGCCCGATCGTCACCGGGAGCGCGGACATCCTGCGCACCAGCCTGGACGCCCGCCACGACGGCAGCGGGCCGGCGGTGCTCTCGCCGGTGCTGGTGATGGCCGTGGACGGCCTGCGCGCCGCCGGCGTCCGCCGCGAGCTGCGCGCTCTGACCCGGGGGCTCGGCCTGCCGGCGCGCCGGGCCGACGCGGCGCTGGCGCGGGCGATCGCCGTCCAGGAGCGCTTCGAGCGCGACTGCCGCGCGATCGGCGAACGCGTGCTCGCCTACGCCGCGCGGCACGAGCTGCCGGCCATCGTGGTCCTGGGTCGCGCGTACACGATCCACAACCGCGCGCTCGACGCCCACGTGCCCGCGATCCTGCGCGAGCAGGGAGCGCTGGCCGTGCCCGCCGACTGCTACCCGACCCGCGACGACGCGCCGGTCCTGCGCAGCGTGTTCTGGAGCTCGGGGCAGCGGCTGCTGCGCGCGGCCCGCGACGTGCGCCATGCCAGCGACCAGTACGGGCTGTGGTGCTCCAACTACGCCTGCGGCCCGGACAGCTTCCTGCTCCACCTGTTCGCCGACCTGATGCGCGGCAAGCCGTGGGCCGTGATCGAGACCGACGGCCACGCGGGCGACGCGGGGACCCGGACCCGGGTCGAAGCGTTCCTGCACTGCGTGGGCGAGGATCGCCGAGCGCGCTCCGCTTCCCTGACGGCACCGGCGGCGCGTTCGCTGACCCGGCTCGACCCCGCGCCGACCCTGCTGCGAGCGCTCCACGACGAGGGACGCGTGGTGCTGCTGCCGCGGCTCGGCTCGGGCACCGAAGCGCTGGCGGCCTGCCTGCGCGGGCTCGGCGTGGCGGCCGAGTGCCTGCCGGTGCCCGACCGGGCCGCGCTCGAGGCGGGCCGCCGCCACACGACCGGCAAGGAGTGCCTGCCGCTGGCGCTCACCCTGGGCAGCGTGCTGCGGCGCGTGGAGCGGGCCGCGCCCGGAGAGCGGTTCGCGATGCTGATGCCGACCGCGCGCGGCCCGTGCCGCTTCGGCATGTACCACGCGGTGGACCGCCTGGTCTTCGAGCGGCTCGGCCTCGCCTCGCGGGTGCGGCTGTGGACGCCCTCCGACGACGGCTACTTCGAGGGCGCGCCGGCTGGCCTCGCGGCCCTCGTCTTCAGCGGCCTGATGGCCGCCGAGCTGCTGGAGGCGATGCGCTGCGACGCGCTGGCCGGCGCGCCCGACCCCGCGGCCGTGAGCGCGGCCCACGAGCGACGGCTGCGCGGATTGCTCGCCCATCTCGAGTGCGCGGCGGCCGGTGAAGTCGGCGCTCGCCACGCGCTGGCCGAGGTCGCGCGGGGCCGGCTCTTCGGCTGCGGGCCGTTCCTGCGCGAGACGGCGCGCGAGCTGGCGGCGTTGCGCGACCCGCGACCGCGGCCGGCCGTGCTCGTGGTCGGCGAGATCTACGTGCGGCTCGACCCGTTCGCGACCGACGACCTGGTCCGTCGCCTGCTCGCGCGCGGCATCCGCGTGCGCATCGAGCCCGTCCATCCCTGGCTCGAGTACCAGGAGCACATCAACGCGCTGGTCGGCATCCCGCGCGATGCGGCCACCCGCTTCAGCGCCTTCATCCAGGCCCGGATCCAGGCTCGGGCCTGGCAGCTCGTGCGCCCGCCGTTCGGTTGGCCGCAGCCACCCTCCGCAGCCGCGGAACTGCGCGCCGCGGCGCCGTTCATCCGACACCAGCTCGAGGGCGAGCCCGCGCTGACGCTGGGTGGCGCTCTGCACGCGTGGCGAGTCGGCGACCTCGACGGGGTGCTGAGCGTGGCGCCGCTCGAGTGCATGGCCGCGCGGGTCGCGGAGGCGCAGTTTCCCCACGCCGCGCCCGCCGACGACATGCACGTGCTCTGCCTGCAGCTCAACGGCGACCCGATCGACCCGGAGGCGCTCGACGCGTTCCTCTACGAGGTCGAGGCGCGCTTCGCGCGACGGGCGACGACGTCGTCGTAGAGCGCCTCGAGCGCGCGGACCCGCTCGCGCAGGTCGTACTCGCGCTCCATCTTGAGCCGGCCCGCGGCGCCCCAGGCAGCCCGGCGCGCCGGGTCGCGCAGCAGCGCCGACAGGGCGTCGCCGAGCGCGCGCCAGTCGCCCTCGGCCACCAGAACGCCGGTCGCGCCGTCGTCCACGATCTCCGGCAGGCCGCCGTGGCGGGTCGCCAGCACCGGCACGCCGCAGGCCGCCGCCTCCTTGGCGACCATCAGCCCCGAGTCGCGATCTCCGTCGCGGGCAACGGCGCTCGGCGCGAGCAGGACCGCGGCACTCCGCAGCCGCTCGGCGACGGCGTCGTGCGACAGCGGACCCGGCAGCTCGACCCGGTCCGCGAGGCCGAGTTCCGCGATGCGGCGGCGGTACGCGCCGAGCAGGGGCCCGGCGCCGATCAGCGTGAGGCGCGCGTCGAGGCCGGCGGCCCGAGCGCGAGCGAACGCGCGCAGGCCGTCCTCGTGGCCCTTCTTCGGCACGAAGCGGCCGACCATCAGCACCCGCGGCGGGCCGGACGCCGGCGCGGGCGGCGGACGGAAGCGCTCGAGATCGACGCCGAGGCGGTGGACGACGACGCGATCCTGCGGGAAGCCGCGGCGCACCGCCTCGCGGGCGAGGTCGGCGCCTGCCGCGAGGAACAGCGCCGTCTCCTGCCACACCGCGCGGCGGCGCCACCCCCACGGCCACCACGCGGGCTCGGCCAGGCCTCCCGGCGCGGCGACGTCGCGCCCGTGCAGCGAGACGACGAGCGGCAGGCGGTGGCGGCGGGCGAACGGCAGCGCCCAGGCGGCGTTGTGGGCGAAGTGGGCGTGGAGCAGCTCGCAGCCGGCGAGCGCGCGATCGATCGCGCGGGCGCGGCCGAGCAGCGCCCGCGCCGGGGCGACGCGGACGATGTCGGGCCACGGGAGCGCCCCCACGGCCTGGCGCCCGAGGCACAGCACCGTGCCCCGCCAGCGCTCGTGCGCGCGCAGCTCGTCGTGGACGAAGGTCTCCGAAGGCGGCAGGAACACGTTGCGCCAGAGCGCGAAGCGGCGCGGCTCCAACGCCTCAGCCCTCGTCCAGCTCGCGCAGGCTGGTGTCGATGCGGCGGTCGCAGTCGAGGGCGCGCTGGATCAGCTTCTTGAGCGCGTCGCCGTCGCGGGCGAGCCGCGCCTCCAGCTCCGGGTGGCCCGGGAAGCGGCGCAGCCCCTCCTGCCAGAGAGCGCGGGCCTCGGCGCGGCGGCCGGCCCGATAGTGATAGGCGTCGCCCAGCGTCACGTAGGTGAGCGCGTGGTAACGGCGCGGCGGCGCGGAGCGCTGCAGGGCGAGCGCCGCCTCGAGGTCGCGGATCGCGCGCGGCGCGACGCCGAACACGCGCGGGTAGAAGAGCCCGACCCGGCCGCGCAGGTAGTGGGCGACGTCGGAGCGCTCGAGATCGAGGGCCCGCGCCAGCCGCTCCGACGCGCGGCGCCCCAGCAGGCCCTGCTTCAGGTTGCTGCGGCCGGGGATGTCGTCGATCGCCGCGAGCGCCGCGTTGACCCAGGCGTTGGCCACCCGCGGGTGGCGCTTCGCGAGCGCGTCGAGGAAGCGCGACGCGCGCGCGACCTGGCCGCAGCGGATCGCCTCCGGGCGATAGTCGGCGGCGACCCGCAGGTCGGCCGGCGCCGCCGCGACGGCGGCCTCGCTGCGCGCGAGGGCGTCGTCGCAGCCCGGGGTCCCGCCGCCGAGGGCCGGCATCGCGAGCAGCGTCGCGGCCAGCGCCGCCGACGGCCAGCGCTCACGCACGATCGGGCCCGGGAGCGGCGATGCGCCGGCGCAGCGCGAGCGCGGCGAAGGTCACGATCGTCACGCCCATCGCCAGCGCGGTGCCGACCAGCGCCAGCCACGCGACACCCGCGAGGGCGAAGAGCATGAAGCCGAGCGCGTAGGCGTCGTGCTTGACGAGCGGCTGCAGGCGGCCGACGAGGCGGCCGCCCGGCAGCGCGTGCAGCTCGGCCGAGTCGCGGGTCGGCTCCAGCGCGAGCAGGCTGGTGGCGCCGATCTGCAGGAGCTTCGCGTACAGGAAGCCGACCGCGACGAGCACCAGGGCGACGGCGAGGATGCCGGTGGCGACGAGCGCCGGCGGGCCGCCCGCGCGCGCGGTGCCGGCGGTCACGCCCGCGAGGTAGAGCACGGTGGTCGCGTCGTCGCAGATCGTGTCGAGCCACTCTCCGCGGCGGGTGCCGAGGTGCTTGAGCCGCGCCAGCTCGCCGTCGACGCCGTCGAGCACGCTGGCCGCCTGGTAGAGGACGCCGCCCGCCGCGAACCCCGCGCAAGAGCCCTGCGCGGAACAGAAGGCGGCCGCGACGCCGCAGCCGAGCGCTACCGCGGTCATCGCGTCGGGCGACACCGGCAGCGGCGCCAGCAGCCGGGTCAGCCGCAGCGAAAGCGGCCGGTTGAAACGGCGCGAGACCCAGCCGTCGGTCGGCTTCACGAGGCCGGCGAAGAGCGCGTCCTCGAAGCGCGTGCGGCCCGCGGCCCTGTCGAGGCGCTCGACCCACAGGCCCGGCGGCAGCGGTTCCGGCGCCAGCGGGCCGCCGCCTGGCGGTCGCCAGCGCAACCCGACGGCGGTGCCGGCGGCGTCGACGTACTCGCCGGGCCGACCGAGGACCCGGGCCCAGAGCGCGGGATGCGGCGCGCGGCCCCCGTCCAGCTCGAGGCGCGCGACGGACGGATCGGGCGCGTCCCAGCGCACCGCGGGCAGTCGCGGATCGGATGCGGGCAGGCGCACGCCGAGTTCGACGAGCGAACCCCGGCCCGGCCCGCCGACGAGGTGGGCCTGGCGCACGCCCGCGGCCCGCCGCGGCCACCAGCAGGCGCTGCAGCACCGGGACTCCCGCGAGCGGCTCCCGCCACCAGTCGGGCGCGAGACCTGCGGGAGCGTCGAGCTGGAACAGGGCGAGGGTCACGGCGCGGGCCTTGCTTGATCCAGGACAGCAACCGCCGGGCCAGCGCTCCCCGCAATGCCTTCGCCATCCTCCCCGATCCCGCCGGCTTCGCACGGCCTTCGCCCGCCGCCGCTGGCGATCGTCAGCGACGAGCGTTTCCCCAGCCACCACACGGACACCGAGCAGATCGTCAAGACCGCGGCGGCCCTGGCACGGGCCGGTGTCGACGTGCTGCTGGTCGCGCCCCGGCGCTGGCGCACGTGGCGCCAGCCGGCCGCCGAGCGGATGGCGCGAGTCGCGCGGGCCTATCACCTGGACGCGGCGCCGCCGCTGTGCGAGGTGCCCGGCCCGCCGTCGAGCATGCGCGGCCTCGTCAAGCCGTTCCACGCACTGGCGGGCGTGCTGGCCGCGCGCCGCCGCGGCCGGCGCCTGATCGTGACGCGGAACCTCGGCGCCGCCCTCGTCGCGCTCGCGTTCGGCTGCCGGGTCTGGTTCGACACCTACAAGCCGCTGCCCGACCGGCACCCCCTGTGGGCCCGGCTGTTCCGCCGGCTGGCCCGGCACCCGGGCTTCGCGGGCGTCACCACCCACTCCGCCTTCGCCCGCGACGCCTTCGTGCGCGCGGGACTGCCGGCGGGGCGGGTGCACCGGGTGCTGAACGGACACGAACCGGGCGACCTCGAGCCGCGCCTGACGCGGGCGGAAGCGCGCGAGCGGCTCGGCTGGGACCCGGACGCGTTCGTCGCGGTCTACGCGGGCCACTGCCGTCCCGGAAAGGGGCTCGGCGTCGTGATCGACGGCGCGGCGCGGGTGGGCGGGCTGGAGCTCGCCTTCGTCGGCGCCCAGCCGGCCGAAGCGGAGTGGCTGCGCGCGCGCGCAGGCGAGGCCGGCCTGCACTGCCGCTGCGACGGCTGGCTCGCCGCTCCCGAGCTGGCGCTGCGCCTGCACGCCGCGGACGTGCTGGTCGTGCCGCCGGCGGCGGCCCCGCTGCGCACGATCGGCGACACGGTGCTGCCGATGAAGCTGTTCCTGTACCTGGCCGCGGGGCGGCCGATCGTGGCGCCGCGGCTGCCCGACTGCGCCGAACTGCTCGTCGACGAGCACAACGCCCTGCTCCTCGCGCCCGACGACCCCGCGGCGCTGGCGGCGGCCCTCGTCCGGCTCCGCGCCGACCGCGCGCTCGCCGCGCGCCTCGCGGCCGCGGCCCGCGCCGACGGCACCGAACTCACCTGGGACGCGCGCGCGGCCCGCCTCGCCGCCCTCTTCGCCGCCGCCGACGGATCGTGACGAGCCCGGGTGCAGGCCGCGGCAGCGCGGCGTATCCTCGTACGGTCTTCTGGACGCGCCTTTCCCCGCGCGCCCGCCCTACTTCACCAGGAGGTCCATCGATGCGCTTCTTCCGCTCGGCCTCCACCGTCCTTCTCTGCGCCGCCCTCGCCCCGCTCGCGGTCGCCGACGAAGGGATGTGGATGCCCCAGCAGGTTCCCCAGCTCGCCGAGAGGCTCAAGGCGCTCGGCTTCGAGGGCGATCCCGCCCAGTTCGCCGACCTGACCGGCTTCCCGATGGGGGCCGTCGTCTCGCTCGGCGGCTGCACCGCGTCGTTCGTGTCCGACGAGGGCCTGATCGTCACCAACCACCACTGCGTCACCGGCGCGCTGCAGTACAACTCGACCCCCGAGCGCAACCTGCTGGTCGACGGGTTCCTGGCGAAGACCCGCGCCGAGGAACTGCCGATCGGGCCCGGCTCGCGGGTGTTCGTGACCACCGCGGTCACCGACGTCACCGCCGAGATCCGCGGCAAGCTGCCGCCGAAGATCGCGGACGCCGCGCTCGACCGGCTGCTCGAGCGGCGGATCAAGACCCGCGTCGCCGCCTGCGAAGCCGGTGGCGGCAAGCGCTGCGTGGTGGCGCCGTTCTTCGGCGGCAAGAGCTACTACGAGATCGCGCAGATGGAGATCCGCGACGTGCGGCTCGTCTACGCGCCGGCCGAGGGCATCGGCAACTTCGGCGGCGAGACCGACAACTGGCGCTGGCCGCGGCACACGGGCGACTGGTCGTTCTACCGCGCCTACGTCGCCCCGGACGGCTCGCCGGCGACCTTCGCCGCGACCAACGTGCCCTACAAGCCGAAGCACCGCCTGCGGGTGTCGCCCAAGGGCGCCTCGCCGGGCGAAGTGATCTTCGTGGCCGGCTACCCGGGCCGCACCCAGCGCCACATGACGTTCGAAGAGGTGCGCGAGGTGGTGAACTGGCAGTTGCCGCGCTCGATCCGGCTGGCGAAGGAGCAGATCGCGCTGCTCGAGGAGCTGGCGAAGCAGGACAAGGCGCTGGCGATCAAGGCCGCCGGCCGCCTGCAGGGCCTCAACAACGGCCTCACCAACCAGAGCGGCGTGCTCGAGGGCATGACCAGGGGCGGCGCGCTGGCGCAGAAGGAGAAGCTGCAGCAGGAGCTCCAGGCCTGGATCGCGGCCGATCCCGCCCGCACCGCGAAGTACGGCGGCGCGCTCGACACGCTGGCGAAGATGCAGGCCGAGGCGGAGAAGACGCGCGAGCGCAACGCGTGGCTCGGCGGGCTCGCGATGTCCTCGACCTACCTCTCCGCAGCCAACAGCCTCTATCGGCTCTCGCTGGAGCGCGGCAAGAAGGACGACCTCGACCGCGACGAGGGCTACCAGCAGCGCGACTGGGTCCGCCTCAAGGAGGCCCAGGAGCGGATGCAGCGCACGATCGACCCGCGGCTCGACCGCGTGCTGTTCCGCTGGGCGCTGCTCCACGTCGCCGAGCTGCCCGCCGACCAGCGCATCGCGCCGATCGACGCTGCCGCCGGCCTCACGCCGGGGATGGCGAAGGCCGACGCCGAGAAGGCGATCGACGGCTGGCTCGACAAGATGTACGCCGGGACGAAGATGGCCGACAAGGACTTCCGGCTGTCGCTGTTCGAGAAGCCGGCGAAGGAAGTGGCCGCGACGCAGGACACCTTCCTCTCGCTCGCGGTCGCGATGCACCCGATGCTCGAGGCCCAGCGCGAGGCCGGCCGCGCCCGCTCCGGCGCCTACGCCCGCGTCCGTCCCGTCTACATGGAGGCGCTGATCGAGAAGGCCGGCGGCCTGGTCGCGCCCGACGCCAACTCCACGCTGCGCGTCACCTACGGCGTGGTCAAGGGCGTCGACGGCAAGGACGGCATCTGGCTGAAGCCGCAGACCACGCTCAAGGGCATCGAGCAGAAGCACACGGGCGAAGGCGAGTTCGACGCCCCCGACACCCAGTTGAAGGCGATCCAGGCGCTGCGCGCCGGCAAGGCGACGCCGTACCTCGACCCGAAGCTGGGCGACGTGCCGATCGACTTCCTGTCGACCGTGGACACCACGGGCGGCAACTCGGGCTCGCCGACGCTCAACGCCAAGGGCGAGCTGGTCGGCCTGCTGTTCGACGGCACCTACGACTCGGTGGCGTCGAACTACCTCTACGAGCCGGTGGGCACCCGCTCGATCCACGTCGACAGCCGCTACCTGCTGTGGACGATGGTCGAGGTCGACGGCGCCTCCCACCTCGTCGAGGAGATGAACCGCTAGCCGCTTTCCGGGCGCGGGGTCGCGGACCTGGCCGGGTCCGTGGCCCCGCTACCTCGCCGCCGCGTACTGGTCGATCACCTTCTCGATCGCGCGGCGACACACCGCGCAGAACGGCACGCGGTCGCGGGTGAACATGATGCAGTCGACCTGCGGCCGGTAGTAGCCCTTGGCCTC
Organism: Vicinamibacteria bacterium; assembly: GCA_025994075.1. Taxonomy (GTDB): domain Bacteria; phylum Acidobacteriota; class Vicinamibacteria; order Fen-336; family Fen-336; genus WYBL01. The sequence goes on from JAMQGV010000017.1 coordinate 132,326, forward strand.
GTAGTTGGCGCCCTCGAAGGCGCCGACGTCGTGGGCGTGCTTCTCCGCCCCGAGCCGCTTCTCCTCCTCGTCGCGCTGGCGGGTGAACAGCGCGTCCATCTCGGCCTCGGGCCGGTTGGCGGCGCGGATCGCGCGGCGCTCCTTCTGGATCTCGCGCGAGCGCGTCTCGAACGCGTCCTTCTCCCACGGCGTCGGCAGCGGCGTGTCGGGCTTCACCAGGTCGCGCCACTTGGCGGCCTTCGGGTCGGCGGTGGCGTTGGGCTCCCACGGTTCGATCCGCTCGGTGGCGGGGCCGTAGGCGACGTCCGAGGTGTAGTACTCGTCCGCCAGCGCCGCGAAGTGGTGGCCGAACTCGTGCACGAACAGGTACGCGGCCCACGCGCTGTCGGCCGCGACCGTCGCGAACTGGCCGTGGATGCCGCCGCCGCCGTAGGTGTTCGTGTTGGTCATGATCTCGACGAACTCGTACGGCGCCTGCGAGGCCAGGTCGCGGAAGGCGCGGTTGTCGAAGGTCAGGATGTAGCGCTCGGAGCGGAAGGCGTCGTAGGTCGTTCCCACCGGCGAGCGACGGTGGACCCCGGTCGAAGGCCGCGACACGCCCGACTCCGCGGCCGCAGGGCACAGCCCCCACACGTTGAAGTCGGCCCGGCGCGCCTTGAACGGCTCGACCGCGAACAGCATCTCCATCAGCCGTTTCGCGTCGCTCTCGCACTTGCCGCGCTGGGCCGCGGTGTAGCCGTCGCCGAGGATCAGGAAGTCGACCTTGTCCGCCGGCTCGCCCGAGCGCTGCAGCGCCAGCAGCGCGCCCGCCGACGGCGGGGCCGAGGTCTCGACCAGCATGTCGGCGGGATCGACGACCAGCGACCACACCTCGCGGAAGTCGTGGTGGCGGTCCCGCTTCTTGAGCACGACCTGGACCGGCCCCGCGGGCCGCGGGAAGCGCAGCGACTCCGAGAACGCGCGGTTCATGGTCTCCGCTTCGCCGGTCGTCTCCCACTCGCCGTAGATCGAGGCGAAGCCGCGCGAGAACACGACGCTCTGGGTCGCGCGGTCGACGACCTCGAAGCGGTACTTGCCGAGCCCGCTCTCGTCGAGCTCGGCCCCCGGCCGCCCCGGCCACGGCAGCGGCTCGACGACGACCCGCTCGAGCGCGAAGTGCTCGCCGCGCGCGTTGCCGAAGTGCGTGTAGTCGACCCGAAGCGTCTGGGGCGGCGCCGCGTTCGCGAGAGCGGCGGGCAGGCCGGCCAGGAGAGCGATCGCCAGGCCGCGCAGGGGGGACGTCCGCATGAAGCACCTCCCGGAAGGACGACGGGGGAACTCTACGCCTCATCGCGCCCGGCGGCTCTCGGGGTACTCTCCTCGAAACAGCCCCAGGAGACCCATGAGCGCAATCGAGGTCGGAGAACTGCTCTACGAGTACGAGGTGAAGATCACGCGCCTGACGGAGTACGGCGTGGCCTTCGCGCCACTGGCCGCCGGAGCGGCGGCCCCGCCGCCCGAAGGAGCCCGCTTCGACGTCCACTTCGAGGGCGCGTCGGCCGGGCCCCGGCTCAAGGGCGCAGTCCAGGGCGTCGACTACCTGCACATCCGCGCGGACGGGCGCTTCGCGCTCCACATCCACGCCGAGATCACGACCGACGACGGCCACAAGATCTCGCTGCACGCCGACGGCGTGGCCCTGCCCCAGCCGGGCAGCCCCGTGTCCGGGCTGCGCGAGAACGTGACGCTCTTCAGCTCGTCGAGCGCCTACGCCTGGGTCAACGGCCTCCAGGTGTGGGGCACGGGAACGGTCGACCTCGAGCGCCAGGTGGTGCACATCAAGGGCTACGCCGCCTGAAGCGCGGTCGTGTCCCTCAGCGGACCTCCCCTTTCATCAGCGCGTCGTAGCGGCGCTGCATCTCCTCGGGCGTGACCTGCTCGATCGAGTGGCCGATCATCCACTCGTGCCCGAAGGGGTCGCGCACGGTTCCGGAGCGCTCGCCGTAGAAGGCGTCCGAGGGTTCACGCACGACCACGGCGCCCTCCGCCGCCGCGTGCCGGATCATGCGGTCGCAGTCGTCGACGTGGAGGTGGATCGACATCGACGTCCCGCCGATCGACTGCGGGCCGAGGCAGCCGAGCTCGGGGTACTCGTCCGAGAGCATCAGCGTGGCGCCGCCGAAATCCAGCTCGGCGTGACCGATGCGGCCGCCCGGCTCCGTGAGCCGGAACTTCTCCGTGGCGCCGAATGCGCGCACGTAGAAGTCGATGGCGCGGCCGGCGTCCTTCACCCGCAGGTAGGGAAACAGCTCGTGAATGGCCATGGGGCTCCTCCTCGAATGCCTGCAGATTAGGGCGCGGCCCGCCGGCGATCTTGGAGGAAATTGACCTGCGGGCGCGACGAAACCGAGACGTGGTTTGGTTCGACGGGCGCCAGCGCCCGATAGCGCGCCGGCGACAGGCCCGTCATCTCGACGACCTCGCGCGACAGGTGCGACTGGTCTCCGTATCCTTCATCGAGCGCCAGCTCGGCGAGCGGCACCGCGGGCGCCGACGAGAGTCGCCGCAGCACCCGCTGCAGCCGCAGCACCCGGGCGTACCGCTTCGGCGTCAGGCCGACGGCGTCCTCGAACAGCTCCACGAAGCGCCGGTGGCTGTAGCCGCTCGTCCGCACGAGCTCGGCCACGCTCGGCGCCTCGGCCACGCGCTCGAGCGCCTCCGCCACGGCCGGGTGCAGACCGCGCACGCGCGGCAGCCGCGCGGCGAGGATCGCCTCCAGGATCTCGAGCCGCCGCTCCGGCGTGCGCGCCTCCTGCAGTCGCTCGAGGGCGCGCGCCGCGTCGCTTCCCCACAGCGCCTCGAGGGCGGTGTGGGTGCCCGCCAACTCGGCTGCCGACCCGCCGCAGAGCAGCGCCGCGGCGCCCGGCCGCAGCATCGCTCCCACCGACTGCGAGGGCCTGGTCACGTCGCGGACGTAGAAGGTCGAGCGAGCGCCGCCGACGACGGCGTGCCCGAGGTCCGTCGGCGAACGGCCGTCGGCGGTGGCGAACACGCGGAGCGGCGCCGCCAGCCGGAACGCGAGGTGCATGGCGCCGGTCGGCAGGACGCGCTCGAGCGCGCCCCCGGGTTCCGGCGCCGCGGTGACTCCGGCGTCGTCGGTCGCCCAGAGCAGCGACACGAACGGCCGCAGCGGCGGCGCGGGAACGCGCCGCACGACGCCAGGCCGTGCCGGGCCAGGAGCGCGCGTGAACGGACGGACGGGCTTCGCTCTCGGAGCGTTCATGCGGGTGGGGTGTCTGCCAGTCTAACGCCCGGTGCCCGGCTGGCCACCGGGGGCGTGGTCGCCGGGGCCCTCCGGTCAGGCCAGCGTGCGCAGCGCTCTTGGACGACTGTCCAGAATCACCGTGAGTGTTTTGGATAGTCGGTGAAAACCGCCGTGCCCGCCGCGGGCCGCTGGGCGAACGGCGCCGTTCGCCCGTGTAGCATCGCCGGGCATGCCCGGCTCGACTCTCGGCCACCGGCCGCCGCGCTCCGCGACTTCCGCCGTGACGCTCCTGCTCGCCCTCGCGGCGGCCATCCTGCTCGCGCTGCCGCTCCCGATGGTCGCGATGGGGCTGCTCTTCTCGCCCATGATGTTCGACGCCCCCGGCTCGGCGTCGTCCGCGGCCCCGTGGGTGATGATCGGCAGCCTGCTCGCCTACCCCGTCGCCTGGCTGGCGTCAGCCGTGGCCGCGTGGTTCCTCCGGCGCCGGGGCCACCATTGGGCGTCGGTGGCCGTCTTCGTGCTGCCGGTGCTCGCCGCGTCGCCGCTGGGCGGGCTCTTCGTCGTCGAGGAGATGCAGTCGCGAGCCCAGCCCTCGACGATCCGGGACGTGGCCTTCGGCTCCGGCGACCAGGTCGTGGTCACGACGTCCTCGGACAACGAGCGCAACGGCTGGCTGCTGCGCGTGCGGTTGGACGGGGCCGGCCGACCGGTCGAAGAGGGCGCGGCCCCGCTCGCCCACGAAGGCGGCATCAGCCAGAGCTGGACCGGTCCCCGGAGGTGGCAGGTGGCCGGCGTCGACGAGAGCAGCGCCTGGGTCGCCGACCCGCGAATGACCTGGGACGTCCGCGACCTGCATTCCGGCCTGAGCCTCGCAAAGCCCGTCGCTGCCATCGGCCAGGCGGCGTCCGTCGGAGCACGGGTGTTCGTGGCCGTCCCGTTCGAGGGCTTCTCCCTGTACGAAGGCGGCCGTGAGCCGCGCAGAGTCGGCTCGCTCGAGCTGAAGGAGCCGACGTACCTGGTGGCGGCGCTGGACGCCACGCACGCCGTGGTCGCCATCGGCGACCCGGCCAGCATGCGCGAGCTGCGCGTCTTCGACCTGTCGGACGCCTCGACCTTGCGCGCGCGGGGGAGCTGGAGCGCGGGCGGTGCGCCGGCCACGAACCTGGTGGCCACCGGCAGCCTCGTGGCCGTGGTCGACGACGGGGGGACGGTGCGGCTCGTGGACTTCACGGACCGCGACGCGCCCGTCGCGCGCGGCACGCTGAGCGTGCCCGGCCGCCCCGGGCGCCTGGCGGCGCAGCCGGGCCTCGTCGCGATCGGCGCGAGGGACGACAGCGCCGTCACGCTGGTCGACGTGACGGACGCAGCGAGCCCGCGAGTGCTCGGGCACGTTCGCGCCGCCGGCCGCAACCCGGCCCTCGCGCTGCGCGGCGGCCGGCTCCTCGTCGGAGCGGAGCGGACGCTGCAGTCCTTCGACCTGACGGACCCGGCCGCACCGATCCTGGCCGGGGAGCTCGCGCTGAAGGTACGCTAGGGCGGGCCGACCGCAAGCCCGCAGCGAGGCAGCCATGCGCATCGAAGATCACCGCCGATCCGACAACTTCGAAGATCGCGGCACGGGTCGCGGCGGCCGTGGCGGGGGCCTCCCGATCCAGGCGCTGGTGTCGATCGTGAGGCTGCTCGGGTTCAAGGGCACGCTGATCGCAGGGGCCGTGTGCGCCATCGCGTTCGTCCTGATGCCGGCCGGGCTCAGGCAGGCGCTGCTGGGGACCCTGACCGGGGGCGGCGGGGGCGCGGCTTCGGCGCCAGGCGCCAGCGTCTGTGCGGCGTCGCCGGCGAACGGCGCGGCCTGCGATTTCTCGCGCGTCGTGCTCGCCTCGACCGAAGACGTGTGGGCCCGGAAGTTCCAGGCCGGCGAGCTGCCCGACTACGGCGCGGCACGCAACGCCTACCAGGCTCCCACGCTCGTGGTGTTCGCGAACAGCGTGTCGACGGGGGGCTGCGGCGGCGCGACCTCCGACGTCGGCCCCTTCTACTGCCCTGCGGACCAGAAGCTGTACATCGATCCGAGCTTCTACGACTTGATGGAGCGGCGCCTGCGCGCGCCCGGCGACTTCGCGCAGGCCTACGTCATCGCGCACGAGGTCGGCCACCACGTGCAGCACCTGATCGGCTCCAGCCGGCTGAAGCCGGAGGGCGACACGTCGAACCAGGCTTCCGTGCGCGTCGAACTGCAGGCCGATTGTCTGGCGGGCGTCTGGGGTCATCGCTCCCGCGCGACGCTCCAGATCACCGACGAAGATCTCCGCGAGGCGCTCACCGCCGCGCATGCGATCGGCGACGACAGCCTGGGCCACTCCGACGAGCGCAAGTTCACCCACGGCTCGAGCGAACAGCGCGCGCGATGGTTCCGCCGCGGCTTCGACAGCGGCGACGCCCGCCAGTGCGACACGTTCGCCGTCCGGAGCGCCAGCGATCTCTGAACCCGCGGGCGAGTCCGGCGAGCGCAGCTCTCCGAGTCGGCCTGCTTCGACGTCTTGTCGGCGGCAGCAGATCCAGGCCGCCGGCGCCCGCATCATGCCGCCCTTCGACCAGGTGGACCTGGCGGTGCGGGTGGTGGAAGAGCTGCGCTAGTCCGCGAGTCTCTTCAGGATATGGCGCGCGAGGTGTTCGTTGATCTCGGCATGACGCGGTACCGGCTGGGCCATTCGCGTTCGTGGATTCTGTTACCAGTCGTGCTTCCCGCCGTGTCGGATCAGCTCGCAGCCCAACGCTTCCAGCTTCTGGATCAGGTCGCGTCGCTTCACGCGACGTCGAGTTGACCGACTCGGCGAACGGCGGGGACGCCAACGGATCTACCCCTCTGTGCGTCTCTGTGCTCTCGGTGACTCTGTGGCGTCGTCGCCGTCCCGTGGCGGCTGTAGCCCTCCGACCCCCGCCGCGGAGAGCGAGGCGCGGCCGCCGCAAGCGGCGATCAAGCGCTCGAGGTCGGGCGAGAGCTGTACCGCGCGGGTTCAGTGCCCGTGCGCGTGGTGCGGGTGTTCGTGGTGGTGGTGGTCGTGGGCGTGGGCGTGGGTCGCGCGGGGGATGGCCGCGCGGCGGGCTTCGAGCCAGGACGCGAAGCGGTCGAGGCCTTCGCCCGTCGTCGCGCACACCGGGATCGCCTCGAAGCGCGGCATCACCTTGCGCAGCGAGTCCTCGTAGCCCGCGAGCGACACGCCGGAGAGGTGCGGCAGCAGGTCGGTCTTGGTCAGCAGCACCAGGTCGGCGCCCTTGAACATCACCGGGTACTTGATCGGCTTGTCGAGGCCCTCGGTGACGGCGAGCGCCACCACGTTGCACTCCTGGCCGAGGTCGTAGACCGCCGGGCACACCAGGTTGCCGACGTTCTCGACGAACAGCAGGTCGACGTCCTTCCAGGCGAGGCGGTGCAGCGCCGCGTGGACCATGTCGGCGTCGAGATGGCAGGCGTTGCCGGTGGTGATCGCCAGCGACGGGATGCCGGCCGCCTCCAGCCGGTTGGCGTCGTTCTCGGTGGCGAGGTCGCCCGCCAGCGCGCCCAGCTTGCGCGAGCCCGCGTAGTGGCGCGACAGCGACTCGAGCACCGCGGTCTTGCCTGCGCCCGGCGAGCCCATCAGGTTGACCGTGAGCACGCCGCGCTCGCGGAAGTGGGAGCGGTTGTGGGCGGCCTGGCGGTCGTTGGCCGCGAGCACGCGCTCCTGGACCTCGACCGGGACGATCTTGGAGTCACCGCAGCCGCACGAATCGCACATCACGCCACCTCCAGCTCGAGCTTCGCCAGCACGATCTCGTCGCCCTGCGCCAGCCGCACCGCGCCGCCGCAGCGGTCGCACGTCAAGGGGCCGCCGGGGGCCAGTTCCGCACGGCAGGCGCGGCATTCCCAGCGGGCTTCGACCGGCTCCACCTTCAGCTCGGCGCGCGCGCAGATCGTGTCCTCGCGGAACAGGTCGTAGGCGGTCTTCAGAAGCCCCACGTCGACGCCCGACAAGGCGCCGACCTGCACGCACACCGCGTGCACGGCGCGGGCCTGGTGGCGGCGCACCTGCTCCTCCACCTGGTTCACCAGCGCCTGCACGATCGAGTACTCATGCATGGGGGAACTTCGGCGGCCGCTTCTCGAAGAAGGCCGTGATGCCCTCGGCGACCAGCTCGCCGTCGGCGGCGCGCGCCAGCTCCTCCAGCTCGCGATCGAGGTGGACGTCGAGACGGTCGACGCCGTCCGCCGCGTGCAGCAGCATCTTGGTCACCGCGTAGGAGCGGGTCGGCCCGGCCGCGAGCTGGGCGGCGATCCGCCGCACTTCCGCGTCCCACTCCGCCTCCGCGATCACCTCGCTGACGAGGCCGATCTCCTTCGCTTTCGCGGCGTCGAGCCGCGGGTTCAGGAAGGCGAGGTCGAACGCGCGGCGCAGGCCGACGAGCCGCGGCAGGAAGAAGGTCGAGCTCTCGGCCCCGGTCAGCGCGGTCTTGCCGTACGCCCACTCGAAGCGGGAACGGGCCGAGGCCAGCACGATGTCGCAGGCCATCGCCAGGCCGAAGCCGCCCGCGGCCGCGACGCCGTCGACCGCCGCCACTACCGGCTTGGGCGCGCGCTTCAGCTCCGAGATCGTCGCGTGCAGGTACTCGAGGATCTGCTTGAAGCGCTCGCCGTGGCCGGCCGCGATCTCGCGCGTCTTCGGCTGCAGGTAGCCGAGGTCCGCCGCCTCGCCGCCGGCGCGGATGTACTTGAGATCGGCGCCGCTGCAGAAGACGCCGTTCACGCCCGAGAGCACGACGCAGCGCACCGCCGTGTCGCGGCACAGCTCGAGCCCGGCCTTGCGCAGGTCGCGGGCGGTCTCGACGTCGAGCGAGTTGAGCCGCTGCGGGCGGTCGATGGTCAGCCAGCCGACGCCGTCCTCCGTGCGCTCCACGCGGATGTGGCTCATCAGCAGATCCTCGGCAGCGGCTCGCCTTCGATCTCGACCAGCAGCCGGCGGCCGAAGCCGGTGTCGAGCACGACCTGGCCGCGGCGCTCCGCGGTGCAGGTGCCGACGATCGCCGCGTCGCGCCCCTGCGGGTGCGCGCGGAGCGCGGCCAGCACCGCCTCCGCGGCGTCGGGCCGCACGCCGATCAACGCCTTGCCCTCGTTGGCGATCACCAGCGGGTCGATGCCCAGCAGCTCGGAGGCCGCGCGCACCGCCGCGTTCACGGGCACCGCGGTCTCGTCGAGCAGCACGCCGACCCCGCTCTTGTGCGCCATCTCGTGCAGCGCGGAGGACAGCCCGCCGCGGGTCGGGTCCTTGAGGGTGACCAGCCCGTCGCCGCCCGCGGCCAGCGCGGCGCGGATCAGGCCGTTGATCGGTGCCACGTCGGAGCGCAGGTCGCCCGCGAGGTCCAGCTTGTGCCGCGCCGCCATCACCGCGCAGCCGTGGTCGCCGATGGTGCCGGTGACGATCAGCCGGTCGCCCGGCTGCAGGCCGCAGTCGCGCACGACGCGGGTGGCGATCGCGACGCCCGTGGTGTTGAGCGCGATGCCGTCGAGCTGGCCCTTGCCCATCACCTTGGTGTCGCCGGTGACGACCGTGGTGCCGGCCTCGACGCAGGCCGCGACCATCGAGGCGTGGATGCGGTCGAGGTCGGCGCGCGGGTAGCCCTCCTCGACGACCACCGCGCAGGTGAGGCCGAGCGGCTCGGTGGCGCCCATCATCGCCAGGTCGTTGACGGTGCCGGAGACCGCGAGGCGGCCGATGTCGCCGCCCGGGAAGAACGCCGGCAGCACGACGTGGGAATCGGTGGTGACCACCAGGAAGCGGCCGTCGCCGAGCGGCAGCGCCGCGCCGTCGTCCATCGCGTCGAGGCCGATCGCGCCAGCGGGAGCCTTGGGGAAGCCGTCGGTGAACACCTCGCCGATCAGCTGCCGCATCGCGCGGCCGCCCGCGCCGTGCTTCATCGAGACGCGTTCGCCGAGCAGGTCGAGTCGGAGGTTCATGGCCGCACCTCGGCCTGCGGGGCGTCCGGCGACGAGAGGTCGGGGACGCCGCCGTAGAGGTGCCAGATCTTGCAGGTGCCCTCGGACGAGACCATGCAGGCGCCGACCGGCGTGTCCGGCACGCACTCCTTCCCGAACAGCTTGCACTGCTTCGGGTTGGCGATGCCCGCCATGATGTCGCCGCAGATGCAGTCCTGGACCAGCGCGGGCGGCGCGTACTTCCACAGCGGGCGCAGGTCGATGTCGAAGCGGCGGCGGGCGTCCACGTGGGCCCACTCGTCGCGCAGCCGCAGGTTGCCGTTGGGCACGTGGGCGATGCCGCGCCAGCGCCCGCCCGCGGGGCGGAACACCTTGAACAACTGCTCCTGCGCGTTGCGGTTGCCCTCGCGGGTGACGCAGCGCGGGAACATGTTGACGACCTCGGGCTTGCGGTCGCGCACCAGCTCCACCAGCTTGACGAGCGCGGCCAGGATGTCGAGCGGCTCGAAGCCCGCCACGACCACCGGCAACTTGTGGCGCTCGACGAACGCCTCGAACACGCCCCAGCCCGTGATCGTGGCCGCGTGGCCCGCGGCGAGGAAGCCCTCGACCTTCGAGCCCGGCATCTCGGCCACGATCTCCATCACAGGCGGGATGTACTTGTGCGCCGAGAGCACGGAGAAGTTGTCGGGCACGCCGCCGAGCAGCGCGGCCGCCGTCGCCACCGCCGTGGTCTCGAATCCTGTCGCAAAGAAGACCACGGGCTCGCGGGTCGCGCGCGCCAGCTCCACGGCCTGGGTCACGCTGTAGACGACCTCCACCTTCGCGCCTTCGGCCTGGGCGTCGCCCAGCGAGAGCACCGTGCCCGGCACCTTGACCATGTCGCCGTAGGTCGCGATCGTCACGCCCTGGCGCGCCAGCGCGACGCCCTCGTCGACCTCGGGGGTGTCGGTGATGCAGACCGGGCAGCCGGGGCCCATGATCACGTCGAGCGAGCGGGGGAACGCGGCGCGCAGCCCGTAGCGGGCGATCGCCTGCTCGTGGCTGCCGCACACGTGCATCAGGCTGACCGTGCGCCCCATCGCATCGGCAGCCGCCGTCAGCGCGCGGCCCAGGTCGCGCGCCCGCGCGGGGTCGCGGAACTTGAGCTGGCGGGAGTCGGCCCCTTCAGGCATCGGGGGATTGCTCCGGGTTCGCTTCCAGCTCGGCGCGCACGTCCGCTGCCATCAGGTCGCCGTCGCCGCGCAGCAGCGACTCGTAGAGGTCGAGCGTGCCCTGGATGTCCTCCTCCGGAATGCGGCGGATCGCGAAGCCCACGTGGTTCAGCACGTAGTCGCCGGCCTGCACCGGCTCGTCCACCAGCTCGAGGCGCACCGCGCGGCGCACGCCCCAGAAGTCGACCGTGGCGACGAGGCCCTCGACCGACACCACGCGTCCCGGCACTCCCAGGCACATCGGCGAACCTCCGTCGTCTTCTAGAGCGATTTCCGTGCCACGGCGTCGGCCACGACCGCCTGCCCGAGCGCCAGGCCCCCGTCCCCCGGCGGCACCTCGCGGTGCAACCGCACGTCGAACCCGCCCAGGGCCGCGAGCAGGCCCTCGGCCAGCAGCGGGTTCTGGAAGCAGCCCCCGGTGAGCCCCACCGGCGTCCGGCCGTGGTGGCGGGCCGCGAGCCGCACGACCTCCTCGGCGGCGGCCACCAGCGAGCGATGGAAGCGGGCGGACACAGTGGGCGCGCCGCGCCCGTCCATCAGGTCGCGCACCGCCGCGCGGGCCGTGAGCCGCAGGTCGATCTCCCACGGGAGGTGCCGGGTGTGAAGGTGGAAGGGGTAGCGGCCGGGCTCGGCGGGGTCGGCGGCGACGTTCCACAGGAGCGCCACCTCGCCCTCGTAGCTCGAGCGCGCCCGCACCAGGCCCAGCGCGCCGAAGGCGTCGAAGTAGCGGCCGACGCCACGGGCCCGCGGCGTGTTGAGGTCCGACGCCAGCATCTGGCGGACGACGTGGAGGTCGTGGCGCGGCACGGCGTCGAACAGGGCGAGCGCTGCGGTGGGCGGAGCGCCGTCGAACGCGTCTTCGACCAGCGCCAGCGCGAGGCGCCACACCTCGCGCACCGCGCGGTCGCCGCCCGCCATCGCCAGCGGGCGGAACGTGGCGATCCGCTCGCACGAGCCGTCGGCGCCGACCAGCAGGAACTCGCCGCCCCACGCCGTGCCGTCGGTGCCGTGGCCGGTGCCGTCCCAGGCGAGACCCAGCAACCGGTCCTCGAGCCGGTGCTCCGCCATCAGCGCGGCGACGTGGGCGTGATGGTGCTGGACGGCGACCTTCAGCGGCTCGGGCCGCGCCAGCGCGTAGCGCGTCGAGGCGTACTCGGGGTGCAGGTCGTGAGCCACCACCTCGGGCGTGACGCGGAGGAAGCGCAGCGCACGCTCGATCGCCGCCTCCCAGGCGTCGAGGGTCGCCACGTTCTCGAGGTCGCCGACGTGGGGACCGAGGTGGGCCGCAGCGCCGGCGCCGACGCAGAACGTGTTCTTGAGCAGCGCGCCGCAGGCCAGCACCGGTCGCGCGAACGGACGCGCCACCGGCAGCGCCCCCGGCACGTGCCCGCGCGCCCGCCGCAGCAGCGTCGGCGCGCCGGCGATGCAGCGGGCGACCGAGTCGTCGCAGGGCGCGACGATCTCGCGATCGTGGACGAGGAACAGGTCGGCGAGACCGCGCAGCCGCTCGCGGGCCTCGTCGTCGCGCCAGCACAGCGGCTCCTCCGAGAGGTTGGCCGAGGTCATCACCAGCGGCCGCTGCGCCGCCTCCAGCAAGAGGTGGTGCAGCGGGGTGTAGGCGAGCAGCAGGCCGACCAGCGGGTTGTCGGGGGCGACGCCCGGGGCCAGCCGGGAGTCGTGGCGGCGCTCGACGAGCACCACCGGCCGCGCCGGCGAGCGCAGCAGCGCGCGCTCCTCTTCGCGCAGGCCGGCGTGGCGGGCGGCCGCGGCCAGGTCGCGGACCATGACCGCCAGCGGCTTCTGCTCGCGCCGCTTGCGCTCGCGCAGCCGCGAAACCGCGGGCGCGAAGGTCGCGTCGCAGGCGAGGTGGAAACCGCCCAGGCCCTTGACCGCGACGATGCCGCCCGCCCGCAGCGCGCGCGCCGCGGCGCGCAGCGCCGCGTCGCCTTCGCCGAGCGAGTGGCCGCCGGCGTCGACGAGGCGCAGGCGCGGGCCACAGGCCGGGCAGGCGATCGGCTGGGCGTGGAAGCGGCGATCGCCGGGGTCCTCGAACTCCGCGCGGCACGCGTCGCACATGGCGAAGCCCGCCATCGTGGTCGCGGGGCGATCCCACGGCACGTCGCGCGCGATCGTGAAGCGCGGGCCGCACGCGGTGCAGTTGGTGAACGGGTAGCGGTAACGTCGCGCGGCGGGGTCGGCGATCTCCGCCAGGCAGTCGTCGCACACGGCGAGGTCGGGCGGGATCGAGACGACGCGCTCGGCCGCCGCCGCCGAGGGTTCGATCGTGAACGCGGCAGGCGCCGTGCCGGCCATCGCCTCGGAGCTCAGGTCGTCGATGCGCGCCCCGGGAGGCGCCTCCGTCCGCAGTCGGCGGGTGAACGTGGCCAGAACCTCGGCGTTCGCGAAGCCCTCGATCGTGACGCCGGCCGCGTGGTTCCAGACCCGGCCGGAGACGCCGCACTCGCGGGCGAGCCGCAGCACGAAGGGGCGGAAGCCCACCCCCTGCACGATGCCGCGCAGCGTCAGACGCTGGCCGGAGGGTTCCATGTCCCTGTTCTACCAAGTCGCATGCCAGAGGCCCGCAGTCGTCGCCGCCGGTCCCGACCGCAAGCGCTGCTCCCGCCGCACGGCCGGGCGCAGCTATTGCGCGACGGGCGGGGTCGGCGGGCGCCCGCCCTGCCGGCGCGCGGCCACCGCCAGGTGCTCGAAGGTGTGCTGGGCCTGGTCGCAGCCGAAGCGCAGCGTCATCGTGATGTGGTCGCGCATCTCGTGCTGCAGGCCGTCGGTCTCGCGGTCGCGGCGCAGCACCTTGAAGCAGATGCGGTTGAGCTGCTCCAGCGCGCCGCAGACCTCGGCCGGGTCGTAGCCCTGCGCGAAGCGGCGGCGCGCGAGGTCGGCGCAGTAGTGCATCAGCAGGCCGCGCTCGCGGGTGCGCACCGCGTTCATCAGGTGGCCGAGGATCAACTGGTGGTTCCACTGGTGCTCCTCGACGGTGAGCCCCTGGTAGCTCGGGAACCGCCGGCGCCCCTCGTCGCTCGTCAGGTACGCCGTGAACTCGTGCTCGATCTCCAGCTTGTGGCGCTTGAGCAGCGAGTGGATCAGGAGGTTGGCGCGCAGCCGCGCCTCCTTCATCGCCGCGTGGTTGACGCGGTCCCACTCGAGCGGCTCGGTCTTGCGGTGCTCGACGAGGAACGGCAGGCGGCGCAGGATCTCGAGCCGCGGCCGCGGCGCCCAGTCGAGCCGGGCACGGGTGCGGCGGGCGTCGACGTTCATCGCCTTGTCGATGTAGTCGGCCATCCACGGGCGCTCGAACGGCCGCTGCCCAAGCAGGCGGCCGAGCAGGTCGCGCCCGTGCAGGCCCGGCACGCACAGCGCCTTCGGCAGCAGGATCGGCTTCTTGCGGCGCCCGAAGTGGAGCAGCGTCGCCTCCTCGTGCAGCTCGAGGTGGGAGACGGAGCCGTCCGGGCTCGCGAGCAGGATCTCGCCGGGAGCGAGCTCGCGCTCGCAGTCGAGCAACCGCTCGAAGAACATCACCAGGTCCTCGACGTGCAGGTACGGGATGGCGGCCGTGCCGCGGCCGGCGATCACGTTGCGGTTCCACGCCCACGACAGCCAGGTCTCGAGGAACATGTAGAGCGGCGCGTACTCGCACCAGTCGGAGAACAGCGCGGCGAAGCGCACGATCGTCGACGGGAAGTACTTCTCGTACTCGCGCACCATCTGCTCGCCGATGCGCTTGGAGCGGGCGTAGACGTGGTGGCCGTCGGGCGGGCTCGTCTCGTCGAGCACCGCGCCCGGCGGCGGCAGCTCGCAGGCGGCGAGCGAGCTCGAGAACACGAAGCGCCTGAGGCCGAGGCCGCGCGAGAGGTCGAGCACGTTGCGCAGGCCGGTGACGTTGGTGCGCTCGTACTCGGTGTGGTTCTCGCCGGTGAAGTCGTAGTGGGCCGCGAGGTGGATCAGGACGTCCGCGCCGCCGCCGTCGCGGATGCGGGCGAAGGCCTGCTCGAGCGGCAGCCGGTCGCCGATGTCGACCTGCCACCAGGTGATGTTCGGGTGGACCGGGGCGCCCGACTCGGACTGCGAGCGCCGCGCCAGGCCGAAGACGAGGTAGTCGTGCTTGAGCGCGTCGAGCAGGTGGCGGCCGACGAAGCCCGAGGCGCCGGTGACGACCAGCCGGGGCAGCGGCAGTACGCTCACGACGGCGCGGGCTCGACCCGGACGCGCCCGGCCTCGACGCGCACGGGCAGCACGCGCAGCGGCCGCACCGGCGGCCCGGCCACGGGCCGGCCGTCGGCGCCGAAGGCTCCCTCGTGGCACGGACACACGTACTGGTCCTTCGCCGCGTCCCAGCGGAGCGGGCAGCCGAAGTGGGTGCAGACGAGAGAGCGCGCGACGAGCCCGCTCTCCGTGTGCGTCACCTCGACGGGATCGCCGTCGACCACCAGCAGTCGGCGGCCGCCAGGGGGCAACTCGTCGAGCGCGAACTCCGCGCCGGGAGCCGTCGATTCGGGTCCGCGACCGCAGGCCCCGAGCGCGACGGCCCCGAGCGCGCCGCCGAATCGCAGCAGGGCCGAGCGGCGGCCCGGCCCAGTCGGATGGTCCCGATCGCGCATCGGCTTCACCCGCGGGCGAGCACGTGCACGCGCCAGGCCAGGAGCGCCATCAGCCCGTCGCCCAGGGCCGACACCGGGATCACCCACGGCGCACCGCCCAGCAACCACACCGTCGCCAGGAACACCACGGCGATCGTCTTGGTCGTCAGCAGGAAGACGACGCCGCCGTAGCGGAAGTACTCGATCAGGTAGCCGGCGGCCACGACGAGGTGGAACGCGCCGGCCTGGCGGGCGAAGAACAGTGGCCGCACCTCGCCGAAGCCGCCGAGCTGCGCGCCCCACTCGGTCACGAACAGCAGCGCCAGCCCGACCCCGACGCTGTGGATCGCGATCAGGACGACCAGCGCGCGCTCGACGCGCTTCAGCGCGTCGCGCCCGGCTCCCGCCACCACAGGTCCACCGGCCGCGGTCGCGCCAGCGGCCGCGACGGCACCTCGAGCCGGTCCAGCTCGTCGAGCACCGCGCGCAGCGCCTGCGGCACGGCCGCGGTCACCTCGCGCGTCAGCGTCACGCCCTGCCGCGAGCAGCCGGGCACGACGCCGACCAGCAGCACGGACGTCGCCCCGCGGCCCTCGAGATCGGCGAGCAGCAGCGCCTCCTTGACGCCCGGATCGTGCGGCGACAGCCGCGTCCGCGGCGGGTGAGCCAGGATCGCCTCCTTGCGGTACAGGCGCAGCGTGCCCGGCGGCCCGTCGGAGCGCACGGTGTCGACCAGCACCAGCGCCCGCCGGTCGCACACGAACGGCAGCAGGTCGAGGCCCGGGGTCCCGAGGTCGAGCAGCTCGACCTCGGGGTGCGGCGCCCAGGCCGCCTCCAGCTCGCGGATCACGGTGGGCCCCAGGCCGTCGTCGCTCATCAGCACGTTGCCGAGGCCGAGCACGGCGACGGTCGGGGCCACGGTCGCGTTCACAGCACCTTCACCCGCGCGATCTCGCGGCCCTCCGGGTCGAGGGTGTGGACCGCGCAGGCGAGGCAGGGGTCGAACGAGTGCACGGTGCGCAGCACCTCGAGCGGCAGCTCGGGGTTGGCCACGGGGTTGCCGACGAGCGACGCCTCGTACGGCCCCTTGACCTCCTTGGCGTCGCGCGGGCTGGCGTTCCAGGTCGTCGGCACCACAGCCTGGTAGTTGGCGATCTTGCCGTCGCGCACGACGACCCAGTGCGACAGCGCGCCGCGCGGCGCCTCGTGGAAGCCGAAGCCGCGCACCTCGCCCTTCGGGAAGCTCGGCGGGTTGAAGATGTCGGTGTCACCCGAAGCGATGTTGTCGACCAGCAGCTTCCAGTGCTTGAGCGCGAGGTCGCCGATCACCGCGGTGCGCACCGCGCGCGCGGCGTGGCGGCCCAGCGTCGACTGCAGCATCGCCGGCGTCACCCGCACCTTCGCGATCGCCGACACCTTGTCGAGCGCCGCGTCCGCCCACTTCTTCGTGAGCGCGTGGCCGGAGACGTAGCCGACCAGCACCTGCGAGAGCGGACCGACCTGCATCGGCTGGCCCTGGAAACGCGGCGACTTGACCCAGGAGTACTTGCCTTTGTCGTCGAACTTGCCGGGCCTGGGGACCGTGTCCTCCTCGAACGGGTGCCGCGACCAGTCGCCCTCGTACCAGGAGTGGGCGATGCCCTCGCTGACGTTGTCCTTGAAGTAGGGGTCGGTGAAGTTCTTGATCGGCTTGTAGGTCGAGAAGTCGCCGTTCATGATCGTGCCGCCCGGCAGGTCGAACTCCGTCGCCGGCGAGTCGATCGGCAGGTCGGGCACGGCCAGGTAGTTCTTGACCCCGGCACCGTAGCCGAGCCACTCGGGGTACATGGCGCCGATCGCGCAGACGTCGGGCACGTAGACCCGCTGCACGAAGTCGACGACCTCCTTGAGCAGGCTCTGCACCTTCCAGAGCTTCTCCATGTTGAGCGTCGCCTGGTTGTCGAGGTTGATGGCGTTGGCGACGCCGCCGACCGCCAGGTTCTGGATGTTCGGCGTCTTGGAGCCGAGGATGGCGACGACCTGGTTGGCCTTGCGCTGGTACTCGAGCGCCTGCAGGTAGTGCGAGACGGCCAGCAGGTTCACCTCGGGCGGCAGCTTCATCGCCGGGTGGCCCCAGTAGCCGTTGGCGAAGATGCCGAGCTGGCCGGCGTCGACGAAGCCCTTGAGCTTGTCCTGGACGGCCTTCAGGTCGAGGCGGCCGTTGCCGGGCCAGTCGGACAGCGACTCGGCGAGCGCCGACGCCTTCGCCGGGTCGGCCTTCAGCGCCGAGACCACGTCCACCCAGTCGAGCGCGGACAGGTGGTAGAAGTGGACGATGTGGTCGTGCAGCGCGTGCGCGATCACCAGCAGGTTGCGGATGTACTGGGCGTTCTTCGGCACCTCCAGCGACAGCGCGTTCTCGACCGCGCGCACCGAGGCGATCGCGTGCACCGTCGTGCACACGCCGCAGAAGCGCTGGGTGAACAGCCAGGCCTCGCGCGGGTCGCGGCCGAGCAGGATGGTCTCGATGCCGCGCCACATCTGGCCCGAGGCCCAGGCGTTGCGCACGCTGCCGCCTTCCACCTCGACGTCGATGCGGAGGTGGCCCTCGATGCGGGTGATCGGGTCGATGACGATCCGTGCCATGTGCTACCCCCTCGCGACGGCGCCGGCTTCGCCGCCGGCCAGGATCGGGAACGTGCGCACCGCCCACAGGTAGAGGGCGATCTCCAGCGCGACGATGCCGAAGGTGATGAGAAGCTCCGGCACCGCGGGGAAGTACGACCACTGCGGGCCCGGGTTGAACGCGATCCAGTAGGTGTTGATGCGGTACACGGTGCCGGCCAGCACCAGCATCAGCGCGGAGCGCACCTGGTACGCGGCCTCGGCGCGCCTCGCGTCGTTCGACAGCCACCACACGGGCAGCGCCGCCAGCGCCAGCTCGACCAGGAAGACGACTCCGATGGGCGAGGCCACCAGGCTGAGGTCGCCGGCGACGACCACCTCGAGCGCGCGGAACGCGAGCCAGAAGGCGGCGACGAAGAAGGCCACCCTGGACAGTTTCGCGAGCATCGCGTCCTCGCGCGGGCGGCCGAACTCGCGGGCCGACCACGAGGCCTCGAGCACCACCACCGCGTAGCCCATCACGATGCAGTTGACGAGGAACAGGAACGGCAGCCACGGCGTGAACCACAGCGGGTGCAGCCGCGGGCCGGCCAGCAGCATCATGGTGCCGAGCGACGACTGGTGCATGGTCGGCAGCAGCATGCCGAGAGCCAGGATCCAGACGAGCGCCTTGTCCATGAAGCGCAGGCCCGCTTCCGACAGCCGGCGCAGGCCGGCGTGGGCCCCGTCCTTCCACTTCTCGAAGGCCGCCGGCGACAGCTCGACGAGCAGCACCGTGACGTAGGCGGCCACGCACAGCGCGACCTCGAGCTGCGGGGAGCCGCTCCAGCGCCAGAAGAAGACCGGCACCTTCCACAGGTCCCAGTAGCGGCCGAGGTCGATCGTCACCGCCAGCACCGCCAGGCCGTAGCCGAGCAGGCTGGTCAGTACCGCGGGCCGCACCAGCGGGTGGTACTCGCCCTTGTTGAGCACGTAGACGAGCAGCGCCACCGCGTAGCCGCCGCAGCCGAGCGCCGTGCCGGTGACGACGTCGAACGCGATCCAGATCCCCCACGGGTAGCCGTCGTTGAGGTTGCTGACGGCGCCGATGCCGAACGCGAAGCGCCACAGCGCCGCGGCAGCGCCCAGCGCGACGAAGAAGAGCAGCTTGCGGAAGAACGGCGTCATCAGCTCGCCGCCGACGGGGGTGTGCACGACCGCGTGGGAGCTCACGACGGCACCCCCTCCCCGCCCGCGGGAGGCGCCGCGGCGCCGCGCCGGTTGCGCCACATCGCCACCGCCAGCGCGCCGTACAGCGCCACGGGGGCGACGAACCCCTTGTAGATCCCCTCCTGGATCGTGTACGCGACGTGCGGGACGCCGCGCGCGCCCAGGTCGGGCAGGCCGATCAGCCCGAACGGCAGGTGGGACAGGTACAGCACCTGGGTGCCGCCGGCCTCGGTGAGCCCGTAGGCGCGGTTCTCGAAGTAGCGGCCCGGGTTCTGCTCGATGCGGCGGGCGGCCTCCGCGATCAGCTCCTCGCGGGTGCCGTAGACGACCGCCTCGCGCGGGCACACCTCGCAGCAGGCCGGCCCTTCCCCGCTCGCGTAGCGGGTGAAGCCGCTTCTGTCCTTCGCCGCCTCGCCCTTGACGCGGTGCCGGCACAGCTCGCACTTGACGATCTTCGGCACGGCCTTCTCGAACTCGAACTTGGCCACGCCGAACGGACAGGCCATCTGGCAGTAGCGGCAGCCGACGCAGTAGGAGGGGTCGTAGTGCACGACGCCCGTCTTCGGGTCCTTCTGCAGCGAGTGCAGCATGCAGGCGCTGGCGCAGGCCGGGTCGACGCAGTGCATGCACTGCGCCTTCACGTACGACATGCGCGGGCCGTCCTTGTACAGCTTGATCACGTTCTTGGTGCGGGCGCCGAGGTCGACCGGGGCCAGGTGCAGGCCCGAGGGGTCGCGCTCCGGCTCCAGGCCGTTGGCCTGCTGGCAGGCGAATACGCACGCCTTGCAGCCGATGCAGCGCGTGGTGTCGTAGAGCATGCCCATGGCGCCGGGCGGCGCCACCTTCGGCTCGCGGGCCAGCGCCGGCGCCGCGGCGGCGGCGGCCGCGCAGCCGCCGCCCGCGAGCACCTTGAGCGCGGTCCGCCGCGAGGGCGTCACGAGTCGCCTCCTCCGCTCTCGCCGGCCGGCGGCTGCTTCGTCTCGTGCGCCTTCGCGAAGCGGTAACCCGCACCGAGCGCGGCGCCGGCCGCGAGCCCGGCGACGCCGGCGGCGATCGCGCCGACCTTGCCCTGCGGCGCGCCGACCGCCGGGTAGGTGTCGGGCGGCGTCGGCCGTTCGATGTCGACGGTGTCGTGCAGCGGGACCTTGAAGGCCAGCTTCTGCTCGGTGCAGCCGAAGCAGGGGTGGCCGAGGCCGATCGGCCAGGCGTCGGTGACCTCGCCGAAGTGCAGCGTCGAGCAGTTGGCGTGGGTCGCCGGGCCCTTGCAGCCGAGCTTGTAGAGGCAGTAGCCGAGGCGGTGGCCCTCGTCGCCGAACTGGTTCGCGAAGCGGCCGGCGTCGAAGTGGGCGCGGCGCGGGCAGTGTTCGTGGATCGTGCGGCCGTAGGCGAACTTCGGCCGGCCCAGCTCGTCGAGCTCGGGCAGCTTGCCGAGCGCCACGTACTGCAGCGCGGTGCCCAGGAAGATGTAGGGGTTGGCGGGGCAGCCGGGCAGCGTCACCACGGTCTTGCCCTTGAGGATCATCGGCGCGCCGGTCGCGCCCGTCGGGTTGGGCGGGGCCGAGGGGATGCCGCCCCACGAGGCGCACGAGCCGATCGCGATCACCGCGCCGGCCTTCGCCGCCACGTCGTTCAGCATGTCGACGGCGGTGCGGCCGCCGATCATGCAGTAGACGCCGCCGTCCTTCTCGGGGATCGCGCCTTCGACCACGAGCACGTACTTGCCGGCGTTGGCGGCCATCGCGTCCTTCAGGCACTTCTCGGCCTGGTGACCCGCGGCGGCGAGCAGCGTCTCGTGGTAGTCGAGCGAGACGAGGTCGAGGATCAGCTCCGCAATTCCGGGGTGCGAGGTGCGCAGCAGCGACTCGGTGCACCCGGTGCACTCCTGGAAGTGGAGCCAGATGACCGAGGGCTTCGCCCCCCTGGCGACCGCCTCGACCATCTTCGCGGCGGCGCTCTCGCCGAGCCCGATGGAGGCCGCGGCCATCGTGACGATCTGGACGAAGGAGCGCCGGTCGACACCCGCGTGCGCTCTCGCCGTCCCTGGCGTGGTTCCCCACAAGCCGACGCTCATCCCCCACCTCCTGGACTACAAGCGGACGCCTCCCCGAGCTTCGGTGAACGACAGGGGCGAGGCAGGGGCGGGTCGCGGGGCCGGGAACACCCGGTCGAGAGCACCGGTCGCGTGCAAGCTCATCACGAGACCCCCTGTCCCTCGCGAAAGGGCACGGAGAGGAATTGGCCACTCCGTAGCAAGCCGCGGGCCAGACGAAAGGGTCCTTGCGGAGCCGGACTGTCGCGAAACTCCACAGCGCCACGCGCAAGGGGCGTGCTGGCCGCGGCATCGGTTGCGGCGGACTGGCGCAGAAATCACCAGCGGCGGCCGCCTCACCGTCGGCGTACCTTGGGCCCGATGAGTTCACGGCGAAGCGAGAGCTGCCAACGGCGGCAGGCCCTGAAGCTGCTCGGCGTGGCCGCGCTGTCGCTGACTCCCGGCTGCCGTCGCGATGGCGCGGCGGCCCCGGTCGCGCGCGTGCCGCTCGCCCACCTCGACGGCGGGCGGCGGGTCGTGGTCGCGCTCGGCGACGATCGCGTCGAGGTGTCGCGCACGGCGAGCGGGCTGGTGGCGCGCTCGCTCGTGTGCACCCACCAGGGCTGCATCGTCGCCTGGCAGGAGGTGGAGCGGCAGTACAAGTGCCCCTGCCAGGGCGGCTCCTTCGACGCCGAAGGCCGCCCGCTGATGGGACCGGTGTCCGTGCCGCTGCCGCTGCGCCCGGTGCGGATCGAGGGCGACGAGGCCGTCGTCGGCTGAGGCTCGTGTCGAGCGTCACCGGGGCTTCACGGGCCGGGTGCTAAGATCCGCGCCCTTCCCATGGACACTCGCCTCGACGCCAAGCTCCTCTATCGCCGTCTCGACGCGCTGTTCGGCCGCCTCGACCGCGGGAAAGCGCAGCGCAAGGTGCTCGACTCGTTCCTCGAGGACGCGTTCGGCGCGCTGCGGGACGCGCTGCGGCTGCGGGCCGCCGCGCTGTACCGCGAGCGCCGCGACGACTTCGAGCTGCAGAAGCTGGTCGGCGACCCGGGCGGGCGGCTCGCGGACAGCTTCGACCCGCTGCGCTCGCCGCTCACCGCGATCTTCCAGCACCGCGTCTACATCTTCGACGACCCGCTGGCCGAGTCTTCGCCCTACCGCCAGGGCCTGTTCCCGAACGCCGCCGCAGCCGGCCTGGTCGTCGGCGCGCGGCCCAACCGTTCGGTGATGCTGTTCGTGCTCGACGAAGGCTGGCAGCGCGAGGAACTCGACTTCACCCTCAACACCGTGCGCTCGGCGCTGGGCTCGCGGCTGTGGGACGAGCGGGTGCGCGGCAGCGTCAAGGAGGCGGCCCAGATCCAGCGCTCGCTGCTGGTCGAAGACCCTCCGAAATTCGCGGGCTACGAAATCGCCTGCCGCTCGGTCAATGCCGACGAGGTGGGCGGCGACTTCTACGACTTCATGCCGTACGGCGCGGAGATGCTCGGCGTCTCGATCGGCGACGCCTCGGGGCACGGCCTGCCGGCGGCGCTGGTGGTGCGCGACGTCGTCACCGGCCTGCGCATGGGCCTCGCCCGCGAGCTCAAGGTCAGCCACGTGTTCGAGACGCTGAACCGGGTGATCCACCGCTCGAACCTGTCGTCGCGCTTCGTCTCCGTCTTCTACGGCGAGCTCGAGCAGGACGGCAACCTGATCTACGTCAACGCGGGCCACCAGCCGCCGGTGGTGTTCGGCCCCGGCGGCGCGCAGCGCACGCTCGACGTCGGCGGCACGGTGATCGGGCCGCTGCCCGAGGCCCGCTTCCGCCGCGGCATCACCCACGTCGCCCCCGGCGAGGTGATCGTGATGTGCACCGACGGCATCCTCGAACGGCGCGGGCCCAGGGGCGAGTTCTTCGGCGAGGAGCGGGTCGCCGCGCTGGTGCGCGACTCGCTCGACCTCTCCGCCGACGCGCTGCTCGACCGCATCTTCTCCGCGACCGCCACCTGGGGCACGCCCCGCCCGTGGGAGGACGACGCGACGCTCGTGGTGGTGAAGCGGCTGCCGAAGTCCTAGAAGGCCTTCTTCAGCTTCTCCAGCAGCTTGTCGGCGTCGGTGAAGCGGTAGATCACCGAGAACTTGAATCGCCACTCGTGGCTGGCGACGCGGCCGACGGCGTCGTGGGCGCGCGGCGACGGGCGCGGCTCGGAACCGAAGTAGGCGGTGGCCAGGTAGCTGTTCCACCCGTACTGCACCGCGAAGTCGACCTTGACGCGGTTGGTGTTGTAGCCCGAGCCCGCGGCCACGAACACGTAGTCCTGGGGATCGCGGGTGACCACGTCGCGCGGTCCCTGCGGCTCGTAGGCGACGCCGAAGCGCAGCGGGATCACGCGGCCGTCGCGCGGAAACAGCTTCTCCACGCCGAGGTTCACGGACACCGTGTCGCGGGTGGCGCTCTCCGACAGCCGCAACCCGTCGAAGAAGCCGAGGTCGCCGACCCCGGGCGCGCCTTCGATCGCGAAGCGCGACCACGCGTCGCGGGTCAGGTCGAGGGCGACCGTCCAGCCGCGTCCGGGGCGCACCGCCGTGCCCAGCGCGATCGACCACGGGACCCGCGCCTTCAACCCGCCCAGTTCCTCCCGGCGCGCCGGGAGCCGGCTCGACACGAACTCGCCGTACTGGGAGTAGTCGGCGCGGAACGCGCTCTTGACCACGGCCCCGAAACGCACCGCGCCGTGGTCGACGAGCAGGCCGGCCGTCACGTTGGCGCCGTCGAAGCGCTGGCCCTGGCGCGTGATCAGGAACGTGGTGGGGGCCGTCGCCGGCACGGGCGTCTGGGCGACCGAAGTGGAGAAGTCCCACTCGCCGCGCCACAGGCTGCCGCTGAGCCCCAGGTAGGTGCGGCGCGAGACGCGCACGGCTCCCGCCAGCGACCACAGGTCGATCTGGCCGCTGCCGCGCTCGTCGAACGAGATCTGCTGGTCCTCTCCGACCGCGCGGGTCGGGAAGCGCAGCACCTCCGCCTCGAAGCGGCCGCCGAACTGGTACTGGCGCCGCCAGTCGACCTGGAACGTGACGGGGCGCCCCCACAGCGTCGCCGGCACCGCGAGGCTCGCGAACTCCGGGTTGTTGCCGTTGAAGCGGGACGCGGAGGAGCTGTAGGCGTAGGCCCCGTCGGGGCTGCGGAATCCCTCCCGCGAGAAATCGCGGTCGAAGGTGCCGTTGACGAACGACAGCTCCGGCCGCCGCAACTGCGCGAGGCCCGCGGGATTCCACGAGGCGGCGGTGCCGTCGTCGGAGACCGCGACGAAGGCGTTGGCCATGCCCGCCGCCCGCGCGCCCGAGCCGGTGCGGTTGAGCGAGCCGATCGACTGCGCCTCTGCGGCGACACCGGACAGGACGAAGGCCAGCACGGCGGCGAACCCGGGTCGGCCATGGCGAAGCAGGGGCATTGCCGGCATCGTACGTCCTCGCGCGCGGCCTCCCAAGCGGGGATGCAACCTGCGTCGGTGGCTGCTACGGTGGGGCATGGCAGCCGTCCGCCGCAACCTCGCCGACCGGCGCCGCCTCGAGCGCGAGGCGGCGCGCCACGAGCGCGCCGGCAGCATCCCCGAGGCACTCGCCGCGCTGTCGCAACTCGTCGCGGCGGGGTTGGCCGACGGCGACCTGCTCAACCGCTGCGGCGACCTGCACCTGCGCGCCGGCGCGCACGCCGAGGCGATGCGCTCCTGGCGCGCGGCCGCCGAGCGCCTGCGCGAGGACGGCTTCGTGCACAAGGCGCTGGCGGTGCTGCGCAAGGCGACGCGCCAGGACCCGGCCTGCGACGACGTGCTCGAACGGATCGCCGAGCTGCACGGCGAGCTGGGCCACGTGGTCGAGGCGCGGAGGCTGACCCTGGACCTGGCCCAGCGCGAGCTGGAGAAGGGGCTGGACCAGCGCGCCTTCGCGCTGCTGGAGCGGCTGCTCGCCGCCGATCCCGACCCCGCGACGCGCGAGACGCTGGCGCGCCTGTACGAGCAGCGCGGGCGCGGAACCGTCGCGGCCGGCCACTACCTGGTGCTCGGCAGCGAGCGTTCCGCTGCGGGCGACCTGCCTGGAGCCCGCGCGGCGCTCGAGCGTGCCTGGGAGCTGGCGCCGGCACGCGACGACGTCGAAGCCGCGCTGGCCGACGCCTACGTGCGCCTCGGCCTTTGGGCGCAGGCGCTGCCGCTGGCGGCGCAACGCGTGTCGCGCTCCCCGGAGGCCGTTCCCGAGCTGCACCGGCTGGCCCGGGTGCAGGCGGAACTGGGCCAGGTCGCGACGGCGCGCGACACCTACGAGCGCCTGCTGGCGCTGCAGCCGGACGACGAGTGGCGCGCGCGCATCGCGCTGCTCCACGCCCGCGAGGGCGAGCCCGACCGCGCCCTGGCCGGCCTCGAGCTGGTGCTGGGGCGGATCGAGACCGGGGGCGGCCTGGCCCGCGCCATCGAGCTGCTCGAGGAGCTGCTGCGCGCGAGCCCCGACCACGTCCCCGGGCTGCTGCGGCTCGCCGCGCTCCACAGCCGCGCCGGCCATCGCGACGCGTTCGCCCGCTGCTACGAGACGCTGCACCGCGTCCACGAGGCGCGTGGCGAAACCGAGCTGGCGCAGGCCGCCGCCAGGGTCCTCGCCGGAGCTCGCACCCGCCACCGCTTCGCCGGCGGCGGGTCGGCGGCGGAAGCGACGGACCTGCCGGAGGCGCCGGCGGCGCTCGACGCCGCGACGGAGCGCATCGCCTCGGCTTCCGGCCTGGTGATCGCCGCGGGCGCCGGGCTGAACCTCGACTACGGCTGGCCCGATTACCGCGACCGCGAGGCCTTCTGGAGCACCTTCCCCGAGTACCGCGAGCGCGGCCTCGCGCTCGAGGAACTGGCGCGGCCAGGCCGCTTCGAGCAGGACCCGGAGACCGCCTGGGCCTTCTACGCGCGACGCCTGGTGCTGGCCCGCGCGCGGCGCCCCCACCCTGGCCTGCGCACGCTGGCGCGCTGGCGGGCGCTGGCGCCGGCCGGCGGCTTCGTCGTGACCTCCTGCGTCGAAGGCGAGTACGCCGCGGCGGGCTTCGACCCCGACCGCGTCGTGGAGTGCTGCGGCAACCTGCTCTGGAGCCAGTGCCCGCGCGAGTGCGGCGCCCCGCCTTTCCCGACGCCTTCGCGGATCACCCCCGCGCGGCCGCCGCGCTGCCCGGCGTGCGGCGCCGTGGCCCGCCCCAACGTGCTGCTGCACGGCGACTGGGCGTGGGACATGAGCCGCCTCGAGGTCCAGGACGCGGCCTTCCGCGCGTGGCTGCGCGGGCGGCGCGGCGTGGTGGTGCTCGAGCTGGGCGAGACGCCGCGGCTGCCGGTGCTGCGCGCCTACGTGCGCCGGCTGGCGGAAGACGCGGGCGCATCGCTCGTGCGGATCTGCTCCCGCGACGCTTCGGTGCCGGAGGGAGGCGTCTCGGTGCCGATGTCGCCACGCCGCGCGATCGAGGCGATCAACGAGCGCCTGCGGGCGCGCTGATCGCGCCGGCCACCTCCAGGCTGCACGACGGCCCGGTCAAGTGAAGGTAGTCGAGCGCGGGCTGCCCGATCGGCGGACCGGGCGGCGCGTTCGGTGTGCCCGGTGCCGTCGTGGGGGTCGCTGCGCGGTCGACGAAGCGGCGCACGTCTTCGGCCAGCAGAGCGCGGTGGGCCGCCTGCAGCCGGTCTGCGCCTTCCGCGGCGGGCGTGGCCAGCCGGCGCAGCGCCTCCGTCGCCAGCGCCCGCACCTGCGGCATGCGCGCGCGCCCGGCGAGGGCCATCAGGCGTTCGGCCAGCACGCGTTCCAGCGCGCGGGCGATCTCGGCCTCGTAGGGCGAGCGCGCCGCGGCGCGCGGGGCCAGCAGCCGGTCGAGCACGTCCTCGAGGCCCGGCAGCGTCGGGTCGACGGCCTTCTGCTCGACGAGGCGGGCCGAGCGCTCGGCGTCGAGGACCTGGCCGAGCGTGAGGTTCGCGGCCACGACCGCGGGGCTCACGACGTCGAAGGTCGCGCCCGTGTAGCGCGGGAACAGCTCGCGGTGCGGTTCGTAGTCGAACGGGCGGGGCGGGATGCTCTTCACCACCGATTCCGGGAGCCGCAGCTCCGCCGGGTCCAGCGTGCGCATCAGCGCGTCGAGCGCCGCCGCCTGCTCGGCGGCGGAAGCGGGCCGCGTCGGCGTGCGGCCGTCGCCGCGCACCGCGTACTCGTAGTGCTGGCCGCCCAGCACCGAGGCCGCGGCCTCCACCTGGTAGCGGTGATGGAGGTAGAGCGGCACCAGCACCTCCTCGAGCGTCGCCAGCGGGCGCCCGCTGCGGATCGCCGACTCGCCGAAGCGCTCGAGCGCCGCGCGACGGACGTCCAGCATGCGCTGCAGCTCGGCCGCGGGATCGACGCCGTTCGACCACCAGTCGGCGCGGGGGTGGACCTCGATGTCCTGGTTGGACAGGAAGCGCACGCCGCGCGCCTGGGCGTCGTCGAGGATCTTCTGCAGCGCCTTCGCACCGGCCGGGCCCTCGGGCTGCTCCGAGTAGCCCCACGCGATCGCCGTCTTGTCCCACTCGCCCATGCCGCGCGCGTACACCTTCGAGGCGTCGAACGACCCGTCGGGCTTCAGCTCGAGCAGCGGGTGCGGGTAGTCCATCACCGAGACGCGGCCGCGCTCGCTGTTCCAGTAGTTGTGGGCGAGGCCCAGGGTGTGGCCCACCTCGTGGGCCGAGAGCTGCTTGAGCCGGGCGAGCGCCCAGTCGGCGAGCAGCGGCGGGTTCTCGTCGCCCCTCGCGTAGGGCGCCAGCAGCCCTTCCGCGATCAGGTAGTCCTGCCGCACGCGGAGCGAGCCGAGGGTGACGACGCCCTTGACGATCTCGCCGGTGCGCGGGTCGATGATCGAGCCGCCCGTGCTCCAGCCGCGGGTCGAGCGGTGGACCCAGTTGATCACGTTGTAGCGCGCGTCCAGCGGGTGCACGTCGGGCGGGCGCATCTCCACGCGGTAGGCGTCGCGGAAGCCGGCGGCCTCGAACGCCTCGGCCCACCAGCGCGCGCCCTCGAGCAGCGCGCTGCGCACCGGCTCGGGAGTCCCGGGGTCGAGGTAGAACACGATCGGCTTGCGCACCGCGCTCGGCGCCGGGCCGGGATTCACCTTCTCGAGCCGGTGGCGCGCGATGAAGCGGCGCACGAGCGGCTCGTCGAGCCGCGCCGAGCGCTCCTGGTAGCGGATGCCGAAGTAGCCGCCGCGCGGGTCGAGCGCGCGGGGCTGGTAGCCCGGCCCCGGCAGCTCGATGAAGGAGTGGTGCACGCGCAGGCTGGCGGCCTCGCCGGTCGCCGCGACGCTGCCGACGCCCTCGAAGAAGGCACCGCCTCCGAAGTCGGCCGCCGGGTCGGGGGCGGCGCCCCCCTGCGGCGGTCCCGCGGGCTGCTGCCGGACGAAGGTCAGCTCGACCTCGATCTCGGTGTTCTTCGGGAAGTTGAAGGTCCCCGCGCGGAACAGCGTGCTGCGCGATTCGTCGAAGCGATAGCTGCCCGGCCGCAGCCGCGAGGCGAGGTTCAGGTTGTCGCGCAGCAGGAAGTCGGTGGCGTCGACCAGCACGCGACCGTCGCTCTCGGCGGCGACCGCGAAGCCCCACAGCACCGAGCGGGCGAAGGCGTCGCGCACCGCGCGCACCTCCTCGGGGTTGTCGCTGCTGGCCCGGAAGTCGTAGTTGGGCTGCACCAGCAGCAGCTTCGGGCCGACGCGCTCGAAGAACACGATGCGCTCGCCGGCCAGCGCGCCGCGGTCGATGCCGATGTCGTTGGAGCCGAGCCCCGAGCCGAAGCCGTTCGCGTGCAGCATCTCCTGCCCGAAGCGCGACACCTCGAGCAGCAGCCGGCCGCCTGCCTCGTCGAAGTACAGCGGCAGGAAGCCGTCCTGCTTCTGCAGGCCCGTCGTGCGCGCTTCGATCGTCGGCAACGGCACCTTCGGCGCCGGTTGCGCCGCGGCGCCGGCAGCGGCGAGGGTCACGATGGCGCAGGCGCAGGCGGTGCGGAGTGGGAGCATCGAAGCCTCCTGGGAGAGGCGCCGATTCTACGACGCGCCGCGCGGGCCGGGCGCCTACTCGATCAGCACCTGCTGCTGGGCCTCGACCCACAGCACGTCGCGCAGCGCCGCGTGGCGCTGGAAGAACTCGGGGCCCTTCTCGCGCAGCCGCTCGCCGGTGAAGCCGCAGATCACCAGGTCCGCCTGGCCCGAGCGCTGCTCGACGAGGTGGTTGAAGTCGACCTGGTCGCCGGTGCCGATGATGCGCAGGCTCTTCTCGGTCATCGGCAGCCGACCGGCCGCGATCATCTCGCGCAGCCGCGTGCGCTCGGCGGCGACGCGGTCGTGGGGGAAGGCCGCGAAGATGCGCACCTCCGCCTGCTCCCAGTCGCGGTGGCCGAGCAGGATGTAGGCGAGCAGGATCATCAGGTTGGCGTTCTTGTAGTCGTGCCAGGTCAGCCAGATGTGGATCTCGCGGCGGTTCCCGAAGAAGTGGTCGCCGTGCCGCAGCACCAGGGAGTTCATCTGGGCCGCCGCCGCCATGCCGCAGCCCTGCGCGACCTCGGCGAGCACCTCCGCGTCGTCGTGGCGGGAGAACTCGAACAGCGCGGAGTTGTTGTCCATGCCCGACACGCCGGGGATCTGCAGGCTCTGCGCGAGCGCCGTCTGCAGCGACGGCGAGACCATGGTGTCGAGGTAGACGCCTTCCGCCGCCGCCTCGGAGAGCGCGATCAGCCGCGACAGCTCGCGGCGGCTCTGCTTGAAGCCCTCCGCGTCGAGCTGGCCCGGGATGTAGTGGAGGTAGGTGCCGAACCCGAAGCGGTGGCACAACCAGCCGAGGAAGCGCAGCGGCGCGCTGCGCGAGAAGGTGCGGCCGTCGACCATCACGACGCTCGGCCGCCACTCCACCCGCGACGGGCGGCGGCGCCCGTGCTGGAGTCGCACCTGCAGGTGGCGGGTGGCCTGGGTCATGACGCCGAGGAAGATGGCCGCCAGGTCCGACTCGCCGCCGCGGGTGCTTTCGATCACGCGGTACAGCACGATCATCGCGACGATCGCCGCCAGCGCGTACAGCGGGTCCATCTGGAACATCAGGAACAGGCACATGCCCGCGCCGAGCAGGCTCAGCCACCACTTGGAGCGGAAGCTGGGGCGATAGCTGGGCCGGGCGGCGAAGTGCTCGAGCAGGCTGATCGCGCACAGCGCGCCGTAGGTCACCATGAAGAACATCGAGATGATGCGGGCGACGAAGTCGACGCTGCCGGCCGCCACGAAGGCGAGGGCCAGCCCCGCGGTGACCAGGGTGGCGTTGCGCGGCTCGTTCTGGGGCCCGCGGCCGGCGGCGAGGAAGCCGTTGACGGCGGGCAGCGGCGCGACGCCGTCCGCAGCCAGCGCCTGCAGCGTGCGGGGGGCGACCAGGATCGAGCCGAGCGCCGAGGAGATCGTGGCGCAGACGAGACCGATCGGCACGATCGGCCCCCACAGCGCGATCTGCGACATCACCAGCGGGTCGGCGGCCAGCACCTCGGGTGGCGCGGAGGCGGCCAGCTTGAACACCACCGCCACGTAGACGGCCATCCCGACCACGGTGGCGCCGAGGATGCCGAGCGGCAGCGAGCGGCGCGGGTTGGCGAGGTCGCCCGAGAGCCCGACGCCCGCGGTCATGCCGGTGAAGGCGGGGAACACGATCGCGAACACCAGCATGAACGGGTCCGCGGCGGGGATGGTCGCGGTCAGCGACACTCCTTCCGCGGCGCCGTTCACCGGCCCCCCCAGGAAGAACGCGAGCAGCGACGCCGCCAGCACGGCGACCACGAACGCCAGCGCCTTGACCCCGAGGTCGGCGCCGCGCGCGATCACCAGCGCGGCCAGCGCCACCGTCGCCGGCAGCGACACCATGCGGGGGTCGAACTCGACGCCGGTCAGGGCCAGGAACGCCGGCCCCAGCGGCCGGAACGCCTCGGCCATCGCGATCGTGTAGAACGCCACCGAGATCGCCTGCGAGAGGTAGAGCGAGATGCCGATCGCGGCGCCGATCGTGGTGCCGAAGCTGCGCGAGATGATGAAGTACTCGCCGCCGCCTTCGACCCGGCGGTTGGTCGCGATCTCCGCGATCGCCAGCGCGGTCGGCAGCGTGACCATGTGGCCCAGCGCGATGATCAGCAGGGTGCCGAGCACCCCGACGTGGCCCACGGCGTAGCCGAAGCGCAGGAACAGCACCGCGCCGAGGATGGTGCTGATGCTGGCCAGGAACACCGGCATCGTGCCGAAGCCGTGGCCGCGCTCGGCGGGCTGCGACGGGGCGTGCGCCACCGACACCCGGTTCAGCCCAGCGGGCCGGCGAAGCGCACGGCGCGCCGCTCGCGGAAGCCGAGGCCGAACTCGCCGAGCTCGGCGAGCACGGGACGATAGATGTCGGGCCGCAGCGGCACCTCGACACCCACCGCGTCGATCGCCCCTTCCAGGACCATGCGAGTGGCGACGGCCAGCGGCAGCGCCACGCAGCGCGACATCGCGGAGTCGCCCCACGGCTCGCCGGTCGCGACCAGCGTCGAGGTGATCGACTCGGTGCGGCCGTCGGGGAACACCGCCTCCGCCACGTGTTCGAGCACGACCATGTCGCGCTCGCCGGGCCGGTAGCTCATCAGCTTCGCCAGCCGGCCGACGAACAGGTCGAGCGCGGCGCCGCGGGTGGCGGGCAACCGGCGGTCGGAGAGTAGCCCCGCCCACTCGAGGCGCGCGATCACCTCCGAGTCGGGAGACAGGCGCAGGTGGCGGGCCAGCCGCTCCACTCCCCCGCCCGCGCCGGGCGCCACGAGCCGGAGCGTGAGATCGGCCCAGGTGGCGGCCGCGGGCCAGTCGCGCTCCTCGACGTCGAGCAGGCCGAGGTCGGCCGCCGCCTTCAGCGTCGCGCACCAGCCCGGGTAGCGCAGCGTCGCCCGCAGCAGGCCTTCCACGTCGTGGAGCTCGTAGCCGTCGCGGTAGGCGAGGCTGTCGCGGTTGGGGTAGAGCTCGAACACGCCGAGCCCCTCGACGGGGTGCGGCCAGCAGTGGGCGAACAGCTCCGGCCCCGGCACCTCGCGCACCTCTCCGCCGCGCAGGTAGCGCGCGGGGTTGCGCCCCGAGAGCAGCACCTGGCGCGGGAACCAGGAGAACTTGTAGCCCCAGGGGTTGTCGTTCGCGTCCGGCGCCGGGAACCCGCCGCAGCAGCTCAGGAAGCGGCGCACGCGGCCGCCCTGGGCGTGGACCTGGCGCACCAGGCGGATCGCCGACATGTGGTCGAGCCCGGGATCGAGCCCCATCTCGCTGAGCAGCAGCACGCCTTTCGCGCGGGCCGCGGCGTCCTGCTCCCGCAACTCGGGGGCGACGTAGGACGTGTTGAGCATCGAGATGCCGCGCTCGACGGCGAGCCGCGCGACCCGCGGGTTGTAGCTCGCCGGCAGCAGGCTGACCACGAGATCGGCCTCGGCGACGAGCGGTCGCAGCGCCGCTTCGTCCTCGACGTCGACGACCAGGGCGCGACCGCGGCCGTGTTCGGCCAGCAGCGGCTCCACCTTGCGGGTGTCGAGCGCGCCGACGATCAGGCGCACGTCGGTGCGCGGCAGCAGGTAGCGCAGCAGGGGCGGCGACATCATGCCGGCGCCGAGCACCAGCACGTTCCGGGGCATGTTCAGACTCCGCGCAGGGCCGACTCCAGGTAACGATACTCCGGCGCCAGCTCGCCGCGGTGGGCGACCACGGCGCGCCGCAGCTCCACCGGCAGGTCGAGCTCCGCCAGCGGGCGGCTCCAGTCGCAGCGCGCCAGCTTGGGCACGAAGCGCAGCAGCGAGTCGCCGAAGTGCTCCGAGGCCTCGCGCGGCAGCTCGCACGGCAGGTTGTCCACGGCCATCACGACGGGGCCCGGACCTTCGACGCCGGGGCGGTCCGATCCCGCGACCGGGTCGTAGACGTAGACCGGGTCGCCCGGGTCGGTGGCGCGCACGTTGGCCTCGATCGAGCCGTCGACGTCGCAGGTGATGTCGCCGATCACGCGCAGCTTGGGCTGGCCTTCGCCGCGCGACCACAGCGCCCGCAGCATCTCGCGGGTGACCAGCCGCGGCTGGGCCGGGTCCCAGTAGACGCCGTTGACCAGCACCGTGACGTGCGGCAGCAGCACCTCGAGCGCGCTCTCGTAGCGGTCGGGGTGGGCCTGCAGCTCCGCCGCGTCGAAGCCGCCGTCCAGCCGCCGCCGGAAGCGCTGGGCGCGCCCGAGCACGGTGCGGAACAGCACGTGGCGCGGACGGTCGCGGTCCTCGGGCAGGGCCGCCAGTGCCTCGGGCTCCAGGTTCTCGAACGGCAGCCGCTCGAACACCTCCTGGGCGCCCTGCGACACGTTGCCCGAGCCGGTGAAGGCGAACGCGACGGGGCGCAGCCCGGTCGGCAGCCCGCGCTTGCGGATCCGCTCGCCGACGCGGGCGACGTGCTCCAGCGCCTCGTGCAGCGACGAGTAGTGATGGGCGAGGCGCAGTTCCTCGAACGGCGTGCGGAAGCCCTCGACAGCCAGCCGCTGGCCCAGCGCCCACAGCGTGTCGAGCATCCCGGCGTACCCCGCGTGGCGGCCGAAGAAGATGATGCGGCGGCCGCGCGCGTCGACGATCGGCTCGTAGTCGACGAGCGTGCAGCCCTGCTCCAGGAAGCGCCGCAGCAGCGGCATGCCGGCGCTCTGGCCCTTGATGACGTGCGAGAAGCAGACGTAGGTGCGGCCCGGCTGCACCTTCTCGACCGGGATCTCCTTGACCCCGAGCACGACGCGGCCGCCGCCGGTGTCGGGACCGACGCTGGCCCCGGCCTCCGCGTAGTCCGCATCGGCGTAGACGCGCAGGGGCGAGGCCTCGACGTCGACCTCGACGTCGTGCTCGCGGACCAGCTCGGCGACGTGGTCCGGGGTCAGCGGCGCGCGCCGCTCCCAGCGGTTCTTGTCCTCGGCGCGGATGGCGATCGTGGCCATTTGCGTCCTCCTTTCCGGGGTCCTGTTCTTCGGGGAACGAGAGCGGCGCCGCGCGCCGCCGCGGGGTCGCTCAGGAAGCGGGAGCCGACCCCACGAGGTGCACCGTGCGGGTCGGGAAGGCGAAGCTGCAGCCGGCGCGCTCCACCACCTGCATGAACTGCAGCAGCACCTCCTGGCGGATGAGCTGGAACTCCGACCAGTCGCTGGTCTCGAACCAGCACATGATCTCGATGTCGAGCGACGACGCCGCGAACTCCTTGAAGCGGACCACGACGGCGTCGGGCCAGATCTTCGGGTGCTCGCGCAGCGCGCGCTCGAGCCCCTCCAGCACCTGCCGCATCTGCGCGGCAGTCGTGCCGTACTCGAGGCCGACGGTGCAGGCGAGCCGCAGCCGGTCGCGGGCGGCGAACGACTCGAGGCGCTGGTCGGCGAGGCGGCCGTTGGGGATGCTGATCAGCGTGCGGTCGAGGGTGCGGAAGCGGGTCGAGCGCAGGCCGATCGCCTCGACGGTGCCGACGAAGTCCTCGACCTTGACGAAGTCGCCGACCCGGAACGGCTGGTCCGCGACCAGCGCGACCGAGCCGAAGAAGTGCTCGACCGTCTTCTGCGCGGCCAGGGCGAAAGCGAGGCCGCCGAGGCCGAGACCGGCGACCAGGCTGGCCGCGGGATAGCCGAGCTGGCTGAGCGCCGCCACCAGGCCGACCGCCGCGACGGCCACCTTGCCGGTGCGCACGCCGAGCGAGAGCAGCGAGCGGGCGGAGGGATTCTCCGCGGCCCACGTCGAGGTCGAGAGCGCGTCGCCGACGACGTCCACCGCGCGCCACAGCGCCCAGAACAGGACCACCACGCCGATCGCCCCGAGCGTCGACACCAGGAAGGCCTGGGCCGGGGCGTAGAGGGCCAGCGCCGGCGAGGCGAGGCCGCCCAGCAGCAGCGCCCAGCCCAGCGTCAGCGGAGCCGCGAGACGGTCGAGCAGCACGTCGTCCCACGTGGTCGAGGTGCGGGCGAAGGCGCGGCCGAGCAGCTTGCGGGTCAGGCGGCCGAACAGGCGCCCGGCGCCCCAGGCCAGCGCGGCGAGCAGCCCGAGCGCGGCCCACTGCCACCAGAGCAGGTCGCGCGGCCCCGGCCGCAGCAGCGGCTCCGGGAGGTTCTCGAGCGCCCAGCGGCCCTCGAGCCCCTCGTACCAGGCCGGCAGCCGTCGCAGGGTTCCGGGAGAGAAGATCCAGTACGGCTCGCGTTCGATCCGCACGATGCGGATCGGCTCGGAGCCGGCGGGGCCCGGCACCTCGCCCAGTTCGTCGGTCCCCGTCGGCAGGCCGTCGTCGGCGTGGCCTTCGGACAGCGGCGAGAGTGCATCGAGGTCGATCCACAGGTGGCGGTCGAGCACCGCCTTCAGCCGCGCGGCGCGGTTCGTGTCGGGGCCTGCCGGCAGGTAGCGGCCGGCCTCGGCCCAGCGGCCCGCGCGGCACAGGTCCAGGAACCGCGCGACCGCCGCACGTGGCGAGTCGGCGGCGGGCGGCGCCGCGGACTCGGCGGACGCGGCCGTCGGCGTGGTGGCGGGCTCTTGGCCGCCGGCCGGCATCGCCGCGGCCAGCAACAGGACCAGGAACAAGGTGCAGACGGCGAGCGCGTGGCGGGGGATCCGGGCCTCCTTTCGTTTGTACTCATATCATTTTAACCCGGGCGGCCGCCCGGCGCTCCCCGGCCTATAGTCGGCGCGTGACGAGCGAGCGGGCGGCGGCATGGGCGGCGGCGCTGCTGGTCGCCCAGCAGGTGGCGGGCAAGGCCGTGCGCGACGGCCTGTTCCTGCAGGCCTTCGAGGCGCACTCGCTGCCGTGGGCGCTGGTCGGCAGCGCGGCGCTGTCACTCGGCGCCGTGTTCGCGATCTCGACTCTCGTCGCCCGCCGCGGACCGGCCCAGGCGTTGCGCACGCTGGTCGCCGTCTCGGTGCCGCTGCTGTTCGCCGAGTGGCTGCTGGTGCAGCGGGCCCCGGCCGCCGGCGCGATCGCCGTCTACGCGCATGCCGCGCTGTTCGGCGCGACCGTCGTGTCGGTCTTCTTCTCGCTGGTCAGCGAGTCGTTCGACCCGTGGGCCGCGCGCGCCGCGATGGCGCGGATCGGGCTCGGCGCGTCGCTGGGCGGGGTGGCCGGCGGCGCGCTGGCGCTGCTCGTCTCGCGGGTGCTGCCGCCGGCCGACCTGCTGCTCGGCGTGGCCGCGCTGCAGGCGGCGAGCCTGTGGGCGGCCGCCTCGTTGCGCGGGGGTGCCGTGCCTTCGGTCGCGGACGCCGCCGCCGAGGCGGTCGCGGGCGTGCGGCTGCTGAAGCGCTCGCGCTACCTGCGCGACCTCGCGCTGTTCGTGGCGACCGGAGCCGCGATCCAGGCGCTGCTCGACGTGCCGCTCTCCACGGCCGCCCGCGAGCGCTACGCGGGCGCAGACCTCGTCACCTTCTTCTCCGCGTTCCACGGCGCTTCGGCTCTGCTGGCGCTGGTGGCGCAGCGCTGGCTCGCCCACGCCTCGCTCGACGCCTTCGGCCTGGCCGGCACCCTGGCCTGGCGCCACGCCGTGGTCGCCGCCGCGGCCGGCGTCGGCACCGCGCTCCCCGGCCTCGCCGCCGCGGCGGTCGCCCGTGGCGGCGAGGCGCTGCTCTCCAACTCCCTGTTCCGCTCGGCCTACGAGCTGCTGTTCACGCCGCTGCCCGAAAGCCGCAAGCGGCCCACCAAGGCGCTGGTCGACGTCGGCTGCGACAAGCTGGGCACGGCCGTCGGCGGCGGCCTCGCCCTGCTCGTGCTGCTGCTGCCCGCGCCGCTCGACCAGCGCGCGCTGTTCGCGCTCGCCGCGCTGGGCGCCGGCTTCGCGCTGGTGCTGTGCCGCCGCCTCCACGCCGGCTACGTCGAGGAGCTGGCGTCCAGCCTCGAGCAGGGGCTGGTGGCGCTCTCCGAAGAAGACGCCCGCGACTCGACGACCCGCTACACGCTGGCGCGGGCCACGACGACGCTGCACCGCGAGGAGCTGCTGCGCGAGCTGGGAGCGCTGTCGCGGTCCAGCGCCCCGAACCCCGTCCCGCTCCACCCCGACGAACGACTGCTGGCCGATGTCGCGGCGCTGCGCTCGGGCAACGCGGCCGCCGCACGTGCGGTTCTGGGGCGCGGGGAGCCGCCGCTGCCCGCGGCGCTGGTCCCGCTCGTGATCCCGCTGCTGGAGCGCAACGAGCTCTATCTCGACGCGTTGCGCGCGCTGCGACGAGCGGCGCCTGCCCACGCCGGGGCACTGATCGACGCGCTGCTCGACCCGACGACGCCGGAAGCGGTGCGCCGCCGGCTGCCGCGGGCGCTGCGCGGCGTGGACGTGCCGCGGGTCGTCCCCGGGTTGCTGATGGCGCTGGTCAGCGCGCCGCTCGAGGTGCGCCACGAGTGCAGCGCCGCGCTGCTGCGCCTGGTGCCCGAGGGCTTCGAGCTGCCGCTGCGCACCGACGACCTGCACGGCCTCGCCACCCGCGAGCTGCTCCACCTGCGGCCGGGCCGGGCCCTGAAGGAACCGCACAAGCTCGAGCACGTGTTCCACCTGCTGTCGCTGGTCCACGACCGGCGCGCGCTGCGGGCCGCCCTGTGGGCGCTGCGCGACGACGGCGCCCTGCGCGGCACGGCGCTCGAGTACCTCGACAACGTGTTGCCCGACCCGGTCGCCGATCCGCTGTTCGCCGCGCTTGGCACCGACCGCTCGCGCACGGAGCGCAAGGAGCCCGCGGTCCTGGCCGAGCAGCTCTCGAGAGCCGCCCCCGCGGGCGAACCCGAGGACTAGTCAGCCGACCAGCCGCAGCTTCTGCAGCAGTTCTTCGGCGTCGGCGTGGCGGTCGGCCGGGTCCTTGGCGAGCAGCCGCATGACCTCGATCTCGAGATCGGAGGCGAGCGCCGGAACCAGCTCCCGCAGCGGGCGCGGCGCTTCGCTCACGTGCAGGCGCAGCACCGCGAACGGGGCTTCGGCCTCGAACGGGCGGCGGCCAGCCAGCATCTCGTAGGCGATCACGCCCAGCGCGTAGAGGTCGGCGCGGGCGTCGATCTCGCGGCCCTCGATCATCTCGGGCGCCGCGTAGTCGGGGCTGCCGAGGAAGGCGCCGGTCGCGGTCATGCCCTCGAAGCGGCGGGCGCGGGCGATGCCGTAGTCGGTGACCTTGATGGCGCCGTCGCGGCCGAGCAGCACGTTGGAGGGCTTCAGGTCGCGGTGCACGACGCCTTTCGAGTGGCCGTAGTCGAGCGCCTCCGCGACCGCCAGCAGGATGCGCCGCACCTCGTGCTCGGGCTGGGCGCCCTCGCGGCGCAGGCGCTGGGCCAGCGTCTCGCCCTCCACCCGCTCCATCGTGAAGAACGGAATGCCGTCGATCTCGCCGCGGTCGAGGATGCGGATCACGTTGGGGTGGTGCAGGGTGCGGCCGATCTCGGCCTCGCGCAGGAAGCGCTCGAGGAAGCGCGGGTCCTCCTGGAAGCCGGGCAGCGGGCGCTTGAGCGCGACCCGCTCGCCGTCGCGCTCGGCCTCGTAGACGATCGCCATGCCGCCGCGGCCGAGCCGCGACAGCAGCGTGTAGTCGCCGAACGGCGCGGGGAACGCCTCCTCCACCTCGAAGGGTCGCGGCGTGCGCAACGAGCCGCCGGGCGTGCGCTCGACTCCGGCCGCCGGCGTGCGGCCCGAGGGCGGTCGCGCGCCCGGGGTGGGGAACGCGAACGTCCACGTCAGCGAGCCGGTGCCGTCGACGCGGCGCCGCCTCAGCGCCAGCCACAGCAGCGCGCCGACCACGACCGCCGCACCCAGCACCCGCCAGCCGAAGGGCCGCGATTCGGCGTCGGTCCTGCCGGGGTCCGCGGCCGGCGCGGGCGACGGCTCGGTCGCGATGCGATCGGTCAGCGCGATCTCCAGCTCCCGCGTTTCGCCGGCGGCCAGCTCGAACTCGCGCAACGCGTCCGCGCGGCCGGGGGAAGCGACGCGCAACCGGTGCCGCCCGGGAGCGACGGCGGGCAGCCGCAGGCGGCCGGTGAGCGGGTCGGTCGTGCCGATCAGCGCGTCGTCGAGGTAGACACTGGCGCCCGGCGGCGACGTGCGGAGGACGAGGGCCGTGGCCCGCGCGGGAGGCGTCGGCGTGGCCGTCGCACTCGCCGTCGGCCGCGGCGTGGGCGAGGTCGGCGTCTCGCGGGGCGGCGCCGGTGTCGGGTCCGGCGTCGGGACCGGGGTCGGCGCCGGAGTCGCCGGCGGGCGCGTCGGCTCCGCGGTCGGCACCGGCGTGGCGCGGGCGGCCTGCGTCGCGGCAGCCACCCGCGCCTCGAGCGCCTCGATCTGGCTCAGCAGCCGGCGGCGCTCGGCTTCCGGCTCGGGATAGCGCTGCCCGCGCTCGAGGGCGAGCCGCGCCGCGCGCGTGTCCTCGACCAGAAGACACGCCTCGGCCAGCTTCAGGTAGGGCTGGTAGTCGGTCAGGAAGTTGGTGCCGTAGGTCTGCACGTTGCGGCCCGGCTCGGGCCGCAGTCGCGCCGCCAGCTCGAAGGCGGCAATCGCGTCGCCGGCCCGCCCGGACCGCAGCGCCTGCAGGCCGTTCTCGTACTCCTCGTACCACGGCCGCGCGGTCTGCCCCGCGGCCCCGGCGGCGAAAGCGAGCGCCAGGAGCAGCGGGACGAGCCGGCGGAGTGGCCCGTCCCTCAAGCCGACAGCAGGCGGCGGGCGGCGGCGGCGATCGCGTCCGCGTCGATGCCGTAGGCGTGCATCAGCACGGTCGGCGGGCCGGAGCGCGGGATCTCGCGCACCGCGAGGTGCTCCACGCGGGCGCGGCCGTTGACCGCGGCCATCACGGCCTCGCCGATGCCGCCGCAGGCGTTGTGGTCCTCGGCGACCACGAAGCCCCTGGTCTCGGCAGCCGCCTTCAGGAGCGTCGCGGCGTCGACCGGCTTGACGGAGTAGAGGTCGATCACGCGGGCCGCGATCCCGTCCTTCGCCAGCGCGTCGGCCGCCTTCAGCGCCTCGTGCAGCGTGACGCCGGCGCCCACCAGCGTCACCGCGTCGCCGGCGCTGCTGCGCAGCGTCTTCGAGCCGCCGACCGGGAAACGCTCGGCGTTGTCGTAGAGCACGGGCGTCTTCGGCCGCGACATGCGCAGGTAGACGATGCCCTCGGTGTTGGCCGCGGCCTCGACCAGCCGCTCGGCGCTGACGGCGTCGGACGGGTAGAGCACCGTCGCGCCGAGGATCGCCCGCATCATCGCCAGGTCCTCGAGCGCCATCTGCGAAGCGCCGTCTTCGCCGATCGAGACGCCGGCGTGGGAGCCGGTGAGCACCAGGTGCTTCGGCCGCGAGATGGCTGCCATGCGGATGAAGTCGTAGCCGCGGGTCAGGAAGCAGGCGAAGCTGGCCGCGAACGGCACCTTGCCCTCGCTCGAAACCCCGAGCGCGACGCCGATCATGTTCTGCTCGGCGATGTAGCCCTCGGCGTAGCGCTGCGGCGCCACCTTCAGGATCTTCTCCGTGTAGGTCGAGTTCTTGGTGTCGCCGTCGATCGCGACGACCTGCGGGCAATCGGCCGCCAGCTTGGCGAGCGCCGCGCCGTACGCCTCGCGGGTCGCCACTTCCTTGCCCTTCTCGTATGCGGGCGTCAGGCGCGGCTCGGCCGCCGCCATGCGGTTGGGCGCGGGCTCGTAGCGGCGGGCGGGCACCGGGATCGACACCTCGGCGGGGCCGATCTCGGCGAGCGCCTTGTCCATCTCTTCGCCCTTCTTGAGCGGCTTGCCGTGCCAGGCGTCCTTGTCCTCGATGAACGAAACGCCCTTGCCC
This sequence comes from Vicinamibacteria bacterium, assembly GCA_025994075.1. Taxonomy (GTDB): domain Bacteria; phylum Acidobacteriota; class Vicinamibacteria; order Fen-336; family Fen-336; genus WYBL01. Next base: position 172,973 of record JAMQGV010000017.1, read on the forward strand.
TTGAAGGTCTTGCACACGATCGCGACCGGCCGGCCCTTGGTGTTGCGGGCCTTCGCGAACGCGCCGCGCAGCGCGTCGACGTCGTGGCCGTCGATCACCAGCGCGTCCCAGCCCCAGGCCTGGAAACGCCGCGCGTAGCTCTCGACGTCGTGGCCGTACGCGGTCGGCCCGCTCTGGCCGAGGCGGTTGACGTCGACGATCGCGGTCAGGTTGTCGAGGCCGTGGACGGCGGCGAACTGCGCCGCCTCCCACACCGAGCCCTCGGCGCACTCGCCGTCGCCCAGCAGGCAGAACACGCGGGCCTCGCTCTCGTCGAGCTTGCGGCCCCAGGCCATGCCGGCGGCGGCCGACAGCCCCTGGCCCAGCGAGCCCGTGGCGACCCGGACCCACGGCGAGAGCGGCGTCGGGTGGCCCTCGAGCGGGCTGTCGAAGCGGCGCAGCGTCATCAGGTCCTCGCTGATGGCGCCGGCCTCCTTGAGCGCGGCCCACTGGATCGGCGCCGCGTGGCCCTTGGAGAGCACGAGCACGTCGGCGTCGTCGCCCGAGGGGTCCTTCGGGTCCCAGCGCATCTCGTCGAAGTAGAGAACCGCGAAGATCTCGGCCGCGGACATGCAGGTCGAGGGGTGGCCGGAGCCGGCCTCGGTCGTCATCAGGATGGAGTGCCGGCGGAGCCGGTTCGCCATCGTCTTCAGGGCGGCGGTGTCGACGCTCATCGTCTCTTCTCTGTGTTCCTTCGCCTGCGAACTAGCGCGCGTCCGTGCTCACGACCTCGCCTTCGATCACGACGCCCGTGACGCGGGTCGTGTACTCGAAGGGGTCGCCGTCGAACAGGGCCAGGTCGCCGTCCTTGCCGGGCTCCAGCGAGCCGACCCGCTGGGCGACGCCGACCAGCTTCGCCGCGTCGAGCGTGACGGCCGCCAGCGCGCCTTCCAGGCCGAGCCCGTGGGCAGCCGCGATCGCGGCCTCGAACAGCGGGACCCGGACCTTGGGCACGTAGCCCTCGAAGCCCGTCTGCAGCGCCATCGGGACGCCGGCCTTCTTCAGCGCCGCCGCGGTCTCGAAGCTGGCGTTCTCCAGCTCGCCGCCGTGGCGCGCCATCATCGGGTGCGGGATCACCGCGACGCCCGCCTTCTTCACCTGATCCATCACCGCCTGGACCTCGGCCGCGCCGTCGAGCACCACCTTGATCCTGAACTCGTCGGCCACGCGCAGCGTGGTCAGGATGTCGCTCGCACGATGGACGGTGACGAGCAGCGGCCGTTCGCCCTTCAGCACCGGGACGAGCGCCTCGAGGCGCAGGTTGGGCTCCGGCTCCTTGCCCTTCTCCGCCGTCTCCTTCTTCTTGAGGTACTCCTGGGCCTTGATCAGCTCGGCCCGCAGCAGGGCGATCATCTTGGGCTTGGAACCCGGGCTCTTGCCCTCGGGAGCGCGGGCGCCCTGGCCCAGCGTCGCCGCGATCATCGCCGCGGGCACCAGCACGTCGCGCTCGACCGAGTGGCCGCGGGTCTTGGCGACGAGCGTCTGGCCCGAGATCACGGCACCGGGGCCGTGGCCCGTGTGCACGGTGGTGGTGCCGTAGCCGCGCACCCACTCGACCAGCCGGTCCTGCGGGTTGAAGCCGTCGATCGCGCGCAGCTCCGGTTGCAGCGGGGCCGAGGTCTCGAGCTGGTCCTGGTCGTGGCTCTGGTTGAGCCAGCCGGTGAAGCCGACGGTCGAGTGGGCGTCGACCAGGCCCGGCGTCACGACCTTCGCGGACAGCGTCTGGTAGCCGGCGGGAATCGCGAGGCCGACGCCGACCTTCTCGATCTTCCCGTCCTTGCCGACCAGCACGACGCCGTCCTTCAGCGGCGCGCCGGCCATCGTGTAGACGGTCTCGCCGCGGACGGCGAGCTGGGCGCCCGCGGGGACTGCCGCGGCGAACAGGGCGAGTGCCAGGAGTGCGTTGCGGTTCATCGGGAGATCTCCTCGTCCTCGCCCTCGTGGAGGTGCAGGCCCTGGGAATCGTGGCTCGCGCCGAAGCCGCCGACCGCGTAGAGGCGGTCCTTCGGATCGGCGCGGTCGAACACCTTCTGGCCCTCGACCCAGGTCTCGAGCACGTTCGTGTAGACGCTGAACGGGTCGCCCGAGAGGATCACGAGATCGGCGTCCTTGCCCTTCTCCAGCGAGCCGACCCGCGACGAGAGGTCGAGCATCTTCGCCCCGGCGAGCGTCAGCGCCTCGATCGCCTTGCCGCGCGACAGGCCGTTGCGGATGGCGAGCGCCGCCTCGCGGCGGAAGAAGCGGGAGTCGACGATGCCGTCGTCGGTGTGGAAGCCGAACGGGGCGCCGGCCTTCTCGAGCGCGGCGCCGTTCTTCATCGAGACGTCCGCGGTCTCCAGCTTGCCGCCCGGGGCGTCGACCATGATGATCGAGCTGCCGAGCACCTGCTTGCTGGCCGCGATCTGCGGAGCCACCTTCCAGGCGTCGCTGACGTGCTGCAGCACCGTGCGGAAACCGAACTCCTCGGACAGGCGCAGCGCGGTCAGGATGTCGTCGTGGCGGTGGGTGTGGAAGTGCACGATGCGCCTGCCCTCGAGCACCTCGACGAGCGCCTCCATCGCCAGGTCGCGCGCCGGCGCCTTCTTCGGGTCGGCCGCGGCGTCCGCCAGCTTCTTGCGGTACTCCTGCGCCTTCACGTACTGCTCGCGCACCAGCGAGGCCGACTTGGCGCGGGTGCCCGGGAACGGCGGCTGGCGGCGCGAGTTGGTGCCGTTCGCCATCTTCATGCCGCCGGTGACGCCCTTCTCGGTCGTCAGCAGCAGCGCGTCGATCGTCTTCGCCTCGCGCAGCTTCAGGTAGGCCGTCTGGCCGGAGAGCAGGTGGCCCGAGCCCGGCATCACGTTGACGGTGGTGATGCCCGCGGCCTGCGCCTTCTGGATCGCCGAGTCGGCGACGTTGATCGCGTCGATCGCCCGCACGTCGGGCTGGATCGGCGCCGAGGAATCCGCGCCCTGCACGCCGCCGATGTGGGAGTGGGTGTCGACCAGCCCGGGCATCAGCACCTTGCCGGTGACGTCGCGCCGCTCGGCGTCGCCGGGGATGCTCACGCTCCCCTCGGCGCCGACCGCGACGACCTTGCCCTTGTGGACGACGACGACCCCCTTCGGGATCTCGGGCCCGGCGACCGGGATCACCCGAGCGCCCACGAACGCGATCGGCTTCTCCTGCGCGGCGAGCGCGGGGGCGAGCAGGCCGAGGGCAACCCCGGCCGCGGCAAAGGCGCGGCTTCTCATCATTCGGCGACAACCTCCGGAAAAAGGCGGCCGGCCAGTCTATCGCGGCCCGCCACGCCGGGGGGAGCCTGCAGTGTCGCGGGCGGGCCGCCGGATCAGTCGACGGGCTGCAACGTCGCGGGTCCCGCAACGGCGGGCGCGGCGGGGCTGCGGTGAGGCCGGGGCGCCGGGTTCGGGTCGCCATCGGAGAAGTCGAACTGCAGTTCGAGGTAGGTCCCCGGGGGCGGCGGCACCGCGAGGCGAACGCGCAGGTCGAGGGCCGCGAGGTGGGCGCTCGAAAGCTCCAGGCCTGAACCGCCAGAGGCTGACGAGGCTCCCGCGAGGCTCGCCTGCCACGCCAGGGGCTCGCCTGAAGAGCCGCGGACCTGCAGGTGGACGTTGCTCACGAAAGAGAAGACAGGGACTCGCACCGCGAAGTCGCGGTCGACGACGATGTTGCCGGGGGCCAGGCCGTGAACGGCGTGCGACGCGACCGCAGGCCGGCCGGTTGCTCGGCGCCAGGCGCGGCGCGCGGGCTCGAAAGCGGAGCCCAGCAGCGGTCGCAGTGCGCGCCCCGCCAGGTGGGCGCCCCACAACAGCGGCACCAGCGGTACGCCGTGGCGGGCGTTGACGGCGGTGATCTCGCGCAGACGCGCGACGCTCATCCGGGCGGTCTTGGCCTCCGGCAGCAGCCGCGCGGCCGCCAGCACCTCGGGCAGGAAATGGAAGCGGGCGCCGCCCGCGTGCATCCGGCACCAGAGGTCCCAGTCCATGGTGAAGTGCAGGCTCGCGTCGATCCCGCCGGTGCTTTCGTAGGCCCCGCGCCGCATCAGCACGCCCGGCTGCGCGATGAACGGCGTGTGGTTGCGCAGGGCGACGGCATCGAATGCGCCGACGCCCGGGACGTAGCCGCCGAACTGGCCCGCGGCGTCGATCAGCGCACAGTGGCCGTAGACGACGTCCGCGCGCTCGCGCGTCAGAGCGGCGACGGCCACATCGACGGCCTCGGGCATCAGCAGGTCGTCTGCGTTGAGCCAGCCCAGGATGTCGCCCCGGGCCGCGCGGAAGCCCCGGCCGAGCGCATCGGACTGGCCCGCGTCCCGCTCGACGACGATCCGCACCCGCGGCGCGTCCCGCCACCGCGCCAGCACCTCGCGCGTCTCGTCGTCGGAGGCGTTGTCCTGGACGAGGACCTCGAGGTGGGCATAGGACTGCCGCGCGAGACTCTCGAGCGTGCGCGAGAGATACCGCCCGTGGCGCCACGACGGAACCACCAAGGAGACGAGCGGGGCACCACTCGAGTTCATGGCTTCGGGCGACATGCTAGGGTAGCCGTCCTGCCGATGCCAACGCGCCGAGCGAGCAGCCGCGCCGACATCTTGCGCTCGACGCGGCGCTTCCTGGACGGCACGCTCGCGCGGCTGCCGGGCCTGAGCGCCGAGGCCCGCACCCTGCTCGCCCGGCCCGGTCGCCTGCTGCGCCCGCGGCTCGTCGGCCTCTCGGCCCGCGTCGCGGGTGGCGCCACCCGCCGGAGCCGGCGCCTCGCCGCGCTGGTGGAGACCCTTCACCTCGCGAGCCTCCTGCACGACGACGTGATCGACGACGACGACGTCCGCCGCGGCGCACCGTCGCTGCGCCGGCTCGCCGGCAACCGCACGGCGGTACTCACCGGGGACGCGCTGCTCGCGGCGGCGGTGCGGATCGCCGCCGGCGAGCCGGAGTTGGGCCGCGCGCTGGCCGGAATCGTCGAGGCGATGGCGTCGGGCGCCGCCCTCGAGGACCAGGCCGCCCGCGAGGGCGACCTGCGCGAGGAGACCTACCTCGCGATCGCGAGGCTGAAGACGGCATCGCTGTTCGCGACCAGTTGCGGTGAGGGTGCGGCAAGCGCGGGGGCGACCTCCGAGGTGCGGCGGCACCTGTGGCGCTTCGGGGAGCGATTCGGCCTCGCCTACCAGGTCCGTGACGACCTGTGCGACGAGTTCGAGGGGCGAGGCAACGACGTCGCCCAGGGCCGGGCGACGTTGCCGCTGATCCTGGCGCTGGCACGCACCGCGCCAGGGCCGCGGCGCACGATGCTCAGGCTGTTGTCGCGCGGTCGGAACGACCCCGCCGCCCGACGACGACTCCGCAACGCGGTCGCCGAACAGGGGGGCATCGCGGCGGCGCAGGCGCGGCTCGCCCGGTTCGCCTCGTCTGCGGCGCGGGCGCTCGCGCCCCTGCCCGCGAGCAGCGCGCGCGACGAGTTGCTGGCGCTCGTCGCGGAACTGCTCGTCGAAGGGGCTGGCCCGTCCACGGCCAGCCGCTGACGGGCCCTATCATTCGCGCCATGTTCAAGGACCCACGACGGCAGCAGCACTTCGCCGAACAGGGCTTCGTGCGCCTGCCGTTCCTCGACCCCGCCGCGGTCTCGCGACTGCAGGACTGGCTGCAGGCCTCGCCGCCCGCCGTCTCGAGTCCGATCGGATTCGACGTCTCGCTCGACAGCCCGCAGCCGGGCTACGCCGGGCGCGCGATGGAGGCCCTGATCGCCGCCACGGCCGAAGCCGCGGCGCTGCACTTCGGCGACGTCCAGGTGTTCACGGCCAGCTTCGTGATCAAGGCTCCAGGGCCGAGGGGGCTGGTGCCTCCGCACCAGGACTGGACCTTCGTCGACGAGAGCGCCGCGGCCTCGGCAACGGTCTGGGTGCCGCTCGTCGACACCGACTTCGCGAATGGCACGATGGGCGTGATCCCCGGCAGCCACCGGCTGCCCGGCCGGCGCGCCTCGCCTTCGCCTTTCTTCCCGGCCCCGATCGCCCGTCACTCCCTGCGCCTGTTGCCGTGGGCGCAGTTCATCCCCCTCCGCGCAGGCGAGGCGCTGGTCTTCGACAACCGGCTGGTCCACTGCTCGCCGCCGAACTTGTCGGCGGCGCCACGGCTGGCCGGCGGCATCGGGATCGCCCCGGCCGAGGCGCCGCTGCTCCACTACTACGCCTTGCCGGGCCGCACGGACGGGGCGCTCGCCGAGTACGCCATCGACCGCGGCTTCTTCACCCGCTACAACAACGAGCGCCTCGCGCGCCTGCACGCGGCGGGCCGCCGGCCCGAGGATCTGGACTCGTGCCGCGAAGTTCCGGCCGACCTCCCGCTCGAGTGGGACGCGCTGGCCGCGCGGCTCGAGGCCGCCGGCAACCGCCCCGACCCGCTGCTGGCCCGCCGCTTCGCCGACCTGGGCTTCGGGAACCCCGGGTGACTGCGATCTTCAGCGACCCGTGCCACCAGGTGGTGTTCGAGCGGCAGGGGTTCGTCCGCGGAGAGCTTCTCGAAGGAGAACCGGAGCGCGGTCCGGGCAGGGCCCGCCAACTCGGCGAGCTGCACTGGCCCCTGCCGGCGCCCCGTCGCTGAGCCCGGGGACCGCGACGAAGGCCTTTTGGTAGTCTGCCGCGCCATGCAACCGCCCACCTCCGACCCGGCCGACGACGTCGGGAGCTTCTACGATCGCAACGCCGGCGCCTTCGAGCGGGTCTACGGGTCCGTGATCCAGGCCTACCGCACCCGGGACGTCACCCGGCTGCTCGACCGCCAGATCGCCTCGATCGGCCTGCGCGCTGGGATGAGGGTGCTGGATGCCGGCTGCGGCGTGTGCGGCCCCGCGATCCACTTCGCGCGCCGCGTCGACCTCCGCGTCGAGGCGCTGACGATCTCCGGCGTGCAGGCGGCGCGGGCGCGCGAGGCCGTGGCCGCGGCGGGACTGGCGGAGCGCATTCGGGTCCACCACGCCGACTATCAGCGACTGGACACGCTGTTCGCGCCCGCTTCCTTCGACGCCGTCTACTTCCTCGAGTCCTTCGGGCATTCTCGCGATCAGCCCGCGCTGCTGCGGCAGGTCGCGCAGGTCCTGAAGCCGGGAGGAGTGCTGTTCGTGAAGGACATCTTCCTTCGCCTGAGCGACGACCCGGCCCGGGCGGAAGCGATGGCGCGCGAAGTGCGCCGCATCAACGAGGCCTACCGTTACCGGATCCCGTCGCTCGAGGCCACGATCGCTGCGCTGCGTGGCCTCGGGTTCCACCTCACGCGGCTGGGCCCGGTCGACATCCCGCTCGAGGACTTCGAGAACCTCACGATCTCGAACGAGTTCCAGGAGCTGACCGGGATCGCCCGCATCCACGACTGGGGCAGCTACGTGTTCCCCGTGGAGTTCTTCGACCTGCAATGCCGCAAGCCCTGGTTCGGCGACGAGCAGGACGCGCACATGTCCTACGTGCAGCGCCTCGTGAAGGCGGGACGCGCGGACGAACTCGCTTGAGGCCAGGACGGGAGATCGTCCGCCAGCTGCTCCGCGTCGACGCGCGCCGGCGGGGCACCCGCACCTGGTCGCACCTCGCGCGGCCTCTCGCCCAGCCGGCCCTGATGTGGGCCGTGGGCGCGCCTCTCTTCGGGCCCGGCCTCGCGGCCGCGGGCGTCTCGCAGGTCGGGATGTTCGTCGCCGCCGGCCTGTTCCCGTGGTTCGCGCTGTCGCAGGCGCTCGGCCGCTCGAGCGGGATCCTCACGGAGTACGCGACCTTCGCTCGCCGTGGCGCGGCGCCGCTGCCCCTGCTGGCGGCGATCCCCGCGCTGGAGGCCACCCTGACGCTGGCGGCGGCCCTGGTCGCCCTGGCCGCGCTCTCGATGGCGAGCGGCACGGCCAGCCCGCGCCTGCTGGTGCTCGTGCCGCTGCTCGCGGTGCAGGGCCTTCTGGCGCTCGGCCTCGGCTGGGCCGTGTCGGCCCTCGGGGCGCTGCACCGCGCCGCCACGGACTTCGTGCCGCTCGCGCTCTACCTGCTGCTGCTGACCGCGCCGGTGCTGCACACGGGCTCCGGCGTGCCGAGCCCCTGGCGCGACCTGGTCGCCCTCAACCCGCTGACGCCGCTGATCCACGGCTATCGCTTCGCGCTGGGATGCGGCGGCGAGCTCTCGGGCGCCGGCGTGCTGGGACTGGCCACTGCGACCACCGCGGCGCTGACGGTCGGAGCCGCCTGTCTCCGGCGATTCAAGCCGTGGGCGAGCGAACTGCTTTGAGCGGCGTGCCGCCCGGGGCCATCCGGATCGAGGGCCTCGGCAAGGCGTTCAGCTCGCGACCTCGTGGCTGGGCCAGCCTCGTGCGCGTGATGACGGGGCGTCCGCTGGCGGGGCCCCTCGTGTGGGCCTTGCGTGACATCACCCTGGACCTGGCTCCCGGGGCGTCTCTGGGGCTGGTCGGTGCCAATGGCGCCGGCAAGTCGACGCTGCTCGCGCTGATGGCCGGCCTGCTGCGGCCGACGAGCGGACGGCTGGCAGCTGGCGGCTCGGTGCGGGCGCTGCTGGACCCGGGAGCGACGCTGGTGCCGGAACTGACCGGCCGCGAGAACCTCGAGCTCGCGGCCGTCGAACAGGGACTCTCGGCGCGCGAGATCCCCGAGTTCGTTGCCGAGGCCGCGAGCTTCGCGGACCTCGGCGACGCCCTCGAGCGGGAGGTGTGGGGCTACTCGGCGGGCATGAGGCTGCGCCTGACCTTCGCCGCGGCCACCAGCCGCCCGTGTGACGTCCTGCTCGTCGACGAGGTGATCTCCGTCGGCGACGCGACGTTCTCGGGGCGGTGCCTGCCGAGGTTCCGGGCCCTGCAGCGAGCCGGGACCACGCTGGTCGTCGCCAGCCACGTGCGCTACTGGATCAACGAGTTGTGCGAACAGGCGCTGTGGCTGCACGAGGGCCAGGTCCGCTCCCTGGGGGCTGCCTGCGACGTCACCGCCCAGTGGGAGCACTTCGCCCAGCGGGCCGAGGCCGACCGCGCCCGCGGCCCGATCGCCAGCGCCTCCGCGCGGCTCGAATCGGTGAGCGTGGGTTCCGACGGCACGCGCGCCCAACTCGCCATCGGTGACGACCTCGTGATCCACGTCAGGTTCCAACTCGCGGACGTGCGGCCGCCGCTGTCGATGATCGTGCTCGTCTTCCGCGAGGACGGCGTCCCCGTGTTCCTGACTTCGAGCCACTTCCGCGGGTTCTTCCCCCGGGTCCAGGACGATCGAGCGTCGGCCTGCCTGACCTTCCGGCGTCTTCCGCTGCTGCCGGGGCGCTACCTGGTGACGGTCGGGCTGATGGACGGCGAGTTCCTCCATCCGCTCGCCCTGGTGCCCGACTGCGCCGAGTTCCGGGTGGCCGCCGGCAGCCATCGCGAGCTGGGCCTCGTCCTGCCCGACCACGAGTGGAGCGACGGCCCGCCCTGAGCTTCTCCGGCGCAGCCGACGTTGCTCACCGGGGCGCAGGCCCGGTGAGCCGGCAGGACAGGTGCTCGGACGTCGCCAGCTTCGCGGACTCCAGGCGCAGGCGCATCTCCCCCGGCACAGGAGGGCCCGGGCTGCCTTGCGCGCGGCAGGTCCCTTCGATCCGTGCCTCCTCCCCGGAATCCGTCCAGACGCCGCTGCAGCCCAGCGTCGCGGGCGTTCCATCGTCTACCGACCGGGTGCCCGATGCCTTTCCGTCGGGCAGCAGGACGAGGTGTACCAGCGGCCGGTCTGGCTGCGCTGCCGCGGTGCATTCCCAGCGGCCGACGAATGGCGACACCTTGGGCTTCGCGAGTGGTTCGCCTTGGGCGGGACGGAGCAGGTAGAAGAGCCCCTCACCTTCGCCCGCCGTCTGGTACCGGAGCGCGTGCGACTTCCGCCCGCGACACGGCACCAGCAGGACGTCGCCGGGCATGGGGATCCCGTCGAACACCGGAATGCCCGCCCCGGCCTCGCCCTCGTTCGGTTCGATTCGGACCCGCCGCCCGTCCCCAAGCGGGGAGTGGAACAGGTAGACCTCGTCGCAGGGCAACTCGAGCGTTCTCCACGCCGGCGCGGGCGACAGCCTGAGAAGTCGATCCGAGTCCGCAGGCCCGGGGGGCTCGGGAGTTGTCCCGCTCCGCAGGGCGGGCGGCCTCGACCGGCCGACTGTGATGCGCACTTCCCTCCCGAGCGGCTCGACCCGAAGCGGGACCGGCGCAACCAGTCGCAGCGCAACCCGGAGCCCGGCTCGGCCGTCTTCCCAATCGCGCGGGCCGAGGACCAGGGAGAGGACTTCGGGCGCCCCCGACTCGTGGGACCCGGTCCAGCGGTCCACGTCGACAGCGACGTCGACGAACAGCGTCCGGGAGTCAGGGCGCCGAATCGCAAAAGGCGGGATCGGGGCGCTGGCGGAGAGGACGATGCGGGTCGACGACGAGTCGGAATGGAACTGGAGGTCGGTGACCGTCCCGGTCCCGGCCGAGAGGGCCACGACGAGGCCGATCCACATCGCGTGGCGAGAGGATACCATCCGCCCTCGGCTCGGCCGTCGAGGACGGGCCCTCGAGCCCGTTCGGGGGAGGCTTTGGACGAGGTCGCGACTCTGGAGAGGCTGCAGGCCGACGAGCCGGCTCCGTGTTCGTTTCGCCGGAACCGCGCGAGCGTCCTCGTTCCGCGGCGGATGAGTCCGGCTTGAGTCGGCCGGTCGTCGTCGCCGGGGCAGGCGGCTTCATCGGCGGCCACCTGGTGCGCGCGCTGCTCGACGCGGGCCGCGAGGTGCGCGCCGTGGACGTCAAGCCCGCGGAGGAATGGCACCAGCGCCTGCCCGGCGCCCTCAACCTGCGCCTCGACCTTCGCGAGCGCGACGCCTGCGCGCGAGCCCTGCGGGGCGCCGGCGAGGTCTACAACCTGGCGGCGGACATGGGCGGCATCGGCTACATCACGGAGAACCGGGCTGCCTGCATGTTGTCCGTACTGATCCACGCCCAGCTGCTGGAGGCCGCCCGGCGCGAGTCGCTTGACCGCTACTTCTTCGCGTCGTCCGCCTGCGTCTACCCGACCACGCTGCAGGAGCGTCCGGAGGTCGAGGGCCTCGCCGAGGACGACGCCTACCCGGCACTGCCGGAGGACGGATACGGCTGGGAGAAGCTGTACGGCGAACGCCTGTGCCGCGCCTTCCTCGATGACTACGGGCTGCAGACCCGGGTCGCGCGCTACCACAACGTCTACGGGCCGTTCGGCACCTGGGAGGGCGGACGCGAGAAGGCTCCCGCGGCGATCTGCCGCAAGGTCGCCGAGGCGGTGGTCAGCGGCCGCCACGAGATCGAGATCTGGGGCGACGGGCAGCAGACCCGCAGCTTCCTGTGGGTCGGCGACGCCGTCGACGGGACGCTGCGGCTGACGACGAGCGACGAGCCCGGGCCGCTGAACATCGGCAGCGAGGAACGGGTCACGATCGACGAGCTGGTGAGCCTCGTCGAGGACATCGCGGGCGTGCGCCTGCAACGCCGCTACCGGCTCGACGCGGCCGTCGGGGTCCGCGGGCGCAACAGCGACAACACGCGCGCCCGCGAACGGCTGGGGTGGAGCCCGGCCACCTCCCTCCGCGAGGGCCTGGAGCGCACCTGGGCCTGGATCTTCGACGAGGTGCGCGCCCGCGCCGGGCGCGCCGCGGCGCCGATGGTGTCGGTGGCGGCGCCCGCGCCGGACCTCTCCGTCGTCGTGGCCTCGCGCAACGACGCGCACGGTGGCGACATCGCGAAGCGGATGCGGATCTTCGTGCGCGGGCTGCTGCACCAGGCGCGGCGCACCGGGCTGCGCGCGGAGCTGATCTTCGTCGAGTGGAACCCGCCGCCCGACGCGCCACGGCTGCACGAGCTCCTGCCCCGCCCGGAGCCGGGCGATCCGCTGCGACTCCGGACGGTGACCGTGCCCGCCCGGGTCCACGACCGCTATCGCCACGGGGACGCGATCCCGCTCTTCCAGATGATCGCGAAGAACGTGGGCATCCGCAGGGCCCGCGCCGAGCGCGTCCTGTGCACCAACGTGGATCTGCTGTTCTCGGACCCGCTGGCCGACTTCCTGGCGGCCGGGCCGTTCGACCCGGGCTGCGTCTACCGCGCCAACCGCTGCGACGTCCCGGACCAGTTCGACCCCGACGCGGACGTCGCGGCCCTGCTCGCGTCCTGCGAGGCCTCGGTGCTGCGTCGGCTGGGCCACGCCGGTCACCGCGACCCTCGCTTCGAGCGGATCCTCTTCCCCCGCCCGCCCTCCCCGAACTGGCGCTACGCCCTCTTCCTCCGCGGGGTCGACCTGCTCCTGCGCGGCGGCGCGGCGGTCAACGCCGCCGCCGAGTTCGTCGCCCAGGAGGCGCTCGGGACCGCGCCGGAGCACCGGGGCCACGCCCCGCAGGGCCCGCCGACGGCCTGGCACACGCCCACCTCGCCGGGGGAGATCGCCTTCGGGGCGCTCGACACAGACGCCTGCGGGGACTTCATGCTGATGTCGAAGGCGGCGTGGCTGGACATCCAGGGCCATGCGGAGCTCGACCTGTACTCCATCCACCTCGACTCGCTGGCGCTCGGCTCAGCCGTGGCGCGCGGCTTCCGACAGGTCGTGCTGGCGCCGGAGCAGTGCACGTACCACCTCGACCACCCCTCGGGCTGGATGACGCTGGCGGGGGTCGAGAAGCTGCGCTTTCTCGAGCGGCGACCCGCCCTCGACTACTCGACGATGCGCGAGATCGTCCTCGACCTGCTGCAGAGCGGTCGCCGGCTGGACCTGAACGCGCCGGACTGGGGCCTCGCCGGCGAAGCCCTCGAGGAACACCAGTGGTGACGGCACCGCAGGCAGCCGCGTCGCCGCTCGGCGTCGTCGGCCTCGGCCGCCTGGGCCTCGCCATCGCGCTCACGCTCGAGCGCGCGGGCCACGCGGTCGTGGGCGTCGAGCGCGACGCCGCGAGGGCGGGGGCGATCGCGCGGCGCACGCTGGAGTCGGTGGAGCCCGGGGTCGACCGGGCGCTGCGCGAAGCCCGCCGGCTGGAGTTGCGATCGGACGCCGCGGAACTCCCCGAGACGGGCTGCGAGGTCGTGCTGGTCGCGGTGGCCACGCCGTCGACCGACGAGGGCGGCTACGACCACTCGGCTCTCGTGTCCGTGGCGGACCGGCTCGCCGCGGCCGGGCCGCAGCAACGGCCCCGCGACCTGGCGATCGTCTCGACCGTGATGCCGGGGACCACGGACGCCCTCGCGCGGCGGCTGGCGCCGCTGGGTTGGCGCGTCAGCTACAACCCCTCCTTCATCGCGCTCGGTTCCGTCATCGCCAACCTCGAGTCTCCCGACGTCTGCCTGCTCGGCGTCGCCGACCCGGCGGCCGCCGAGCGGATCGTCGACTGCTGGCGACCGGTCTGGAAGCGCGAGCCCGCGTTGCGGGTCCTGGCCCCGCGCGAGGCCGAGCTCGCCAAGATCGCGACCAACAGCTTCCTGACCCTGAAGATCGCCTTCGCGAACGCCGTCGGCGACCTGGCGCTGCGGCTGGGCGGCCGCCCGGAGGCCGTGCTAGGAGCCCTGGCCGCCGACGCGCGGATCGGCGAGCGCTGCCTGGGCCACGGGTTCGGTTATGGGGGCCCGTGCCTCCCGCGCGACAACCGGGCGCTCGATCGCGCGGCGCGGGAGTTGGGGCCGGAAGGCTTCCCGCTCGGCCGCGCCGCCGACGCGGCCAACGCGAGCCACCTGGACTTCCAGGTCCGGCGCGCGCTGGAGGCGTCGGAGAGCGACGTGGTGACGCTCGATCACGCCACCTACAAGCCGGGCCCGTCGAGCCTCGAGGAATCGCAGCCGCTGGCCTTCGCGCTGGCCCTGGCCCGGGCCGGGCGGCGGGTCCGGATCCGGGAGCGGCCCGCGGTGATCGAGGCCCTCCGCGCCGAGTGGGGCGACCTCTTCGAGTACGAGGTGGAGCCGCGCGCTTGAGCCCGGGCAGTCCCGCGATCGTCGTGGTCGGCTACGACCGGCCCCACAGCCTCGAGCGGCTGCTGCGCTCGCTGGCGTCCGCCGTCTACCCGCCCGGGCCGGTGCCGCTCGTGATCAGCATCGACGGCGCCCACCCGGGCAGCCTCGAGGTCGCCCACGGCTTCACGTTCCCGCACGGCCCCAAGGCGGTGCTCGCGCGCGAGCGGCTCGGGCTGGTGGACCACGTCCTGGCCTGCGGCGACCTGGTCGAGGAGCACGGCCGCCTGGTGATGCTCGAGGACGACCTGGTGGCCTCGCCCCACTTCTTCCGCTGGGCCACCGCAGCGCTCGACTTCTACGCGGACGACGACCGCGTGGGCGGGATCTCGCTCTACCGCTACGCCGTCACGGAGAGCTGCCCCGCGCCGTTCGAGCCGCTCGACGACGGCTCGGACGTCCACTTCGTCCAGATCGCGGCGTCCTGGGGCCAGGCCTGGACCCGCGAGCAGTGGCGGCGCTTCCGCACGTGGGACGCGGCGCACGGGCCCGAGCAGGTGCGCGCGCTGCTGCCGGGCTACATGCGGCGCTGGCACGGTCCGAGCTGGAAGCGGCGATTCGTCGCCCACCTCGTGGCCACGGGCCGCAGCTTCGTGTTCCCGCCCGTCGCGCTGACCACGAACTACCACGAGGCCGGCACCAGCGCGACCACGTTCGGGCTGTACCAGGTGACCCTGGAGGCGCGCGCCCGCGACTACCGGTTCGTGCGGGCGGCGGAGTCGCGCGCGGTCTACGACGCGTGGTTCGAGATGACGCCCGAGTGCCTCGACACCTGGACCGACGCGTTCCGCGGCCACCGCTACGACGTGGACCTCTACGGCGTCAAGGACCCGGGGGAGCTCGCCGCGGATCACGTGCTGACCACGCGGGCGTGCCGCGAGCCGCTGCGCGAGTACGGGCTGAAGCGGGTCCCGAACCTCGCGAACGTGATCGAGGGCGTCGAGGGCCGCGGCATCGCGTTCGCGCCGCGCGAGCGGGTCGAGGACGAGCCGGCGCCGCCGGCGAGGCATCACTACCGCTTCGCGTCCGTGGCCGAGGAGGTGTGGGGAGGCGCGAAGGCGCCGGGGGCCGCCGGGCTCGACCTGTCGATCGTCACGGTCGAGCGCGCCGCCGGAGAGGCGGCCGCCCTGGCGCAAGCGCTTCGCGCGGGGGCCACTGCGCTGCCAGGGCGACTTCGCCACCGGATCGTCGCCGCGACCCACGGCGAGGACGCCGACGTAGCCGCGCTCGACGCGCTGGCCCGGGCCCCGGGCGCAATCCACGGCGTGCTCCCCCCCGGCACGACGCTGGTGCCGGGAGCGCTGAGCGAGATTGTCGGCATCTTCTCGGCATTGCCGGCGGTCGGCTGGCTCGCCACGCTTCCGGGCCGGGCGGACCCCGCCGGCAACGTGAGTCCCGTCGAGCGGCCTGCGGAGTGGATCAGGCGGGCGCGTCATTCGCCCCCTGACCTGCCGTGGGCAGGGGTGTTCTGGCGCCAACAGCTCTGGGACCACTCGATCGGTGACGGACGGCCCCCGGTGAGCGCGCGCGAACTCTGGTCCCGGCTGGCGGAAGTCGCCCCGTTGCACGTCGCGCTCGACGCCGTCACCTGCGCTGCTGCCGCATCTGCGGTGGTGTCACCCGCGCCGCGGCGCGTGCGCCGAGGGCGCGCTCGCGGCTGGCTGGCGGCGGCAACCTGGCCGCTGTTCGAACTCGGCCCCGAGAGCCTGCGCGTGCTGCACTGGGCGCCGCTGCTCGCGCCCCACGTCGTCGTCTGGAACAGCCGGACGGGGGGCTGCCTGCTGTGGCATTACCCGCCGGAGGCGACGCCCCGCGGCTGAAGCCTCCCGCAGGCGGGGTCGAGGACGCCGCGCAGCGTGAAGCGCCCGTCGCCCCATCCGACGGCCTGGACCAGGAGCAGCGCCACGAACGCGGGCTCGCGAGGCACGGCGGCGGCGATCAGCAGCAGGGGCAGCCAGCGCACGTAGAAGGGGTCGAGGTACGCGTAGAGCGTCGCGCGCAGGTCGGAGCGGTCGACCGGCTTCGACCGCGCGATCCAGAGCGAGCGGAGCGCGAAGGACGGGAGCAGCAGCGGTGCGGCGGGCGCCAGCGCGGCGAGGAACGCGGCGAAGCTGGCCAGCTCGAGCGGGACCACGACGCGGCGCAAGCCGCGCCAGGCGGCCTCGGTTCCGTGCTGCGTCACCCAGGTGCGGAGGCCGCTGCGGCGATCGTGCTCGAGGTCCGCGAGCTGGTGCAACAAGATGTTGCGGACGCCCAGCGCGAACTGCCAGGCGACCAGCGGGACGGCGAAACGCGGCAGCGTCGGCAGCGGGCCGTCGGCCATCGCCCGGTAGGTCAGGGTCGCGAGCAACGCGGGGACGGCGTGGGCGTAGAGGGCGTCCGCGAAGACGCCGGCGAGCCCGCGCTCCTTGAGCCGCAACGGCGGCAGCGAGTAGGCGGCGACGAGTGCCAGTTGCAGCGCGAGGAGGAACCGGCCCGGCGCCTCCAGCGGCAGCACGGCGAACCAGGGGCCGAACGCCGCGAGCGCGAAGCCCGCGGCGAGCGCGGCGGTCCGGCCCGGCCCCGCGCTCGACAGCAGGTTGGGCTTGCCGGCGCGGCGATCGGCCTCGCGATCGGCCAGGTCGTTCGCGACATACGCGAGCCCGGCCAGGCCGGCGATGGTGCACACGGAGGCCACGAACGCCGGCCCCGCCGCGTTCCACCCGAGCGCGCCGAGCGCCACGTGGGCGTGGAGCACCCCGAGCAGGTGCGGCGCCTTGTAGAGCCAGGGCTGGGCGATGCGGGCGTCGACCCAGCACAGGCAGGCGAGGCGGCGCAGCGCAGACTGCGTTTCGACCATCGGAAGCGGGGCCCACGATACAGGACGGCGAGCGCGCGGTGCGCATCGGGCCGGGCGATGCATAATCCTCGGCCGATGACCGAGCCAGGTGCCGCCGTGGCGGGTGTCGCTTCCGGCCGCGGAGTCACGAGCCCCAAGCGGATCGCGCACGCCTTCCGGACCCTGGGCTGGGTCGGCGAGGTCCTCGACGAGGAGCGCACGGTCTGGTCGATGTTCGACCAGGACGACGTGCGCGCCTTCGTCGAGTTGGGCTACCTGCTCGTGCCGGGCGTGCTCGACCCGGGCGTCGTGGAGGACATGCGCGCGGGCCTCGAGGAGTTGCGCCAGGCGGACTTCGGCGACTCGAGAGAGGCGACCAGCCCGGCCGACTCCCACTTCCAGGGCCAGTACGTGATCGATGCCCTCGTCCGACACCCTTCGCTGTCGCGCCTGCTGGAGCCGGAGCCGGTGATCGACACGGTGCGGTCGCTGCTTGGCCCGTGCGTCACCCTGTACTGCAGCTCCGGGCTCGTGGCCTTCCCGGGTGCACGGCGGTCGGGGACGGAGTGGCACTCGGACCACCAGGTCGTCACGCATCCGATGCCGCCCCTCGCGACCGAAGTCGCGCGCGTCGGCTGCATCGTCTACCTGGACGACATCGGCGAGAGGATGGGGCCGACCTGGGTCGTCCCCGGCTCCCATCGGTGGCGGCAGCTCCCGCCCTGGGACCGGAACCCGGACCTGCCCCAGGTACCTCTCACGCCCGGCGCGGGTTCGGTGCTGTTCTTCGACGCCGCGCTCTGGCATCGCGGCGGCGAGATGCGGGACCCGGAGCGGGCGCGGAGGGTCCTCATCTTCATGCTGGTCGCGGGGGGACGCCGCCTGCGCCGCGAGATGTGGACTCCCCCGGCCCCCGGCTCGCACCACCGGGCGCTGCTTGAGCGGGCCGAGACCGGCGGGGACCCCGGCCTGCGCGAGCTGCTCTCGCGCCGCTGGGAGGGCTGATGGACGTCGGGCGCGGCCGAGCCGTGCGTTGACGCCCCCCCCCAGACTGACGATCGTCGCGGCGTCGCGGAACGACGACCACGGTGGCGCTCTGCTGCGGCGGATGGGGCTCTTCGTCCGCGGGCTGATCGGGCAGTGCCGGCGCTTCGGACTGCCGGCCGAGCTGCTGATGGTCGAGTGGAACCCCCCTGCCGACGCGCCGCGGCTGCACGAGGTGCTGCCGCGACCGGCGGCCGGTGACCCGCTGACGCTGCGCGTCGTCACGGTCCCGCCGGCGATCCACGCCCGCTACCCGCTCTCGCCGGTGATCCCGCTGCACCAGATGATCGCCAAGAACGTGGGCATCCGGCGGGCCCGCGCGCCGTGGGTGCTGTGCACCAACGTCGACCTGCTGTTCTCCGACCGGCTGATGGAGCGGCTGGCCTCGGAGCCGCTCGATCCGCGAGCCTACTACCGCGCCAACCGGTGCGACGTGCCGGCGGACGTGGACCCCGAGTGGCGTCTCGATCGACAGCTGGCCTGGTGCGAGCAGCACGTGATCCGCCGCCTCGGAGTGGTCGACGGCCTGCACTACACGCAGCCGGGCCCGGCCCGTCTCACGCCGTGGCGGCGGCGGGCCCGCGTCGCCCTCCACCACGCGCGCGCCCTGGCCCGCGGCCGCCAGCCGGAGGAAGTGCGCCGCTTGGCCGCGCTCGACGCCTGGGCCTGCGGCGACTTCACGCTGATGCACCGCGACGCGTGGGAGGACATCGAGGGCTACCTCGAGGCCGGGCTCTACGCGCTGCACGTCGACAGCCTGGCGCTGGCCGTGGCGGCCGCGCTCGGCTATCGCCAGGTGACCTTTCCGCCCGAGGCCTGCGCCTATCACGTGGAGCACGACGACGGGTGGGCCGCGATGAAGCCCCTCGAGGCCCTGGCCTTCACCGCGCGCCGGCCCTGTCTCGACCACTGGACGGTCCGCGAGGCGTGCCTCGAGCTGTTCCGGCGCCCGCGGCAGCTCGGCCTCAACGCGCCGACCTGGGGCCACGCGGACGAGGACTTCGAGGAACGCGTTCTCTCGTGAACCCCGCGCCTCCGCTGGGACTGACCGAGCGCAAGCTCCTGGCGCTCTCGTCGGCCGTGGCCCTGCTCGCCGGGGAGGCCGCGCTGCGGGTCGCGGGCACCCGCCCCGGCCTGCTCGTCCCCCCCGGCGAGTACGCGGCCTTCGAACCCGTCGAGCGCCTGACCGTCGACCCCACGTTCTTCACCGACGACCGCGGCCTGTTCCGGGCCCGGCCCGGGCCGCTTCCCTGGGCCCCGGAGATCGTCATCCATCACGACGGTTTCCGCGGTCACGAGTTCGTCCCGGCCCCCGCGGGCCGCCCCTCCGTGTTCTTCCTCGGCGACTCGTTCGCGTGGGGCGCCAGCGCGCGGCCGTTGACCGAGGCGTTCCCCGACCTCGTGGAGCGGGCCGGGTGGCACACATGGAACGGGGGCATGCCCGGCGCCGAGCCCGACCAGTACCTGGCCGTTGCCCAGCGCTTCCTCCCGGTCACCCGCGCGGACGCCGTGGTCGTGACGTTCTACATGGGCAACGACGTGATGTACGAGCGCCGGGAGCTGCGCCCGTGGCAGAACAGGTACCACGTGACCAACGCGGGGTGGCTGAATCCGTTCCTGGATGGCGACTACCTGGGCGGCGCGCAGGCGACCTACGACTATTACGTGCGGCGTTACTCCGTGCCGCCCGGGCCGACGCGCCAGGTCTTCGGCTCCACAGCCCTCGGCACCCGCCTCTACGCGCTGCTCCGCCGGCCGGACCCGCAGGTCGCGGCCCGGATGCGCGCCGCGCGGGAGCGCTGGACCGGCCGCCCCGTGTCCCACGAGTACCTCGCCGGGATCGAAGCGCTCTGCCGCCGCCTCGGGAGCCGCTTCCTGCTGGTCGTGGTGCCGCGACACGACGAGATCGCAGGCCTCCGGGCCAGCGCAGCGCCGGTCCTTCAGGGTCTGCCGTGGACCACGCCACCGCTGGGCCGTGAGGACTTCAACGAGTGGCCGGACGGGCACCTGACGAACGCCGGCCACCGCAAGGTCGCCGACCACGTGCTCGCGCTGCTCGCGGAAGGGCCGTAGCGATGCGGATCGCCATCGCCTCGCCCGACCGGGACGCGTGGTCCCAGAGCTTCGTCCACGCCCACGTCGAAGGCCTGCCGGGCGTCGCCTGGCACCTGCACGGGGGGCCGCCGCCCATGCTGGCGCGCCGGCCCGGGGGCGAGCAGGACGAGCGCCTGGACCGCCGCGGCCCGCTCGCCCGCTGGCGTGGGCGCGATCCGCTGGCGGACTTCCTGCGCGGCGAGCAGATCGACGTGCTGCTCGCCGAGTTCGGGCCCACGGGCGTGGCCGTGGCCGAGTCCTGCGCCCGTGCAGCCGTGCCGCTCGTCGTGCACTTCTTCGGCTACGACGCGTATCGGTCCGACGCGCTCGTGAACGCGGGCCCCCGCTACCCGGCCCTCTTCGCCCAGGCGGCCGCGGTCGTGGCCGTGTCGCGCCCGATGCGGGAGCAGTTGGTGGCGCTGGGCGCGGCTCCCGAGCGCGTGCACGTGCTGCCCTGCGGGGTCGACCCCGAGGCCTTCGGAGCCGCGGCCGCTCCCCACCCCCGCCCCGAGTTCGTGGCCGTGGGCCGTTTCTGCGAGAAGAAGGCGCCGCACCTGACGCTGCTGGCCTTTCGCGAGGTACGACGCGAGGTCTCGGAGGCCCGCCTGCGCATGGTGGGCGACGGCCGACTGCGTGAGGCCTGCGAGATCCTCGCCCGCGCCCTGGGCATCGCGGAGGCCGTGGAGTTCCCGGGCGTCGCCGCGCACGCGGCGCTGCCGGCCCTGTACCGCGACGCGCGCGCCTTCGTCCAGCACTCGATCACCACGCCGAGCGGCGACCGCGAGGGCCTGCCCGTGGCGATCCTGGAGGCGCAGATGAGCGGCCGCCCCGTCGTGGCGACCCGCCACGCCGGCATCCCCGATGCCGTCGAGGACGGTGTGACGGGCCTTCTCGTCGACGAGGGCGACGTCGACGGCATGGCCGCCGCGATGGTGCGCCTCGCGCGCGACCCGGACGTGGCCGGGCGCCTGGGCAGGGAGGCGGCCGCGCGGGCGCGCCGGCACTTCACCGCGCGGCAGTCCCTCGATCGCCTGTCGGCGCTGCTCTCCCGCTGCGCCGCGCAGCGCCCGGGGCGCTGACCCTCTCAGCGGGTCAGCGCTTGCGCCGCAGGCCCCAGGCCTCGGCCAGCGACCGGGCCATGCGCGCGGCCATGAGCCGATAGCCCGGGCTTCGGCCGTCGGGCTCCCGGGCGAAGTGGATGAAGTCCTCGTAGATCGTGCCGGTCTCGTCCTGCAACAGGTCGCCCAGGTCGTGGACGGCAAGCCCGCGCTCGCGCAGGCTCATCATGCCGGCGACCATGCGGCGGTAGGTGTCGCGGTAACCCAGGTCGCCCGCGTTCCGCTTCTCCTCCTCGCTCAGCGTCTTGCCCCAGGCGGGCACCGGCTGGAGGAAGTACGCGGACTTCACGCCGTTGTCGCGGGCGATCGCCTCGATGCCGCGAACGTACTTCTGGTAGAGGCCGAGCTGGACCGCGAACAGCTTCTCCGGGTCGGCGCGGGCGTCGGCGGGCAGGGCGAAGAAGCTGCGGAGCGTGGTGCGCTTGTTCGGGTTCTGGGTTCCCTTGCCCCGGGCGACGGACTCGATCCTGCGCACGACCATGTAGGCGGCATGCGAGTGGCGGAGGACGGGATTGCTGGCGAGCGCCCCGGCCACGCGGCCGATCACCCAGCCGGTCGCGGCGTCGCCGAAGTCCTCGTCCGCGGCGAACGGGTTGACGTCGACGAAGCTGGAGGCCGGTGACTCG
Source organism: Vicinamibacteria bacterium (assembly GCA_025994075.1). Lineage (GTDB taxonomy): Bacteria > Acidobacteriota > Vicinamibacteria > Fen-336 > Fen-336 > WYBL01. Next base: position 194,686 of record JAMQGV010000017.1, read on the forward strand.
AGGCGCTGATCCACCTGCGGCCTGAAGTAGTAGTGCTCGTTGAACCCGTCCAGGGTGACCACGGCATCGACGGCCGTCGCGTGCAGCGCGAAGAGGATGAGTTGCTGGGGCTGCTTCCACGCCCCGTCTCCGCCGTTGAGCACGAGCCACGGCTGGCCACTGGGGCTGACGTAGTGCGCGTTCAGCTCCTCTTCCAGGTAGCGCGGCGCCGGCGGCGCCCAGTTCTGCCCGAGATTCGAGGCGACGGACCCGCCGGTCAGCAGCACGACGTAGCGGTGGGCGATCTTGACGGTCGGGAAGTCGTCGTTGAACAGGCCGACGTTGTTGATGTTGCGCAGGCCGCACGGCGGGTTCCCGTTGTGGACGAAGGCGAGGTAGGGATGCGGGTAGAGCGTGTCGACGTAACGACAGTCGCCGCGCGTCGTCAGGTCGCGAACGTAGATGTTCTGCGCGCGCCGAAACAACTCTGTCGCCGGCGTGTAGACGCCGTCGTCGAACCAGATCCAGACGGTCGCCGTGGCCTCGATCAACGCCAGCCCGAGGGCGGTGCCGAGCACGAGGGACGCCAGCCTGAACATGTGCCGCCGGGCTCTCGTTCCGTCCGTCAGCGCCGCACCTCCTGTGGTGGCGTGCACCGGGTCACGTCGCGCCGGACGCCCCCGGGTTCACGGCCGCAGCATGGCACGCGATGGCCCGGGACGCGCCCTATCTTGCGGCAGGGGCCGGGGTGCGGATCAGCAGGGCCGACGCGGCCAGCGCGAAGACGACCGCCGCCAGAGCGTGGAAGGCGGTCGCGTAGGAACCGGTCCACAGGACGGCGCGGGCCAGCAGCAGCGGGCCGATCGCGGAGGCGAGCACCGTGAGGATCTGGGCGGCGCCCTGGATGCGGCCGAGGTGGGTGCGGCCGTAGAACTGGCCCCAGGCGCTGAAGAAGCCGACGATCACGAAGCCGCCGGCGAGGCCCATGGCCGCCGCCCACGCCATCACGCCGGCCTGGCTCGAGATCTGCGGGAGCGCCAGCAGGCCCAGGCCCAGCAGCGCCATCGCCGTCACCAGCAGCGTGCGCTGCGAGATGCGGCGCAGCGCCCAGCCGCCGCCGAAGTTGCCGACGAGGGCGACGATCGCGGTCACTGCGAGCGTGCGGTGGTAGGTCGCGGGGTCGAAGCCGCGCTCGGCGAGGATCGACTCGTTGAAGAGGGCGATGCCGGAGGCGATCAGGCCGTAGGTCGCGGAGGACAGCGCGAAGACCCAGAAGGCGCCGGTGCGCAGCGCCTCGCCCAGCGTGGTCCCCGACGCGGCCAGCGACTCGGGCTCGTGCCCGGCCGCGGCGTCCGCGCCGTCGACCGCGACGCCGCACGACTCGGGCGTGTTGCGGGCGAACGCCAGCGCCAGCGGCGCCAGGCCCGCGACCAGCGCGAAGCCGATCGTCGCCCACGCCGCGCGCCAGCCCTGCGCCAGCACGATCGCGCCGACCAGCGGGAACGCCAGCATGAAGCCGACGCTCATCACCACCGAGTAGACGCCCATCGCGACCGGCAGCCGGCGGCTGAACCACTTGCCGACGAGGGCGAGGCTCGCCACCGAGAGCGCGCTCTGGCCGAGGCCGCGGGTCAGCGTCACGAGCAACAGCAGCGCGACGGCGCCCGTGACCGCGCTCATCGCCAGCACCACGGCGCCCAGCCCGAGCGCCAGCGCCGTCAGCACCGCCCGCGAGCCGGCGCGGTCGATCAGCCGCCCGATGCCGAGGCAGAACAGCGAGCCGGCCAGCGTCGCCCACAGGTTGATCTCGGCGAAGGCGACGCGGTCGAGGCCGATGTCCTTCATCAGCGGCTCGGTGACGAGGCCCAGGCCCTGGGTGCGCCCGGGCAGGGTGCCGACCATCGCCGCCGCGGCGACGCCCAGGTTGACCCAGCCGTAGTAGAGCGGCCGTCGCGCGAGCCCGAGCGGCAGCGTCTCCGTCGCCGGCATCGAAAGCGGTGTCACGCCGTTCTCCTTCTCGAAGCCCACCAGGCGGCGCCCAGAGCGAAGAACGCCAGCACTCCCGCGACCCGCATCGGGCCGCGCGCGAACACCACCGCCCCGTTCAGGAACATGAACGCGACGAAGGCGCGCATCGTGGCGTCCAGTCGCCGCGGGCGCGCCGCGTAGCTCGCCGGCCGCAGCCGCCACCACGCGGCGTCCGCGCCCCAGATCAGCAGGAACGCGTAGTTGACCCACACGCCTTCGCCGACCGCAGCGCCCATCCGATCCAGCGTCTCGCGCGCGACCTCGGCGCGGGCCGAGTCGTGGCTCCAGTCGTGGACGAGGCCGAAGGCCAGCGCCACGTGGACGATCATCGCGACGGCGCCCGCCTGCCAGGCCCTCGCCACCTGCGCGTCGGCGGCGCCCGTGCGGAGCCGCCGCCACTCGCTCGCCACCCAGGCTCCGGTGGCGACCCAGGCGGCCGCGCGCACGATCAGCTCGGAGGGATCCCCGGGGGTCATTCGCGCGAGAGGATACGCGGGCGGTGGGGCACCGGCGCCGAAAAACGTTGTGACTACGGCTGCGCGGGCGATGCGGCCGGCGACGGCGCCGGGGCGGCCGGGGCGCAGTTGCAGGCCGGGCAGCCGGCGTCGAGCACGATCTTCCAGCTCCCGTCCTTCTCGCGCCGCCACGTGGAGTTGTACGTGCCGACGTTCTTCCCCGCGGGGTCCTTGACCGGGCCGGAGCTGTAGCCGAGGCCGCCCGTGGCGACCACCGCGACCCGCTCCGGGCCCCACGAGAAGGGCGCCTGCGGCCCCTCGTAGAAGCGCTTCCACGCGGCCGCCACCGCGTCCTTGCCGCGGATCGGCCCCTGGCCGCCGAAGAACACGGTGTCGTCGGCGAGGAACGAGACGAAGGCCGCGTGGTCGCGGTCGGCCATCGTCTTCGCGAACGCGATCTCCGCGGCGCGCACCTGCGCCTCCAGTTCGGCGATCGACTGGGCCCCGGCCGGGGCCGCCCACACGCACAGCGCGACGAACGCGGCGGCGCAACGCATCGTTCCCACTCCCTCGCTCGAACCCCCGCCGCATTGTCACCCGCGCCGATCGCGCTAGGCTGCGCCATGCCCAAGCCCTTGAAGCGCCCTGGCGCGCAGCGCGCCGACCCGGTGGCCCGCCTGCGCGCGATCTGCCTCGCGCTGCCGGAGGCCAACGAGAAGATCTCGCACGGCGAACCGGTGTGGCGCGCGGGCACGGGCAAGCTGTTCGCGATGCTCGACGACCACCACCACGGCGCGCCGCACCTCTCCGTGTGGCTGGCGGCACCGCCCGGGGCGCAGGAGGCGCTGTGCGAGGCCGACCCGCAGCGCTTCTTCCGTCCGCCCTACGTGGGCCCCGCGGGCTGGGTCGGCGTCGTGCTCGACCGGCGGCCGTCGTGGACCCAGGTCGCGGCGCTCGTGGAGCAGGCGTTCCGCCACGTCGCGACGCCGAAGCTGCGCGCGCAGCTCGACGCACGCGAGCGCTAGGAGTTCAGATCACCGCCGGCTCGAGGAGCTGGATCGTGCCGGCCGCGGCGTCGATCTCGACCGGCAGGCCGCACGGCAGCGTCCACTGGTCCTCCTGGTGGCCGATCACCGCGTTGTGCCAGGCGGGGATGCCGAGCGGTTTCACGTGGTCCAGCAGGATCTCGCGCAGCGTCAGCGACGCGTAGCTGCCGTCGCCCGGCTCGCAGCGGCTGCAGGTGCCGAACACGAAACCGGCCAGCTTCTTCAGGACGCCCGAGAGCGCCAACTGCGTCATCATCCGGTCGACCCGATAGGGCTCCTCGCGCACGTCCTCGAGGAACAGGATGGCGCCCTCGAAATCCGGCACGTACGGGGTGCCGATCAGCGCGGTCAGCACCGTCAGGTTGCCGCCGTGGAGCACGCCGCGGGCGCGGCCGGGCGTGATCGTGCGCACGCGGTGATCGCGCGGGACCAGGTCCTTCTCCGGCTTCGGCGGCGGCGCGAGCAGCGCGGCTTCGCCGTCGATCAGCACGCGCTGGGCCTGGAGCCGCTGGAACTCCGACCAGCGCGAGACGCCGACCGGCCCGTGGAAGGTGACGAGGCCGGTGCGCGCGGGGATCGCGAGGTGCAGCGCCGTGATGTCCGAGTAGCCCATCAGCGGCTTCGGGTTCTTCGCGATCAGCTCGTAGTCGAGGTGGGGCAGCACCCGCGCCGAGCCCCAGCCGCCGCGCACCCCCAGGATCGCCTTCACCTCGGGGTCCGCGAACATCGCGTTGAGGTCGGCGGCGCGCTGTTCGTCGCGGCCGGCGAGGTAGCCGTGGCGCGCGAGCGCGTGCTGCCCGCGGCGGGGAACGAAGCCGAGCGCGCGCACGACGTCTTCGACCAGCTCCAGCTCGCCCTCGTCGAGGGTCAGCGTCGCGGGCTGGGCGAGGCCGACGACGTCGCCCGGCTGGAGGCGGCGCGGCTTGATCAGGCGCGGCGCGCGGGGGGCGGGCGTGGCCGCCTCGAGCTCCCGCGGTCCGGCCGTGACGCCCAGCCCGGCCGCCACCGCTGCGAACATCCACTCGCGCCGCGTCGTCATCTTCCCTCCCCAGGCCCGAGAGGGGATTGTAGTTAAGCTTGGTCATGCCCCGGCACGTGCTCCCGGCGACGCTCGCCCTGACGCTGGTGGCCTGCGGCCCGCGCGCGCCGGCCCCGTCGCCGGGGCCGCACGACGACCTGCGCATCGCCGTGCGGGCCGACGTGGCGGGCTTCTTCCCGGACGCCCGCGTCAACGAGAGCTTCACCATCCAGGTCAACGGGCTGCTCTTCGAGACGCTGACCCGCTTCGACGACCGCCTGCAGCTCGCGCCCGGGCTGGCGTTGCGGTGGGAGAGCCCGGACGATCGCACCTATCGCTTCGACCTGCGGCCGGGCGCGCGCTTCGCCGACGGCCAGCCGTTGACCGCGCACGACGTCGTCGCTTCGCTCGAGGCCAACCGCGCGGGCTGGGTGACGCGCGACTACCTGCAGTCGATCGAGTCGGTGCGCGCGCTGGACGAGACGCGGGTGGAGATCCGCACCGGCACGCCGTACCTCGCCCTGCTGACCCGGCTGCCCTGGGCGTTCGTGTTGCCGCGCGGTGCCCTGCGCGCCCCGGGGTCGGCAGTCCCGGCCGCCGGTTCCGGTCCCTACCGCCTCGCGGAGTGGCGGCCCGGTGAAGAGATCCGGCTGACGCGCAACCCCCACTGGAGCGGACCCGCTCCCGACTTCGCCGACGTCTCGCTGCGGGTGATGCCCGACGCGGCGGCGCGGGTCGCGGCGGTCGAGCAGGGTGCCGCCGACGTCGCCGACCAGGTCCCGCTCGAGGAAGTCGAGCGCCTGCGCCGGAACCCGGACCTGCGGGTCGTGGAGCGCCGCGGCCTGCGCGTGCTGTTCCTCGCGCTGCGGGTCGACCGGCCGCCCTTCTCGGATCCGCGGGTCCGCGAGGCGCTCGACCTCGCGCTGGACCGCCGCGAGCTCTCGATCCGCGCGCTGCACGGGCGAGCGGAGCCGGCGACCCAGCTCGTGCCCCCCTCGATCGTCGGCTACGACCCGGCGCTCGGTGCCGCGATGGTCGACCGCGGCCGTGCGCGGGCGCTGCTGGCCGCGGCCGGTGCCGAGGGCCTCGCGTTCCGGCTCGACGGCCCCGACAACCGCTACGTGGGCGACCGCGAGATCCTCGCCGAGCTGGCGCGGCAACTCGGCGCGCTCGGCCTGCGGGTCGAGGTCAACGCCATCGACAAGCGCGACTTCTTCCCGCTGATCGAGAGCGGCGCCTCGGCCGCCCACCTGGTCGGTTACGCCTGCGAGTCGGGCGACGCGGGCGACGTGCTGAACTCGATGCTGCACTCGGCGCGCGGCGGCCCGCTCGGCAGCCTCAACTCGCTCGGCGTCGCCGACGAGGCGCTCGACGCGCTGATCGCCGAGGCCGACGCGGCCCGCACGGACGACGCGCGCGCGCGCAGCCTGCGCGCGGCCCTGCAACGAGCGACGAAGCTGCGCGCGGCGCTGCCGCTGGTGATCCAGACGGAGGCCGTGCTGCTCGGCCCCCGGGTCGCATGGGACCCTCCGCTCAACCTCGCCCTGCGCCCGGAGCGGATGAAGCGGCGGTAGCGCTCACCCGGCCCGCGGCCTCCGCCAGGAGGCGGCGACGAGCCCGGCCAGCAGCGAAGCGAGAGCGGTCAGCACGACGGTGAAGATCGCCTCGCCCTCGAGCGCGGGCACGACGGCGGGGGCGCCGAAGGTCGTGGCGTTGATGCCCGCGTGGAACAGCACCGCCATCCACAGGTTGCCGCCGGTGCGGAGCCAGAAGCCGGTGAACAGGATCGCGCTGGCCAGCACCAGCGCGCCGAACCAGGCGATCGAGCCGCCTTCCTGCGCCGCGCCCTGGAGCCAGAACAGCGGCAGGTGCCAGGCCAGCCACATCGCGGCCAGCGCGAGGCTCGCCCCCAGCGGGCCGAGCGGCCCCAGCAGCCGCGGCAGCGCGAAGCCGCGCCAGCCGATCTCCTCGCCGAGCGGCCCGCCCAGCACCAGGATCAGCAGGAAGTACAGGGGCGCGAGCCACGCCTGCTCCTGGCCGGCGAGGCGCAGCGGCGCGCCACGCCACGCGAGGTCGGCCGCGGCGGCCGCGGCGACCACGGCCGCCGGCCCGAGCAGGGCAAGCCCGTAGTCGGCCGCGCGCGCCCGGAACTGCAGCAGCCCGCCGAGCAGCTCGCGCGCGCGCCCCTGCCGCGCCGCCAGCGCCACGGCGGCCAGAGCCGGGCCGAACGAGCCCCAGGGCGTGACCGGGACTTGCGTCGCGATCAGGCCGCGCTGGGAGGCGATCGTCGGGAGCCAGACGGCCCACGAGAAGAAGACGGCCAGCCCGAAGAAGGTCGCGACCTCGCGCCGTGACTTCCCGTCCTGCATGCCTGTCCCCGCGCCAGCGCCGGCGGCGCTACTTCGCGGCCGGCGCCTCGTCGGCGAACAGGCCACGCTTCGCCTGGTCGCGCTCGATCGAGCGGAACAGGGCGCCGAAGTTGCCCTCGCCGAAGCTCCAGTGGTTCTTGCGCTGGATCAGCTCGACGAAGATCGGGCCCACCAGGTTCTTCGTGAAGATCTGCAGCAGGTAGCCCTCGTCGTCGCCGTCGACCAGCACCTGGCGGCGGCGGATCTCCTCGCGGTCCTCGGTCACGTTCGGCACGCGCTGGAAGACCTCGGCGTAGTAGTCGTCGTCCATGTCGAGCATCTCGATGCCCGAGCCCTCGAGCCCGCGCAGCGAGGCCAGGATGTCCTCGGTCAGGAACGCGATGTGCTGGATGCCCGGCCCCTTGTACTCGTCGAGGTACTCGTTGATCTGGCTCTTCTTCTCGTCGGCCTCGTTGATCGGGATGCAGAAGCTGCCGTCGGGCGAGCGCAGCGCGTAGGACGTGAGCCCGGTCTTGACGCCGCGGATGTCGAAGTAGCGGACCTCGGTGAAGCCGAACACGCCCTTGTAGAAGTCCGACCAGTGCGCCATCGTGCCCTTCTCGACGTTGTTGGTCAGGTGGTCGATGCGCAGGAAGCCCCTGGCCGGCTGCACCAGCGGCTGCGGGTGGGCGACGAAGCCGAGCGACTCCCAGAAGCCCGGCTGCCCGTAGCCGTCGAGGAAATAGACGAGGCTGTCGCCGATGCCGTAGATCGCGGGCAGCGGCGCGCCGCCGCGGGCGAGGTCGACCCGTTCCGGCAGCCGCGCACCCCGCGCCACCGCCGCGTCGCGGCCCTTCGCCGCGTCCGCGAAGATCCAGCCCATCGAGCAGGCCGAGGGGCCGTGCGCCTTCGAGAACGCCGCCGCGAAACCGTCCGCGTCGCGGTTGAGCAGGAAGGCGATGTCGTGCTGCTCGTAGAGGTCGATCGCGCGCTCCGCGTGGCGCATCGTGCGCGAGAAGCCGAAGGCGCGGAACAGCGCGTCGAGCTTCTCGGGCTCGGGCGAGGCGAACTCGACGAAGGCGATGCCGCGCAGGCCGGTCGGGTTCTCGGCGGCGGCGGGGGCGGACGCGGACATGGCGCTCTCCTTGGGTCGGGCGACGGGAATCCGGTGTTTATAGCGGAGCGGGTCGTGCCACGGAAAGCACAAAGATCGCCCATTCTTTGTGCGATTCGCATACACTCCTGCGGTGCAGGTCACGCTCGACCAGGCCCGCGCCCTCGACGCCTTCGCCCGCCACGGCACCTTCGCGAAGGCGGCGGCGGCGCTCGGCAAGGCCCACACCGCGGTGCTCTACGCGGTGCGCGGGCTGGAGCAGCAGACCGGACTCGCCCTGCTCGACCGCAGCGGCTGGCGGACGCGGGTCACCCCCGAGGGCGAGCGCGTTCTCGAGCACTGCCGGCGGCTGCTGCAGGCCGAGGCCGACCTCGTCGCCGCCTGCGCCGAGGCACGCACGGGCTGGGAGGCCTCGGTGCGGGTGGTACTCGACGGCATCTTCCCGACGGAACCGCTGCTGCGGGCGATCGGCGGCCTGGCCCGCGAGGGCTGCCCGACCCGCTTCGACGCTCTCGTGGAGTTCCTGTCCGGCGTCGAGGCCGCCTTCGAGCGCGAGCGCGCCGACCTGATGGTCTCGCTGCTGCCGCCGTCGCTGCCCGGGCTGCGCTCGCTGCCGCTGCCGCCCGTGTGCGCGCGGCTGGTGGTGCGCCGCGGCCATCCGCTCGCGAAGCTGCGCGGCCCGCTGCACGGCTCCGACCTGGCGCGCCACGTGCTCGTCACCGTGCGCGGCTCCGACGCCCGCCTCCACCTCGCGACCGAGCCGCTGGAGCAGCGTTCGACCGTGCGGCTGCCGGACTTCGCCGCCAAGCGCGCGGCGATCCTGGCCGGGCTCGGCTTCGGCTGGCTGCCCGACCATCTCGCCGCGGCCGACCTGAAGGCGGGCCGCCTGGTCGCGCTGGTCGTCGACGGCCGCCGCGAGCACGTGTTCGAACCACGGCTCCACCACAGGGCGTCGGCGCCGCCGGGCCGTGCCGCGCGACGCTTGTGCGAGGCGCTGGGGGCGCGGCCGTAGTGCCCGAGGTGCTGCTGGTCTCGGGCCGTTTCCCGCCCGCCGGCGGGGTCGGCGGCCTGCGGGCGCTGCGGCTGGCCCGCCAGCTCCCGGCGCTGGGGTGGACGGTGCGCGTGCTGGCGCTCGACCCGAAGACGGCCCCCTGGCGCGCGCTGCGCGACGAGGCGCTGGCGACCGCCATCCCGCCTGCCACGGTCGTGGAGTACGAGCCGCTGCCGTCGCCGGCGCGCCCCTGGCACCGGGCGCGGGCCCTGCGAGCGCTGCGGGCGGAGGGGCTGGCCCGCCTGCTGGCCTGGCGGGCGGTGCCGGACGCGACGGCCCCGGCCTTCGCGCGCGCCGCGCTGCCCCCGGTCGACGCCGTGTGGACCACGGGTCCGCCCCACGCGGCGCACGTCGCCGGGCTGCGCGCGCAGCGGCGCGGCGCGCGCTGGGTGATGGACTATCGCGATCCCTGGCAGCCCTACGGGGCGAGGCCGCCCCGGGTGGAGCGATGGCTCGGCGACGCCCTGGAGCGGGCGTGCCTCGCTCGCGCCGACGCGGTCACGGTCACGACCGCGGCCTGGGGCCGCGCGCTCGAGGCCGCCATGCCCAGCCTCGCCGGGCGCGTGCACGTGATCCACAACACGGCCGAGGACGTGTCGGCGCCGGCGGCCGTGCCGCGCGGGGAGCGCTGCGTGGTGGCCCACGTCGGCACCTTCAACCCCGCGCGCGACCCGCGCCCGCTGCTCGCGGGCCTGGCCGAGGCCCTGCGCCGCGGGGTGGTCGACCCGCGGCGGTTCCGGCTGCGGCTCGTCGGCTGGATCGCGCCCGAGTGGCGCGCGGCCGTGGGAGCCGCGGCGGCCGTCGAGACCACGGGCTTCCTGCCGCGCGAGCGGGCGCTCGAGGAACTGCGGTGCGCCCACGCGCTGCTGTTGCTCGGCCTCGGCATCGACGCGCGGGCCCGCGAGGCGCTGCCGGCGAAGACGTTCGAGTGCCTCGCCTCGGGCCGGCCGATCCTGGCACTGGTCGACGGCCGCGACGCGCAGGACCTGCTCGCCGGCCAGCCCGGGGTCGCCTGCGCAGACCCGCGCGACGCAGCGGCCATCGCGCGCGCGCTCGGCGAGACGTTCGCCGCCTGGGAGCGCGGCGCGCTCTCGGAGCCGGTCGCGGGACGCCGGGTCGACGACCCCGCGCAGGCCGCCCGCCGCGTCGCCGAGCTGCTCGCGGGGGCGTGCTAGCCTTTTCGCATGGCAGCGCCCGTCGCCATCCCGCCCGGCGAACACGTGCCGACCGCCGATCAGCGCCTCACCACCTACGGCGTGCCGTGGAGCCACTACGAGGCCCAGCTCGCGCTGCGCGGGGACAACCCGGTGCCGCGCATGGCCTATCTCGAAGGAGCGCTCGAGCTGATGAGCCCGTCCCGAGACCACGAGCGGATCAAGTCGTACCTCGGCTGCTTGCTGGAGGCGTACGCGCTCGAGCGCGGCATCGACCTCTCGCCCTACGGCGCGTGGACGCTGAAGAACGCCCCGAAGGAGAGCGGCCTCGAGCCGGACGAGTGCTACCTCGTCGGCGACCAGTCGCGCGACGTGCCGGACCTGGCGATCGAGGTCGTGTGGACGAGCGGCGGTCTCGACAAGCTGGAGATCTACCGCCGCCTCGGCGTCGGCGAGGTGTGGACCTGGCGCGACGCCGGGCTCAGCGTGCACGTGCTGCGCGGCAGCGCGTACGCGCTCGTCGAGCGCAGCGCGCTGTTCCCGGACCTCGACCTCGCGCTGCTCGCCTCGTTCCTCGACCGGCCGACGGCGATGCAGGCCGTGCGCGCCTTCCGCGACGCGCTGCGCGGCTGACGGCGGCGATCGCCGACGTGAACTACATCGCCCTGGCCATCCCGGTCTTCTTCCTGCTGATCGGGATCGAGTGGATCGCGGCGCGGCTCGAGCGGCGCGAGGTCTACCGCCTCAACGACTCGGTGGCCGACCTCTCCTGCGGCGTGCTCGACCAGGTGCTCGACGTGTTCACGAAGACGCTGCTGTTCGCGGGCTACCTGTGGCTCTACCAGAATCACCGCCTGTTCGACGTGCCGGCTTCCGCGGCGTGGGCGTGGGTCGCCTGCTTCCTCGGCATCGACTTCCTCTACTACTGGTTCCACCGCATGAGCCACGAGGTGAACGCCTTCTGGGCGGCCCACGTGGTCCACCACCAGAGCGAGGAGTACAACCTCACGGTCGCGCTGCGCCAGGGCGCGCTGCAGGGCTCGTTCTCGTGGGTGTTCTACCTGCCGCTGGCGCTCGTCGGCTTCCCGCCGGCGATGTTCCTGACGCTCTCGTCCTTCAACACCCTCTACCAGTTCTGGATCCACACCCGGCTGATCGGGCGGATGGGCCCCTTCGAGTGGGTGTTCAACACGCCGTCGCACCACCGCGTGCACCACGCGCGCAACCCGAAGTACATCGACCGCAACCACGGCGGCACGCTGATCGTGTGGGACCGCCTGTTCGGCACCTTCGTGCCGGAGGCCGACGAGCCGGTGTACGGGGTGACGACGCCGCTGCGCACGTGGAACCCGGTGCGCGCCAACCTCGCGCACTGGGCGGCGCTGCTCTCGCTCGCGGGGCGGGCCAGCCGCTGGCGCGACCGGCTGCGGGTGTTCGTCGAGCGGCCCGGCTGGCAGCCGGCTGAGCTGGGCGGCTTCCAGCCGGCGCCCGAGGTGGAGCCCGGCTACCGCAAGTTCGACCCGGAGCTGCCGCGGGGCGTGGCCGCCTACGTGTTCGTGCAGTTCGCGCTGCTGCTGCTGGGGGCGGGCGTCTACTTCAACCGCCAGGACGCGCTGCCGCTCGCCGCGCTGCTCGCGGGTGCCGGCCTGATCGTGGCCGGCGTCGTCGCTGCAGCCGGCCTGCTCGAGCGCCAGGCGTGGGCCCCCTGGCTCGAGGCCGCTCGCCTCGTCGCGGCGGCGCTGGCCGTCGCCGGGAACGCCGCCGCGTGGACGACCGCGGCCGGCGCCTTCGCCGCATTGTCGATCGCCGGGCTGAGCCTGGCGCTGCGCGCGTCCGCGCAGGTTCCGCAGGAGGCACGGGAAGCACGGTGATGGACAAGGTCAAGGCGCGGGGGCGCAGGTTCTGGGACGAGTGGGTGCGCCCGCTGCTGATCGTCGCGCTGGTGCTGGGCTCGTTCCGCTCGGCGTTCGCCGACTGGAACGACGTGCCGACCGGCTCGATGAAGCCGACGATCCTCGAGGGCGACCGCGTGTTCGTCAACAAGCTCGCCTACGACCTCAAGGTCCCGTTCACGCTGTGGCGGCTGGCGCGCTGGGCCGACCCCGAGCGCGGCGACATCGTGGTGCTGTTCTCCCCGCACGACGGCAAGCGGCTGGTCAAGCGCATCGTCGGCATCCCCGGCGACCGGCTGGAGATGAAGGAGCGGCGCCTCTACGTCAACGGCCGGCCCGCGGAGTACCAGCCCGCGGACGGCGCGGCGACCCCGATCGAGGGCGCCGAGTTCCTGCGCGAGACCGTGAACGGCCGCACCCACCTGATCATGCTGACCCCGGGGCGGCCCAACTTCGACTCGTTCGAACCGGTCGACATTCCCGCGGGCAAGTACTTCCTGGTCGGCGACAACCGCGACAACAGCTTCGACTCGCGCTTCTGGGGCTTCGCCGACCGCGAGTCGATCGTCGGCGAGGCGACGGCGGTCGCGCTCAGCGTGGACCTCAACAACTACTGGCTGCCGCGCTGGAGCCGCTTCTTCTCCCGGCTGGAGTAGGAGGCCCTGGCGAAGCGACAATCGGCGAACCCATGGAACGACTGATCGAGGGATTCAGGCGCTTTCGCACCAGCTACTACGAGGCCAATCGGGGACGCTTCGAGCGGCTGGCCGGTCGTCCGCAGCACCCGCGCTACGCGATCGCCACCTGCTGCGACAGCCGCATCGACACCACGCGCGTGTTCGACGCCATCCCCGGCGAGGTGTTCCTGATCCGGAACATCGCCAACCTGATCCCCCCGTACGAGCCCGACTCGCACCATCACTCGACGTCGGCGGCGATCGAGTACGCAGTCCGCTTCCTCAAGGTCGGCCAGTTCGTCGTGCTCGGCCACGCCGGCTGCGGGGGCATCCACGCGCTGCTGAACCCGCCGGCGCCGCCGACGGACTTCATCAACCCGTGGCTCGAGATGGCGTCGCCCGCGCGGGACCGCGCGCTGAGCCAGGAGGGGCTCTCGCCGGAAGAGCGGCAGCGGTACTGCGAGCTCGAGGCGCTGAAATCGTCGCTGGCCAACCTGCACACGTTCCCCTGGCTGAAGGAGCGCGTCGACGACGGCAGTCTCCTGGTCGACGCGCTCTACCTCGACCTCGAGCGGGGCGAGCTGCTTCTCTACGATCCCCAGGGCGACACGTTCGCGGAGGTCTGACCGGGCGCCGGCGACGCGCTTCCGATCAGGCCCGCACCGCGGTCGCGGACAGGAACGCCTCCATCAGGCGCCGCCCGTCGCCGCCGTGGTGGAGGTGGGGCTCGGAGGCGCGCTCCGGGTGCGGCATCAGCCCGACGACGTTGCGGCCCTCGTTGCACACGCCCGCGATCGCCCGCGCGCTGCCGTTCGGGTTGGCGGCGTCCGAGAGGCTGCCGTCCGGTTCGCCGTAGCGGAACACGACCTGGCCGCGCTGCTCGAGGCGGTCGAGCTCGTCGGGCTCGGCGAAGAAGTTGCCCTCGCCGTGGGCGATCGGCATCGACAGCACGGTGCCGGGGGCGAGGCCCGCGGTGGCCGCGGTGTCGTCGCGCTCGACGCGGACGTGGACCAGCTGCGAGAGGAAGCGCACGCCGCGGTTGCGCAGCATCGCGCCCGGCAGCAGCCCGGCCTCCTGCAGGATCTGGAAGCCGTTGCAGATGCCGAGCACCGGCCCGCCCTTCTTCGCGAACTCCGCGACCGCCGCCATCACCGGCGCGAAGCGCGCGATCGCCCCGGTGCGCAGGTAGTCGCCGTAGGAGAAGCCGCCGGGCACGATCACCGCGTCGGCGTCGCCGAGCGAGCCCTCCTTGTGCCACACGAAGCGGGCCTCGCGGCCGCAGACGTGCTTCGCCGCGTGGTAGGCGTCGTGGTCGGAGTTGGAGCCCGGGAACACGAGCACGGCGACCTTCACGACAGCAGCTCCACCGTGAAGCTCTCGATCACCGGGTTCGACAGCACCCGGCGCGCCATCTCCTCGGCCATCGCCTTCGCCGCCGCGGCGTCGGCGGTCTCGAGCTGCAGGTCGAAGAACTTGCCGGCGCGCACGTCGGCCACGGCCGCGTAGCCGAGGCTGCCGAGCGCCTCGTGGATGGTGCGGCCCTGGGGGTCGAAGACCGACTTCTTGAGGCTGACGTGGACGCGGGCGCGGATCATGGCTCCTCGGCTTTCGTCGTCTTCAGGCGGCGCCGGCGGCGGGGCCGGGCGCGCCCTCGTGCAGCACCTTGCGGATCGGGAACGGGATCTCGATGCCCTCGCGGGCGAAGTCGCGGTGGATCGCCTCGCGCACGGCGCTGCCGGCGAGCCCCGCCTGGGTGTAGTCCTTCGCCCAGCACACGAGCATCAGGTTGACGGAGAAGTCGGCGAAGCGGGTGGCCAGCACCACCGGCTCGCGCGAGGGCTCGACGTACTCGCAGCCGCGGGCGGCGGCCGCCATCAGCGCCTTCGCCCGCTCGAGGTCGCTGCCGTAGGCGACGCCGACCTCGAGGCGCAGGGTCAGGTTGCGGTTCGGCTGGCTCATGTTGACCACGCGGTCCTTGACCAGCGTCGAGTTCGGCACGATCAGGATCGTGTCGTCCAGGGTGCGGATGCGGGTGGCGCGCATGCCGATCGCCACGACGTCGCCGACCTCGCCCGTCGACAGCGCGATGCGCTCGCCGACCTTGAACGGCCGGTCGAGCATCAGCGCGAAGCCGGCGAACATGTTGGCCAGGGTGTCCTGGGCGGCGAGGCCGACGGCCAGCGAGCCGACGCCGAGCGAGACGACCAGCGAGCGCACGTCGACCTGGAAGTGCTCGAGCACCGTGATCAGCGCGACCAGCGCCAGGAACACCTTGCCCGCCTTGGCCAGGAACGGCCCGAACTCGGTGGCGAGCTGGCCCTCGCGCGCGGCGACCGACTCGGTCGCGTACCACTCCATCACGATCCCGTACGCGCGGGCCAGTGCGAAGGTCAGGATCAGCGCTCCGAACACGAACAGGAAGCTGTCCAGCCGCTGCGCCCAGCGGCCCTCGACCTGCAACCGCTCGATCGCGAGTTCGGCGCCCAGCAGGAACAGCGCGTAGGTGAGCGGCCGCTTCAGAGCCGACAGCAGGCGGTCGTCGAGGGTGGTGGCCGTGCGCGCGGTCGTGCGCTCGAAGGCGCGGCCGACGCCCCACGACACGAGCCGGGCGACGAGGTAGGAGGCGACCAGGATCGAGACCGTGATGGCGGCCTCGATCAGGCGCGGCCAGGCCGTCTCCGGGATCATGAGCCGAACACGCGGGCGAACAGCGCGTCGACGTGGACGAGGTAGCGCTCGAGCCGGAACACCTCGTCGAGCTCGGCCGCGCTCATCGCCGCCTTCACCTCCGGGTCCGCCCCGACCCGGGCCCGGAAGTCGCCCTCCTGCTCCCACGCCGCCATCGCGTGGCCCTGCACGATGCGATAGGCGTCCTCGCGCCGCATCCCCCTCGCGGTCAGCTCCAGCAGGAGCTGGCCGGAGAACACGAGGCCGCGGCCCGAGTCGAGGTTGCGCCGCATCCGCTCCGCGTTCACCCGCAGGCCGGAGACGATGCCGGTGAAGCGGCGCAGGGCGTGGTCGAGCGCGATGAACGAGTCGGGCACGATGACCCGCTCGACGGACGAGTGGGAGATGTCGCGCTCGTGCCACAGCGCCACGTTCTCGAGCGCCGCCAGCGCGTTGCCGCGGATCAGGCGGGCGAGGCCGGTGACCTGCTCGCAGCCGATCGGGTTGCGCTTGTGCGGCATCGCCGACGAGCCCTTCTGGCCGGAACGGAACGGCTCCTCGACCTCGCGCACCTCGGTCTTCTGCAGGGCGCGGATCTCGGTCGCGAACTTCTCCAGGCTGGCGGCGGTGATCGCGAGCGTCGTCAGCACCTCGGCGTGGCGGTCGCGCTGCAGGACCTGGGTGGCGATCGGCGCCGGCTTCAGCCCGAGCTTCGCGCAGACCTCGGCCTCCACGTCGGGCCCGAGGTGCGAGAAGGTGCCGACCGCGCCGGAGAGCTTGCCGACCGCGATGTTCTCCCGCGCGCGCAGCAGCCGCTCGCGGTCGCGGCCCAGCTCGGCGTGCCACGAGGCGAGCTTGAGGCCGAAGGTCATCGGCTCGGCGTGCACGCCGTGGGTGCGGCCGATCATCGGCGTGTGCCGGTGCTCGCGAGCGCGCGCCTCGACCGCCTCGCGCAGCGCGTCGACGTCCTTCACGATCAGGTCGAGGGCGTCGCGCATGCGCATCGAGAGCGCGGTGTCCACGACGTCGGACGAGGTCAGGCCGTAGTGCAGCCAGCGCCCCTCGGGCCCGACGTTCTCGGCCACGCAGGAGACGAAGGCGATCACGTCGTGCTGCACTTCGGCCTCGATCGCGTCGATGCGAGCCACGTCGAAGCGGGCCTTCTCGCGGATCAGGCGAAGCGCCTCCGCGGGCACGACGCCGCGGGCGGCGAGCGCCTCGGTCGCGGCCAGCTCGACGTCGAGCCAGGCCTGGAAGCGGCTCTCGTCGGACCACAGGCGGCCCATCTCGGGCCGGGTGTAGCGCGGAATCATGGCGGCGGCGGGAGTCTAGCAAACGCGACCGCGCCGCCTTGACCGGAGGCACGGGCGGCTGTGAAATGCCGCCAGTGCAGGAACTCGGCTTCGAGGTGCGGGACGGCGCGCTGGTGGTGCGGGTCGACCTCGCCCGCCTCGACGCGGTGGCGGCCCCCGCGTTCCGCGACGCCCTGCTGCCGGCCGCCGCGGGCCGCCGCAAGGTGGTGCTCGACCTCGACCGCGTGCGCTTTCTCGACAGCTCCGGCGTCGCGGCGCTCGTCTCCACGCTCAAGAAGCTCGAGCCCGGCGGCCAGGTGCGCCTGGTCGGCGCCCACGACGAGGTGCGCCAGGTGCTGAAGCTGACCCGGCTGGAGAAGGTGTTCCCCGTGGACCAGAGCATCGAGGACGCGCTCCGCGCCTGAGCCCTGGTGGCGACGCCGCTCGAGGAGCGCCTCCCGCCGCCGCCCGTCGCCCACAGTTCCGCCCGCGAGTTCGCGTTCCAGGCGCTGGCGGTCGCCTCGCTGGCACTCGGCGCCTGGTACCTGCACTGGCGCTGGACGGCCTCGCTCAACCGCGACGCGCTGTGGTTCGCGATCCCGCTGGCGCTCGCCGAGACGCTCGCCTTCGGCGGCTCGCTGATCTTCTTCCTGAGCCTGTGGCGCACCCGCGACACGCCGGTCGCACCGCCGCCTTCGACCGTGCGCGACGTGGTCGTGCGCCCGCCGGCACGCGACCGGCCGCTGATCGTCGACGTCTTCTACCCGACCTACGACGAGGACCCGGAGCTGGTGCGGCTGTCGATCCGCGCCGGCAAGGCGCTGCGCTACCCGCACCCGCTCGACCTGCGGCTGCACGTGCTCGACGACGGCAGGCGCGAGGCGATGAAGCGGGTGGCTGAAGAAGAAGGCGTCGGCTACCTGACGCGCGCGAACAACGCCGGCTTCAAGGCCGGCAACCTGCGCAACGGGATCGAGCAGACGGGCGGCGACTTCATCGTCATCTGCGACGCCGACACCCGGGTCTTCCCCGAGCTGCTGGAGCGCACGCTCGGCTACTTCCGCGACCCGCGCGTAGCGTGGGTGCAGACGCCGCAGTGGTTCCACGACCTCGAAGAAGGCGTTCCGCTCCCGGAGTGGCTGGCGCGGCGGGCGCGGCTGGGCGCGGTCGGCCGCGGGCTGGGCCGGGCCGCGGAGGCCCTCGTCGGCCCTGTGCGGATCGGCGCCGACCCGTTCGCCAACGACCCGCAGCTCTTCTACGACGTGATCCAGCGCCGCCGCAACTGGTGCAACGCGTCCTTCTGCTGCGGCGCCGGCAGCGTGCACCGCCGCGAGGCGGTGATGGAGGCGGCGCTGCGCGCGTTCGCCGACCAGGTGGCGGGCGCGGTGCAGCCGCTGGCCGCCGAGGTCGACGACGCCGAGCTGCGCCGCGACCTGTCGGAGGCGATGACCCGCGAGGCCGCCCGCGAGATCGAGTTCACGCCGTACCGCTTCCACGTCTCGGAGGACATCTACACGAGCATCGAGCTGCACTCCGACCGGGCGCGGGCCTGGCGCTCGGTGTACCACCCCGAGGCGCTGTCGAAGATGCTCTCGCCGCAGGACCTGCTGGCGTGGACGATCCAGCGCTACAAGTACGCGGGCGGCACCCTCGACATCTTCTGGAACGACAACCCGCTGCGCCGCCCCGGCCTCTCCGGCTGGCAGAAGCTCTGCTACGGCGCCACCATCTACTCGTACTTCTCGCCGCTGTGGACGATCCCGTTCCTGCTCGCGCCGATCCTCTACTTCCTGACCGGGATCGCGCCGATCGCCGCCTACGACGCGGCCTTCCTCGGGCACGCGCTGCCGTTCCTGGTGATGAACAAGCTGGCCTTCATGGTCGGCGCCTGGGGCGTGCCGTCGTGGCGCGGCGAGCAGTACTACCTGGCCTTCTTCTGGCTCAACCTGCGGGCGATCGTCGACGTGCTGCGCCGCAAGCCGATCAAGTTCCACGTCACGCCCAAGACCCGGCAGGCGCGCACCTTCCTCTCGCTGGTGCAGCCGCAGCTCGCGGTGATCGGGCTGACCGTGGCGAGCGCGGCGTGGGCCGGGTGGGAGCTGTGGACCGGGGCGCGCGGCAACCTGGCGGGCCACGTCGCCAACCTGTTCTGGGCCGGCAACAACCTGCTGTCGCTGTCGGCGATCGTGATGGCCGCGCTGCACCGGCCGAGCGAGGAGTGAGATGGACTTCCTGAGGGGCCTGCTGGCCGCGCGTTCCCACCTCGCCTTCGTGGTCGGCCTGCTGCTGGCTGCGGCGATCGTGTGGCAGGTCGGCCGCTGGGAGCGCGGCTCCGAGCCCTGCTCGCGCGACTTCGCGGAGTTGCTGGGGCTGGGCGCCGACGCGCCGCGCCCGCGCATCCCCGGCGCCCCGCTCTCCGAGGAGGAGCGGGCCTGGGCGCGCGACGCGTGGGCCTACTTCGTGCGCAACACCGACCCGCAGACCGGCCTCACCCACTCCGTCGACGCCTACCCCAACGCCAGCCTGTGGGACACCGGCTCCGCGCTGATGGCGCTGCTCGCGGCCCGCGAGCTGGAACTCGTCGACGACGCGGAGTTCCTGGACCGCGCCGGGCGGGCTCTGCGCTCGCTGCAACAGCTCGCGCTGGTCGACGGAGCGCTGCCCAACAAGGCCTACGACACCCGCACGCTCGCCCCCGTCGACTACGACCAGCGCCCGTTCCCGCAGGGGATCGGCTGGTCGGCGCTCGACCTCGGCCGGCTGGCAGTGCCGCTGCACGTGATGGCCTGGACGCGCCCCGAGCTGCAGCCCGAGGTGCGCGTCGTGCTCGCGCGCTGGAAGCTGGAGCGGGCCGTCGCCGCAGGCCGACCGCAGACCTCGGAGCGGGCGCCGGACGGCACGCTGCGCCTGTTCCCGGAGAGCCGCTTCGGCTACGAGCAGCTCGCCGCCCGCGGCCTGTTCCTGCTCGGCGAGAGCGCAGGCCACGCGCTGTCGTGGTCGACGCCGTTCGTGGTGCGCGAGGTGTCGGGCCAGAAGGTGGCCTTCGCGCCCGCCGACCCGCCCGGCACGCGGAGCCACAACGCGCTGGTGTCCGAGCCGTTCCTGCTGGAGGCCGTCGAGTACGGCCTCGACGCCAACACGCTGCCGATCGCCCAGGCCGCGCTGCTCGCCCAGCAGCGCCGCTTCGAGACCACGGGCCGGCTGACCGCGGTCTCCGAGGACCACGTCGACCGCGAGCCGCGCTTCGTCTACTTCGGCATCGTGAACAACGGCCGGCCGTGGCAGGTGGTCGGTCGCAACGGCACGACGGCGCCGGGCCTCGAACAGCTCTCGACCAAGGCGGCGCTCGGCTGGGGCGTGCTGTTCGAGGGCGCCTACCCCGACCGGTTGCGGGCGGCGGCCGCGGAACTGCACGAGCCGGGCGTGGGCTTCTACTCGGGCCGCTACGAGGACGGCGGCACGGTCAACCGCGCGATGTCCGCCAAGACCAACGGCTTCGTGCTGGAGCTGCTGGCCTGGCGGCTGCGCGGACCCTGGCTGCGCTCGGCGACGAGCCGCTAGAAGCGGCGGTAGTAGGAGATGCCGAAGTAGCCCTGGTCGCGCGAGGGCGCCACGGGGTAGCTGCGGCGCGACCAGCCGCCGTGGAGCTGGAACGAGCCGCCGTCCTTCAGCGACAGCTCGAGGAGCGGCCCGGCCTGGACCACGTCCACCTCGTCGTTGCCGTGGACCGTGACCTGCGCTCCGAGCAGCCACGAGGACGAGCGCGCGAAGGAGCGGTTGCTGACCTGCAGCTTGCCGCCCGCGCGGCCCCACAGGTAGTCGTCGGCGCCGTTCCAGCTCCCGAAGGCGAACAGCGCGCTGGTCGGGCTCGGCATCGAGTAGAGCTCGGCCGAGACCACGGCGCCCCACAACGTCTCCTCGCGGCGGGGGCCCGCCGCGAACTCCGTGGTCTTGCGCCGCACCTCGACGCCGGGCCCGACCGTGAACGTCGTCTTCGCGCCGCGCAGGCGCAGGCCGACGCCGAGTGCCGCGCCCGGCGCGGTCACCTCGGTGTCGCCCGCGGCCTCCGGGTAGCGATAGCGGAGATGACTGCCGGTCAGTCGCAGGACGAGGCCGCGCGGCCGCTCGCGCGCGGTCTCGAGGACCAGGCTGCCGAAGCCGTAACCCCCTTCGGCGTCTCCTTCGTAGCCGCCGATCAGCTCCTGGGCCGGCGCGGGCGCCGCCAGCGCCGCCACGAGCAGGAACGCGCGCAGGGTCTTCACCATGATGGCGGCAGGCTACGCCCCGGGCGGCGCGAGTGGCAAGCACCTGCCACAATGCGGTCCGTGGCGGAGCTGCCCCTGCTCGATCCGCAGGCCCTCGAGCGCCTGCGCCGGCTCCAGGTCGCCGGTGACCCCGACCTGGTCGCGGAGCTGGCAGCGCTGTTCCTCGACGAGGCACCGCAACGGCTGGCGGCCCTCGACGGCGCCGACACCGCGTCGACCCGCCACCTCGCCCACAGCCTGCGCGGCAGCGCCGGCCAGCTCGGAGCGGCCCGCCTGGCCGCGGCCTGCGCCGCGCTCGAGGAGCACCCCGGCCCCGTGCCGCTCGCGGCCGTGCACCACGAACTGGAGGCCGTGCGCCCGCTGCTGCAGGCGCTCGCGGAAGAGCGGTGAGGCGGGTGCTGGTGGTCGACGACGCGCCCGTCAACCGCCGCGTCCTGCGCTCGATCCTGCGCCAGGCGCAGGCCGAGGTGCTCGAGGCCGAAGACGGCGAGGCTGCGCTCGCGCTGTGCCGCGAGCAGCGCCCGGCGCTGGTGCTGCTCGACGTGCTGATGCCCGGCCTCGACGGCTTCGCCGTCTGCGAGCGGCTCAAGGCCGACCCGGCGACCGCGGAGATCCCGGTCATCTTCCTCTCCGCGCTCGACCGCCCCGACGACAAGGTGCGGGGACTGGAACTGGGCGCCGCCGACTACGTGACGAAGCCGTTCGACCCGGCCGAGGTCCTGGCCCGGGTCCGCACCCAGTTGCGGCTGCACGAGCTGACCGCGGCGCTGTACGAGAAGCAGCGACAGCAGGAGGCGGACCTGCGGGCGGCGGCCGAGGTCCAGCGCGCGCTGCTGCCGCCGCCGGAGCTGCGGCTGCCGGGACTCTCAGCCGCGCGCCGCTACGAGCCCGCGCAGACGATCGGCGGCGACCTGCTGGGCGTGATCCCGCTGGGCCTGCGCCACGTCGGCCTCTTCGTGCTCGACGTCAGCGGCCACGGCGTGCCTTCGGCGCTGGTCGCCGCGATCGCCGCCCGCAACTTCGCGCCGGAAGCCGGGCTGGTCGTGCGCGCCGACGGCACCCCGGCCGCGCCCGCGGAGGTGCTGGCGCGGCTCGACGGCGAGTGCCCGTTCGAGCGCTTCGAGCGCTTCCTGACCGCCGCCTACGCGGTGATCGACGTCGACACCGGCCGCCTGCGCTGCGCCTCGGCGGGCCACCCGCCCGGGGTGCTGCAGCGACTCGACGGGACTCTCGACCGGCTGGAACGGGGCGGCGGCATCCTCGGCGTGGGCCTCGGCCCGTACGAGCAGGACGAGCGCGTGCTGGAGCCGGGCGACCGCCTGTTCCTGTTCACCGACGGGCTCACGGAGCACCGCGGGGCCGACGGCACCCAGCTCGGCCAGGGCGGGGTCGAAGCGCGGATCGGTGCCACCGCGGACTGGACCCTCGCCGAAGCCGCCGAGTCGGTGCTGCTCGCGGCCCGCGCCCACGGCCACGGCGCACCCTTCGCCGACGACGCGGCGCTGCTCGCGGTCGAGTACACAGGCCTGCTCGACGGCCCGCACCTGCAGATGGCGCTGGTGCCGCAGCTCGCGGAATCGCGCCGCGCCTGCGCCGCGCTGCGCCGGCTCGGGGCACGGGCCGGCTGGCCGGAAGCGCTGATCGCCGAACTCGAGCTCGCCACCGCCGAGGGCGTCGTCAACGCGGTGCGGCACGGGCGCCCGCCGCTGCGCTTCTCCGCCGCCGAGGCACGGGGCGCGATCGAGCTGCGCTTCGCGGACGCGGGGCCCGGTCCCGACCCCGAGCGCCTGCGTCGCGCCGCGGAAGCGCCCGACGACCCGCTGGCGCTGGCGGAGGGCGGACGGGGGCTCGAGCTGCTGGCGGCGCTGGCCGACGAGCTGAAGGTCGAGCCGCGCGCCGGCGGCCACGACCTCGTGCTGCGCAAGCGGCGCGGCTAGTCCCTGCCGACTCCGAGCGACACCATCGTCGCGCCGCCCTCGCGCACGCCGAGCTCGAGCCGGATCGGCCCCACCCGGCTCGAGTAGCCGAGCCCGACGGAAGCGCCCCAGCGCAGGCCGGAGACGCGCACCCGGTCGGCGAACGTGTCGCCCGCCCCGATGCGTACCAGCGCCTGCAGCCCCGAGCCGCCCAGCGGTCGCCGCAGGCCGGCGGAGAACGCCAAGGCGTGCGGCCCCTTCAGCTCCTCCTGGCGATGGCCGGGCAGCAGCGAGCCGCCGAGCCGGAACTGGTCGTAGAGCGGCACGACGTCGCGCGAGGTCGCGAACCGGCCGGCGACGTCGAGCGCCGTGCGGCCGAGCGCGCGCGCGAGCCGTGCCTCGACGTCGAGCCGGCGATGAGGATGCTCGGCCCCGAGCGCGTCGAGCGCGGCCTCCGCCCGCACCACGAGCCGCCCGCCGGCCTGCGGCCAGAGCAGGTCGTCGAGGTTGTCGAGCGTCAGCTCCGCGAACAGCTCGCCCACCGTGTCGCGCGCCTCCGGCAGCGGCACGCCGGGCTCGGAGAAGGTGGACACGCGCCCGAAGCGGGCGCCGGCGGCCAGCGCGCCCCAGCGCTCGAACGGCACCTCCAGCGCCGCGCTCGCGGTCGCCCGCTCGAAGCGGGCGCGGCCCTGGCGCTCGCCCTCGGCGTCGAAGAAGCGCGGCTTGTCCGCGGCCAGCGAGGCGCCGAGCCGATAGCCGAGGCCGGCGACCAAGAGCCGGTCGCCACGCAGCGACGCGCGCGCGAGCAGCAGCGCGTCGCTGCCGGAGAGCAGCAGCTCGACCTGCTCGCCGAAGCCCAGCGCGTTCTGGTGGCGCAGCCGCAGCGAGGCGCGCGCCTTCTCCCACTCGCTGTAGCCGAGCCCGAGCCCGAGCTGGTTGGGCGCAGCATCGCTGCCGCCCAGGACCAGCCTGACCCCGCCCTCGACCTCCTCGAACTCGAGCCAGGCGTGTTCGAGCAGGCCGCTGGCGGCGACCTTGTCGAGCGCACGCAAGCCGCGCTCCATGACATAGCCCGGCCCGAGGGGAACGTTGAACAAGCGCCGCAGCAGCGCTTCCGATGCGCGCTGCGGGCCGCGGGCGACGACCTCGGCGATCGGGGCGCCCTCCAGCGCGGGGCCTGCCGCGGGAGCGGGGCGCGGTGAAAGGTCGGTGACGCCGTGGGCCCGCAGCAGCGCGCGGATCTCGGGCACGGCCGCGCGGGTCGCCTCGTACCCGGCGCGGATCAGTGCGTCGAAGCGGTCGAAGTCGGCGGCCCGCAGCCGGCCCAGGTCCGGGCGCACGGTGAGATCGGCCTCCGCCGCGAAGTCCTGGTTGCGGCGGCGCGTGAGCAAGTCGGTCACCTGCGAGCCCACCGCGAACGAGGTGTCGAGCGTCTCGGGCGGCGGGCTCGTGATGTCGACGGCGACGACGACCGCCGCGCCGAAGTCGCGGGCGACGGAGGTCGGCACGTTGTCGACGAGGCCGCCGTCGACCAGGGTGCGTCCCTCCCAGGCCACCGGCGGGAACACCACCGGCACGGACATCGAGGCCCGCACCGCGCGCGCCAGGTCGCCGCGGGCGAGCACGACCCGCTCGCCGCTGGCCAGGTCGGTGGCGACGGCGCGGAACGGCACGCGCAGGCGATCGAAGTCGCCGCCGGCCGCGTAGCCGGCCGCCGCGAGGTGCTCGATCAGGAAGCGGTTGATGCGGTGCTCGGCGAGCAGGCCCGCGGGCCAGCGCGGGGCGCCGCCCTCGAAGCGCAGCGTGACCCAGTCGGCGTGGCGGTCGTCGCGGCGCGTCACCGGCAGCACCCGCCGGTCGCTGCGGCCGACGAAGAGCTGCGCCCAGTCGAGCCTGCGCACGACGCGCTCGAGTTCTTCGGCGTCGCCGCCGCTCGTGTACAGCGCGCCGACCGCGGCGCCCATGCTGGTGCCGGCGATCGCGTCGACCGGCAGCCCTGCCTCCTCCAGCGCGCGCAGCACGCCGACGTGGGCGATGCCGCGGGCGCCGCCGCCGGAGAGGACGAGCGCCAGCCGCGGCTGCGGCGGCTCCGCGGTGACGGCGACCGGCAGCAGCAGCGACAGCGCGAAGGCGGCCAGCGCGCGCACGGGTCAGAACAGGCGGAGCTGCTCGTGGGCGCGCGCGGGCTCAGGCTCGGCGTCGGCCAGCCCGTGCCAGGCGCCCCCGCCGTCCGCGGTCAGCACGTGCAGCTCCACCTCGCTGCGGCCGCGGCGGGCGAGCGCCGTCTCCGCCACCTGCCAGGCCAGCTCCGGGTGGTTGTTCTGCTGCGAGAGATGGGCCAGCACGACGCTGCGGCAGCGCTCGCCGAGGCCGTCGGCCAGGAAGCGGCCGACGTCGGCGTTCGAGACGTGGCCGCGCGGCGAGAGGATGCGCTCCTTGAGTGACCACGGGTAGGGGCCCGCCTTCAGCATCCCGGGGTCGTAGTTGGACTCGACGAGCAGCGCGTCGCAGCCGCGGAAGGCGTCGACCAGCGGCCGCGTCCAGTGCCCGAAGTCGGTGGCGTGGCCGAAGGCGCGGCCGGCATGGCGGACCACGAACGCCAGCGGCTGGGCGGCGTCGTGCGGCAGCGCGACCGCCTCGATCACCACCTCGCCCACCGCCAGCGCCGCTCCGGGTCCCACCGGGTCCCAGCCGGGGATCGCCTCGGCCGCGAGCCCCAGCGCCCTCGCGGTGCCCGCGCTGCACGCGATCCGCGGCCCCCACTTCTTCGCGAAGGCGACGGCGCCTTTCGCGTGGTCGTTGTGCTCGTGCGAGAGCAGCACGGCGTCGAGCGAGGCGGGGTCGACGCCCGCGTCCTGCAGCCGCTCGGCGAGGATGCGCGGGCCGAGGCCCGCGTCGATCAGCACCCGCGTGCGGCCGGCCTCGACGAGGGTGGCGTTGCCCGTGCTGCCGGAGCCGAGGACGCGGAAGCGGAAGCGCCGACTCACGCGCTCACAGCCGCAGCAGCGCGCGGCGCGGCCGGTAGCCGCCGAGGTTGCCGATCAGCGACAGCGCCACCGGCCCCGCGAACAGCTCGCGGGCCACCGCCAGCACGTCGTCGGCGGAGACGGCCTCGATGCCGCCCAGGATCTCGTCGAGGCCGAAGTGGCGGCCGAAGTAGATCTCCTGGCGGGCGAGCTGGTTCATCCGGCTGCCGGTGCCCTCCAGCGACAGCATCAGGCTGCCCTTCAGGTGGTCCTTGGCGCGGCGCAGCTCGTTCTCCGGCACCGGGTCCTCGCGCATCCGGCGCATCTCGTCCATCGACAGCCGGATCACCGACTCGAGCACGCCGGGGTTGGCCGCGGCGTAGATCGTCAGGTTGCCCGCGTCCGAGTAGGAGGCGATGCCCGACGAGATCGAGTAGACGAGGCCGCGGCGCTCGCGCACGTTCTGGAACAGCCGCGACGACATCGAGCCGCCGAGCACGGTGTTCAGGATGTGGGCGGCGAAGCGGCGCGGGTGGCCCTGGCGGTAGGCCGGGGTGCCGAGGCAGAGGTGGACCTGCTCCAGCTCCTTCTTCGAGCGCCACACGAGCGCGGGACGTGCCACCGGCGGCGCGCCGGCGCTGCGCTCGCCGCCCGCGGGCAGGTCGCCGAACGCGTTACCGACCATGCGCGCGAGCAGGCCGTGGTCGAGCTGGCCTGCGGCGGCGACGACCAGGTTGCGCGGCCTGTAGACGCGCTTGAAGAAGCCGGCCAGGTGCTCGCGGCGGAACGACTGCAAGGAGCGCCGGGTGCCGAGGATCGGGCGGCCCAGCGGGTGATCGGGCCAGAACGACTCGGTGAAGCGCTCGACGACGATGTCGTCGGGCGTGTCCTCCACCATGCCCATCTCTTCGGCGATGACCTTCTTCTCCTTGGCCATCTCCAGCGGGTCGAAGCGGGGGTGGCGGACGATGTCGGCCAGGATGTCGATCGCCAGCGGCAGGTGCTGGTCGAGCACCTTCAGGTGGAAGGCCGCGTACTCCTTGGCGGTGAAGGCGTCCATGTGGCCGCCGATCGAGTCGACCTCGGAGGCGATGTCCTCGGCGCTGCGGGTCTTCGTGCCCTTGAAGACCATGTGCTCGATGAAGTGGCTGAGGCCCGCCTGCTCGGGCGTCTCGTGACGGCTGCCGCGGCGGAGCCAGACGCCGATCGCCACGCTGCGCACGTGCGGCATCTGTTCGGTGACCAGGGTCAGGCCGTTCTTCAGCTTCTCCTTGACGATCAAGCGCGAGGCCCCGCTCCTTCCATCCGTCCGTCCCCCGGGCACGTTAGCACGGCGCCGCTGGCCGCTCCCCGCGCGCGGGCCTACACTACGGGGCCACGGGAGGCGATCCAGGATGAAGCACGCGTGCGCTCTGGGGATGGCGGCCCTGCTGCTGGCCTCGCCGGCCGCGGCCGAGAAGATCTCGAAGGAGTTCCGGGCCCAGTTCGAGACGAAGTTCCCGCCCAAGCGGGTGTGGGGAGTGGTCATGCAGCAGGGCGTGCCCACGACCTCGATCTACGGCAAGGACGGCAACTCGACCTACGCCCACTACTCGGTGGACGTGGTGAGCGAGCAGGACTGGAAGACCTCAGGCGGCTTCCTCGACACCGACCAGGTGGCGGTCGACTTCCTCGACCTCGGCGAGGTGGTGGAGCTCGACTCGATCGCCTGGAAGGACAACCGCATCGACATGCGCTGGGTCTCGATCGAGGCCAAGAAGGTCACGCGCGGCGAGTGGCCGTTCAAGAGCACCAAGCCGGAGCCGGTGGCCACCAACTTCAAGTTCTTCCTGCCCTACCCCAAGACCCACACCCTGACCTCGCAGGACCTCGACGACGTGGTCCGCTACATCGGCGCCTGGGTCCGGCCCTTCCGCAACGAGAACGAGGCCCGCAACTACGCGGCCCGCGTGCGCGGCGGCGGCGGCGACGGACGGCGCGAGGTCGACCGCGACGAGCGGCCTGCCCAGCGCCCGCCCGCCGCCAGCGGGCGCAGCGGCGAGAGCCGCGGCAGCGGGCCCGCGCCCAACCTGGCGCCCCCGCAGCAGGACCGGCCGGCACCCGCCAAGCGCGAGATCGCCGTGGGCATGACGCCGCTGCAGGTGCTCGACATCCTCGGCCGCCCGCAGCAGGAGCTGACGTTCCAGAACCAGCAGAAGTGGACCTACCCCGACCTGGTCGTGATCTTCGAGAACGGCAAGGTCAAGGAAGTCCGCTTCTGAAGTGAAGCCGGTCCTCGCGGCGACGGCCGTCACCCTCGCCGCGCTGGCCGCGGTCGCCTTCGACTTCCCGCCCGACCTGCGCGGCCCGGCGCCCTACCCGCCCGAGTGGCAGTGGGAGCGCCGGGCCGGGCCCGCGCCAGGGGCGTGGTGGCCCGCGCTCGCGTGCGCGACGGCGCTCGTGGGCCTGGCCGCGGCGAGCGGGCGGGTGAGCAGCTCGCGCGGGGCGCGAGCCCTCCTCGCCGCCGGCACGCTGGCGGGCTTCGGCCTCGGCGTGGCGCTCGTGGCCGTCGAGCCCGGTGGCGCGCTGCAGACGTGGGCGCGGCGCGCGCTGTCGCGCACGATCACCTCGTACCTCACCGTCGCCGCCTCGGAGGACGCGCGCGAACCTCTCGCCTTCCTGCGCGGCCATGCCGACGCGCTGCCGCGCTATCACAAGCAGGCCAAGCACGCGGCGACCCATCCGCCGGGGCCGGTGCTCTTCTATCGCGGCCTGATCGCGGCGGCCGACGCCGCGCCCGGACTCGCGCGGGCGACGCTGCGCGCCGCGGGCATGCGCGAGGAGCCGGTGCGCCCCGACGCGCCCGGCCTGTCCGCTCGCGCCGCGGCCGTGTGGGGCCCGCTGCTGATCGCGCTGGCCGCGGCGCTGACCGCCTGGCCGGTGGCCGCCCTCGCGCGCGCGCTGGGACTCGACGACGCGAGCGCCGCACGGACCGGGCTGCTGTGGCTGCTGCTGCCCGGGCCGCTGCTGCAGGCGCCGCAGTTCGACCAGGCGCTCGGCCTGCCGGTGGCGCTGGCGGCGCTCGCCACGACCGCGGCGGCGCGCGCGACCGGGTCGCGCGGCGTGGTGCTCGCGGCCGGCGGCGGCCTGCTGGGCGCACTCGCGCTCTTCTTCTCGTACGGGATGGCGGTGCCGCTCGCAATCTCGTGCAGCGCCGCCCTCGCGGCGCTGGCCCCGGGATGGCGGCGAGGGGTGACGCTGGCGCTCGTCGCCGCGGCCACTGCCGTGCTGGCGTTCGCGTCCACCGCGCTGCTCGGCCACGCTCCGCTGCGCGCCGCGCTCGTCGCGCTGGAGATCCACCGCGAGGCCTACACGGCGCCGCGCTCCTACGCGCTGTGGCTGCTGTTCAACCCGGTCGACCTGTTCGTCTTCCTGGGCCCGCCGGTCGCGGTGCTGCTCGCCATCGCCTGGGCCCGGCGCGGAGAGGGCGCGGCGCAGCGCTGGGCACAGAGTTGCGCCATCGGCCTCGCGCTGCTGCTGCTCTCGGGCACGCTGCGCGGCGAAGCCGGCCGCATCCTGATCCCGCTGATGCCGGCCCTGGCGCTCGCGGCGCTGGCGCCGGCGCCGCCGACGGCTCGCGGTGGCGCGCTGGTCGCCGCCCTGCTGGCCGCGTGGACGCTCGCGCTGCGGGCGTCGTGGGAGGTGTACTAGGGGGTAGCATCGCGGGCTGTGACGCCCGCGCCCTCTGGCCCGCCGCTGCCGCCCGACGAGGATGAGCGCCTCGCCGCGCTGCGCGCACTGGGCGTCCTCGACACCCCGCCGGACCCGCTGTTCGACGGCTTCGTGAAGCTGGCGGCGACGATCTGCGGCGCCCCGATCGGGCTGATCAGCCTGATCGACCGCGACCGCCAGTGGTTCAAGGCCCGGGTCGGCCTGGAGACTCCCGGCGGATCGCGCGAGACGGCGTTCTGTTCCCACACGATCCTCGACCGCCACCACCCGCTGGTGGTGCCGGACGCGACGGCCGATCCGCGCTTCGCCCGCAACCCGTCGGTGCTCGCGGACCCGCACGTCCGCTTCTACGCCGGCCAGCCGCTGGTGACGCCGAGCGGCCACGCGGTCGGGGCGCTCTGCGTGGTCGACCGCGTGCCTCGCGAGCTGCGGCCCGATCAGCTCGCGGCGCTCAAGCTGCTGGCCGAGCAGGTGGTGGCCGCGCTCGAGCTGCAGCGCCAGGCGCGGCGCGACGCGCGGCTCGCGGCGTGGGCCGCGAGCGAGCGGCCCGCGGCGGCGCCGACCGGAGCCTTCGAGCGGCCCGGCGCGGGGCGCGAACGCGCGCGCGAGGTGCCGGGCGGGCGGGCACGCTGGATCGCCGCGGCCGTGGCGGCGGCGGGAGTGGCGCTCACGCTCGCGGGTTTCGCCGCCTCGCGCGCGGCGGTCTCCGCAGCCCGCCAGGCGCGCTTCGTCGCGGAAGCCGAAGCCGTGCGCGACGCCGTCGAGGAGCGGCTGATCGCCTACGAGGAGAC
Source organism: Vicinamibacteria bacterium (assembly GCA_025994075.1). Classification (GTDB taxonomy): domain Bacteria; phylum Acidobacteriota; class Vicinamibacteria; order Fen-336; family Fen-336; genus WYBL01. The sequence goes on from JAMQGV010000017.1 coordinate 225,056, forward strand.
GCTCGCCGGCGCTCGCGCCTTCGCGGTGGCGCGCGGCCGCCCGTCGCGGGGCGAGTGGCGCGCGTTCGCGGAGAGCCTCGCGCTGTCGACCCGGCCCGGCATCGTGCGGCTGGGTTTCGCCTCGTGGGTCGACGCGGGCGGCCTCGAGACGTTCCAGCGCGCGCTGCGGCGCGAGCGCCCCGGTTTCGCGGTGCATCCGCCCGGCGAGCGCCCGCGCTACCTGCCGATCGTGCACTTCGAGCCGGATGCGGACGACCCCGAGCGCGCCCTCGGCTTCGACCTGCTCACGTCGCCCGGCCGCCGCCGCGCGATCGAGCGCGCCCGGGAGAGCGACAAGGCCGCGATGACGGAGCGGGTCGAGCTGCTGCAGGGCGGCCACGGCGTGGTGATGTTCATGCCGACCCGGCCGGAGGCGGGGCCCGAGGGCGTGGTGTACGCCTCGCTGCGGATCGAGGACCTGATCCGCGGCGTCGCGCCGGGCACCGCGGGACGCATGCAGGTGCGGCTGTTCGACGGCCCCGCGGCCGCCGGGAACATCCTCTTCGACGGCAGCCCGGAGACGGCGATCCGGGGCGACGCGCTCCGCGCCGAGCTGTCCTTCGAGCGCGCCGGGCGCCCGCTGACGCTGCAGGCGCTGTCGCGCCCCGGGTTCGACCGCGGGGCGACGAGCCGCGAGCCGTGGCTGGTGCTGATCGCCGGCCTGCTGGTCTCGGCGCTGGCGGCGGGGACCGCGTGGTCCGCGGCCTCGACCTGGACCCGCGCGCGGGCACTGGCCGCGCGCCTGGCGCGCGACGCCACCCGCAACGAGGAGCGCGTCCGCACGGTGGTGGACAACGTCGCCGAGGGCATCCTGACCTTCGACGAAGGCGGCGGTGTGGGCTGGTGCAACGCCGCCGCCGAGCAGCTGTTCGGCGCACCCGCGGCCGCGCTCGCCGGCCGCTCGATCGAGGAGCTGGTGCCGGTCGCCCGCGGCGACCTGCGCGACGGCTTCCGCAACGAGGCGTTCGGCCGCCGTGCGGACGGCGCGCTGTTCCCGGTCGAGCTGTCGGTGAGCCAGATGCGGGCCGAGGACCAGCCGCTCTTCGTCGCGGTGGTGCGCGACGCGACCGAGCGGCGCGAGGTGGAGCGGATGAAGGACGAGTTCGTGTCGACGGTCAGCCACGAGCTGCGCACGCCTCTGACCTCGATCCGCGGTTCGCTCGGGCTGCTGCGCTCGGGTGTGCTCGGCGAGCTGCCCGCGGACGCCCGCGAGGCGGTAGCCATCGCCGAGCGCAACTCCGAGCGGCTGCTGGCCCTGATCAACGACATTCTCGACGTCGAGCGCCTGCGCGCCGGGGAGTTCGAGCTGGCCCGCGAGCCGGTCGCGGCCAGCGCGCTGGTCGCCGCCGCCCTCGACTCGATCCGCCCTGTGGCCGACGCCCGCGGCGTGCGGATCGAGACGTCGGTGCGGGAGGCGGAGGTCGACGGCGACCGGCGCCGCCTGGGGCAGGTGCTCGTCAACCTGCTCTCGAACGCGGTGAAGTTCTCGCCCGAAGGCGGGACGGTGCGGCTCGAGGCCGGGCCCGAAGGCGCGGACGTCGTGTTCCACGTGATCGACCGCGGCCGCGGCGTGCCGCCCGAGCACCAGGCCGCGATCTTCGAGCGCTTCCGCCAGGTCGAGGCCAGCGACTCGCGGGAGCGGGGTGGTTCCGGCCTCGGCCTCGCCATCTGCAAGGCGCTCGTCGAGCGGCACGGGGGCAGAATCGGGGTGGACAGCGTGCCGGGCGCAGGGAGCACGTTCTGGTTCCGGGTGCCGCGGGCCGCGGAGGAGCAGCCGTGAAGGTGCTGGTCGTCGACGACGAGGCGGACATCCGCCGCATCGCGCAGCTGGCGCTGACCCGCATCGGCGGCCTGGAGGTGGTCGAGGCGCGGAGCGGGGCCGAGGCGCTCGAGATCGCGCGAGCCGCGGCCCCGGACGTCGTGCTGCTCGACGTGATGATGCCCGGCATGGACGGTCCGGAGACGCTGCAGGCGCTGCGGGCCGACGCCACGACGGCCGCCATCCCGGTCGTGTTCCTGACCGCCAAGGCGCTGGAGACCGAGCAGCGGCGCCTGCTCGACCTCGGCGCGGCCGGCGTCCTGGTCAAGCCCTTCGACCCGCTGAAGCTGGCCGCGGAACTGCGCGCCGTCCTGGAGCGGCGGTGAGCGGCGGCGCGCCCGTCGACTGGAGCGCGACGATGGCCGGGCTGCGCGCCACCTTCCTGGCCGGCGCCTGGGAGCGGCTGCACTCGCTGGAGAAGGCGCTCGGCCGCCTCGCGGCGGACCCGGGCGACGAACCCGCGCTGCACGTGGCGCGGGTCGCCTTCCACGGCTTCGCGGGCTCCGGCGGCAGCTACGGGCTGCCTCGCCTGAGCCAGCTCGCCGCCGAGGGTGAACGCGCCTGCCTCCAGGCGCTGGAGCGGGGCGCGGTCGATACCGCGTGGCAGGCGGCCGCGCGGAGCACGGTCGACGCGCTGCGAGCGGAGCTGGCGGCGACCCCGCTCACGGAGGACGCGGGCGGCGGGCCCGGGCGCCTGCCTGCGCTGGTCGTCGACGACGACCCCGGTCTCGTCGCGACGCTGGAGATCGCGCTGCGCGACGAGGGGCTGGCCCCGAGTGCGGCCGGCAGCCTCGGCGAGGCCCGCGCCGCGCTGCGCTCGGGGCTGCCGGCGGCGCTGGTGGTCGACGTGATGCTGCCCGACGGCTCGGGCTTCGACCTCGTGCGCGAGGTGCGCGCCCGCGCCGGCGGCACCCGCGTCGCGATCCACGTGATCTCGGCCCGCAGCGAGTTCCTCGACAAGGTCGAGGCGGTGCACTGCGGCGCGGACGCCTTCCTCGCCAAGCCGATCGACGCCCGCGCCGTCGCCCGCAGGGTGGCGACCGAGGCCCGCGTGCGCGTGCAGCCGCCGGGCCGGGTGCTGCTGGTGGAAGACGACGCCGACCAGGCCGCGTACGTGCGCGCTCTGCTGGCGGCCGCCGGCTACGACGTGCGGGTGTGCGGCGACGGCACCCGGCTCGAGGCGGAACTGGCGGCGGCGCCGCCGGACGTGGTGCTGATGGACGTGCTGCTGCCCGGCATCGGCGGCTTCGACCTCGTGCGCTACCTGCGCCAGGACGAGCGCTACCGGCTGCTCCCCGTGCTGTTCGTCACCGCCGGCGAGCACCCCGGCGGCGAGCTCGCGGCGGAGCGCGCGGGGGGCGACGACATCCTGACCAAGCCGGTGCCGCCCGCCGTGCTGCTGACCAAGGTGGCGGCCCGCATCGAGCGCTACCGGCTGCTGCAGTCGCAGCTCGAGCACGACGGGCTGACCCGGGCGCTGACCCACACGGCACTGCTCGAGCGCACCCGCGCGGCGCTGGCCGCGGTGCGGCGCGATCCGGAGCGCCCGTGCGCGTGGGTGATGGTCGACCTCGACCACTTCAAGGCCGTCAACGACGTCCACGGCCACCCCACGGGCGACCGCGTGCTGTCTGCGCTGGCCGCGCTGCTGCGGCGCCGGCTGCGCCCGAGCGACGCGGTCGGACGCTACGGCGGCGAAGAGTTCGGGCTGGTGCTGGAGGACCTCGAGCAGGCGGACGCGGTGCGGCTGGTCGAGCGCCTGCGCGAGGAGTTCGCGGCCATGGAGCACGTGGCCCAGGGCGGCACCCGCTTCCGCTGCACGTTCAGCGCGGGCATCGCCATGGCTCACCCCGCGATGCCGGGACCCGAGACCTGGTACGGCGCCGCCGACCGCGCGCTCTACGAGGCCAAGGCCGCGGGGCGCAACGCGGTGCGCGTCGCCCCCGCGCCCTGAGCCCTCACGCGCAGAGCGCCGCGCGCTCCCCCGCCCGCCGCGCTTCGGCTTCGACGGCGCCGGCCACGTCGCCGGCGGCGCGTCGCCGTCGCGCCATCCGCGCCCAGGCGAAGGTGCTGCCCGGCCGCGCCGCCAGCCGCTCGGCGAGGAGCTGATCGGCGAGCGCGCCTTCGCCCGCGCGCACCGCGGACTCGACCAGCGTGCGCTGGAAGACGTCGCGCTGGGCGTGGCTGCCGCCGAACACGGCCAGGTGATGGCGCGCGGGGGCCAGGTGGCGGATCACGGCGCCGTGGTCGCCGCGGCCGAAGGCGCACAGCGCGCGCGCGGCCGGCAGCCCGGCGGCGACGACCATGCGGTGATTGGACGATGCGTCGTCGCCCTCGCGCGCGAAGCGGGCCAGGCGGTCGACCCGCCGCTCCGCGTCGGCGAGGCGCCCGGCCCCGACCAGGGCCTGGATCGCGTGCAGGTCGTTGAAGACGTACCACGGCTCGGCGTCCTTCGTCGCCCACGCCTCCGCCAGGCGGGCGAAGCGGTCGCCGGTGTCGGCGCCGTCGAGGTGCAGCCGCCACAACATCGCGGCGGCGTCGACCATCTCCATCGCCACCTGCGCCGAGCCCGCGTTGTGGATCAGCGCGTCGTAGAGCTCGAGCACGCCGGCGTGGTCGTCGGCCTCGAGCCGGAACAGCGCGAGGTGCCAGGCCAGGTGCACGTTCAGGAAGTTGCCCTGCCACCAGCCCGCGCGGCGCGACTCCAGGTCGGCCACCCCCTCGCGGACGCGGCCCTGCATCTCCTCCACGTGGGCGACGGCGTGCAGCGCCCACACGTCCTCGGGATTGCGGTCGACCGCACTGCGACCCGCGGCTTCCGCCCGCACGTACTCGCCGCACTCCTCGAGCCCGAACGCCCACATCCCGTCCAGGAAGCCGCTCTCGGCCTCGCGGGGATCGTGGTGAGCGCGGGCGCGGGCGACCCGGTCGCGCAGGTTGCGGGCGTCGCCGACGAAGAAGTCGAGCTGGTGGCCGACCGCCAGCGCGAGCACGTCGCGCGGCCACAGCGCGAGCAACGCGTCGAGCCGGCGTGATGCGCCGTACCAGTCGCCGGCCGTCCACGCCGCGAGCGCCTCGAGGTGGGCCCGCTCCCGCGGGTGCGCGGGTTGCGCGACGCCCTTCAACAGCTCGCGGGCCGCGGCCGCGTCCGGGCCTTCGGAAGGCATCAGCGACACGTAGGCGCGCAGCGCCCGCGCCATCACGCACCCGGGGTCTGCCGCGAGCGCCTGTTCCGACGCAGTGACCACCTCGGGCTGAAAGCGCAGCAGGTGGCCCAGCGCCTCGTCGTAAGCGGCGACCGCCGCGTCCGAACCCGTCATCTCCAGCCCGAATCGATCGCGACCCATCGTCCTCGTCCTCCGCCCCGCTGCGACAGGACTTCAGACGACCCCCGGGGCCGGACGGTTCCCGACGGCGTGCGCCCGCTCACTCCCCCCAGGGAGGGGGCGGGGCCGGCACCGGCTGCGAGAGGTCGAAAACGGCCCGGAAGCGCCGCCCCTCGCGCCGCAGGCCGTAGACGAAGCGGTCGCCGGGGCGCAGCTCCAGCGACCACACGTTCGTCGCGGCGTACGGCAGCGCCGCGGCGGTCTCGGCGTCGGCCGGGAACTCCTGGACGAACTCGGAACCCGCGGCCGCCGCGTCGCCGCCGTAGTTCGTGACGGCGTCGGGCGTGCCGTCCGCGTGGCGGTGGTCGTGCTTCAACCGGAGGCCGGTCTCCGTCCGGGTCACGACCCAGGTGCGCGAGCGGTCCTCGCCGACGTGGAACGGAACCCGGATCTCGCGCTCCTTGCAGCTCCGCACGTGCATCACCATGCGCTGCCCGGCCATCGCCGCGTCGCCGGCCGCCGTGCCCTCGACCATCGCGCCGGCGAAGGCCTGGCCGCACAGGCCGCGCAGCGCGTCCCAGAACCGCTGCTGCGGGTCGGGCGGCTCGGCCGCGGCGGCATTGGCGGCGAGCAGGGTGGCGGCGGCGGCGACCAGGCGCATGGCGGCTCCTCTCAGGGCTCGGGGGCGCCGGGCGGCGGCGGCTCGGCGCTCCAGTCGAAGTCGACGTCGTAGACGAACAGCGAATAGCCCACGCGCGCGCGGGGCGGCCGCGCGCGCAGCCGGTCCATCAGCGGCCAGGCGGCGGACGGCAGGTACACCTTCTGCAGGTTGGTCGCGCTGACCGCGACGACGTCGCCGCGGCTCACGCTCCAGGTCGTCTCGCGCGGGCGCGGGAGCTGGTAGCCGGGCAGGAAGTCGGCGGCCAGGCGGTGGTACTCCGCGTCGGCGGTGCCGAAGTACGAGAGCTTGAGCCGCGGCAGGCGCTGCTCGCGCTGCCACGCCGCGAGCGCCTTCAGGTCCTGGCCCCAGTCGACGTTGGAGTCGACGAGCTTCTCCCAGCCGCGCGCGGGGCCGCCGCCCGCGGCGTTGAAGAACGCGAGGTGGTGCGGGTGCAGTGCCAGTTCGTCGCCGGCGCGCGCCGCGAGCAGCGCGCACACGGCCAGCCGGGCCGCGGTCCCCCGCCGCCACGCCGCGGCCCCGGCCAGCGCCGCCAGCACGATCAGGAACGGGTAGATCGGCAGCAGGTGGCGGTGGCCGATGTGGATGCCGCGGGTCAGGGTCAGCACGCCGAACACGACGACCGGCACGAGCAGGAACGGCGCCGCGCCGGCGGGCAGCGCGAGGCGGCGGGCGAGCGCGGCCGCCAGGCACAGGAGCAGCAGCAGCGGCAGCGGCGTCTTCAGCGCGAAGGTGACGAGGAAGTACTCGGGGAAACCGCCGTCGCGGCGTTCGCCGAGCAGGAACGCGGGCACGTCGCCGGAGGTCGTGTAGAAGCGCAGGAAGCCGTAGAGCCAGGCCTCGGGCAGCGCCCCGGCCGCGCGCAGCGCCATCACCGGCGCCGCGATCGCGGGCGCCTGGCGCACGTGCTTGTCCCAGTCGATCGCCGCCTCCACCGCCGCGTCGCGGGCGATCGTCGTGCGCAAGCCGTAGGCCGCCCACAGCGTGGCGCCGGCGACGAGGGCGGTGGCGAGCGCGGCGGCGGCCAGCTTGCGCGGGCAGGCCCCGCCGCGCCACAGCGCGAGCGCCAGCAGCGCCAGCACGGGCAGCAGCACCAGCGCGGACATCTTGGTGGCGAGCGCGGCGCCGGCCGCCACTCCCAGCGCCGCGACGCGCCGGGGCGTGACGCCGTCGCGCAGGCGATCGGCGGCGATCACCGCGAGCAGCACCCACAGCGCCGCGCCGACGTCGGTCGTGACCAGCGGCCCGTGGGCCAGCAGGTCGGGGTGGAAGACCCCCAGCCCGAGTGCGATGGCGAAGGCGACCGGTCCGCCGAGGCGTCGCGCGAAGAGCGCGGCCGCGGCGATCAGCGCGGCGGCCAGCAGCGCGTTCATCATCCGCGCGCGCCACAGCAGGGTGTCGGCGTCGTTCCAGCGGTAGAGGAAGCGCTTGCCCAGTTCCCACGGCCGGCGCAGGCGGTAGGCCTCGTCCTCCGCCTTGAAGTGGGCCCCGCCGGCCCAGAGCGGCAGCGCCGCCCACAGCTTGGCGAGCGGCGGGTGCTCGGCGGTCAGCCGGTAGTCGCCGAACGCGAGGTGCGTGTAGGCGGCGCCGACGTGAGCGACCTCGTCGAAGGTGGCCGACGTGCGACGCGCGGTGTCCGCGCACAGCGCGAGGAAGACGCAGAGCGCCAGGCCCAGCACCGCCCGCTCGCGAGCGCTCAAGCGGCCGGCTCCGCGCGCGGATCGCGCAAGGCGCTCGCGAGCCAGGCGAGGCTCAGCAGCCAGGTCGCCGCCGCGCCGATCGCCCACGACTGTCCCGCCAGCCGGTGAGCGGCCTGCGGCAGGCGCTCCGGCAGCAAGGTTCCGGGAGCGAGGAACAGGTAGAAGCCGACGAGGGCGACCGCGGCCGCCGCGTCCCACGCGCGCGATCCGCGTCCGAGCAGCAGCGCGAACGGCACGGGCCACAGCAGGTACTGCGCGCTCAGCGCACCGTAGAAGCCCAGGAACGCGAGCAGCACCAGGAACGCCGAACGGACGGGTGGCCAGGCGGCCGGCCGCCGCAGCGCGAGGGCGAAGAGCCCGGCGAACGCCACCAGGAACAGCGCCTTGCCGAGCTCCACCGCGTGCGGCCACAGCGCGGCCTCGGAACGCGCGAGGGCGCCGGTCAGGAGCCAACGCAGCCCGCGCCAGGCGCCGATCCAGCCGAAGTCGGCGATGCCGCCGTAGCCGAACAGCTCGCGGCGCAGCGCTGCGGCGTCGTGCCACGCGAACGGGGCGAGCGCCGCCGCGACCGGCAGCGCGGCGAGGGCAGCGTAGCGCGCGGCCGCGAGCACGGCTGTGCGGCCGCGGCCCGCGGCGCGCGCGGCGTGGAGCGCGAAGAACGGCAGCAGCAGCACCGGGAACGACTTGAGCCCGATGGCCAGGGCCAGCAGCAGCGCGCTGCGGTCGGCGCGCCCGGCTCGCAGGGCGAGCGCCGAGCCGAGCGCCGCCAGCAGCGCGAGCGCGTCGAACTGTCCGTGCACCCCCGCGATCAGCAGGGCCACGGGGTGCAACGCGTAGAGCCAGGCCGCGCGCTCCGAGGCTGCCCGCCGCAGCAGCGCGACGATCGCCACGTCGGCGGCCACCACGGGCAGCTTGACGACGACCGCGAACGACAGGCCCTGCCCGCGGTCGACGGCCAGGCTGAGGGCCTCCCACCACATCCACAGCGGCGGGTAGGGGTAGAGCCGCGCCGCCTGGTACGGGTTCCAGGACTCGTCGAGCAGGTGGGTCGCCACCTTGTGGTAGCGCAGCACGTCGGCGGCGAGGCGGTCGCAGAGGAGCACCAGCAGCAGCCGCAGGCCGAGGCCGACCAGGACCGGCGCGCTCACGGGCGCGGAGCGGCCGGCTTCAGCAGCGGCGCGATCGCGCGGTGGATCGCGCCGGCGGCGAGGCGGTGGGCGACCTCGTTCGGGTGCTCGTCGTCGGCGCCGTCCACGACCAGCACGTCGGGGCGCAGGCCACGAAACACGGGCAGCAGGTCGAGCACCGTGGCGCCGCCCGCCGCCGCCGCCTCGCGCACGCTCTCGTGGATCGCGGCGAACGGGTAACGCTCGTCGAGCGGGTTGCCGAACAGCGGCCAGATCGCGACCACGAACGGCACCCCGCGCGCGCGGCACTGCTCGCCCATCGACAGGAGCGCCTTGCGACCCGCCTGCCAGCCCGGCGCCTCGGCCGCGTACATCGAGCGGTAGCCCTCGATCCGCCGTCGGTTCTCGGCGGTCGCGAACAGCCGCCCGCGCACGAAGCGCACGAGCGCGGAGCGATCGAAGGCGGAAGGCGCCGGACCGGCCTGCCACTCGCGGGCGCGCCGCGCCTCGGCAGCGTCCTGGTCCTCGGAGTCGTTGAGCACGTAGCCGAGCAGCACGAGCTCGGGTCCGTAGGCGAATCCCTCGTCGCGGAGCTGCTGGGCGTGGTCGACGCTGCGCAGGCCCTGCAGCGCCAGGTTGACGACCTCCCAGGTCTCGCCGGGCCGCTCGCGGCGCAGCCGGCGCTCCAGGCGGGCGGGGTACGCGTCCTCGGCCTCGACGCCGTGCCCCCAGGCGAAGGAGTCGCCGAGCGCGAGCACGCGTCGCACGCCCGGCGGCGCGGGAATCGCGCGCTCTGCGTCGCGATAGCCCCGCGAGTTGGCGCCGACCCGCTCCTTGCGAGCCGTGTTGACCGGCGCGTAGCCGGTGGCGAGGGGGCCGGACGGAACGAGGAGCCGGACGCCGAGTTCGGCGGCTCCGCCGGCGAGGAACAGGCTCGCCAGGGCCAGCAACAGCTCGGGGCGGCGCGAGGCGGCGGCCATGGGTCGCGGCGATCATACCGGGAGGACCGCGCCGGGCCCGCCGGAGGCGCGTGTTAGGCTTCGCTGCACATGCGTTTCCCGCTGCGCATCGAGACCGTGGCGCTGCTGCTGGCGGTGCTCGCCGTGGCAGCGCGGTCCGGCGCGCAGGTGCCCGCGGAACAGGACGAGCTCGACTTCCAGGGCCGCTCGTCGCTGGTGATCGGCGCCGGCGCCCGGGCGATGGGCATGGCGGGCGCGTTCCTCGCCCGCGCCGACGACGCGACGGCGGCGTCGTGGAACCCGGCCGGGCTGTCGTACCTGCGCCAGCCCGAGTTCACGCTGGTGGCCTCCCGGAACCGCTTCGAGACGCGGATCGACCGCAGCGACGGCGTTCGCGTCTACGACGACCACTTCCGGGGCACGATGCCCGACTTCGCGGCGGCCACCTTCCCGATCGAGCTGGGGCGTGCCTCGGGTGCGGTCCAGCTCAGCTACCAGCGCACCTTCGCCTTCTTCGCGGGCGAGCGCGACGTGGTGCAGCTCGACACGTCGCCGCGAAGGCTCGAAGGCGGCGGCGGCTTCGACGTGCTGTCCGTCGGCAGCGGCCTGCAGGTCCTGCGCAACCTGCGGGCGGGGGTCACGGTCAACCGCTGGGTCAACGGCTTCGACCAGGAGCGGGAGCGGCTGATCCGGCGCCGCTCGCTGCAGCAGACGGAGTTCGGGTTCACGGGCTGGAACTTCAACGTCGGCCTGCTGTGGTCGCCGGTGCCCTCGCTCAACGTCGGCCTCGTCGGCAAGACGCCGTTCCGCGGGCGGGTGACGCTGGTGCGCCGGCGCACCGACTTCACGAGCACGTCGCCGGCCGTCCCGGACATCGAGTCCAGCAACTTCGCGCGCAGCCCGGGGAGCGACCTGCCCGGCGTCGAGCTCGAGTTCCCCGGGGCCGTCGGCGCGGGGCTCTCGTGGCGGCCCAGCAGCCCGCTGACGCTGTCGGTCGACTACACCCGCGCGTTCTGGTCCGACGGCCGCGTCCGCAACTACTTCACGCTTCCGCAGTCGGGGGCGCCCGCGGTCTTCGACACGCTGCCGTTCCCGCTGATCTACGACGAGCAGGTCGACACGGAGCAGTTCCGGATCGGGGCGGAGTACGTGTTCCTGGTCGGCCGCCTGCGGCTGCCGGTGCGCGCGGGCTACCTGTCGGATCGCCAGTTCTTCCGCGACCACACGGGCCAGGCTCCGCGCTTCGACGGCTTCGCCGTCGGCGCCGGCATCGCCGTCGGCAGCGTGCTCGTCGACGCCGCCTGGCTGCAGGAGTCGGGCCGTTATGCCTCGGCCGCGGACCTGCGGACGACGCCGCGGCTCAAGCGGCTGTTCGTCTCGCTGATCTACCGGCGCTGAAGCTCGCGCACGTCGGCGGCGCGCGCCCAGCCGCGCGCGCCCGAGGCGTCCTCGATCCGCAGCCAGTCGCCGGAGCGTTCCAGCACCGGCACGACCTCGCCCTCGCGCAGCGGCGAGAGCGGGCGCGCCTGCGGCGACGCCTGGTCGTGGAGCGAGGCGTCGCCGGCCACCACGACGGCGAGCGGTTTCGCGAGGGCCCCGAGCAGGACGGGCAACGCGGCGCAGGCGGCGAGTCCGATGGCGAACCCGGCCGCCCGCAGCGAGCCGTGGCGGACGCGCGCACCCGCGTGCAGGGCCACCGAGATCAGCGCGCACAGCGCCGCGACCAGGCCGAGCCGGAAGCGGCGAGCGGCCCGGGCGAGCTCCGCCAGCGGCTCGGGGGCCAGCTCCGCGGCCTCCAGCCCCAGCCGCTCGCGGGTGCGTTCGATCTCGCGGCCGAGGGCGCGGTCGCGGGGGGCGAGGTCGCGGGCCCGCAGCAGCGCCCACAGCGCCTCGCCGCCGGCCCCCCGCGCGGACGCCGCCAGGGCCCAGTTCCAGTAGAGCGCGCTGCTCTCGTGCCCGTCGCGCGCGAGCGCCGCGTACTCGGCGATCGCCCGCGGCGGATCGCCCGCCAGCACCTGGGCGTTGGCCGCCCGGAACCGCTCGGCGGGGGCCTGCGCCGCGACCGCGGTGGCGAGCAGGGCACCCGCGCCGATCAGGATGGCGGCGCGTCTCACGCGCTCCTCCGCAGGAGTGCCGCCGCGCGCGCGGCCAGCTCGCGCACCTTCTCCGAGTAGTCGCCGAGCTGCGGCGCGTAGCGCAGGAACTGGACGTCGGCGAGCAGCGCACGGGCGTCGCGCACGAGCGGGGTCTCCTCGATCGCCGCCAGGTCGCCGAACCGCTCGTGCAACGCGCGCTCCACGAGGCCCGCGAGTTCCTCGCGCGTCGACCCGCCGCGCGCCGCCCGCTCGAGCTGGCCGCGCAGGTCGCGCGCGGGTCCCCGCGAGAGGGCGCGAGGACGCCACGCAAGCAGCGCGTGGCCGAGCGCGGCCAGCGCCAGCGCGGCGCCCACGGCGGCCGGCGTTTCGAACAGGCGCGTCGGGGGCGGCTCCAGGTCCGCGCGCAGGCCGGGCGCGGCGGCGTCCGGGCGGGCGGGCGCCGGGGCGGACCCCGCGGCCGTCGCCGCCGCCTCGATGCGCAGCGGCTGCGACTCGGCGCGGGCGAGCGTTCCGCTCTTCGGGTCGAAGTAGTCGAGCGCGAGGGCCGGGATCTCGAGCGCGCCCGCGGTCTGCGGCACCACGACCCACTCCCAGGTGCGCGACCCCTCGAGCCCGCGCGCGGTGGCGCTGAACTCCGACTTCGACTGCGGCGGGTAGACCTTGGCGCCGGCCAGCGCCAGCTCCGGCGCCGCCTCCACCCACTTGAGGTTGCCGATGCCGGTCACGACGAACCGCAGCGTCACCGCCTCGCCGAGCGGGACCTGCGGGCGGTCGACGCTCGCTTCCGCGCGGAAGGTGCCGACGGCCGCCGCGCCCGCGGGCAGCGGTGCGACCGCGACCGAGAGCGGCTCGCTGCTGCGCTCGGCGGGCGGGCGCGGCGGGTCGAACAGGCTCTCGCGCGGGAAGCCGAGCCGGAACGTCGCAGCCGGGATCGTGAGCGTGCCGGAGCGGGTCGGGAACAGCAGCTTGCGCAGCAGCGGGAAGCGGCGGAACGACTCGCCGTCGGCAGTGACGGCCTCCCCGTTGGGCGGCCCGGCGCGCTTCTCCAGGTCCTCGGACCAGAAGCCGGGGAACTGCGGCGCCTCGACGAGCTGCAGGTCGGAGACCGAGGCCTGGGTGTCGATCACGAACTCGACGACCAGCGGCTCGCCGACGTGGAGCTTCGTGCGGTCGGCGAGCGCACGGATCTTCACCTGCGGCTCCGGCCCGCGCCGCGCGCGGCCGGGCGCCAGGCCGCCGAACGGGTCGCCGAAGGGGTCCGCGAACGGGTCGGGGCGGCCGCGGCGCTGCGCCTGCGGCGGCGGACCGAGCGAACCCTTGACCACCTCGATCTCGATCGGCGCGCTCGTGCGCTTGCCACCTTCGACGTCGACCGTGACGGCGCCGACTCTCGCCTTGCCGACTGCGCGCGGCTGCAGCACCCAGGTCGCGCTGCGGGTCTGCGAGGTGACGCCGTTGACCCAGCTCATCTGGCTCGAGGTGAAGGGCCCCGCCACCGCGCGCAGGTTCTCGAGCGGCGGCAGCGGCAGCTCGGCACCGCCGCCGCCCTCGAGCGTCAGCGTGAGCTGGACCTGGTCTTCGACGCCGATCTTCGTGGCGTCGACCTCGGCGCGCAGCACCGGGCCCTCGGACCGGGCGCCCGGCGCGGCGAGCGCCAGGAGCAGCGCGGCGACGAGCGGCCTGGGCACGCCCGCGCTCACCAGTCCCGTCCCGCGCGCGCCCTGGCCCGCTGCGCGGCGCGCTGCTTCTTCTGGTCTTCCTTCTCGTTCTGGGCCAGCGCGTCGAGCAGCGCCATCGCGCGCTCCTTCGGCATCCCGGCCGCCTTCTCGAAGCGCTCGCGCTCGCGCTGCTCCGGGGTCTGCGGCGAAGGCTGCGGCTGCTGGCCCTGGGCGTCGCGGTCCTGTGGTTGCTGGTCCTTCTTCTGCTCTTGTTCCTGCTGCTGGTCGGGATCCGGCTTCTGCCGAGGGTCCTGCTTCTGGTCCTGGTCTTGTTTCTGGTCCTGCTTCTCCTTCTTCTGCTGCTTCTGCTGCTCCTCCTGCTGCTGCTTCAGCTCGCGCAGGGCCAGCTCCAGGTTGCGCCGCGCGTCCTCGTCGCCCGGCGTCGCGCGCAGCGCCTGCTTGTAGGCGTGGGCGGCGCCCGCGAAGTCCTTCGCCTCGAACAGGCCGTTGCCGCGGTTGTAGGCCGCGGCCGGGCGCAGCGGCTCGGGGCCGGCCGCGGCGAGCGCCTCGAACAGCGGCGCGGCCTCCGGCGCCTTGCCGTTCTTGTGCAGCGCCGCACCGAGGTTGAAGCGCGCGGCGGGATCGTCGGGCCGCGCCGCGAGCGAACGCGTGAAGGCGTCGAGCGCCTTCGGGTGGTTGCCCTCCGCGTACAGCGCTCGTCCCTCGGAAGCGCTGCGCGTGGGGCGCAGCAGCACCTCGTCGAGCAGCGCCCGCGCGCGCTCGGTCCACGAGGGCGGCGGGGCCGGCGTGGCGGCGGGCTGCGGCGCGGCGGGCGCCTGGCCGGCCGCAGGCGCGGCGCCGGCGAGCGCCAGGAGCAGTCCGACGGCCGCGCCCGCGCGGCGGCGCGCCGGTGGCGGCAGCAGCAGCGCGGCGCCGAGGCACAGCACGCCGAGCGCGAGCGGCACCTGGAAGCGCTCCTTGCGCCGGAAGGCGAACTCCTCGGCCAGCGCCTTCTCCTCGAGGCCTTCGATCGCGCGGGCCACGGCCCGCAGGCTCGTGTCCTGCGGCGTCAGCGCGACGTAGCCGCCGCCCGTCGCGCGCGCGATCGCCTGCAGCGTGGCCGGATCGTGGCGCGAGACCACGACCTGCCCCGCCTCGTCCCGCTTGAACCCCCTGCGCCGGCCGTCGGCGTCCGTCTCCGGCACTGGCCCGCCGGCCGCCGTGCCGACGCCGACCGCGTGCACGACGACGCCGAGCTCGCGGGCGCGCCGCGCGGCGGCCGCCACCTCGCCCTCGAGGTTCTCGCCGTCGGAGACGAGCACCATCACCTTGTGCTGGCGCTCGCGGTCGGCGAACAGCGCGAGGCCCTTCTCGAGGCCGGCGCCGAGCGAGCTGCCGGGCTGCGGCACGAAGCCCGGCTCCAGGGTGTCGAGGAACAGCAGCACGGCGTCGGCGTCGAGGGTGAGCGGCACCAGCGGGTAGGCGTCGCCTTCGAAGGCGACGAGCGCGAAGCGGCTCTCGGGCAGCCGCGCGACCAGGCTGGCGAGCGCCGCCTTCGCGAGGAAGAAGCGGCTCGGGCTCGCGTCCTCGACGGCCATCGACAGCGAGGTGTCGATGGCCAGCACGACGTCGACGCCCTGGCGCTCGACCTTCTCGCGCACGAGGCCCCACTGCGGCCGCGCCAGCGCCAGCACGAAGCCGGCGGCGGCGAGCGCCAGCAGCCCGAGCCGCGCCGGCCGCCAGCCGCGGTGAGGCGTCGCGACCACGCGGGGCCACAGCCCGCCCGCGACCAGGCGCGACACGCGCGCGCGGTCGCGGGCGGCCAGCCACGCCTCGCCGAGCGCGAGGAGCGGCAGCAGGGCCAGCGCCCACAGCCAGTGCGGCGAGGCGAAGCTCATGCCGGCGACACCCGCAGGCCCGCGGCCCAGGCGAGCGCGGCGGCGGCCAGCGCGGCGGCGGCCGCGTGCAGCACGGGCGGGAACAGCTCGCGCCAGCGGCGGTAGGTCTGCTGCCGGATCAGGGTCTTCTCGAGCGCGTCGATGCGCTCGAAGATGCGGGCGAGCGCCTCGGGATCGGCCGCGCGGAAGAACTCGCCGCCGGTCGTCTCCGCGATCTCCTGCAGCAGCGCCTCGTCGATCGCGACCTCGACGTTCACCGTGCGCCGGGTGACCTGGCCCGTGAACGGGTCCTGGACCTGGACCGGCATCGGCACCGGCCCGCCGCGGCCGACGCACACGGTGTAGACCCGCACCTGCATCGCCTTCGCGAGGTCGGCGGCGGTGCGCGGGTCGATCTCGCCCGCGTTGTTGGAGCCGTCGGTGACCAGCACCACGACCCGGCTGCTGGCCTGCGAGCGGCGCAGGCGCTGCAGCGAGGTGGCGAGGCCCGAGCCGATCGCGGTGCCGTCGGGCAGCATCTCCAGCCGCACGTCCTCGAGCTGCTTCAGCAGCACCGCGTTGTCCGTGGTCGGCGGCGACTTGGTCAGCGCGCGGCCGGCGAACACCACGAGCCCGATGCGGTCGTGCTCGCGGCGGCTCGTGAAGTCGGCGACGACGGTCTTCGCCACCTCGAGGCGATTGCGGGGCTGGAAGTCCTCGGCGGCCATCGAGCCGGAGACGTCGAGCGCGACCACGATGTCGACGCCCTCGCGCGACACGTCCTCGCGCGCCATCCCCTCCTGCGGCCGCGCCAGCGCGACGCTGCCGAGCAGCAGGCCGGCGCAGGAGAGCAGCAGCGGCAACAGCCGCAGCCGCTGCCGCCACGAGCGGCGCAGGCCGGAAGCGGCGCCGACACCCGGGTAGGCGACTCCCTGCGGCGAGCGCTCGCGGCGCCACGCCAGCAGCAGCACCAGCGGCGCCAGGAGCCCGCACAGCAGCCACAGCGGCTCCTCGAAGCGGAACGCGCCGTTCACGCGGCGTCCTCCTTCGCCGCGGGCGGCGCGAGCCGCGCCTCGAGCGCCGCGACCACGCCGCGCGCCGCTGCAAGGTGCCGCTGCGCCTCCTCGCGCGGGGCGCCGGCGCGCGCGAACTTGACCTGGTCGGCGGCCGACACCAGCTCGCGCACGGGCGAGAGCAGCGCTTCGCCCTGCGCGTGCCCGCGCAGGAACGCGACCGTCTCGGCGCTCGTCATCTCCAGCACCGGCGCGCCCAGCCGGCGCTCGAGGTAGCGCTTCACGACGGCCGCGAGTCCGACGTAGAACGGGTGCCGCTCGGCGGCCTCGGCCAGCGGCGCCAGCCGCTCGAGCGCCTGCAGCGCCTCGACGTCGGGCGCGACCGCCGGGGCGGCGGGCGCAATCGCGTCCGCGCGCGGGCGCCGCGCCCGCCGCCACAGCCACGCGCCCAGCGCGAGGAGCAGCAGCACCGCCAGCGCCAGCGCCCACCAGAAGGCGGGCGCGATCTCGAGGGCGACGGGGCCCTTGAGGTCCGCGAGCTGCCGCTGCTGCGGGTCCTTGGGCAGCACCGAGGCGATCCTCAGCGGCACGGGCACGCTGGCGGCTTCCCCTTCGCTGCCGTCGGCGAGCCGGTAGCGCACGGGGATCGGCGGCACGACGGCCTCGTCCACGGCGAAGGCCTGGGCCCGATAGCGCAGCGTCGCCTTCGGTCCCTCGATCACGAGCGGCGCGTCGGCCGGACCGGGCGCCGCGGGCTCCTCGAGGAGCAGCTCGACGTCGCCGCTCCCGCCCGCGCGGGCCACCGTGAAACGCACGCCGGCCGGGCCTTCGACCTGCACGGTCACGGCGAACGGCGCGGCGAGCGCGGGCTCGGCCGTCGACGGCGTCGCCACGACGCGGACGGGGGCCGCCGCCGCTTCCGGCGTCGGCGCGGGCGGCTGGGCCAGTGCCGACGCGGCGAGCGCCACCCCGGCGAAGGCCAGCGCGCGCCGCGTCACCGCCGTCTCCCGCGGGCTTCGAAGAAGCCGCGCAGCGGCCGCTCGTACGGCTCCGTGGTCGAGAGGGCCAGCGCGTCGACGCCCGTGCGGCGAAACACCTCGGACGCGCTCGACCGGGTGGACGCGGCCAGCGCCGCGCGGTTCGCCGCGACGCCGAGGTCGACGACCCGCACGGCGCCCGTCTCCGGGTCGGCGAGACGCACGAGCCCGGCATCCGGCAGCTCCGCCTCGTTTGGGTCGACGAGGTGCAGCGCGATCACGTCGTGGCGGCGGCGCAGGCTGCCGAGCCCGCGCTCCCAGCCCTGGGCCTGGAAGTCGGAGATGACGGCGACGATGCTGCGCCGGCGCAGCACGTCGCGGGCGAAGCGAAGCGCTCCCGCGAGGTCGGTGCCGCGGCCCTTCGGCTCCTCGGCCAGCAGGTCGCGCACGATGCGCTGGGCGTGGTCGAGGCCGCGCGCGGGCGGCACGTAGCGCTCGACGCGGTCGGAGAACAGCACGGCGCCGACGCGGTCGTGGTTGGCGACGGCCGAGAAGGCGAGCACCGCCGCGAGCTCGGCCGCGAACTCGCGCTTCTGCAGGTAGCGCGAGCCGAAGCGCTGCGAGCCGGAGACGTCGACCAGCAGCAGCAGCGTCAGGTCGCGCTCCTCCACGAACTTCTTGACGTGGGGCAGCCCGGTGCGGGCGGTGACGTTCCAGTCGATCGTGCGCACGTCGTCGCCCGGCTGGTACTCGCGGACCTCGTCGAACTCCATGCCGCGGCCCTTGAACACGGCGTGGTAGGAGCCGGCGACGCCGGACTCGAGGATCGAGCGGGTGCGGATGCGGATCCGCCGCACGCGGTCGAGGGTCTCCCGCGAGATCCCGGCACTGCGGGGGGCGGCCGGCTTTTCCCTGCGGAACAGGCGCGCGAGCACGTCGAGACTCCTACGGGACCTCCACCCGCTCCAGCACGCGGGCGACGACGGTGTCTGTGGTGACGTTCTCGGCTTCGGCCTCGTAGGTGAGCAGGATGCGGTGGCGCAGCACGTCGGCCGCGATCTCCTTGACGTCCTCCGGCACCACGTAGCCGCGGCCGCGCAGGAACGCGATCGCGCGCGCGGCCTCGGAGAAGGCCAGCGTCGCGCGCGGCGAGGCGCCGTAGGCGACGAGCGGGGCGAGGTCGGCGAGCCCGACCTCCTTCGGCCGCCGCGTCGCGTGGACGAGCGCCACGACGTAGTCGCGGATCCGCTCGTCGAGGTAGACCTCGCGCGCGCGCCGCTGCAGCGAGGCGATCTGGGCGGCCGACAGCACCCGGGCCACGGCCGGCGCCTCGCCGCCCAGCATGCGGTCGAGGACCTGGCGTTCCTCGTCCGGCTTCGGGTAGTCGACCCTGACCTTCAGCAGGAAGCGGTCGACCTGCGCCTCGGGCAGCGGGTACGTGCCCTCCTGCTCGATCGGGTTCTGGGTCGCGAAGACGAGGAACGGGTCGGGCAGCGGGCGGGTGGCGTCGCCGAGCGTCACCTGCCGCTCCTGCATCGCCTCCAGCAGCGCCGACTGCACCTTGGCCGGGGCGCGGTTGATCTCGTCGGCCAGCACCAGGTTCGCGAACACCGGCCCGGTGCGGGCCGTGAACTCGCCGGTCTTCGGGGAGTAGACGAGGGTGCCGGTGAGGTCGGCGGGCAGCAGGTCGGGCGTGAACTGGATGCGCGAGAAGGAGAGGTCGAGCACCTGCGACAGCGTCTTGACCGCCATCGTCTTGGCGAGGCCCGGCACGCCTTCGACCAGCAGGTGGCCGCGGCACAGCAGCGCGACCATCATGCGGTCGACCAGGCCGCGCTGGCCGACGATCACCTTGCGCACTTCCGCGATCGCGGCCTGGACCTGGAGCGACTCCTCGCGCACGGCCTCGTTGAGCTGGGCGACGTCGATCGTGGGCGTGGAACTCAAGGCGACTCCTTCTTCGGGACGGCACGCGGACGGACAGGCTGCGCCGTGCTTCGTGGGACGCACGGGCGACGCTCCCGGACGGGATCCGGCGGCCTGGACACGGGCGCGGGGGCGCGAGGGAGAATCGTAGGGTTCCCCCAACGAGGAGGCAACCCGCGGCCCCCGCCGCGCGTCAGAGGAGGCAGCGGCCATGCTGACGGCATTCGTGTCCCACGGCGCCCCGACCGCGGCCCTCGAACGGGGCCCGTACGCGGACGACCTGCGCGCGCTCGGCCGCGAGTGGGCGGGTGTCCGCGCGCTGCTCGTCGTCTCCGCGCACTGGGAGGCCACCGGCCCGTTCCGCGTCACGGCCGCCGCGCAGCCCGGGGTCGTCCACGACTTCTGGGGCTTCCCGGAGGAGCTGTACCGGCTCGACTACCCGGCGGCGGGCGACCCGGCCCTGGCGGCCCAGGTGGCCGGCCTGCTGCGCTCCGCGGGACTCGAGGCGGCGCCCGACGAGCAGCGGCCCTGGGACCACGGCGTGTGGGTCCCGCTGCGGCTGGCGCGCCCGGAGGCGGACCTGCCGGTCGTCCAGCTCTCGCTGCCGCGGCCCCGCACGCCCGCCCTGCTCGAGGCGGCCGGCGCCGCGTTGCGCCCGCTGCGGCAGCAGGGCATCGCGCTGCTCGCGAGCGGCGGCGTCGTCCACAACCTGCCCCGCCTGCGCTTCGAGGACGAACACGCGCCGACCGAGGCCTGGGCCCGGGCCTTCGACGACTGGGTGGCCGAGCGGCTCCAGTCCGGCCGCGGGGCCGAGCTGTTCGACTACCGCGACGCGGCGCCCGCGGCGGAGGCCGCGGTTCCGACCTCGGAGCACTTCGACCCGCTGTTCGTGGCGATCGGCTACGCGGGGCCCGAGGGGCGGGCCCGCAGCCTGCACGCCTCGTTCCGCTACGGCAGCCTGTCGCTGCGCTGCTTCGGCTGGGACTGAACTACTTCGCGCCGCGGCGGGAGAGCACCGCGGGCAGCGTGCGCAGCAGGATCGCCAGGTCGAGGCCCAGGCTCCAGTTGTCCACGTAGGCGAGGTCCAGCTTCATCCACTCCTCGAAGCCGAGGTCGTTGCGGCCGCTGACCTGCCACAGGCCGGTCAGGCCCGGCTTCACCGACAGCCGGCGGCGGCGCCAGCCGTCGAGGGCGTCGGTCTCGACCATCGGCAGCGGGCGCGGGCCCACCAGGCTCATCTCGCCGCGCAGCACGTTGACGAGCTGGGGCAGCTCGTCGAGGCTCCAGCGGCGCAGCGCGCGGCCGAGGCGGGTCACGCGCGGGTCGTCGCCGAGCTTGAACACCGGGCCGTCCATCTCGTTGTGGGCGAGCAACGCGTCGCGCTCGGCCTCGGCGCCCTCGCGCATCGTGCGGAACTTGAGCATCCGGAAGCGGCGGCCGTTGAGCCCGCCGCGCCACTGGGCGAACAGTGCGGGCCCGCGCGAGTCGAGCCGGATCAGCAGCACGAGCAGCGCGAGCAGCGGCAGCAGCAGCGCGAGCAGGACCGCGGCCGCGGCGCGGTCGAGCAGGTCCTTGACGAAACGCTCGGGCCGGTCGGCGTCCTGCGTCTCGTAGGCGAGGTAGACGCGGTCGCCGACCACCTCCGCGCGGGGCCGCGCGACTTCCAGGCCGGCCTGCTCAACCTCGACCAGGGCCGGCACGCCGACCTCCTCGCAGGCCTCGAGCAGCGGCAGCAGCCGGGTGTGCGAGCGATTGGGGTCGGCGGCCAGGATCACCTCGTCGACGCCCCCCTGGCGCAGCCGCTCGGCGAGCGCGGCGGGCGACTCGGACGCGAGGCGCTCGATGCGCCGGCCGCGCAGGCGGGCCAGGTCGCTCTCCTCCGCGTCGCCGACCGGCCCCAGCACGAGGGCCAGCGCCTCGCCGCCCAGCGCGATGGCGCGCCGGCGCTGGACCGCCTTGGCGAACAGCAGCAGCGCCGTCGACAGCAGCAGGAACAGCGCGATCAGCGTGCGGTTGAGCGGTGCCTGGGCCGCGACCAGGATCACGGCCAGCGCGCCGGCCCCGATCGCCTGCGCCAGCAGCGTGGCCCGCACCAGCTCGAGCCAGGGGCCGCGCAGCAGGCGCAGGCCCTGCAGCCCGACGCGCTGCGCGCCCAGCGCCCAGGCCGGCACGAAGACCACGAGCAGGTGGGCGATCTCGGCGGCCGGGACCACCCGCCGCAGCGCGGGCGAGACCAGGTGCAGCCGCGAGGCGAGTGCGTAGGAGACGGCCAGGGCGACCAGGACGGTCAGCACGTCCTGCAGCAGCACACCGCGCTCGAAGTGGCGGCCGCGCATCAGCGGCTTTCCCGGCTCACTTCTCCTTCATCGTCCACACCCCGTCCCAGTCGTCGGCCGGGGGGTGCTCGAGGAAGTACGAGCAGCGGTCGAGGTAGAGGCGGCTGGGTCCGTCGCCCGGCACGACGTCGAGGGCTTCCTCGAAAGCGGCCTGGGCCGCACCCCACTCGCGGCGCCGGTACAGGTCGAGGCCCATGCCGTAGAGGTCGAGCAGCGCGCCCACCGCCGCCTGGCGCTCGGCCGGCAGGTGGTCGAGCACCTCGAAGACGCCGACCGGCTGGCTCTTGCCCTTGACCCGCAGCCGGTCCACCTCGCGCAGCCGGTAGGCCTGGCGCAGCTCCGCGCGGGTGAACTCGCTGATCAGGATCTGGGTGTGGTAGTGCTTGTTGGCACTCTCGAGGCGCGACGCGAGGTTGACCCCGTCGCCGATCACCGTGTAGTCCATCCGCTTCAGCGAGCCGATGTTCCCGGACAGCACCTGGTCGGTGTTGATGCCAAGGCCCATCAGCAGCGGGGCCTGGCCCTCGGCGACGCGCCGCTCGTTGAGCGCGTGCAGCGACTGCAGCATGCCGATCGCCGCCTGCACCGCGTGGTCCGCGTCCTCGGGGCCGGCGAACGGGGCGCCGAACACCGCCATGATCGCGTCGCCGATGTACTTGTCGAGGATGCCGCCCTTCTCCAGCAGGATGTCGACCATCAGGCTGAAGTACTCGTTCAGCATCTTGACGGTGTCCTGCGGCCCGATCCGCTCCGAGATCGAAGTGAAGTCGCGGATGTCGGTGAACAGCACCGAGGCCTTGGTCAGCTTGCCGCCGAGCGCCGACTCGCCCTCGGAGAGCAGCCGGTCGGCCACCTCCTTGGACATGTAGCGCGCCATCGTGCCCTTCAGCCGCTTCTCGTTGGTGATGTCGTCGAACATCACCATGCAGCCCTGGTTCTGCTCGCCGGGGTCGCCCAGCGGCACGATCGTCAGGTTGACCGAGGCGACGTCCTTGCGCTCGTCGGCGGCCACCGCCTCGGACAGCCACAGGTCGGTGTCCATCGCCACCTCGGGGCTGCCCGAGCGCAGCACCGCCTCGATCGCGTCGGCCACCCACGAGTTGCGCCCGGCGAAGAACTCGCGGTCCGACTTGCCGACCATGTCCGAGGCGTCGTCGCGGCGCAGCAGGTCGAGCGCCGCGCGGTTGACCTTGACGATGGTGCCGGCGGGGTCGAGGGTGACCACGCCGTTGCTCATGCTCTCGAGGATGCTCTCGTTGTAGTTCTTGACGCGGATGATCTCGTCGAAGAGCTGGGCGTTCTCCATCGCGATCGCCGCCTGCGAGGAGAAGGCCTTGAGCCGGCGCTCGTCGAGGGTCGTGAACGGGCCGCCGCGGCGGTTGAGCACCTGGGTCACCGCGATCGTCACCCCCTTGCGGTTGACCACCGGCATGCACAGGATCGAGCGGGTGCGGTAGCCGGTCTTGCGGTCGACCTCGGGGTTGAAGCGCGAGTCCTGGTAGGCGTCGGGGATGTTGATCGTCTGGCCCGTGGTGAACACCGCGCCGGCGATGCCCATGTGGCTCGGGAAGCGGATCTGCGACAGCCCCTCGTCGCGGCTGACCAGCGCCCACAGCTCGTTCGTCTTCGGGTCGTGGACGAACAGCGTCGCGCGGTCGGCCTCGAGGATGGTGGCCACCGTCTCCATGATCTTCTTGAGCAGCGGCTGGAGCTGCAGCTCCGACGACATCGCCGCCGTGACCTCGAGGAGCTGGGTCTCCTCGTTGCGGGCGCGCGCGATCTGGGCGTGGAGCTGGGCGTTGACGAAGGCGGACGCCGCGTGCCCGGTCAGCGTCTCCAGCAGCGACAGGTCCTCCGGGTCGAAGGCGTCCTCGCCCTTCTTGTTGAGGACCTGGGCGACGCCGATGATGCGGGCGCCGTCCTCCCGGCTGTGCACGATCGGCGCGCACAGGATGTTGCGGGTGTGGAAGCCCGTCTGCCGGTCGATCTCGGGGTTGAAGCGCGGGTCGGCGTAGGCGTCGGGGATGTTGACCGCCTCGCCGCTGCGGAACACGGTGCCGGCGATGCCGGCGCCGGCCGGGAAGCGGATCTCGCCGGTCAGTCCCACCGCCGCTTTCGTGTAGAGCTCGTCGGTCTCGGCGTCGTGCAGGAAGATCGTGCAGCGCTCGGCCTCCAGGAAGTCGGAGACCAGCTCGACCATCCGCGGCAGCAGCACCTCGAGCGAGAGCGAGTCGGCCATCCGCCGCGAGACCTGGAGCAGGGCCGAGGTCTTGCGCAGGATGTCGGCGAGGCGCTCGGTGAACGCCTCGCGATCGCTCTCGCTGAGCTGGAGCAGGATGCGGCGGATGTCGTCCTGCCGCAGCCGGTGGCCGATGAGCTGGGAGACCAGATCCACGTCGTCGGGCCGCGCGGGTGTCGTCATGGCAGGTCGAGGATTGTACTGCCGGGCGTGTGTCAACATCGCGGCCGTGCCCGGCTACCGTTTCCTGCGCACCCGGCTCGAGGCGCTCGACTTCCCGGAGCTGACGCGGCGCGTCGAGGGCTGGCTGGCCGACCCCGCGGGGCCGGCCCGCCACGTCGCCTGCCTCAACACCTACTGCGTGACGCTCGCCGCCGACGACCCGGCGCTGCAGGCCGTCTACGACCGCGCGGACGTGGCCGGGCCCGACGGCATGCCGTTCGTGTTCTGGATGCGCTGGCGGCTGCCGGGCGTGCCCTGCGAGCGGCTCTACGGCCCCGACGTGATCCTGCACCTGGCGGCGGAAGGCGTGCCGCGCGGCTGGCGCTTCTACCTCTACGGCGGCGCGCCCGGCATCGCGCCGGCGATGGCCGAAGCGCTGGAGCGGCGCTTCCCGGGCCTGCAGGTGGCCGGCTGGCACACGCCGCCGTTCCGGCCGCCGACCCCCGCGGAAGACGCGGCCGTGATGGCCGAGATCGGGCGGCTGCGCCCGCACGTGATCCTGGTCGGCCTCGGCACCCCGAAGCAGGACTTCTGGATCGCCGATCACCGCCACCGGCTGCGCGGCTGCGTGCTCGTGAACGTCGGCGCGGCGTTCGACTTCTTCGCCGGCCGCGTGCGCCAGGCCCCGCGCTTCGTCCAGCGCTCGGGTTTCGAGTGGCTGTGGCGGCTGCTGTCGCGCGACTTCTTCCGCCTGCTGCACCGCTACACGGTGGTCAACCTGCGGTTCCTGTGGCGCTTCGCCCGCGACGGCTTCGGCTCCCGGGTCGACGCAGATTGAGCACGGAGAACGCGGGCGCGCGGGCCCTGCCGTGGGCGGCGCTGCAGGGGTTGCTGCTGACGGCGGGACAACCGCTGCTGGTGCTCGCGTGCAGCCCGTGGGTGTCGCCCCGCGACCTCGGCCTGGCCGCGCTGGCCGGTCTCGCCCCCACGCTGGCCGTCGCCCTGCTCAGCGCCGGTCCAGCCCAGGAACTGGTGCGGCTGGCGGAGAGCGAGTGGCGGCGGGTGGCCTCTCCCCTCTTCTGGTGGGGCATCGGGGCCGGCCTGCTGTTGTGGGCGGCCCTGTGGCTGGCCGCTCCTTTGGCGGCTGCCGCGGTGAACGCCCCGGAAGCGGCCCCCGTGCTCCGCGTCTCCGGCCTCCGCCTGCCGCTGGCCATGGCCGCCGCGATTCCGTTCGCCATCGCGCAGCGCGGGCTGATGTTCCGCAGCACCGCCTGGCCGCTGACGGTCGCGGCCCTCGTGCCGCTCGGCGTCGCCCTGCCGCTGGCGTGGAGCGGTGCGGGCTACTGGGCCGTGGTGGTCGGCGGCGTCGCCGCGGAGGCGGCCCGCGCGATCGCCCTCGCCAGCGTCGTGCCCTGGAAGCCCGGGGCGGAGGCGAGCTGGACCGTGCTGCGCCCCCACGCCCGCTTCGGTACCCTGCAGCTCGCGCACTCGCTGCAGGCGTGGGTAGCCAATCAGGCCGACCGCGCGCTGGTGGCCGTGGCGCTCGGCCTGGAGGCGCTCGGCTACTACTCGCTCGGCTTCTCCGTCTGCGGCTACCTGGCCGGGGTCGCCGCGGAGCCGGTCGCCCGCCTCGCCTACCCGGTGCTGGCGCGCGTCCGCGGCCACGCACCGCAGTTGCGCGAGGCCTACCTCGGAGCGCTCGCCACCGGCGCCACCGCGGCCGCGTTCTTCGGCCTGGCCCCGGCCGCGCTCGGCCCGGGCCTGGTGGACGCGCTGCTGCCGGCCCGCTGGGCGCCGCTCGGGCTGGTGCTCGCCGGTCTCGGCCTGCACTTCGCCGCGTGGAGCGCGCTGCGGGTGAACCAGGAGCTGTTCAAGGCGCTGGGACGGCCCGAGATCGCGCCGCGCCAGCTCGCCGTCGCGCTCGCCGTCAGCGTCCCGCTGTGGGTCGCCGCCGCTCCGCTGGGACTCGGGGCCTTCGTCGCCGCTCGCGCCTTCACGGTCGTGCCGCTGTGGTGGCTGCAGGGCCGCCAGGTCGGCCGCCTGCTGGAGCTGCCGGCCGCCTCCCGTCGCTCCGCGCTCGGCGGCCCGCTCGCCGCCTCCGCCGCGATGCTCGTGGTCGGCCTCGCCGGCGATCTCGTCGTGAGGCTGCACGGGACGCCGTGGCCGGCACTGGCTGCGGTCGTCGCCGGCCCGCTCGCCTTCGCGCTGGTGCTGCGCGCCGGGTGGGCGGAGCTGCTGCGCGCGCCGGCGTGGGCCCGCCTACGGGCGGAAGCCGTAGCGGAGGAGCTGCGGCCCGCTGAGGGCGACCACCAGTAGCCGGTCGGCGGGACTCAGGTCGGTCCGCCAGCTCTCGTCCTGCGCGAGCCGCACGCGGCGGCCCTGGCCGAAGCGGCCCACGTTGCCGTGGATGCCGTGGTTCACGCGATCGAGAACGACCCCGTCGGGGCCGACGAAGTCCCAGTCGGCGGGCGCAGGCGCGCCGCAGAACTCCAGGATGCGCTCGAGCCCGGCGCGTGGCTCCGCGACGACCTGCTCCCAGCGCAGCCGCAGGCTGGGCACGAGCGCCGCGGACGAGTCGAGAGCCAGGTTGACGAAGCACCAGTTGAGCGTCGCCATCAGCGGCGACAGCGTCGGCTCCGCCTCGTGGCGGCGGCCCAGGTCCGGACGCGGGCGGTGCTTGCGGAACGACTGGGCGATGCGCCTGCTGTCGCGCACGAGGTGCAGGTTCAGCACGCGCAGGCCGGGAACGCGCCTCAGCACCAGGAGCGTCGAGGGGTTCTTCGAGGTGTCGACGACCCAGCCGGCGGGCGCGTGGCGCGCGGCCGCGGCGTAGTGCGCCCGCAGCACGTCGCCGTAGCGGGCGAGGCGGTCGCGGAAAGCGGCGCTGCCGCCGGCGAGCAGGGCCGGAATGTGGCGGGTGCGGTCGACGCCGGCATGCAGCTCGCGCATCGCCTCCGCCGCCGGTGGCTCCGCGCCGAACGCCTCGCGCCGCAACTCGGCCCAGAACGGGCAGGCGCCCAGCGGCCCGCCGCAACCGCAGACCTCCTGTTCGTCGAAGGCGAACTTCCAGGCATGGCGCAACTCGCCGACGGACGCGAAACCGAGCTGGGTCAGCAGGCGGTCGAGCAGCGTGCTGCCGCAGTGGCCCGTGCCCGACACGAACAGGACGTTGACGGGCGCTGGCATCGCGAAAGGATTCTAGAATCCGGCCGTCCCCATGTCGCCCGGCCTGCGCCGACGCCTGAAGTACCTGCTGCCGCCGGCACTGCTCGACGCCGGGCGGTTCCTGGCGGGGCGACTGAACCCGCGCTGGCGGGAGTGGGAGGCGGTCCCGGGCGGCTGGCGCCAGGGCGAGGCCGCTCTGAGGGTGCGCGGCTGGAACGCCCGCTCGGCAGCCGAGGCCACCGCTCGAGGCTGGTCGGACTTCCTCGCCTCGGTCGGGTCTCCGCACCCGCCGGGCGGCTGGTCCGACGGCCTGGAGTCGGACGGGTCGGTCGTGCCCCACAACACGGCGCTGGCTTTCGCCTACGCGCTCGCTTTCGCGGCCGGCGGTCGCCGCGAGCTCTCGGTGCTCGACTGGGGCGGCAGCCTCGGCCACCACTACCAGGTCGCGCGCGGCCTGTTCCCGGACCTCGCGCTCGACTACCACTGCGCCGAGGTCGAGGCCTTCTGCGAGCGCGGCGCGGCCCTCAACCCGGACGTTCGGTTCCACTCCGGCGACGACTGGAAGGCCCGCCGTTACGACTTCGTGATGGCGAGCTGCTCGCTGCACTACGTCGAGGACTGGGCCCGGCTCGTCGCCGACCTGGCCGCGGCCTGCAGCGGCACGCTGTTCCTCACCCGCGTGCCCTGCGTGCTGCACGCGCCCTCGTTCGTGCAGATCCAGCGGCCGTACCGCTACGGCTTCGACACCGAGTACCTGGGCTGGTGCCTGAACCGCGACGCGCTGCTGGAACGCTGCCGAGGGCTGGGGCTCGCCCTCGAGCGAGAGCTGGTCACGGGCGAGGCGCCGCCGATCCTGGGCGCGCCCGAGCCCTGCGTCTACCGCGGTTTCCTGTTCCGCGCCGCCCCGTGAGGCTGCTGCTCGCCCACAACTTCTACCGCGAGGAGGGCGGCGAGAACTCGGTCTACCGGGCGCTGGCCGCGCTGCTGCGGGACGCGGGGCACGAGGTGGTCGAGTACGTGCGCGACAGCCGCGAGCTCGACGGTCAGGGTGCGCTGGCCAGGGCGGCGGCGATCCCGGCCGGCTTCGCGTCGCGGCGCACGGCGCGCGAGGTGAGCGCGCTGGTGGCTCGGGCCCGGCCACAGGCGGCGCTCGTGCAGAACGTGTTCCCGCTGATTTCCCCCGCGATCTACGGGACCCTCCGCGAGCTCGCCGTGCCGGTCGGGCAACTCGTCTACAACTACCGGTTCCTGTGCCCCGACGGCCACCTGTTCACGCGCGGCGCGATCTGCGAGCGCTGCCTGCGCGGTTCGACGCTGCCCGCGGTGCGCTTCGCCTGCTATCGCGACAGCCGCCTCGCCAGCGCGTGGTACGCCGGCATCGTCGGCTGGCACCGGTGGCGGGACACCTTCGCCCGGATCGACGCGTTCGGCGTGCCCGACCGCTTCATGGAGGCCAAGCTGGCCGCGGGCGGGCTGGGCCTCGGGCGCTGCGTCGTGCTCGGCAACCCGTTCGACCTCCCGCCACGGCCGCGGGCGCTGGCGCGCGGCGACGGCCTGCTGTTCGTGGGCCGGCTGGTTCCGCAGAAGGGGCTCGGCACGCTGCTGCGGGCGCTCGCGGCCTCGGGCCTCGACGCCCCGCTGACCGTCGTGGGCGACGGCCCGGCGCGGGCCGCGCTGGAGGCCGAGGCGCGCGCCTGGCTGGGCGACCGCGTCCGCTTCCTGGGCCCCGTCTTCGGCGAGCAGGTCGCCGAGCTGATGGCGAACTCCGCGGCGCTGGTGGTGCCCTCGGAGTGGTACGACAACGCGCCGCTCGTGGTGTACCAGGCTTTCGCGGCCGGGCTGCCCGTGCTCGCCTCGGACATCGACGGCCTGCCGGAGGTCGTCGAGCACGAGCGCACCGGGCTGCTGGTGCCTCCGGGCGACGTCGCGGCGTGGGCGGCGGCGCTGCGCCGCGCGTGCGGCGACCCGTCGGCCCGGATGCGATGGGGGGCTGCGGCGCGCGAGCGCGCCGAGCGCGACTTCGGCGCAGCCGCCTACGGGGCCCGCGTCGACGAGCTGCTGCGGCGCCTGGCGGGCTGAAGGCAGGGGCGTCGCTATACTCGGTTCGGCCCAGCCCCATGGACACCTTCTACGGCCGGACCCTGACGGCGCTGCTCGAGCGCGGCATCCTGGACACGGGCATGCGGGTGCTCGTCTGCTGCGGCGGCTGGAGGGACCGCGAGGCGCTGCTCGCCTGCGGCTTCACGGACGTCACCATCTCCAACCTCGACGACCGGATGGAGGCGGACGCCTTCGCGCCCTACGCGTGGAGCTACCAGGACGCCGAGCAGCTCGGCTTCGCCGACGACTCGTTCGACTTCGCGATCACCCACAGCGGCCTGCACCACTGCCGCTCCCCGCACCGCGGCCTGCTGGAGCTCTACCGCGTCGCGCGCCGCGGGCTGCTGGTGTTCGAGCCACGCGATTCCGCACTGGTGCGGCTCGGGGTGCGCCTCGACTTCGGCCAGGAGTACGAGGTCGCCGCCGTCGCCGGCAGCGCGCTGACCCACGGTGGCGTGCGCAACGGGCCGATCCCCAACTTCGTCTACCGCTGGACCGAGCGCGAGATCGAGAAGACGCTGGCCTCGTGGGACCCGCTGGGCCGCCCGCGCCTGCACTACTTCTACGCGCTGCGCGTGCCCGAGCAGCGGCTGTCCTGGATGAAGAACCGGCTGGCCGCGGTGGCCGTGCGCGGCCTGGTGCCGCTGCTGCGCCTGTTCACGGCGGTGGCGCCGCGCCAGGCGAACAACTTCGCGTTCTGCGCGGAGAAGGTGCAGGTCCCCCGCGACCTGCACCCGTGGCTGGAAGCGGGCCCGGACGGTCCGCGCCCGAGCCGAGCCTGGCTGGCGGCCCGCTACTCGAACGTGCCCCCGACGCCCTGACCCCGCGTCTACCGGCGGCTGCTCGGGGCCTGCTACTCTCCGCGGGCCATGGCCGACACCACGCAGGTCCCTCCCTACGGCGGCGCCCTCGTCGAGCGCCTGCTGCCCCCCGGTTCCGCCCGCGACGCCCGCGCCGCCGAAGCCGCCCGCCTCCGCCACGTCGTGCTCGGCTCCCGCGCCCAGTGCGACCTGGAGCTGCTGGCGGTCGGCGGGTTCTCGCCGCTCGACGGCTTCATGGGCAGCGCCGACTACGGGCGGGTGCTCCGGGAGATGCGGCTGGCCGACGGCACGGTGTGGCCGATCCCGGTCGTGCTGCCGGTCGCGAAGGACGCGGTCGCGGCGGGCGAACGAGTCGCCCTGCTCGACGCCCGCAACGACCTGCTGGCCGTGATGGACGTGCGCGAGGTGTTCGAGCGCGACCCCGAGGCCGAGGCCGCGGCGCTGCTCGGCCGCTTCGACACGGCCCACCCCTACGCCGCCGAGATCGCGGCGGGGCCCCGCTTCTGCGCCGCCGGCCCGGTCGAGGTGCTGCGGCTGCCCACCCACCACGACTTCGCCGCCCTGCGGCTGACGCCGCGCGAGACCCGTGAGCGCCTGGCGGCGCTCGGCGGCGGCCCGGTGGTCGCGTTCCAGACCCGCAACCCGCTGCACCGCTCGCACGAGGAGCTGACCCGGCGCGCGGCGCGCGACTGCGGCGGGCTGCTGCTGATCCACCCGGTGGTGGGCATGACCCGGCCCGGCGACGTCGACCACTACACCCGGGTCCGCACCTACAAGGCGCTGGTCGAGAACCACTACGACGCCGAGCGCACGCTGCTGGCGCTGCTGCCGCTGGCGATGCGGATGGCGGGCCCGCGCGAGGCGGTGTGGCACGCGATCATCCGCCGCAACTACGGCGCGACCCACTTCATCGTCGGCCGCGACCACGCGGGCCCCGCGCCGGACTCGCAGGGCAAGCCCTTCTTCCGCCCCGACGAGGCGCAGGAGCTGGCGAAGGCCCACGCGAAGGAGATCGGGGTCGAGATCCTGACCTACGCCGAGGTCGTCTACCTCCAGGACGAGGACCGCTACGAGTTGTCCGACCGGTTGCCGGCGGGCGCGAAGGTGGCCTCGATCTCCGGCACCCAGGTTCGCCGCGACTATCTCGAGAAGGGCAAGCTGCTGCCCGAGTGGTTCACGCGGCCGGAAGTCGCGAAGATCCTGGCCCAGACCCACCCGCCGCGCCACGAGCAGGGCGTGTGCGTGTGGTTCACCGGGCTGTCGGGCGCGGGCAAGTCGACGACGGCCGAGGCGCTGCTCCCGTTCCTGCTCGAGCGCGGCCGCCACGTCACCCTGCTCGACGGCGACATCGTGCGCCAGCACCTGTCGAAGGGGCTCGGCTTCAGCCGCGAGGACCGCGACGCCAACGTCACCCGCATCGGCTTCGTGGCCGCCGAGATCGTGCGCCACGGCGGGGTCGCGGTGTGTGCGGCCGTCAGTCCCTACCGGGCGGCGCGGGCGCAGTGCCGGGAGATGGTCGGCGCGGACCGCTTCGTCGAGGTGTTCATGGACACCCCGCTCGACGTCTGCGAGTCGCGCGACACCAAGGGCCTCTACGCGAAGGCACGGGCGGGCACGCTGCCGGCGTTCACCGGCATCTCCGACCCGTACGAGGCGCCGGAGAAGCCGGAGCTGGTGCTGCCGACGGTCGGCCCCACCCCCGCGGAGAACGCGCGGCGGATCGTCGACGTGCTGATCGAGCGGGGCTTCCTGCTCCCGTGACGCCGGCGGCGTGAGATCGGGGCGGCTCCGCGGCGAGACGGGCTGGGCGCTCGGCCTGGGCCTGGCGCTGGGCCTCTACTGGTTCGGCAGCGCCGCCGCCGGTGCGGGGATGCTGTTCACCCGCGACATCGACATCTTCTGGTACGGCCATGTCGAGGCGCTGCTGCGCGCCGTCGCCGCGGGCGAGTTGCCGCTGTGGAACCCGTACCGTCACTTCGGGCAACCGGTCGCGCCTTACGCCGTCGGCCAGCTCTTCTACCCGACCACGCTCCCCCAGATCCTGCTCCCGCCCGCGCTGGCCTACGGCTGGTTCGCGCTCCTCCACTTCGTGGCGACGTTCTGCGGCGCCTGGGCGCTCGCTCGCCGGCTGGACCTGGCGCCCGTGCCGGCGGCCGCCACCGCCACGGCCTGGGCGTGCAGCGGCCCGCTGCTGTCGACCGTGCACATGGCCAACACCTGGGCGGCGGCCACCTGGCTGCCGTGGGCGTTCCTGGCCGCCTTGCGCCTGCGCGACCCCGACGGCGGACCCGCGGCCGCCGGTCTCGGCGCGACCCTCGCCCTCGCGGTGCTGGCGGGTTCGCCGGAGGTCGCGCTGATGGGCGGAGCCGGGGTCGTCGCCAGCTGGCGTGCCCCGGTCGGGACCGCGGTCTACGCGCGGCGAGTCGGCGTCGCCGTGCTGCTGGGGCTGGCCCTCTCGTGCGTGCAGTGGCTGCCCACCCTCGAGCACCTTCCGCGATCCGCCCGCCAGCACATGCCGGCCACGGCGTCCGTGTTCTGGTCGAACCACCCCGCCGGCCTGGTCCAGTTGTTCGTGCCGATCGACCTCGGCGACCTGCCGCTGGAAGGGCGCGCCCGCCAGGAGCTGTTCAGCGGCCGCGACCCCTTCCTCCACTCGCTCTACCTCGGCCTCGGCTCGGCCGGCTTCGTGGCCCTCGGCCTGCTGACGGCGCCCGCCGCGGGCCGGCTCGCGTTCGGGCTCGGCGGCGCCGTCGCGCTGGCGATCTCGCTGGGCCGGCACTCGCTGCTGTACGCCGCCGTGGCGCCGCTGCTCGCACCGTTCCGCTTTCCCTCGAAGTTCACGCTGGTGGCGGCCCTGTGCTGGGCCGTGCTCGCCGGCTACGGCGTCCACGCGCTCGCGAGCGCGTCGCGGCGACAGCGCTGGGCCGCAGCGGCGGTGGCGGCGGGCGGAACCGTCGTCGCGCTGCTGGTCGCGCGACCCGACGCGGCGTTCTGGGGGCCGCTGGCGAGCGTCGCCGATCTCGCGACGTCCGACGTGTTCCGCCACGGCGTCACGCTGACGCGAGTCGCGGCGCTGGCGAGCGCGGTCGGCGCCGCGTTGCTGATGGCCGGGGGAACCGCGGCAGCCCGCGCGGCGGTGCTCGTCGTCGGCGTCGATCTCTGCGTCGCGCTGGCGGCGCTGAACCCGACCGTCCCGGCCGACCTCTACGCCCGCAGGCCGGCAGTCACCGCTGGCGTGGCAACCCAGCGCCCGAACCGCACCCTGGTGCTGTCGTACCCGACCCCGGAGGTGGCGCTGGCGGCGCTCGACGAAGGCAGCGGCCCGCCGCGCCCGTTCGCGTTCCCGCCGCTCGCCGAGTACGCGGCGTGGCGGGTGTACCCGCACCCGATGCTCGGGTCGGGCCAATGGGGCATCGAAGGCAGCCCGCAGGACATCGCCGGGCTGGGCCTGCTGCACTCGCGGCGACTGGACTGGTTCGTCCAGTCGGCGGCCGCCTGGCCGGACTTCCGGCGGCTCGCGGAAGTGACCGGGACGTCGCTCGTGATGTCGCTCCACGACCGCGGCCTGGAGGAACTGCCGGTCCTCGCCCGGCTGCCGGGTCCGGGCGGCGACACGATCCGGGTCCGGGCCGTGCCGGGCGTGCTGCCGCGGGCCTACGCGGTGTCCGGCGTGCGCAGCGCCCCGGGGGAAGGCCACGACACGCGGGCGCTGCTGGCGCCCGACTTCGACCCGCGAGCCGAGGCCTACATCGCCGACGAAGCGCCGCGGCCGGCAACCGCCGGGTTCGCGGCCGAGGTAGACCTCGTGCGCCTCGGCTTCACCCGCGTCGAGCTCGAGGCCCGCCTCTCGCACGACGGGTTCGTCGTGCTGCTCGAGTCCCACGACGCGCACTGGTTCGCGACGGTCGACGGCCAGCCGGTCGCCACCCGCCGCGCCAACGTCGCGTTCAGGGCGGTCCCGGTGCCGGCCGGCCGGCACCGGGTGGTGATGGAGTACAGGCCCTGGCCCGTCGCGGCCGGGGCCGCCGTCTCGCTCGCCGCCCTCGTCGCCCTCGGGCTGCTCCGGGTCAGGGCCGCGGCCCGCTGACCAGCTCGGCGAAGCGGAGGCGCCCGGATTCCACGAGTCGCCCGTGCCGCCCCTCCAGCAGCGAGCGGGCCAGCGGCGGCGGCATGCCGTTGAGGAGGACGAACACGCGGCGCCCGCTGGCGAGGCCCGCCTCCACGAGCCGCGGCGCGTCGGCCCCGGAGTCGACCCACGGGTCGGCGATCACGACGTCGCGGTCGAGCGTCAGCAGGCTCGCCGGGTCCTTCAGCCCCCACCAGGTCAGCAGCAGCGAGCGCTCCGGGACCACCCTCGCCATCTCGCGGGTGATCCCGAGTTGTTCGGCGCGACGGGCGCGGGAGGCGGCCCAGTCCTCTCCGACGTGCACGAGGGCCGCCCACGCCAGCGCCGCTCCGGCCAGATGGGCCGGCAGCGGTCCCGTGCGCAGTGACCGCACGCTGAGGGCCAGCGCGAGCCCGGCCGCCACCACGAGCGGGGTCCAGGCCAGGAAGCGGATCCGGTCCGGGCTTCCCATCGGCCAGGTGAGCAGCGCGGGAACCACCAGGGCGGCCACTGCCACGGCGCCCGGCAGCAAGTCCCGGCTGCGCCGGCCGAGCCCCTCGAGCAGCCAGGCCAGGCCCAGCGCCAGCAGCGGCACCAGCTCGAGCAGGTAGCGCTGGTTGTAGCTGAGCCCGTCGTGGCGACGCACTCCGGCGAGCGCGAAGAGGCCCAGCAGCGGCAACAGGACCAGTGTCGCGGCCCGCAGCTCGCGCCGCTGCAGGGCGTTCCGCAGCCGGTCGGCGCCCCACCACGCCAGCGCGAGCGCCACCAGGCCGGCGACCAGCCAAGGCGTCGACTGGAACCAGGCCTTCTTCACCACGAGGCCGTGGAGCTGCATGCCGGTGGCGCGGTCGAAGCTCTCCCACGGGCGCCCCGGGACCTCGACGCCGAAGCTGGTCGAGACGAGACGGAAGAGCAGCGCCCGCAACGCGTCGGTGATCGCCCATCCGTCCCGGACGACGGCGAGGGTGAGGTATCCGGGGCCCTTGGACACCGGGTTCCACGTGCCGAGGCGCAGGGCGTTGATCAGGCTGCTGGCGGCCAGGGGGAGGCACGCGCCTGCGGCGAAGAGGGCGAGGCGCGACCAGCGGCGCGGCGCCCAGGCGGCGATGCCGGCAGCGAGGCCCACGATCAGGACCGCGTTCTGGTAGCGCACGCCCGTGGCCAGGCCGGCCGCCAGGCCGGCCGCCAGGGCCCAGCCCGCCGGGGCACCGTCGCGGACCGCGGCGGCGGCGGCGAACGACAGCAGGATCAGCAGCACCGAGAGCTGGTGCGGCCACAGGCCCTGGGCGTACTCGAGGTTGTAGCCGCAGGCCGCGAAGGCCAGGGCGGCGAGCCAGGCCGTCGCGTCGCGCTCCGCGTAGCGCCGGGCCAGCAGGAAGACGACCAGCGTGGAGAGCACGAAAGAGACGGTGTTGATCGCCGTCAGTCCGCGCCAGCCGAGGCCCAGCAGCGGGGCGGCCAGGAAGGCGTGAAGTGGCGGCACCGTCGGCGTCGGCGGCGACTTGGGCCCGAGCTGCAGGTGCGCCGCGGGGTCGAACCAGGACAGCTCGCGCGAGGGCGGCAGGCCCTCCGGCTGCGGGAGCGAGAGGCGGCCTGCGGCGACCGCTCGCACCATCGCGAGCTGGTGCGCCTCGTCGAGGATGAAGATGCCGGGGACCGTCGTCGCGATCAGCGCTGCGGTGGCCACCAGGAGCCCGGCGAGCAGCGCACGCGGGGGGCGGGACCAGCGCGGAGCCTGCGGGGCGGACATGGGCTGGAGTCTATGTCACGCGCGTGCCTGCCGCGGCGTCGCTTAACATGGTCGTTTCGCGATGGAACTCGACCACATCCTCATCACCGGCGCCCGCCAGCACAACCTCAAGAACGTCAGCGTCTCGATCCCCAAGAAGAAGCTGGTGGTGCTGACCGGGCCCTCGGGCTCGGGCAAGTCGTCGCTCGCGTTCGACACCCTCTACGCCGAGGGCCAGCGCCGCTACATCGAGAGCCTCAACGCCTACGCCCGCCAGTT
Source organism: Vicinamibacteria bacterium (assembly GCA_025994075.1). Taxonomy (GTDB): domain Bacteria; phylum Acidobacteriota; class Vicinamibacteria; order Fen-336; family Fen-336; genus WYBL01. The sequence goes on from JAMQGV010000017.1 coordinate 261,188, forward strand.
CCTCGGCCAGATGGACAAGCCGGTCTACGACTCGATCCGCGGCCTGGCGCCGACCATCTCGATCGAGCAGAAGGCGGCCTCCGGCAACCCGCGCTCGACGGTCGGCACCGTGACCGAGATCCACGACTACCTGCGCGTGCTGTGGGCGCGGGTCGGGCGCCTGACCTGCCACCAGTGCGGGCGGGCGGTCTCGCAGCAGTCGGCGCAGCAGATCGTCCACGAGATCGCGGAGTTGCGCGAGGGCACGAAGTTCCTGCTGCTGGCCCCGCTGGTGAAGGAGCGCAAGGGCGAGCACAGGGACGTCTTCGACCAGGTGCGCAAGGCCGGCTTCACCCGGGTGCGGGTCGACGGGGTCGTGATCTCGCTGGAGGACGAGCCGCGGCTCGACAAGAAGAAGAAGCACAACATCGACGCGGTGGTCGACCGCCTGGTGGCGAAGGCGGGGATCGAGAAGCGGCTGTTCGACTCGGTGGAGACAGCGCTGCGCTACGGCGGCGGGCTGGTCGTGGTCGCGCCCGAGGGCCAGCCCGAGCAGGTGATGTCGCAGCACCGCGCCTGCCACCACTGCGGCATCTCGTTCCCGGAGCCGACGCCGCAGCTCTTCTCGTTCAACTCCCCGCTCGGCATGTGCCCCGAGTGCTCGGGGCTCGGCACGCGGATGGAGATGGACCCGGACCTGGTGGTCCCCAACCCCAGGCTGTCGATCAACGAGGGCGCGGTCAAGCCGCTGGGCGCCGTCGGCGAGGCGACCTCGTGGGGCACCGACATCGTGCGGGCGGTGGCGAAGGAGCGCGGGATCGACCTCAACAAGCCGTGGGGCTCGCTGCCGCTCGCCCACCGCAAGACGATCCTCTACGGGACGGGCGGCGAGCGGGTCAAGGTCGCGATGCGCGGCTCGTGGGGCACCGGCGCCTTCCGCGTCCGCTACGAGGGCGCCATCAACGCGATGATGCGGCGGATGCGCGAGACGCAGTCCGAGGACATGCGTCAGTACTACCAGAAGTTCCTCTCCAACCGCCCCTGCTCCGAGTGTCACGGCCGCCGCATCCGCAAGGAGGCGCTGGGCGCGAAGATCGGCGGCCAGGACATCGCCAGCGTGACGGGGCTGTCGGTCGCCGACGCCCACCACTTCTTCGACACCCTTGCGCTGAAGGGCGCCGAGGCGAAGATCGCGACCGAGCTGCTCAAGGAGATCCGCTCGCGGCTGCGCTTCCTCGTCGACGTCGGGCTCTCGTACCTGACGCTCGACCGGCCGGCGCCCACGCTCTCGGGCGGCGAGAGCCAGCGGATCCGCCTCGCGTCGCAGATCGGCTCCGAGCTGACGGGCGTGATCTACGTGCTCGACGAGCCGTCGATCGGCCTCCATCAGCGCGACAACCGCAAGCTGCTGCAGGCACTCAAGCACCTGCGCGACATCGGCAACACCGTGGTCGTGGTCGAGCACGACCGCGAGGCGATGGAGGAGTCGGACTGGCTGATCGACTTCGGCCCCGGCGCCGGCCGCAACGGCGGCGAGATCGTCTCGGCCGGCACGCCGCGGGAGGTGATGGCCGATCCGAAGAGCATGACCGGGCGCTACCTCTCGGGCAGCGACGACATCCCGGTGCCGCCCCGCCGGCGGCTCTCGGACGGTCGCAAGCTGACGATCGAGGGCGCCACGGAGAACAACCTCCAGAACGTCACGGTCGACGTGCCGCTGGGCGTGCTGGTGTGCGTCACCGGCGTCTCCGGCGCCGGCAAGAGCACGCTGATCAACCAGATCCTCTACCCGGCGGTCGCTCGCGCGCTGCACGGCAGCGACGTGCGGGTCGGCGCCCACGGCCGCATCACCGGGCTCGACCAGATCGACAAGATCATCGACATCGACCAGAGCCCGATCGGCCGCACCCCGCGCTCCAACCCCGCGACCTACACCAAGGTCTTCGACCTGATCCGCGACTTCTTCGCGCTGCTGCCCGAGGCGCGCATGCACGGCTACACGCCGGGCCGCTTCTCGTTCAACGTCAAGGGCGGCCGCTGCGAGGCCTGCGAGGGCGACGGCGTCAAGCGCGTCGAGATGCACTTCCTGGCCGACGTCTACGTGCCGTGCGAGGTGTGCGGCGGCAAGCGCTTCAACGACGCCACGCTGCAGGTCAAGCTGAACGGGCTGTCGATCGCCGACGTGCTCGAGAAGACGGTCGACGAGGCGCTGCAGATCTTCAAGAACCACCCGCAGATCCGCCGCGCGCTGGAGACGCTCGCCGACGTCGGCCTCGGCTACATCGCGCTGGGCCAGAGCTCGCCCACGCTGTCGGGCGGCGAAGCGCAGCGCGTCAAGCTCTCGCGCGAGTTGTCCAAGCGCTCGACCGGCCGCACCCTCTACATCCTCGACGAGCCCACCACGGGCCTGCACTTCGACGACATCAAGAAGCTGCTCGGCGTGCTCGACCGCCTGGTCGAAGCCGGCAACACGGTCGTCGTCATCGAGCACAACCTGGACGTGATCAAGACCGCCGACTGGGTGATCGACATCGGCCCCGAGGGCGGCAGCGGCGGCGGCCGCGTGGTCGCGACGGGCACCCCCGAAGACGTGGTGCTGGCGACCGAGTCCCACACCGGCCGCTTCCTGGCCCCGCTGCTGCGCAGCCAGAAATAACTGTAACCAAATGATTTAAAGGCTATTTACCGCAAGTCTGCCGCGGCAGCAGATTCGACATGCACATGCATGTACACTGGAGCCATGAGAACGACGATCGAGATGCGCGACGATCACCGCGCGGCGCTGCTGCAGCTCGCGGCGAAACGGGGCGAGAAGGGCTTCTCCTCGATCGTGGCCGAGGCGATCAGCGCCTATCTGGCGAGCGTGACCGCCACGGAGGAGCTGCTCCGTCGCGCCGCGCAACTGCGAGGCTCGCTCCGCGAAGACGAAGCCGACGAAATGCGGGCGAGCGCGGCACGGCTGCGCGAGGAGTGGCGGTGATCGTCGCCGACACCGACGTGCTCATCGACTACCTGGCAGGCCGGGAGCCGAGCGCGAGCCGGGTGGCGCTGGAGCTGAACGCGGCCAGTTTCGGAACCACCGCGATCACCCGCTTCGAACTGCTGGCTGGCGCGCGCTCCGAGCGCCAGCGCGGACTGGTCCAGACCCTGCTCGACGCCCTGCCGGCACTGCCGCTGGACGCGACGGCCGCCGACCGCGCTGCGGAGGTGCGCCGGGAGCTCGAGGCGCGCGGCGAAGGCATCGGCATGGCGGACAGCCTGATCGCCGGCATCGTGCTCACCCACGGCGCCGTACTGCTGACCCGCAACACGCGCCACTTCGAGCGGGTGCCGGGCCTGCACCTCAGCGGGCGGTACTGATCAGGCGCGCGGGAGGCGCGGCCACAGGCGCGGGGTGCGCGCCTCCCAGGTGCGGTACTCGGGGTCGTCGCCCCAGCGCGCGCGGGCCCGCTGTTCGAGCAGCGGGATGCCGCTGACGCGGGTCAGCAGGAGGTAGACGAACAGCGGCGAGACGAGCGTGGCCAGCGCGCTGCCCGACAGCGCGGGCAGCGCGACGAGCGCCACGCCGGTCCACAGCACGATCTCGCCGAAGTAGTTGGGGTGGCGGCACCACGCCCACAGCCCGTGGGTGATGAAACGCCCGCGCGATGCGGGGTCGGCGCGGAAGCGGGCCTTCTGGCGATCGGCGACGACTTCCACGGCGAAACCGAAGGCCCAGGTCGCGGCGCCGAGCAGGGCCAGCGCGTCGAGCGGCGGCGTGCGCTCCGCCGTCATCGCGGCGAGCGCCGCGCCCGCCGTCACGAACGCCCACAGCCCCTGCAGCGTCCAGGCCAGCAGGAAGCGGGCGAAGTCGCCGCGGATCGCGTCGAAGCGGCCGTCCTTGCCCTCGCTGCGGATGCGCGCGAAGAGGAAGCTGCCGAGCCGCAGCGTCCAGGCTCCGCACAGCGCCGCCAGCAGCAGCGAGCGCGGCTCCCGGTTGCCGAGCGCCAGCGCGCAGCCGACCGCGGCCAGATAGGTGACGCTGCCGGTCAGGTCGTAGTAGCGCTCGGTGCGCGCGAGGAACGCCGGCACGAAGGCGACGAAGTTGACGGCGAAGCACAACACGGCGCACAGCGCGAGCACCGGGACGCCGAAGGCGCGGAGCCCGCCGGCGCTGCCGGCCGCGGCCAGCGCCGCCGCGAGGCCCAGCGCGACGGCGATCCCGATGCCGGCGCGGAGGGTCGGTGTCATGTCCCTCACTATATCGGGCGCGCGAGGACATAGACTGACCGGCGGTCCAGGGAGGCACTCTTGGCGGAGACGACGCTCGCCGTCGAAGCACAGGGGCTGGTTCGACGCTTCGGCGACTTCACCGCGGTGGACGGCGTCGACCTCGCCGTGCCCGCCGGCAGCTTCTACGGATTCCTCGGCCCCAACGGCGCGGGCAAGTCGACCACGATCAAGTGCCTGACCGGGCTGCTGCAGCCGACCGCGGGCGCGCTGCGCCTGCTCGGCCTCGACCCGCAGGCCCACCCCGTCGAGGTTCGGCGCCGGGTCGGCGTCGTGCCCGAGGGGCTCGCCCTGCTGGAGCGGCTGTCGGCCGCGGAGATGCTCGACTTCGTCGGCCAGGTCCACGGGCTGCCCGCCCGCGAACGCGGGCGGCGCCGCGACGAGTTGCTGGCGTTGATGGACCTGGCGGAGACCGGCGACGCGCTGGTCGCCGACTTCTCGCACGGCATGCGCAAGAAGCTGGCGCTGGCGGCCGCCCTGCTGCCCGGGCCGAAGCTGCTGTTCCTCGACGAGCCGTTCGAAGGCGTCGACGCCGTCGCCGCCCGCCAGTTCAAGGAGCTGCTCACGGCCTACGTGCGGCGCGGCAACACCGTGTTCCTCACCTCGCACGTGCTGGAGATCGTCGAGCGGCTGTGCGACCGCGTCGCGGTGATCGCCCGCGGGCGGATCGTCGCCGAGGGCCGGACGAACGAGCTGCGCGCCGACTCCGGCGGCGGCCGCTCGCTCGAGCAGGTGTTCGTCGAACTCGTCGGCGGCGACCGCGCCGCCGCTCATCTCGACTGGCTGTGATCGGCCTGCTGAAGGCGCTCGCGTGGGTGCGCTGGCGCCAGGCACGTGCGGCGCTGCGCGGCAACCGGCGGCGCGACCCGCTCGAACAGGTGCTCGGACTCTCGACCGGGGTGGCGCGCGCGATGCAGGCCGGGCTGGTGATGCTGGCCGCGGCCTGGTTCGGGCTGGTGGGCGGCGCCGCGGGCTGGTTCGCCGGCTCCGGCACGCCGGCGGCGGCCGGCAAGGCGCTGTTGCTGGCCAGCCTGGGGGCGGGCCTCGCCACCCTCGGGACCGTCGTGGCACGCCTGGTCGCAGGACCCCACGTCGGCCACGCCGAAACCCTGCAGCGCCTGCAACTGCTGCCGATCCATCCACGTCACCTGCGGGCGCTGCACCTCGCCACCGGCCTCGCGGAACCGTGGCCGCTGCTGGCGCTGCCGGCGCTCGGCCTGCTGCCGCTCGGCCTGCTGGCCGGCGGCCACCCGGGCGCGGCAGCCGTGATGCTGGGCGCGGGCTTCGCGTTCGGCCTCGCACTGCTGCTGCTGGGCGCGCTCGCGTCGGACGGCGCCGCGCTCGCGCTCCGCAACCGGCGCCGCGCCGAGACGCTCGGCCTGCTGCTGGCCTTCGGGCTGATCGTGCCCGGGGCGCTGGCGCCGCTGTTCGTGCCCGGCCGCGGCGAACGGCCGAAACCTGCCGTCCTCGTCGACGACCGGAGTTCCGCAGAGGGCGGCGGGGCGCTCGTGCGCGCCTGGCGCGCCACGCCCCCGGGGCTGTACGCCGACGTCCTGCGCCGGGTGGCCACCGGCGAGTCCGCCTGGCGCGGGCTGGCGGGCCTCGTCCTGTGGCTCGTGCCGCTGTCGCTGGCTTCGGGCGTCGCCTGGCGAAAGCTGCTCGGGGAGCCGGACACCGAGGGCGGCGCGCGCGGAGCCGGCCGCAACCGGGAGCTGACGCTGCTGCCCGCGATGCGGCCCGCCGTCTCCGCGGTCGCGCTGTCGCACCTGTGGCTCGCGCGGCGCTCGCTGATGGGGCGCCTCGACGTGCTGTCGACGCCGCTGCTGTGCGGCGCCGCCGTCGCCGCGTTCACGTTCGCCCCGGCGGGAGTGCTGCCTGCGCCGCCGTCGTGGCTGCCGGTCTCCTTCGTGCTCGCCTCGGGCGGCGTGCTGCTGGGGCTGGCCTCGATCGACAACATGCTCTTCAACCAGTTCGGCGTGCACGGCCCCGGGCTCGCCCGGCTGTTCACGAGCCCGCTGACCGGGCGCGACATCGTGCGCGGACAGGCGCTCGCCAACGCCATCCAGGCCCTCCTCGCCTGCTTCCCCTGCGCGTTGCTCCCGCCGCTCGTGCTCGGCGGCGGGTCCGCGGAGATGTGGTACGCGGCGTGGATCGGTCTCTGCGGCACGGTGGCCCTGGCGATGGGTTTCGGGGCCCTGCTCTCGACCCTGTTGTGCAAGGCCGTGGACATGGGCCGGCTGCAGGCCGACAACCCGCTGCCGGGACTGCTGGCCATGGTCGCGCTGCCCGCGATGTCGCTGCCGCCGCTGTTCGTGGCCTGGATGGCAGGCCGCCAGCCGCACGCGGGCTGGGTCGCGATCAACGCCGCGTGGCTGCTGCTCGCGGTCGCGGTCGGCTGGGGCCTGCTCGAGGCTGCGGCCAGGGTCCTCGACCGTCGCCGCGAGCGGCTGCTGCTGGCGGCCGAGGGGCGCTAACGACGCAGCGCCAGCAGGGCCAGGCCCAGCCCGGCGAGCGCGAGGCCCGCGGACAGACCCGGCGGCCAGTAGCGCAGTTCCACCTCGTGACGCCCCGGGCCGACGGGCACGGCGCGGAACGCTCCGTCGGCACGCAGCAGCGGCGCGGAAGCTCCGTCGACCCGCGCGCTCCAGCCCGGGTCCCACGCGTCGACGAAGACCACGTGCGCCGGCGCGTCCGCGACGACCGTCGCCCGCATCCGGTCGGGAGCGATCTCGAACGACAGGACACGCGCGCTGCCCGCGGCCGCGCGAGCCGGGGCGGCGAGGGCGACCGCGGTGGCGGGGTCGAACGCGAGCAGCGCCGCCGGGTCCGCGTCGGCGGGAAGCGCGTGGACGCCGGTCACCGCGCGCACGCGCGGCAACGCGCCGGGCACGCGCCAGACGTGGAGCGGGCGCGCGAACGGCGTCGCCACCTGCGCCCGCGGCTCGAGCGACGCGGCCCACGGCCCGGGGGTCAGGCTGGCGACGTTGCCGACGGCGCCCAGCGCGAGCAGCCGCGCGTGCGCCGCCGGGTCCGACTCGCGCCCGCGCAGCAGGTCGTTGAGCCGGGCCAGGAACGGCGGCTCGAAGCGCAGGATGTCGCGGTCGAAGCTGCCCGGCACGCCCCAGCGCGCGGCGGTCGGCGGGTTGAGCGCGAGGTGCAGACCGAGCGCGGCGGTCGCGACCCGGCCGTGGCCCGCGAGGGTTCCGCGCAGCCCGAGCCGCGGCACCGGATCGCCCTCGGGCAGCGGCGAGGGCTGCACCACCTGGTCCTGCACGTAGAGGCGGGCGCCGGGGGCGAGCTCGAGCGTGCGCAGCGCCTCGGGACGGCGGGCGTAGAAATCGGCGGGGGTCGTGACCAGCAGCCCGCGCTGCGCCCACAGCGGCGGCAGCAGCGCGACCGCGGCCACGGCCGCGATCCGGTGCGGCGGCCGCAGCGGGAGGAGGGTGGCGCCGATCAGCGCCACGCACGCGGCCAGGGCCCAGCCGAGGGGAGCGCGAATCACGGCGAGGTCGGCCGCGGGCCCGAGCACTTCGGTCCACGGGAACGCGGTCGCGGCGAGCAGCGCGACGCCCGTCGCGGCCGCGGCCGCGGTGAGCGCGCGGGCACCACCGGCCGCGAGGCGCTCCAGGCCGAGCGCGGCCAGCGTGGCGACGGCCAGCGCGAACAACGCCATCGCCTTGACCGGGAAGCGGAAGGCGCCGAGGGGCGGCAGCAGGTCGAGCAGCAGCCCCGGCAGCGGAGTGTGCGGGCCGAGCGCGACGAGCAGCGCCACCAGGGCACATGCCGCCAGGCCCGCGCCGCGGCGGCCGAGGCCGCACAGCGCGAGCACCAGCAAGCCGGCGCCGAGGTGGATGGAATGCAGCCACGGCTCGCGCCCGCCCAGCACCAGCGCCTGCGCCTCGGCCGTCAGCGGCAGGTCCCACATCCTGACCGGCGCGGCCACCTCGACGAGCTGCAACGGGTGCAGCGACCACACGAACGCGGCCTCGCGCGGCAGCGCGCCGCGCTGGGCCTGGGCGGCCCAGGCCGCGGTGGGCAGCCACTGCGGAGCCGCCAGCAGCAGGCCGAGGGCGAGCCCGGCCGCCACCCGCCCGAGCGCCGGCGCGGGCCGTTCGCCGCCCGCGACCGACGCGGCGAGCAGGAGCACCGCGAGAGCGGCGAGCGACAGCGCGCTGTACTCGGGCGAACCCGCGAAGACCTGCAGCGCCACGCACAGTGCGAAGGCCCGCCGGGCGCGGGGATCGCCCCCCCGCGCGCGCAGGCCCGTCGCCAGCACCCACGGCATCCACGCGGCGCCGGCCATGTGGTGCCAGGTCAGGGCCAGCGCGGGCAGCGGACCCGAGGCCCCGAACGCCAGGCCGCCGACCGCCGCCGCGACACGAGAAGCCCCCAGGCCGCGGGCGAGTCGATAGGTCCCGAGTCCGCCGAGCACCAGGTGGACGGCGACGAACAGCGGATAGAAGCGCGCGGGCGGCAGCAGCAGGTTGAGCCAGGTGAGCGGGTAGAAGACCTCCGCCCGCGGGTCGGCCAGCAGCGGCCGTCCGAAGCCCGTGAAGGCGTCCCACAGCGGCAGCGCGCCCGCGGCGACGGTGCGCACGAACACCTCGACCTGCGGCAGCCACACCATGTTGACGTCGCGCCAGAAGGGCGCCTCGCCGGCGAAGAGCGCGCGGCGCAGCAGGAACGCGGCGGCGAGGCCGATGGCGAGGCCGGGCCCGAGCCGGGCGAGTCGCTGGCGCGTCATCGACGCGTCCAGAGCGCCATCAGCGCGAGGCCCGCCAGCAGGGAGAGCGCGACGCCTGCCGCAAGGCCCGGCGGAACGTAAACCAGCGTGACGCGATGGCGCCCGGCCGGCACCGGCACGGCGCGGAAGGCGATGTCGGCGCGCAGCACCGGCGCCGGGATGCCGTCCACGGTGGCGCTCCACCCCGCGTCCCAGGCGTCGGCCAGCACCACGAGGCCCGCGCGCGACAGCGTCGCCTCGAGCTCGACGCGATCGCCACGCAGCGCCGCGATCTTGACCTCGCCTTCGAGCGGTCCCCCTGGCAGACCCGCGCGTGCGGCGTCCTCGGGCGACAGCACCGCCTCGCGCCGGGGATCGAAGTCGTCGGCGCGCACCGCGCCGAGCGCGGCTTCGCCGGGAGCCACCTTCACCGAGCCGACGACCCGGGCTCGCGGCAGCGGGTCGGGCACCTCGAGCAGCGTGATCGGCTCGCGGCCGAGACCGGGCACGAGCGCCTTCGCGCGCAGTCCCTGCCACCAGCGCGCCGGACCGATCCCCACGGCGTGGGTGACCGCGGCCATCCGCAGCAGCTTCAGGTGCGCGGGCGAGGCCTCGCTCGCGCGCAGCCAGGTGGCGAGCCCCGCGCGCTCGATCGGCTCGAAGTCGAGCACGTCGTGGTCGTACGAACCCGCGAGCCCGAAGCGGCCGGCCGTCGGCGGGTGGAGCGCCGCGTGGGCCGCGGCCACGAAGGCCGCTCCTGGCCCGTAGCCCTGCGGGGCGCGCACCGGCGCGAGTGCCGCGGGCGCGTGCGGGCTGGTCAGCCGCTGCCACTCGTCCACCACCAGGTAGTCGTAGGCGTAGAGCCGGCCCGTCGCCGCCGGGTCCAGGTGGCGCAGCAGCTCCGGCCGCGTCGTGAACAGGCTCGCCGGCGCCGTCTCGAGCAGCGCTCGGTGCCGCGCCAGGGGCACCATCACGACGAGCAGCGCCAGCGCGGCACGGGGGCCGCGATGCTGTGCGAAGCGACCGAGGGCCGCGGCGGTCAGCGCCAGACCGGCCGCCACCAGGGTCGCGCGGCCGACGGTCCCCAGCGCCGCCGGGTCCCGCAGCCACGCCCGCAGCCACGGCCCGGTCGCCAGCAGAGCCGCGAGAGCCGCCACGGCGTACCCCGCGTTTCGCGCCGCCCGGCGCGCGGCGTCCTCGCCTCGTGCCAGGCGGTCGAACCCGGCCGCGGCCAGCAGGGCCAGCGCGAGGGCGACGAACGCCGCCGCCTTCGCCGGGTAGCGCAGGCCCGACAGCGGCGGCACCAGCGCCTGCAGCAGCTCCAGCAGCGGTGCGCGGGGACCCAGCGCGATCAGGGCGGCGAGAAGCGCGAGCGCGCCCAGGCGGCGCTCGGCAGCGCCGGCCCCGGCGAGTGCCGCGAGGGCGAGCACCAGCGCCGCGGGCCCGAGGTAGAGCGAGTGCAGCAGCGGCTCGCGCCCGCCGAGCAGGGCCGAGGACGCCGCGGACGTCAGCGGCAGCTCGGCGGCGCGAAGCCCGAGCCCGAGCTCCACGAGCAACGGCGGCGCCAGCGCCCAGTTGCCAGGGTCCGGCGCTCGCTGCAGCCGCGCCGCGCCCGCCGCGTAGTGTGCCGCGGGCAGCCACTGCGCCGCGGCCACGCCGACGCCGAGCAGGCCGGCGACGGCGAGCGCGCCGAGCGTCTTGAGCTCTGCGCCGCGCGGGCGCAGGGGCGCGCAGAGCACGGCCACCGCGAGCGCAGTGAGCGCCGAGTACTCGGGCGAGCCGGCGAGCGCCTGCAGCCCGAACAGCGCCGCGGCGGCAGCCAGCGCCTGGCGCGCCGGTGCCGCGGCGAGGCGGTGGAAGGCCCACAGCACCAGCGGCGCCCAGGCGAACGCGGCGAGCTGATGCCACATCAGGACCAGCGACAACAGCGGACCGCTGGCGACGAGCAGCGCGCCGGCGAGCAGCGCCGCGGGCGGCGAAGCCCCGAGCCGCCGGGCCAGCAGCAACGCGCCGCCGCCCGCGACGAAGAGGTGGAACGCGGAAAGCCACGCGTAGGCGATGCCGGGCGGAGCCAGCACGCCCAGCCAGGTCGGCGGATAGAGGAGCGCCGCGCGCGGATCGGCGAGCAGCGGCCGGCCGAAGCCGCTGAACCGGTCCCACACCGGCCACGCGCCTTCGGCGACGGTGCGCGCGACGACGTCGACCTGCGGCAGCCACAGCAGGTGCACGTCGCGCCAGAAGACGACGCGCTCGCCCCACAGGGCGCTCCACAGCGGGACCGCGGCACAGGCGGCGAGAACGCCGGCCGCGAGGGCGATGAGCCGCGGGGACATCGGAGCCGGGATCGTAACAGGTGGCCGCCGTCACGCCGCCCGCGCAGCCGCTGTCGCTACAATCGCCGTGGATGGAGTCCCTGGCGCCTCGCGCCGAGCACGAGCGCCGCCGTGACGCGCACCGGGCGACGGCGGCGGCGGCGCAGCGGACGATGGACGCGCTGGCGCTGGCGCGCGGCGTCGTGTTCGCCGCCGCGGCCCTGCTGTGGGCGCCGGTCACGTTCCAGGTCGGCCCGCCACCCGGCAGCGTGCCCGTCGCCTTCGCCGCCTTCTTCGCACTGGTGCTGCTGCACGGGCGGGAGCGGCGGCGCCGCGATCACGCGCAGCGCGCGGCCACCCATCACGAGGAACGCCTGGCCCGGCTGGACGAGACGTGGGAGGGCCGCGGCGACCCGGGCGACGACTTCGCCGACCCGCGCCACCCCTGCGCGGACGACCTCGACCTGTTCGGGCGCGGCTCGCTCTACGAGCGGCTGTCGCTGCCGGCCACGCCGCCCGGGCGCGCGGCGCTGGCGCGCGCGCTGCGGCAGCCCGCGGTCCCCGACGACGTCCGCGCCCGCCAGCGCGCGGTCGCCGAACTGCGCCCCCGCGTCGAGCTGCGCGAGGACGTCGCGCTGCTGGCGGGAGCCGGACCGGGCCAGGCCGACGCCGACGCGCTCGCGGGCCTGGCCGCTGCCGCGCCGACGCCGTTCCCGCTGCCGCTGCGGGCGGCCGCGGCGGCGGTTTCGGCCGTGGCGCTCGCCGCGCTGGTCGCGGTCTTCGGCTTCGACGCCCCGCTCTCGGCGCTGGTGCTGGCGCTGCTGGCCGTCGGCGCCCTCGCGTTCACCCAGCAGGCGCGCGTCGGCCAGGTGCTGCGCCACGCCGCGCGAGCCGAGCGGCTGTTCGCACTGGCGGAACTCGCGGCCCGGATCGAGCGCGAGAGCTTCCGCTCGCCGCGGCTCGTCGCGCTGCGCGAGACGCTGGCGGGAGCGAGCGTCGCGCTGCGGGCGCTGGCCCGGCGGATCGACCTGCTGGAGTCGCGCCGCAACCCGCTGTTCGCGCCGTTCGCCTGGATCCTGCTGTGGGACCTGCACGTCGCGGCGGCGCTCGAGGCCTGGCGCGCGCGCCACGCCCCGCGGATCGGCGCCTGGTTCGACGCGCTCGGCGAGCTGGAGGCGCTGCTGGCTCTTTCGGCCTACGCGTTCGAGAATCCGCGCGACCCCTTCCCCGAGCTGGTCGAAGACGAAGGCCCGCTGTTCGAGGCCGAAGGCCTGGCCCACCCGCTGATCGCCGAAGCCGTGGCCGTGCGCAACGACGTCGCGCTGGGATCCGCTCGCCGCGCCCTGATCGTGAGCGGGTCCAACATGAGCGGCAAGAGCACGCTGCTGCGCGCGGTGGGCCTGGCGGTGGTGATGGCGCAGGCGGGGGCGCCCGTGAGGGCCCGGCTGCTGCGGCTGTCGCCGCTGCGGGTGGGCGCTTCGATGCGGGTGCGCGACTCGGTGCGCGAGGGCCGCTCCCGCTTCTTCGCCGAGATCGAGCGGCTGGCCCAGGTGCTGCGACTGGCGGCGAACGAGCCGACGCTCTTTCTGCTCGACGAGGTGTTGTCCGGCACCAACTCCGCCGACCGCCGGGCCGGGGCCGGCGCGCTGGTCCACGGCCTGCTCGCGCGCGGCGCGCTGGGCCTGGTCACGACCCACGACCTGGCGCTGGCCGAGATCGCCGCCGAGGGCCCGGAGCCGGTGGAGAACGTGCACTTCGAGGACCGGATCGAGGCCGGGCACATCGCCTTCGACTACCGCATGCGGCCCGGCGTCGTCACTCGCAGCAACGCCCTGGCGCTGATGCGGGCGGTCGGCCTGGAGGTCGACACCCCGGCCGGAGCCGTTCACTGAACAGGAGACCGATGCCTCAGCCCTCCCCAGCTCCCCTCTTCGCGGAACACCGGCCCCACCTGCCCGCCCCGGACTACTCCCGCGCGCTGCTCGCGGTGACGGCCGAGCAGCGGGAGCGGATCGTGGCCCTGCTGGCGGTGATGTACGGCCGCAAGCGGGCGGAGGCGTGCTGGCCCGAGGTCGAGCGGCTGATGCGCGTGCACTGGGCGCACAAGCCGGACGAGATGATCGCGGAGGAGCGCGGCTTCGACCCGGCCACCCGCTTCACCGAGCGCGACTCGATCGCGATCACGTACGGCGACCTGCTGGAGAGCCCGGGCAAGACCCCGCTGCGGGCGCTGGGCGACTTCCTCGACGTGTTCATGAAGGACGCGCTCAGCACCGTCCACATCCTGCCGTTCTTCCCGTACTCGTCCGACCGCGGCTTCTCGGTGATCGACTTCGAGGAGGTCGACCCGCGGCTCGGGAGCTGGCAGGAGATCGAGGCGCTGGCGCTGCGCTACCGGCTGATGTTCGACGGCGTGTTCAACCACGCCTCGGCGAAGAGCCGCTGGTTCCAGGAGTTCCTCGACGGCCACCCCGACTTCCAGGACTCGTTCGTCGCCTTTTCCACGAAGGACTCGATCAGCCGCGACCACCTGCGGCTGATCCTGCGCCCGCGCACGACCGAGCTGCTGACCCCGTTCCAGACGATCCACGGCAAGCGCTTCGTGTGGACCACCTTCAGCCCCGACCAGATCGACCTCAACTTCAAGAGCGAGAAGGTGCTGTTGCGGGTGCTCGGCATCCTGCTCTCGTACGTGCGGCGCGGCGCCGACATCGTGCGGCTCGACGCGGTCACCTACGTCTGGCGCGAGCTGGGCACCCGCTGCGCCCACCTGAAGGAGACCCACGCCCTCGTCAAGCTGTTCCGCGCCGTGCTCGACGTGGCGGCGCCGCGGGTGGCGCTGGTCACCGAGACCAACGTGCCGCACGCCGACAACGTCTCCTACTTCGGGGACGGTCGCGACGAGGCGCAGATGGTCTACAACTTCGCGCTGCCGCCGCTGGTGATCCACGCCTTCCACACGGCGGACACCTCGCACCTGGCGTCGTGGGCGCGCGGGCTCGTCTACCCCTCGGAGACCGCGACCTTCTTCAACTTCCTCGCGTCCCACGACGGCGTCGGGCTGCTCGGCGCCCAGGGCATCCTGCCGCCCGCGGGCATCGAGCTGCTGGTGCAGAAGGCGATCGAGCACGGCGGGCTCGTCTCCGAGAAGGACAACGGCGACGGGACGCGCAGCCCCTACGAGCTCAACGTCACCTGGTGGAGCGCGCTCAACCGCGACGACGCCGGCGAGCCGGGCTGGCTGCAGGTGGCCCGCTTCCTCGCCAGCCGCGCGATTGCGCTGATGCTGCGCGGCGTGCCCGGCATCTACCTGCCCAGCCTGTTCGGGGCCCGCAACGACCTGGCGGCGATCCGCTCGGGCGCCGAGAAGCGCTCGATCAACCGCAAGACCCTCTCGGAGCCGGCGCTGATGTCGCGGCTGATGGACCTCGACTCCACCGAGTACCGCGTCGCGGTCGGCTTCCGGCGCCTGCTCGCCGTCCGCGTGCGGCAGCCCGCGTTCCACCCGAACTCCCCGCAGCAGGTGCTCGACGCCGGCCCCGGCGTGTTCGCCCTGCTGCGCGGGCCGCGCGAGGGCCAGCGCATCGTGGCGCTCGTCTCGGTCAGCCCCCGCGAGCAGACCGTCGTGCTCCCGCTCGCGGACGTCGGCGGGCCGGCGCGGCGCTGGCGGCCGCTGCTCGAGGGCCACCGGCCGCGCGTCAAGGACGGCCGGCTGAACGTCCACCTCGGGCCCTACGAGGCGTGCTGGCTGGAGGCGAAGGACTAGCGGCTGCCGGCGAGGATCGCCGCGCGCAGCAGCGGCAGCAGCAGCTCGTGGTGGCCGGTCAGGCTGAAGCCGCGGCCGACGCCGCGGGTGGGCCGCTGGACGACGTTGGTGTTCGGGCGGTAGGACTGGATGAAGTCCAGGTTCGCCGTCGTGAAGTCGCGCAGCTCGTGGCCCAGGTTGCGGGCCAGCGTGACCGCCTTCAGGAACACCTCCGGCAGCAGCACCGCCGAGCCCACGTTCAGGTAGACGCCGCCGCCGCCCAGCCGCGCGACTTCGCCGGCGAAGATCCTGAAGTCGAGGTGGGTGGCCTGCCCGAGCGCCGCGGGGTCGCAGGCCGGGTGCATGTGCACGATGTCGGTGCCGACCGCGACGTGCACGGTCGCCGGCAGCCCGCGGCGCCAGGCCGCCGCCAGCAGGCTGACGTCGCGGTGCTTCAGCCGGCTCTCCTCGATGTGGCGGCCGACGGCGGCGCCGAGGCCGAGGCCGTCGTGAGCGCCCTCGACGATCGCGCGGTTGAGCTCCTCGCCGGTCTCCTTCGCCATGCCGAAGGCGCCGGAGCCGAGGCCCTCGGCGACTTCTTCCGAGGTGTGTCCGACGGCGGCCAGCTCGAAGTCGTGGACGATGCCGGCGCCGTTGAGGGCCACGCCGGTCACGTAGCCGCGGTCCATCAGGTCGACGAGCAGCGGCGCCAGGCCGACCTTGATCACGTGGGCGCCGAGTCCCCACAAGAGTGGCCGGCGCCGGGTGCGGCCGCGGCGCACCTGCGCCGCGAGGTCGCGCAGCGCGACGCCGGCGAGCTGGCGCGGCAGCGCGGCCAGGAACTCCTCGATCGACGCTCCGGGCGGCACCGGCCGGGCGAGGTCGCGGATGCCCACCTTGCTCTTGCGAGAGCGCAGCGGGTACGTCGCGACGCCCGCGAGGTCGAGCGGCTGCGGCGCGCGCGGGCGGCGGCGCGAAACGCGCGGGCTCACGCCAGCGACTCGTCCACGACCTGGCACAGCAGGTGGACGACCATGCCGTGCACCTCCTGCACGCGGGCCGTGTCGGTCTCGGGCACGTCGAGCAGGTGGTCGACGCGGCCGGCCAGCGCTGCGCCGCCGGCGCCGGTGAGGGCGATCGTGCGCAGGCCCTTCTCGCGCGCGAGGTCCAGCGCGGCCAGCACGTTCTTCGAGCGGCCCGAGGTGGTGATCCCGAGCGCGACGTCTCCGGGCCGGCCGTGCGCCTCGACCTGGCGGCGGAACACCTGCTCGTAGCCGTAGTCGTTCGAGATCGAGGTCACCGTCGAGGGGTCGGAGCCGAGCGCGATCGCCGCCAGCCCCGGGCGCTCGGCGAGGAAGCGGCCGACCAGCTCCGCGGCGAGGTGCTGGGCGTCGGCCGCGGAGCCGCCGTTGCCGAAGGCCAGCACCCGCCCTCCGGCGCGCAGCGCCTCGGCCGTCGCGCGGCCCGCGGCCAGCACGTCGGCGGCGCGCTCTCCGAAGAAGCGCTGCTTGAGCGCGACGCTGTGCGCGACCAGGCGCGCGATTCCCGCTTCGTCGATCATGCGGCGCCCATCATAAGGGGGCGCGGCGGCTTCGGCCGAAGCCTCAGCGGCCGGCGCCGCCCACGTGCACGGTCAGCAGCAGCGAGCGGACCGTGGTCTCGTCGACGCGCAGGTCGAACACCGTGCCGGTGCGGATGCCGGGGGGAATGCGCACGGGCATCGGCAGCCGCATCCCGATCCGGCCTTCGCCGCTGCACGGCGCGCAGTCGAAGGCGGCGCCGCCGGTGCCCTCGCAGCTCGAGCACTCGGCCGAGACCGGCAGGTCGAGCGGGAGCACGCCGCCGCGCAGCGCCTCGGCGACGGAGAGCACCACGTCGGCGGCCAGCGTCTCTGCCCGCATCGGGCGCCGCAGCCCGGTCGCCGGGCGCAGCGGCAGCGACTCGCCGCGGGAGCGCTCGGGGGCAGGCTGATGCGCCTGGGGCTGGGCCAGCGCCTCGTCGTAGCGGCGGCGGCGCTCCGCGTCGCGCAGCGTCTCGTAGGCCCGCTGCAGCGCGTGGAGATCCTCGGCCGAGGCCCCGGTGCGGTGGGCGGGATCGAGCTGACGCACCCGCTTGCGGTAGGCGCGGGTGATCGCCGCGGTGCTGGCGTCGCGCGGCACGCCGAGCAGGCCGTAGTAGTCCTTGGGACTCTCCATCTTCCGCTACACCATATTTCGTGGTTCGAAGCGGTGTCAAGCCTGCTGGCGGCGGGCCCGCCGCTCGGCGAGGGCGGCCGCGCCCAGCAGGGCGAGGGCCGCGACGACCAGCGCCGGGCGCAAGGCCGGCAACCACCCGGGCTCCGCGAGCAGCTCGACCCGCGCCAGCGCGGCGCCGGCGGCGTCGTCGGCGCGGGCCAGCAGCGCCAGCCCGACTGTCGAGCCGCGGGGGGCGCTGCCGCGCGCCAGCGGCACCTCGACCCGCGCCACGCCCGTGGCCGGCACCTCGAACGCGGGAGGCGGCAGGGCCAGCAGCCCCATCGGCGCTGCGACCTCGAGGCGCACCCGGCGGGCGCGGCCGTCGAGGCTCGACACCCGCACGGCGATCGCTCCCGCGCCACCCAGCCGCGCGGGCTCGGGCTCCAGCCGCAGGCCTCCCCCGCGCAGCGTCGCCGCGAACGCGCGCGACAGCGGCGGGGCGTCGGGCGCCACGTCCGAGGGCCGCCAGTCGACGCGCGCCACGGCGGCGAGCGGTCCCGCGGACAGCCCGTCGAGGCGCACCGTCACCACGTGGGAGCCGCCCGCCGCCACCCGTCCGGCCGAGCCGCGTCCCTCGCGTCCGCCCGCGCGGACCATCACCTCCACGTCCAGGGCGTCCGCGGGGCCGGCCTGCGTCAGCGTGACCAGCACGGCGGAGTCGCCCAGCGACAGCCGCGCGTCGAGGCTGGCCGCGGGCGGCGCGGGCGCCGCCAGCAGCAGGAGGAGGGGAAGGAGACGGGTCAGCGCGAGGGGACGAAGGTCACGCCGGCGGGATCGAACTCGCCCGAGAGCTTGCGACCCTGGTCCTTGTGGGTGGCGTGGACGGTGATCGCGGCCGCGCGGGCGGCGTCCTGCTCGAGCGGCGCGAAGCCGCACACGTCTTCGCTCTGCACCGGCAGGTTGAAGGTCGAGGTGCGCTTGATGTTGTAGGCGTCGTCGATCGCCCAGATGTAGTACTCGACCGCCTTGGCCTTGCCGGCGCGCGCCGCGGGCAGCGTCCCGCAGTACTGCAGGCCGGTGAAGGCCATCTCGACGTAGCTGAAGAACTTGTCCTTCTGGTGCCGGAAGTAGAGCCGGGCCTTGGCCACCATCGCGTCGTCGCTGATCGCGCCGCACAGCGCCATCGGCTTGCCGGCGATCGTGCAGATCGACGGCTGGTGCTCGATCTCCGGCGGGTCGTCGGCCCTCAGCAGCGGGGCCGCGGCCAGGGTGATCGCCGCCAGCAGCAGGGCGTTCCTCGACATCAGCGGTTCCAGGTGACCTTGTTCTTGTAGCTCTCGCCGCGGACCGTGCGCACCATCACCTCCATCGACCACGCCGTCCAGTCCTCCTTCCAGAAGTCCGGGAGCTGGAAGACGGTGGCCTTGTCGCGGGGGGCGACTTCCTTGACCAGCGGCGGCACGGGCGCCTGCTGGCGCTTGCCGTTGATCACCGTGGTCACGATCATGTCCTTGATCTGGATCGGCGCGCCGCCGTCGTTGCCGAAGACGACGGTCACGGTGTACTTCTCGCCGGGCTTCGGGGTGCCGGGGTTGACGTCGAACTCCACCTTGCCGGGCAGGTCGGCGGTCGCCGAACCCTTCACCGCGGTGATGCCGGCGGTCTCCGAGAAGCCGGGCGGCACCGCGCCGCCGCTGCCCGCCGAGGCCTGGGTCTTGCCGACCTCGAAGGCCTTCGCCGCGGCCGTCGGCCGCGCGGCGCTGCTGGCTGCCGCCTGGGCGAGGGCCTTGGCGCTGATCGCGCTGGTCTTGCCGATCATCGCGGCCTGGTTGGAGGGATCCAGCCTCAGCGCCTCGTCGTAGAGCGAGATCGCGGCGTCGTACTTCTGGGCCGTGGTCTCGGCCTGAGCCTGGGTCAGCAGCGCGTTGATCTGCTGCTGCTGGGCCGCCGCCTTCTTCTGCGACTCCGCGGCCTGGGCCTGGCTCTGCGCGGTCTGGATGCGGGTGATCAGCGTGGTCACCCGGGCATCCCACGGCGCCAGCGCACGGCCCGCGTCGGCCTCGTTCATGGCTCTGGCGTAGTCGCCCGCGCGCAGCGCCGCCTCGGCGGCGGTGAAGCGGGCGACGGCCTTCTGGCCCTGCAGCGCGTTGTCGACGACGCGCTTGGCCTCGGCGTTCTGCGGGTCCTCCTTGAGCGCCGCCTGGGCCTTCGACATCGCGGTGTCGTAGTCGCCCGAGCGGAAGGCCGACTGCGCGGCGCGCAGCGAGGCCGCGCCCTTGCCCACGGCCTCGGCGAACGTCGGGGCCGGGGCCGGCGTCGGCGCGGGCTGGGTCGTCGGCGGCGCGGTCACGGGCGGCGGGACGGGCGTCTGCGCCACCGTCACCGGCGGCTGCGGCGCGGGCTCGGGGCGCCCGAAGAGGATGAAGCCGCCCAGGGCGAGCACTGCGACGCCGAGCCCCCCGAGCACGACGTAGAGCGTCGGCGTACCCGACGGCGCGGGCGCGGGCGCCGGGCGGGCCGGGGCGGCGGCCGCGGGGTGTGCGCCCGACGTGACCACGCGGGTGGGAGCGAGGGTGCCGGCGCGCGCCGTACCCGCTCCTGCTTGGGCGACGCGGCCCGTTCCGGCCCCGAGCGTGGCCACCCGTCCGCTGGCGCCGCCTCGCGCGGTCGCGCCGACCGTCGGGGCGCCGGTGACCTGGCCCGGTCCGAGGTCCATCGTCTGCGCGGTGATCTCGGTGCCGTCGCCGACCAGGTCCTCGAGCGCGGTGATCGCGCCCGGGTCCGGCGGCGCGCCGAGGTCGACCAGTTCCTCGACGGCGGCGGCCCCGCCGGCGAAGCGGCCGAGGTAGTCCTTGAGCGCGACCGCGAAGTCGTATGCCGAGGCGTAGCGCTGCTCGAGGTCCTTCGCCAGCGCCTTCTGCAGGATCGGCATCAGCGCGTCGTAATCCGCGCCCTCGGGGATCAGGTCCCAGTTCGGCTCCTCGTGGGTGATCTTGTAGAAGATCGCCATCAGGTTGTCCGAGTGGAACGGGCGGCGGTTGGCGAGCAGCTCGAAGAGCATGCAGCCGACGCTGAACAGGTCGGAGCGGCCGTCGACCTTCGCGCCCTTGACCTGCTCCGGCGACATGTAGTCGGCGGTGCCGACGATGCTGCCGGTGCCGGTCATCGAAGCGGTGGTCAGCCGCGCGACGCCGAAGTCCATGATCTTCACCGAACCGTCCTGGTTGATGAAGATGTTGGCGGGCTTGATGTCGCGGTGGACGATGCCGGACCCGTGGGCGTGGGCGAGACCGGCCAGGACCTGCAGGATGATCTGGCACTTGCGCTCGACGCTCATCGGCGGCGGAGTGCGCATGGCCTTCTGCAGGTCCATGCCCTTCAGCAGCTCCATCGCCAGGTACGGCGATCCGTCGGTGTGGTAGCCGAGGTCGAAGACCATCACCACGTTCGGGTGGGTCATCTTGGCGACGGCCTTGGCCTCGCGCTCGAAGCGGCGCTTCAGCTCGTCGTCGTCGGCGATCGAGGCCACCATGACCTTGAGCGCGACGTCGCGCTCGAGCATGGTGTCGTGGGCGAGGTACACCATGCCCATCGCGCCCTTGCCGAGCGGCTTGGCGATCTCGTACTTGCCGATGCGCCCGGTCAGTTCCTTGATCGCGGGATTCTCGGGGGCCTGTGGCTCGCTCATCCTCTTTTTATCGGGGGAACAGGGGCGC
The DNA here is from genome assembly GCA_025994075.1 of Vicinamibacteria bacterium. Lineage (GTDB taxonomy): Bacteria > Acidobacteriota > Vicinamibacteria > Fen-336 > Fen-336 > WYBL01. The sequence continues at coordinate 282,106 of JAMQGV010000017.1, forward strand.
CGGAGGGGCGCTCGCGCGCATTACAAACCAGCCCTCCGGGGGTGTCAACGAACGCCCTCGACCGCGGCAACCGGTTCGTGGGGGTTTGGGGGCGGAGGAGGCCGGAGTCGTCCGACGGAGCCCCCAAGGGACCGGCGCCGGATTCACTCCGGCGCCGGAACCCAATGGGTGATTACTTTCCGGTGACGGTGAACCGGGCGCGGCGGTTCTTCTGCCAGCAGTCCTCGTTCGACTCCTGGCACACCGGCATCTCCTTGCCGAAGGAGACGAGCTGCAGGCGCGAGGCCGGCACCCCGAGCGACACCAGGTAGTCGTACGCGGCCTTGGCGCGGCGCTCGCCGAGAGCGAGGTTGTACTCGACCGTGCCGCGCTCGTCGCAGTGGCCCTCGACCTTGACCTTGAGGAAGTCGAACTTCTTGAGGGTCGCGGCGTTGCGCTCGAGGATGGCGCGATCGCCCTCGCGCACGTCGGCCTTGTCGTAGTCGAAGCGGATCTCGGGCAGCAGGCCCTGGCGATCCAGCTCCTCGAGCGACATCTGCCTCAGGCGGTCGTACTCGTTGAGCTGCGGCGGCGGCTCGGGAGCCGGCGGCGGCGGCGCGGGCGTCGGCGTCGGCGGCGCGGCAGGCGGCGGAGCGGGCGGCGGCGGCGGCGTCTTCTTGCCACACGCGGCGAGCCCGGCGCTCGCTACGAGGACGAGAGCCAGGGCGGCGAGCTTCACGTGAACCCTCTTCACTTCTTCTCCTCCTCTTCCCCTTTGATCGCTTTCTTGAAGTTCTTGATCCCTTCGCCGAGTCCCCGTCCCAGCTCCGGGATGCGACTGGTGCCGAACACGAGCACGACGATGAAGACGATCAGCACGACCTCGGGCACGCCGAGTCCGAACATCATGGCCTCCCAGCAAGGACGCGCGTCTGGAACGGACTGATCATACCCCACCCCCGTCGCCAGGCGCGCCCGAGAGCGCCCCGCGCCGGTAGCCGCGCGGGTCGAACTCGACGTCCGCGAAGCCCGCGTCGGCCACGGCGGCGCGCAGGCGCTCGGCCGTGGCGGGGTCCTGCAGCCGCGGCAGCTCGTCGGGGCCGATCTCCACCCGCGCCCGCGCGCCGAGGTCGCGCACGCGCAGCTCGCGGAAGCCGTGGGCGCGCACGGCCGCCTCGGCGGCGTCGACCCGTGCCAGCCGCTCGCGGGTCACGGCGATGCCGTGGGCGATCCGCGACGACAGGCACGGCGCGGCCGGCCGGTCGAAGCCGGGCAGGCCCATCTCCTCCGACAGCGCCCGCAGGTCGTCCTTGCCGAGGCCGGCCTCGGCGAGCGGGCCGTGCACGCCCGCCTCCGCGGCGGCGCGGTGGCCGGGGCGGTGGTCGGACAGGTCGTCGACGATGATCCCGTAGGCCACGTGTTCGAGGCCGCGGGCGCGGGCCAGCGGCAGCAGGCGCGTGAACAGCTCGCTCTTGCAGAAGTAGCAGCGGTCGGGCGCGTTGCGGGCGTAGCGCGGGTCGTCGAGTTCGGCCGTCTCCAGCCACTCGTGGGGAAAGCCGGCCACCCGCGCGACGTGTGCGGCATGCTGGCGCTGCTCGGCCGCGAGCGAGGCGGAGTCGGCGGTCACCGCCAGCATCCGCGCGCCGAGCACGTGGAAGGCCCGCGCCGCGAGGTAGGCGCTGTCGACCCCGCCGCTGTAGGCGACGAGCAGCGAGCCCAGCTCGCGCAGCCGCGCGTCGAGCCGGGCCTGCTTGTCGCGCGCCGCGCTCAGGTCCACTCCTCGTCCTCCTCCGGCGCCGGCTCCAGGCTCAGCGGCGCGAGGCCGGTGACCAACAGCTCGGTGCCGCACTCCGGGCAACTGATCACCTCGCCCTTGTCGACGTCGAACGAGTCGATCTCGACCGGCCCTTCGCAGACCGGGCAAGGCGTCATCGGGTGGCGATCCGGCCGTTCACGATCGTCATCGCGATCTTCGCGCCGAGGACGTCGCGGCCGTCGGAGACGTCCTTGTCGAGGACCGTGAAGTCGGCGCGCTTGCCGACCTCGATCGTGCCCGTCTCCTTCTCGTCGAACGCCGCCCACGCGGCGTCGCGCGAGAACGCGGCCACCGCGTCGGCGAAGCCCAGCCGCTCCTTCGGGTGCCAGCCGCCCTCGGGCCAGCCCTTCGCGTCCTGCCGGGTGATCGCCGCGTGCAGCCCCGGGATCACGTCGACGGCCTCCACCGGCGCGTCGGAGCCGAACGCGACCGGCACGCCGGCCGCGCGGAACGTCTGCCACAGGTAGGCGTACTTCTCGCGCTCGGGCCCGAGCCGGGCGCCGGCCCAGTACATGTCGCTCGTGCAGTGGGTGGGCTGCATCGAGGGCACGACGCCGAGGGCCGCGAAGCGCGGCACGTCCTTCGGGTCGAGCACCTGCGCGTGCTCGACGCGCCAGCGGTGCCGGGCGCCTCCCGCGGGTCCGAAGGTCGCCGCGTAGGCGTCGAGCACGAAGCGGTTGGCGGCGTCGCCGATCGCGTGGGTGTTGACCTGGAAGCCACGCGACGCGGCGTCCTTCAGCAGCGCCGCGTACGGTTCGGGCTTCAGCATCGGCAGCCCGCGGGTGCCCGGCTCGTCCGAGTAGGGAGCCAGCAGCCACGCGCCGCGCGAGCCGAGCGCGCCGTCGGCCATCGCCTTGATCGCGTGGACGTGGAGCTGGCCGTCGCCGAGCCCGTGGCGGGCGACGAGGCCGGGGCCGGCGGCCAGGAAGGCGTCGGCGCGCAGCATGACGTGGACGCGGGCCGGCAGCGGGCCTTCCTTCAGCAGCTCCTCGTAGAGCGCGACGGCCTCGAGGTCGACGCCGGCGTCGTGCACGGCGGTGAGCCCGCCGGCGGCCGCGACCTCCAGCCCCGCCCGCAGGCGGCGCTTGCGCTGCTCGCGGGTCGGCGGCGGCACGAGGCGCTCGACGAGGCTGGAGGCGGCGTCGATCAGCACCCCCGTCGCCGCGCCGCCGGCATCGCGCATGATGCGGCCGCCCGCGGGGTCGGCGGTGTCCTTCGTGATCCCGGCCAGGGCCAGCGCCCGGGAGTTGACCCACGTGGCGTGGCCGTCGACGCGGACGAGCATCACCGGCCGGTCCGGGGCCACGCGATCGAGGTCGGCCGCCGTCGGGAACGTCTTGCCGGGCCAGTCGTTCTGATCCCAGCCGCGGCCGAGGAGCCACTCGCCCGCCAGCGCCGCCCTGGCCCGCGCCGCCACCCGCGCCAGCGCGTCGTCGAGGCTCGCCGCGCCGACCAGGTCGAGCGACTCGCGCGCCGTGCCCATGCCCTCGACGTGGACGTGGGCGTCGACGAGTCCGGGCAGCACCAGGTGGCCCTTCAGGTCCAGCCGCCGGGTACCCTCGCCGATCCACGGCGCGAGCCCGGCGCGGTCGCCGACGTAGGCGATGCGCCCGTCCTTCACCGCGACGGCTTCCGCCCACGGCGCCGCCGCGAGCGTCATCACCTTCGCGTTCTCGAGCACGAGCTCCGCCGGCCCCTGCGCGCTCGCCGCGCCTGCCAGCGCCAGTCCCGTCACCGTCCCCACGACCGCCATCCGCGTGCGCATGCCGCCTCCATCGCTCGCGGCATGCTACCGGAATCGGCGGCGCGGGCGTCCTTCAGAGCACCGGCAGCGGGTCGGCGCGCAAGGCGGCCTCGAGGCGGCGGGCGAGATCGACCTGGCGCTGCGCTTCCGCGCGCTGGCCGCGCCGGTTGTGGACGTCCGCCAGCACGTAGTGGCCGAGCGGCGCCACCTCGGAAGCCGAGCTGATCTCGAGCCCCTCTTTCGCCCGCCGCTCGGCGGCCTCGAGGTCTCCGGCCTGCAGCTCCTCGCGGGCGAGGAAGAACGCGCACGGCGCGAACTTCGCCGCGTCGACGCAGCTCGCGAGCAGCTCGCGCTGGCCGGCACGGTCGCCGCGCGCGCGGCGCAGTTGCGCCAGGTTGAACCAGGCCTTGCCGTGGTCGGAGTTGCCGGCGATCTCCTCGCGGTACAGGCGCTCGGCCTCGTCGGCGCGGCCCTTCAGCTCCAGCAGGCGGGCCAGGTTGTAACGTCCGCCGCGCACTTCCGGCTCCAGCACCAGCGCCTGGCGCACCAGCGCCTCGGCTTCTTCCGGTCGGCCGCGGGAGAACTCGATCACTCCCAGGCTCGAGTAGGAAGCACCCATCTTCGGGTTGTGGACGAGCGCCTCGCGGAACGTCTTCTCCGCCTCGCCGACGCGGCCCATGTCGAGGTAGAGCGTGGCGAGCTGGTACCACGTCTGCGGCTTGCGCCCGTCGCGCGCGAGCGCGGCGCGATAGCCCTCGAGCGCGGCGTCGTGGCGGCCCATCTGCCGGTAGAGCCCGGCCAGCTCGGTCAGCGCCAGCTCGTGGTCGGGCTTCAGCGCGAGAGCGGCCTGGAACGCGGCGATCGCCTCGTCCGTCCGGCGCGCGCGCCACAGCCAGCCGGCCAGCGTGACGTGGCCGTCGATGATGGCGGGGTCCTCGGCCAGCACCGCCCGCATCTGCTCGATCGCCTCGTCGTGCTTCTCGGCAGAGGCCAGCGCCTTGGCGGCGCCCATCCGCGTGAACAGGCCGATCTTCCCCTTGGGATCGGGCAGCACCGCAGTCGGGTCGACGTCGACGGCGTTGCCGACGTAGCCGAGCGCCGCCAGCCGCTGCAGCGTCTCCGGGTCCATCTGCTGGCGCTCGGGCGTCGCGTCGCGCCCCGACCCGGCCAGCTTCTCGAGCGCCAGCCGCAGCCGCTCGGCGCGCGCACTCATCGACTTGTAGAGGTTCTTCGACTCCTTCGGGTCCGCGAGCACGTCGTAGAACTCGGGCTCCGGCGCGTCGATGTACTTCTCGCGGCCGTCGCGCAGCGCGCGCAGGTGCTGCCAGCCGAAGTGGTAGCGCGGGAAGTAGGTCTCCGAGTAGGCGACGTGGCCGAGCTCCGCCTCGGGGTGGAGGATCGCGCGGGCGACGGAGCGGCCTTCGATGCCCGGCTGCGGCGGCAGGCCGACGAGGTCGAGCACCGTCGGCATCAGGTCCACGCCCGAGACCTGGGTCTTCGCCCGGCCGCGGTCGCCCCACGGCGTCTTCACGATGAACGGGACGTGGGTCGTGGCGTCGTAGACGAAGAAGGCGTGGGTGCTCTCGCCATGTTCCCCCAGGCTCTCGCCGTGGTCGGCGGTCAGCACGATCACGGTGTTGCGGTCGAGGCCCTTCTCCTTCAGGTAGGCGGTGAGGCGGCCGACGACGGCGTCGGTGTAGGCGACCTCGCCGACGTAGTCCTGGCCGGGGTAGCGCGACTTGTAGGGCTCCGGCGGGTCCCACGGCGTGTGCGGGTCGTAGAGATGGATCCAGGCGAAGAACTTCTTCTGCCGGTTCTGCTCGATCCAGCGCAGCGCGTCGTCCATCACCTCGTCGCCGCGTTTCTGCACGGTGCCGAGCGAGACCACCTTGTACTTCGACAGGTCGAAGCGGTCGGAGTAGTGGTCGAAGCCCTGGGCCAGGCCCCAGCGGTTCTCGAGCACCCAGGCGGCGACGAAGGCGCCGGTCGTCCAGCCCGACTCCTTGAGCCGCTCGGCCAGCGTCACCTTTTCGGGCTCGAGGAAGAAGCCGCCGTTGTCGCGCACGCCGTGGGTGGGCGGGATCTGGCCCGTGAACATCGAGGAGTGGGAGGGGAAGGTGAGCGGCACCGTCGCCGTCGCCTGCTCGAACAGCACGCCCTGCTCGGCGAGCGCGTCGATGTGCGGGGTCTGCACCTCGGGGTGGCCGTAGCAGCCCAGGTGGTCGGCGCGCAGCGTGTCGAGCGTGACCACGACCACGTTGAGCTCGGAGGGAGCCGGCGTGCGCCGCAGCAGCAGGGCGCGGGCGGCGGCCTCGTCTGCCGGCGGCCGCTGTGCCCACCAGGCCGAGGCGGCGGCGAGCGCGGCGACGAGGCCGATCGCCAGCGCGGCCCACCGGCCTCGGGGCGCCGGGTTCGTGCGCTCGCGCTTGCCCATCCAGCGACGTTATCCGAGGGCCCGCCGCCCCGCAATCCGGGAAACCGAATCGACCAACGAGTTGGATCCTGCGCACCGAGTGTTCCGACGACGGCATCCAACTCCATGAATTGCACGAACCGCGAGGCCAAAAAAAATGCCCGGCCCCTCGCAGGGCCGGGCAGGCCGCGGGACCGCGCCGGAGCGCGATCCCGCGACGGGAAGTGCTAGAACGACCAGCGAGCGCCGAGCGTGACCTGACGGGCGCCCTGGATGGCGGTCGGCGAGCCGAACGCCACCGGGTTGCCGCTGATCGTCGTGCGCGGGTAGCGGGTGACGGCGCCCGTCTGCGTGTCCTCGTTGAGCAGGTTCTGGACGTCGACGAAGAACCCGAGGCGGTGCACGTCGAACTCGAACACCTTCTCCGCGCGCAGGTCGATCTGGTGGAAGAACGGCAGGCGACGGCTGCCGCGCGGCTCGATCCAGATCGTGGACGAACCGGCCCGGTTGAGCGTGCTGCCCGAGACCGAGATGTCCGCCGCGTAGGGCAGGCCGCTGAGCCCTCGGTAGTAGGCGTTGAGCGAGACCTCGATCTTGGGGATCTTGACGCCGCCCATCAGCTTGATCTCGTGGGTGCGGTCCGCGTTCATCGGACCGAAGGCGTTGACCAGCGAGAAGCTCGGGTACTCGAAGAACGAACCCGTCACGCTGGCCGTGCCGCCATTGCCGACCGTGCCTTCGGCCTTGGACCACACGTAGGAGAACTGGCCCTGCCAGCGGTCCGAGTAGGACTTGGTCAGCACGATCATCAGCGACTTGTAGTCGCGGTTGGCGTCGGCGACGCCGAGCACCCGGCCGGTCGGGTCGAGGTACTGGAAGCCGTCGATGTTGCGGATCAACTGCTCATCCTCGGTCGTCGAGCGGTTGGCCCAGCGGTAGAGGGTGAGCGGGGTGTTGGTCAGCGGGTTGTTGACGCTGATCGGCGTCCAGCGGCCGTTCGGGACGACCGAGTTGATGAAGTTCTTGTAGTCGCGCTGGACGTAGGTGACGGCCACCCGCATGTCCTTCGTGAGCTGCCGCTCGAGCGAGACGTTCCACTCGTCGAGGCCGAGGTGGTCGATGTCGTCCGAGATCCCGTAGGTGTACGCGGGCACGCGCAGGATCTCGATCAGGCGGCCGTTGACGACCTCGTAGCCGAGGAAGTCGCTGTAGCCGGAGCTCGCACGCTGCCAGGGGTTGAAGCTGGCGCCCTCGTAGTAGCGGCCCCAGAACCCGCGGGCCACCGTCTTGCCGTCGCCGGTGACGTCCCAGGCCAGGCCGAGACGCGGCCCGATCGCCAGGTTCGGCGTGTAGATGGTCTCGTCGCCGTCGTTGGGGCTGACGCCGCGGATGTTGTCGAGGCGCAGGCCCAGGTTCGCCGTCAACCGGCTGCCGATCTCCCAGGCGTCCTGCGCGTAGAACGACTCGCGCTGGTTACGGCCGTTGATCTGATAGCTGTAGCCGTAGGCGTAGGCCGGGACGCCCGAGTAGGAGAGGAAGTAGACGCCGTCCATGTACTCGAAGCGGCTCTCGGACTTGCTGCGCTCGATCTCCATGCCGAACTTGAAGCTGTGCTTGCCGGCGGCGTCGACGAACTTGGAGAACGCCACGTTCAACTGGTTGCGGCCGCGGTCGGCGTAGTAGAGGTAGCCGGCGCCACCGGAGGACGCGCCCGTGTCGAGGTCGAACGTGAAGGGCGTGTCGTCGACCGGGTCGAGGTAGTAGTAGCCCCAGTAGCCGGTGAACTTGGCCTCGAGGAAGGCGGTCGGCCCGAACACCTTGCGGTACTGCACGTTCCAGATCGCCTCGGGCGAGTCCTGGTTGAGGGTGTCGTCATCCTTCGCTTCCGCCGAGCCGATCAGGCCCAGGCGGCCGGTGACGTTGTAGTTGTCGTACTGGAAGCTGGTGACCAGGGTGTCGTTCGGGGTCATCTGCCAGGTCAGCTTGCCGTTGTAGCGCGGGCTGACCTCGGTCTGCTTCGTGCGCGGGCCGATCGGGTCGGCCTCGAAGCCGTAGCGCTGGGCGCTGAACCACCAGAACAGCTTGTCCTTGATGAAGGGGCCGCCGAGCTGGACGTTGGCGTCGTTGAGGCTGGTCAGCACGTTGGCGTTGCCGAGCGCCGGGTTCAGCCGCAGGTTCTCGTCGGAGATGTTCTTGCCGGCCAGGCCGTCGTTGGTATGGCGGTACTCGAACATGCCGGAGTACTTGTTGCCGCCCGACTTGGTGATGGTGTTGACCACCGCGCCGGTGAAGCCGCCGTACTCGGCAGGCGCACCGAGGCCGCCGACCTGCATCTCCTCGATGATGTTGTAGCCGAAGAAGACCCAGGCCGAGCCGCCCTCGGGGTCGCGGGTGTCGACGCCGTCGATCAGCAGCGCGTTGCCGTAGCTGGCGTCACCGCCGTAGCCCGAGCTGGAGTTGATGCCCGGGGCGTAGTTGAGCAGCGAGGTCGCCGAGTTGAAGACGCCGATGTTGATCGGCATGTTGACCAGCAGGTCCTGGGAAAGCGAGTTCTCGGTCGCGGACGAGGTGACGTCGATGGCGCTGGCGTTGGCCGTGACCTCGATCGTCTCCTGCACGCCGCCGACCCGCAGCGTGAGCGGGACGCTGGCCGTGCGGCCGATGTTGACCTCGATGGCCGTGCGGCTCGCGGGCACGAAGCCGGAGAGCTCGGCCTTCACCTCGTAGCGGCCGGGGTTGAGGGCCAGGAAGCGGAAGACGCCCTGGGCGTCGGTGACGGCCGACTGGCTGCCCTGGCGGCCGGTCAGCGTCACCGACACGCCGGGCAGCACGCCGCCCTGCTCGTCGACGACGCGGCCTTCGATGGTTCCGGTCTGGGACTGCGCGCTGGCGGGGACAGCCCCCAACGCCAGCAGCAGCGCCAGCAGTGTCGCAATGCGCTTCATCAGGGGTCTCCTAGTTCTTCCCAGGCGACTTGACGCGGTCGTTGCTGGTCGAATAGATGGTGTAGCCGAGCCCCGCGGCGACCAGCACCAGCGCGATCGCGCCGGCTCGGGTCTTGAAGAAGCTCGACGAGCCCAGGTCCGTCGTGCCGGCCTGCGCCATGCTCGGAGCGGCGGCCGCGTTGACGGCGGCGACAGCGGCGGCCTTCTCGGCCGACGCCACGAGGCTCTTGGCCGGCTTGGCGGCCGGCTGCGCCTCCGCGGCCATCGCCGGGAGCGGGGCGACGACGACCGCGAGGGCCAGCGTCGCCACGGCGGGCCAGGAGCGACGCCAGGTACGCGCCTGCTGATTCATTCCGTCCTCCTAGAAAGACGACCTGCACGTCCCCCACTGGTCAGTTTGGTCGGCAGGCCACGTGAGGCGGTATATAGCAGAACGTTCAAAAAGCTGCCACCGGCCCGCCGCGCGCGATCCGCGCCGTGGAGCCGGCGGGAGGGCGGAGGCTGGCGGAGAATGAAGCGATGCCGCAGGATTCCCGACCGTCCTCCTCCGCCGCCGAGCCCGCTCCGTCGCGGCGCCTGCCGCGCCCGCTCGTCGCGGGCGTGGCGGCGCTGGCGGCCATCGTCGCCGCCGCCCTCTTCTTCTTTCCGGGCGCGCGCCGCTCGGCCCCGGACCCGAGCGCCGTCCCGCTCGGGGCGTTGCCGGGCGGTCTCGACCGCGACGAGCTGAACCTCGTCGTGATCACCCTCGACACGACGCGCGCCGACCACCTCGGGGCGTACGGCTCGAAGACCGCGCGCACCCCGCACCTCGACCGGCTGGCGCAGGAGGGCGTGCTGTTCGAGCAGGCGATGACCACGGCGCCGCTGACCCTGCCCGCGCACTCCAGCATGTTCACCGCGAAGTTCCCGCCGGAGCACGGCGTGCGCGACAACGGCGGCTTCTTCCTCGGCCCGGAGCAGGAGACGCTGGCCGAGGTGCTGAAGGCCCGCGGCTACGCGACGGGCGGCTTCGTCGCCGCCTTCGTGCTCGACTCCAAGTGGGGCATCGACCAGGGCTTCGAGACGTACGTCGACGACTTCGACTCGTCGCTGTCGCGCTCGAAGTCGGCGGGCGAGATCCAGCGCCGCGGCGACGAGGTCGTGGACAAGGCGCTGCCGTGGCTCGAGTCGGTCGCCGACCGGCGCTTCTTCGCGTTCCTGCACTTCTACGACCCGCACGCGCCGTACGACCCGCCCGAGCCGTTCCGCTCCCAGCACCCGGGCCGCCCCTACGACGGCGAGATCGCCTTCACCGACGCCCAGGTCGGCCGCGTGATCGAGTTCCTGGAGAAGCGCGGACTGCTCGAGAAGACGGTCGTGATGGTGGTCGGCGACCACGGGGAGAGCCTGGGCGAGCACGGCGAGAACCAGCACGGGTTCTTCATCTACGAGGCCGCCACCCGGGTGCCGTTCATCCTGCGCGCGCCGTTCGAGGTGGGACGCGGCCGCCGCGTCCAGGACCCGGTGCGCGTCGTCGACCTGATGCCGACGGCGCTCGAGCTGCTCGGCGCGCCGGCGCCCACGGGCGTCCCCGGCCGCTCGCTGACGCCGCTGATCGCGGGAGCGGTGCCAACGCTCGACCTCGAGGGCTACGCCGAAGCGATGTACCCGCTGCACCACTACGGGTGGAGCGAGCTGCGCGCGCTGCGTGCCGGCCGCTACAAGCTGATCGACGCGCCGCGGCCCGAGCTGTTCGACCTCGAGAACGACCCCGGCGAGCTGCGCAACCTGTTCGAGGAGCGGCGCGCGCTCGGCGAGCGGATGGTCGGGCGGATGCGGGAGCTGGAGGCGGCCCTCGAGGCCGCGAAGACCGAACAAGCCCCGGTCGACGTGGACCCCGAGGTGCGGGCGCGGCTGGCGGCGCTCGGTTACGTCGGCTCGTTCGTCGCCAGCGCCGGCGACACGCGGACCGACCGGGCGGACCCCAAGGACAAGGTCCACATCTTCAACCAGCTCAGCCAGGTGCGCGAGAAGATGGCGGACAAGGACGGCTTCGCGGAAGTGGTCGCGATGCTCACGGGCATCGTCGACGAGGACCCGCAGGTGATCGACGCCTGGTTCAACCTCGGCAACGTCCACTTCAAGGTGGGCCGCTTCAAGGAGGCGATCACGAACTACCAGCGCGCGCTCGGCCTCAAGCCCGACTACGACCTGGCGGTGATCAACATGGCCGCCGCCTACCGAAACCTCGGCGACGACGAGGCCGCCATCGCCGGCTTCGAGCACTACCTGCGGATCGACCCCAAGGACGCTTACGTGCGCTACCAGCTCGGCGAGATCCACCTCGACCGCGGCGAATCGGCGGTGGCCGAGCGCTGGTTCCGCGAGGCGCTGCAGATCGACCCCCGCGTCGCCCAGGCCAAGAACGCGCTGGCGGTGCTGGCGTTCCAGCGCGGCAACGTCGCCGAGTCGGAGCGGCTGGTGGCCGAGGCGATCGCGCTGCGCAACGACGTCAAGCTCGCGCGCTACAACCGCGCGCTGATCGCGGAGTCGCGCGGCGACCTGCGCAGTGCCGAGCGCGAGTACCTCGAGGAGCTGAAGCTGCACCCCGACAGCTACAAGGCCGCCTTCAACCTGTCGCGGATCTACGAGGCGTCCGGCCAGCGCACGCTGCAGGTCGACGCGCTGAAGATGGCGATCGAGGGCAACCCGCGCTTCGCCGAAGGCCACCTGTTCCTGGCCAAGGCCTACCGCGACCAGGGCCAGAACCTGAACGAGGCGATCGACCTGGCCCGCAAGGCCGTCGAGCTGAAGCCACGAGCAGACCTGCGCCCGCTGGCCCACTACCTCCTGGCCGACCTCTACGATCGCGCGGGCCGCCGCGCCGACGCGCTGCGCGAAGCCGCCAAGGCCGAGGCCCTCGGCGGGCCAGGGGCCTGAAACCTCAGCGGCGGAAGTCGGCCTTGCCGCCGGTCTTGCGGCGCAGGACGACCGAGCCGATCTCCATCCGCGGGTCGGCGGCCTTGACCATGTCCCACACGGTGAGCGCCGCGACCGTCACCGCGTGCAGCGCCTCCATCTCGGCGCCGGTCTTCGCCTCGGTGCGCACCCGCGCGGTGATCGCGAAGCCGTCGCGGCGCGGCCGAAGCTCGACGTCGACGAACGACAGCGGCAGCGGGTGGCACAGCGGGATCACGTCGGCGGTGCGCTTGGCGGCCATCACGCCCGCCAGCCGCGCGACCTCCTCGACCGGGCCCTTGGCCAGGCGACCGGCGCGCACCAGCCGCATCGCCGCCGGCGCGATCCGGATTCGCGCCGAGGCGACCGCCTCGCGCACCGTCACCGCCTTGGCCGAGACGTCGACCATGCGGGCGCGGCCGTCGCGGCCGACGTGGGACAGTTCAGGCTTCTTCGGCATCGCGCTCCAGGACCGCGGGCAGCAGCCAGCACGGCACCGTCTCGCCCGCGGCGACGGCCGTGCGCTCGGCGGCCAGCACCACGATCGCGTCCGCGCGGGCGTGGGCCGCCAGGTCGCCGGAGCCCTGCGAGCGCAGCGGGCGCACGAGCGCACCCTCCGGCCCGAAGCGCAGCGCGGCGGGCACGTGGTTCTCGCGGCCCGAGCGGTTGACGAACGGCGCCTCGGCGCGGGCGAAGAGCCGCAGGCGGCCGCCTCCGGACGCGCCCTGCATCGCGAGCAGCGCCGGGCGCACGAAGAGGTCGAACGTGACCTGCGACGAGACCGGGTTGCCGGGCAGGCCGAACACCAGCACGTCGCCGCGGTGGCCGAACACCAGCGGTGCGCCGGGCTTGATCGCGACGCGGGTGAAGTCGAGGCTCACGCCCAGCCGCTCCAGCGCGGGTTCGACGAGGTCGTAGTCGCCCGCCGAGACGCCGCCCGACGTGATCAGCACGTCGGCGGAGTCGAGGCCGCGCGCGAGCGCCGAGAGCAGCGCCGCCGCATCGTCGGCCGCGGTGCCGAGGTCGATCACCTCCGCCCCCGCGTCTTCCGCGAGCGCCGTCACCGCGGGCCCGTTCGAGTTGCGGATCTGGGCGGCGCCGGGTGTCGCGTCGACCGGCACGATCTCGTCGCCGGTGACGAGCAGCGCGACCCGCGGGCGGCGGCCGACGAGCGGTCGCGCGACGCCCACGCTGGCAAGGACGGCGATGGCCGCCGCGTCGAGCCTGCGACCCGGCACCAGCAGCCGCTCGCCCGCCGCGACCTCGGAGCCGCGCGGCGCGACGTGCTGGCCCGCCTCCGGCCGGACCTGCAACTCGACGTGCCCGTCGTCGACCCCGCGCGTGCGCTCGACCGGCACCACCGCGTCGGCGCCCTCCGGCACGGGCGCGCCGGTCATGATCCGCGCCACGGCGCCCGCCGGCAGCGCGCGTTCCGGCCACTGCCCGGCCCGCACCTCGAAGGCCACCGGCAACGCACACGGCGCCGACGCGACGTCGGCCGCCCGCACCGCGAAGCCGTCCATCGCCGCGCGGTCGAAGGCGGGCTGGGGGCGATCGGCCCGCACGTCCTGCCTCAGCACCCGCCCGCGGGCCGCCCGCAGCTCCACTGCTTCGGCGGGCAGCACGGGCACACGCGAGCGCACGCGGGCCAGCGCGCCTGCGACGCTCAGCGTCATCCGCTCGCCTCGCTCGCGACGGAGCTTCCCGCCAGCGGTTCCGGGCGCCCGAGCAGGTAGCCCTGGGCCGAGTCGCAACCGGCCGCCGCCAGCCGCGCGAACTGGTCTTCGGTCTCGACGCCTTCGCCGACCGTGCGCAGCCCCAGCGAGCGCGCCATGCCGCACACGGCGGTGACGATGCCTTCGGCGCGGGCGTCGCCGCGGCCGAGGTCGGCGACGAAGCTGCGGTCGATCTTGACGCCGTCGATCGGCAGCCGTCGCAGGTGGCCGAGCGACGAGTAGCCGGTGCCGAAGTCGTCCATCACCACCCGCACCCCGAGCGCGCGCAGCGCGCGCAGGGTGTCGGCGGTGCGCTCCTGGTCCTGCAGGGCGGCCGATTCCGTGATCTCCAGCTCCAGCCGCTCCGGCCCGAGGCCCGTCGTGCGCAGGACCTGGATCACGTCCTCCAGCAGCTCGTCGGCCTGGAGCTGGCGCGCCGAGAGGTTGACGTTCATGCGCCCGCGCCCGAGCCGGGTTGCGTCGCGGCAGGCCTGCTCGAGCACCCAGCGCCCGACCGGCACGATCAGCCCGGTGGCCTCGGCCAGCGGCACGAACTCGTCGGGGCCGACCAGGCCGCGGTCGGGGTCCTCCCAGCGCAGCAGCGCCTCCCAGCCTTCGACCTCGCGGGTCGCGATCGACAGGATCGGCTGGTAGTGCAGCCGCAGCTCGCCGGCGGCGAGCGCCCGCCGCAGCCGGCCCTCGAGGTCGAGGTGCTCGCGCACGCGGGCCGACAGCGCGGGGGTGTGGAACTGGAAGTTGTCGCGGCCCAGCTCCTTGGCCCGGTACATCGCCACGTCGGCGTTCTGGAGCAGCGCCTCCGGCGTGGTGCCGTCGGCCGGGTACAGGCCGAGGCCGAGGCTGGCCGACACCGTCAGCTCGCGCCCCGCGACCTGCACCGGCTCCTTGATCGCGCGCTGGATCTTGCGGGCCAGCGCCGACAGCGCCGCGGCGTCGACCAGGCCGGGCACGATCAGCGTGAACTCGTCGCCGCCCAGCCGGGCGACGGTGTCCTCCTCGCGCAGCGCGCGCCGCAGCCGCGACCCGACCTCCTGCAGCAGCAGGTCGCCCACGGAGTGGCCGAGCGAGTCGTTGATCACCTTGAAGTGGTCGAGGTCGACGAAGAACACGGCGAGGTGCTCGCCGTGGCGGTGGGCGCGGGCGATCGCCATGTGCAGCCGGTCGAGGAACAGCGCGCGGTTGGGCAGGCCGGTCAGGGTGTCGTGGTACGCGAGGTGGTGGACCTGCTGCTCGGCCTGGCGGCGCTCGGTGACGTCGAGGCCGACGGTGAACACCAGGTCCTGGCCGCGGTCGGCGACGGCGTTCCACAACATCCAGCGCCACGAGCCATCGGCGTGACGACAGCGCAGCTCGACGTCGGAGACGCCGTGCTCGAGCGACTGCACCGCCGAGCGGATGCGCTCGACGTCTTCCGGGTGGACCAGCTCGTAGACGCGGGTGCCGACCAGTGCCTGCGGGTCGTAGCCGAGCACGCGCCGGGCGGCCGGGTTCGCGTGGCGGATGCGGCGGTCGCGGCCGACCACCAGGTGAACCGTGGGCGCGATCTCGAAGAAGCGCTCGCGCTCCTCGCGCAGCCGGCGGTCCTCCGTCACGTCGGTGAACGTGCAGATCACCTCGCGCGGGCGCGCCCCCGCGGGCCGCTCGGGCGGCGGCGCCCCGGGCACGACGGCCGCGGTCGGACCCGAGGGCGTCCTCGTCGTGTCCGGGGCCGGCAGCGGGTCGGCGTAGGTCAGGAGCCAGCGGCGGCCGCGCGCGCCGTCGAACGCCAGCAGCTCGCGGCGCACCGACTGCCCCTCCTCGAGCGCGCGGGCGGCCGGCTCCGCCTCCGGACCGACCGGCTCGCCGTTCTCGCGCGAGAGGGTGCCGGCGCAGGCCAGCGAGCGCTGCCCGAGCAGGGTCGCGGCGTCGACCCCCAGCAGCTCGAGCGCGGAGGCGTTGGCGAACGTGATGCGCCCCGAGGCGTCGAACAGCAGCACGCCCTGGCGGACGTCCTCGAGGATGCCGCGGAAGCGGCGCTCCCCGTCGGCGAGCGCCGCGGCCAGCCGCTCCTTCTCGCGCAGCGACTGCCAGAGCTGGGCGGTGCGCTGGCGCACCTCGCGCCGCAGCAGCGTCGACCAGACGAGCGCCATCGCCGCCACGCCGGCCAGCGCCAGCAGCGGCAGCGCGGCGCGGCGGAGCTGCTCGCGCAGCGTCGGCGGACGCGCCGGCAGCACCAGCGAGCGCTCGATCAGCGCGGTGATGCGGCCGCTGGTCAGCAGCCGCTCGTAGGCCTCGACCAGCCCGCGCAGCTCGGCGCCGCGCCCGCGGCGGGCCGAGAGGAAGTAGCCGGAGGCCTGCACCTCGACCTCGAACATGTCGACGATGCCGAGCATGGCGGCGACGTGGCGGAGCGTCAGACCGTTGCCGGCCACGGCGGTCGCTTCGCCCGCGACCAGCGCCTGCACCGCCTGGTACTGGTCGCCCACCAGCCGGAAGGCCGGGCGTTGCGCTGCCGGGAGGCCCCGCAGCAGCTCGTGGGTGGAGCCGTTCTCGAGCAACGCCACCGTCTCGCCCGAGAGCTCCCGCAGCGACGACGGGTACGCGTCGCGGCCGCCGCGGAACAGCACCGACTGGTGCATGGTCCAGGTCTGGATCAGCAGCTCGTAGCGCTGGCGGCGCTCGTCGGACTCGGCGAGGCTCGCGAGGTCCGCGGCGCCGCTGTCGAGCGCCGCGATCGCGTCGCGCCAGGCGCCGAGCTGGAACTCGACGCTGCAGCCCGCCTCGGCGCACAGCATCCGCAGCAGCTCGACGTTGAAGCCGCGGGGCTGGCCCTGGGTGTCGAGGTACTCGAACGGCGGAAACCGCGCGTCGCCCGCGTAGACGAGCTTCTGCGGCACGGGCGTCGCCGGCGTCGGCAGCTCCTGCGACAGGAGCGCGGCCGGCGCCACGAGCGGCAGGACGATCGCCAGGTGGCGCAGGAAGGAGGGCATCGCGCTCGATCGGCATTCTCGCCGCAGCGCCGGACCGTGGCAATCGCCGCGCGGCCGTAACATGCGCGGGCGATGGCCGAAGCCGATGCCGAGCTGCTGAACGTGTACGACGCCGCCGGGAACGTGGTCGGGCAGCGGCCGCGCGCGGACGCCAAGCGCAGCGGCCTGGCGGTCGGCGCGGTCAACGCACTCGTGCGCAACGGCACGGGCTTCGTCCTGCTCCAGCGCCGGCCGCACGACAAGGAGAACGGCGGGCTGTGGGACAAGACCGTCGGCGGCCACGTCTCCGCCGGCGAGTCGTTCGACGAGACCGTGGTGCGCGAGGCCGGCGAGGAGCTGTTCGACGACGCCGGCTCGCCGCGGGTCGTGCTGGCCGCGGACACCGGGGACTTCGCGCGGCGGCTGGCCGCGGGCGAACACCGCGCGGGCGTGGTGCTGGTGCGGGCCGGGCTCCACCTCAACCTGCGCGACGTGCGCCGCGCTCCGGGCGGCGGCCTGCGCAACGTGACCTACCACGTCGCCAGCTACCTCGGCCGCACGGAGCTGGCGGCCGCGGCGTTCCGCCCCCAGCCCTCCGAGATCGACGAGCTGCGCTACTTCGCCGCGGCCGAGGTCGACGCGATGCTGGTCTCGGGCGAGCTGGCGCCGAACATGGCGTTCCTGTGGCTCGCCCGGGGCCACGAGCTGCTGGCATGACGCCCGACCGCGACGCATTGCGCGCGGCGCTGGCGAGACCGCCCGCCCGGGTCGCGGAGCCGGGCCTGAAGCGGGCCGCCGTCGCCCTCGTGTTGCGTGCGGGAGCTGGCGAGAGCGGCGACGAGCTGCTGTTCATCCGCCGCGCGCAGCACCCGCGCGACCCGTGGTCGGGCCAGATCGGCTTCCCCGGCGGCCGCGCCGAGCCTGGCGACGCCGGGCCGCGCGAGACCGCCCGGCGCGAGACCCAGGAGGAGGTCGGCCTCGACCTCGAGCGCGACGCGGAGGAGCTCGGCGCCCTCGACGAGGTGCGGGCCATGGCGCGCCTGCGCCCGCAGAACCTCGTCATCGCGCCGTTCGTGTTCCGCCTCGTGACCCCGGCGCCGACCCATCCCTCGGGCGAAGTGGACGCGGTGCTGTGGCTGCCGCTCGCGCGGCTGCTCGACCCCGAAGCCCGCGGCACGATGCCCTACGTCCACGAGGGGGCGACGCTGCGCTTCCCGTGCCTGAACGTCGACGGCCTGGTGATCTGGGGCCTCACCTACCGCATGTTCGAGGACCTGCGCGGCCGGCTGTGCTAGCGTCGCGCGCGATGCCGCTCCACACCCGAATCCTGCTCGGCCTGGCCGCCGGCGCGCTGGCCGGCACCGTCACCAACCTCGCCGTCAAGGGCACGGCCTGGCAGCCGACCATCGCCGAGCTCGTGCGCCTGGTGACCGAGCCGCTCGGCCGCATGTGGCTGGCGTCGCTGATCATGGTCGTGATCCCGCTGATCCTGTCGACGCTGTCGCTCGGCGTCGCCGGCCTCGGCAACCTGAAGACGCTGGGCCGGATCGGCGCGGTGGCGATGGCCTCGTTCCTGGGCCTGACCGCGCTGTCGACCACGCTCGGGCTGACCGTGATGAACGTGTTCGAGCCCGGGCGCGGCCTCGACCCCGCGGTCAAGACCCAGCTGATGGAGACCTACAAGGGCCAGACCGAAGGCGCCATGGGCCTGTCGCAGGGCGCGCTCTCGATCGACCTGCTGGTCAAGATCGTGCCGCGCAACCCGGTCAAGGCCGCCGCCGAGGGCGACATGCTGGCCGTGATCTTCTTCGCGCTGATGGTCGGCGTGGCGCTGACCGCGCTGCCGCGCGACAAGGGCGGGCCGATGCTGGCCTTCCTGGAGAGCCTCGGCCACGTCACGGTGGCGATCATCGAGCTGGTGATGAAGATCGCGCCGCTCGGCGTGTTCTGCCTGATCTACAGCGTCACCGCCCGCTTCGGCTTCGACCTGCTGCTGAGCCTGATGCGCTACGTGCTGACGGTGGTCGGCAGCCTGGCCGCCTTCCAGTTCCTGGCCTACCCGCTGATCGTCAAGCTGGTCGCCGGCCGCAGCCCGCTCGAGTTCCTGCGCAAGATCGAGGTGGTGATGCTGACCGCCTTCTCGACCTCGTCGTCGAACGCGACGCTGCCGACGACGATGCGGGTGGGGCGCGAGGAGCTCGGGCTGCGCCCCGAGGTGGCCGGCTTCGTGCTACCGCTGGGCGCGACCATGAACATGAACGGCACCGCGCTCTTCGAGGGCGCCACCGTGCTTTTCCTGGCCCAGGTCTTCGGCATCGAGCTGTCGATCGGCCAGCAGCTGGTGGTCGTGATGATGTCGGTGATCACCGCGATCGGCGTGGCCGGCATCCCCGGCGGCTCGATCCCGCTGCTGATGATGGTCCTCGGCATGGTCGGCGTGCCGATGGAGGGCATCGCCATCATCCTCGGCGTCGACCGCATCCTCGACATGTGCCGCACCGTGCTCAACGTGACCGGCGACCTGGTGACCGCCACCATCGTGCAGCGCTTCGAGGGCGAGCGGGCGCCGGCCGAGCCGTGAGCCGCCTGGTCCGCGCGCCGATCGACCTGGCGGCGCTGTGCACAACCGAGCCGCGGGACGGGGCGCTGGCCCTCTTCGTCGGCGTGGTGCGCGACGAGAACCAGGGACGGCCGGTGGCACGGCTCGAGTACGAGGCCTACGAGGAGATGGCCGAAGCCGAGCTGGAGCGCGTGGAGCAGGAGACGCGCGCCCAGTTCCCGGTCACCGACGTGCGGCTCGTGCATCGCCTGGGCCCGCTGGCGATCGGCGAGGCCAGCGTCGCCGTCGCCGTCAGCTCCCCGCACCGCGGCGAGGCCTTCGCCGCCTGTCGCTTCGCGATCGACACCCTGAAGAAGCGGGTGCCGATCTGGAAGAAGGAGTTCTACGCGGACGGCGCGGTCTGGCTCGAGGGCCCCGACGGCGCCGTGCCCGTGCGCGAGGCCTGAGCGAAAGCGGCCGCGCCGGGTCCCGGAAGCGGACAGCTCCGCTGGCGGTCGCCGGCGCATCTTCCTGACGGAGCAGCGGGTTCCGCGGCGGGCCGGGCTGGCCCGCCGTTTGCGATCTCTCCCGCCCGGAGGATCCGAGCCGATGGACACGCTGCTCCAGGACCTGCGTTACGCCGCCCGCCAGTTGCGCCGCGCCCCCGGTTTCACGCTCGTCGCGGTGCTCTCGCTCGGCCTCGGCATCGGCGCCAACGCGACCATCTTCACGTGGATGGACGCGGTGCTGTTCCAGCCGTTCGCGGGCGTGCCCGAGCAGCACCGCCTGGTCTCGGTCAGCACCGTGAACTCGGCGGGCGAGCGGCTCTCCTCCTCCTGGCCCGACTACCGCGACTTCCAGGCGCAGAGCCGCACGCTCGACCTCTGGGCGGCCGAGGAGCGGGCGATGAGCCTCGTCCACGGCGGCGTGGCCGAGCGCGCCTGGGGCGTGCTCGTCTCCGGAAACTACTTCGACGCGCTCGGCGTCCGCGCCACGCTCGGCCGCACCTTCCTCCCCGAGGAGGGCGAGGTCGTCGACGCCCACCCGGTGCTGGTGCTGAGCCACGCGTACTGGCAGCGGCGCTTCGCCGCGCGGCCCGAGATCGTGGGCCAGGCGGTGACGCTGAACAACCGCGCGTTCACGGTCGTCGGCGTCGCGCCCGAGGGCTTCGCCGGCAGCACCGTCGGCCTCAGCTACGACTTCTTCGTGCCGATGACGATGCAGAAGGCGCTGCTCGAGGGCGATCGCCTGGAGTACCGCGGCCACCGCTGGCTGAGCCTGATGGGCCGGCTGAAGCCCGGCGCGACGGTCGAGGCCGCGCAGGCCGAGGTCGACACGATCGCGGCCGCGCTGGCCCGCGAGTACCCGCGCTCCAACGAGGGCATGACCGCGTCCGTGCGCCCGCTGTGGCAGTCGGACGACGGCGCCGCGCGCTCGATGCGGCCGCTGCTGTTCGTGCTGACGGGCGTGGTCGGCGCCGTGCTGCTGATCGCCTGCGCCAACCTCGCGAACCTGCTGCTGGCCCGCGCCGTCGGCCGCGGCCGCGAGATCGCGGTGCGCCTCTCGCTCGGCGCCGGCCGCGGCCGCGTGATCCGCCAGCTCCTGACCGAGAGCCTGCTGCTGGCCGCGCTCGGCGCGGCGGCGGGGCTGCTCTTCGCGCACTGGAGCTCCGGGCTGTTCGCGGCCTTCGCGCCGCCCGCGGACCTGCCGGTCGGCCTCCAGGCCGCGCTCGGCGGCCGCGCCTTCGCCTTCGCGTTGGGCCTCTCGGTGCTCACCGCGCTGGTGTTCGGCACGGCGCCGGCGCTGGCCGCCTCCCGTCCCGATCTCGTCGGCGCCCTGCGCGACGGCGCCGCTGCGGTCGCCGGCGGCCGCTCGCGACGACGGCTCAAGAACGCGCTGGTCGTGGTGCAGGTCGCGCTCTCGGTCGTGCTGCTGGTGGGGGCCGGCCTGCTGCTGCGCGCGCTGCAGGCGGAGCGCGACCTCGACACCGGCTTCGACTCCGACCGCGTGCTGCTGGCCGGCGTCGACCTGTTCCCGAACGGCTACGACCGCGAGCGCGGCGTCGCCTACTACGGCGCGGCGCTCGAGGCGCTGCGCGCGATTCCCGGGGTGGAGGCGGCCAGCCTGGCGCGCCGCGTGCCGCTGGCGCTCGGCGGCACCAGCTCGAGCGGCTTCGAGGTCGAGGGCTACACGCCGCGCGACGACGACCCGCCACAGATCTACACCAACCTGGTCGGCGCCGACTACCTGCGCACGATGGGCATCGCCCTGCGCGAGGGCCGCGACTTCACGCCCGACGACCGCGACGGCGGGCTCCCGGTCGCGATCGTCAACGAGGCGGTCGCCCTTCGCTTCTGGCCGGGCCAGAGCCCGATCGGGCGGCGGCTGCGCCCGGGCGGCGACACCTGGCTGACGGTCGTCGGCGTCGCGAAGAACACCCCGCTGCGCAACCTGGTCGAGCGCCCGCTGCCGCTCGTCTACATGCCGATCCAGCAGCAGTTCACGAATGCGGCAGTCGCGTTCCACGTGCGCGCCCGCAGCGGCGACCCGGCGGCGCTGGCGCCCGCGGTGACCGCGGCGCTGCAGCGCATCGACCCGGCCCTGCCCGTCTTCGGCGTGCGCTCGCTGCGCGAGGCGACCTCGGCCGCGACCTTCGGGCAGCGGCTCGCGAGCAGCCTGCTCTCGGCGTTCGGCCTGCTGGCGCTGCTGCTGGCCACGCTCGGCCTGTACGGAGTGATCGCGTGGGCCGTCGGCCAGCGCCGGCGCGAGATGGGGATCCGCCTCGCGCTCGGCGGCCAGCGGCGGCAGATCTTCTCGATGGTGGTCCGCGAGGGGCTGCGCGTCGCGGCGGTCGGCATCGCGCTGGGGCTGGCGGGCGCCTTCGGCCTCGGTCGCGCGCTCGGGCGCCTGCTGCTCGGCGTCAGTCCCGCGGACCCGCTCACCTACGCGGCGGTGGTGCTGGTGCTGGGTACCGCGGTGGCCGTGGCCTGCGCCGTGCCCGCGCGGCGAGCGGCGGCGACAGAGCCGGCGAGCGCGTTGCGCTGCGAGTAGGCGGGCGCTCAGGCGGGACCGAGAGGCACGACCTCCAGCTCCCGCCACTCGCCGACCGCGCCTTCGGTGCGGACGAGGTGCAGCGCCACCGCCTCGAAGCGGCCCTGCACCTCGTTCGAGACCTCGCGCCCCGCGGCTTCCGCCGCGGCGGGATCGAGGTGGCCGTAGGCCAGCGACAGGTGGGGCTGGAACGGGCCCGCGGGCCGGTGGCCGAGGCCGCGGCACGCGGCGGCGTGGGCGGCGTGGAGTGCTTCGCCGCCGATCGCCTCGACGAACAGCGCGCGGAAGTACTCGTCGCGGCGGGCGACGCGCTCGAGGCGCAGCGAGAGCGGGGCCAGCTTGGCCGCCAGCCCCCTCGCGCGCGCGAGGATCTCCGCCTCGTCGCCGGAGAGACCGGCGACGAGGGTCACGTGCGGCTCGAACACCGGCCCGCCGAAGCGCGCGGCCAGCCGAAGGACGACGGCGCGCAGCCGCTCGCGGAACGGCCCCTGCGGCTGCAGCCACAGCGACACGCCCCGCGCGCGGCCGCGCGCGTTATCCGGGTCTTCATTCTGGAGTCGCGGCGCTCGCCTGCGGGGGGCGCCGCGCTCCGAGGGGGCTACGTCGGACAACGCAGCCTCCTCCGCCCCCGCACCCCCGTCATCCCTGCTTCGGGACCGGCGGCGGGGCGGTCGTCTTCAGGTGGCGGTCGAGGAACTCGAGCATCTTGCCGTAGCCCTCGATCTGGTTCTTCTTCTTCGTGAAGCCGTGGCCCTCGTCGGGGAACACGACGTACTCGACCGGCACGCCCTTCTTCTTGAGGGCGGCCACGATCTCGTCCGACTCCACCTGCAGCACGCGCGGGTCGTTGGCGCCCTGCAGCACGATCAGCGGCTTGGTGATCTTGTCGGCATGGAACACCGGCGAGATCGCGCGCAGGTTCTCGGCGTCCTTCTCCGGGTCGCCGAGTTCCTGATAGAGCGACTTGCGCGCCGCCTCCCACCACGCCGGGATCGAGCTGAGCGTGCGCACCCAGTTGCTGACGCCGAAGATGTCGACGCCGGCCTGGAACTCCTCGGGCGCGAAGGCCAGCGCCGCCAGCACCATGTAGCCGCCGTAGCTGCCGCCGGCGATCGCGATCCGGTCCTGGTCGACGTAGGGCA
Organism: Vicinamibacteria bacterium; assembly: GCA_025994075.1. GTDB lineage: Bacteria > Acidobacteriota > Vicinamibacteria > Fen-336 > Fen-336 > WYBL01. Next base: position 305,353 of record JAMQGV010000017.1, read on the forward strand.
GCGACTGCAGGAACTTCTTGCCGTCGATGCAGTCCCACAGCGGCTCGCGGCCGTGCTTGCCGTCGTCGGCGGTGAAGAAGCTGCGGCCGTAGCCGGAGCTGCCGCGGTTGTTGATGCCGAGCACCACGTAGCCGTGGTTGGCGAGGAACTGCAGGATCGCCGAGTAGCCGGCGCGGGTCTGGCCGCCGGGCCCGCCGTGGACCCAGACGATCGCCGGCGCCTTCTTCGCGGGGCTCGCGTCGAGCGGCTTGTAGAAGATCGAGGGGATCTCCATGCCGTCGCGCGCCTTGAAGCGCACCACGCTGGTGTCGACCAGGTCCGCGGGGTCGATCTGCGGGTTCATCGCGTTCGTCAGCCGCCGCGGCTCGCCCGCCGGCAGGTCCATCACGTACAGGTCCGAGGGCGAGCGGTCGCCGTTCAGGTAGAACGCCAGCTTCTTCTCGCTGCGCGAGAACCACAGCGCGGTGACGTCGCCGCCGGGCAGCTTCGGCAGCGGCAGCTCGCGGCCCGTCGCGTGCTCGTACAGCTTGATCTGCGTGCGGCCGTCGGCGTTGGTCCAGGTCGCGCGGTAGCGCCCGCCGTGCGAGATCGCGGTGCCCCAGACGTCCCACGGCGCGCTCTCGACGTCCTCGTGCTTTCCGCTCGCGAGATGGTAGCGACGCAGCCGCTTGAACTCGCCGCCGTCGTTGGTGCGGTAGTAGAGCCACTCGCCCTTGGGGTCGAACTCCTCCGGCTCGTACTCGACCTGGCCCTGGTGCGGCGAGAGGTGCTTGCGTTCGCCGGTCTTCGTGTCGACCAGGTAGAGGTCCGACTCCGCGGTCATGCCCGGCTTCTCGGTGGCGAGGTAGCGGCCGTCGCCGGAGATGGCGCCCGGCTGGTCGCCCGCCTCGTTCTTGTAGAGGAGCGTGCGCTCGTAGGTCTTCGCGTCGTAGCGGTACACGTCGAAGTAGCGCGGGTCGCGCTCGTTGGTCAGCACGAAGAAGGCGTCGCCCGCGTGGCTCCAGCCGCCGAAGGCCGCCTTCAGCTTGTCGCCCGGGGTCAGGTCGCGCTCGCTGCCGTCCGCCGCGCGGACGTAGAGGTGGTTGAGCTCGTCGCCGCCCTTGTCGCGGGTGAACAGGAAGCGGTCGTCGTGCGGGAAGAACGAGACGGCGTAGGTCGAGTCCGCCGCGGTGGTGATCGCGGCGGGCGCGCCGCCGGCAGCGGGCACCTGCCAGACGTTGGGGACGCCCGAGGCGTTCGACGAGAACAGGATGCGGCTCTCGTCGGCGGAGAACGACGCGCCCTGGAAGCTCGTCGTGCTCATGAACTGCTCGATCGTGTAGCGCTGCTTCGGCCTCGCCTCCGCGTGGAGCGGAAGCGGCAGGCTGGCGGCGAGCGCGGCGCACAGCAGGCTGGTGCGGCGCAGGACGGTGTTCACGCGCGTTTGACCTCCGTGGCGAGATGGCCCCGCGGCATCGTACACCGCGCCCCGCGCGGGCCCGGGCGCCATGACGCGCGCGGTGCCCGCCTGCTAGGGTGCCGCTCGTGAAGGACTCGCTGCGGCGGCTGGAGCGCGACGTGGTGGCGTGCGGGCGCTGTCCCCGGCTGCGGCGGTGGTGCACGAGGGTCGCCCGCGAGAAGGTGAAGCGCTTCGCGCAGGACGAGTACTGGGGTCGGCCGGTGCCCGGATTCGGAGACCCGGCGGCACGGCTGTGGATCGTCGGCCTGGCGCCGGCGGCCCACGGCGCCAACCGCACCGGCCGCGTGTTCACCGGCGATCGGTCCGGCGACTTCCTGTTCGCGGCGCTGCACCGCGCCGGCCTCGCGAACCAGCCGACGTCGGTGCGCGCCGGTGACGGGCTCGCGCTGCGCGACGCCTGGGTCTCGGCCTCGGTGCGCTGCGCGCCGCCGGCCAACAAGCCGCTGCCGCGCGAGATCGCGGCCTGCCGAGCGTTCCTGCTGCGCGAGTGGGCGTTGCTGCGCCCGCGGCTGAAGGTCGTGCTGGCGCTCGGCCGCATCGGCCAGGACGCCTTCACCGACGCGCTGCACGAGGCCGGGGTGCTCGATCGCCGCCGCCTGCCGTTCGGCCACGGCGTGGCGCACGAACTGCCGGGCGGGGTGACCCTCGTCGGCTCCTACCACCCCTCCCAGCAGAACACCTTCACCGGCCGCCTGACCCCGGCCTCCTTCGACGCCGTGCTGGCGCTGGTCCGCGCGCGCCTGTCCTGAGCGAGGGGAGCTACTTCTTCGCCTCCCACGTGCTGGGGTGGGCCTTGGCCAGCTTCTCCTTCCCCTGCGCCTCGGTGATCGGCTCCAGCTTGTTGCGGGCCTTCAGGAAGCCCATCTTGATCTTCTGCTCGACGTAGTAGGTCCGGCCGGCCTCCACGGACAGCTCCATCACGCTGGTGTTCTCGGCCTTCGAGCAGAAGTAGTGCTCGCCCGGCGGCAGGTCGAGCGTGAAGTAGTTGCGGGCACGGTTGACGCCGACCCAGGCCCCGTCGACGCCGAGCTTGGTCTGGACCTTGCTGCCCATGCGGCTGGAGCGGATCACGTAGACGAGGGCGTGGCCCTCCTTGGGGTCGGGAAGCGGGTGGCGGGTCTTGTCGGTGTCGGCCTTGAACTTGACGTCGACCACCGGGCAGGCCTTCTTCTTGATCGCCTCCTGCTTCTGCTTGTCGGTCTGCGAGACCGGCTCCTTCTCGTCGAAGTCCTGATCCTTCTCGTCCGCCTCGTCCTCGGCTTCCTCCTGCGGCGAGGCCGCGGGCGTGGGCGTCGGCTGCTGGCCGGCGGCGACCCACGGCAACACCCCGAGCACGAAGACCGCGGCGACGACCCGGCATGGCTGCACCTTCACGGTGGCTGCACCTCCTGGGCGCACTGGCACCCACCCCCCTAGTGCAGCCCGCAGCTCCGATCTTTCAGGGGGGCGCCGGCTACACCTCGCGCAGGGCGGTCGTGATCGGCAGGCGGGCGGCGCGGAGCGCCGGGAGCAGGCCGCCGACGATGCCCATCATCACGGCGAACACCATGCCCGCGAACAGCGTCGGCGGCGTGACGCGGAAGGCGAACGCGATCTCCGAGAAGTTGGCGCTGTTGGTCGCGCCCGAGATGCCGTTGGCGGGCAGCGCCAGCAGGCAGCCGAGCGCGCCGCCGAAGGCGGCCAGGATCGCGGCCTCGGTCAGGAACGAGGCGAGGATCGCCCGGCGCGAGAAGCCGAGCGCGCGCAGGGTGCCGATCTCGCGGGTGCGCGAGGCGACGATGCCGTACATCGTGTTCATCGCGCCGAACACGGCGCCGACGCCCATCACGATGCCGACGAAACCGGCCAGGCCGAGCAGCGCGCCGGCGATCGGCCCGGCCTGCGCCTCGTAGAACGCCCGCTCGCGGCTGACGCTGACCTGGACCTGCGGGTCGTTCTCCCAGGCGTTCTTGAAGGCCTCGAAGGTCGACGGGTCGGCCAGGCGCACGACGATCGCCTGGTAGCCGCCCTGGCGGCGCAGCGGCTCCGCCATCGTCTCGAGGTCGCCCCAGATCTCGCTCTCGAAGCCGGAGCCCTCGGAGGCGAACACGCCGACCACCTCCCACGGCTTGTTCTGGATCGAGACCTTGCTGCCGACCTCGAAGCCGTAGCGCTCGCGCACGCGCTCGCCGACGATCACCTCGGGCAGCCCGGGCTGCACCTGCCGGCCGGCGACGATGCGCAGCCCGCCGCGCACCTCGAAGGCGCGCGGGGTGACGCCGCGCACGCTGACGTTGACGTCCGCGCCGTCGGCCTTGCGCGGGTAGCTGGCGACCACCAGGATCTCGGGCGAGGACAGCGGACGCCCCGCGTCGTCGCGGGCGATCCGCGGGTCGACCAGCAGCACCTGGGCGGCGTTGCGGCCGATGCCCGAGGTCAGCTCGGCGTTGGCGCCCTTCTGCACGACCATCGCGTTGTCGTCGCGGCCGGTGGCCCGCAGCGCGAGGCTGAAGCCCGAGGCCATCGCGGTCAGGAACACGATGGTGGTCACCACCAGCGCGATGCCGACCACGGCCAGCAGCGTGAGCTGCCAGCGCACGCGCACGTTGCGGACGTTGTAGGTGATCGGAAGTGCCATGGCTAGACCGTTCTCAGCGTGTCGGTGATGCGGGCGCGGTAGGCCTGCAGCGCCGGCAGCAGGCCGGCCGCGAGGCCGAGGAACACGGCGATGCCGAAGCCCGTCGCGGCGATCAGCGGCGACAGCCCGAGGTTGGGGAACGCGCGCGCGACGTCGCCGATCAGCGGCAGCGAGGGCAGCACGCCGATCATCGCCTTGCCGAGGACGAGGCCGAGCCCGCCGCCCATCACGCCGAGGATCAGCGCCTCGACCAGGATCAGCGCCATCACCAGCTCGCTGCCGAAGCCGAGCGTCTTCAGCACCGCGATCTCCGTGCGCCGCTCGCGCACCGCCATGCTCATCGTGTTGGCGGTGACCAGCAGGATCGTGAAGGTCACCGCGATGCCGATGCCGTTGAGCAGCAGCGCCAGGTTGCCGGCCAGCGAGACGAAGCCCGCGCGGAACGCGGCCTCGGTCTCGGTCTTGGTGCGCACGTCGGAGTTCTCGAAGTACGCGTCGATCGCCTTGCCCACCGCGGCCGCCCGCTCGGGGTCGTTCACCTCGATGCTGAAGGTGCCGGCGCCGGCGCGGTTGCGGGTCGACTCCTCCAGGTACTTGTGGTGGAAGAAGAACAGCCGCCCGTCGGTGCCCGGGTAGCGCACCTCGTCGACCTGGTAGATGCCGCTGATCACGAACTCGAACGGCCGGCCGATCCGGTACGGCGGGATCGTGCTCTCGAGCTGCACGGTCGAACCGACGCTCCAGCCGAAGCGCTTTGCGAGCTCGGGGCCGACGATGGCGCCGCGGCGGTCGGCGAAGAACGCCTGCTTCTCGGCGTCGCTCAGCACGTACTCGGGGTAGATCGCGAGGTAGTCCTCGGGCTCGACCGCGAAGTTGGCGAAGAACTTGGTGAAGTCGGGCGGCAGCCCCATCACGCCGCCGAACCAGTTCGAGATCGCCACCCGCTTGACGCCCGGGATCTGCGCGATCCGCTCCTTGTAGGCGAGCGGCATGTTGTAGACGAGGCTGACCGAGTGGCGCGTCACCAGCCGCGAGGCGGACGCGCTCTTCAGCCCGTAGTTGACCGCCGCGATGATCGTCTGCAGCGTGCAGAAGAGGAAGATGCACACGGCCATCGCCATCACGGTCGAGCCGGTGCGGATCCAGTTCCGCCGCAGGTGCTTGAGGACGTAGGGGAGGTACTTCATCGCCCGTTCCCCCTACAGGGAGAGCACGCCCTTCTCGAGGTGGTGCTGGGTGTGGGCCCGCTGCGCCGCCCGCGGGTCGTGGGTGACCATCACGATCGTCTTGCCGAAGTCGCGGTTGAGCGTCTCCATCAGCGCCAGGATCTCCTCGGCGCTCTTCGAGTCGAGGTCGCCCGTGGGCTCGTCGGCGACCAGCACCTTGGGGTCGGCGACGATCGCGCGGGCGATCGCCACGCGCTGCTCCTGGCCGCCCGAGAGCTGGCGCGGGTAGTGCTGCGAGCGCTCGGCGAGGCCGACCACCTTGAGCGCGGTCAGCGCCCGCTCGCGGCGCTCCTTCTTGGAGAGGCTCGTCAGCAGCAGCGGCAGCGCGACGTTCTCCTCCGCGGTCAGCACCGGGATCAGGTTGTAGAACTGGAAGATGAAGCCGACGTTGCGGCTGCGCCAGCGCGCCAGCTCGCTCTCGCCGAGCTGGGCGACGTCGGTGCCGGCCACGACGACCTTGCCCGCGGTCGGCCGGTCGATGCCGGCGATCAGGTTGAGCAGCGTCGTCTTGCCCGAGCCCGACGGGCCCATCAGCGCGACGAAGTCGCCCTCCGGCACCTCGAGCGAGAGGCCGTCGAGGACCTTGACCTCCTCCGCGTCGCGCCGGTAGACCTTCTTCACGCCTTCGACCGCCACCATCGGCGCCTTGCCGTTGCCGCTCATCACTGCACCTTCACCTTGTCGCCGTCCTTCAGCGTCTCCGCCGGCTTCAGCACGACGGTCTCGCCGCCGGCCAGCCCCTGGCGCACCACGACCCGGCCCTCGCGCTCGGCACCGGTCTCGATCGCGCGCTGCTTGAGCGCGCCCTGCACGACCTCGAACACCACCTTCCTGCCGTCGCGGGTGGCGACCGCGTCCTTCGGGATCACGACCGAGGGCGCGGCGACCGCCGCCACGGCGCCCGCCGGCGGCGCCGGCTCCGTGAAGTTCACGCGCGCGCTCATCTCCGGCTTCAGGTCCTCGTCCTTGTCGAGGATCGTGACCTTGACCTGGACCGTCGCCTTGGTGCGGTCGGCGGTCGGGATCACCTGCCGCAGCACCGCCTTGTAGCGGCGGTCGGGGAAGGCCTCGACCGTGACCTCGGCCGGCTGCGCGTCGCCGAGGCGGGCGACGTTGCTCTCGCTGACGTCGGCCTCGACCTCGAGCGTCGCCAGGTCGGCAAGCGCCACGATGGCGCCCGAGGCGGTCGAGATGTTCACGCCGGGCGGGATCGGCGCCACGCTCTCGCCGACCTCGGCCATCTTCTTGACGACGGTGCCCGCGAACGGCGCCTTGATCTGCGTGTTCTGGAGCTGGGCCTCGGCGAACGCCAGCCCGGCCTGGGCCTGGGCCAGCGCCGCTTCGGCAATCCGCACCCGGCTGCGCGCGGCCGCCAGCGTGTCGGCGTCGAGCACCTTGTCGGCGTGGAGACGCTCGGCGACGTCGCGCTGGCGCACCTGTTCGGCGAGGTCCGCCTCGGCGCGCTGCACGTTGGCGCGGCTCGACTGCACGCTCGCCAGGTAGTCGGCGTCCTCGAGGCGGGCGATCACCTGGCCCTCGCGCACGCGGCTCGCCTCCTCGACGCCGAGCCAGGCCAGCCGGCCCTGGATCTTCGCGGAGACGACCGCCTTGCGGCGGGCGACGACGTAGCCGGACGCGGTCAGCACCGGCGCCCCGCCCTGCGGCGCGCCTTCGGTCTCGAGCGTCGCGCGGCCGACGCTGACCGGCACCTCGGCCAGCGCGCCGCGCAGGCGCAGGCCGTAGACGCCGAGCAGCAGCAGGGCCGCGGGCACGAGCAGCAGCAGCGGCCAGCGGGGACGGGGGCGGGGCGCGTCGTGGTCGATGCGCAGCGACGCGAGGTCGCGCTTGAGGTGTTCGCTCACGGGTTCGGGCCCTCCAGGCGGCCCGCGGGGAGGAAGGACGAGACAATCGATTGTAGGGTTCCGTTCCGCGCGCCGCATGTGCCGGAGGTCATGGGCGCCGCCTGACGATCGTCACCCCGCCGTCACGCGGCGCTCGCGTAGGATGCGGGCCCATGCGGCTCGAACGGCGCGACGGGTGGGCGCTCGGCGGACTCCTGCTGCTCGCGCTGTGGGTCGTGCGCGAGCCGCTGCTCGCGGGGCGCGGCTTCCACGAACGCGACGTGCAGTCGGTCTGGTACGCCCAGGTCGCCTCGTTCGTGCGGGCGATCGGCGAAGGCGCCTGGCCGCTGTGGGACCCGCACGTGTCGTTCGGCCACCCGCTGCTGGCGCAGCCCAACTACCAGGCCGCCTATCCGCCCGCGTGGCTCAACCTGCTGCTCGAGCCGCTCGCGGCGTACGCGACGCTGGTGGCGCTGCACCTGGCGTTCTCGGCCCTCGGCTCGTACCTGCTGGCGCGCCGGCTGGAGATCGGGCGCGCCGGTGCCGCGACGGCCGCGGCCCTGTGGGTCCTTTCCGGCCCGTACCTCTCGCTCGTCAACGTGTGGCACCACCTGATGGGGGCGAGCTGGCTGCCGTGGATCCTGCTCGCCGCGGAATCGACGCTCGCCGGGGGCTCGACCGGCCGCGCGCTGTGGCTCGGCGTCACCGTCGCGGCTCCGCTGCTCGCCGGGTCGCCCGACATGGCGCTGGCGGGCGGCGTGCTGGTGCTGGCGTCGGCCGCGCTGCGCTCGCGCTGGCGAGAGCCGGGCGCGCGGGCCGAGGCCCTGGGGACGCTGCGCGCGCTGGCCGTCGCGGGGCTCGTCACGCTGCTGCTGGGCGCGATCGTCTGGGGTCCCGCGCTGGACGCCGCGATCCGCTCGGCGCGCGGTGCGCTGCCCGAGGCCGTGCGCACCCACTGGTCGCTGCACCCCGCCGCCGCCGCCCAGCTCGCGCTGCCGCTGTTCCCGATGGACCAGCCGCTGCGGCCGGCCGTGCGCCAGGCGCTGTTCGAGGGGCGCGAGCCCTTCCTCTATTCCGTGTACCTGGGCCTGCCCGCCCTGGTCCTCGCGCTCGCGGCCCTGGCCGGTCCCGCGCGGGCGCGCAGGGGCCTGAGCGTCGCGCTGGGCCTGGGCGCGCTGCTCGTCGCCCTCGGCCGCCACACGTTCTTCTACTCCCTGGCCGCGGCGCTGTTCCCGCCGCTGCTGGCCGTGCGCTATCCCGTCAAGGCCCTGGTCCTCGTCGCGCTGGCCCTCGCGCTGCTGGCTGGCATGGGCGTCGACGCCTGGCGCGGCGCGCGGACCCGGCCGCGGCTGCTGGTCGCCGGGGCCGCGGGGCTCGCGGCGGCGAGCGTGGCGACCTTCGCCGCGCTGACACTCGACGGCGAGCGGCTGGGGGCCTGGCTGTTCGTGCCGGCCGCGGAAGCCGGCGCGGCGCCCGCGGCGCTCGCGCGCGAGCTCGCGGCGCCGCTGCGGGCCACGGCTGCGGCCGCGGTCGCGCTGGCGGCCGCGGCGCTCCTCGCCGCGTGGCGACCGGCACGGGCCGGCTCGACGGGCGCGGCCGCGGCGGCCGTCGCGGCGCTCGAGCTGCTCGTCTCGCACCGCGGCCTCAACCCGACGGCCCCGCGCGAGCTGCTGGACCTGCGCCCGCCCCAGGTGGACGAGATGCGCGCCGTGGCCAACCCGCGGGCGTGGGTCTACCTGTACGACGACGCGCGCAGCGAGCGGTGGCTGGGCCACCCGCACGCGACGCGCGCCGAGCGCGGCCCGCGCGACTGGCCGTATCCGCTGACCCAGGCCCTCGCCCTGCAGCTCTACCAGCCGCGGCCGATGCTGGCGCGCTGGGCGATCGGCGGCAGCTTCGATCCCGATCCGCTGGGGCTCTACCCGCGCCCGCTCGCCACGCTCGTCGACCACTTCGTCGCGCTCGACGGCAGCCCGGGGCGGCTCCGGCTGCTCCAGGTGGGCGCGGTCACCCACGCGGTCGCCCTCCATGAGCCGGCGCCGGGCCTGGTCGAGGTCGCGAGCTGGCCGGGGCTGTTCCAGGACCCGATCCGGCTGTTCGCCGTGCCCGACCCGCTGCCGCTCGTGTACGCGGTCGGCGGCGCACGGATCGCGGACGGCCGCGAGGCGGTGGCGACGCTGCTCGACCCGGGATTCGACCCGCGACGCGAGGTGGTGCTGGCGGATGGCGATGCCCGCCCCGCGGCTGCGGTCGGCGGCGCGACGCGCATCGTCGAGCGACGCGCCGACCGCGTGCGGATCGAGGCGCAACTCGAGGCGCCGGGGTTCGTGGTCTTCGTCTCCACCCACGATCCCGGCTGGCAGGCCACGGTCGACGGCGCGCCGGCCCCGCTGCTGCGCGCCAACCTCGCCTTCTGCGCGGTGGCGGTGCCCGCGGGCCGCCACGGGGTCGAGCTGGTCTATCGTCCCCGGGCCGTGTTGTGGAGCGCGGCAGCCTCGGCTGCCGGCTGGGCGCTGCTGGGGGTGGTGGGGTCGTGGGGGCGGCGAAAGGCGAGGAGGGATTGCTGATGGCGAAGCGAACCTGGGGCCTGGCGCTGGCGGCGGGCGCGCTGGCGGCGGGCGTGCTGGTCGCGCAACAACCGCCACCGGCGGATCGCATGGCGCAGCGGCCCGGCGAAGGCCGGAAGCCGGAGTGGCCGGCGCCGTCGATCACCGAGTACGAGCCCACGTCGCAGCTCGTCGTGCCGCAGCACCCGACGCCGCGCGCGAAGTTCCCGGTGATCGACGTCCACAGCCACCACCGCACGCCGATCGCGCCGGAGCGCCTCGCCCAGGTGGTGAAGGACATGGACGCCCTCAACCTCCGGGTGCTGGTGAACCTCTCCGGCGGCTGGGGCGAGAAGCTGCGCGAGGGCGTCGCGGTGCTGCGCAACAGCCCGCACGCCGACCGCATGGTGCTGTTCGCGAACGTCGACTTCTCGCAGCCGGTCGGGTCGGGCTTCGGCCAGCGGGCCGCGGCCCAGCTCGAGCAGGACATCCATGCCGGCGCGCTCGGGCTCAAGATCTTCAAGGAGCTCGGCCTCCGCGTGCTGAAGGCGGACGGCACCCGGCTGCGGCTCGACGACCCGGAGCTCGACCCGATCTGGGAGACCTGCGCCCGCCTCGGCGTGCCGGTGCTGATCCACACCGCCGAGCCCGCGCCGTTCTTCGACCCGATCGACTTCCGCAACGAGCGCTGGCTGGAGCAGGCGCTGTTTCCCGACCGCCGCTATCAGGACCCGAAGTTCCCGCGCTTCGAGGAGCTGATCGCCGAGCGCGACCGCATGTTCGAGCGCCATCCGAAGACGACCTTCATCGGCGCCCACATGCTCTACCACTCGAACGACCTGGCCCGGCTCGGCCGCCTGCTCGACCGGCTGCCCAACGTCTACCCCGAGATGGCCGCGGTGCTCGCCGAGTACGGCCGCCAGCCGCGCACGGCGCGCGAGTTCTTCGTCAAGTACCAGGATCGCGTGCTGTTCGGCAAGGACAGCTTCCAGCCGGACGAGTTCCCCTACTACTGGCGCACGCTGGAGACCGCGGACGAGTACTTCGACTACTACCGCGACTACCACGCGTTCTGGAAGCTCTACGGCCTCGCCCTGCCGGACGAGGTGCTGAAGAAGCTCTACTACAAGAACGCCCTGAAGCTGGTGAAGGGCCTGCCCCAGACGGGCTGGCCGGAGTAGCGGTCGCAGGGGGACGGGGGCGGTGAAAAGCCGCGCACCCGTCCCCCGCGTGGGTCAGGCGAGGTCGAAGACCAGCACTTCGCCGGCTTCGCCAGCGGAGAACGACAGTCGCTCGAGCCCCTGCACGGCGGCGCCGTCGCCCTCGCGGAGCGGCGTGCCGCCGAGCTCCACCGCGCCGCGCGCCACGTGGACCCACGCGCGCCGGCCCGGGGCCAGCGCCAGCTCGCGGCGCTCTCCCGCCTCCAGCCGGGCCATCCAGAGGTCGACGTCCTGCTCGACCTGCACCGTGCCCTGGCGGCCGTCCTTCGACGCCAGCAGCGCGAACTCGCGGCGCGCCGCCTCGGCGTCGAAGCTCCGCTGGTCCCAGCCCGGCCGCAGGCCGCGGCGGGCCGGCACGATCCAGATCTGGAGGAAGTGCACGGGCGCCGTGCGCGAGTGGTTGAACTCGCTGTGCACCACGCCGGTGCCCGCTCTCATGAACTGGATCTCGCCGGGGCGGATCACGCCGCCGCCGCCCGTCGAGTCCTGGTGCTCGAGCGCGCCGTCGAGCACGTAGGACAGGATCTCCATGTCGCGGTGGCCGTGGGCGCCGAAGCCGCCCCCGGGCGCGACCCGGTCGTCGTTGATCACGCGCAGGGCGCCGAAGCCCATGTGCCCTTCGTCGTGGTACTCCCCGAACGAGAACGTGTGGCGGCTGTCGAGCCAGCCCCAGTCGGTGCGGCCGCGGTCGTCGGCAGGGCGAACCTGGATCATCTGCATCCTCCTGGCCGGGCCTGATCGCAACCGCCGTGCCGGCGCGCAAGTCGCTGACCCGCTTTGGACAGCCCCTGCGGCGGGGCGAAGCTTGACATCAAAATGATATGATCAAACTCTCATTTCGGGAGGCATGTGCGCGCCGAAGACCTCGACCTGCGCGAGCTGCTCGACTTCGAGCCGGGCGGCGGCACGATCCGCTTCGCGGGCGAGCGCGCGTTGATCCTCGACGTCGTCGCCTTCGGCCTGCTGCGCCGCGAGCTGGTGGAGAGCCTGGGGCCGACCGCGGCGCGCGTGGTACTGACCCGCTTCGGATACGCCCACGGCTGGCGCACCGCGGAGGCGCTGCGCTCCGCCTTCCCGTGGGACGACGAGCGCGAGTGGCACCGCGCCGGCGGCCGCCTGCACCAGCTCCAGGGCATGCTCGTCTACGAGCCGGTCGGGGCCGTGGAGGGCCCGCGCCCGTTCGCCCAGGCCCTGTGGAAGGAGTCCGTCGAGGCCGAGGCCCACCTCGCCCACCTCGGGCTGTCGAGCGAGCCCGTGTGCTGGATGTCGTGCGGCTTCGCGAGCGGCTACCTCGGCTACTGCCACGGCCGCGCGATCTGCTGCGTGGAGGAGCGCTGCCGCGGCCGCGGCGACGCGGTGTGCGTGATGGCGGGCCGGCCGCGCGAGGAGTGGGGCGACGACCCGCGGCTCGTCTACTTCGAGCCCGACGCGCTCGACCGCTCGCTGCGGCAGGTCACGGCCGCGTTGCGCCGGGCCGACCGCAAGCTGGCCGCGCGCCGGCCGCGATCGGGCCAGGCGGACGACGGCGGCCTGGTCGCCGAGAGCGCCGCCATGCGCCACGCGCTCGACCTCGCGCGCCGCGTCGCCCTCGTCGACTCCACCGTGCTGCTCGCCGGCGAGAGCGGCAGCGGCAAGGAGGCGCTCGCCCGCTTCGTGCACGCCGGCTCGGCGCGCGCGCTGCGTCCCTTCGTCGCCGTCAACTGCGCGGCGGTGCCGGAGACGCTGCTGGAGAGCGAGCTGTTCGGCCACGCGCGCGGAGCCTTCACCGGCGCCACCCAGGACCGCGCCGGCCTGTTCGAGGCGGCCTCGGGCGGCACCCTGCTGCTCGACGAGATCGGCGACCTGCCGACCGCCATGCAGGCCAAGCTGCTGCGCGTGCTGCAGGAGCGCGAGGTGCGGCGGGTCGGCGAGAACCGGGTGCGCGCGGTGGACGTGCGGGTGCTGGCCGCCACCCACCGCGACCTCGCCGCCGAGGTGGCCGCGGGCCGCTTCCGCCAGGACCTCTACTATCGGCTGCGGGTGATCGAGATCCGGGTGCCGCCGCTGCGCGAGCGGCGCGAGGACGTGCTGCCTCTGGCCCGCCGCCACGTCGCCCTGGTCGCCGCCCGCACCGGCTGCCCCGTCACGGGCCTGACCCCGGCCGCCGCCGACCAGCTCCAGCGCTGGGGCTGGCCGGGCAACGTGCGCGAGCTGCAGAACGTGATCGAGCGCGCGGTCGTGCTGGCCCGCGGCCGCCGCGTCGACGTGGAGGACCTGCCCGAGGAGGTGCGCATCGCCCAGCCCGGCCGCGGCTCCCCGGGCGCGCCGCGCACGCTGGCCGACGTCGAGCGGGCCCACGTCCTCGCGGTGCTGCGCGGGGTCGGCGGCAACCGGGAGCGGGCCGCGGCGGAGCTCGGCATCGGCTCGGCCACGCTTTATCGCAAGCTCAAGGAGTACGGGGTCACGCGACCCCGCCGCTGAAGGGAGCAGGACCATGGATTCTCATCCGGTCGATGCGGATCGCGTGGCTGATGCGGTGCCACCTGAACGGCTCCTCATCGTACGGCGGCGGGTGCGACGACCGCGCACCAAGAGCCAGGGCGAGCGCCCAGCATCCATGCCACCACCGGGCATCCCCGTCGACCTGCTACCACAGGAACACCTCATGTCATCCGCGTGCGCCCAGGTCGAGCCCGCGTCGAGGCCCTTCGACACCCGGCCGGGGAGACTCACCCCACCGGCTACACCTTCAACTCCGGGCCCGATCGCAGCCGTAGCCAGGGCCTGGACCTCGGCCGGCCCCAGCGCCTGGACTTCCCGGCCAAACTGCGCTGGGCGCACGAGGCCGGCAGGCGCTGGATCGCGCTCCGGGTGGGTCAGGGCTGACAACGCCCACATACCGTAGGGAGCGAATCGGCCGAGTTCACTGCAGTAGACCGAGCAGGAGGAGGCAGAGCATGGCCAACCCCAGGAATGCGATGCCAGCACCGGTGAGCCGAGTCTGAGTGTCTCCGGCCCGTGGTCCAGGGTTGGACGTCCCAAGCAAGCCCTCCAAGCTGTCGAGAAGCCGGTGGAATTCGCGAGGGCGGGTTGCCATCCGCCAGCCAAAACCGGCGATGACGACAGCCCAGATCAGCGCGATGACCACTTCCAGCACATCGGAGGTCACTGGCCGCCACCTTCGCACGCCCCCCAAGCAATCGGCGTGTCGAAGACGAGGTCGGCGATCGTGAGTCCGGCCCCAGCTTGCGGACTTCCGATCCCCAGTCCCAGTGAGATTCGGTTCGGTTCACCTTCCCGGTGACCAGCCGTTTGAGTGAGGGACCCGCCCAGCCAGTAGAACGCGGAACCGGTCGCAGCAAGCCCCTCGTGGAATCGGTAGGACTCCTCTGCGCTGCTGTCGGGCCATGTTACAAGCGTCTGGTCTCCCCTTGGGCCGCGAGCGCGAACGGCGCGGGCCAGATACTCTGCTTGGAGGCTCCACGAGAAGCGTCCACTTCCGAACGAGCTGCCCGCAGAAGCGCCTCGCCCCGGAAGACTAACGAACACTTGGCCGTAGCGGTCAAGCGTCAAATTCAACGTGGCGCCCACGGCGCCTGAGCCTGCCGATCCAGAGAGCGTGATCGCGTCAGGGCCCCTTTGCAGGTCTGCTTGGGCTTGGGATGTTCCGACAAGACGATAGGCTTGGCAGGCTGGGCCTTCTTGGGGTCCTTGTTGTCGTCACCGAGCAGACCTCCCAGAGACGACTTCAGGCCGCGTCCGGCACGCTCGATGATCCCTAGAGTGGCATAAGAGCGAAGGTCGTCGAAGGCGATCTGTGCCGTCACGGTGACGATCTCGAATACACTTGTGTCGCAGGTCTCTTCCCGCCCTTCGAGCTGTTCTCCATAGTGCTCGCAAGCACCCGCGGATTCTGCCATTGCCTCAGCGGGACCGACCGAGCCACGTCTGCCCCGATCGCGCGGGATCCACAGGCTGCGATGCTCCGACCTCGGATGTTGACGACCACTTGACTATCACAGCGAGAAAGTAAAGACTTCGTTACTAGCGAGAGGCGCCCATGCCGAAGCGGACGACGGGCCGTTACGAACGGACCCTCGTGGGCGGGGAGGAGGTCGCGGCCTTCATCCCGTTCGCCCTCCCGCCCGCCGACCCGGCGCTGGCCCTCGACGGAACGCTGGCCCTTCGCCTGCACCGCGCCGAGCAGGCGCTCGTCCGGCTCGAGCTGGCCGGCGAAATGGTGCCGTCGCTCGACTGGTTCATCCATGCGTTCGTGCGCAGGGAGGCCGTGCTCTCGTCCCAGATCGAGGGAACACAGGCCACGCTGGTCGACCTGCTCGCGTTCGAGGCGGGGGCGGGCAGCGACGCGCCCAACGCCGACGTCGAAGAAGTCTGCAACTACCTCGACGCGCTGACGTTCGCCCGCGCCCAACTGTCGAGCCCGAAGGGCCTTCCGCTCTCGATGCGCCTGCTCAACCAGGCCCATCGCCGACTCATGCGCGGCGTGCGCGGGGCCGACAAGCGGCCGGGAGAGGTGCGGCGCAGTCAGAACTGGATCGGCGGCAGCCGCCCCGGGAACGCCGCGTTCGTGCCTCCCCCGCCCCATGCGCTCGGCGACGTGCTCGGCGCCTTCGAGAAGTACCTCCACGGCGACGACCCAAGGCCCCCGCTCATCCGGGTGGGACTGCTGCACGCTCAGTTCGAGACGATCCACCCCTACCTCGACGGCAACGGACGCATCGGACGATTGATGGTGACCTTGCTGCTCGAGCACTGGCAGGCGCTGACCCGGCCCATGCTCTACCTGAGCCTCTTCTTCAAGCGGCACCGGCAGGAGTACGCGCGCCGGCTGAACGCGGTTCGCTCCGACGGTGACTGGGAGGGATGGCTCGACTTCTTCCTCGACGGCGTCGCGACGATCGCCGACGAGGCGGTCGACTCGGCGCGCGAACTGTTCGCGCTCGTCGCCGCAGACCGGGCCCGGGTGCTCGCGCACGAGGCCACGTCCGTGAGCACGCTGCGGCTCTTCGAGTTGCTGCCCCGGCACCCGATCACGACCGTCGCCGCGGTCACGTCGCTGCTCGCGACGACCAAGCCGACTGCCGGCCGCGCCATCGAGAGCCTGGTCGACGCGGGCGTGCTGGTCGAGACCAGCGGCCGCAAGCGCGACCGCTCGTTCGTCTACCAGGGCTACCTGGATCGGCTCCGCAAGGGCACGGATCTCTGACCAACCCGCCGCGGCCGGCTCCTGCAGTGGGCGCGTCGAAGTCCCCTGTGGGATTCCCGAGGGGCTTAGAATGGATGCATGAAGACGACGATTGATATTCCCGAGAAAGAACTCGAGGATGCCATGCGCTTCACCCGCGCGCGCACGAAGCGCGACGCGGTCGTGACGGCGCTGGCGGAGTTCAATCGCCGGCGGCGGATGGCCGAGCTCGTGTCCCGCGCCGGGAGCTGCCGGGACCTGGTGGGCGTCGACCAGCTCCGCAAGCAGCGGCGGCAGGCCTGACGTTGATCCTGGTCGACTCGTCGTCCTGGATTCACTTCCTGCGCCCGGACGGCGATCCCGGCGTGCGCGCCCGCGTGGAGGCCGCTCTCACCGCCGGCCTCGCCTGCTGGTGCCCGCTGGTGCGCCTCGAGCTCTGGAACGGGGCCGGGGGCGAGCGCGAGAAGCGCGTGCTGCGCGACTTCGAGCGGCTGATCCCCGAGCTGGCGATCACGCCGGCGGTCTGGGACGGCGCGCACGAGCTGGCCCGGCGGTGCCGCGCGGCGGGCATCA
This sequence comes from Vicinamibacteria bacterium, assembly GCA_025994075.1. Classification (GTDB taxonomy): domain Bacteria; phylum Acidobacteriota; class Vicinamibacteria; order Fen-336; family Fen-336; genus WYBL01. Next base: position 322,020 of record JAMQGV010000017.1, read on the forward strand.
CGGTTCCGGCGACGGACCTGCTGATCGCGGCCTGCGCAAAGCACCACGGAGCCACGCTGGAACACGCCGATGCCGACTTCGACCTCGTCGCGGAGGTCGTCACTCGGAGCCGCACGTAGCGAAAGGTACTCGCCCCGATTCCGGGGATTCCGGGGAGGTTGCGATGGACGTCCGCGTCGAACGCGACTCGTTCGGGCCCATCGAGGTGCCCGCCGCGCGGCTGTGGGGCGCGCAGACGCAGCGCTCGCTGCTGCACTTCCGCGCCTCCGGCGAGCGGATGCCGGCCGAGCTGATCGCGGCGCTCGCGCTGTGCAAGAAGGCGGCGGCGCGGGTCAACGCCGCGCTCGGCGAGCTCGACGCGCGCAAGGCGGAGGCGATCGCCGCCGCCGCGGACGAGGTGCTCTCGGGCCGCCACCCGGACGAGTTCCCGCTGGTCGTGTGGCAGACCGGCTCGGGCACGCAGACGAACATGAACGTCAACGAGGTGCTGGCCAACCGCGCCTCGGAACTCCTGGGCGGCCCGCGCGGCGAGGGCCGGCTCGTGCACGCGAACGACGACGTCAACCGCGGCCAGTCGAGCAACGACGTGTTTCCGTCCGCGATGTCCGTGGCCGCGTACGTGGCGATCCGCGAGCACGTGATCCCGGCCGCAGGCCGCCTGCGCGACGCGCTCGACGCCAAGGCCCGCGCGTTCGCCGACGTCGTCAAGCTCGGCCGCACCCACCTGCAGGACGCGACGCCGCTGACGCTCGGCCAGGAGTTCTCGGGCTGGGTCGCCCAGCTCGACCACGCGCAGCGCCACCTCGAGGCGGCGCTGCCCCACGTCGCCGAGCTGGCGCTGGGCGGAACGGCGGTGGGCACGGGCCTCAACGCGCACCCCGAGTTCGGGGCGCGGGTGGCGGCGGAGCTGGCGGCGCTCACCGGCCACTCGTTCGTCACCGCGCCCAACAAGTTCGAGGCGCTGGCCGCCCACGACGCGCTGGTCCACGCCCACGGCGGGCTGAAGACGCTGGCCGCGGCGCTGCACAAGATCGCGAACGACGTGCGGCTGCTGGCCTCCGGCCCGCGCTGCGGGATCGGCGAGATCGCGATCCCGGAGAACGAGCCGGGCAGCTCGATCATGCCGGGCAAGGTGAACCCCACCCAGGCCGAGGCGCTGACCATGGCCTGCGCGCAGGTGATGGGCAACGACGTCGCGATCGGCGTCGGCGGGATGAGCGGACACCTCCAGCTCAACGTCTACAAGCCGCTGATCGCCCACGCCTTCCTGCAGAGCTGCCGGCTGCTGGCCGACGGCTGCGACGGCTTCCGCGAGCACTGCGCCGCGGGGATCGAGCCGCGACGCGAGCGGATCGAGCGCCACCTGCGCGAGTCGCTGATGCTGGTGACGGCGCTCAACCCGCACGTCGGCTACGACCGGGCGGCGAAGATCGCGCGCCTGGCGCACGCCGAGGGGCTCACGTTGAAGGAGGCGGCGCTGCGCCTCGGCGTCACGGCCGAGCAGTTCGACCAGTGGGTCCGCCCCGAAACGATGGTGGGCCCCGGGTCGGGGCAGGGCCCGCGCTAGCGGCGCGGCAGGCCCGCCTGCGGCACCACCAGCACCGAGCCCGGGCAGCCGAGCAGCAGGCGCTCGGTGACGTCCTCGCGGCCCCACTCGACGGGATCGGGGCACGCGCCCACGACCAGCAGGTCGTAGGCGCCCTGCTCGAACTCGGCGAGCACTTCCTCGACCACGAGCCCCTCGCGCCACAGCGGCTCGCGGCCGGACCCGCCTGCGGCCAGCAGCGCCCGCACGCCCGACTCCGGGCTCGCCGCGTCGTTCGCCGCGCCGGGCAGGCGCACCTGGTCGTCGACGTGGACGAAGTCGGGGCTGGCGCCCGAGACCGACGCGACCGCGCGCGCCGCGTCGATCACCGCGCCGCTCGTCGCGCCACCCGAGACGGCGCCCAGCACCCGCCGCAGGCGCTCGGGCGCGCGACGCGCGACGAGCACCGCCGCGTGCACGCTGCGCACGACCGTCGCCACCCGCGAGCCCTTCAGCATGCGGGCGATCGCCCCGCGCCCCGCGGGCGGCACGACCAGCAGGCCGTAGCCGCCGGCCAGCGCCTCCTGCACGATCGACACCTCGGCCGCCCCGGGCGCCCGCTTCTCGGCCGCCGCGTCGCCCATCGGCCCCAGCGCCGCGCGGGCCCGCAGCAGCAGGCCCGGGTCGCGCGCCACGTCCTCCTCCGAGGCGAGCAGCACGACCTCGCCGAGCAGGGCCGGGCCCAGCGCGCGCGCTGCGGCGAGCGCCCACGGCCCCCGCGGCGAGGCGTCGACGTAGACGAGGCTGCGCACGTTTCCCTCCTTAACCGAGCCCCAGCAGCAGCGCCGGGATCAGCAGCACCAGGCCGACGAAGGTGAATCGCGCCCGCGGCGTCGCGGTGGCCGCGCGGGCGAGGCGGTCGAGCCAGCGGCCGAACGCGTGGGGAAAGACCAGCACGACCGGCAGCGAGAGCAGCGCGACGAACAGGATCTGCAGCGCCACGATCCGCACCGCGTCGGGATGGCCGACCAGCGCCCCCGCCAGCAGGGTGTCGATCAGCGTCGTCACGTTGGCGCCGCACACGTAGGGCCACACGTTCTCGCGGCGGATCCAGCCGCGGGCGGTGAGCGGCACCAGCAGCGAGATCGACACCGAGACCGAGAGCGTCAGGCAGGTGAGACCGGCGCCCAGCAGGAACAGCACGACCGGCCGCAGCACGACCTGGCCCACGCTCTCGAGCGGGCTGCGCTCGCCGGAGAGGTCGGGCAGCGCCAGGTCGAGCGCGCGGAAGCCGCCGAGCAGCGCGCCGAGGCCGGCGCCGAACAGCGCGAGCGGCGGCAGCGCCGCGGCGGCCGCGGAAGCGACGGCGCCGAACAGCGGCCGCAGCAGCGAGTCGAGCGCGCGGCCCTCGAGGCTCAGGCCCGAGAGCAGCCCGCGGTCCAGCGCCAGGTAGCCGCACAGCAGCGCGGGCACGTAGATGGCGGCGGTCGCCAGCAGCGCGGTGGCGCCGACGTAGGCCGCGCGGCCGTCGCGGCGCCCGGCGCGGAAGTCGTCGGCCGCGCCCAGCACCAGCACCACGAACGACGCGCCGAGCCGCGAGCCGCCGATCATCGCGAAGGCCTCGAGCGTCGACAGCGCGCCGCCCGCCAGCAGGGCCAGCGCGATCGCCGCCACCGGCGAGCCCGAGAGCAGCACGCAGGCGCCCAGCCAGCCGAAGCCGAGGCCGCCCGCGACGCCGTCGACGTCGAGCACGCGCAAGAGCGGCAGCAGGCCCGACGCGCCGCGCTTGAGCAGCTCCAGCGCGAGCACGAAGAGGTAGAGCCCGGCGCCGAGCGCCAGCAGCCTGCGGGCGGCGCTCAGAACGCCCTCGTGCTGTCGAGCAGCAGCGTGACCGGGCCGTCGTTGAGGAGCTCCACGTCCATGTGGGCGCGGAACACGCCGGTCTCGACCGGCGCGCCGAGCGCGCGGGCGCGGGCGACGAACGCGCGGTACAGGGCGTCGGCCCGCTCCGGGGGGGCCGCGTCGACGAAGCTCGGCCGCCGCCCCTTGCGGCAGTCGCCGAGGAGGGTGAACTGCGAGACGACGAGCAGGCCGCCGCCCGCCTCCAGCAGCGGCACGTTCATCGCCCCGGCGGAGTCCGGAAAGACGCGCAGGCCGACGACCTTTTCGGCGAGCCAGGCGGCGTCGCGCTCCGTGTCGGCGGCGGCCACGCCGAGGAGGACCAGCAGGCCCTTCCGGATCGCACCGACGACGGCGCCCTCGACCCGCACCTCGGCGCGGCTCACGCGCTGGACGACCGCCCTCATCGGCTCCCCCGCAGCGCCATCGCGGCGCACGCTACGGGCCGGCGCGGGCCGCGTCAAGAAAGGCGCCAGGCCGCGCGTTCCGGCGGCCACGGGTTTCCGCTACGATTCGGCAATCAATCGCCCGTGCCCGAGGAGGCCTAGTCGATGACTTACGTGATCGCCGAACCGTGCGTCAACACCAAGGACACCGCGTGCGTCGAGGTGTGCCCGGTCGACTGCATCCACCCGAAGAAGGACGAGGCCGAGTTCGCCTCGGAGACCAAGCTCTACATCGACCCCGAGACCTGCATCGACTGCGGCGCGTGCGTGCCGGTGTGCCCCGTCCAGGCCATCTTCCCGCTCGAGGAACTGCCCGAGAAGTGGGCGGCCTTCGCGCAGATGGAAGTGGACTGGTACGCGAAGCGCAAGTAGCGCCGCTCGCGTGGGCGAGGTCTTCGAGCTGCCGTTCCGGGCCGCCTACCCGCTGGGCGAGGCCGCCGAGCTCGCGCTCGAGGACTACGCGCGGGCGCTCGGCGGCTGCGAGGACGCCAGAGCCCTGCGCGCCGACGACGACCCGGGCATGGTCCGCGGCCTGCGCCTGGTCGGGCTGCGCGGCACGCTGACGCCCGGCCTGATGTCCGATCTCGAGGACTTCGCCCGCGACATGGCCCAGCGCCGCGGAGCCGGCGCCGGGCTCGGCTGGACCTGAATGGCTCCCTCGGAGGCTTGCCCGTGAAGACCCACCTGCGCGTCGCCCGGCCGTTCCTGGTCGTGCTGCTGCTGTTCGCGATCGGCCGCCTGTTGCAGGGCAGCCAGGGCGTGCCGTACGAGAAGGTCCACCACGTCTTCAGCCTGGTCACGCTGACGCTGATCGCGGCGGCGTTCCACGGCGCCTTCGCCCGCCGCTGGCTCGGCTACGGCGCGGTTCAGGCGCTGTCGCTGGGCGCGGTGATGGGCTTCGCCACCCAGGTCGTGATCTTCGTGTGCACGGTGGGCTCGTTCCTGATCGGCGCCCACACCTACTTCAACCACCCGATCGCGCTCAACACCCAGCAGCTCGACTGGCTGGTCACGCTGCTGGACCAGGCGCCGGCCGGCCAGACGATCGCGGACTTCCGCTCGCTGGTCGCGACCACCGCCGCGGAGAAGGCCGGCGAGCTCTCGCTCGGCGACGCGCTCGTGCGGCGCGGCGGCGGGCTCTTCTTCGGCTCGCTGGCGGCGGCGATCTCCGCCGGCATCGGCTGGGCGCTGGGCGCGCTGCTGCCCGCCGACCCGAAGCAGGCCTGAGCGCGATGCGCGCCGCGTTCTCCCTGCTGCTGTGCGCCGCGCTGGCGGGACCCGCCGCGCTCGCCCAGGAAACGAAGGAGCTGAAGCTCGACGGCTACGCCGAGTGGCGCGACCGCGGCGCCCTCGTGATCGAGGGCCAGCGGGTGCGGCTGGCGCCCGGCGGCAGGTTCAAGGGCGGCGGCGACGCCCGCGACTTCGCCTCGGTGCCGCTCGGCTACGAGGTGAAGGTCAAGGGCACGCGCCAGCGCGACGGCTCGATCCTGGCCCGCGAGGTCGAGGCGAAGCCCAACGGCGACGCGCTGTTCGAGGGCGAACTCAAGCGCGCCTTCGACGAGCAGGAGACGCAGTTCCGGCGTGCCGGCCGCATGTTCGAGCAGGACGACCAGGGCCGGATGGAGAGCTACGGCCGGCTGCTCGAGCGCGGGCCGCAGGTGGAGCGCGTGCGCCGCATCGCCGCCCGCCTGGTGCCCCCGTACATGGAGCCCGAGGACTTCCGCGTCTACGTGGTCGAGAACAAGGAGTGGAACGCGATGGCCGCGCCCAACCGCTCGATCTACGTGTTCAGCGGCCTGCTCGACGCGATGGACGACGACGAGGTGGCGATCGTGATCGGCCACGAGCTGGCCCACTCGACCCACGAGCACTCGCGCAAGGGCTTCAAGAAGCAGATCCTGATCCAGTTGGGCGCGCTGGGGCTGATCGGCATCGCCGAAGGCGCGATCGACTCCGAGGGCTGGAAGATGGCGGCCCAGGTGCTGACCATGCTGGGCGCCTCGGCGTGGTCGTCGGGCTACGGCCGCAGCCACGAGGACCAGGCCGACCGCGTCGGCCTGCGCTACGCGTGGGAGGCGGGCTACGACGTGACCAAGGGCCCGCAGCTCTGGCAGCGCTTCGCCGACAAGTACGGCGAGGGCAACAAGGTGGTCAACTTCTTCTTCTCCGACCACTCGCAGTCGCTGATCCGCTCGCGCAACCTGCGCCAGGAGCTCGCCTACAACTACGGCGCGCAGTAGCCCCGCATTGAATCCGCTCCAGTGGAAGGCCGCGCTGCGGCGCGACCCGGGCGGCTTCTACCGCTTGCCGCTGCCCGAGGGCGAGGTCCGGGTGTTCATGACCCCGGAGCTGCTGGCCGAGGCCGACGACTCGCTGGGCCCGCAGATCGTCAACGCCCGCCGCTTCCCCGGCGTGCGCGACGTGGCGATCACGCCCGACGCCCACCACGGCTACGGCGTGCCCGTCGGCTGCGTGATGGCGACCGCGGGCACGCTGGCGATGGGCCCGGTCGGCTACGACATCGGCTGCGGCATCGCCGCCCTGCGCTCCTCGGTCCCGCGCGAGCGGGCGACGCCCGAGGCCGTGCGCGCGTTCTCGCGCGAGGTGATGAAGCGGGTCGGCCTCGGCGTCGGCGCCCGCGGCCAGGCGGTGACGCCGCAGCGGTTCCAGGAGCTCTTCCGCGGCGGCGCCGAGGCGCTGGGCGTCGCCCGCGGGAGCGCCGAGCGCGACCGCATTCCGGTCGACGACTCCTGGGACGTGCCGAAAGAGAGCCGCGCCTGGCGCGGCCAGCAGCAGCTCGGCAGCCTCGGCGGCGGCAACCACTTCATCGAGCTGCAGGCCGACGACGACGAGGCGGGCTCGCGCCTGTGGGTCATGTACCACACGGGCTCGCGCGGCTTCGGGCACGGGCTCGCCACCTGGTACTTCGAGCGTGCGCGCGAGGAGCTGGGCCTCGGCCGCGGCCAGATGGACCTCGGCTACTTCGCGCCCGAGTCGCGCCACTGGCGCGCGTACAGGAACGCGGTCGCGGCCGGCGGCAACTACGCGATCGTCAACCGGCTGCTGATCAGGCGCGAGGTCGCGGCCGCGTTCGCCCGCGCCTTCGGCGAGGAGCCGGAGCTCGTCTACGAGATCTCCCACAACCTGGTCCAGGAGGAGCGCCACCCCGACCTGTTCCGCGAGCCGGTGTGGGTGCACCGCAAGGGCGCGACGCGCGCGCTGCCGGCGGGGCACCCGATGCTCTCCGGAACGCGCTGGTCGCACAGCGGCCACCCGGTGCTGATCCCGGGCTCGATGGGCGACACGTCCTACGTGCTGCGCCCGCTGCCCGGGGCGGCGCGTGCGCTCTACTCGGTGAACCACGGCTGCGGGCGGCGCCTGTCGCGCACCGCCGCCCGCCACGGGATCCCGCAGCACGAGGCGAACCGCCGGATGCGCGAGCTGGGCGTGCTGGTCAACGCCGGCGGCGACGTGCCGGTCGACGAGTCGCCCGCCTGCTACAAGAGCGCGGCGGCCGTGGTGGCGGCGGTCGAGGCGGCCGGCCTGGCTCGCGTGGAGACCCGCCTCACGCCGCTCGCCAGCGTGAAGGGCACCGACTGACCAGGCCGCGGCGCCGGCGATTGACACTGCATTTTTCGTTCTGCTAGCGTGCCGCCTCGTCGAAGTGGCACTGTCGTCCGGCGTAACGCAGGAGACGCGCCCCTCAACGTTCCCGAAGGAGCAGCACGTTCATGATCGAAGGTACCGTCAAGTGGTTCAACGAGGCCAAGGGTTTCGGTTTCCTCTCGCGTGAGGGTGGCCCGGACGTTTTCGTCCACCACTCCGAGATCCGCGCCGAGGGTTTCCGCACCCTGACCGAGGGCGAGCGCGTCCGATTCGAGGTCGTGGATTCCCCCAAGGGTCCGCGCGCCGCGAACGTCACCAAGGCCTAGCGCCACGACCGCGCGACCGCGCGACCGCGGCCGGCGGCCGGCAACGCCCGGGACTCCCCAGTCCCGGGCGTTGCTGTCTTCGGGCGCAGTTTGATGGCCGCGGACGGGTGGCCTAGGATCGCCGGAACCCCTGCTCGGGAGGACTCATGCGACTCGTGACCCGCGGCGACCTCGACGGACTCACCTCGGCCGTGCTGATCACGGCCTGCGAGCCGATCCGCGAGGTGATCCTGGTCCACCCCCAGGACATCACCGACCGTCGCTTCGCGGTCACCGACGAGGACATCCTCGCCAACCTGCCGTACCACTCGGGTTGCGCCAAGTGGTTCGACCACCACCTGCTGACCGACTCCAACGAGAAGCCGCCCGAAGACTTCCGCGGCGCCTACGCGCTGGCCCCGTCGGCCGCGCGCGTCGTCTACGACTACTACCGCGGCGCCCACCCGCAGATCGAGAAGTGGGCGCTGCTGGTCGACGAGACCGACCGCGTCGACTCCGCGCAGCTCAACATGGACGACGTGCTGGACCCGAAGGAGTACATCCTGCTCGGCTTCACGCTCGACCCGCGCTCGGGCCTGGGCGGCTACCAGGAGTACTTCTTCGAGCTGCTCGCCGCGCTGCGCGACAAGCCGATCGCGGAGGTGATGGCGCTGCCCGCCGTGACCCGCCGCGCGGCCCAGCTCCGCGACCAGGACCGCGCCTTCCGCGAGGCGACCCTCGCCCGCTCGCGCCAGGACGGCAACGTGGTGTTCACCGACTTCCGCGACCTGTCGCCGCTGCCCGTGGGCAACCGCTTCATCGTCTACACGCTGTTCCCGCAGGCGAACATCTCGCTGCGCGTGCACTGGGGCCCGTCGAAGCAGCACGTGGCGGCCACCGTCGGCCACTCGATCTTCAACCGCACCAGCCGCACCAACGTCGGGGAGCTGATGTCGCAGCTCGGCGGCGGCGGCCACCGCGGCGCGGGCACCTGCCTGCTGCCGGCGGAGCGCGCGGACGAGCTGATCGCGGGCCTGATCGCCGCGATGAAGGCCGACGGCTGAGCCTCCCGGCCGGGGTCGTCGACAGCCTCCGCGAGGCCGGCCGCATCGCGTCCGCGGCGCGGCGGCTCGGCGCGGAGGCGATCCGCGCGGGCACCCTCGTGCGCGAGGTGTGCGAGCAGGTGGAGGCCGAGATCGAGCGCCAGGGCGGCGGCGTCGCCTTCCCCGCCCAGTCGTCGCGCAACGCGCTGGCGGCCCACTACTGCTCGGCCCCCGACGACCAGACGCGCTATGCCGAGGGGGACCTCGCCAAGCTCGACATCGGCGTCCACGTCGACGGCTGGGTCGTCGACACCGCGACCACCGTCAACGTGGGCGACGCGCCCGGAAACCGGCTGCTCGTGGAGGCCGCGGAGGCGGCGCTCTCGGCCGCGATCGGCGCCGCCGCGCCGGGCGTCTCCGTGCGCACCCTCTCGCGCGTGCTGGAGCAGGAGATCCGCCGCCGCGGGCTGCGGCCGATGCGGAACCTGTGCGGGCACGGCGTCGGGCGCTGGACCGTGCACTGCGCGCCGGCGGTGCCCAACGTGCTGGCCCCGGGCGACCCCGACCACCTGCTGACGCCGGGGTCCGTGATCGCGATCGAGCCGTTCGCGACCGACGGCAGCGGCGAGGTCGGGGAGCACGGGATGCCCGAGGTGTTCCGGGTGCCTCCGGCGGCTCCGCTCGGCGAGTTGCCGGGGGTGGCGCCGGCGCTGGTCGCGGCGGTCGCCGCCTTCCGCGGGCTGCCTTTCGCGCGGCGGCAGTTGCGGGCCTTCCCGCCGGACGAGGTGCAGGCGGCGCTGGCCGCGCTGCGGCGGAAGGGGGTGCTGCAGTCCTACGCGGCGCTGCGCGAGGCGTGGGGCCGCCCGGTCGCCCAGGCCGAACACACCCTGCTCGTCAAGGACGACGGCATCGAGGTCCTGACGGCGTAGCCCCCGAACTCGTTTCTGGAGTCGCCGAGCCGCCTGGCGGCGTCTCTGCGCTCCTCGGGGGCTCCGTCGGAGGCGAAGCCTCCTCCGCCCCCGAACCCCCTACTTCTCCTGGTCCTCTTCCTCTTCCTGCTTCTTTTCTTCTTCGGGGAGGTCGTAGAGGCGGGCCTGGGGGCCGGGCACGATGCCCATGAGGTCGGGGTCGTCGTTCGCCGAGCGGTCGAGCTTCACGCGCTGCTCGTTGCGTTCCACGCGCTTCGCCGCCTTGTCTCGGGCGCGCTCCTGGCGCGCGATCTCGCGCTGCCGCTTGGCAAAGGTCGCTCGGGATCTGGTGGCCATCTTCTGGTTTCGCTCCGGGAGTTGCAGGGACGGCGGGCCGGCGGAATGCCGCCGCGGTCCGCGCCGTCTCGAGCGGGCAAGTCTACCACCGCTGTGATTGAATACCCCCGTGGCGCGCGAACGCGAGAGCCGGCTCGCCTGGTCCACGGACGGCGCCCACCTGCGGCCCGAGCCGCGGCCCGCGACCCCGGCCGTGGCCCCGGGCGCCACCCGCCTGCGGCTGGAGCGGCGGGCGGCAGGGCGCCTCGTCACGGTGGTGACGGGGCTGCCAGGCGACGCCACGGCGGCGGCGGCCCTCGCCCAGGAGTGCAAGCGAGCGAGCGCGGCCGGCGGCGCGTTCAAGGACGGCGTGCTGGAGCTGCAGGGCGACCAGCGCGAACGGGTCGAGGCGGTGTTGCGCGCGAGGGGCGTCCAGAGCAAGCGCGCGGGGGGAGACCCCGGGGGAAAGAGATGAAGGAGAGCTTCCGCGGCGACCTGCTGGCGGGCAAGACGACGCTGATCACGGGCGGCGGCAGCGGCCTCGGCAAGGCGATGGCGCTGCGGATGGCGTCGCTCGGCGCGAAGGTGGCCGTCGTCGGCCGCCGCAGCGAGCCGCTGCAGCAGACGGTCGACGAGATCGCGGCGGCGGGCGGGACCGCGGCCTGGGCCAGCGCCGACGTGCGCGACTCGGCGGCGGTGGCGGCGGCCTTCGACGCGGTGGAGGCGAAGCTGGGGCCGGTCAACCAGCTCGTCAACAACGCCGCCGGCAACTTCCTCTCGGCCTCCGAGGACCTCTCGGACAACGCCTTCGACGCGGTGGTCAAGATCGTGCTCTACGGCACCTTCAACGCCACCCGCGAGCTGGGCCGGCGGCTGATCGCGCGCGGCGCGCCGGGCGAGGTGCTCTCGGTCGTCACCACCTACGTGCACACCGGCTCCGCCTTCGTGCTGCCGTCGGCCACGGCCAAGGCCGGGGTGGCGGCGATGATGCGGTCGCTGGCGGTCGAGTGGGCCGCCTACGGCATCCGCCTCAACTGCGTGGCGCCGGGCCCGTTCCCCACCGAGGGCGCCTTCAGCCGGCTGCTGCCCGGCTCCGAGATCGAGAAGCAGGCGAAGCGCCGGGTGCCGTCGCGCCGCTTCGGCGAGCACCACGAGCTGACCAGCCTGGTCGCGTTCCTGATGAGCGACGCGAGCCCGTACCAGACCGGCGACATCGTCACGATCGACGGCGCCGAGGGCCTGTTCTCGGGCCAGCAGTTCGCCGGCTTCGCCCACCTCGATCGCGCGATGGCGAAGGAGATGATGGCCGCACTCAAGCCGAAGAAGTGACGTCGATCGACCAGCCGCCGGCTCCGCCGCAGGAACCCGAGCTCGACCTGCGGCGCCACCCGCGCACCGACACCCAGCCGATCAGCATCCGCGACTGGAGGCGGTTCACGCGCGGCGAGGGGTGCCCGGCCTGCGGCCACGCCGACACCCGGCCCTCCCACCGCAGCCCCTGGTGGGCGGCCCTGTTCGGCCTGCGCTCGCGCCGCTGCCGGGCCTGCCGCGCGCTCTACGCGCAGGTCCGGCCCGCGGAGCTGCTGGCCACCGTCGTGCTCGCGCTGCTGCTGCTCGGCGGGCTCGCCGAGGTGGCGCGGCGCGCGACCCGCGCCGCCCCGGGTCCGCGGCCGGCGCCGGCCGGCGCCAAGGGCGACGCCAAGCTGCCGCCGCCGGTGCTGCGCTAGAAGGCGGTCGCGCTCAGGCCCGCTGCGAGAGCAGCATCCAGCCGATCAGCTTGTAGAGCAGGCGCGCGCCGACCGCGCCGTCCCACTCGTCGTCTCCGGGGCCAGGCGCCACCTCGTCGAGGTCGAAGCCGACGATCCGCCGCCCGCTCTCGACGACGCCGCGCAGCAGCAGGCTGGCCTGGGCGAACGAGAGCCCGCCCGGCACCGGCGTCCCGGTGTGCGGGCACAGCGCGGGGTCGAGGCCGTCGACGTCGAACGACACGTGCACCTCGCGCGGCAGCTCGGCGACGATGCGGCCGACCAGGTCGCGCCAGGTCTCGCCCGCCGCGAGGGCGTGCTGCAGGTCGGCGTCGAAGTAGGTGCGGATGCGGCCGCCGCTGCCGCGGATCAGCCGGTCCTCGTCTTCGCCGAAGTCGCGGATGCCGACCTGCACGATGCGCGAGACGCCGCCCAGCCGGTGGTGGACGTTGTGCATGATCGAGGCGTGCGAACGCGCGAAGCCCTCGTAGGCGTCGCGCAGGTCGGCGTGGGCGTCCACGTGCAGGATGCCGACCCCGGGGTGGCGCTCCGCGACCGCCTCGATCAGCCCGAACGGCGACGAGTGGTCGCCGCCGACCAGCCCGACCCGCTTGCCGCGGCCGAGCCATTCGGCCGCTTCGGCCCGGACCCGCGCGTCGAGCCGCTCGCCCGCGGCGTCGACCGCGGCGACGGCCGCGCGCAGGGCGGGGTCGTCGCCCGGCCCGCCGCGCTCGATCACCGGCAGCGCGTGGCGGCGCGCTTCGTCGCTCCAGGCGCGCACCTCGGCCGGGACCGCGAGCATCGCGATGCCGGCCTCGTAGGGTCGCCCCGTCTCGCGGTCGAAGAGGTCCACCTGGCGCGAGGCGGCGAGCACCGCAGCCGGGCCGTCCGCGGTGCCGGCGCGATACGAGACCGTGGCCTCCCACGGCACCGGCAGCAGCACGACGCCGGCATCGTCGGGCGAATGCGGCAGGCCGAACACGCCGTCGTGGACCGCGGCGCCGGAAGGGTCGAAGCTCTCCATGGCGGGCCAGCATAGCAGCCCGTCCAGATCGTTGATGTTGACAACGATCTGGCGGGAGGCCACGATGTCGTTGATGAAGTCAACGATTCCGGACGGCGAACTGCTGCGCGAGCTGGCCCGGCGCCACGTGCGGGCGCAGCGCGCCGCGGTGCTCGCGGCCGCGGGCTGCGGCGGCAGCGAGTGCCTGCTGCTGGGCGAGCTGGGCCGGCGCGGGCCGCTGGGCCTGCGCGAGCTGGCGGCGCGGCTGGGGCTCGACAAGGGCTTCGCGAGCCGCGCCGTCGGCCGCCTGCAGCGGCAGGGTCTCGTCGAGAAGGCCGTCGCGGAGGGCGACCGCCGCCGGGTCGCGCTGTCGCTGAGCGCCCGCGGGCGGCGGCGCTTCGAGGCCGTCGACCGCGCGCTGCGCGAGCAGGCCGAGCGGGTGTTCGGGCGGATCCCGGGCCCGCAGCGGCCGGCCGCGCGCCGCGCGCTGCAGCAGCTCTGCGACGCCGTGGGCCGCGAGGCGGGAGCCCTGTCGTGACGACCCGGGCCGCGCGCGAGGGCGACTGGCCGGCGATCGCGGCGCTGCTCGCCGCCTGCGGCCTGCCGCTCGCGGGCGCCCGCGACCACCTCGCCGGGTTCCGCCTGGTCGAGGAGGGCGGCGTCGTGATCGCCTGCGCGGCGCTGGAGCGCCACGGCCGCCACGGCCTGCTGCGCTCGGTGGCGGTGGCGGCGAGCGCGCGCGGCCGCGGCCACGGCGACGCGCTGGTGTCCGGGCTGCTCGCCGAGGCGCGGGCCGCGGGGCTGCGCGACGTCTCGCTGCTGACCACGACCGCCGCGGACTACTTCGCGGCCCGCGGCTTCGTCCGCGTCGGCCGCGAGGCGCTGAGCGCCGCGCTGTCGGCCAGCGCCGAGCTGCGCGGCGCCTGCCCCGCCTCGGCCGTCGCGATGAGGCGGGACCTGTCGGGGGCGACTGGAGACGAGACGTGCTGATCCGCGTGCCGCGAGGCTGGGAACTGAAGGCCGGCGAGGCGACTCCCGAGGGCGTCTTCGCCGGGCGCCGGAAACTGGTGGCGGGCCTGGTCGCCGGCGCGCTGCTGCCGCGGGCGGCGTGGGCGCAGGACGCGCCGCCGGCCGCCGCGCGCTCGACGCGCTACACGCTCGACCGCCCGCTGACCGAAGAGACGCTGGCGGCGCGCCACAACGTGTTCGACGAGTTCACCGGCCAGCGCGACCAGGTCTGGAAGCTCGCCGCCGGGATGAAGACCGACCCCTGGCGCGTCCACGTCGGCGGCGCGGTGGAGAAGGCGCTCAGCTTCGACCTCGACGACCTCGTGCGGCTCATGGGGCTCGAGGAACGGCTGTACCGCCACCGCTGCGTCGAGGCGTGGTCGATGGCCGTGCCCTGGACCGGCTTCCCGCTGGCCCGGTTCGTGGAGCTGTGCCGGCCGCTCTCGAAAGCGCGCCACCTGCGCATGCTGAGCGTGTCCGACCCCTCGCTGCCCGGCTGGTACGCGACGAAGCGGGTGTTCCCGTACTACGAGGCGCTCACGCTCGCCGAGGCGAAGAACGAGCTGGCCTTCCTCGCGACCGGCATCTACGGCCGCCCGCTGCCGCCGCAGCACGGCGCGCCGCTGCGCCTGGCGGTGCCGTGGAAGTACGGGCTCAAGAGCCTGAAGTCGATCGTCGCCTTCCAGTTCACCGAGGAGCGGCCCGGCACGTTCTGGAACGACCTGTCGCCGCGCAACTACACCTGGGAGTCGAACGTGCTGCCCCACGTGCCGCACCCCTGGCCGCAGACCCACGAGACGCCGCTCGGGTCGACCGAGCGGCGGGAGACGCTGCCCTACAACGGCTACGCGGAGTTCGTCGCCCACCTCTACGCATGACCGCCGCCCTGCTGGCCGCGACCCTCGCGGCCGCCTCGCTGCAGGCGACCACCGACGAGCGCGGGCTGCGCGTGAAGGGGCCGCTGTTCGAACTGCACCTGGCGCCCGCCGCCGGCTGGGCGACGCTCGAGAAGCAGCCGACCGCGGGCACCGAGCTGGGGACGCTCGCGGTGACGGGCCGCTTCACGGACTATCGCGGACAGCCCGTGCCGGCCGGAACGTACGTGCTGATCCTGGCCGTCCAGCCTCCGCTGAAGGACCACTTCGGCACGGCGCCCGCCCCCGAGTTCGCGCTGCTCGCGGGCGCCGGCGTTCCGCTCGACCGCGTGCCGCGCAGCGCCGGAGGGGCGCACCCGCTGGTGCTGCGGGTCGCGATCGGCGACAGCCCGGGACCGCCGGGACTCGCGGAAGCGCACGGCGAGGTGCTGGCCCGGCCACGGCCCGGCCGGGCCGCGCTGGTCGTCGTCGGGCGCGCGAAGGACCCCGAGTTCTAGGGCGGTAGCATGGACGGGTGACCTCCCCGCGCCTGGTGTCGCTCGACGCGTTCCGCGGGGCGACGATCGCGGCGATGATCCTGGTCAACAACCCCGGGAGCTGGAGCGCGATCTACTGGCCGCTCGACCACGCGAAGTGGCACGGCTGGACGCCGACCGACCTGATCTTCCCGTTCTTCCTGTTCATGGTCGGCATGGGGATCGTGTTCTCCTCCCGCGGCTCGTTCACCGAGGCCGCACTGCGCGCCGGCAAACTCGTCGGCCTCGGCCTGTTCATGGCGGCATGGCCGTACTTCAACTTCGCGACCCTGCGCTGGCCCGGCGTGCTGCAGCGGATCGGCCTGTGCTACCTGGCCGCGTGGGTGCTGCGGCGCGCGCTCGGCCCGCGCGGGCTGGCCGTCACGGTCTTCGCGCTGCTCGCGGGCTACTGGGTGCTGCTCACGTTCGTGCCGCTGCCGGGCGGGGCCGCGCCGAACCTGGAGCCCGGGCAGAACCTCGCGGCGGCGATCGACCGCCTGTTCCTCGACGGCCACATGTGGCGGCAGACGAAGACGTGGGACCCGGAGGGCCTGGTCTCGACGCTGCCGGCGATCGCGACGACGCTGCTCGGCGTGCTGGCGGGGCTGTGGCTGCGGGCGGGCCACGACAAGGCCCGCACGGCCCTGGGGCTGCTCGCCGCGGGCGCCGCGCTGACGCTGCTGGGCGACGCCTGGGGCGCGGCGTTCCCGGTCAACAAGAGCCTGTGGACCTCGTCCTACGTGCTGCTGAGCGGCGGGCTCGCGGCGGGCCTGTTCGGGCTCTTCTACGCGCTGGCCGACGGCCTCGAGTGGCGCGCGCACTGGACGCCGCCGCTCGTCGCCTGGGGCCGCAACGCGATCCTCGTGTTCGTGCTCTCGGGCCTGCTCGCCAAGACGCTGGCGCTGGTCAAGGTCGCCGCGGCGGACGGTTCGCTGGTCGCGCTGTCGACGCTGCTGCACCGCGCGCTGTTCCTGTCCTGGCTCCCGCCCTACCCGGCCTCGCTCGCCTACGCGCTCGCCAACGTGGCGGGCTGGCACCTGGTGCTCGTGGCGCTCGACCGCCGCGGCTGGTACTTCAAGGTTTGAAGCGGCGGCGCTTCCTGCTCGGCGCCGCGGCGGCGGGCGCGGCCGCGGCCCAGTCGCGGCCGACCCCGACTCCGGCTCCCACGCCTGTGCCCGGCCCCGTCCTGCGGCTGGGCCCCGAGCGCCTCGCCGTCACGGAGTCGCCGCACCAGCGCGAGCTGAAGCGGGCCCTGTTCGAGCGTCTCAACGCCGACCGCGCGGCGAACGGGGTGGCGCCGCTGCTCTGGGAGCCGCGGGCCGCGCGCGTCGCCGACCGCTTCTGCCTCGACGCGGCGCTCGGCGCCAGCTTCGGCCACTGGGACCCTGAGGGCCGCGCCCCCTACGTGCGCTGGGCCCTCGCGGGCGGCGTCGACTACCACGCCGAGAACGTGGGCGCCTACTCCATCTCGGGCGGAAGGCTTCCGGCCCCGCTGCTGGAGCTGGCGCTCGAGAGCCACGCGGCGATGATGGCCGAGCGGCCGCCGCACGACGGCCACCGCCGCACGATCCTCGACCCGACGCTGACCCACGTCGGCATCGGCGTCGGCGCCGCGGGCGGCCAGGTGCGGATGGCGCAGGAGTTCACCCGCGTCGGCTTCGAGTGGATCGAAGTGCCCGCCGCCCCGCTGCGCGCGGGAGCGACGGCCCGCTTCGCCGCCCGGCCGCTGGCGGGCCGCGAGATCGGCCTCGTCGAGGTCCGCTTCGAGCCTCCGCCGCGGCCGCTGCCCCCGGCCGACGGGCGGCACGGCGCGGCCTACGGCTATCCGCCGATCGCGCGCTCGCTGTACCCGCGCACGGCGGCAGGCGTGCGCTATCTGGACGGGTCCACGGGCGACTTCAGGGTCCAGGCCGACGGCTCGTTCGAGACCTCCTTCGCGCTCGACCGCGGTCCCGGCCTGTATCTCGTGCTGTGCTACCTGCGCGACGGCCCGGGCGAGATGCAGGCGTTCACTGCCGCCGGCATCGTCGCCCACCCGTGGTAAAAGCAACGCGCCGATGAACGAGCCCACGCCCCCCGTCGCGAAGAAGGTGCCGAAGGTCGACGTCTACCACGGCGAGCGCAGGGTGGACGACTACTTCTGGCTGCGCGACAAGCAGAACCCCGACGTCGCGGCCTACCTGGAGGCCGAGAACGCGTACGCCGACGCCGTGATGGCGCCCACGCAGGGCTTCCAGGAGCGGCTCTACGCCGAGCTGCTCGGCCGCATCCAGGAGACCGACCTCTCGGTGCCGTACCGCGAGGGCGCCTTCTTCTGGTACTCGCGGACCGAGCAGGGGAAGCAGTACCCGATCCTGTGCCGGAAGGCGGGGTCGCTCGAGGCGCCTGAGCAGGTGACGCTCGACGTCAACGAGCTGGCGGCCGGCAAGCCGTTCATGTCGCTGGGCGCGTACGCGCCGTCGGACGACGGGCGCCTGCTCGCCTACTCGACGGACGACACCGGCTTCCGCGAGTACCGGCTGCACGTGAAGGACCTGGCGACGGGCGAGCTGCTGCCCGAGCGCATCGACAAGGTCGTCACCGTCGCCTGGGCCGCCGACGGCCGCACGCTGTTCTACACGGTCGAGGACGCGGCCAAGCGCAGCCATCGCCTCTACCGGCACGAGGTCGGCGCCACGGGCGCGGACGAACTCGTGTACGAAGAGGCCGACGAGCGCTTCGGCGTCTACGTCGGCCGCTCGCGCAGCGGCGCATACCTGTTTCTGGCCGCCGCTTCGCACACGACGTCCGAGGTGCGCTTCCTGCGGGCGGACGCGCCGCGCGAGGCGTGGACGCTGGTCGCGGAGCGCGAGGCCGATCACGAGTACGACGTCGAGCACCACGGCGAGCGTTTCCTGGTCCGCACCAACGACCGCGGCCGCACGTTCCGGCTGGTCTCCGCGCCGGTGGCGACGCCCGACCGCCAGCACTGGAAGGAAGAAATCCCGCTGCGGCCCGAGGTGATGCTGGAGGCCGTCGACGCCTTCCGCGACTTCCTGGTGCTGCACGAGCGCGAGTCCGGGCTGCCGCACCTGCGCGTGATCGAGGTGGCGACCGGGAGCGCGCACCGCATCGAGATGCCGGAGCCGGCCTACGACGCGTTCCCGTCCGGAAACCGCGTGTACGACACCGCCACGCTGCGCTTCAGCTACGAGTCGCTGGTGACGCCCTCCTCGGTGTTCGATTACGACATGCGCAGCCGCGAGCGCGTGCTGCTGAAGCAGCAGCCGGTGCTCGGCGGCTACGACGCCTCGCGCTACGCCTCCGAGCGCATCGCGGCCACCGCTCCCGACGGCACCGCGGTCCCGATCTCGCTCGTCTACCGCCGCGACCTGCCGCGCGACGGCTCCGCCCGCGGCTACCTCTATGGCTACGGCTCCTACGGGCTGTCGATGCCGATCGGCTTCCGCTCGAGCCGGCTGTCGCTGCTCGACCGGGGTTTCGTCTACGCGATCGCCCACGTGCGCGGCGGCGGCGACCTCGGCAAGCCGTGGCACGACGCCGGGCGCATGCGGAACAAGCGCAACACCTTCACCGACTTCGTCGCCTGCGCGGAGCACCTGATCGCGCAGCGCTACACCGCGG
This sequence comes from Vicinamibacteria bacterium, assembly GCA_025994075.1. GTDB lineage: Bacteria > Acidobacteriota > Vicinamibacteria > Fen-336 > Fen-336 > WYBL01. The sequence goes on from JAMQGV010000017.1 coordinate 340,858, forward strand.
CCGACCGCCTGGTGATCGAGGGCGGCTCGGCCGGCGGGCTGCTGATGGGCGCCGTCGTCAACCTGCGGCCCGAGCTGTTCCGCGTCGTGGTCAGCAAGGTGCCGTTCGTCGACGTGGTGAACACCATGATGGACGCCTCGCTGCCGCTGACCGCGGGCGAGTGGGAGGAGTGGGGCGACCCGCGGCAGCCGGAAGACTACGAGTACATGAAGTCGTACTGCCCCTACACCAACCTGGAAGCGAAGGCCTACCCGGCGATGCTGGTGCGCACCGCGTTCCACGACTCGCAGGTGATGTACTGGGAGCCCGCCAAGTACGTCGCCAGGCTGCGCACGCTGAAGTCGGACGCGAACGTGCTGCTGCTGAAGACCAACATGGCGGCTGGCCACGGCGGCGCCTCGGGCCGCTACGACGCGCTGCGCGAGACGGCCTTCGACTACGCGTTCGTGCTGGGCCAGCTCGGGATCACGGAGTGACAGGAGAGAGATGAAGACGCTCGAGAGCTACCTCTGCGGCCGCTTCGTCGCCGGCACGGGCGACGGCGAGACCATCGTCAACCCGGCGACCGAAGAACCGCTGGCGCGGGTCAGCGCCGACGGCCTCGACCGCGCGGCCGCGCTGCGCTTCGCCCGCGAGCGAGGCGGCCCCGCGCTGCGTGCGCTCACCTTCGCCGAGCGCGGCGCGCTGCTGAAGGCGGCCTGCGACGCGATCGTCGCCCACCGCAACGAGCTGCTGGACCTGGCGGTCGCCAACGGCGGCAACACCCGCTCCGACGCGAAGTTCGACGTCGACGGCGCCACCTTCACGCTCTCGGCCTATGCCGAGCTGGGCGCCGCGCTGGGCGCCACGAAGGTGATCGCCGACGGCGACAGCATCCCCCTCGCGCGTTCGCCGCGCTTCGCGGGCCAGCACGTGCGGGTGCCACGCCAGGGCGTCGCGGTCCACGTCAACGCCTTCAACTTCCCCGCCTGGGGCCTCGCCGAGAAGGCGGCCTGCGCGCTGCTCGCCGGCGTGCCGGTGGTCACCAAGCCGGCCAGTTCCTCGGCGCTCGTCGCCCACCGCATCGTGCAGATCCTCGTCGAGAAGCAGGTGCTGCCGGAGGGCGCGCTGCAGCTCCTGTGCGGCGGCGCGGGCGACCTGCTCGAGCACCTCGGGCCCCAGGACGTGGTCGCCTTCACCGGCTCCGCGGCGACGGGCATGAAGATCCGGCGCCTGGAGTCGGTGATCCGCCACTCGGTGCGCGTCAACGTCGAGGCCGACTCGCTCAACGCCGCGGTGCTCGGCCCCGACGTGGAGCCGGGCACCGACACCTGGGACCTGTTCGTCAAGGACGTGGTCCGCGACATGACCCAGAAGGCCGGCCAGAAGTGCACGGCGATCCGCCGCGTGCTGGTGCCGCTCGCCCAGGTGGACCGCGTGCGCGAGGAGCTGTGCGACCGGCTGTCGGGCATCGTCGTCGGCAACCCCGCGCTGGACAACGTGCGGATGGGGCCGGTGGCGACGGCGCAGCAGCTTGCGGACGTGCGCGAGGGCATCGACGCGCTGGCCCGCGACGGCCGCCTCGTCTACGGCGTCGCCGACCTGAAGCCGGCCGGCGTGCCCGAGGGCAAGGGCTACTTCGTGGCGCCGGTGCTGATCGAGCTCGAACACGGCGCGGAAGGCCGCACCGTGCACGAGCGCGAGGTGTTCGGCCCCTGCTCGACGCTCGTGCCCTACGCCGGCACCGCCGCCGAGGCCGCGGAGCTGGTCGCCCGCGGCCAGGGCGGGCTCGTGTCGTCGGTCTACTCGGACGACACCGCCTTCGTGCAGGACGCGGTGCTGGGCCTCGCGCCGTACCACGGCCGGCTGTTCCTCGGCAGCGCGAAGATCGCCGAGCACTCGCCGGGCCCCGGCACCGTGTTGCCGCTGCTCGTCCACGGCGGCCCCGGCCGCGCCGGCGGCGGCGAGGAGCTGGGCGGGCCGCGCGGCCTCGAGTTCTACACCCAGCGCGTCGCGCTCGAGGGCGCGCGCCCCGTGCTGGACCGCATCGCCGGCCGCTCGTGAAGCTGGGCAAGGACGTCGCCGCGCTGAAGGTCCAGGACCTGGACGGCGGCGAGAGGGCACTCGGCGAGACGTGGCGTGAGCGGACCGCGGTGCTCGTGTTCCTGCGCCACTTCGGCTGAATGTTCTGCCGCGAGCAGGCGGTGCAGTTGCACCGCGAGCGCGACGCGATCCGGCGCAAGGGCGCGGATCTGGTCTTCGTCGGCAACGGCAACCGCCGCTTCGCGCGCGGCTTCCGCGACGAGTTCGCGATCGAGGCGCCGATCTACGTGGACCCCGAGCTCGTCGCCTACCGCGCGCTCGAGTTCTCGCGCCCGGTGCTCGGCCTGCTCAACCCCAAGGTGTGGGTCGCCGGCGCACGGGCGCTCGGCGGCGGCGCCCGCCAGGGAGCGATCCAGGGCGACGCCTTCCAGCTCGGCGGCGTGCTGGTCGTCCGCAAGGACGGCACCGTGGCCTACCGCTTCGCCAGCGCCACCGCCGGCGACCACCCGCCGGTGACCGAGGTGCTGGCGGCGCTGTAGGCGCTCAGCGCGGGCGCAGGATCGTGCGGCCTTCGGCCGCCGCCTCGACTTCTGCGCGCTCCATCAGCAGCGGGTGGTACTCGCCTTTCGCCCACAGCGGGAACAGGTCGTCGTAGTGCGGCGAGGTCGGGATGCCCGACTGGCCCGCCGGCAGCACGCCCCTGGCGCGGCCCGGCTCGGCGAAGTCCGTGAGCTGGCGCATCGACGGGCCGTGGGCGACCGCGAAGCTGCCCTCGCGGTACTCGGCCTTGGCGACGGTGTGCGTCGCGCCGGGCAGCGGGATCGGGCCGCGGTTGAAGTACGCCGCGAGCGGCGGCCCCGCCGCCGACAGCGGGTGGGTCAGGGTCAGCGTGTGGACGCGGCCCCAGGTCCACTCGGCGGGCGGGCCGCCCAGCTCGACCGAGAGCTCCGCGACCGCGCGCTCCAGCGCCGCGCGCAGCACCGCCGGCTGGTCCTCGACGACGTTCGCCGTGTCCGTGCGATCGAGCCAGCGCGCGGCGCCGTCGTCCAGCACGGCGCGCAGCATCAGCGACGAGATGTTGGCGCGCGCGCGGTAGCGCTGCGCCAGCTCGGGCCCCAGCTCGTCCTCGAACACCTCGTGGAACAGCCGGCGATAGAACGTCGCGAACACGGTCGCCGCGGCGGAGTCGACCCGCATGCGCCCGTCGAAGGCCCTCAGCAGATCGACCGCAGCGGCCACCCGCGGGTCGGCCGGCGGCCGGGCGTCGAAGGCCGCGACGATCCGCGGCGTCCAGCGCCGGGCGCTCACCCACAGGTCGTCGACGTGCAGCGCGGCGAGGTCGTCGGGGCTCAGCTTCGGCTTGCCGGACAGCACCTCGGTGATGCGCTCGAAGCGGTCGAACGGCTCCCACTGCGAGGAGATGTAGTACTTCGCCGGCGGCGCGACGGTCGGCGAGTTGGCGGAAGCGACGAAGCCCTGCTCGGGGTCGAGCACGCTCGGGTTGTCCTCGAACGGCCAGAAGCCGTCCCAGTCCTCGCTGCCGTCGCCGCGGCGCACGCGGGTGCCCTCCTGCGGTCCGAGGAAGCGGGGGATGGCGCCGGCGGTCTGCATCCCGATGTGGCCGGCGCGGTCGGCGTAGACCACGTTCTGGGCGAGGGCGCCGAAGCGGGACAACGCCGCGCGGAAGCTCTCCCAGTCGCGGGCCCGGTTCAGGCGGTAGAAGGCCTCGGCCTCGTTCGCGTGGGTGGCGGCGTCGTGGACCCACTGGAACGACAGCCCCTGCGGCGCGCCCTCGATCAGGTCGCTGACCAGCGGCCCGTGGGGCGTGCGGCGCACCACCAGCTTCACGTCGGCGCCGCCCTTGACCTTCAGCGTCTCCTCGCGCACCGCCAGCGGCACCCACTCGCCGCGGTGGCGCACGTGGCCGGGGTCGCCCGGGCCGATCTCCTCGACGAAGAAGTCGCCCGCGTCCTGCATCAGGTTGGTGAAGCCCCAGGCGACGTCGCGGTTGCGGCCGATGGCGACGAACGGCAGCCCGGGCAGCGTCACCCCGATCACGTCGAGCCCGGCGCCCTGCAGGTGGGCCTGGTACCAGATGCCGGGCAGGCCGTGCGAGAGGTGCGGGTCGTTGGCGAGCAGGGCGTGGCCGGTGGCACTGCGCGACGGCGCGATCGCCCAGTTGTTCGAGGCCCGCGGCTCGCCGACCAGGCCGAGCAGCGCGTCGGCCTCGCGCGAGAGCGCGAACAGGCGGGGCTGGAGGCGACCCTGCGCGGGCGCGGTCGAGGCGAGGCGCGGGGCCGAGACGCCGGGCGTCGGCGCCGGCGCCGGGAACGTCGAAGGGCGCGCGCCCCAGTTGTAGGGGAACAGCTCGGCGGTCCGCTCCGCGCCGAGGCGGGCGACGGTGTCCTCGTACAGCGGGTCGAAGTGCCAGGAGACCTGCAGCGACCACGCCATGTAGCCGACGACGCCGACGAAGTCGTCGGCCGCGAACGGCGCGGGCCGGTGGCCGAGCAGGGCGAACTCCGGGGGCAGCCGGCCGCCCAGCTCGCGCAGCGCGGCGTTGGCGCCGCGGGCGTAGGCGTCGAAGGCGGCGCGCACGTCGGGGCTGGCCTGCGCGAGGTGGCGGCGACCGATGCCGTGCAGGTCGAGCGTCCGGAACAGCTTGTCGACGTCCAGCGCCCGCGCCCCGAACAGCTCCGCGAGCCGGCCCTGGCTGAGCAGGCGCAGCGTCTCCATCTGGAACAGGCGGTCCTGGACGTGGGCGTAGGCGAGGCCGTAGTGCAGGCCGTCCTCGTCGGTGGCGAACACGTGGGGCACGCCCCAGCGGTCGCGCACGATCTCGACCGGGGTCGCGAGGCCTGCGACCCGCAGGTCCGCGTTGCGCGCCGGCAGCGCTCGCCGCGTGAAGTGGAGCAGTGCCGCGGCGGCCAGCGCGAGCACGACGAGTCCGAACAGCACGGCCCGATCGAAACGGCGCATCCACGCCCTCCCGGGAAGCGTCGCGATTGTAGGCCGGCCGCGGCGCCGTCACGGGGAGGCGCTAGGATGATCCGCATGTCCCGCGCCGCTGCACCCACCCTGCTGCTCGCGGCCGCGGTGGCGGCCGGCGGTTGCTCGGGCGTGCGCGACGCGTTCGGGACGGACGCCGCCGCGGGGCGGCAGGCGGCGCACGACCTGCTGACGGTCGTCGGCCAGCGCTTCGGGCCGACCCGCAGCTCGGACGAGCACGGCACCACCCGGGACCTGCTGCTGAAGCACTCGTTCTCCCCCTCGCCGCTGATGGAGGCGAGCTTCTGGCACGACCGGCGCGGCCCGCTCCGGCGCGTGGGGTTCGTCGGGGCGCCGGCCGGCACGCACTACCACTTCGGCCTCGCGGCCCAGCCGCCCGCGCTGTCGAGCCTGGCCTCGGCCCGGGTCGAGATGAAGCTGACCGACGCGGGCGGCGGCGCGTTCGTGTGGGAGCGTCGCGACGAACTCGCCACCGGGCACTTCGGCGGGGAGTCCGCCAGCGCGGGGTGGAGCGCGCTGCTGCGCGCGCTGGAGGGTGCCGCCGCGCGCCGGGAGGACGCCGGCCTGGTGCTGCGCCGGGAACTGCCGCGCGCGCGCCAGGCCCTGGGCCGGGCGCTGACGCTGCACGCGCTCGACGCGCGCCGCGAGGGGGACACCACGGCCGTCTCGCTGGCGCTCGAGCTGTCGACCGCGTCGTTGAGTGCGACCCACCCTCGCTACGCGCGCTTCCTCGAGACCTACGTGCCGCCGATGCAGGCCCACGCGCGCGGCGAAGATGCCGCCGGCCGCGCCTTCTTCGAGGCCGAGGCCGAGCGCATGCGGCTGATGCTGCGCTTCCGCGTGCGCGACGGACGCCTGGTCACGCTCGCGGCCCCGCACGCGCCGGTCGGATCGCCGTTCCGCCTGGTGATGGGGTTCAGCACGAAGAGCGGATTGTTCCGCGTGGGCGTCGACGACCTGTCCGCGCGAGGCGAAGTCGCGGCCGGCCCCCGCGCCCGCCTCGACCTCGCCTTCCGCGAGAAGCCGCGCTGGCGGCTGCCATTCTTCGTCAAGCCGTTCCTGCGCGGCCCGCTCGACCACTCGTTCACGGGCGAAGGCAGCCGCCTGCGCTTCGCGTTCGCCCCGCTGCCCGCGGGCGGCCACGAGGTGTGGCGCGACTACCGCTTCCCGGTCCGCGAGACCTGGGTCACCCGCTTCGTCGGCAGCATGGCCTCGGGCACGGTGCAGGACTTCCGCAACGGCGCCGAGCCGGAGGCGGACGCGTTCGTGCGCGAGGCGTTCTTCGCGCTGCGCGACGACCTGCTGGCGCTGCCCTGAACCTTCAGCCGCGGGTCAGGCCGGCTTCGCCGCGGCCGGCCCAGGCCACGTGCGCCGCGATCAGCGCGAGGCCGCCGAGCGAGCCGAGGCCGACGGCCAGCGGCACCTGCGCGTCAGGGCCGAACAACGCGCGGGCCGGCATCAGCCACGGGTAGTAGACGCCCGCCTTCCAGCTCGTCGCGAACAGCGCGACGAAGGTGCCGGCGACGCCGGTGCCGAGCGGAACCGAGATGGCCGCGAAGCGGAAGCTGACGGCGCACTGGATCGCGGTCAGCAGCAGCGCGGCGGCCCACACCTTCGCCACCCGCAGGCCGAGCGTCGCGAGCGGCAGCTCCTCCGGCAGCGCGATCTTGTCGTGGAGCGCGTCGGCGGCGAACGCGCCGAGCAGGCTGAAGACGAGCAGCAGCACGGTGGCGAGCGTGAGCAACGACAGCACCACCGCGTGCTTCGCCGCCAGCACCGCGGGCCGCGGCAGCGGCCAGGTGAAGACGCGCAGCCAGCCGCCGCTCGCGTGCTCGGCGTGGAACACGAGCGCCGCGGCGAGCGCCACGTAGAGCGGCTGCATGAACAGCGCCCACATCGCGAGCACGTTCTGGGCGAAGGCCAGCCACAGGTCCATGTCGAGGTCGAAGCCGCGGCGGTTGTTGAGCCAGATCAGCACCTGCAGCAGCACGACCATCGCCGGCGCCACCACCGCCATCGCCAGCGCCAGGGTCCGCCGCAGCTTGAGCAGCTCGGCGCGGTACGCGCGCGCGAAGGCCTTCATCGCCCCTCCGTCATCAGCCGCAGGTAGACGTCCTCGAGGCTCGGCGTCTCCAGCCGCAGCTCGTGGACCGCGACGCCCGCCTGCACGAGCCGCGCGTTGACGCGGGCCGCGTCTTCGGCGCTCGCGGCCTCGACGCGGAGCGCGCCGGGCCCGATCCGCTCCGGCGCGAGGCCCGCGGCGGCCAGCGCCTGCGCCGCGGCTTCGACGTCGCCGACGCCGACGCGCAGGCCGCCGGAGTGCGCGCGCCGCAGCTCGTCGAGCGTGCCCTGGTAGCGCAGCCGGCCGTCGCGGATCACGGCCAGCCGCGTCACCGTCTGCTCCAGCTCCGCCAGGATGTGGCTGGAGAGGAAGACGGTCACGCCGCGCTCGGCCGCGAGCCGGCACAGCAGAAGGCGCAGCTCGACGATGCCCGCGGGGTCGAGGCCGTTGGCGGGCTCGTCGAGGACCAGCAGCTCCGGCTCGTGCAGCAGCGCCATCGCGAGGCCGAGGCGCTGGCGCATGCCGAGCGAGAGGTGGCGGACGCGGCGGGCGGCGACCGACGCGAGCCCCGTCTCGGCGAGCGCCGCGGCGACCCGCGCCCGCGGCGCGTCGAAGGCGACGGCCTGCAGTTCCAGGTTCTCCTCGGCGCTGAGGTGCGGGTAGAGCGCCGGCGTCTCGACCAGGGTCCCGACCCGCCGCAGCACGGCCTCGCGGTCTCTGTCGAGGGCGCGGCCGAGCACGCGCACGCTCCCGGCCGCAGGGCGCAGCAGGCCGAGCAGCAGCTTGATGGTCGTGGTCTTGCCGGCGCCGTTCGGGCCGACGAAACCGAACACCTCGCCGCGCTCGACGCGGAGGTCGAGATCGGCCACGGCCTCGCGGTCCCCGTAGCGGTAACCGAGACCGCGCGTCTCGAGCGCCGGTTCCATGCTCACTCCTCCCTCCCCGTGCTGGGGCCGACGTCGCGCACGAACAGGAACCCGTCGAGCAGCCTCGGCCACGGCGCCTGCATCGGCACGTAGCCGAGCGGCCGCGCGACCTGGGGCCAGGGCAGGGCCTCTGCCGCGGGCGCGCGCAGGTCGAGCAGCCGCGCGTCCCCTTCGAGGCTCTCGAGGGCGCGCTCCAGCGTGCCGCGGCGGGGACGCCGCAGGTCCCAGGCCCCCTGCCGCCAGGTGCCGACGCGACCGCGACCGCCGACGAACGCCAGCGTGTACATCGCGTCGCCGAGCCGCGCGTGGAGGTGGTGACCCATCGGGACCATGCCGGGATCGGGGATCGGCGGCGTGATCTCCTGTCGCCGGCGCAGCGCGTGGGACGTCGCCGCCCAGGCGATCACCCGGCGGCCCGGGTAGCGGCGCTCGAGGAGCCACAGCAGGTTGTCGGCCATCTGCGCGTCGCGCACGTTCATCACGTCCGGCACCGGCTTGTCGAAGTCGGCGTTGGCCCAGAAGAACGCGATGCGCTCGGTGGAGCGCACGACCTGGGCGAGGAACGCCGCTTCGGCGTCCGCTCGCGCGTCGAGCGCGGCGGCGACCGCGGCCGCGCCGCGGGCGAAGGCGTCGCGCGCCTTCGCGTCGAGCTTGCGGAAGCGCTGCGGCGACTCGACGAGGACCCGCAGCGTCGCGAGCCAGGCGTCGTGGTCGCGCACCGCCGGGCCCAGCGCGGCCGCCAGCTCCTCGGGCAGTCGTTTCGACAGCTCGCCGGTGAGCTGGCCGTCGAACCCGGTCAGCTCCAGGGGCGCCGGCCCGGAACGCCCCGCTTCCAGCAGCGCGACGAGCGGCTCGAACTGCGCGCTGCCGCCCCACACGTCGAACACCGAGGCGTCGACCTGCTCGAGCGCGCGGCGCCCCGCGCGGATCGCGTCGCCGGCCCGCTCGCAGGCGTAGAGCCCGCTCTCCATCGCCAGCACGTCGAACCCGTGGCGGCGCTGCAGGTAGCGCACCAGCCGGGTCTTGGCCAGGAACAGCGAGCCGTCGCCGTGGCTCGGCTCCCCCAGCAGGACCAGCCGCACACCCGCGAGCGAAGGCGCGAGCGGCTCGAGGTCGGCGAAGTCGTCGTCCGCGGGGTCGATCGAGCGCACCACGAAAGAAGCCGCGGAGACCGGACCGGCGAGCGGCTCGGGGGGAGGCGGGCCTGCGGGTCCGCAGGCCCAGGCCAGGACCGCGGCGAGGACGACGGGACGCAGGGCGCGCACGCGGGAGGATACGCAACGAAGGGGCCCGGGGTTCGTGCGAAGCGACGGCCGCGGGACCGAAGCGGGCGCCGGCGGGTTCGCGCCGGCGCCCGCGGAAGCGCTACTTGCGGGAGGTCATCGGGACGAAGGGCCGCTCGCCCTCGCCCAGGTACACCTGGCGCGGGCGGGCGATCTTCTGGTCCTTGTCCTGGATCATCTCCTGCCACTGGGCGAGCCAGCCCGACATGCGCCCGATCGCGAACAGCACCGGGTACATGTCGACCGGGAACTTCATCGCCTGGTAGATGAGGCCCGAGTAGAAGTCGACGTTCGGGTACAGCTTGCGCTTGACGAAGTACTCGTCGGACAGCGCG
>JAMQGV010000018.1 GCA_025994075.1 Vicinamibacteria bacterium
CTTCAGGGTCCCCCCTTCGCCCTTGCGCACCAGGCTCTCGATCTTGCCCGAGAGCGCCTCGCGCTCGGGAGCGGAGAGGTCGCGCGCCGTCAGCACGACGATCGGGAGCGCCGCCGTCGCGGGATCGTCCTTGAGCCGGGCCGCGACCTCGAACCCGGACAGGTCCGGCATCATCAGGTCGAGGATCACCGCCTCGAAGCGGCCGCCGCGCGCGCGCTCGAGGCCCTCGCGCCCGGAGTGGGCGTGTTCGAGAACGTAGCCGAGCGGCAGCAGCTCGGCCTCGACCAGCTCGTGCACGGCGGGGTCGTCGTCCACCACCAGCACCCGCGCACCGGCCGGCGGCGGCGGGCCCGGCGCGATCTCGCGCAGCCGCGCCACCAGCCGGCCGCGGTCGACCGGCTTCGTGAAGTAGTCCTCGGCGCCGAGCGCCAGGCCCAGCTCGCGGTTCTGCATCAGCGAGACGATGACGACGGGGATGTCGCAGGTGTCCGCCTGCCGCTTCAGCTCCTTCAGCACCTCCCACCCCGACATCCCCGGCAGCCCGATGTCGAGGGTGATCACCGCAGGCCGCAGCCGGCGGGCGGCGTCGAGCGCGTCTTCGCCCTGGCGCGCGCGCACCGGCGCGTAGCCGGCGGCGCGTAGCGCGCGGGCGAGGCTCTCGAAGGCCGCCGGGTCGTCTTCGACGACCAGCACGACGTGCTCCCGCTCGATTGCGGCGTGCGGCTCGGGCGCGTGCGGCGCGCTGCCCGCGGGGTGGAGCGGCAGCAGCACCGTGAACGTGCTGCCGAGGCCGACGTGACTCTCCACCCGCACCCGACCCCCCTGGTGCTCGACGAACTTCTTCACGATCGCGAGCCCGAGGCCGGTGCCGCCGAAGCGGCGGGTCGAGCCGCCGTCGACCTGGTGGAACTCGCGGAAGATCTCGTCGAGATCGGTCTCGGGGATGCCGATGCCGCGGTCGCGCACGGAGATCGCCAGGCTGGCCGCGCCCAGGGGCGACTCGGCCGCCGCCAGCAGGCGGGCCGCCACCTGGACCGTGGAGCCCTCCGGCGAGAACTTCACGGCGTTCGAGAGCAGGTTGTAGAGCACCTGCTTGAACTTGGCGGCGTCGGTCACCACCTCGGGCAGGTCGGCGGGCACGTCGAGCTCGAACGTGATGCGCTGCTGCTGGGCCATGCCCTGCATCACGTGCAGCACGCCGTCGAGCGTCGCCCCCGGTCGCAGCGGCTCGGGGTGGAACTCCATCCTGCCGGCCTCGACCTTCGACAGGTCGAGGATGTCGTTGATGATCGCCAGCAGGTGCTGGCCCGAGGCGTGGACGTTCTGCAGGAACTTCAGGTGCTTGGGCTGGACCTGCTCGCGCAGCCGGTCGATCAGGATCTCCGAGAAGCCGATGATCGAGTTGAGCGGGGTGCGCAGCTCGTGGCTCATGTTGGCCAGGAACTGGCTCTTCATGCGGTCCGCCTCGCGGATCGCCACGTTGGCCTCGGCCAGCGCGCGGGTGCCCTGCTCGAGGTCCTGGGTCAGCTCGAGGAGCTGCTCGACCTTGTCCGCCTGCTCCTGCTGGAGGCGGCGGATCTCGCGCTGGCGCTCCTGCAGCATGCCGATCCCGCGCAGCGGGAACACGGCGGCCGCGTAGAGGAAGCCGAGCCGGGCGAAGGCCTCGGCCAGGGTGCCGTCGAAGCCCGTGATCTGGCCCAGCGCCGCCAGCGCGCCGACGTAGGCGATCGCGTTGGCGACCGCCACCAGCGCCGCCGCCCGCAACCCCGCGGCGAAGGCCGCCGCGCCCGTGTTCGACAGGTACCACACGAACCACGGGCTCTGCAGCCCGCCGGTGATCCACACGCCCCAGGTCACGACCACGACGTCGGTCGCCATCCACAGCGGGCGCAGCGGCACGAAGGCGTCGAAGCGGCGGCGGTACGCCCACTCGAAGAGCAGGCAGGAACCGAGGCCGACGAGCAGGAGCGGCAGGCCCTGGCTCCAGCTCGCCTGGATCACGCCGATCCACTTGCCGCCGACCGCCGCCAGCGCGGCCAGCGAGTACACCGCGAGCCGCGTGCGCTGCAGCGCCAGCGCGAAGCGCAGCTCGGGCGGCTCGTGCTCGATGCGGACGGTGGGGGAGGGGGGCGTCACCGGTCCGCGAAGGCTACGGGCGGGCCCCCGCCCGGTCAACCGCCTTTTCCCGTCCCCGCGCGGTCACAGCTCCAGTCCCCGCGCGTCGTCCCAGGCCGCGGGGTCCTGGCCGAAGTAGGCGCGCAGCGCGTCGTAGAGCTCGCGGTGGCGCTGGCGCAGCGCGAGCGAGGCCTCGAAGAAGCCCTCGACCGCGCAGGCGAAGAACTCGGCGGGTTCGTCGGCCCCGTAGTCGTCGAGCACGGAGCGGCCCTTGCGCATGCGGTCCATCTCGCGCTCCGCGAGCTGCGTCCAGGCCCGCGCGGCCTCGCCCGAGAGGCCGGGCGGGATGCCGTCGAAGCGGCTGTGCTCGACGTCGAGCAGGTGGGCGAACTCGTGGATGCCGACGTGGAACGCGTCGTCGGGGTCGTCGAAGCTCTCCTCGAGCGACGGCACCGACAGGATGATCGTGCCCCACGGGTGGGTCTCGCCGGCGCGGTCGGGGTCCTCCGCGTCCCCGACGCGCCAGTCGCGGTCGAAGTCGTCGGGGTAGAGCAGCACCTCGGTGAGCTGGTCCCACTCGTAGTCGGGCCAGCCGACGGACAGCGTGATCGCCGACGCCGCGACCAGCAGCCGCAGCTCGTCGGTGACGTCGACGCCGATGCCGGTGATGCGCTGCTCGGCGAGGAAGATGCGCAGGTCGGCCTCGAAGCGGGCGCGCCAGCCTTCGTCCATCCGCTCGTAGTGGTCGTAGCGCTCCAGCAGGTAGCGGCGCCAGCGCTCGGGGAACGGGGTCGCCAGCGCACGCCTTCGGGCGCGCGTCCGCCGCGAGAGGCCACGGGCGACGGTCCAGCCGATCGCGCCGCCCGCCGCGAGGCCGGCCGCGGCTCCCGCGATCCCGAGCGCGGCGCCGCCCACCGCCGCGCCCGCGATCACGCTGACGCCCGCGGCCGCAGGCGCGAACCAGCGGTCGCTCTCGCGCTCGGCCTTCACCCGCGCTCCGCCAGCACCTCGCGCAGCACGGCCGCGTCGAGGTTGGCGCCGGTGATGACCGCGACGGGCCGGGCCGCCCCGACCCTGCCGCTGCGCAGCGCCGCGACGGCGATCGCGCCCGACGCCTCGGCCAGCACCTGGTCCGCGGCGATCAGTTCGGCAATCGCCGCCCGCGTCTCCGCCTCCGGGACCTCGATCACTTCGTCGATCAGCGCGCGGTGCTCCCAGGCGAAGCGGCCGATGCCGCCCGCGAGGCCGTCGCACAACGTGGGCCCGGCGGGGTACTCGAGCAACGGCGCGCCCTGCCGGAGCGACGCGCGCAGCGCCGGCGAGGCCTCCGGCTGCACCGCGATCACCCGCACCTGCGGCGCCAGCGCGTCGAGCGTGGCGGCGATGCCGCTGATCAGCCCGCCGCCGCCGACCGGCACCACCACCGCGTCGAGGTCGGGCGCCTGCTCCAGCAGCTCGAGCGCGACGGTGCCCTGGCCGGCCGCGGTGAAGGCGTCGTCGAACGCGTGGACGTAGACGGCGCGGGTCTCGCGCTCGAACGCGTGCGCCGCCGCTGCGGCCGCGTCGTAGTCGGCGCCTTCGACGACGACCCGCACCGGGAACAGGCCGAGCTTCCGGCGCTTGGCGAGCGGCGCCGAGGCCGGCACGAACACGGTCGCCGCCAGCGGCCCCAGCCGCGAGACGGCGAAAGCCACGCCCAGCGCGTGGTTGCCCGCGGAAGCCGTGACGATCCCGCGTTCGCGCTCCTCCGGGCCCATCGCCGCGATGCGGTTGAGCGCGCCGCGCACCTTGAAGGAGCCGGTCGGCTGGAAGCACTCGAGCTTGAGCCGCGCCCCGGGGGCCGCCAGGCTCTCGCGCACGGGCGTCGGCGCCAGGTGGGGTCGCAGCCGCTCGCGGGCCGCGCGCACCTCGTCGAGCGTCAGCCGGCGCGCGTTCACTGTTGATGCGGGCGCTCCGGGCCCGCGTTGACGAGGTCGAGCCGCGGCTCGCCGCAGCGGGCGGCGATCGCCTCGAAGCTCGCGTCGCGCAGCGCGATCACCCCGTGCCAGCCGCTGCCCGCGGGCGTGATCGGCGTCCCGACGTGGACCTCGAGCGTCACCTGCCGCGGCACGAACGAGCCGTCGCGCAGCAGGCGCCGGGTCCCGACCAGGGCGACCGGCACCACCGGCACGCCGGCCTCGGCCGCCGAGTGGAACGCGCCGAGCTTGAACGGGCGCAGGCCCGCGGCCGCCGTGAAGGTGCCCTCCGGGAAGACGACGACGCGCTCGCCGCCCGCGAGCGCCTGCGTCACCCGGCTCGCGTCCTGCGCCGACTGCGCGGCGTCGAAGCGCTCGACGGGGAGGTGGCCGCTGCGGCGCAGGAAGGTGCCGACGATCGGGTAGCCGATCGCCTCGCGCTTGTAGGCGAAGGCGACGGGGAAGGGCAGCGCGGCCAGCAGCACCACGGCGTCGGCGTAGCTCGCGTGGTTGGCGGCGATCACGCAGGCGCCGGTCGCGGGCACGTGCTCGAGGCCGCTCACCTCGAGCCGCAGCCCCAGCAGCCGCAGCGCGAGCCGGCAACCGTGGCGCTCGATCCAGCGCACGCCGGAGGCCGGCAGCACGGCGGCCAGGGGCCAGGCGAGCAGCAGCAGGCCGCCGACGACCAGCGCGGTCCACGCGCCGCGCAGCGCGAGGCCGGCGCCCGACAGCGCCTGGCCGAGCCCGGCGCGCGCGATGCCGGCGAGCAGCCGCGCCCGCGTCGCCCACGACAGCGCGGGCCGCTGGCCGAGTTCGCCGCTCTCGAGGAGCGCCTTCGTCTCCGCGCGGCGGATCTTGCCGGACGAGGTCTTCGGGATCGAGCCCGGCGGCACCAGCTCCACGCGGTCGGGCGGCACGCCCACGGCCTCGGCGACCTTCTCGACGACCGCCGCGGCGAGCGCGCGGCGTTCTTCTTCGCCCTGCGCGCGGGTCTCGGCCACCACGACCAGCGCCTCGGTGCCGGTGCCGGCGGCGGCGAGGCCCACCGCGGCGACGCAGCCCTTGCGGATGCCGGCGACCTGCGAGGCGATCTCCTCGATCTCCTGCGGTACCAGGTTGCGGCCGCCCTTGATGATGAGGTCCTTGCGCCGGCCCGCGACGTGGATCTCGCCGTCCGCGCGGTACGCGAGGTCGCCGCTGTCGAGCCAGCCGCCGGGCAGGGTGATCGCGGCCGTGGCCTCGGGCTTGCCGAAGTAGCCGGCGGTCATCGACGGCCCGCGGAAGACGAGCCGGCCCACCACGCGCTCGGCGACGTCGTTCCCGGCGTCGTCGACGATCCGCACCTCGTGCTCGGGCAGCTCGCGGCCGACGCTGACGAAGCGCAGCGCGTCGGCGTCGTCGGCCGGCGCGGCCGTGGCGCGGCCGTGGTCGGCGAAGTCCGCGCGCCGCACGCGGTCGATCTTCGGCCCGCGGCCCGGCGGGGGGAACGCCAGCGCCACCGAGTTCTCCGCCAGGCCGTAGACCGGGAGCATCGCCTCGCGGCGGAAGCCGTAGGGCTCGAAGCGGCGGGCGAAGCGCTCGAGCGTTTCCGGGTTGACGGGCTCGGCGCCGTTGAGCGCGCAGCGCCAGGAGGACAGGTCGAGCCCCTCGATCGCGGCGTCGTCGATCTTGCGGGCGCACAGCTCGTAGGCGAAGTTGGGCGCCGCGGAGAGCGTGCCGCGGCGGGCGTGGATCGTCCACAGCCACGACTCGGGCCGGGCCAGGAAGGCGAGCGGCGACATCACCGCCAGCGGCAGGCCGTCGTGCAGGCAGAACAGCCAGGAGCCGATCAGGCCCATGTCGTGGTACAGCGGCAGCCACGACACGCCGACGTCCGTGGGCTGGGCCCGCAGGCCCGCGCGGATCGCCGCGATGTTGGCGAGCAGGTTCTGGTGGGTCAGCAGCACGCCCTTGGGCTGGCCGGTGCTGCCGGAGGTGTACTGGATGAAGGCCGCGTCGGCCGCCTCGCCTTCCGGCGCGCGCAGCACGCGCCCCGCGTCGGCCAGCTCGCCCGCGGTGACGACCGCCTGCAGGCTCGGCACCCGGGCGCGGAGCAGGTCGGCGACCGGCCGCGCGCGGTCGATCGTGACCAGTAGCTTGACGCCCGCGTCCGCCAGGATCGCGGACTGGCGCAGCGCGTACTCCTCGAGCCGGTCGAGCCGCACGGGCGGGTAGATCGGGACCGGGATCGCGCCGGCGGCAAGGACGCCCTGGAACGCGCGCAGGAAGTCGAAGCCGGTCGGCAGCATCAGCGCGACGGTGTCGCCGCGGCCGAGGCCGCGCTCGCGCAGGCCGCCGGCGACCGCGGCGGCGGCGTCGCGCAGCGCCGCGTACGTGATCGTGCGCTCCTCGCTGGCGCCGTCCTCGCGCAGGTAGACGGCGGGGCGGTCGGGGTGGCCGTCGGCGCGGCGCCACAGCGCCTCGGGGATCGTGCGCGCGCCGCGCGCGAGGTCGGCGGCCGCGGGGGCGAGCTGGGGCCCGCGGGCGAGCGCCAGGCCAGGCGTGACGTCGGCGCCCGGAGCGGCCGAGAGGGCCCCCGCCAGCTCAGCCGCCGTGTCGAGCCGCAGGTGGGCCTCGTCGAGGCGGCGGCCGAGGCGACGCTCCAGGCGCGAGAGCAGTTCGACCCGCTCCAGCGAGCCGAGGCCGACCTCGCGCTCGAGCGACGCGGTCGCCGACACCGCCGCCGCGGCCCGCGGCCCGCCGGCCTCGGCGGCCAGCGCGCGGACCTCTTCGAGCACGGCTTCCAGGTGGTCGGGTCTCTCGGTCATGCGCGGGCTCAGGGTAGCAGGCCGCGCGCGCCCCGTGCGCCGCTGCTACCCTATTCGCGTATGCCTCTCGAGATGGTGACGCAGCGCGAGATGGAGAAGGTGTTCGCGACGACGGATGCGCTCGGCATCCACCGCGAGCAGGTGGTGGTGCCGCTGGGCCCGCGCAACCCCGGGCGGGTCCGCAAGCGCCCCGACGGCAAGTTCGAGATCGTGCTCGACGCGGCCGACCCCGACGCGTTCCTGGCCGCGCTCGGCGAGGCGCTGAAGCCGCTGCTCTAGCAGCCCGCCGGCAGCAGGCCCTGCTCGCGCAGGAAGGCGGCCGTGGCTGCCGCCGCTGCCGCGTGACCGGTCTCGTTCCAGTGACCGTCGAAGCGGAAGTACGGCCCGCCCAGCACGCCGCGGTCGACCGCGCGCAGCGCCGGCGTCAGGTCGAGGAGCGGATACCCGTCCTTCGCCGCAATCGCCGCGAGGCGGCGCGCGACCAGGCCGCGGTCCCAGACGCGCTCGTTGAGGGCGAAGCGCAACCGGGTCAGCTCCCAGTCGCGATCCGACACCTCCATCCGGCTGGGCACGTAGACGAGCGCGAAGCGGGCGCCATCCGCGGCGACCTGTCTCGACAGCGCCCGCAGGATGCCGGCCGTCTGGCGCCAGGCCGCTTCCACCTCGCGCTGGCCGCGCCGGGCCTTGTAGACGAGCAACTGGGCGTCGATGCCGTCGTCCCCCAGCGGTTCCCACAGGCCCAGCCGCGACAAGGCCTGGAAGGCACGCGGGGCACCGCGCATCAGTCGGTTCGCGAACCAGTCGAACGCCGCCGAGCCGCGCAGGTACTGCGGAGGTTCGGGCGTCGCCGGCTGGGGATCGGGCGGCGCGGGGCGGGCGACCGGGAAGTTGGCGATCGCGGGCGGCTCGTCGCCCCGCAGTTGCAGCAGCGGCTTCGGGGACCCCCAGTACCGGTCGATGGTGTTGGCGAGGATGTCGTTGTAGTAGAGGAAGACCAGCACGACGTCCGGCCGCAGCGCGCGCCCGCGATCCAGGTACCACAGGTACTCCTGGTCGGTGCTGTAGGCGGCGACCCCGGCGTTGAGCACCTCGGTGGGACAGGTGCGGCCCAGTTCCGCTTCCGTTCGCCGGGTCACCGTGTGCTCCAGGGGCACGGTGTAGCCCTCCAGGAAGGAGTCGCCGAGGGCGAGCACGCGGCGGCTGCCTGCGGGGGGCAACGCCGTGCGCTCCGGGTCGCGCATGCCGAGCGAGTTGACTTCGACGCGCACGGTGTACTCCCGACGCCGGTACGTCGCGCTCCTGCCCGGGGCCAGCCGCCAGCCCAGCCGCTCGTCGTGCATCGTGTACTGGACCGGTTCGAAACCCTCCTTGCCGCCGCCGCGGCGGGCGTCGAGCACGCGGGCCGCGATCTCGAGAACGGCGGCACAGAAGAGGAGGGAGATCGAGAGCAGCGCGAGGCGCAGCAGCCACTCGCGGCGGGCAGCGGTCATCAGGAGCAGAAGACTACTTCAGGGGAGAGCCGGCGCCGAAAAGAGCGAAGGCGCGGAGCCTGGGGAGGGACCGCGCCTTCGTTGCCGGCGGGCTCGCCCGGGGGGCGGGCCCGCTTCCTGCTTTCGGGAACTACTTGGAGCCGAGAACGGCGTCCTTGGCGGCCTTGGCCACCACGAACTTCAGGCGCTTCCGGGCCGGGATCTTGATGGCCTCGCCCGTCTGCGGGTTGCGGCCCATGCGGGCCTTGTAGTTCCGGACGACGAGCTTCCCGACGCCGGGGATCGTGAAGCCGTTCTTGGCTTCCTTGTGGGCCATCGCGGCCAGGGTCTCGAGCGCCGCAGCGGCCGTCTTCTTCGGCACGTCGAGCTTCTCGGCCAGGGCGGCCACGATCTTCGACTTGGTCATCGGCTTCGCCATTCGAGTGAATCCTCCTAGTCAGACTCGTTCAAAGGAGCACGGGGTTGAAAGCGACCAGCTTTGACGAGTGCGCGCGCATTGTACATGCGCCGCGAGTGCGACTGTCAAGGACTTCGTGAAGGTGGCTCGCTCAGGGCCGCGCGGACGGCGCCTGCAGCGTGCGGACGACGAACACGACCTCTCCCGGCGCGGCCAGTCCCAACTCCTCGCGGGCGATGCGCTCGATGGCCCGCGGGTCGGAGCGAAGCGCGCGGATCTCCTCGACGAGCCGTGCGTTCTCCGCGCGCAGTTCCTCGAGCTCGAGCCGGGCCTGCTCGGCCCGGGCCTGGCTCTTCCAGAGGGCGAGCATGCCGCCGTCGCCCAGGAACGAGCCGACGACCAGGGCGATGAACGCGACGCCGGAGAAGAGCATCACCGCCTTGCGGCGGGTGCTGGGCGTGCGTTCGCGTTTCGAAAGCTGGACCTGAGGTGGCACTTTAAGACCTGAGTCCAAGATCCTACCCTGCTTGAATTCTGGCCGCTAAACAGCGGCCGCCACTCCGACCCGGCGCCCGGCCGATTCCGCGGCCGCCGCCTGGTACTCCTTCATCAGTCCGACCAGCTCGTCGTTGACCTTCTTCAGTTCCTTCAGCCCCTCCCGGAACTCGCGGTGGGCGTCGACCAGCTCCTTGGCGGCGGCCGCCCCCTGCTCGTCGAGGTAGGCGAAGGTGGCCTTGCCGGCGCGGCGGGTCGAGAGCACGTAGTACGGCCCGTGCTTGTGGCCCTCCTGGCACACGCAGCCCTCCTTGCCGCACTCGGAGAAGCGGGCGAACAGCGAGCCGGGGAGCTGCTCGCGCAGCGCCAGCAGGCGCTCCACCAGCGCGCGCTGCTCGGCCAGCCGCTCCTGCACCCGCCGCCTGAGGTCGTCGATTCGTGCCATTTCTTGCAGTACGTTTATAAAAAAGTGCTGCAAGAGTAGACGCGGGGAGTGGAGCTGTCAACGCCTTTCTGGCGGCCGGGCTAGGATTCCGGGCGGGCGGGGGACCGCTGGAGGGCGCCGACGATGTGGCTGGTGAAGACGGAGCCGGAGGAGTACTCGTTCGCGCGGCTTTGCGCGGAGAAGAGCGGGGTGTGGGACGGGGTCACCAACCCGGCCGCGCAGAAGAACCTGCGCGCGATGCAGGTGGGCGAGAAGGTGTTCGTCTACCACACGGGCGGCGAGAAGGCGGTGGTCGGCGTCGCGAAGGTCGCGGGCGCGGCCCGCATCGACCCGAAGTACCCGAACGGCAAGCTGGTGGTGGTCGACCTGGAGCCGGTCGCCGCGCTCGCGCGGCCGGTGACGCTCGCCGAGATCAAGGCGCTGCCGCTGTTCGCGGACAGCCCGCTGGTGCGCCAGGGGCGGCTGTCGGTGGTCCCGCTGACCGCACCACAGGTGAAGGCGATCGAGGAGCTGGGACGGAAGTGAGCGGGGCTGGCGCGGACGCGCTCGTCGTCCTGTGCACGGTGGCGGAGGCGGCGGACGCCGACCGGATCGCGCGCGCCCTCGTCGAGCAGCAACTCGCGGCCTGCGTCCACGTGCTGCCGCGGGGGACCTCGACCTACCGCTGGCAGGGCGCGGTGGAACAGGCGCAGGAGCACCAGCTCGTGATCAAGACCGCGGCCGAGCGATTCGAGGCCCTGCGCGCGGCCCTCGTGCGCCTCCACCCCTACGAGGTCCCGGAACTGATCGCGCTCCCGATCACCGCGGCCCACCCCCCGTACCTGGAGTGGCTCCTGGAGCAGTCGCGGGCGCCCGAGGGCCCGGTCTGAGCGACCCTCAGCGCAGGCGGTAGAAGGTCCAGCCGTCGTGGGGGACGTCGAGGATCTCGGCGTCCGTGAAGCCCGCCTCGTGCGCGTAGGCGCGCAGGGTGTCGGGGCGCATCGCCGCGCCGGTGCCGGCGGGCCGGGGGCCGCTCATGCTCGAGGCGAGGCAGGAGAGCACGCTCCAGCCGTACACGAAGCGGTCGAGGTCGCTGCCGGGGGCGGAGAACGCCGGCGGCACCTTCAGGTCGACCACCAGCACCGTGCCGCCCGAAGTGGTCAGGCGGCGCAGCGTGCGCAAGGCCTCGATCGGGCGCGGCATGTCGTGCAGCGCCTCGAACACCATGGCCAGGTCGTAGTCGCCGACGAGCTGCGGGTCGGCGGCATCCCGCGTCTCGAACCGCACGCGGTCGCCGACGCCGGCGGCGCGCGCGTGCGCGCGCGCCATCTCCACGCTCGCGGGGTCGACGTCGAAGCCGTCGACCGTGACCGCCGGAAAGGCGCGGGCGAGGCCGATCGCGGACCAGCCGGCGCCGCAGCCGAGGTCGGCGACGCGCGCCGGAGGCCTGGCGCGCAGCCGCGCCTGGAGGCCCGGCACCGCCGCGATCCAGTCCGCCATCTCCGTCAGGTAGGCGACGCGGCCGAGGCTCGCCTGGGCGACGCGGGCGTCGTCGTCGTGGTCGGTCGCGGCGATGCCGCCTCCCTCGCGGAAGGCCGCGAGCAGGGACGGCATCTGGCGCGAGAGCGGCAGCAGGCTCAGCGGACGGTCGCCCTGCCACAGCGGGTCGTCGCGCTCGACCAGCACGCGCGCGTGGGCCCGCGGCAGCGAGTAGCGGCGCTCCGCCGGCGCCGCCTCCACGTCGTCCACCTCCAGCACGCCCGTGACGGCCTGCTGCTCGAGCCACTCGCGCACGTAGCGCTCGTGCGTGCCGGTGCCGGCGGCCAGCTCGCGCGCCGTCAGCGAGCGGGCGGCAGCCAGCGCATCGTAGAAGCCGAGTTGGCGTCCGAGGTAGCCGGCCAGCACGTCGAAGTAGCCGAGCGTGGCCTGTTGCAGCCGCGCCGCGAATGCCTGGGCCGGATCGTCGGGCTCCATCGTCCGCGACTGTAGCAGCGCCGGGGCGGAAGCTCCGCCCCGGCGCACGTGACGCTACTGCGCCGGCGGGAGCGGGGCGGGGACCTTGTTCTTGATCGGGGTCAGGGACATGAAGTAGGCGTACATGTCCTTGATGTGATCGTCCGTGGCGTGGGACAGGGGCAGCAGCGGCATCGGCGGCAGGATCGGGCGGCCCTTGCCCATGTGGCGGCCGGTGCGCAGCGCCTGCACGAAGTTCTCCTCGGTCCAGGTGCCGATGCCGGTCTCCTTGTCGGGGGTCAGGTTGGCCGAGAAGCTCGTGCCCCACGGGCCCGACCACGCGGTCATCGTGCCGGTGCCCGTGAACAGCCAGGGCCCGGGCGGCAGCTTCGGAGCGGGCGGCAGCACCATCGACTCCGGGTGGCCGGCGTAGGCCATCGTCTCGTCGGGCTGCGGCCCGTTGGGGCCGAGCTTGTGCGCGGTGTGGCAGTCGGCGCAGCCGGACGTCAGAACCAGGTACTTGCCGCGCTCGATGCGCGACTGGGCGGCGTCGTCCGCGGCGGCGGCGGGTGCGACTCCGAGCGCGGCAAGGGCCAGGACGGCGATCCCCATCTTCATCCTTCGGTCTTCCTCCTCATTGGTCCGGTTTCAGTCGTGCACGACGGGAAGGTCTTCGGCGATCCAGGCGCGGATCAGCGCCACGGCCTCGCGGTCGACGCGCTCCGAGCCCAGCGGCGGCATCTGGCGCAGCGGGTGGCGCGACTCCATGCGCTGCACGAGCGCGCTGCGGCCGGGGTCGCCCGCGACGATGCGAAGTCCCGCGCCGCCGGGAACGCCTTCGACGGGGCTGCCGGCCGGCCGGCCCGGCGCCGTGCGCAGCGCATCGTGGCTGCCGGCCGCGTCGCCGGGGGCCACCCGCAGCCACAAGCCGGCCGAAGCCGCCTCGTCGTCGGGGTGATGGCACGTGCCGCAGTTCGCGTGCAGGTAGCCGAGCGCGGCGCGCTCGCGCGGGCTGCGCGCCGTGATGCGGGCGGACGCGCCGCCGTCCGCGGGGGCGGGCGACAGCCGGCCGGCCGCTACGAGTCCGGCGAGGTCGAGCATGCCCGGCTCGAACGGCTCGGCGTGGGGCGCCAGCGGGTCGCGCTCCGGGGCGAGCTGCACCGCGCCGAAGCCGAGCACCGCGTCGCGGCCCGCGGCCTCGTGGCACACCGCGCAGTCGGCGACGCCGGGGATGTCGTGGCGCACGCCTTCGCCCGCGTCGGCGTGGTCGCGCAGGCCGCGCGCCGGCGCCAGGGTGGCCTCGGTCTGCGCCTCGTTCCACACGTAGGCCGCGTAGAGCCAGGTGCCGTCCGCGCGTTTCTCCATGTAGCGGGTCTCGACCTTGCGCCCGCCGAACGCGAACTCCTTCCAGAAGCGGGTGCCGGCCGGGAACACCCACGCGCCGGGCCGCGAGGCGTCGATCGTCGCGCCGGCCGGCAGCGACACCCAGCGCCGCTTGGCCGCCCCGTCCGTCCACAGCGGGTAGACGGGAGCGTAGCGGGAGAGCCCGGGCCCGTCGTCGCCGGCCAGGCCCGTCGCGGCCAGCATCGCCGGCGCTGCGCGATCGGCGGCGCCACCGGCGGAGAGAGCCGCGCCGAGGCACACGAGCGACGCCCATCGCCACCCCGATCTCGTCGCGCCTCGCACCCGTCGAGAGACGGTGCGGGGAGCGGGCGGGTTCCGTGGCGCCGTGATCCCGGTCACCCGCGGGCCCCGAGGTAGCGCACGGCCAGCGCGGTGATGTCGTCCGACGGCGGCGCGCCCGCGGCGTGCTCCTTCACCGCGGCGAAGCTGTGGCCCACGAGGTCGGCGCTCGAAACCCCCGCGCGCGCGGCGAGCAGCACCTCGAGCCGCGCGGGCGTGAACTCCTCGCCGCCCGGCGACAGCGCCTCAGTCACGCCGTCGGTGTAGAGGTACAGCGCGTCGCCCGCGGCCAGCGTCACCGCCGCCGACTCGTAGCCGGGGCCGTCCATCAGGCCCAGCGGCAGGCCGAGGCCACCGTGCAGCGGTTCGACGCGGCCGTCCGCCCGCACGATGTACGGCGGGTTGTGGCCGGCGTTCGCGAAAGCGAGCGCGCCGGTCGCGAGGTCGAGGCGGCCGAGGAAAGTGGTCACGTACAGCCCGCGCTCGTTGTCGCGGTACAGCTCGCGGTTGACCCGCTCGAACAGCGCGCCGGGGCCGAGGCTGGCGCTGCCCATCGCGGCTCGCAGCAGCGTCTTCGCCATCGTCATGAACAGCGCGGCGCCGATGCCCTTGCCGGAGACGTCGCCCAGCGTGAACCACAGCGCGCCGTCCTTGACCAGGAAGTCGTAGAGGTCGCCGCCCACCGAGCGGGCCGGTTCCAGCCGCGCCGCGATCTCGAACTCCGCCGCGGCCGGGAACACCCGCGGCAGCATCGCCATCTGGATGTCGTGGGCGAGGCGCAGGCCGTGCTCGATCTTCTGCTTGTCGACGAAGGCCTCGACCAGCCGGGCGCGGTCGAGGGCGACCGCGGCATGGGACGCGAACGCCGAGAGCAGCGCCTCGTCCTGCGCGCCGAACGGTCCGGCTGCCTTGTTCATCACCTCCAGCACGCCGATCAGGCGCCCGGCGTGGGTGTACATCGGCGCGCACAGCAGCGAGCGGATCGGCGCGCCGCCGGCGGGTTCGAGGGCAGGGTCGAAGCGGTGGTCTCGCGTCGCGTCGGCCACGTTGACGATCGCCCCCGAGCGCGCCGAGTGGCCGGCGAAGCCGACGCCGACCGGCACCCGCAGCGGACGCGCCGCGGCGTCGCCCGGCTCGCGGCTGCGCAGCACGTCCTCCTTCTCGTCGTGGACCCACAGCCGGCTGCGCTCCGCGTCGACCACCCCGCGGGCGCGGGACAGGATCACCGCGAGCTGGGAGTCGAGGTCGGCGGCGCCGGACAGCGCCTCGCTCGCCTCCAGCAGCGAGCGCAGGCGCTGGATCGTCGCGTTGAGGTCGTCGACCATGCGCGCGTTCTGCATCGCGATCGCCGTCTGCGCGCAGAACGCGGCCAGGTGCTCGAGGTCGCCTGCCGCGAACGCCCCGCCGCGCTTGTCGAGCGCCTCGACCACCGCCACGGTCGCGCCGTCGCGGTCGCGCACGGGCAGGCAGGCGAGCGAGCGGGTGACGCGCCCGGCCTTCGCGTCGAGCGTGCGGTCGAAGCGCGGGTCGGCCGCCGGGTCGGCCAGCACGATGCCTTCGCCGGAGCGGAACACGAGGTCGGCGATCTCCGGGTGCGACGGCCCGACGCCCGCTCCGGCGTCTTCGCTGGTCATGCCCCACAGCTCGCCGCTGCGGCGATCGCGGACCAGCAGCGTGACCCGCTCGGCGTCGAGCACCGAGGCGGCCGTGGCGGCGATGCGGCCGAGCAGCGGGCGCAGGTCGACCTCGCGCGAGAGCGCCGCGCTGACCTCGAGGAACTGAGACTCCTCGGACCGCGCGCGCCGCACCTCCTCGTGCAGCATCGCGTTGGCGAGCGCCGTGGCGGCGGGTGCCGCCAGCGCCTCCAGCAGCTTGACGTCCTCGTCGTCGAAGCCGCGCCGGCGCTTGTTCAGCACCTGCGCCACGCCGACCGTCTCGGCGTGGCCCGCGCGCACGTGCTTGAGCGGGACGCAGAGCAGGTCGCGGGTGCGGAAGCCGGTCTCCTCGTCGACCCGGGTGTTGAAGCGCGGGTCGGCGTAGGCGTCCGGGATCAGCAGCGGCTGGCCGCTCGCGAACACGGCGCCGGCGATGCCCTGGTTGGCGGGGAAGCGGATCTCCGCGTCGAGGCCCGAGGCGACCTTGGTGACCAGCTCGCCCGTGCGCTTGTCGTAGAGGAACACCGAGCAGCGCTCGGCCTCGAGGAAGTCGCAGATCAGTTCGACCAGCCGCGGCAGCAGCACGTCGACGAACAGCGAGTCGGAGAGCTGGCGCGAGATCAGCAGCAGCGCCGAGGTCTTGCGCAGCAGCGCCGACAGCCGGGACAGGAAGCCGTCGCGGTCCTGGCGGTCGAGCTTGCCGAGGATGCGGCGGACGTCCGCCTCCTCCAGGTTGCGCCGCACGAGCTCGGTGACCACGTCGATGTCGACGACGGTCTCGACGAGCGCCCGCTGGTAGTCGGCGGGCAGGTCGCGATGCGGCTCCTCGGGCAGGCCGAGGGGGGAGGGCTCGGTCATTCGGTTCCAGGCGGCTCCAGAGGTATCCAGCGGATCGTACACCGGGCCCGGGAGTGACCCGCTGGCGCACCGCGTCAGTCGCGCATGCGCAGCACGGCGGCGTAGGTGACGATGCCGTCGAACAGGTGGCCGAGGCGGAGGTTCTCGTTCTCCTCGTGCTGGTTGTTGTCGTAGTTGACGACCGGCACCAGCACGGCGGGGATCTTCAGCGCCTGGATGAAGGGCGCGATCGGCACGCTGCCGCCCATCGAGCGCATCTCGACGGGCGGCGCGCCCCACGCGCGCTCGACGGCGGCCGCCAGCCGCCGCGACTCGGGGGAGAGCATCGGCGTGCGGAACGCGTGCAGCGGCGAGTCGTCGACCTCGATCCGCGCGAGGCGCGAGTGGCGGGCGCGGGTCCCGTCGTCGGGCTCGGCGTCGACGAGGTGATAGCCCTGCGCCCGGACGTGCTCGACCACCCGCGCGACGAGGCGCTCGCCCGGGGTCTCGACCAGGGTGCGGATGTCCATCTCGGCGACCGCGCGGTCGGGGATGATCGTGCGCGCCTGGGCGCCGACGAACGCGCTCTGCATGCCGCGCACGTTGAGGGTGGGGCGCAGCAGCGCGCGCTGCAGCGTCAGCCCGGGCTGCTCCGGCTCCGCGATGCCGAAGGCCTTCAGCAGCCCCGCCTCGTCGCCGGGCACGGCGTCGATCAGCGCCAGCTCGTCCGCGGTCGGCGTCGGCACCTCGTCGAGGAAGCCCTTCACCCGCACGTTGCCCGCGTCGTCCTTCATCGAGGCCAGCAGGTGGGCGAGGCGCAGCGCGGGGTTCGGCACCCAGTTGCCGTAGTTGCCGCTGTGCACGCCCGACTTCGGCCCGTAGACGGTGATCCGGAACGGGTGGATGCCGCGGCAGCCGTAGACGAGCGTGGGCCGGCCGCTGACGTGGGCCGGCCCGTCGAACACCAGCATCTGGTCGGCGGCCAGCCTCTCGCGGTAGCGCTCGATGGCCGCGATCAGGCTCGGCGAACCGTTCTCCTCCTCGCCGTCCATCACGACGCGCACGTTGACGGTCGGCTCGAGCCCTCCGGCGCGCAGCGCGTCGAGGGCGGCGAGGAAGGCCATGATCGGACCCTTGGCGTCGGAGGCCGAGCGGGCGTAGACCCGCCAGTCGCGTTCGAACGCCGTGCGCTCGCGCGCGTTCTCGACGAAGCCGGGCTCCTCGCCGGGCAGCCACTTGCCGCGGCGCACGACGGGCTCGAACGGATCAGTCTGCGCCCAGCCCTTCGGCGACACCGGCTGTCCGTCGTACTGGAAGTAGATGAGCACCGTGCGGGAGGCCCCCGCCGGTCGCAGCTCGCCCCAGACGATCGGGTTGCCGTCGGTGGGCAGCACCTCCGCGCGGAATCCCCGTTTCTCGAGCGCCGCCTTCAGGAACGCGGCGTTGCGCTCGATGTTCGGCCGGTCGGCGGCGACGTTGGGGATCGCCAGCAGGTCGAGGAACTCGCCGACCACCTCCCGCTGGTGGGCCTGCACCCAGCCCTCGACCGCGGCGCGCAGCGGAGGCTCGGCGGCGAGGGCGGGGGCGGCACACAGGAGGGCGGCCAGCAGCGGGAGTCTCATGCGCGGATCTTAGCGGCCTGCGTGCTAGCCTCGCGCTTCCCGACCCCAACCAGGAGGCTGGATGCGCGTCCTTCTCGCCCTGTTCGCGCTCGCGCTCGCAGTGCCGGCGGCCGCCGACGAGCGGCCCACGCTCGCCCTCGTCGGGGGGCAGGTGATCGACGGTTTCGGCGGGCCGCCGATCCGCGACGGCGTGGTGCTGATCGCAGGGGAGCGCATCGTCGCCGTCGGGCCGCGCGCCGAAGTGCCGGTGCCGGCGGGCACGACGGTCGTCTCCACCGAGGGCATGAGCGTGCTGCCGGGCCTGATGGACATGCACGTCCACCTGATGCTGCTCGGCCACGCCGACTACCGGCACTGGGACACGACCTACATGTCGCGCTTCCGCGACGAGATCATGCCGATCGCGGCGCGGCAGCTCCTGATGTCGGGCGTGACCACGGTCCGCGACCTCGGCGCCCCGCTGGAGGAGATCCTCCACGTCAAGCGGCGGATCGAGCGCGGCGAGATCCCGGGGCCGCGGCTGTTCGTCTCCGGGCCGTTCATCCAGCGGGCGCCGTACGAGGAGTACGAGCGCTTCGTGCGCTGGGGCGTCGACGGGCCGGACGACGCGCGGGCCAAGGTGCAGAAGCTGGTGGACGCCGGGGTCGACGTGATCAAGCTGATCGACCAGGACCAGCTCACCGACGACGAGGTGCGCGCCGTCGTCGAGACGGCGCACCGCGGCGGCAGACCCGTGGTCGCCCACGCCCACCGCGAAGACGAGATCCGGGTCGGGCTGCGCCACGGGGTCGACTCGTTCGAGCACACCGGGCTGGCCACGGCGCCGCGCTATCCCGAGGACGTGCTGGCGGGCCTGCGCAAGCGCAACGCGACGCTCTTCTGGTGCCCGACCATCGCCCCGCTCTACCTGATGGAGTACACGGCCCGCTCGTTCCCGGAGCGGCTCGACGATCCCGCGTGGCAGCAGGGCGTGCCGCCGGCGATCGTGAAGGACATCCGCGACTCGCTGCGCGACCTGTCGTCCGCGCCGTACTTCGCGCTGACCTACCGCCGGGTGCCGACGCTGGCCGAGAAGTTCCGCCAGTTGCGCGAGACGGGCGTGACGCTGATGGTCGGCACCGACAGCGGCATCCCCGGCACGTTCCACACCGACTCCACCTGGCGCGAGCTGGCGACGTGGGTGAAGCTGGGCATGACGCCGCTGGAGGCGATCTCGGGGGCGACGCGGTGGCCCGCGCGCTTCCTGAAGAAGGAGCAGGACCTGGGCACGCTGGCGCCCGGCCGCTACGCGGACGTGATCGCGGTCCGCGGTGACGTGCTCGCGAACGTCGAGCTGCTCTCGCGCGTCGACCTCGTCGTCAAGGGCGGACGGCGCGTGCGGTAGCCGCCTCGCCCGCGCCTACAGCGCGGCGAAGCCGTTCTGCAGGTCGGCTTCCAGGTCGGCGGCGTCCTCGCAGCCGACGCTGATCCGCACCAGGCCGTCGCCGATCCCGAGCGCGTCGCGCTCGGGCTGGGTGTAGCCCGCGTGGGTCATCGTGGCCGGGTGCGAGATCAGGGTCTCGATGCCGCCCAGGCTCTCGCCGAGCGAGCACAGCTTCAGCTTGCGCAGGAAGCGGTCGGCCGCCTCGCGGGAGCCGAGGTCGAACGAGATCATCGAGCCGAAGCCCTTCGCCTGGCGCTTCTGGATCGCGTGGCCCGGGTGGTCCTCGAAGCCGGGCCAGAACACCTTCTTCACCTCGCGGCGGGCGCGCAGGAACTCCGCGATGCGGCGGCCGTTCTGCTCGTGGCGCTCCATCCGCAGGGCGAGGGTCTTGGTGCCGCGCAGCACCAGCCACGAGTCCATCGGCGACAGGATCGCGCCGGCCGCGTTCTGCACGAACTGCAGCCATTTCGCGTGCGCCTCGTGCTTCGTCACCGCGACGCCGCCGACCGAGTCGGAGTGGCCGTTCAGGAACTTGGTCGTCGAGTGCACGACGATGTCGGCGCCGAGTTCGAGGGGCCGCTGCAGGGCCGGGCTCATGAACGTGTTGTCGACGACGAAGACGGCGTTGCGCTTCTTGGCGACCGCCGCGAGCGCCGCGATGTCGCACACCTTCATCAGCGGGTTGGTCGGGGTCTCGATCCAGAGCAGGTGGAAGTCGCCGGCCGCGCGGTCGAAGGCCGCCGCGTCGCTCGCGTCGATGAACGCGAACTCGACGCCGTAGTGGGCCAGCACCTTGGTGAACAGCCGGTGCGTGCCGCCGTAGACGTTGTCGGAGACGACCACGCGCTGGCCCTGCTTCACGAGCGTCAGCACCGCGTTGGTGGCGGCCATGCCGGAGGCGTAGCAGTACGCGTCGGCGCCGCCCTCGAGCGCCGCCAGGTTCAGCTCCAGCGCGCGGCGGGTGGGGTTCTGGGTGCGCGCGTACTCGTAGCCCTTGTGCTCGCCGATGCCCTGCTGCACGTAGGTCGAGGTCTGGAAGATCGGCGTGATGATCGCGCCCGTCGAGGGGTCCGGCTCCTGGCCGGCGTGGATGCAGTCGGTGGCGAAACCCAAAGCGGACTCTCCTAGAGGTTCTCGAACACGCCCTTGCCGAGATAGCGCTCGAAGCCGTCGGCGAACAGGGTGACCACGGTCCTGCCCGGCCCCAGCTCGCGGGCGACCTCGCGCGCGGCGTGGGCCGCGGCCCCGGCCGAGCCGCCGATCAGCAGCCCCTCGCGGCGGGCCAGCTCGCGCACCGCGACGAACGAGGCCTCGTCGGAAACGGTGCGGATCTCGTCGATCACGGAGCGGTCCAGCGTCGACGGCCAGAACGAGTTGCCGATGCCCTCGACCTTGTGCGGACCGGCCGGGCCGCCGCCCCAGATCGAGCCCTGCGGCTCGACCAGGACGCAACGCACCTTCGGGTCGCGCTTCTTGAAGTAGCGGGCGACGCCCGTGAAGGTGCCGCCGGTGCCGCCGCCCATCACCACCGCGTCGGGGATCGTGCCGCCGAGCTGCTCGTGCAGCTCCGCCGCCGTCGTCTCCTCGTGGTACTCGGGGTTGGCGGCGTTGTCGAACTGCTGCGGCACGTAGGAGCCGGGGATGGTGGCGGCCAGCTCCTTCGCCTTCTCGATCGCGAACGGCATCCCCTTCTCGGTCGGCGTCAGCACCACCTCGGCGCCCAGCACCTTCATCACGGCCGTCTTCGGCCCGACGAACTTCTCGGGCACCACGACGATCACCCGGTAGCCGCGCAGGTTGCCGATCAGCGCCAGGCCGACTCCGGTGTTGCCGGCCGTCGGCTCGATCAGCGTCGCCCCCGGCGCGATGCGCCCGGCGCGCTCGGCGGCCAGGATCATGCCGATCGCGGCGCGGTCCTTGACGCTGCCGCCCGGGTTCAGGAACTCGAGCTTGGCCTGGATGTGGGCGGCCCCTTCCCCCGCGTAGCGGTCGAGGCGCAGCAGCGGCGTGCCGCCGACGAGATCGAGCAGGCTGTGCGCGGTGCGCAGGCGGGGGACGGCGAGAGTCGACTGTTCCATCGGGATCCTGAGAATGTAGTGGCCAGGCGCGGAAGCGGTGATCCTATCACGCAGGAAAGGCGCGGGCCGCCCGCGTCAGCCGCGGGTCCGGTTGCCGAACAGCAGCGCGGCGGTGGCGTCGGCCGGCGCCGGCGCGCCGAACAGCCGGCCCTGCAGGCGGTCGGCGCCGCAGGAGTCGAAGAACTCCCGCTGCGCCTCGGTCTCCACGCCGTGGGCGACGACCGCGAGGCCGAGGGTGCGCACCAGCGTCACCAGCGCGCGGGCGATCGCCTCGCTGGCGGCGTCGTCGCCGAGCAGCGCGGCGTTGAGCTTGACCGCGTCGACCGGCAGCCGCCGCAGCTCGGTCAGCGAAGCGCCGCCGCCGAAGTCGTCGAGGGCGATGGTCACGCCCGCGGCCCGCAGCGCGCCGAGCGACGCGCGGGCGGCGGCGCGGTCCAGGGTCTCGGTGCGCGACACCTCGACGCCGAGCGAGCGCGGCGGCAGGCCGCACTCGCGCACGGTGTCGAGGAAGCGGGCCGCGCAGTCTGGAGCCATCAGCTCGCGGTGCGAGAGGTTCACGGTCAGGCTCAGCTCGGCGAGCCCGGCCGAGCGCCAGCGCGCGACGTCGAGGCAGGCGCTGCGCAGCACGAAGGAGCCGATCGCCGGCATCAGGCCGGTCTGCTCGGCGAGCGGCACGAACGCCTCGGCCGCCAGCAGCCCGCGCGTGGCGTGGCGCCAGCGCAGCAGCGCCTCGAGGGTGGCGACGCGGCCGGCCCGCGGGTCCCACACCGGCTGGTAGTGGACCTCGAGCTGGCCGCGGCCGAGCGCGAGCCGCAGGTCGTGCTCGAGCGCCAGGCTGTCGAGCGCGCTGGCGTTCATCTCCGGCGTGTACAGCTCGTAGCCGTCGCGGCCGCGCTCCTTGGCGCGGTACATCGCCGCGTCGGCGTTGCGCAGCAGCGTCTCGGGGTCGTTGCCGTCCTCGGGCGACAGCGCGACGCCCACGCTGCCGCTCACGAACAGCTCGTGATCGCCGACCCGGAAGGGGCGCCGCATGGCGGCCAGCAGCTTCTCCGCGACCCGCGCCGCGTCGACCGCGTCGGTCAGCGCCGGCAGCAGCAGCGTGAACTCGTCGCCGCCGAGGCGGGCGACCGTGTCGCCCTCGCGCAGCACCAGCGTCAGGCGGTCGGCCACGGCGCGCAGCAGGCGGTCGCCGATCTCGTGGCCGAGCGAGTCGTTGACCGGCTTGAAGCGGTCGACGTCGAGGAACAGCACGCCGGCCTTCTGGCGGTTGCGCTGGGCCTGCGAGAGAGCCACCTTGAGCCGGTCCTCGAACAGCCGGCGGTTGGGCAGCCCGGTCAGCGGGTCGTGGTAGGCGAGCTCGCGGACCCGGTCTTCCGCCCGCTTGCGCTCGGTGATGTCGAAGGCGGTGCCCATCGAGGCGACCTGGCCCTGGTAGGTGAGGTTGGCCGCGGAGAAGTCGATCCAGGCCACGCGGCCGTCCTTGCGCACGATCGAGAACTCGTAGCGCGGCGGCAGCTCGCGGCCCGACTGGCGGGCGAGGCCCAGCTCCTTGACGATGTCGCGGAAGTCGGGGTGGACGAACTCCCAGAACTTCATCGACATCAGCTCGTCGCGCGAGAAGCCGGTGATCTCGCTGGTGGCCGGGTTCACGTAGCGGAAGTTCGGGCCCTGGTAGATGAAGATGGCGCAGGGCGCCGTCTCGGCCACGACCCGGAAGCGGGCCTCGCTCTCGACCAGCGCCTCGGCGGCGCGCTTGCGCTCGATCGCCGCAGAGACGTGGCGCGAAACGAAGGTGAGCAGCTCGCGGTCCGCGTCGGTGTAGCGCTGCTGCCGGTCGTAGGTCTGGACCGCCAGCACGCCGAACGGGGCGCCGGGATCGCCCAGCGGTACCCCCAGCCAGTCGACGGATGCGGCCCCGACGGTTTCCAGTTCGCCGGCCGCCTCCAGCTCCGCGAAGACCTCGGGGGTGGCCAGCAGCGGCTTGCCGGTGCGCAGCACGTAGGCCGTGATGCCGCGGCCGTACGGGCCCTCCGGGGGACGGTCGTCGTGCTCGTCCGAGAAGTAGGCGAAGCGCAGCCCCTCGGGGCCGGACTCGGAGAGGGCGATGTAGAAGTTGCGGGCGTAGGTCAGCTCGCCCACGATGCCCTGCAGCGCGGCGCACAGCTCCTCGACGTTGCGCACCGTCGAGGCGGTCTCGGAGATGCGGAACAGCGCCTCCTGCACGCGCTCGGCCTGGCGCGCGGCGCTCACGTCCTGCGCCATCACCAGCGCCGCCTGGCGCCCCGCCCACGTCACGTTGTGGGCGTCGACGTCCACGTCGACCAGCCGCCCCGAGGCCAGCCGGTGGCGCCACACCCCGCAGCGCCGCAGCGGCTCGTCGCGGCGGCGGGCGACGTGGTCGGCGAAGCGCCCGCGCTCGGAGTCGGCCAGCAGGTCCACCACGCGCAGGGCGAGGAACTGCTCGCGCGTGTATCCGTACGAGGAGAGCGCGGCCTCGTTGACGTCGAGGAAAGCGAGGCTCTCGATGTCGTAGACCCACATCGGGTGCGGGTTGTGATCGAACAGCAGCCGGAAGTCAGCGTTCAACCGGGGACCTCGCCAAGTGGAGCGCGCCGGAAGTGTACCGCGGCGCCGCGCGACGGGTTCGAGCCCGGCGAGGCGCCGTCACTGGTCGGCGAGCAGCGCCTCGAGGTAACGGGAGCGGAACTGGCGGCTGGCCAGCGCCCGCTGCACCGGCGGCAGCTTCAGGATCACGCCGAGGATCGCCGCCATCACCCGGTGGCTGAGGAAGGCCTGGTTGTCGAACACCAGGTCCTGCAGCTTGCCGCGCTCGATCGCCATCAGCACGGCGCGGTGCGCCGAGTTGAGCGGCGTGATCACCCGCGCGGGCCGGGGCGCCAGCCGCAGCGCGCCGCGGGCGCACGAGCGCACGCAGACGCCGCAGCCGAGGCAGGCGTCGGCGTCGAGCATCCCGCGCTTTCGCTCGCGCTCGCCCGGCGCCGCCGCGGCCACCGGTTCCACCCGCAGCGCCGCGACGGGGCAGGCGTCGACGCAGCGGCCGCAGCCGTTGCATTTCTGCGCGTCGATCTCCGCCACGAAGTTCGTCGTGTGCACGGGGTGCAGGAAGCCGAGGCGCTTGGCCGCCAGCATCGCCTCGCAGCAGCAGCCGCAGCAGTTGCAGACGAAGGCCACGTTCTTCCGCACGTTGTCGCCGAACTGGGCGAGCCCGTGGTCCTGCGCCTGCTGCACGACGTCCTTCGCCTCCGCGGCGTCGATGCGGCGGGCGAAGCCGTGGCGGGTCAGCGAGGCGGCGGCGTTGTTGAAGGTCAGGCAGTTGCCGAGCGGCGCGTCGCAGGCGCGGCCGACGTGCGTCATCTTGTGGCGGCAGTAGCAGACGCCGACGCCGATCGCCGTCGCGGTGTTCACGACCTCGCTGACCCGCTCGTGGTCCATCACCGTCGTCGACAGCTCGGGCGGCACCGCGGACTCGCGCACGAACATCCGCCCCAGCCGCGTCTCGCCGGTCGCGAACAGCGCGGTGATGAACTCGTCCTCGACGTTCATGTACTGGTAGAAGAGTTCGGCCAGCAGCTTCTGGTCGACGTCGCCGCGCAGCCGCATCATCGAGAACTCGAAGAAGCCGGCCATCGGCGGCGGCAGGCAGTAGATCGTGCCGCCCGCGGTCTCCATGTCGAGCAGCAGCGCCTTGTCGCACAAGGCGTCGAGTTCGTGCTGCGCCTCGGCCTCCTTCATCCGCCACGCCGCGGCGGCGGTCGCCAGCCGGAACGGCTTGATCGGCAGCGCGGACACCAGCACGGCCTGCCGTGGAGTGAAGAGGAGCGACAGGATGCGGTACAGGACCTCCGAGGGCGGAGCGCCCTGCGGGTAGCGGTTCAGGCGATCGACCAGGTGGCGATACGCCTCGCGCGAGGCCAGGTGGGTCATGGCCCCCTCCGATCTCCGGCGCGCGGAATCTGCGCATGCGCCGGCTCCCAACCGGTTCTGACGCAAGACTCGGGCCAGAACGAGGCAAGCCGCTCGATCGTCATTAGTCCGTGTTATGGTTCCGATCACCCGTATCAATTCAAGAGATCCCCGTCGGCTTGCGAGAGGAGAGTTGCCCATGCTGCGTCGTCTTCCCGGTTTCGCGTTGGCCGCCACTGCGCTCGCGCTCGCGCTCCCCGCTTCGGCGCAGGAGGCGGACCGCATCGCCTGGAAGTTCGGCCCCACGACGGTGGACCTCGGCCGCGACACGGCACAGGTGGCGCTGCCCGAGGGCTACCGCTTCGCCAACGCCGAAGACACGCGCCGGCTGATGAAGGCGCTGGGCAACACCGTCGACGACAGCGAGGTCGGCATGATCACGCCGCTCGCCGAAGACCAGGACTGGATCCTCGTGTTCGAGTACCACCCCGACGGCTACGTCAAGGACGACGACCGGAACGAGATCGACAAGGACGCGATCCTCGAGAGCTACAAGGAAGGCACCGAGGCGGCCAACGAGCAGCGCAAGAAGGCGGGCATCCCCGGCCTCCACGTCACGGGCTGGTTCGAGGAGCCGCGCTACGACGCGCGGACCCACAACCTCGTGTGGGCGATGAAGGCCAGGAGCGACGACG
This sequence comes from Vicinamibacteria bacterium, assembly GCA_025994075.1. GTDB lineage: Bacteria > Acidobacteriota > Vicinamibacteria > Fen-336 > Fen-336 > WYBL01. Next base: position 25,554 of record JAMQGV010000018.1, read on the forward strand.
GCAGCGAGGTCGTCAACTACAACGTGCGGCTGCTCGGGCGCGAGGGCTACATGTCGGTGACGCTGGTCGACGAGCCCGGCCGGCTGGCCCAGTCGAAGCCCGAGGTGGAGAAGCTGCTGGCCGACTTCAGCTACAAGACGGGCAAGTCGTACGCCGAGTTCGTGCCGGGGGACAAGGTCGCGAAGTACGGGCTGGTCGCCCTCGTGGCGGGCGGCGCGGGCGCGGCCGCCTCGAAGCTCGGCCTGTTCGCCGTGATCGCCAAGTTCTTCGGCAAGCTCGGCAAGGGGGCCGTGCTGCTGGTCGTCGCCGCCATCGCCGGGATTCGACGCCTGTTCCAGGCGATGACCGGCAGCCAGCGCAGCGCCTGACCTCCGCGCTTGGTCGCGCTGCTCCACGAGCTGTTCCCCTGGGCGCTCGCCTTCTTCGTCCTCAACTCGTTCGCGCTGGTCGGGGCGAGGCGGCGCCTGCTCGTGTCCTGGAACGGCGAGCCGCACCGGCTCGAACGGCGCCGCCTCGCCGCGCCAGGACTGTGGCCCGCCTGCGAGGCGATCGCGCCGTTCGAGCCGCGGCTGTGGCTGACCGCGACGGGGCTGATCGTTCCCCGCGGCGGCGGCCTCGCGCCGCCCGACGCGGAAGAGCTCGTCGAGATCCCCTGGGCGCGGCTCGCCGACGCCCGGGCCGAGGGCTCGCGCGTGAAGTCCGACGCCGGGGAAGTGCTGCGCGCGCCGACGCCGGAGACCGCGGCGGCGCTCGCGGCCCGGGTGCGCGGGTGGGCTCGCGCCGCGACCGGGGCCGAGCGGATGGCGGATCTCGAGGCGTGGCTGCAGGAGCGGCTGCGCGTGGACCTCGTGCGCGAGCGGCGCCGCCGCCAGCGGGAGCGGCTCGGCCCGCTGCGGCTGGCGTCCACGATCGCCTTCGCTTCCGGGTTCGTGGCGCTGCCCGCGTCGCTCTACCTGCCGGAGCAGCCCGGGGCCCTGGCGCTGGGGGCGTTCGCCCTCGCGCTCCTCGCGGCGCTCGCGGCTGCGGTCGCCGCCGCGCGGATGCTCGCCGCCGCCGGCCTCGGGCGGGCGGCGACCCGGCGCGCGCTCGAGCCGCTCCTCTTCTACCCGCCGCTCGCCGCCCACGCGCCGAGCTTCGCCGCCCGCCACCTGTACGCCGACTTCGCCCCGCTCGCGGTGGTCGCCGCCCTCGCCGGCCCCGAAGACGTGCGGCGCGTCGCGGCCGAGGAGTGGCTGGAGATCGACGAGGGCCTCGCCCGCACGGACCCCGCGCGGCTCGGCGACTACTGGCGCGTGCGGCGCGAGGTGCTGTCCGCATGGCTGCGCTCGGTCGGGCTCGGCGAGGGCGACGCCCTGCTGACTCGCGAGCGCCAGGACCCGCTCGCGGTCGTCTACTGCCCGGCCTGCGGCGCCGAGTATCGGCGCGCCCTGGGTCGCTGCGGCGACTGCGACGTGGCCCTGCGCGATTGGGGGCCGGCGGCGCTCAGCTCCAGCGCCGGAAGAACAGCGCCTGGGGGTGGATCGCCGCCGTGCGCTGTTCCAGCTCCGCCATCTGCGCCGGGCTCAGCGGGTTGAACGCGCGGGCCAGCGCCACGTTCTCCTCGAGCTGGGCGATCGTGTCGCAGCCGACGATCACCGTGCTGACCGGCAGCGACAGCACGTAGCGCAGCGCCTCCGACATCACGATCGTGCCCGGCGCGGTGCCGGCCTGCGGCGGGCCGCCGGGGGCCGGCGGCGCGAAGGACTTCAGGATCCGGCCGCGGGCGGGGATCTTCATGCCGATGATCGCCATCTCGCGCTCGACCGCGAGCGGCAGCAGCTTCTGCCGGAAGCTCAGGTGGTGGACGTCCGCCGCGTTGAGCGCCAGCAGCACCGCGTCGAAGGCGCCGCGCTCGAGGGCCGCGATCAGCACGTCGGGGTCGGCGTGGCCGGTGATGCCGATGCTGCGGACGAGGCCCTGCTCCTTCGCCTCGCGCAGCGCCTCGACGGCGCCGCCTTTCGCGAAGATCTGGTCCACCTGCTCGGGCAGCGAGAGGTTGTGGACCTGCCACAGGTCGAGGTGGTCCGTGTTGAGCAGCTTCAGCGACTCCTCGAGCAGCTTCAGCGAGCCGTCGCGGGTGCGGTCGTGGGTCTTGGAGGCGAGGAACGCCTCGCCGCGCCGGCGCTTCATGACCTCGCCGATGTAGCGCTGGCTCCAGCGGGCGTCGCCGCCGTAGCGGGCGGCGGTGTCGATGTAGTTGACCCCGAGGTCGAGCGCGCGCTCGACGAGCGGGACCGCCACGTGGGCGTTGTCGGGCTGCTCGATCGCGGCCTGGCCGCCGAGCGAGAACAGGCCCACCTGGAACCCGGTACGGCCCAGGTTGCGCATCGGCATCGCCGCCGCCGTGCGCGCGTTGGAAGGCAGCGGCGGCAGGCCCGCTGCCAGGCTGACCGTCGCCCCGCCGACCCCCGCTGCGGCGCCGAGCTTCAGGAATTCGCGGCGGTCGTTGCGCTGGCTCATGGTGGCCTCCCGCCCGCGGATCCTACGCCTGCGCGGTCAGGGTCGCGAGCCGCTCCCGGCCCCCGCGAACAGCTCGGCCAGCGCGTCGGTGAAGGGGGCGATGCCCCTCGCGTAGGTCACGTTGGTGGCGACCGCCACGGCCACGCGGGCGCCGGGGAGCAGTCGCAGCGAGGCCGTGCCGCCGACTGGAGAGCTGTCGCGGCCCACCGCGGCCTCGCCGCCGATCGTGTAGGCCTTCCAGCCGAGGCCGTACTCGTGGCCCGGGTTCTCGGCGCGGGCGATGCGCTCGTGAAGCCGGGCGATCGTCTCGAGGCGCGCCGCCCGGCCCGACAGCACCGCCGCACCGAAGCGGGCGAGGTCGCCGGGCGTCGAGACGAGGCCGCCAGCTCCGGCGAAACACGCGTAGTCCACCTCCTGCGCGTCTTCGACCCCGAGCGTCGTGTCCGCGCTCATCCGCGGCCAGTAGAAGGCGGTGCGGTTCGGGACGTCCGCGCCGTCCAATTCCGTCTCGCGCAGGTCGAGCGGCGCCAGCAGTTCCTCGTGCAACAGCTCGGCGAACGGGCGGCCCGCGGCCGCTTCGGCGACCGCGCCCGCCAGCACGTAGTTCCACGCCGACCAGTCGAAGCCCGTGCCGGGCGGGCGCTTCAGCGGGTCGGCTGCGATCGCCCCCAGGCCCAGGGCGATCTCCCGGCAGTTCCAGAGGCGGATGCCCTCGTCTTCGCCCCGGTGGCGCCGCACGCCCGAGACGTGGCCGAGGAGCTGGGCCGTCGAGACCGCGGCCAGCGGGCCGGCGGCGAGGGCCGGGACCACGGGGCCGATCGGCGCGTCCAGGTCGAGCACCCCGCGCTCCGCGAGCCGGCCCAGCAGCACCGAGGTCAGCGTCTCGCTCACGGCGCCGATCCGCAGCCGCGTCTCGGGCGTCATCGGCAGGCGCCGCTCGAGGTTGGCCCAGCCCACGGCCTCGCGCCAGACGAGGCGGCCGTCGACGGCCACGGCCGCGGAGGCGCCCGGCAGGTTGTCCCCCGTGACGAGCCCCCGCAGGCGCCTGCCGGCTTCGGCGACGCGGTCCGCCGGGGCCCCGGGCTCGGGGACGCTGGCGGCGGGCGGGGGAGTCGTGTGGACCGGCGCCGTCCGCATCACCCAGCCGGCGACATGCAGCGCCGCCGCCACCCCGAGCCCGATCAGGCCCAGGACCAGCAGGATCTTGTTCCTCAAGTTCATCCCCTCCCCTCCATTGTCGACCGCGCCCCACGATCGGCGCGAGCGGCGACGCAGACCTGACGGCGCCCTGAGGAGTGGGGCCCGTGACGGCCCTCTCACAATCCGCTCAGGTCCCGGCCGCGGCCGAAAGGCCTTGCAACGCCGCCCGCGCCGGCGCGACACTCTCCCGAGAGTCCAACGGCCTGGAGGTCCGAAGCGGCCGTGAGAGTCGAGTTCGGCGGCTTCGTGCTCGACACCGGGACGCGCCAGCTCCTCGAGGGGCGTGAACCGCTCCGTCTCACGCCCAAGGCGTTCGACGTGCTGGTCTGCCTCGTCGAGCAGCGACCGCGGGCGGTGTCCCGCTCCGAGCTGCTCGAGCGCGTGTGGCCCGCGACGTTCGTCACCGAGTCGAACCTGGCTTCGCTGGTCAAGGAGCTGCGGCGGGCCCTCGGCGACGACGCGTCGGCCCCCCGCTTCCTGCGCACGGTGCGGGGCTTCGGCTACGCCTTCGCGGCCGAGGCCCGCGAGGACGCCGGCCTCGCGACCGACAGCGGGTTCCGCCTGTACTGGGAGCAGCGCGAGGCCGTGCTCGGGCCCGGCGAGAACCTGCTCGGCCGTACCCGGCAGGCGGACGTGTGGGTCGACCACGGATCGGTCTCGCGGCGCCACGCCGTGATCCGCGTCGACGGGGAGTCGGCGACCGTGGAGGACTGCGGATCCAAGAACGGGACCTTCCTGTGCGGACGGCGGGTCGTCGCGCCGGAGCCGCTCGCGGACGGCGACGAGATCCGCCTCGGCGAGGCGCGCCTCGTGTTCCGGGCGCACTCCGCCGAGTTCCCGACGGCCACCGCGACCGGCCGCGACTGAGAAGCCGTCCAACTCCCGGCGGCGCTCCCGCATCGAGCGTGCAACGACCCGGCCGCGGGAGTACGATTCCCGACAGCAGCTCTGGTTTCCAACATGGGCCTCGCGACCGCCCGTCGCGTCGGACCTTACGAAGTGCTGGCGCCCGTCGGCGCCGGCGGGATGGGCGAGGTCTACCGCGCCCGCGACACGGGGCTCGGACGCGACGTCGCGCTCAAGCTGATCCGCGACGACCTGGCCGCGCGCGCTCCGCACCTCGAGCGCCTGCGTCACGAGGCGCGCGTGCTGGCCTCGCTCAACCACCCCAACGTCGCGACCCTCCACGGCCTCGAGGTCTGCGACGGCCAGCCGGTGCTGGTGATGGAACTGGTCGAAGGCGAGACCCTCGGCGAGCGGCTGCGAAGCGGGCCGTTGCCGGTGGCCGACGCCCTCCACGTCGCGGGCCAGATCGCGGCGGGGCTGGAGGCCGCTCACGAGCGGGGCATCCTCCATCGCGACCTCAAACCTTCCAACGTGCGGCTGACGCCCCGCGGCGAGGTGAAGCTGCTCGACTTCGGGCTAGCGCGGGCCTTCCAGGCCGCCGCCCCGGCCGGCGCCGAGGCCGCGTTCCCCTCGGACCAGTCCACGGGCTCCGACGCCTCGCACCCCTCGGGCACGGCGCCCTACATGTCGCCGGAGCAGGTGCGGGGCGAGGCGCAGGACCAGCGGACCGACGTGTGGGCCTTCGGCTGCGTGCTGTTCGAGTGCCTGGCCGGGCGGCGCGCCTTCCCCGGGGCGACCGCCGCCGAGTCGATCGCGGCGGTGCTCTCCGAGCCGCCCCCCTGGGTGGCGCTCGCGGCCGAGGTGCCGACGTCGATCCGCCGGCTGCTGGAGCGCTGCCTGGAGAAGGACCCGGCGCGGCGCCTGCGAAGCCTCGGCGACGCGCGCCTCGAGATCGAGGAGGCCCTGCTCGCCTTCCGTCGCAGCGGCGCCCGGCGGCGAATGGCGGCCGACCCCTCGCCGTACCCGGGGCTTCGCGCCTACGAGGTGGGCGACGGCTCGCGGTTCTTCGGCCGCGAGGACGAGGTCTCCGCGCTGTGGGCGAAGCTCGCACGCCACGGGCTGCGGGCCGTGATCGGCCCCTCCGGGGCCGGCAAGACCTCGTTCGTCCGCGCCGGCGTGCTGGCCTCGCGGCCGGCGGGTTGGGGGGGCCTCGTCTGCACGCCCGGCTCGCGGCCGTTCGTCGGCCTCGCGGAGGCGCTGGCCCCCGAGCTGGCCGGGGCGCGCGACGGCGTGGCCGACCTCGTGCGCATCGACGAGGCGCCCCACGCCCTCGCCGCCGTCGGCCGCTGGCGCCGCGCCCACGCCGAGGCGCTGCTGGTGGTCGACCAGTTCGAGGAGCTGTTCACGCTCAACCCGCCCGCGGAGCAGCGGCGCTTCGCCGAGCTGCTGGGCCGCCTGGTCGCCGAAGCGGACGTGCACGTGCTGGTCTGCATGCGCGACGACTTCCTCGTCCAGTGCCACGAGCACGCGGCGCTCGCGCCCGTGTTCGCCGACGTGACGCCGCTGCTCCCGCTCGCGGGCGAGGCGCTGCGCCGCGCCCTCGTCGAGCCGGCTGCCCGCGCCGGCTACCGCTTCGAGGACGAGGCCCTGGTCGACGAGCTGGTGGCCTTCGTCGGCGAGGGCGGCTCGGCGCTGCCGCTGGCGGCCTTCGCGGTGGCCGAGCTCTGGCAGCGGCGCGATCCGGCGCGGCGGCTGCTCACGCGCAGCGCCCGCGACGAGATCGGCGGCGTCGGCGGCGCGCTCGCCCGCCACGCCGACGCGGTCCTCGAGAGCCTCGGCCCCGAGCGGGAAAAGGTCGTGCGAGAGCTGCTGCGCAACCTGGTCACCTCGCGCGGCACGCGGGCCGTGATGGACCGCGACGACCTGCTGTCGGCGTTCGCGGACTCGCGGGCTGACGCGGGGCAGGTGGTCGACGCGCTGGTCGACGCGCGCCTGCTGACCGAGTCCGCCGACGGGACCCGCGACGGGCAGCGCTCGGTGCAGATCGTCCACGAGTCGCTGCTCGTCGCCTGGCCGCGTCTGGTGCGGTGGCGGACCCAGGACGCCGACGGCGCGCAGCTCCGCGACCAGCTCCGCCAGGCGCCCCTGTGGGACGAGCGTGGGCGCAGCCGCGACCTGCTGTGGACCGGCGCGGCCGAGCGCGAGCTGGCCCTGTGGCGCGAGCGCTACCCGGGCCGGCTGACCGCGATCGAGGAGGACTTCGCGTCGGCGGTGAGTCGCCGCGCGATCCGGGTGCGGCGTCTGCGCCGGGGCGTCTTCGCCCTCGTGGTCGTCGTGCTCGCGGGCGTGGCGGCCTCCATCGGCGTCTCGCGACAGGAAGCCCTCGCCCAGGCACGGCTGGCGCGGGCGAGCCGGCTGGTGGCGCTCGGCCGCCTCGAGCTGGACCGTCACCCGAGCGCGGCCGTCGCGTTCGCGCGCGCCAGCCTCGAGATCACGGACAACCTCGAGGCCCGGCTGCTGGCGCTCGAGGCCCTGTGGCGCGGTCCGACGACGAGGGTCCTGCCCGAGTTCTCTGCCGAGATCTCGTCGCTGCGCGCCGCGTTCAGCCCGACCGGCGACCGGCTCGCCCTGGCCGGGTTCGGCGGGACCATCGTCGTCTGGTCCCACGACGGCCGCGTCCTGCATCGTCTCTCCGGCTTCCCGGCCGGTGCCGACCCGAGGGGCGTGGCGTTCGACCCGACGGGGGAGCGGCTGTGGACCTTCGCCGTCCGCGACCCGACGCTCCGGGGTTACGACCGGGCTGGTCGGCTGGTGGCCACGATCCCGCTCGAAGCGCGCTGGGTGCGGTTCGACGAACAGGCCCGCCTCGTCGTGTTCGGCGCAGCGCCAGACGATCCTGGCGACCGCCAGCTCACGGTCGTCGATCCGGGGAACCTCGCGCGTCGCGTCCACGCCCGCTGGAGGCCCGAGTGGGACACGAGCCCGGATCAGTGGGGGACGCGGGCGCCCAGCGATGTCGACCGCTCCCTGCGCTGGCTGGCGTACGGGCGCCAGGAGCGCGTGATGCTCCGCTCGCTGCCCGTTTCGGGCGCCACCGCCGACCTCGAACTGGGGCGCCACGGCACGTCCATCCGTCAGCTTCGCTTCCTCCCCGATGGCACCCGGCTGGCGTCCGTGGACAGTGCAGGCGAGATCGGCGAGTGGTCCGTGCCGTCGCGCCGCCTGGTCTCCCGGGTGCAGGCTGTGCCCGTCCACCGCTTCTCGTCATTGCCTGTCGACGCTGCGGGGCGTCACCTGGCGTGGTTCGCGAGTCGGGAGGGTGTGGCGTGCGTGTGGGAGCGGGCAGGCCTCGCCGCGGCTCCGATCCGGCGGTTGTTCCGCGGTGAAGCGGTCGATGCCGGCGATGCCGTTTTTCACCCAGCCGGGACGTGGCTCGCGGCCCCTTCGTTTTCCGGCACGGCGCTCTGGCCGCTGCGACTGCCGCAGTCCCGCGTCGTGCTCGTCCATGATGACGGCCCGGTGGCGGACCTCGCGTTCTCGCCGGACTCGCGCTACCTGGCCTCGGCCGCCCGCGACGGACTTCACGTCCTGCCGATCGTGCCGGGAAGTGGCCCGCCGCGCCGCATCGACCTCGGGGCCGATCACTACGCGTACGGAGTGGCCTGGGAGCCGGGCGGCTCCGCACTGGCTTTCACGGCGCCTCAACTCGGCGTCTACGATCTCGACTCCCCGGGCGCCCGTCCGCGCAGGATTCTCGGCTACCCCTCGCCGAGAGTGGCACTCGGAGCGCTCGCCCTCGACCGCTCGGGACGCTGGGCAGCGGTGGTGAGTCACTACGCGCCGAATCGGACAGAGCAACTCCTGTACCTGATCGATCGGCAGACGCTCTCGGCACGGTCGGTCGCGCGCTGGACGACGGAGGGCGGTCGCGGCTGGGCAGGGCAGGCGCGCGCCGTCGCCTTCCTGGACGACGGACGCATCCTGACCGGGGGAGACGGTGGGCTGCGCGCCTGGGATCCCGTGACGGGCGTTCACCGAACCGTACTCGGAGGGGAAGGAGCGTTCGCGACCTTCGTCCTCGCGGCTGACGGGCGCCGTGCCATCGCCACCCTCGGGCAGGGCTACTCGCTGATGATCTCGAACTCCGAGCTGTGGTCGCTCGACGTGGTGACGGGAGAACGGCGCATGTTGAGCGGGCTCGGCACCCGTCTGACCCTCGGCCTGGCCGCCGACCCGGCTCTCGAGATCGTGGCCACGGGTGACACGGCAGGTGTCGTTCGAGTCGCGTCCGTGCGCGGTGGAGAGCCTCACCTGTTGCTCGGACACGCTGGCCCGATTCGACGGGTCGCGATCTCGCCGGATCGGAAGTGGGTCGCTTCCGCGAGCGGGGCCGAGGTGCGGCTGTGGCCGATGCCGGACCTCGGGCGGCCGCCCTTCCACACGCTGCCGCTCGCGATCCTGCTGCAGAAGCTGCAGGCCCTGACCAACCTCGAGGTGATCGAGGACCCCGCCTCCGCCACGGGCTACCGCGTGGCGGTCGGCCCTTTCCCGGGCTGGCGCGACGTGCCGACCTGGTGACCGGACTCGTTCCCATCCAGATCCCACGTTCTTCTCATGCGGGCGCCGGACGCGCGCCGCAAGTTGGACGTGTCGGAGGGGCGACACGCCGCCGACGTTCGGGAGGTGGGTATGAGGTTGAGGAAGATCGCGATGGCCCTGGCGATCCTGGGGCTCGGCGGCGCGGCGTTCGCGCAGGAACTCTCGGACAAGGAGCTGAAGGTGATCGGCGAGGGCAGGGGCTTGTTCCTGCAGCAGTGCGCGGGCTGCCACGGCAGCCTCGCGGACACCGCGGAGCCCTCGAACGGCGACCCGGCACCGGTGACGGACCTGCGGCGGATCGCGGCCCGCGACGGCCGCTTCGACAAGCTGCACGTCGTCAGCCACGTCCGTTTCGGGACCCAGTCCTACCACCGCTCGCGGCCGGCAGCCGGCGAGATGCCGTCGTGGATGCGGCTCCGGCTCAGCGACCGCGCCAAGGCGGAGTGCGAGTTCCACAAGATCGTGCGCTATCTCGAGTTCGCGCAGGTCCGGTAGCCGGCGTCCTTCGGCCCGTCGATCGGGCGGGGCCCCCGTCGCGGCGGGGGCCTCTTCCCTTGCGGGCCTACCGGCCCAGGGCCTCGATCACCAGGCGGGCCGCGGCGGCGCCCGAGAACTGCTGCTGGCCCGTGATCAGCCGCCCGTCGCGCACGGCGAACTCGCGAAACGGCTGGTCGACGACGAAGTTGGTGCCCGCCAGCTTCCGCGCCTCGTCCTCGATCCAGAACGGCTGGATGCGCTTGCCGACGAAGTCGTCCGCGAACTGCTCCTCCGCGTTCGCGAAGCCCGTCCAGGTCTTGCCCGCGACCAGCAGCGACCCGTCGGACAGCTTCGCCTCGAGCAGCAGGCAGGTGGCGTGGCAGACGAGGGCGGTGACCTTGCCGGCCTCGTGGAAGGCGGCCACCAGCCTCTGCAGCTCCGCGTTGCCGCGGAACGTGACCATCGGCGACTGGCCGCCGGTGACGAACAGCGCGTCGTAGCCGGCCGGGTCCACGTCCGCGATCGACTTCGTGTCGGCGAGCAGGGCCGCGTGCTTCGGCGACTTCTTGAAGCCGAGCGACAGGATGTCGTCCGCCGAGCAGCCGGACGCGTCTTCGGGGTCGCTGTAGCCGTCGGCCTGCAGCGCGCCGCCCTGCGGGCTGCGGATCTCGACCTCGTAGCCGGCCTCGGTGAAGGCCCAGTACGGGTGGGTCAGTTCGGCCCACCAGAAGCCGATCGGCCAGCCGGTGGTCGGCGACGTGGCCGGGTTGGCGGCGATCAGCAGGACCTTCTTCTTCTTCGACGGGTTGGTGACGTTGGCGTTGGCGCTCATCGGACTCCTTCGGGGGAAAGCGTGTCAGCGACGGACGAGGCGGAAGGCGTGGGCGCGGCCCTGGCCGGAGGCCGCGAGCGAGATCCAGAGCAGGGCGAGTTCTTCGAGCCGACGGGCCTGGGCCAGCGGACCGCAGTCGACCGGGTCGAGGCCGAGCTCTCTGGCCAGGCCTGCGACCGCCGACTTCGCGGCGGCGTCGTCGCCGCACAGGAACAGGCTGGCCGGCTCGGCGCCGAATCGCGGATCGGCGTAGACCTCGAAGCCTGCGGTGTTGAAGGCCTTGACGACTCGCGCGCCGGGCGCGGCCGCGGCCAGCGCCTCGGCGCCCGACCCCTGCGGCAAGGCGTGACTCAGACCGGGACCGACGGGGTTCGTGCAGTCGACGAGGACGCGGCCGTTCCATTCGGCCACGCCGCGCACGACTTCCAGCGCCGCGCCCCAAGGCGTAGCCAGCAGCACCACGTCGGCGCCGGCCGCCGCCTCGGGGACGGTGGCTGCGCGGGCGCTGCCGCCCGTGGCGGCGACGAGCGCCTGAACCTCGGGGGCCAGCGGGTTGCGCGTGGCGTAGACGACTTCGTGACGGGCACCGAGCCGACGTCCCAGGGTGCGGCCGATGTTGCCGGTACCGACGATCGCGAGCTTCATGGCGCTACTATCGTCCGTGGAGGCGAGACGGCCAATGCCACGCAATCCCGTTTTCTTGTCCGAGCGTCCCATCCGGGCCGGTCGCTTGCCGGCAGGCGACGTGTTGACCTCCGTGATGGACGCGCTCCGCCTGCGCAGCCGGGTCTTCTGTCGCTCCGAGCTGAAGGCGCCGTGGGGCATGGCGCTGCCGCGCTCCGAGTACGCCCACTTCCACGTCGTGGAGCGCGGCGGGGCGTGGCTCAAGGTCGACAGCCAGCGTCCGGTGGCGCTGGCCGGAGGCGACCTCGTCGTCGTCCCCCGCGGCAGCGGCCACACGCTCACCGACTCGCCCGCGACGCGAACGCGGCCGCTGGCGGAGATGATGGGCCAGCGCCGCGCCGAGGGCGGCTGCGCCGTGATGCGCGGCGGCGGGGCCGGCGCCGAGACGCTGCTCGTCTGCGGCTCGTTCCGCTTCGAGCGCCCGCGCGCTCACCCGCTGGTGGAACTGCTGCCGCCCGTGCTCCACCTGCGACCGGCCGAATCGCCGGCGGCCGAGTGGCTGCAGGCCACGCTGCGCCTGCTCGCCCGCGAGACCCGCGACGGGCGGCCCGGCAGCGAGGCGATCGTGTCCCGGCTGACCGACGTGATCTTCGTGCAGGCGCTGCGGGCGTGGCTGGAGACGATCCCGGAGGGTCGCGGCGGCTGGCTCGGAGCGCTGCGCGATCCCGCCGTCGGCCGCGCGCTCGCGTGCATCCACGCCCGGCCCGACCACGAGTGGACCAACGCGTCGCTGGCCGCCGCGGTCGGCATGTCGCGCTCGCGTTTCGCCGCCCGCTTCGCCGCGCTGGTGGGGGAGCCGCCGCTCGCGTACCTCACGCGCTGGCGGCTGGAGACGGCGGCCGGCCTGCTCGAGGACGGCACGCTGGGCCAGGCCGAGGTCGCGGCCCGGGTCGGCTACGGCTCGGAGGCGGCCTTCAGCCGCGCCTTCCGCAGGCGCTTCGGCCGGCCGCCGGGCGCCTGGCGCCGGCAGGCCGCGGCCTGAAGCGACGCCGCGGCAGCGAAATCGCACCGGCGACCGCCGGCGCTAGACTCCGCGACCATGAAGCTCGCCGCCACCCTGCTTGCGCTGCTGCCGCTCGCTTTCGCTTCGCCCGCGTTCGCCGCGGACGCCTCCACCCTGACCGTGCGCGACGCCGCGCCGCGTGGCCTGATCGAGGATCGCGACCAGGCCCGCGAGGTGCGCGTCGTCTTCTCCGAGGCGATGGTGCCGCTGGGCAAGGCCGACGGGCGTGGCGCGCCGTGGTTCCGCATCGCGCCGTCCGCGAAGGGCACGCTGCGCTGGGCGGGCACCGACACGCTGGTCTTCACGCCCGAGGAGCCGCTGCCCTGGGGCACGAAGTACACGGTGACGATCGACGGCACCGCGACGGCCGTGTCGGGCCGCAAGCTGGGGCAGCCCCACCGCTTCGAGTTCACGACGCCGGTGCTTCGGTTGCGCGAGGCGCAGGTGTATCGCCAGGCGGGGCGCGGCGACTCGCCGGCGATGGTCGGCCTGCGCTTCAACCAGCCGGTCGACGGCGCGGCCCTGCTGCAGCACGCGCAGCTCGCCGTCACCTTCGAGCCGTACGCCTGGGCGCCGCCCGCGTTGCCTGCTGCGACGCAGAAGGCGATGGGGCCCGGCGCGGTGGCGGCCTACGACGCAAAGGTCAAGGCGGCGAAGGCCGCGGCCGCGGCCTCCGGCCCGGTCGCGGTCGAACTGGCGGCAGAGTGGGATCGCGAGCGGCTGGGCCACGGCGACGACCTGGTCGTGCTGAAGACGACGACCCCGCCGCCCCCGGGCTCGCGGCTGCGGGTCACGCTCGGCGCCGGCGCGCGCGGCACCGGCGGGCCGGAGACGCCCGGCGAGCCGCGCCACGAGACCGTGCGTCTCGAGGGCGCCTTCTTCGTCCAGGGCTTCGCCTGCGTCGCCTCCTGCGAGCCCGACTCGTGGAACCCGCTGAAGGTGCGCGGCCGCGCCCGGCTCGCCCAGTTCGCCCGCCACCTGCGCGTGCGCGAGGTGCTGGCCGACGGCAAGACCCGCGACCTCGCGCCGCGCGCGGTCGAAATCGACCCCGAAGAAGAAGCCGACCACGACTACGGCACGCCCGACTGGCGCGAATCGGTCGCGGTCACGCTGCCGCAGCTCGGTTACGACTTCGCGCCGGGCCGGACCTACGAGGTCGTGCTGGCGCCGGGGCTCGAGTCGAGCGACGGCCAGAAGCTCGGCTACGTGTGGATCGACCGCGTCGAGAACTGGCACCAGCGCGCGGCCACCAGCTTCGGCGGCGGCCACGGCGTGTGGGAGAGCGGGGGCGGCACCGCGCTGCCGTTCTACGCGCGGAACCTGAAGGACGTGCGTCACTGGGCGGCGAAGGTGGCGCCCGACCAGCTCGTGCCGACGCTGCTCAAGCTGCGCGACAAGTCGTTCGCCGAGCCGCCCGCCGGCGCGGGCACGGTGCGCACGCTGGCGCCGGTGCCCGACGTCTCGCAGTCGTACGCGCTGGAGCTGAAGGACGTGCTGGGCGGGCCGACCGGCGTCGCCTGGGTCGCGCTGCGCAACGGCACGCCGATCCCGCGCTCGCACGCGGGCAGCAGCGCGGTGCGGGCGACGCTCGTCCAGGTCACCGACCTCGGCCTCACCGTCAAGGACAGCCCGCAGGGCACGCTGCTGTTCGTCACCCGCCTCGCCGACGGAGCGCCGGTCGCCGGCGCGAAGGTCGCGCTGCGCGACCTGCAGAACGCCGTGCGCTGGAGCGGCGAGACCGGCCCCGACGGCACGGCGATGTCGCCGCCGCTCGCGCTGCGCGGCGACGAGAGCTACTGGCAGCTCGCGTTCGTGGCCACGGCCGAGAAGGACGGCGACTTCGCCTACGCGCTGTCTGACTGGACCGAGGGCATCGAGCCCTGGTACTTCGGGACCTACTACGACCTCGAGCAGGCGAAGCCGATGCTGCGCGGCACGGCCTTCGCCGACCGCGGCGTCTACAAGCTCGGCGAGCAGGTGCGCCTGAAGCTGATCCTGCGCTCCGACACGGCGTCCGGCATGAAGCTGCTGCCCGCCGGCACCGAGGCGAAGGTGACGGTCGAGACCAGCCAGTCCGACGAACTGCTCTCGGAGACGGTGAAGCTCGGCGAGTGGAGCTCGGCCGAGCTGAAGGTCGACGTCCCGGCCGCGGCCCCGCTCGGCAACTACTCGGTGAAGGTCGAGGTCGAGGGCCAGCAGCGCCCGGTCTACGGCTCGTTCCTGGTCGCCGCCTACCGCCGGCCCGACTTCCGCGTCGACGCCAACCTGGCGGCCCCGGACGCCGTCGCCGGCGCGAAGCTCGCCGGCGTGGTCTCGGGCCGCTACCTGTTCGGCGTGCCGATGGCGGAGAAGGAGGCGCGCTGGTCGCTCACGAAGCGGGCGCTCCGCGAACCTGCGCCGGCGGTGCTCGAGCGCTGGCAGCCCGAGCGCTGGGCGTTCTTCGCGGAGGAGGACGAGAACTTCCGCGGCTGGGACGAGACGGTCGCCGAAGGCGACGGCAAGCTCGACGGCGACGGCCGCCTGGCGATGGCGGCCGAGACCGACCGCGCGCTCGGCCACCCGCATCTCTTCACGCTCGAGGGCACGGTGACCGACGCCTCGCGCCAGCAGATCGCGGGCCGCGCCAGCTTCCGCGTCGAGGCGATGCCGTACGCGGTGGCCGTGAAGCGCCCGCCGTTCTTCGCGGACGTCGAAGGCGGCCTCGAGACCGAGATCGCCGCGGTCGCGGCGGACGGCACCGCGGTCGCGGGGGCCGAAGTGACGGTGTCGCTCGTTCAGATCCAGTGGAACAGCGTGCGGCGCGCCGAGGGCGGCGGCTTCTACACGTGGGAAACGGAGAAGCGCGAGGTGCCGGCGGGCGAGTGGACCGTGAAGACGGCCGCGCAGCCGCAGCCGCTGAAGGTGCCGCTGCCGACGGGCGGCTACTTCGAGCTGCGGGCGAAGGCGCAGGACGCCGAGGGGCGCTCGACGATCACGACCACCGGCTTCTACGCGCTGGGTGGCGGCTACACGGCCTGGCAGCGCTACGACCACAACCGCATCGACCTGGTGCCCGAGAAGAAGACCTGGAAGCCGGGCGAGACCGCGCGGATCGTGGTCAAGTCGCCGTGGGAGACGGCCACCGCGCTGCTCACCACGGAGCGCGAGGGCATCCGCTCGCGCCGGGTGTTCACACTCGACTCCACGCAGAAGACGATCGAGGTGCCGGTCGGCGAGGCCGACGTGCCCAACCTGTTCGTCTCGCTGCTGCTGGTCCGCGGCCGCACGGGCGAGTACACGCCGGAGGACTCGTCCGACCCCGGCAAGCCCGCGTTCCGGGTCGGCCTCGTCGCGCTGCAGGTCGACGACGGCAGCAAGCGGCTCGACGTGAAGGTCGCGACCGACCGCGAGGAGTACCGGCCCGGCGCGAAGGCAAAGGTCTCGGTCGCCGTCAAGGACCCCGGGGGCCAGCCGGTCGCCTCCGAGGTCACGCTGTGGGCGGTCGACGAAGGCGTGCTCAAGCTGACCGGCTACGAGGCGCCCGACCCCCGCGGCTCGGTGTGGGTCGAGAAGGCGCTGCAGGTGCTGACCCAGGACTCGCGCCAGTACATCGTCAGCCGCCGCGCGGTGATCCCCAAGGGCGGCGACGAGGGCGGCGGCGGCGGCAGCGACGAAGGCGGCACGACGGTGCGCCGCGACTTCCGCGTGCTGGCGTTCTGGCTCGGCTCGCTGCCGACGGCCGCCGACGGCACCGCCTCGACCGAGGTCGCGCTGCCGGAGGACCTGACGGCCTACCGCGTGATGGCGGTCGCGGGCGACAAGGCGTCGCGCTTCGGCGCGGGACAGCGCGAGCTGCGGATCAGCAAGCCGCTGCTGCTCAAGCCCGCGTTCCCGCGCTTCCTGACGCTGGGCGACGAGGCCCGCTTCGGCGCGGTCGTCACCAGCCGGCTGAAGCAGCCGGGCGACGCGATCGTGACGTTCAAGAGTCTCGACCCCGGCGTGCTGGTGGTCGAAGGCGCGCCGACGCAGACGGTGGCGCTGCAGCCCGAGCGCTCGCGCGAGGTCCGCTTCGCGCTGAAGGCGAAGGCCGCCGGCCGCGCCCGCGTGCAGATGTCGGTACGGATGCGCGACGAGGCCGATGCCTTCGAGGAGACGCTGCCCGTCCAGGTCGTGGTCGTGCCCGAGGTGGTCGCGGCCCACGGCCAGGCGGCGCCGGAGTCGAAGGAGGCGCTCGCGCTGCCGAAGAACGTGGTGCCGGGCTACGGCGGGCTCGACGTCTCGCTGGCCTCGACCGCGCTCGTCGGACTCGGCGAAGGCGCGCGCTACCTCGTCGAGTACCCCTACGGCTGCGCCGAGCAGCGCGCGTCGGCGACGCTCGGCCTCGTGCTGGCCGCCGAGCTGGGCGGCGCGTTCGCGATCCCCGGCCTCGAGCCTTCGAAGCTGGGGCCCGCCGCCGACCAGGGGCTGGCCGAGCTGCCCGCGTACCAGTGCGACTCCGGCCACTTCGCCTACTGGAAGGGCGGCTGCCGGTGGACGAACACGTGGCTCACCTCGTACGTCGCGCACGTGCTCCAGCGCGGCAAGGCCGCCGGCCGCGCGGTCGACGCGGGCGCGCTCGAGCGCGCGCTGGGCGCCCTCGAGCGCGACCTGACCGCGACCCCCGCCGACCTGCGGCTGGCTCCGGCCAACGCGGCCTCGCTGGCGTTCGCGGCGGCCGTCGCCGCCACCGGCGGGCGCAACGTCGACACGGCGATCAACCGCCTGTACGACGCCCGCGAGCGGCTGCCGATCTTCGGCACGGCCCACCTGCTCGACGCGCTGCACGCCAAGGGGGAGAGCGGCCCGCGCCGCGACGACCTGCGGCGGCGGCTCGGCAACGCGTTGCGCCGCGAGGGCGGCTACGCCCACTTCGAGGAAGCGAACGACGCCGACCTGCTGTGGCTGTGGTCGAGCAGCGCCCGCACCTCGGCGATGGGGCTGGGGGCGCTGTCCCGCCTCGATGCCGACCCGAAGGATGCGGCGGCGATCGCGCGCTGGCTGCTCGAGGCGCGCAAGAAGGGGCGCTGGGGCAACACCCAGGAGAACGCCTGGGCGCTGTCCGGCCTCGTCGACTACTACCGCAAGTACGAGACGGTGGAACCCGACTTCGAGGCGCTGGCCACGCTGGCCGGCCAGGCGGTGGCGAGTGGCACTTTCCGGGGCCGCAGCGCCGTCGCCCAGGACAGCTCGGTGCCGATGGCACAGCTCGCGTCGCGGATCGGAGCCGCGACGGGCGAGGTGCCGCTGGTGTTCAGCCGCGAGGGCCAGGGCACGCTGTTCTGGTCGGCGCGGCTGCGCTACGCGGAAGACGCCGCCGAGTTCGCCGCGATGCAGCAGGGCTTCCGCATCGAGCGCGCGTACGCGCCCGGCGAGGGCCCCGCGCCCGCGAGCCCGCTGCGCTCGTTCGCAGCGGGCGACCTGGTCAAGGTGACGCTGACCCTCGAGCTGCCACAGGAGCGCCGCTACGTCGCCGTCTCCGACCCGCTGCCCGCCGGCTTCGAGGCTGTCGACTCCTGGTTCCAGACGACGGCGCGCGACCTGGTGCGGGCCGAGGAGTCCGAGAACGAGGAGTCCGACTGGCGCGAGGCGTGGCGCAAGGGCGGCTTCGACCACGTCGAGCGCCACGACGACCGCGTGCAGCTCTTCGCGACCCGGCTCGCCGCGGGCAAGCACACGTTCACCTACCTTGCGCGGGCGACGACCGCGGGCACGTTCCGGGTCGGCCCGGCGCGGGTGGAGGAGATGTACGCGCCCGAGGTGTTCGGCCGCTCGGCGAGCGACACGGTGACCGTCGCGCCGCCGGCGGAGCCCGCCGCCTCGAGGTGACCTTCCGGCTGTCCCGCCGCCGCGCCCTCGCGCTGGGCGCGGCGGCGCTCTTCGCCTGCGCCTGGGTGCGCTGGGGGCCGCTGCCCGAGGACCTGCTCGCGGGCGAGGCGCTGCGCTCGACGGAGATCGTCGACCGCGCGGGGCGCCCGATCTACCACGCGCTGTCGGCGGCGGGCACCCGCTCGCGCACGTACGACGCGGAGCACCTCCCCGAGCGGCTGGTCCAGGCGACGCTGGCCGCGGAGGACGCGCGCTTCTTCTCGCACCCCGGGCTCGACCCGCTGGCGCTGGCGCGCGCGGCGTGGGCGAACGTCCGTGCCGGGCGCATCGTGCAGGGCGGCTCGACGCTGACCCAGCAGCTCGTCAAGCAGTTGCGGCCGCGGCCCCGCACTCTCGCCGGCAAGCTGGGCGAGGCGCTCTTCGCGCTGCGGCTCGAGGGTCGGCTGTCCAAGCGCGAGATCCTCGCCCTCTACCTCGCGCGGATGCCCTACGGCAACCAGCTCGTCGGCGCCGAGGCCGCGGCCCAGGCCTACTTCGGCACCTCGGCCGACGCGCTGACGGCGGCGCAGGCGGCGTTCCTCGCGGGGCTGCCGCAGCGGCCGAGTGCCTACGACCCGTGGCGCCGCTTCGAGCGCGCGCGGGCGCGCCAGCTCGAGGTCCTGCGGCGGATGGAGGCGCGCGGTGCGCTGAGCGCGGAGCAGTCGGCGGTCGCGCGAGGGGAGCGGCTGGCGCTGAAACGGCCCGCCTTCGAGCTGCCGGCGCAGCACTTCGTCGAGCACGTGCGCGAGGCGGTGCCGACGGGAGCCGCGCGCGTCGAGACGACGCTCGACCTCGTGCTGCAGCGGAGCGTGCGCGGCATCGTCGCGGCCCACCGCGAGCGGCTGCGCTCGCACGGCGCCCACAACGCGGCGGTCGTGGTGCTGCGCAACGACGGCGCCGAGTGGCTGGCGTGGGAGGGCTCGGGCGACTGGTTCGACGCCGAGCACGGCGGCACCATCGACGGCGCGCGGGCGCCGCGCCAGCCGGGCTCGGCGCTGAAGCCGTTCACCTACGCGCTGGCCTTCGACCTCGGGTTCCACCCCGGCAGCGCGCTGCCCGACGTGCCGTCGACGTTCCCCACGGCGCTGCCCGGGGTCGTCTACGCTCCGCGCAACTACGACGGCCGCTTCCGCGGCCCGATGCGGGCGCGCGAGGCGCTCGCGGGTTCCGAGAACGTGCCGGCGGTGTACCTCCTCTCGCGCACCGGCGTCGGCGCCCTGCTCGGAGTCTTGCGGAGGGCCGGGCTCACCACGCTGCGCCGGGATGCCGACCACTACGGACTCGGCCTGACGATGGGCGACGCGGAGGTGCGGCTCTCGGAACTGGCAGCCGCCTACGCGGCGTTCGCCCGCGGCGGCGTGTACCTCGCGCCCTGCTTCCTGCGCGGGGGAGTCGCGGCCGGGGCCGACGGCGCCTGCGCGGGCCGCGAACCGCGCACGCTGTTCTCCGAGCGGGCTTCGCACTGGATCGCCGACGTGCTGGCCGATCCGCAGGCGCGAGCGTGGTCCTTCGGCCGCGGCTCCAGCCTCGACTTTCCGTTCCCCGTGGCGGTCAAGACCGGCACGTCGCAGAGCTATCACGACAACTGGACGCTGGGCTTCACGAGCGAGATCACCGTGGGCGTGTGGGTCGGCAACTTCGATCGCCGGCCGCTGGAGCGGGCGTCCGGCGTCACCGGCGCCGCGCCGCTGTTCCGTGACGTGCTGCTCGCCGCGCAGGAACACGTGCAGGGCCGGCTGCCGCTGGAACGGATCGACCCGATCGTGGCGCGGCCCGCGGACCTGCAGCCGCGCGCGCTGTGCCCGCTGTCGGGCATGGCCGCGGGCCGGCACTGCCCGGGGTCGCGCACCGAGTGGCTGCCCGGCGACGTCGGCCGCGAGACGTGCGACTGGCACTCGCGGAGCCGGGCCGGGACCGTGGTCGCGTGGCCCGCGCGTTACCGGCCGTGGGCTGCGAGCGAAGGGCTGCTGGCGCGAGCGGTGCCGCCCGCCGCGCCCCGGCCCGCGGACGAGGCGGCGCGGCGGGCGCGCGGCGGTGGCGACACCGCCCGCGCCGACGCGCGCGAGGACGCGCTGGCGATCGTGAGCCCGCCTCCCGGCGCGCGCTACCTGCGCGACCCCACCCTGCGGCCCGAGTTCCAGACGCTGCCGCTGCGCGCCGCGGCGCCCGCCGGCGTCGCGTACGTGACCTGGGAGATCGACGGCGTCGTGGTCGGCCGGGTCGCCGCGGACCGCGCCCTCGACTGGCCGCTGGCCGCCGGCAGCCACGTGGCGGTCGTGCGCGACGGCCGCGGCGGCGAGGCACGCTCCCACTTCGAGGTGCGATAGGAGGACCCGCGCGGCCGAACGATCTTGAATACGTATCTCTGCGGTCCTACGATACGTACATGCAGAAGCTCACCCTGAGCGTCGACGGGGAAGTCGTGGACCGCGCCAAGGCCTACGCCGCGGAGCGCGGGACATCGGTGTCGCGGCTGGTCGAGAACTACCTCGACGCGCTGACCCGCCCGAAGACGGAGCTGCCGCCGCTCGACTGGTCGAAGGCCCCGATCCTGGCGCAACTGCGCAAGGACCTCGCGCGGGTCCGCTTCGGCGACGACCCGCGGGCGGAGTACCGCGCCCACCTGCTGCGCAAGTACCGGTGAGCCGCGTCTTCTTCGATCTCAACGTCGTCGTGGACGCCCTGGACCGCCGGAGCGGGTTCGAGGCCGCCGCCGTCCGGCTGTGTCACGCGTCCGAAATGCGCCGGATCGACGGCTTCATCTCCGCGCACGCCCTGACGACGCTCAGCTACCTGATCGGGCGCGAGGGCGGCAACGCTGCTGGCGTGCGAGCGGTCCGCGCCACCCTCTCGATGCTCGAGGTGGTGCCGATCGATCGGCGGGTGCTGACGCGGGCGCTCGACGTGGCGGCGCCCGACTACGAGGATGCCGTCTCCGCGGCTGCCGCGGAGGCCGCACGCTGCGAACTGATCGTCACCCGCGATCCGCGGGGCTTCACCGGCACCTCGCTGATGGTCCTGGACCCGCGGGCGGCAGTCGAGCTGCTGTTGGGGCCTGCTCCGGAAGGCGTCGCCGAGCCGCGGACGCCGTACCCGCCGCGCCGTGCGACGCCCCGGCGCGCCGGGCGCAGGCGCTGAAGCGCGCCGCGCCTCAGCGCGGGCGGCGCAACAGCTCGAGCGGCAGCGCCTCGACGGTGCGGCCGCCGCGGCCCGTCGTCGTGGTCGCGCGCAGCATCGAGTTGAGCACCGCCTCCTCCGTCGCCTCGAGCGCCGCCTGGAACAGCGGAGAGAGCGCGTCGCCGGGCAGCGTCGGCCGCGGCGCGACCGCGGTCTCGCCGTGGCGCACGCGCAGCGACTCGGCCGTGGAGAAGGCGATCGCGTAGTCGCCGCTGCCGTGCGAGTACGACGAGCCCGTGCGGGCCAGGCCGAACACGGCGCGGGCCGCGAGCCGCTCGAGGTCGCGCGCCGAGAGCGGCGCATCGGTCGCCACGACGATCATCGCCGAGCCGTCCGCGGTGTCGGCGACGGCTTCACGTTCGCCGCGGGCGGCCGCGGGCGGCATCTCCGCGAACGGGTGCCGGCCGAGCCGCTCGCCCACGGGCTCGCCGTCGACGATCAGCACGCCGCCGAAGTTGGACTGCACCAGCACGCCGAGCGTGTAGCCCCCGAAGCGCGCCGGGAGCCGGCGCGACGCGGTGCCGATGCCGCCCTTCCAGCCGAAGGCGATGGTCCCGGTGCCGGCCCCCACCACGCCCTCCGCCACCCCGCCCTCGCGCGCGTCGCGAATCGCCTGCACCACGTGCTCGCGGGTGACGGACGGCTTGCGGATCTCGTTGAGGCCGCCGTCGTTGGTCTCGCCGATCAGCGCGTTCACCGAGCGCACGTCTTCGTTGCCGGGCTGCGCCAGCACGAACTGGACGACGGCCTCGACCGCCGTTCCGACCGCGAGCGTGTTCGTCAGCACGATCGGCGTCTCGATCGTGCCGAGCTCCGCGACCTGGGTCGACCCGGCCAGCTTGCCGAACGCGTTGCCGACGAACACCGCGCCCGGCACCTTGTCGCGGAACAGGTTGCCGCCGTGCGGGAGCACGGCCGTGACGCCCGTGCGCACGTCGTCGCCGTGCACCAGCGTGACGTGCCCGACCCGCACGCCGGCCACGTCTGTGATCGCGTTGAGCGATCCCGGCGCCAGTACCCCGGGCGCGATCCCGATCTCCCGCGTCCGCGGCCGCGCCTCCCCCGCGCGGGCCGCCGTGGTCGCGAGCGCTCCCACCGCGACTCCGAGGGCCAGGGCCGCACGGCCCGCGCGCTCGAGGACTGTCATCGCCGCCTTCAGCGCCGCGGGGCGGCCGGGAGGCGGGCCAGGGCCGGCTCCAGCACGCGGCCGGTGGCGTGCTTCGGGGGTTCGAGGCCGAGCAGCGCGCACAGCGTCGGGGCGACGTCGATCTGGCGCACGCGGCCGAGGTCCGCGCCCTGGCGCACGCCGGGCCCGTGGAACAGCGTGAGGCCCTGGTTCTTCGGGCGCTCGGGCGCGGTGCCGTGGGTGCCGACGCGGGAGTAGTCGCCGACGGCGTCGCCGTCGAGCGCGGAGTGCACCTCGTAGCCGACCCGCGGCACCAGGTACAGGTCGCCGCCGTCGGGCCCGCCGAAGCTCGGGTCGCCGGCCTTGCGCGGCTCGAGCACCGCCTCGAACACCGGCTTGCCGTCCTTCGGGTCGCGCAGCGCCTTCAGCACCCGCACGACCTCGGCGCGCACGCGGGCCTCGTCTTCCGGCGCGACGGTGCCGCCGGGGCGCGACGCGCGGTTGAGCATCACGAAGCCCTGGCCGCCCGCGAAGGCGTGGGCGCGGGTGCCGGAGAGGTCGAGGCGGCCGTCAGGGCCCTTCGCGAGCAACCCCGCCGCCGCCAGCGCGACGTTGGGCCGGATCACGCGCGAGACGCCCGCCATGCCGTGATCGGTCGAGACCGCCAGCAGGGCGTCGGGCCCCAGTGCCTGGCGCAGCGCCGCGACGTGACGGTCGACGATGCGCAGCCCCTCGTCGACGAACGGCCGCAGGGCCGCCGCGGCCTGCGGGTCGTGGCCCGGGGCATCCGCGTCGAGCACGCCCACCCAAAGGTGGAAGAACTCGTCGGGGTAGGGCAGGTAGGTGACGAGCAGCTTCCAGTCCGTGCGCTCGATCGCCATCCGGTCGAGCCGCTCGAACTGGCGCGCGACCAGTTCGACGGTCTCGAGATAGCGGCGCTCCGCGGTCCCGTCGCCGCCTTCCCACAGCCGCTTGCCGAGCGCGCCGCGCCCGTACAGCAGCGAGGCCCCGTTGCCGACGAAGCCGCCGGTGGCCTCCAGTGCCGCGCCCTCCGCACCGGGCCGGCTGGAGCGGATCACGTGCACGCTGCTGCTCCACAGCGTCAGCGAAGACGCGTCGGGAGCCAGGTCCCACAGCCGGAAGTGGACGACCGCCGTGTCGCCGCCCAGGCGCAGCGCGAGCGCCTGGAATGCGCTCGTGTCGCCGGGCCGGATCGGCGCCGGCTTGAGGCGGATGCCGCCCGCGGCGTCGCGGTCGAGGCCCAGGTACAGCGTGTCGAAGCCCGTGGCCGGGTCCTTCGGGTCGTCGAACAGCAGGCCGTCGATGCGCACCCCCGCGATCTCGAACGACAGCTCGCGCACCTCGCCCGCCGACTCCGGCAGCGTCCCGAGCCAGGGCTCGACCTCGCGCGGCCGCAGTTCCGCGGCGCCGCGCACGGCGCCGCGCGACTCGATCGCGCCGTAGCCGTCGAACAGCGCGAGGTTGCGGCCGTAGTTGCCGCCGAAGCGGCGCTCGCCGAGGTACGGCGCCCACGGGTAGACCTGCGGCGCGGAGACGACCGTCGCGAGCTGGCCCTGGCGCGCGGCCGTGACCCAGATCGGTTCCGCCTTCAGGTGCATCGAGGAGTACCCGTTGTTCCACTCGAGCAGGCTGCCGCCCGCGAGCGGCATCACGTTGCCCCCGATCCCGGACTGGTCGGCCCAGGTCCCGGTCCACAGCGAGGCGTGGGCCACCGCGGTCTTGGTCGGCAGCGCGGCGAGCATCGAGCGCGCGGCGGCGCCTTCCTTGCGCAGCCGTGCCAGCTCCGGCATCACGCCGCGCGCGATCGCGTCGTCGATCAGCCACTGCGCCGCGCCGTCCAGGCTCAGGAACGCGCCGCGCGTGACGCCGCGCACGTAGGCCACGCGGTAGCCCGCGTCGAGCGCAGGGCGGCCGGCTTCTTCCCAGGCCGACAGCCACAGCGAGCCGACGCCGTGCGCCGCGGCCTGCAGCCGGTCGCGCAGGCGTTCGCCCTCGCGCGCGTAGAGGCGAGAGTAGTAGCCCTCGTCGTAGCGGTCGTCCCCGCTCGTCTCCACGAAGTCCGCGCCTCCGCGCACCGCGAGGTCCGACGCGAAGCCCTGCTGGGCCGCCGCGAAGGAGTCGAGCAGCACCGTGAACAGGAACTCGACCGGGTCGTCCACCCGCCGGGCGGGGGCCGGCTGCACCTGCGGCTCGAGCTGGGCCTCGAAGCGCTCGACCATCTGGCTCTCCCAGCGCGAGTGGATGCCGCGCTGGCCCGAGAGCTGGCCGTCGTAGTTGAGCACCGCGTGCAGCGGCACGTGGGCGTCGGCGACGTAGTGCGACAGGATCGCCGCGTGGCGCAGGATCGCGGGCTCGTCGCCGCGCCGGAAGGCGTCCACGAGCGCGCGGTACTCCTCCGCCACCCGCCACGGCACCCGGCCCTTGTCGCGGGCCTCGGCGCCGCGCTTCGCCAGGTGGGCCGCCTCGTCGCGCGGGATGTCGGCGAACGGGGGTGCGCCGCCCCAGGCGTCCATGTCGAGGAAGTGGTTGGGCTCCTCCGCGTCGTCGCCCGCGGCGCGCTTCAGGTCGGGATCGACCGAGTGCTCGACGAGGTAGGCCGCGTTGCCGAGGAACAGCTCGCGCAGGGGCGCCGGCAGCGTCTCGAGCGCCTTGCGGTTGACGAGGCGGTGGCCGGTGAAGCCCCAGGCCTGCGCCGGCACGGGGACGAGGGAGAGGCAGAGGCCTGCAGCGAGCAGGGCCGGGAGGCGGCGGGTCATCGGTGTCTCCTCAGCGCAAGAGGGCGCTGATCGAGGTCAGGCGCCCGTTGCGCAGCACGATCGCGTTGAAGCGGCTCTCCGTCTGCAGGGTGGGGTAGAGCGAGAGCAGCGCAGGCAGGCCGTCGATCGCCACGCCGTTGATCTCGGTCAGCACGTCGCCCGCCCGCAGCCCGATCTCGTGCAGCAGGCTGTCGGCGGGCATCCGCGTCACGGTCAGGCCGACGATGCGGCCGTTCTCGGTGACCGGCATCAGCGCGGTCTCGGCCAGCAGCCGCGGCATCTCGCCCGCGAGCCGCTTCTCGAGCTCGGCGCGGGCGAACTCCTTCGGCGGCGTTTCTTCACCCGCGCGTGGTGCCGCCGCGGCGGTCGGGAGCGGCGGAGGCGGCGGCGGGGCGGGCGCGGCGGCGCGTCCCAGCGCGAGGTGGACGCGCTGGCCGTCCTTCTCGAGCCAGACGCCCGTCGCGTCGATCTCCGCGACCTTGTGGCCATGCACGGTCTCGCCGAGGCCGACGGCGCGCTGGCGGCCGTCGATGCGCAGGATCGCGGCGCCGCTCCCGCGGCCGACCACGAGGCCGGCCAGCGAGATGTCGGGCGTCGCCGCCTGCACGAGCAGCAGCAGGGTGCCAATCATCGCCCCGGAAGGCTAGCATCAGCTCCCCGATGTCGCGCGCCCGCTACACGCTCCCGGGTCCCACCCCCGCTCCGCGGCTGTCACCGGTCGCGCGCCTGCGCCGCTTCCTGCTCGAGCGCTGGGCGGGGCGCGCGCTGCTGGCGGCGCTCGCGATCCGGTTCCTCGCCCTCTTCGGCCTGCCGCTGCCCGATCCCGTGAAGAGCGTCGCGGGCTTCGTGCTGCTGGGGTTCGTGGCGTGGGCCGGCGCCGCCGTGATCGCCTGGCTGCTGCGGGTGCTGCTCTGGCGCATCCGCACCAAGCTGATCGTCTCCTACCTGTTCATCGCGGTCGTGCCGCTGTGCCTGCTGGTGCTGTTCTTCCTGCTCGGCGGCGTGGTCACCTCGGGCGTCGTCGCGGCGCACCTCGTGGAGTCCGACGTGCAGCGCCAGACGGGCCTGCTCGACGCGGCCGCGCGCGCCGTGGTCGCCGAGATCGACCCCGCGGCGCCGCCCGGCCCCGAGCGGCTGCGAGCGCGGCTGGCCGCAGCGGGGGCCGGCGACCTCCACTCCCAGCTCGGCTTCGCGCTGGTCGCCGGGGGCAAGCCCGTGGCCACGGCCGGGTCGCTGCCGGCGGCGCTGCCCGCCTGGTACCGCGCGCCCGGCTGGTCGGGGCTCGCGCGCGGCGAGAAAGGGGACGTGATCCGCGCGGTGCGCGGCGACGCGGCGCTCTTCCTGGTCCTCGAGGTGCCGGTCGACCTCGAGTTCTTCCGCCCGCTGCAGGAGCGGGCGGGGCTGCGCATCCTCACCACCGGCGGCACCGTGGAGAGCGACCGCAGCGGCAGCGGGATCCAGGTGCGGCACCGCGGCCGCGACGACGTGACCGTGATCCAGCGCCCCGTCGAGAACAGCTACCCGTTCGTGGCCCCGATCCCGCGCACCGACTGGGAGACCGGCACCACCAGCGCCGACCCGATCACGTTCCAGTTCTCGCCGGTCGACATGTACATGCGGCTGGCGCCGCGGGTCGTCAACCTCGGCGGCGTGCTGCACAAGATCCTGCTGATCGTCGGCGTCGCGTTCCTGGTGATGTACGCCTTCGCGCTGCTGATCGGCTGGATGCTGGCGCGCACCATCACCAAGGGCGTGCACGAGCTGACCCGCGGCACCCAGCGCCTGCGCGCGGGCGAGTTCGACCAGCCGGTGCGCTTCCGCAGCCGCGACCAGCTCGGCGAGCTGGCCGACTCCTTCAACATGATGGCCGCCGGCATCGAGGACCTGCTGCGGCAGAACGCCGAGAAGGAGCGGCTCGAGGAGGAGCTGCGGATCGCCCGCCAGATCCAGATGAGCCTGCTGCCGCAGGGCGTCGTCGAGCTGCCGGGGCTGCGCATCGCCGCCCTGTGCCTGCCCGCCACCGAGGTCGGCGGCGACTACTACGACCTGCTGCCGCTGTCCGAGTCGAAGATGGGCGTGCTGGTCGCCGACGTCTCCGGCAAGGGCACGTCGGCGGCGCTGTACATGGCGGAGCTCAAGGGCCTGGTGCTCTCGCTCTCGCGCATCTACGACTCGCCGGCGAAGCTGTTGTGCGAGGCCAACCGCATCCTGTCGTCGACCCTCGACCCGCGCTCGTTCATCACCATGACGTACGCGGTGGTCGACACCCGCGCCCGCACCGTGCGCCTCGCCCGCGCCGGGCACAACCCGGTGATCGCGTTCGAGGAGCGCAGCCGCAGGACGCGGGTGATCGCGCCGCCGGGCCTGGGCCTCGGCCTCGACAAGGGCGACGTGTTCGACAAGGTGCTCGAAGAAGTCGAGCTGCCGCTCCACGAGGGCGACCTGTTCCTGTTCTTCACGGACGGCCTGTCCGAGGCGATGAACCCGGCCTCGGAGCTGTTCGGCGAGACGCGGCTGGAGGAGATCCTCGGCGAAGCGCCGCACCTGTCGTCCGAGGAGATGAAGGAGAAGATCCTCGGCGAGATCCGCGGCTTCGTCGCGGGTGCTGCCCAGCACGACGACATGACGCTGGTGATCCTCAAGGTCGTCGCGCCGTGACCGTCCACGGCGAGGCGTTCGAGGCGGGCCTCGCCGCGCTGGAGGCGAAGCTCGGCCACGCCTTCGTCGACCGCGAGCTGCTGGTGCGCGCGCTGACCCACACCAGCCACGTCAACGAGACGAGCGCCCGCCGCCGCGCCCACAACGAGCCGCTCGAGTTCCTCGGCGACTCGGTGCTCGGCTTCCTCGTCTCGGACCTGCTGCATCGGCGCGACCCGGAGGGCCCCGAGGGGCCCAAGAGCCGGGCCCGCGCCCACCTCGTCAACGCGCGCTCTCTGGCGCGGCGCGCCGAGCGGCTCGGCCTGCCCGCGCTGCTGCGGCTCGGCCGCGGCGAGGAGAAGACCGGAGGCCGTGGCAAGACCGCGTTGTGGGCCGACGCCTACGAGGCGGTGGTCGCCGCGCTGTACCTCGACGGCGGGCTGCCCGCCGCGGCCCGCTTCGTCGCCGCCGAGTTCGACGACGCGCTCGACGAGGGCTTCGCGGCGGTCGACCACAAGAGCGCGCTGCAGGAGCTGCTGCAGGGCCGCGGCGAAGCGACGCCGGAGTACGTCGTCGACGAGGTCGCGGGGCCGAGCCACCGGCCGCGCTTCCGCGTCGCGTGCCGGATCGGGGGCGAGGTGAGCGCATGGGGCGAGGGCTTCTCGAAGAAGGAGGCGCAGCAGGACGCCGCGCGCCAGGCGCTGTTGCGGCTGCGGGGCGAAGCGTGACCGCGCGCCGCGGCCTGCTCCTCGGCCTGGCCGCTGCCGTGGCCGCGTCCTTCGCCGGAGCGGCCGCCGCGCAGGACGTGATCAAGATCTACCGCTGCCAGCACCGGCCGACCTGGGAGCTGCTGCCGCTCGCGGAGTCGGCGCTCGGCGCGGCCGGACGCGTCGCGGAAGACGGCGGCACCGCGTCGCTGATCCTGTCCGGCCCCGCGGAGGTCGTCGCGCGCGCGCTGGCGATCCTGGCCGCCGTCGACGTGCCGCCGAAGACGCTCGAGCTGCACTACGAGATCGTCGACGAGGCCGACCTCGAGGCCGCCGGCGTGCGCCTCGACTGGCGCCGTGGCCGGCCCGGGCTGGAGTTGTCCGCGGTCGACCTGCGCGGCGGCGTCTCGCGCACGCGCGGCCGCAGCCAGGGCCGCGTGCGCGTGCAGGAGGGGTCGGAGGGCCGGATCGCGGCGGGGGAGCTGATCCCCGTGCGCACGGGCCCCTGGGGCGGAGTGACGCCGGTCGCGGCGGAGCAGGGCCTGGTCGCCCGGCCGCAGGTACTGGGCGACGGCCGCGTGCGGCTCGACTTCCTGCTCACTGATGCCGCACGCACCGAGGACCGCCGCGGCCGCCCCGGCGTCGCCTACACCGACGTCGAAAGTCAGCTCGTGCTGGCTCCCGGCGAGTCGGCGGTCGTCGGCGCGATCGACGGCGAGCAGTCCCGGCGCGAGGCCGGCACCGCGGGCGCCGCCGCCTCCCGCGCCCGCAACCGCAAGCTGCTCGTCATCCGCGCCGAGATCGTGCCGTAGTCGGCGGCCTATACTGGTCCCGTGCTGACTCGCGGCCGACGCAGTGCGGAGGGAGACTCCTGGCGCGACCAGGGACGCCTCGCCCGGACGGCAGCCGCCCTGCGCGGAACCCCAGCCCTCGCGCCCCGCGGGGTGTATCGCTTCCGCTCCTTCGAGGAGGCCGAAGCTTGGCTGACGAAGACGATGCTCAGTACGCACGCGCTCCGGAACCCGAAGACGTCGTCCGGCTCTGTCGAGCCCTCGAGGCCGCCGGCGCCCGCTACCTCCTGATCGGAGGCTTCGCCGTCGTCGCCCACGGCGCGGGTCGCTTCACCAAGGACATCGACCTGCTCGTCGACGCATCGCCCGCCAACGTGGCGCGTGTCAAGCAGGCACTGTCGGTGCTGGCGGACAACGCCGCGGCCGAGGTGGACGACGACGACGTCCTGCGCCACGTGGTGGTCCGGGTCGTCGACGAGGTCATCGTCGACCTGATGGGCCGGGCCTGCGGCCTCGACTACGCTGCGGCGGTCGCAGACGCCGAGTCGATCGAGCGCGACGGCGTCCCGATCCGGGTGCCCAGCCCCCAGACCCTGATCCGGCTCAAGGACACTCCGCGTCCGCAGGACGCGATCGACCGCGCGTTCCTCGAGGGTGTGATCGAGGCTCGCAAGCTGCGCTGAGATCGATCACACGGCCGGGCGGCGGCGGAGCGCCGCGCGGATGAGGGCGAGGGTTTCGTCGCGCTCGGTGCCCACCAGCTTGAGGCGGGGCGGGCGGACCGTCTCGCGGCCCATGCCGACCTCCTGCTGCACGAGCTTGATGAGCTGGACGAACTTGGGCACCACGTCGAGGCGCAGCAGGGGCAGGAACCACTCGTAGAGGGCGCGGGCTTCCGCGTGGCGGCCGGCCAGCGCGTGCTCGAACAGCGCCACCGACTCCTTCGGCAGCGCGTTCACCAGGCCGGCGATCCAGCCCGTGGCCCCGGCGGCGACGCCTTCGACGATCAGGTCGTCGACGCCGACGAGCAGCGCGAGGCGGTCGCCGAGCAGCGCGCGGATCGCGGAGAGGCGCCGCACGTCGGCGCTCGACTCCTTGATCGCGTGCAGGTTGGCGTGGTCGCGGCAGAGGTTCGCCACCTGCTCCGGCAGCACGTCGGTCTTGTAGGCGATCGGGTTGTTGTAGAGCATGCACGACAGCGGCGTCGCGCCGATCACGGCCCGGAAGTGGGCCTCGGTCTCGCGCCAGTCGCCGACGTAGACGTAGGGCGGCAGCACCATCAGGCCGTCGCAGCCGGTCTCGTGCGCGGCCTTCGCCACCGCGACGGCCTCGGCCGTCGAGAGCGCGGCCACGCCGGCGACGAGGCTGGCGCGCGTCCCGAGCGCCTCGCGCAGCGCGCGCAGCACCTGCTTCTTCTCCTCGAACGACAGTGTCGCGCCTTCGCCGAGCGAGCCCAGCGCCACGATCCCCGTGCAGCCGGCGTCGACCATCCAGGCCGCGTGCCGCTGCAGGAACGGGACGTCGATCGCGAGCGCGTCGTCGAACGGGGTGGTGATCGCGGGGATCACGCCGTGCCACTTCATCGGTCGGCCTCCAGCACAGAGACGGGAACGGGCTTGAGCGGCGGGCGCACCGCGTCGGGCGCCCAGCCTTCCAGGAACTCGAGGGCGGCGCCGCAGATCCGGCCCTGACACGCGCCCATGCCGGCGCGGGTCGCGAGCTTGGCCTCGCGCGCGCCGGTGCAGCCCGAGAGCGCCGAGCGCGGCACGTCTTCGCAGCGGCACACGAGCGTGTCGGCGGCGGCGAGCGTGCGCAACTCGTCGCGCGGCGCGAAGGCACGGGCGAGCCGGGCGGCGAAGCGGCGCTCCTTCGCGAGCGCGGCCACGAGCGCCGGGTCGACCGGTGCGGCCGCGTGCCCTGCTGCGTGGGCCGCGGCAGATGCGCCGGCCCGCGCGCCCTCGAGCGCGGCCTTCGGGCCGCCGCCGACGCCGGTCAGCTCGCCGGCGCAGAACACGCCCGGCACGCTCGTGCCCGCGGCCGCGTCCACGACGACCGCGCCGTCGGCGACCGCGCAGCCGAGGTGGCGGGCCAGCTCGAGGTTGGGCACCAGGCCGTAGGCGCAGGCCAGCAGGTCGCAGCGCAACTCGACCTGGCGCCGCCCGTCCGTTGCAGTCACGCTCTCGATGCGCTCCGCGCCGCGCGCCGCGGCGACCCAGGTGCCGGCGCGGTAGGGCGTGGGCAGGAAGCGCAGGCGATAGCCGAGGCCCGCCACCGCGCGTCCCGGCCAGCCGACGAGGCCCGCGGCGAAGCCGAGCAGCGAGGTGAGCGGCGCCTGTTCGAAGACGGCGACGACGACAGCGCCCGCGCGGGCCGCGCGCGCCGCCGCGGGCAGCAGCAGCGGGCCGCTGCCCGCGACCACGACGCGCTTCCCGCGCACGTCGAGCCCGTCCTCGATCAGTCCCTGCAGGGCGCCCACGCCGACGACGCCCGGCAGCGTCCAGCCGGGAAAGGGCAGGAACAGCTCGCGGGCCCCGGTGGCGACCACGATCGCGCGCGCTGCGATCGTGAGGCGCGACGGCGCGGAGCCCGCGCAGGCCGCCTCGAGGTGGAAGCCCGCTCCCCGCTCGGCCCAGGCGTCGTGGACCGTGGCCTGCATCTTCAGGTCGATGCCCGAGGACGCGAGCCGCGCCAGCCAGCGCCGCGCTTCGGTCGGGCGCTCCGCTTCCGGCTGGTGCCACAGCCGTCCACCGGGCGCGCGGCTTTCGTCGAGCAGAGCGACCCGAGCGCCGGCCTCGCGCGCGGCCACCGCCGCGGCGATCCCGGCGGGCCCGCCGCCGACGACCGCGACGTCGACGTCGAGCGCGAGCGTTTCCGCCGCGCCCGGCGTGGCGTCACCCGCCGCGCCCGGGGCCGTGCGGACCTCGGCGCCGTCGCGCACCGGTTCGAGGCAGGCCCGCACTCCCGGCGCGCCGTCCACTTCCACGCGGCACTCGAAGCAGACGCCCATCGCGCACAGTGCCGAGCGCGGCTCGCCGCGGGTCGAGGTGCGGCACGCGCGGCCCGCGCCGAGCAGCGCCGCCGCCAGCGACGCGCCGGGGCGCGCCTCGAGCGGAGCGCCGTCGACGCGCAGCCGGGGCACGTCTATCCCGCGACCAGCGCCGCGGAGGGCTCGCTGGCCTCGCCGTCCCCGTCCGGCGGCAGCTCCGCCGCCAGCGCCCGGTTCTGCTCGAGCGCCTCGTCGAACGAGGCCGCCGCGATCAGCCGCTCGGCGATCGCGCGATGGGTCGTCTCGCGCCCGTCGCGCAGCAGCCGCTCCAGCGGCGCGAGGCCCTCGCCCTGCGGCAGTCGCGTCTGCAGGAGCGGGTGGCGGCGCGAGGCCTCGCCCCACTCCGCTTCCGGCAGCGGCCGGTAGCGGCAGAAGAAGCCGAGGTGCCACGGCAGCAGTTCGCCGATGCGGCGGTGCGCCGACGGCTTGTCGCCGAAGTACTCGCGCATGAAGCCGAGCAGCCGCCAGGTCATGAAGAGCCGCTCTTCGGGGTCCGGAAAGATCTCTCGCCGCTCGCGGATCTCGCGGAACAGCCACGGCTTGATCAGCGCGCCGCGGCCCAGCATCAGCGCCGACACCCCGGTGCGCTGCCAGCGCTCGTGGGCCTCGTAGTGGGTGAGCACGTCGCCGTTGCCGATCACCGGCACCGAGCGCTCGGACGCGACCCTCGCGATCGCGTCCCAGTTGGCGGCCTTCTGGTAGCGCTGCTCGCGGAAGCGGCCGTGGACGCCGATCGCCGCGGCGCCCGCCTCTTCGCAGGCCTTCGCGACCTCGGACACGTTCTCGCCCTTGGCCTCGCTCCAGCCCAGCCGCAGCTTGACGGTGACCGGCACGTCGACGGCCTTCACCATCTCCGTCACGACGCGCGCCAGCAGCGTCGGCTTGCGCAGCAGGCTGGCGCCCAGGCCCTTGCGGGTGATGGCGTCGATCGGGCAGCCGCAGTTGAGGTCGACGAAGCGGGCGCCGCGCGAGGCCGCGAGGCGCGCGCCTTCGGCCGCGGTCTCCGGCTTGCGGTCGGCGAGCTGCACGCCGAAGAACGGCTCGGACGGGTGCGAGCGCAGCAGCGCGAACTCGGCGGGCGAGTTCGACAGCAGGTTCTTGACGACTGCCATCTCGGACGTCGTGACCTCGGCGCCGAGCTCGACCACCAGCCGCCGGAACGCGGCGTGCCCGCCGCGGGTCAGCGGCGCGAGCACGACCTTGCCGGCGAAAGGGGATTCAGTCATGAGCGCGCGATTGTAGCGTCGGCCCGTCGCCCGTTTGCGGAACTCCGGAACGGGTTCCCTGCCGGTTGGCCTAAATCGGAAACAATGCCCGGCAACTGTTCCCGTCAAAAGGTCGCCAACTCATTGATCAAGAGACAGTTAACTAGGACTGCGTAACTGGCCTTCGGCCTGCTCTAGCAGCGGGCATGAAGAACCTGGGCACGATCCTGATGGCGGCGGCGGTGAGCGGCGTGTTCAGCACCCCGGCGCAGGCGGCGGGTTGCCTGACGGTCGAGGCCGGCCGCTTCCAGTTCGTGCTCTACGAGTGCGACGAGAAGGTTTCGAAGTCCGACGCGAAGAAGGCCGAGAGCTTCCTGGCCGAGACCGAGCAGGCGCTGGGCGTCACGGTCGCCAAGGTCGAGTACCACAAGGTGGCGCTGCCGGCCCAGGTCGACGCGCTGACCGGCGTCTACGGCGAGGGCGTCACGCTGCCGAAGACGGGCCAGATCTTCTCGACCCGCACCTTCCACGCCCACGAGCTGGTCCACCGCGCGGCGATCGAGCTGGGCGACCCGGGCCGCTTCTTCCACGAAGGCCTGGCGCTGGCGCTGGCGCCGGAGAAGGGCTGGACGGTCAAGGACATGCAGAAGCGCGCGAAGTCGGTCCTGGCCCGCAAGCCGGTGGGCGACTTCGTCAAGAACTTCGAGCGGATGGAGCAGGGCGACGCGTACGCGGTCGCCGGCGCGTTCGTCTCCGACCTGATCGCCAAGCACGGCGTCGAGCGCGTCGCCGAGCTGTTCCGCCGCGCCGGCCGCTCCAAGAACGCGGACGGCGCCTTCGTCGCGGTGTTCGGCACGACGCTCGACGCGGCGACGACGGCCTGGGCGCAGGCGCTCTAGTCTTGGACGGGCGTACCGGGCACAGCGGAGATCAGGATCTCACAGAAAACACGTGGGTTGCGCTTTGCAATGAATATGGAATTGACTTTCAGAATCAAAATTGAGACGATCCCGCGCCGAATCCCGCCTGGGGTTCTCGCGAGGAGGTCGCCACGAAATGACAGCGTTCCGAAGCCGCATCCGCACCTGCATCTACGTCCTGATTCCCCTTCTGGCGCTGGCCTTCACCGGGACGGCCGCGGCCGACCACTCCGTGGCGGGCCACGTAGTCGACTCCACGGGCGGCGCCTTGCCCGGCGCGGTCGTCGAGATCGAGGCAGGGGGCAGCGCCCGCGAGGTCTTCGCCGACGAACGCGGCTCGTTCCGTTTCGCGGGCGTGCCCGCCGGCCGGGCGACCCTCGTGGCCCGGCTCGACGGGTTCGCCGCGCGCCGCGTGGAGTTCGTGATCGGGCCGGACACGGGGGCGCTGCGGCTAGTGCTCGAGCCCGCCGGCTTCCGCCAGGAGGTGACCGTCACCGCGACCCGCGTCGAGACGCCGGTGACGGCGCTCGCCAACACGGTCACGCTCGTGGAGGCCGAGACGATCCAGGCGCGGACGGCGCTGAGCGACGACCTGCCCAGCCTGCTCGAGAGCGCCGTGCCGGGCTTCGGGCCCAGCCTCAAGAAGCTGACCGGGCGGGCCGAGACGCTGCGCGGCCGCAACCCGCTCTACACGATCAACGGGGTGCCGCAGCACACGCCCTTGCGCGATGGCGAGCGCGATGGCCACACGATCGACCTGGACTTCGTCGAGCGGGTCGAGGTGATCCACGGCTCCAACGCGATCCAGGGCATCGGCGCGACTGGTGGCGTCGTCAACATGGTGACCAAGGCGCCGCACGCGGACGGAAGCTGGACCCACGACGTGCGGCTCTCCGTGGGCAACGGCGACGGCTTCGAGGACCACGGCTGGTCGACCAAGGCCTCGTACCTGGTCGGGCGCCGCGTCGGTTCGTTCGATTTCGTTGCCGGCGCCTCGGCACACCTGCGCGGGCTCTTCTACGACGCCGAGGGCAACCCGGTCGGCCTGTACCCGACCCAGGGCGACATCATGGACTCGCGGGCCCGCAACCTCTACTTCAAGGGCGGCGTGGCGCTCGACGCCCAGCGCCGGCTGGACCTGACGTTCAACGACTTCCGCCTCGCCCGCGACGGCGACTTCGTGGTCCGCAACGGCAACCGCGCGAGGGGCCTGCTGACCGGCACCGTCGAAGGCGATCCGCGGCCGACCACGGGCGACCCGGCCGAAAACGACGTCACCACCGCCTCGCTCGAGTACCGCGATCGCGACCTCGCGGGCGGCGAGTTCGTCGCCCAGGCCTACCTCTACGACTACTGGGCGCTCTTCGAGGGTGGCGCGTTCGGCACCTTCGCGCTGACCCCCGGCGGTCCGGCGTTCCTCGACCAGTCGGCGATCCGGAGCGACAAGCTCGGCCTCAAGCTCACCTATCAGTTGCCGCACGGCCGCCTCGCCGGGTTCACGCCCACCTTCGGCCTCGACCTCTCGCAGGACGAGAGCGCGCAGGTGCTGGCTCGCACCGACCGCGTGTGGGTGCCGGACACGCGGCTGCGGGCGGCGGCGCCGTTCGCGCAGGTGCAACGGGTGTTCGGCGACCGCCTGATCGTGAGCGGCGGCCTGCGCGTGGAACTGGCGCGGCTCCAGGTCGACGACTACACGACGCTGCCGTCGTCGCGCAGCACGTTCGTCGCAGGTGGCTCGCCTTCGTTCTCGCGGGCGCTGCCCAACGCCGGCGTCGTGTTCCACGCGACCGACCGCCTCTCGACCTACGCCTCGTGGTCGCAGGGCTTCACGATGCCCGACGTCGGCCGCGTGCTGCGCGCGGTCAGCACGCCCGGGCTCTCGGTCGAGCGGCTCGTGGACGTGGAGCCGATCGTCACCGGCAACGCCGAGTTCGGCGTCGACTGGCGCAGCCGCCGCGTGCGCGCCCACGCGGCCTGGTACCGCTCGGGCTCCGACCGCGGCTCGATCCTCGACCCGACGCCCGAGGGCATCTTCAACGTGCGCCGCGAGCCGACCCGGATCGAAGGCCTCGACGCGACGCTTGAGCTGGCGCCGGGCGAAGCCTGGCGGCTCGGCGGCAGCTTCGCCTGGCTGCGCGGGCGCTACGACACCAACGGCGACGGCGATCCCGACACGGATCTCGACGGCGCCAACCTCGGCCCCAACCGCCTCAACCTGTTCGCGTCGGCGACGCTGCCCGCGGGCCTCTCGGCCCGGCTCCAGGTCTCGCGGCTGCTGGACCGCGCGTTCCGCGGCCCGGCCGCGCAGGCGGGACGCGACTTCGAGGGCTACACGACGGCCGACCTCTCGGTCGCCGCGCAGACCGGCCTCGGCCGCTTCCGCCTCGGCGTCGAGAACCTGTTCGATCGCCAGTACGTGACCTACTTCTCGCAGACCGAGGCGTTCCTGCGCAACGACACCTACTTCGCGGGCCAGGGTCGCACGCTGAGCCTGGTCTTCGAGCGCCGCTTCTAGGATCGCCCGTGGAACTCCTGAGGCGGTTGCACCGGTGGGCGGGCCTCGCCGTCGGGTTCGTGCTCGGCGTCGTGGCCGCCTCGGGAGGCCTGCTGCTGTTCGAGGCGGACTACCACCGAGCCCGCCACCCGCGGCTCGCGGCGGCGGTCACGCCGGAGGAGCGCGCCGGCCGCGGCGACGCCCTGGAGCGTCTCTTCGCGCAGGTCCCGCCGGCCGAGGTGCGGGTCGTGCGCTTCCCGGACGACGGGCTGAACGGCTTCGAGCTGTGGCTCGCGGACGGTTCGCAGGCCCTCGCCGACCCGGTCACCGGCGCCCTGATCGAGCGCTGGACCTGGCGCGACAGCCTGCCCGGGTTCCTGTTCGAGCTGCACGCCCACCTGCTCGCGGGCCGGACGGGTCACGTCGTCAACGGCATCGTCGCCCTCGGCGGCGTGTTCTTCGCGCTGAGCGGTGTGATCCTGTGGTGGCCCGGACGGCGCAGCGGGTACCGCCTCCGCCGCGCCCTGCCGCGAGGGCTCGGCGGCGTCGAGTGGCTGCGCTCGCACGCGGCCTCGGGTCTCCTGCTGTCGGCGCCGCTGCTGCTGTTCGCCGCAACCGGCGCGGCGCTCGTCTTCAGCGCTCCCACGGCGCGGGCGTTGAGCGCGCTCCTCGATCGCACCCCGCCGCGGGTTCCCGACGCCACGGTGTCGCTGCAGCCGCGGCCGTTCCGACCCTGGCGCGAGGTCGTGGCCGCGGCGGAGGCCGCCTTCGGCGCGGGCGAGGTCGTGATGCTCTCCCCGGGCCGCGGCGACGACGCGGCGGTGCGCGTGCGCAAGCGGCTGCCGGGGGAGTGGCATCCCAACGGGCGGAGCTGGGTGGTGATCGACCCGTACGAGGCGCGCGTGCTGCAGGCGATCGACGCCCGCGAGCAGGGCGCGGGAACCCGGCTGGCCCACGCGATCTACCCGGTCCACGCCGCGCGCGGCGCCGG
Organism: Vicinamibacteria bacterium; assembly: GCA_025994075.1. GTDB lineage: Bacteria > Acidobacteriota > Vicinamibacteria > Fen-336 > Fen-336 > WYBL01. The sequence goes on from JAMQGV010000018.1 coordinate 63,448, forward strand.
CTCCGCGCTGTTCTTGCCCGCCATCCTGGGCGCGCTGGGCGGCGCCTGGCTGGCCGCCGGCGGGCTGGCGGCGTGGTGGCTGCGACGGCGCGCGAGTGAGATCGCGCACGCGGCCCGGGAGGGCGCGTCCCTATAATCGCGAAGCCATCCCCATGCTCCGCGCGCCGGGCAGCAGCGTCGGTCCGTTCGAGATCCTCGCCCACCTGGGCTCGGGCGGCATGGGCGAGGTCTACCGCGCGCGCGACCGGCGGCTGGGCCGCGAGGTCGCGGTCAAGCTGCTCCACGCCCAGGCCCGCACCGACCCCGAGCGCCTGGCTCGCTTCGAGCAGGAGGCGCGGGCGATGGGTGCCGTCAGCCACCCTGGCCTGCTCGCCGTCTACGACGTCGGCCACGACGGCGGCGTGCCCTACCTCGTCACGGAACTGCTGGAGGGCGAGACGCTGCGCGCGCGGCTCGAGCGCGGCGCGCTGCCGCTGCGCAAGGCGCTCGACTTCGCGCGACAGATCGCGCACGGGCTGGCCGCCGCCCACGAGCGCGGCGTCGTGCATCGCGATCTCAAGCCCGACAACGTGTTCCTGACCCGGGACGGGCGCGTCAAGATCCTCGACTTCGGCCTGGCCCGATTGATCGAGAGCGACGCCGGCGACGACCAGGCGCTGACCCAGGGCCGCGTGCTCGGCACCGCGGGCTACATGTCGCCCGAGCAGGTGCGCAGCGAGGCGGTCGACGCCCGCTCGGACGTGTTCGCGTTCGGCGCCCTCGTCTACGAGATGGTGACGGGCGCGCCCGCCTTCCGCGGCAAGACCTCGGTCGAGACGATGAACGCGATCCTGAAGGAGGACCCGCCGGCGCTGGCGGCTTCCGGCGCCGGCGCGCCGCGCGCGCTGGCCCGCGTCATCGAGCACTGCCTCGAGAAGGACCCCGCCGAGCGCTTCCAGTCGGCACGCGACCTCGCCTTCCAGCTCGAGGCGATCGACGACCCCGCCACGGGCGAGGCGCTGGCTGCGGCGCGACCGCGGCGGCGGCTGCCGCCCGGACTCGCCTGGCTGGCGGCGGGCCTCGCCGCCGGCGCCGCGCTGCACGCATGGCTCGCGCCGCCGCCGCCGGCCCGGGTGCCGGAGCTGACGCGGCTGACGTTCCGCCGCGGCACCATCGAACACGCCCGCTTCGCCTCCGACGCCGCCACGGTCGTCTACTCGGCCGCGTGGGACGGAGCGCCGGTCGAGGTGTTCAGTTGCCGCCCCGGCAGCCCGGAGTCGCGGCCCCTCGGCTTCGCCGACACCGAGCTGCTCGCGCTCTCGGCGAGCGGCGAAATGGCGCTCTCGCACGGTCGGCGGCGGCTGGGCACGTTCGTCGCGAGCGGCACCCTGGCCCGCGCGCCGCTCTCGGGCGGCGCCTCGCGCGCCGTGCTGGAAGACGTGCAGTCCGCCGACTGGTCTCCCGACGGCGTCGCCCTGGCCGTCGTGCGCAGCGCCTTCGGACGCACCCGCCTGGAGTACCCGGTGGGCACGGTGCTGCACGAGACCGCCGGCTGGATCTCGCACCCGCGCGTCGCGCCGGACGGCCGCCGCGTCGCCTTCCTCGACCACCCCGTCAGCGGCGACGACGGCGGCAACGTCGCCGTCGTGGAAGCGGGAGCCGCGCCGGTGATGCTGTCGCGCGAGTGGGGCTCGCTGCAGGGGCTCGCCTGGCGCGACGCGCGCGAGGTCTGGTTCACGGGCACGCGCGAGGGCGCGGCGCGCGCGCTCCACGCCGTCACGCTCGACGGCCGCGAGCGGGCGGTGCTGCGCATGGCCGGCACCCTGACCCTGCACGACGTGGCCGCGGGCCAGGTGCTGTTCGCGAGCAACGTCCAGCGCCGCGAGATGCGGGTGCGGGCGCCGGGCGAAGCGGATGAGCGCGACTTCTCCTGGCTCGACTACGCCTATCCCTCCGACTTCGCCGACGACGGCGCGCGGGTCTACTTCGCCGAGAACGGCGAAGGCGGCGGCCGCGGCTACTCGGTCTACCTGCGCGAGACCGCGGCCGGCCGCCCCGCCGTGAGGCTCGGCGGCGGCGCGGCGCTGGCGCTCGCCGCCGACGGGGAGCGCGTGCTGGCCGTCGAGAACTTCACCTCGGACGCCCAGCGCTGGATGCTGCTGCCCACCGCGGCTGGAGAGCCGCGCTCGCTGCCCCGCGGGGCAGTGCGGGCCGCCGCGGCCACCTTCGCGCCGGACGCCAGGCGGCTGTTCGTCAGCGGCTTCGAGCCCGGGCGTTCGTCGCGGATCTACGTCCTCGACCTCGCGAGCGCCGCGGGTCCGGTGCCGCTGGGTCCCGAAGGGGCGACGTTCCCGCTCTCGTCGAAGGCGCTGTCCGCGGACGGCGCCCACCTGGCCGTGCGCCTCGTCGACGGCGCGCACGCGCTGCTGGCGGCCGAAGGCGGGGCGGCGCGGCCGCTGCCCCACGTCGATCCGGGCGAGCAGGTGCTGCGCTGGTGCGGGCCTGCCTGCCTCTACGTCTACGCTCCCGGGCGCATCCCCGCCCGCGTCTTCCGCGTCGATCTCGCGAGCGGGCGCCGCGAGCTCGCGTGGGAGATCGCACCAGCCGACCGCGCCGGCGTGCTCGCCATCACCCCGGTCCAGCTCTCCGCCGACGGGCGCGCCTACGTGTACGGCTACCGCCGGGTGCTGTCGGACCTCTACGTGCTGCGCGGGCTCTGACGGCGGTACGATCCGTGCATCGCTGATGGCGAGAGCGCAAGCCCGTCGCTGGCGCGCGGGGAGGAGTCGATGACGGTCGAGCAGCCCGAGCCGCACCTGGTCCTGGTCGTCGACGACGACGCCGAGTTCGCGAAGAGCGTCGCGGACTCGCTGGCGGACGTCGACATCGCGGTCGAGTGGCGCGACGATCCAGCCGCCGCCCTGGCACTCGCGGGCGCGCGCCCGTTCGCCGTGGCGGTGGTCGACCTGATCATGCCCGGCATGGACGGGCTGGAGCTGGCCCAGGCGTTGCGCCGCACGCCGGGGCAGCCCGAGGTGATCGTGCTGACGGGCCACGCCGACCTGCAGACCGCGATCGCCGGGTTGCGACAGGGGTTGTTCGACTACCTGCAGAAGCACGCGCTCAGCCCCGCGCAGTTGCGCAAGGCGGTGCGGGCGGCGATCGCGCGCCGCGCCGCGACGCGGGGGAGCGGCGGCTAGCCGGCCAGCGGGGCGGCCGCCGGCCGCGCGAGCAGGAAGCCCTGCAGCAGGTCGCAGCCCAGCTCCTCCACGACGGCGCGCTCGCCCGGGCGCTCGAGGCCTTCGGCCACGACCGCGATCCCGAGGTCGTGGCAGGTCTCGACCATCGCCCGCACCAGCCGCCGCTTGACCGGCTCGCGGTCGATGTCGCGGACGAGTGCCATGTCGAGCTTGACGAAGTCGGGCTCGATCGCGGCGAAGCTGTTGAGGTTCGAGTGTCCCGCGCCGAGGTCGTCGAGGGCGATCCGGAAGCCGGCGGCCCGCAGATCCTGGAGCCGCTCGCGCAGCCGCAAGCCGGTTTCGAGCGGCGCCTGCTCCGTGATCTCCAGCACGACCGAGCCGGCCCGCGCGACGAACGGCGCGTCGGGGGCCAGCAGCTCGGGGTCGAGCAGGTCGGCCGGGGTGAGGTTGACGAAGACCAGGCCGGACGCGAACGCGCGATCGTCGTTCGCGGCGCGGGCGCGCACCCCGGCAGCCAGCTCGCCGAGTCGGCCCAGGCGCTCGGCCGCGGCCAGCATCTGCGACGGGCGCACCAGCGCCGGTTCGCGCGAGCGCAGCAGGGCCTCGTGGGCGAACAGGCTGCGGTCGCGCCGGAACAGCGGCTGCCAGGCGATCCACAGCGACGCGAGCGCGCGATCGAACGTCCGGGCGAGGCCCGCCTCCAGCCCGTCGACCTGGCGGTCGGCGGCGCTCGGACGGTCGCGACGCTGTCGTCCCTCGGCCACGGCAGCGCCGACGGCGCCCAGCAATTCGGCTGCGGCGACGGGCTTCAGCAGGTAACGCTGGGCCCCGAGCTGCACTGCGTCGATCGCCGTCTCCAGCGAGGGGCTGCCGGTCAGGAACACGACCGGGAGCTCGCGGTCGCGGGTGCGCACGGCCTTCAGCACGTCGATGCCGCCGAGCCCGGGCATGCCGACGTCGGTCAGCACGACGTCGTAGCCGCCGACCGCCAGCTCGCGGATGGCCGCTTCGCCGTCCTCGGCCGCCGTCACCCGATACCCTGCGTCTTCCAGCAGCTCGCGGGTCACGCCCAGCAGGGCCGGGTCGTCGTCGACGAGCAGCACGTGGGGGGCGGGCACGACGCCCGACGCCGGAAATTCCACCCGGGCACCGGGCCCCACGCGGCCGACGTTCACCGCGTGGCTCCGGCCTGCGCGAAAGGCGCGGGCCAGGCCGAAACCCCGACGAAGCGCAGGCACTGGATCGCCGCCTTGTTGAGGACGAGCACCGGCTCCAGGCCGTCGCCGCCGTCCGTCGAGACGTCGGTCAGGTTGAGGAACGGGCGGCCGTCGCACAACACGTCGAGCACGCGGGACTTGCCGTCGGGCACGTGCAACGTGCCCAGGTAGCTGTGGCGCTCCGTCTGGACCAGCACGGTCGCGCGCCGCGCGGCCGCTTCGCCCGCCCGGCTCGGGGTTCGTTCGTTCTCGCCCGACCGCTCGACGAGGACCTCGAGGTTCGGCTCCTTCATTCGGCTCTCCCTTCGCCGGGGGGATTTGCAGCCCGCGTGCCAGCTCCCCGGGGCTGTGGCAGGCTTCGTGCGAGAGAGCCCCCGGGAGGAGGTGTTGCGATGGAGTCCGGAAAGGTGGAGCGCAGCCTCGAAGCGGAGGCGTTGCTCGGCCGCCGCATCCAGGGCGTCGCCCACGAGCTGGCGACGCCGCTGTCGACCATCACCTTGCGGGCCGAGCTGCTGCTCGGACGGCTCGCGAAGCAGGGCACGCCGGAGGCCGAGAAGGACGCCCGCGCGGTGCGGTCGATTCTCGAGGCGGCCACCCGCTGCAGCCAGATCCTGACGGCGCTGCGCGCCCACGCCCGCGTCGCCGAGCCCACGCCCGAACGTCTCGAACTGCGAGCGCTGGTGGCCGATGCCTTCGAGCTGCTGGCGAGCCCGGCGCGGCATCGCAACGTGACGCTCGAGCTGGCCGGCGAGCTGGGGCACTGCCGCGCTCCGCGCGGGCCGCTGTCGCAGGCGGTGCTCGGTCTGCTCGCCCATGCCGTGGCGATGGCCACGCCGGGGGCGCTGACGGTGGAGGCCGACGCCGCTGGCGAAGCGCTGCTGTTCCGCTTCGCCGGGGAGTCGGTCGCCGATCGCGAGCTCGCGGCGGCCCGCGAAGCAGCGGCCCGGCTCGGCGTCGAACTCGCGATCGCCGTCGCCGGCGGCGCGACGGTGCTGCGCCTGGGTCTGCCGGCGGCCCCGGCGGACGCGCCGGCGTAGACTTCTTCGCGGACCCATCGACCCGGGAGCGCCCCCTTGAAGAATGCCCCCAGCGTGCTGGTCGTCGAAGACAACCGCGAGCTCTCCGAGGCCGTGCGCGAGGCGCTCGCCGAGGCGGGCTACGCCGTCGAGGGGGCCACGACGCTGGCCGAGGCCGCCCGCCAGCTCCGGGAGGGCGACTTCCACGTCGCGCTGCTCGATCTCGGGCTGCCCGACGGCTCGGGCCTCGAGCTGCTGACCACGATCGCGGACGAAGGACTGCTCACGGAGGCCGTCGTCGTCACCGGCCAGTCGGACGTCGCCACCGCGGTGCGCGCGATGCGAATGGGCGCCTGCGACTACCTCGTCAAGCCGACGCCGATCGAGGAGCTGACGACGGTCACCGCGCAGGCCGTCGAACGGGGGAGATTGCGCCGCGAGAACGTCGCGCTGCGCGTTCGCCTCGACCGCCACGAGCAGGGCAGCACGGGCATCGTCACCGAGGACCCCGGCATGCGCGCGATGCTTCTGACCCTGCAGCGGGTGGCGCCGACCGACCTGCCGGTGCTGGTGCTGGGCGAGAGCGGCACGGGCAAGGAACTGGTCGCGCGCGCCGTGCACGACGCCAGCACCCGCAAGGCCGGGCCCTTCGTCGCCATCAACTGCGCCGCGCTGCCCGAGAACCTGCTGGAGAGCGAGCTCTTCGGCTACGAGCGCGGGGCCTTCACCGGCGCGCTGGTTCGCAAGCCGGGGCTGTTCGAGGTCGCCGACGGCGGCACCCTGCTGCTCGACGAGATCGGCGAGTTCGGCAAGGGCGTGCAGGCCAAGCTGCTCCGGGTGCTGGAGACGGGCGAGTTCTACCGCGTGGGCTCGACGCGGCCGCTGCGCACCAGCGTGCGCATCGTGGCCGCCACCAACCGCGACATCGCGGGTCAGGCCGCGGCAGGCGAGTTCCGCGAGGACCTCTACTACCGGCTCAACGGCGTGTCGCTGGAGCTGCCGCCGCTGCGCGAGCGGCGCGGCGACGTGCTGCCGCTCGCCCTGCACTTCCTCAAGCTGGCGCGGTCGCGCAAGTCGCTGGGGCCGCGCGCGCTGGAAGCGCTCAAGGGCTACGACTGGCCGGGCAACGTGCGCGAGCTGCAGATGGTCGTGCGGCGCGCCGACATCCTGTGCGACGGCGACGAGATCGGGCCCGAGCACGTGCCGCTGACGCGCGTCGCGCGGCGCAGTGGCAGCGGCGAGCTGCCGTCGGGGCTGACCCTGGCCGAGCTCGAAGAGCGCTACATCAACAAGGTGCTGCGCGAGCACGACGGCCAGCGCGGCAAGGCCGCCCAGGCCCTCGGCATCGACGTCAAGACGCTCTACAACCGGCTCAAGCGCAGTGGTGAGAGCTAGCTCCCGCCTCGACCCCCCGAACCCGGGGCCGGCGCCGACCAGCGCGGCCCAGGGACGACATCTGTCGCGCTGGGCGCGCGCCAGTGCTTCTTTCACGCTGGCCCTGGCCGTCGGGGGCCTGCTCGGCTGGGTGACTCCGTGGCGCCTGCTTTCGGAGGGAGTGCCCGGCAGCATCCGGATGGCGCCATCCACGGCGCTGGTCCTTCTGGCGCTCGCCTGCGCGTTGCTCGTCAGCCGGAGTTCCAGCGGGCGCCGCCCGCTGCTGATCGTGGCCGGGGCACTGGCCCTGCTGGTCGCCGTCGATGCCCTTGCCGGCTTTTCGGCGGGCGTCAGCTCCCACTTCGACGCGATGCTGCTCCCGGAGCTGGCGCAGGCGCCGCTCGTAGCGGAAGGGCGGATGGCACCGCTGACGGCCGTCGGCTTCCTGCTGGCCGGCCTCAGCGCGATCCTGCTCGGCCTCGGGCCGCAGGCACGGCTGGCCGGGCACACGGCCGGCGCGCTGGGCGCCGTGGTGACGACGCTCGGCCTGCTGGTCAGCCTGACGCTCGTCCACAACCCGCTGCCTTTCGGTGGCCCGGACACCACGCCGGTGGCAGCCACGACGGCGCTGGCGATGTTCGGGCTGGGCTTCGCGCTGGTCGCGACGGACGGCAGCGCGCGCTTCCCGATGCGCCTGCTGAGCGGGTCCTCCCATTCCGCGCGGCTGGCCCGCACGTTCCTCCCGCTGGTGCCGCTCGTGGGCGTGGCCCACGCGGTCTTCCACTTCGTCGTGCCCGAGTTCCAGAACGCGCTCCGCGACGCGCTGCTCTCGCTGCTGCTGCTCGCGGTCGTGCTGTTCGGCGTATTGTGGGCGGCGACCGAGGCCGGCCGTTACCTCGAGGTGGCCGAGAACGAGCGCCGTCGAGTCGCGGCCAGCGAGCGGCGTTTCGGTGCGCTGTTGAACCACAGCCCGCTGGCGATCGTGATCACCCGGCTCGACGGCAGCATCGTGACGGCTAACGAACGGGCCGCGACGTTCTTCGGGTATTCGGTGGCGGACGTCGTCGGCCGCAACGTGCTCGAACTCGACCTGTGGCCGGACCCCGCCCTGCGCGGCAAGCTCCTCGGCCGGCTCGCGGCTGGCGAGGTGCTCGAGGGCGCCGAGTTCCGCTTTCGCCATGCCGAGGGCACGCTGCGCGACGCCCTGGTCTCGGGCGCGGCCGTGAGCCTGGACGACGACGAGCCGCTGATCCTGGCCGCGTTCCTCGACGTCACCGACCGCAAGCAGCTCGAGGCCCGCCTGATGCGCGCCCAGAACCTGGAGACCGTGGGGCGCCTGGCGGGCGGCATCGCCCACGACTTCAACAACCTGCTCGGCGTGGCGCTGGGGCATGCCGAGCGGCTGCTCCAGCATGCAGACCCGGAGGTCGCGCGGCGGGCCGCCGGCATCGCCGAGGCCGGCACCCGCGCGGCCCACCTGACCCGCCAGTTGCTGGCGTTCAGCCGCCGGCAGGTGATGGCCCCGGAGCCGCTCGACCTCAACGAGGTGGTCGGCGAGGTCGAATCGCTGGTGCGCAGCGTCGCCGGGGAGCGGGTGCGCGTCGAGTTCCGGCGCAGCGCCGGGCCCGCCCCGGTGCTCGCCGACCCGCGGCAACTGCAGCAGGTGCTGCTCGACCTGTGCGACAACGCCTGCGACGCGATGCCCGGCGGCGGGCGCATCGTCGTCGAGGTCGCCCGGCTCAACGCGGCCGGTCCGGAGTGGCCCCCGAGCGTCACCGGGCCCCAGGTCCTCCTGCGCGTGGAAGACGACGGCCGCGGCATGGACGCGAAAGAAGCGGCCCATGCGTTCGAGCCGTTCTACTCGACGAAGGATGGGTCGGGCCTCGGCCTGGCCACGGTCTACGGCATCGTGCGGCAGAGCGGCGGGCAGGTGCGCATCGACAGCGCGCCGGGCCGCGGCACCCGCGTCGAGATCCTGTTGCCGGAGGTGGCCGCCGACGTCCTGCCCGCTCCGGTGCCGGCCGCCGCCGCCGCGCCCGCCGCGACCGCGACCACCATCCTGCTGGCCGAGGACGAAGCCGCGCTGCGCGAGCTGACCGAAGAGGTGCTGACCGAGGCGGGCTACCACGTGCTGACCGCGGAAGACGTGACCCGTGCCCTGGAGGTGGCGGCCGCCCATCCCGGGCCGATCGACCTGCTCCTGAGTGACGTGGTGATGCCCGGCGGCGACGGCGCCCAGCTCGCGGCGCGACTGCGCGGGTCCCGCCCGGGCGTCCGCGTGCTGTTCATCTCCGGCTACCCCGAAGAGGTCGTCTCGCAGCAGGGGCGCCTCGAGCCTGGCGTGTCGCTCTTGCCCAAGCCCTTCACCAGCACTGACCTGCTGCGCCGGGTCGCGCTGGCCCTGGCCTCGCCGCCGTCCTGACCCGTTCGGCAATAGCCGGATCGAGACCCGCCGTGCGAGACTGAGCCATCCGCCGGGGAGTGCAGCGTGAGCACGATCGAGGAACTCGAACGCCTCGTGGCCGTCGAACGGGCGCGCCTCGCGGAAACGCAGGCCGTCGCCAGGGTTGGGAGCTGGGAGACCGACCTGGCCACCCTCGAGGTGACCTGGTCGGCCGAGACTTACCGGATCTTCGGCACCGCGCCGGACAGCTTCGCGCCGTCCCACCCCGGCTTCATCGAGCTGGTGCACCCCGCAGACCGCGAGGCAGTCGACGCGGCGTTTCGCGCTTCGGCTGCAGACAGCGAGGTGCACACGATCGAGCACCGGATCGTGACACCCGCCGGCGAGCAGAAGCTGGTCGAGGAGCGCTGGCGGGTGTTCCACGGGCCGGGCGGCCCGGAGCGCGCCGTCGGCACCTGCCGCGACGTCAGCGAACAGCGCCGCGCGGAGGCCGAAGCCAAGCGCAGCCAGGCGCTGCTGCGGATGGCTTCGCGCCTGAGCCGCCTCGGAGCCTGGGCCATCGACGCCGGGTCGCTGCGCGTCACCTGGTCGGACGAGGTGCGAGCCCTGCTCGACGCCGAGCCGTCGTTCGAGCCCGTGGCCGAGGAGGGACTCGCCTTCTGCGTTCCCGCGGACGAACCCCGCGCCCGCCAGGCGTTCCGGGACTGCCTCGTGGACGGCCGGCCGTTCGACATCGAGATCCAGCTCGTCACCCGCCGCGGGCGCGCCGTGCGCATGCGGCTGGTGGGGGAGGCCGTGCGCGGCGACGACGGCCGCGTGATCCGGGCTCAGGGTGCCCTGCAGGACGTGACGGAGAACCGCCTGCTGCAGGAGCGCGCGCTGCGCTCCCAGCGGCTGGAGAGCCTCGGCACCCTGGCGGGCGGCATCGCCCACGACCTCAACAACGTGCTGGCGCCGATCCTGATGGCGACCGAGATCCTGAAGCGCAGGGTCGAGGACCCCCGCGCCAGCCACGCCCTGGAGTCGATCGAGAAGAGCGCCACCCGCGGCGCGAGCCTCGTGCGCCAGGTGCTGGCCTTCGCGCGCGGGGCGGGCGACGGTCGCCGCGAGGCGCTCGCGCTCGAGCACGTGGCCCACGACGTCGCCCGCATCGTGCACGAGACCTTTCCCAAGGACGTGGCGTTCGAACTCGACCTGCCGCCGGACCTGTGGGCCGTGGAGGGCGATGCGACCCAACTCCACCAGGTGCTCGTCAACCTGTGCGTCAACGCCCGCGACGCGATGCCCCGCGGCGGGCGGCTGCGGCTGGCTTTCTCCAACGAAGAACTCGACGAGTCGGCGGCGCTGCGCCTGGACCTCTCGCCGGGGCGCCACGTCGTGGTTCGGGTCACCGACACCGGCCATGGCGTGCCCGCCGCGATCCAGGAGCGCATCTTCGAGCCCTTCTTCACGACCAAGGAGGTCGGCCGCGGGACGGGGCTCGGGCTGTCGACCAGCTACTCGATCGTGCGCGGCCACCGTGGCGCGCTCTCGGTGGCCAGCGAACCCGGGCGCGGGGCGACCTTCAGCGTCCACCTGCCGGCCGCCGAAGGGCGTCCCGCGACCGCCGTCGCGGCGACGGAGGCGGTCGCACGAGGGCGTGGCGAACTGGTGCTGGTCGTCGACGACGAGCCGGCCATCCGCGAGGTGGTGGAGGAGACGCTGACCTCCGCCGGCTATCGCGTGGCCACCGCGCGCGACGGCCTGGAAGCCCTGGCGGTCTACGAGGCGCGCCGCGGCGAGGTGGCGCTGGTGCTGACGGACATGGCGATGCCCGGGCTCGACGGAGCCGGCCTGATCGCCGCGCTGCGCAGCCGCGACCCGCGGCTGCCGATCGTCGCCTCCAGCGGGTTGCAGCGCGGCGAAGGCCTGGCCGAGAATTGGAACATCCGCGAGTTCCTGCAGAAGCCCTACTCGTCCATCGCCTTGCGGGTGCTGGTGGCGCGAGCGCTCCGCGAGCCGCGCTGAGAGCGGCGAAGTTCTCGATTGACGAGAGAGGAACACTGAACCCGAGATGGAATTCGAACGGTCGGCGGCCGATGGCGCCAACCCGGCGGACCTGAGCGCGCAGCAGGCGCTGGACCGCGTCGTCGCGGTGCTGGAGAGCATGGGCGACGCTTTCCTGAGCCTCGACTCCGACTGGCGGGTGCGCTTCGTCAACCGCAAGGGCGAGGCCCTGCTGCAGCGCCGGCGCGAGGAGATCGTCGGCCGCGACATCTGGGCCGAGTTCCCGGAAGCCGTCGGCAGCCGCTTCCAGGTCGAGTACGAGCGCGTGCTGCGCGACGGCGTCTCGGTGACGTTCGAGGAGTTCTTCGACCCGCTAGGCCGCTGGTTCGAGATCAACGCCTCTCCGGCGGACGGCGGGCTCTCGATCTTCTTCCGCGACGTCACCGAGCACCACGCTGCGCGCCAGTGGATCCAGGAGCAGGCGGCGCTGCTGGACCAGGCCCGCGACGCGATCCTGACGATCGACCTCTCCGGCCGGGTGGGCTACTGGAACCGCGGGGCCGAGCGGCTCTACGGCCTGCCCCCGGACCAGGCCGTCGGGCGCGAGGTCGTGGAGCTGATCCACGGCGGCCAGCGGACCGAGTTCGAGACGGCGCGGGCGGCGACGCTCGCCGAAGGGCAGTGGGTCGGCTCCATGAAGCAGTTCACGACGGCCGGCGCCGAACTGGTCGTCGAGAGCCGCTGGACGCTGGTCCGCAAGCCGGACGGGACCCCTTCGACCATCCTCAAGATCAACACCGACGTCACGGAGCGCCGCAAGCTGGAACAGCAGTTCCTGCGCGCGCAGCGCCTGGAGAGCATCGGCACCCTGGCCGGCGGCATCGCCCACGACCTCAACAACGTCCTGGCCCCGATCGTGATGGGCGCGGAGGTGCTGCGCTTCAAGGTGACCGACGCCAACAGCCAGCGCCTGGTGGAGACGATCGCGACCGCGGCGCTGCGTGGCGCCGACATGGTGAAGCAGGTGCTCGCCTTCGCCCGCGGCGTCGAAGGCGAGCGGGTCCGGCTCGACACCGTCCGGCTGCTGGCCGAGGTCGAGCGCATCGTGCGCGACACCTTTCCGCGCGACATCGAGGTGGTGTCCCAGGTGCCCGCGGGCCTGCCCCCGCTGCTGGGCGACGCGACCCAGGTCCAGCAGGTCCTGGTCAACCTCTGCGTGAACGCCCGCGACGCGATGCCGGACGGGGGACGGCTGACGCTGGTGGCCGAGCGGCTGAGCATCGACCGCAGCTACGCGCAGATGAGCGGGATGCAGCGCGAGGGAGTGCACGTCGTGATCCGGGTCGAGGACACCGGCACCGGCATTCCCCCGGAGGTGATCGACAAGATCTTCGACCCCTTCTTCACCACCAAGGACATCGGCAAGGGCACCGGGCTCGGCCTCTCCTCCGCGCTCGCGATCGTCAAGAGCCATGGCGGCTTCATCAACGTCTACAGCGAGCCGGGGCGCGGTTCGCGCTTCAAGGTCTACCTGCCGGCGGCCGACGACGCGCCGGCGGTCCCCGAGTCCGCCGAAGAGGAGGCGCCGTGGGGGCACGGCGAACTGGTGCTGGTGGTGGACGACGAGCCGGCGGTGCTTCACGTCACCGAGGAGACGCTCGAGAGCTTCGGTTACAGGGTGGTCACGGCCGTGGACGGTGCGGACGCGGTGGCCCGCTTCGCCGAACGCCGCGGCCAGATCGCGGTCGTGCTGACCGACATGATGATGCCGGTGATGGACGGCGCCGCCCTCGTCCAGGTGCTGCGGCGGATCGACCCCCACGTCAAGGTGATCGGCGCCAGCGGCCTCGGCGCGGGGCGCACCGCCGAAGCCTTGGTCGAGATGCTGACCAAGCCCTACACCGCGAGCCGGCTGCTGAAGGCCCTGCGGCGGGCGATCGACGGGCCGCGGGCGGAGGCCTGAGGCGTGGCGTTCGGGGCCGAGGCGTTCCGCGTGATCTTCGACGCGCACCCGCAGCCGATGTGGCTGTTCGAACCGGAGACGCTGCGGTTCCTGGCCGTGAACGAATCGGCGGTCGCCCGCTACGGCTACTCGCGCGAGGAGTTCCTCGCGATGACCCTGCGCGACATCCGACCCCCCTCCGAGATCCCGACGCTGCTCCGGGCGGTCGCGGAGCTGCAGCCGGGGTTGCAGCACTCCGGCGTGACCCGGCATCGGACGAAGGACGGCCGGGAGATCGACGTCGAGATCACCTCACACGAGGTGCCGTTCGAGGGGCGTCCGGCACGCCTGGTGATGGCCCGCGACGTCAGCGGCTGGAAGCTGGCGCAGGAGGCGCTGCAGGCCAGCGAGGCGGCGCTGCGGGCCAGCGAAGCTCGGTTGCAGGCGATCTTCGACGCCGCCCCGGAGTGCGTGAAGCTGGTCGACGAAGACAGCGCCCTGCTCGACATCAACCCGGCCGGGGTCCGCATGATGGGGGCTGGAACGGCCTTCGATCTGGTGGGGCGGCGGGTCGCCGATGCCGTTTGCGAGGCCGACAAGTCCGCCTACCTCGAACACCTGGGCCGTGTGTTCGCGGGGGAGCCCTCGCGCCTGCGCTACCGGTTCCTCGACCTGCGCGGCCAGGAACACCACGTCGAGTCGCACCTCACGCGGGTGCTGCTCGGCGATCGCGCTGTGGCGCTGGCCCTGACCCGCGACGTCACCGCCGCGGCCCACGCCGAGGCCGAGCGGGCCCAGAGCCAGGCCCTCCTGCGGATGGCCTCGCGCCTCAGCCGGCTGGGGGCGTGGAGCGTCGACGTGCCCGACGGCCCCTTGACCTGGTCGGACGAGGTTCGGGCCATCCACGAGGTCCCGGACGATTACGTGCCGACCGTCGAGACCGGCCTCGCCTTCTACGAGCCCGAGGACCGTGACCGGATCGAGGACGTGTTCTTCGCCTGCGCGCGCGACGGGCAGCCCTTCGACGAAGAACTGCGAATCGTGACGGCCCGCGGCCGACGGGTCTGGGTGCGCTCGATCGGCGAGGCGGTGCGCGACGCGGGCGGGCGGATCGTGCGGGTCCAGGGCGCGTTCCAGGACATCTCCGAGCGGAAACAGGCCGAGCAGGAGCTCGAGCACAAGGAGGCGCTGCTCCGCCTCGCCGGTCGCGTCGCCCGCGTGGCCGGCTGGACCGTCGAACAGGACGGCAGCATCTACTGGTCCGACCAGCTCTTCGAGATGCTCGGTTTCCCGCTCGGCGAGCTGCCCAGCCTCGACGAGGCGCTCGCCCTGTATCCCGAGCCCTCCCGCGACCGCCTGTCGAAGGCGCTCGCGGCGTGCCTCGAGCAGGGCACTCCTTTCGAGCTCGAGCTCCAGATCCACGCTCGCGACGGCCGCCTGCTCTGGGCGCGCTGCCGCGGCGAAGCCGAGCGCGACGCGTCCGGCACCATCGTCCGCGCCCGCGGCGCGTTCCAAGACATGACGGCGGAGCACGAGGTGGCCGAGCGCGAGCGCGAGGCCGAGCGCCGGCTGCTGGCCACGCTCGAGACGCTCGACGAGGGCTTCTTCACGCTCGATCGCGAGTGGCGGTTCACGTACCTGAACGCCGCGGGCGAGCGGATGCTGCAGCGCCGTCGGATCGACCTGCTCGGGCGCAACGTGTTCGAGGAGTTCCCGCGCTCTGAGGATTTCGAGCGCGCCTATCGGGGCGCCGTCGCGCGCGAGGAAATCGTGGAGTTCGAGGCGTTCTACCCCCCGCTCGACCAGTGGTTCGAGGTGAGGGCCACTCCGGTGCCGGAGGGCCTGGCCGTGCAGTTCCGCGACGTCACGGAGCGCCGCCACGCGCGGGAGGCGCTCCGGGCCTCGGAGGAGCGCTTCCGGCTGCTGGCAGAGGCCGCCAACGACGCGATCTGGGACTGGGATCTCGCCACCGACGCGCTGTGGTGGAGCGAGGGCTTCGAGCGCCTGTTCGGCTATGACCGCGGCCAGGTCGAGTCGTCCATCGACTCGTGGAGCAATCGGGTGCATCCCGAGGAGCGTGAGCGCGTCGTGGCCGCGGTTCATGCGGCGATCGACGCCGGCCGCGACTACTGGAGCGGCGAGTACCGCTTTCTGCATGCCGACGGACGCTACGTGTACGTGCTCGACCGGGGCCACGTGATTCGGGACGAGGCGGGCCGTCCCGTGCGGATGGTCGGCGGCATGACCGACATCAGCGAGCGCAGGCGCTACGAAGACGCGCTGGCCGAGCGGGCAGCGCTGATCGACGTCGTGCCCGACGCGATCGTCGTCCGCGACCTGGACGACCGGATCGTCGGCTGGAACCGCGGTGCCGAGCAGATCTACGGCTGGCCTGCGGCCGAGGCCATGGGGCGGCCTGCGGAGGACGTGCTCGGCGCTGATCGGGTTTCGGAGGCACGCGAGGCCCTGAAGCTGAGCGGGCACTGGGAGGGCGAGGTCCGGCGGCCGACCCGGGATGGCCGGGAAGTGGTCGTCGAGGTGCGGGCGACCGTGCTGCGCGACGCCGCGGGTCACGCCAAGGGCGTGCTCGGCATCCACACCGACGTCACCGAGCGCCGCGCCCTCGAGCAGCAGGCGATGCGCAGCCAGCGGCTGGAGGGCATCGGGACGCTCGCCGGCGGCATCGCCCACGACCTCAACAACGTGCTGGCCCCGATCCTGATGGCGATCGAGATCCTGCGCCGCGGCACTTCCGAGCCCCGCCAGCTCCGCCACCTGCAGACGATCGAGCAGAGCGCGAAGCGCGGCGCCGACCTGGTGCGGCAGGTGCTCTCGTTCGCCCGCGGAACCGAGGTGCGGCGGCTGGTCGTCGACCCGCTGAAGGTCGCCCGCGAGGTCGAGAAGCTGGTGCGCGAGACGTTCCCCAAGAACCTGACCTTCGAGCTGGTCGCCGCCCCCGGGCTGTGGCCGGTGCGCGGCGATCCCACCCAGATCCACCAGGTCCTGGTCAACCTCTGCGTGAACGCCCGCGACGCGATGCCCGAGGGCGGGCGGCTCGCGATCCGGCTCGACAACGTCGTGCTCGACGAGGCGGCCGTGACCGGCCGGCCCTGGGCTGGCGCCGGGCCACACGTCGCGCTGGTGGTCGAGGACAGCGGGACAGGCATCGCCCCCGACGTGCTCGACCGCATCTTCGAGCCGTTCTTCACGACCAAGGAGGTCGGGCGCGGCACGGGCCTCGGCCTGTCGACGACCCACTCGATCGTCAAGGCCCACGGCGGGCTGATCGCGGTGACCAGCCGGCTCGCCCACGGCACCACCTTCACCCTCCACCTGCCCGCCGAGCCGGGAGGACGCGAAGGTGACGCGGCCCTTCCGCGACGGACGCCTCCGGCGGGCCGCGGCCAGCTCGTGCTCGTGATCGACGACGAGCCCGCGCTGCGCC
Source organism: Vicinamibacteria bacterium (assembly GCA_025994075.1). Lineage (GTDB taxonomy): Bacteria > Acidobacteriota > Vicinamibacteria > Fen-336 > Fen-336 > WYBL01. Next base: position 80,011 of record JAMQGV010000018.1, read on the forward strand.
TGATGGCGAAAGCCACGCTCGAGACCTTCGGGTATCGCGTGCTGCTCGCCGAGCACGGCGCGGCGGGCCTCGCGCTCTTCGAGGAACACGGGCCCCGGGTTGCGGCGATCGTCACCGACATGGCGATGCCCGTGCTCGACGGCGCATCGACGATCGCTGCGCTGCGGGCCCGCGACGCGGAGGTGCCGATCGTCGCCTCGAGCGGGCTCCAGACGGGCGAGCCGCTGCTCCAGGCGGGGCTGATCCAGGGCTTCCTCCCCAAGCCCTACACGGCCCAGGCGCTGCTCGAGGCGCTGGCCGAGGCGACCCTCCCGAAGTGACCCGGGCGTCGTGCCCGGGACCGTCGGGCGCGTCGCCCGGCCTGCCCGGGACGGCCTGCGGCAAATCGCGGATTTCCCCAGATTCCGTGTGATTTCGCGCACGCCCGGGCCGTGGCACGTCCCCTGCTCTACGTCGGGGCGGAGGACGAACATGAACCACGTGATCAAGCACCCCGCCGCCGCCCCGGCCGCCGTGGCCCGCCCGACTCCCCGGACCGTGTTCGGCACGGCGGGGCGCGCGCGCCGGGCGGTGGTCCACGTCGTCACGGACCGCCACCACTACCACGGCACGCTCTACGTTCCGGACGGCAAGAAGCGGGTGTCCGACGTGCTGTGCGACGGCAAGCCGTTCCTGAACCTGACCGAGGTCAGCACGGACGGCGGCGCGGCCGACGAGTTCCTGGCGATCAACAAGTCCGCGATCCTGTCGCTGCGCATCGTCACCGAGGAGCAGGCCGAGCCGGTGTCGATCCGCGCCTTCTGAGGAGGCGGTGATGAACCTCGCGCACGCCATTCCCGAACCCGCCCGACCCGCAGCGGCCCTCGACCCCGGGGAGGTGACGCGCTACGAGCCGCCCGCGCGCCGCAGCGCCGCGCAGGAACGCCTCGAGCAGGCGCTTGCCCTGGCGAGCGAGCCGCTCGTCGGCCGTCTCGTCGACGACCTGCCGGTGCCGGCCGCGGTGCTCAACGCCCAGCGCGAGGTGCTGCACGAGAACGCGGCGCTGCGCCGCCTGCTCGGGGTGCGCGGGACCGCGCTCCTCGGCCTGCGACTGGGGGAGGCGCTCGACTGCGAGCGTGCGAACGATGCACCGGCGGGCTGCGGCACGGGCCCGTCGTGCGCGAGCTGTGGCCTCGGCACGGCCCTGTCCGAGGTCGCGCGCACGGGGCTGCCGCAGGTCGAGGGCTGCCGCGTCACGGCCCGGGTCGACGGCCAGGAGCGGCTGTGGGACCTGCGCATCCGCGCCAGCCGGCTCCGCGGTGTGGAACCCGCGCCCCTGTACCTCGCGGTGCTCGAGGACCTGGCTGATGCCCGGCGCCAGGCCGCGCTCGAGCAGATGTTCTTCCACGACGTGCTGAACACGCTGGCCAGCATCCAGGGCTATCTCCAGGTCTGGACCGAGCTGCCGGAGGACCGCGCGCGCAACTTCGCGCCCGACTTGCTGCGCCTGGCCCGGCGCGCGATCGACGAGGTGCAGGCCCACCGCGACCTGGTCGACGCGGAGTCCGGCCACCTGCGGGTGATGCCGGTGCCGGTCGACGTGGCCCAACTCCTGCGCGAGGTGTGCGCCTCGTTCCAGCGCGCCGAGGACGATCCCTTCCGCCTGCAACTGAGCGTGCCGACCTTCGACCTGCCCGTGGTGACGGACCCGGTGCTGCTCCGCCGCGTGGTGGCCAACCTGGTCAAGAACGCGCTCGAAGCCTCGGCGCCCGAGCAGGGCGTCACCGTGCGCTGGTCGCCCGTGCAGCGCCGGATCAGCGTGCACAACGAGGGCGCGATGCCGGCGGACGTCCAGGCCCGGATCTTCCAGCGCACCTTCTCCACCAAGGGCGACCGCCGCGGGATCGGCACCCACTCTGTGCGGCTGCTGGTCGAGACGTACCTGGGCGGCCGGGTCGACTTCACGTCGACGCCGGAGGCCGGAACCACATTCCGGGTGACGCTGCCGGAAGCGCCGCGCGACCTCGCGGCCAAAGAAACTCGAGGAGAATGGGCATGAACGCACCCGGACGGCCTGTTTCGAGGACTGACGCCCTGGATTCTGATTCCGGCGATCGCGAGCATCGAATCCGTTGAGCGTGAGCATCGGTCCGACGGCCGTCGGACCGAACCGGCCCGTCCCCCCTTACAATCCGCTGGAATGTCCTCCGCGGTTCCGCGCGTTGCTTCCTATGCCCGCGACGTTGCGGTGCTGCTAGGGACGCCCGGGGTCAACGAGCTGACGTACTACCCCGCGCTGCAGAGCCTGCTCAGCGGGCTGCTGCGAGATCGCGGGCTGCCCTTCCAGGTGCGGATCGGGACCAGTCAGTACCGCCCCACCGGTGGTGCCGACATGCCGGACCTCGCGCTCTACGACGGCGCTGGCGAGTTCCCCGTCGTGCTGGGCGAGGTCAAGCTGCCGAGCGCCGACCTCGACGAGATGGCGCTCTCCACCGGCACCGAGGACCAGGTCGGGCGCTACCTGCGCCGCACCGGTGTCGTCCTGCTCACCAACATCCGCGGGTTCTCGCTCGTGGTCAGCGGCAACGCCAGCGGTGATGGCCCGGTCGCCCCGGATCACCGGCGCGTGCTCGACACGGTCGAGCTGTGGCCGTCAGCCTCCGCGCTGAAGAAGGGCGCGGCGGTCTCCGCCGAGAGCGCGGAGGCGCTGGGCGATCTGCTCGAGCGTGCCGTGACCGAGTTCGCGGCCATCTCCGAGCCCGAGTCGCTCGCCCGCATCCTGGCCCGTCAGGCGCGGCGCGCGAAGCAGGATCTGCCGAAGCAGTTCTCGCAGGCCGTGCGACCGCTGCTCGACGACTTCGGCAAGGCGCTCGGCATCCACTTCGAAGGCGAAGAGGGCGAAGAGTTCCTGCGCTCGTCGCTGATCCAGACCGTCTTCTACGGCCTGTTCGCTTCGTGGACGTTGTGGCACCGCGCGGGCCAGACCGGTTCGTTCGCCTGGCAGGACCTCTCGCGCTGGCTGCGCATCCCGTTCCTCGGCGCCCTCTTCCATGAGTTCGAGCACCCGTCGCGGCTCAAGGAGCTGGGCCTCAAGCCGCACCTCGACGCAGCGGCGGCCACGCTCGCGCGCGTCGACGGCGAGCGCTTCTTCGCCCGTTTCCAGGCACCGCAGATCGGGTCGCAGGCGGGGGTCTGGGCGGAGGAGCCATGCGACGGAGCCCAGCGGCCCGAGCGCCGGGATTCACTCCCGGCGCGAGCCGCCGTCGATCAGGGCGGCGGCTCGGCGGCGACGACCGCAATCCTCTACTTTTACGAGCCGTTCCTCGAAGCCTTCGACCCGGACCTGCGCAAGCAGCTCGGCGTCTGGTACACGCCGTGGGAGATCGTCCGCTATCAGGTCCGCCGCGTCGACCAGTTGCTGCGCGAGGAACTGGACTGCCCCAAGGGCCTCGCCGACCGCCGCGTCGTGGTCCTCGACCCCTGCTGCGGCACGGGCGCCTACCTGATCGAGACGCTGCGCTGCGTGGCCGACCAACTGCGCTCGGAGGGCGCGGGCGCGCTGCTGCCCGCCGAGCTGCTCGACGCCGTCTGCCGCCGGCTGATCGGCTTCGAGATCCTCACGGCGCCGTTCGTGATCGCCCAGCTCCAGCTCTACCTGATGCTCGACGAGCTGGGCGCCCCGCCCGACGAGTCGCACCGCCCGGCGGTGTTCCTGACCAACGCGCTCACCGGTTGGGAAGGCGCCGACCAGATGAAGCTCTCGTTCCCGGAGCTGCAGGAGGAGCACGACGCCGCGCGGCGCGTGAAGCGCGAGGAGAAGATCATCGTCGCGCTCGGCAACCCGCCCTACAACCGCTTCGCGGGCGTGCCGCTCGACGAGGAGGCGAGCCTCGTCGACCACTACAAGGGCATCCGCCGCGACGCCAAGGGCCAGCAACTCGGCAAGTCGGCGATCTACGAGCGCTGGGGCATCCGCAAGCAGCTCCTCGATGACCTCTACATCCGCTTCTTCCGCCTCGCCGAGGTCCGCATCGGCGACCGCGCCGACCACGGCATCGTCAGCTTCATCTCCAACAGCTCGTTCCTGGCCGGCCGCTCCCACCCGCTGATGCGCGAGTCGCTGCTCACGCGCTTCGACGACATCTGGGTGGACAACCTGCACGGCAACCGCCTCGCCAGCGAACGCACGCCGCAGGGCGATTCGTGCGAGACGATCTTCAACACGGACAGCGGCGGACCGGGCATCAAGGTCGGCACGTCGATCACGACGTTCTTGAAGCGGGGAGCGCCGCGGGGTAAGACGCCATCGGCGGCTGTCCACGTCCGCGACTTCTGGGGCCGCGCGGACGCCAAGCGGCGCGCGCTGCTCGCCAGCCTCGAACTCGAAGCGACACCGGCGAAGGCCCGCGAGGAGTGCGCCGCGACGCCCGAGGGCCCTCGACCCTACGAAGACGTCACGCCGACGGAGAGCGGGATGTGGCGCCTCGTCAGCACGACGGCCTCCGGCTCCTACGAGGACTGGCCCGCGCTGGACGATCTCTTCGTCGAGTCCTTCCAGGGGGTGAACCCGAACCGCGGCCTCGAAGGCAGCGTCATCGACACCGATCAGGTGCAACTCGAGCAACGCATGCGCCTCTACTTCTCGGGTGCGACGAACGCCGCCGTCGGCGAGGCCATGCCCGAGCTGTTCACCAGGCGGGCCGGCTACGATCCCGCCGTCGTCCGGAAACGGCTACTCGCGGACGGCTTCCGCGTGGCCCGGATCGTCCCCTACGTTCTGTTTCCGCTCGACAGCCGCTCCATCTACTACGACGATCAGCAAGGCCTGCTCAACCGCCCGCGGCCGGAACTGTGGGCCAACCTAGAGGAGAACCAGTTTCTGGTCGCCGTCCCACAACCGCGGCGTGTTTCAGAGAGCCGACCGCTCCTGGTCTCGGGCCTCTTCGACCTGCACCTGCACGACCGCGGATCCGTCGGCTTCCCTGCTCGCGTCGTCGAGGCCGCGAAGAACGTCGACCTGTTCACTCCGAAGCCCGAGGCGCCCAGAATCGTCGCCAACATCGTTGCGACGGCGTGGGATGCGCTCAAGGCAGCACATGGGCTGCGCGGTGATCTCACGGGCCCCGATGCAGTTCGCCTGGTTCGTGCACTCCATGCGCTCGTGCTCGCGATCGGTCATGCGCCACGGTTCGAAGCGGACCACGCCGAGTCGCTCGCCCAGGACTGGCTGCACCTGCCGATCCCGCGCGACAAGGCCGTGCTGAAGGAGTGCGCCGCCCTGGGCGCCCAGGTCGGCACGCTGCTCGACCCGGCGACGGACCCGACGAAGCTGCTGGCCTCGCTGCTCGGCGCCCGCCGCCGCCACCTCGCCGTGATCGCGACGCGCTCCACGGAGGCGGTCCGCGACGGCGACCTCGTGGTCACCGTCTCCTACTTCGGCGCGGCCCCGGGCAAGTGGGTCGCACGCCAGCCGACGGAGGACGAGGGCGAAGTCCCGGCCTGGGGCGAGCAGACCGGCGACCTCTGGCTCAACGACGCGGTCTACCTCAAGAACGTCCCCGAGCGCGTCTGGCGCTACGAGCTGGGCGGCTACCCGGTGCTCAAGAAGTGGCTCGGCTACCGGGACGCCAAGCGCCGCGACGGCCGCCCGGTCACCCTCGCGGAACTCGACCACCTGCGGGGCATGGTCCACCGCCTCGCGGCGCTCCTCCTGCTCCACGACGCCCTCGACGCCGCCTACGAGAAAGCCGCGGCCGACGCCTTCACGACGACCGACCTCGGTCTCAGGTAGCCCCGCCGCCCGGAGGCCGCCGCTCGTCGGCCGTCAGACGTCCGCGGGCAACCGCCGCAGCACGACGTGGGTGAAGTCCTGGGGAGCGCCTGCCGGGGTGACGTGGCGACGCTCGAACCCGCGCACCAGCTCGAATCCAGCCCCGACCCGTTCGACGAGGCCCGCCACGTCGTAGCGTTGCACCGGCAACCCGCTGCACCGGGTCGGCCCGGTCTGGGCGAACGTGGCGAGCACGACGTGGCCGCCGGGCGCCAGGTTCGCTCTCAGCGTCGAGAGGTACGCGTCCTGATCCGCGGACTCGGTCAAGAAGTGAAAGACCGCCCGGTCGTGCCAGAGGTCCACGGGCTCGCGCAAGCGAAGCTGCCGAGCGTCGCCGACGACCCACTCGACCTGCGAGCCGCGCTCCGCGAGTCGCGAGCGCGCGACCGACAGGGCCGCCGCCGAAATGTCGGCCACCGTGACCCGGTGAAAGCCACGGTCGAGCAGGCGATCGACCAGGAAGGAGGCCCCGCCGCCGACGTCGAGGATCGATCCCTGGCCCGTCGACGTCATCCTGCCATCTTTCCGGCAGCCCCCGGGGGAACCACAGTCTCCGGCGCCTTCACGATCGACGGCCTCGGCTTCGAACCCGACCGCGTCGACGTGAAGGTCGAGCGCGGGCTGCAGGAAGCGTGGGGGATGGCGCGCCGAGCGCCCGGGCGTTGCGCCCGGCAGCCCGGGCGAAACACCCGGCGGAGACGCGAGCGCCATCGGCGGGCGCCGCAGAACGGCGGCGGCGGGACCGATTCGGCTCCGGCACGGCCTGTGCTGAGGCGTACCCCAGGAGCCCAGGACTGAGCTCCGACGCGACGTCCGATCCCCGCGGACGACACGCCGATCAGCGTGGGGAACTCGAGGAGAGAGGGCATGAACGCAGTCGGCCGGCCGGTCCACGCGACCCGCACCCTGGACGCAGGGGTCCTGCCCTATCAGCCGCCGAAGCGGCGCTCGGACCCCGTCGAACGCAGCCGCCAGCAGGAGTCGCTGGCCGCGCATCCGGCGCTGCTGCGCCTCGTCGACGAGTTGCCGGTTCCGGCGGCCGTGCTGAACCCGCAGCGCGAGGTCCTGCACGAGAACGCCTCGCTGCGCGGCCTGCTGCGGCCCGGTTCCGTGTCGCTGATCGGTCTGCGGCTGGGGGAGGCGGCGGGCTGTCGCCGCGCCGTCGAGGGCCCCGGGGGCTGCGGGACCAGCGAGCACTGCCACCTGTGCGGCCTCGGCCGCAGCCTCTCCGATCTCGAGCAGACGGGCGAGACCGTGACCCGCGAGTGCCGGATCGCAGGTCAGGTGGGCGACGAGCCGGTCGTCTACGACCTGCGCGCCAGGGCCAGCCGAATGCCGGAGCCTCGGGGGTTCGGCCTCGTGGTCCTGGAGGACATCTCGCACCTCAAGCGGCGGGAGGCGCTGGAGGCGATGTTCTTCCACGACCTGCTCAACACCCTGTCGGGCCTCGACGGTTACATGCAGTTCTGGGACGAGTTGCAGCCCGTCGAACGCGAGCAGCTTGCGCCCGTGATCCGCCGCATGACCCGCCAGGCCGTCGAGGAGGTGGTCACGCAACGCGACCTGGCGCTCGCCGAAGCAGGCCAGCTTCGCGCCCGGCCGCAGGCGGTCGAAGTCGGCCGCCTGGTGGAGGGCCTGTGCGCGGGCTATCAGCACGGCCCGTTCGCCACCGGCAAGGTCGTACGCTTCAGCAGCCCGTCCGACCTCGAGGAGCCGCTCTCCACGGATCCCGTGCTCCTGCGGCGCGTCGTCGGCAACCTGATCAAGAACGCGCTGGAAGCCTCGAGCCCGGGACAGACGGTCGTCGTGCGCTGGTCGCCGGAGCTGCGCCGCATCAGCGTCCACAACGAGGCGGTGATGCCCCCCGAGGTGCGCGGCCAGGTCTTCCAGCGCTCGTTCTCGACCAAGGGCGCCGGCCGCGGGATCGGCACCCACTCCGTTCGGCTGCTGACCGAAGCGCACCTGCGGGGCCACGTCGACTTCGTGTCGGCCCCGGGCCTCGGCACCACGTTCCGCGTGACCCTGCCCGAGAGCCTCGCGGAGGCGGGCGCGACGGCAGGGGCGGCCGAGACGGCCGCCTGACCCCGCGACCGCTCAGGAATCGAGCAGCTTGCGCACGCGCTCCGCCAGCTCGCTGGCCGTGAACGGCTTCGAGAGCAGGTGGACGCCGGGCTCGACGATGCCCCGTTGCGCCACGATGTCGGCCGTGTAGCCGGACACGAACAGGCAGCGCAGCCGCGGGTGCCGCGCCTGCAGCAGTGCCGCGAGCTCGCGCCCGTTCATCTCGGGCATCACGAGATCGGTCACCAGCAGGTCCACCCGGTCGCCCTCGGTGGCGGCGATGGATAGTGCCTCGCCGGGCGAGGCCGTGGCCAGGACGCGGTAGCCGAGGTCCGCCAGCACGTCCCGGGTGACCTCCAGCATGGCCGGCTCGTCCTCCACGACGAGCAGGGTCTCCGAGCCGCCGCGGACCGCTCCTGCCGTGGGAGCCGGCGCATCCGCCTCGCGTTCGCCGATCGCCACCGGCAGGAACACCGTGAACGTCGACCCTCGGCCCGGTTCGGACTCGACGCCGATGTAGCCCCCGTTCTGCTTGGCGATGCCGTAGACGGTCGCCAGGCCGAGGCCCGTCCCGTGCCCGGTGGGCTTGGTCGTGAAGAACGGCTCGAAGATGCGATCGATCAGCTCGGGCGCGATCCCGGAGCCGTCGTCCTTCACGCTCAGGCACACGTAGCGGCCCGGGACCAGGCCCGGTCGCCTGTCGACGAACGCCGCGTCGGCCTCCAGGTTGCTCGTCGCGACGACGATCTCGCCGACGCCCGTGATCGCGTCGCGGGCGTTGACGACCAGGTTGGAGACGAGCTGGTCGATCTGGCCGGGGTCCGCCCGCACGGACCAGAGTCCGGCGCCCGGCTGCCAGCCGAGGCGCACGTCTTCCCCGATCAACTGGCGCAGCAGCCGCAACATGCCCTCGATGCGGTCGTTGACGTCGAGCTGCCGGGGCTCCACCGGCTGCTGGCGCGCGAAGCCCAGCAACTGCCGCGTCAGGTTCGCGGAACGCCGCCCTGCCTCCCGGATCGCTTCGAGGTGACGCGCGAGCGGCGAGCCCGCCGGCACCAGCTTGAGAGCGAGATCGGCATGTCCCAGCACGACGCCGAGCGCGTTGTTGAAGTCGTGGGCCACCCCGCCGGCCAGCCGGCCCACCGACTCCATCTTCTGCGCCTGGCGGAGCTGCGCTTCGAGGCTGATCCTCCTCGCCTCCGCCTCCCGGCGCTCGCTGACGTCCTGCTTGACCGCGATGAAGTGAGTGATCGCCCCCGAGTCGTCACGGACGGGCGTGATCGTCTGCTCCTCCGGGTAGAGAGTGCCGTCTTTCCGCCGGTTGACCAGTTCGCCCCGCCATACCTCGCCGTCGAGGATGGAGCGCCACAGGGCCGCGTAGTCCTCCTGCGGGGTGAGGCCGGAGCGAACCAGCACCCGAGGGTTCTGGCCAGTCGCCTCCTCGAGTTCGTAGCCCGTGAGGGCCGTGAAGGCCGGGTTGGCCCAGACGATGTCGCCTTCGCGATCGGTGATCACGATCGCGTTCGCCGCAGCCTCGAGCGCGGACGTCTGCAGCCGTCGTGCTGCGACCGCCGCCTGCAGGTCCTCCACCGCACTGAGGAGCGCCCGCCGCGACGCCTCGGCCTCCGCCAGCAGGCGCCGGGTCTCTGCCTGCGCAGCCCGTTCGGCGTCCTGGGCCCGCCGCCGCTCGCGCCGCTCCTCGGCCTCGTGGAGCTCTCGCTCGACCGCCGCTCCCAGCCGCGTCAGGCGGTCCTTCAGCAGGTAGTCGTGGGCGCCCGCCCGCATGGCTTCGACGGCGACGTCTTCTCCGACGGTGCCGGAGATCAGCAGGAACGGAAGGTCCAGGCCGCTGTCGCGGACGAGGGCGAGGGCTTCGAGGCCTCCGAACCCCGGCATCGCGTAGTCGCACAGGACCACGTCCCAGGACTCTCCGGAGAGCGCTGCGGTCAACGCCTCGGCGCTCGCAACCCGCCGCCATTCGAGAGCGAACCCCTGGCGTTCCATCTCGCGGACGACCAGTTCGGCGTCGACGGGCGAATCGTCGACGACCAGCGCACGCACCCGGCGCGGACTCACGAGCAGGACCCGGGAGTGGCCGGCTCGTTGAGCTCGAGCCAGTAGCGTCCCGCGGTCTCGACCAGTTCGTCGAAGTGCGCGCCGTCGACGGGTTTGACGAGGTAGCTGTTGGCACCCGCCCCGTAGGCCTCCGTGACGTCCGAAGGCTCGCGCGAGGACGTGAAGACAACCGCCACGAGGGCGCGCGTCCGGGGATCGGTCTTCAATCGTCGCAGCAGGGTGAGCCCGTCCATCCGCGGCATCTTGAGATCGAGCAGCACCAGGCACGGCAGCGGGGCCCCGGACTCGAGCCGCGCCACGGCCTCGAGGCCGTCGCGCGCCCATTCGATGGCGCAGGGCAGGCGCCGTCTCAGCGCGCGCTGCGCGAGCTCGGCGTCGACCGGGTTGTCTTCGACGATCAGCACCTGGGGCGCGTTGCCCGCGGTGGGGTTCATGTCAGGGCCTCCGTTCCCGGAGCGGGATTCAGGGGGAGGGTGAAATGGAAGGTGGCGCCGTGGCGCGGCGCGGCCTCGGCCCAGGTCCTGCCGCCGTGCCGGCCGACGATGCGGCGGACGAGGGCGAGTCCGACACCGGTGCCCTCGAACTCTTCGTGCGGGTGCAGGCGCTGGAACACGCCGAAGAGTCGAGAGGCGTGCGCCATGTCGAAGCCGATGCCGTTGTCGGCGACCGAGTAGTGGACCGTGCCCGCCTCCACCGTACCCCGGATCGCGATCCGGGGCGACGGCTCTCGGCCGGTGTACTTGAAGGCGTTGTCGAGCAGGTTGACCCACACCTGGCGGAGCAGGGCTGGGTCGCCCGACGCCGCGGGCAGGTCGCCCAGGTCGACGGCCACGTCCGTGCCCAGGTGCCGGGCGCGGCATTCCGCGACGACTGCTTCGACGAGTGCGCGGGTGTCGAACGGGAGCCTGTGAATCGGCTGCCGGCCGAGCCGCGAGAAGCGCAGCAGGTCGTCGATCAGGGTTCCCATCCGTACGGCCTCGCTCCGTACCACCCCGAGAATGCGCCGCCCCTCTGCGTCCAGCCGCGGAGCTTGCTCCTCCTCGAGGATGCGGGCGAAGCCGTTGATCCCGCGCAGCGGGGCCCGCAGGTCGTGGGACACCGAGTAACTGAAGGCCTCGAGTTCTGCGTTGGCCGCTTCCAGCTCGGCCGTCCGCGCCCGGACACGCTCCTCGAGTTCCGCGTTCAGCCGCCGCACCTCGTCTTCCGCCGCCCGCCGCGCGGTGCGGTCGGTGGCCATGCTGATCACCAGACGCCTCCCGTCCGGCAACCTCCCGACCGGCGACGAGCTGAACTCCCAGATCCGGAGTTCTCCGGAGCGGGTGCGAATCGGGAACTCGCCTTCGGTCACTCGCGCATCGAGGTCGAACAGTGTCCGGATGCCGGCTTCGACGCGAGGCGCGTCCGTTCCGTAAGCGCGCCGCGTCCACTCGGAGACCGTCCGCAGCTCGTCCCGGGAGTAACCCGTAATGTGACACCAGGCCTGGCTGAGTTGGACGACCGTGCCGTCCTCGGCGTGCAGCAGGATCGGGACCGGTGATTCAACGATCGCTCGTCGCAGCCGCGCCTCGCTCTCCTCGAGGGCCCTGCGGGCTGCCTCCCGCTCGGTCACGTCGTGGGCGAGCACCAGCCGGGTCTGGCGACACCGCCACGTCAGCGAGTGGGATCGCACCTCGACCTGGAGGCACGACCCGTCCTTGCGCTGGTGCACCCAGGGGCCGGAGGCCTGAATCGTCCCCGGAGCCTGCCGGAGGTGGGCCCGCAGCCGCGGCCACTCCTCGGCCGGCCGGATCCGTTCGATCGTCATCGCCAGGAACTCCTGGCGCGAGTAGCCGTAGTGCTGCACGGCCGCGTGGTTGACCTCGAGGAACCCCAGAGTCTCCAGGTCGTAGATCCACATCGGGTTCGGGTTGGCGTCGAACAGCAGGCGGTAGTCCTGTTCCGACTGGCGCAGCGCGGCCTCGGCGCGCTGGTGATCCTCGACGACGCTGAGCAGGGCCGCGCTGGTGCGTTCCAGCTCTGCGACGGATCGCCGCAGGGCCTCTTCGCTGGCCCTGAAGTCGGTCACGTCGAGCACCACCCCGGAGAGCCGCTCGGGAGACCCGTCCGGACCCACCACGAGGTCTCCCGCTTCACCTCGCACCGTGCGCACGCTGCCGTCGGGCCGCACGACGCGGTACTCCATCGGGGTCGGCCGCCGTTCCTCCAGCACCCGGCGGTTGGCGCGCTCGACGGCCGCCCGGTCGTCCGGGTGGATCGCGCGGGCGATGACGCCGGCCAGGTCCCCGTCGAACGCCGCGCGGTCGACGCCGAAGATCGCGAACATCTGGGGCGACCACTCGACGCGGTTCTCGCGGATGTGCCAGACCCACGAGCCCAGGTGCGCCACGGCCTGGGCGCGCTCGAACTGGTCGAGGGTGTCGCGCAGCCGCTCGTCGGCCAGCCGGCGCTCGGTGACGTCCTTGACGATCGAGTAGAGCAGCGTTCGACGCCCGAAAATGATGGGGCCGGAAGCGACCTCGACCTCCCGTACGGAGCCGTCGGCCCGCCGGTGCCGGAACTCGAAATGGTTGCGGGCCTCCGCCTGGGCACGGGCCATTTCGGTCTGCACCTCGGCCGGGCTGAGCGTGTTGATCTCCGTGACGTGCATCGCACGCAGCCGTTCGCGGGGCCAGCCGTAGAAGGCGACGGCCGCCGGGTTCGCGTCGACGATGGCCCCGTCCTCCGGGTCGACGATGAGCATCGGCACGTGGTCGTTCTCGAACAGCGCCCGGTGGCGGCTCTCGCTCTCGACCAGCACTTCGGCGTCGCGCTCCCGCCGGAGGCGTCGCGACAGGAGCAGCCCGAGCGCGGCCGTCGCGGCCGGGTGAACGAGCAGGACGGCCGCACCGACCGAAGCGAAGACGCGCTGCGCCGAAGTCCAGGGCAGCAGCAGCATCCAGGCCAGCATCACGACGTGCACGATCACGCCCAGCGCGTACAGGTCCGCGAGACGTCCCGCATCGAGCGATCGCCGACGCACGCGGCCCCACAGCCCGCCGATCAGCCCCGAGGAGACGATGACGCCGACCCCAACCCCCGTGGCCAGGCCGCCCTGGCTCCAGCGGAACGCGGCCGTCACCAGCATCGCGATCACCGTCGGAAGCGGCCCGAGGAAGGCGCCGCTGATCGCGAGCAGGACCGAGCGGCTGTCGAACACGAGCCCGGGCTCGACCACGACGGGCGCGAGCATGATCGCCACGCCCACGCCGCCGGTCAGCAGTCCGACGAGGACCTGTCGCAGGGGGCGCCCGCCCAACGGCTGCTGGCTGGTCGCGAGGTCGTACACCGCGGCCAGAGCGAGCAGCAGCGCCGCGTTCTGCACGAGCGACAGCAGCGCAGCGCTCAAGCACCCTCGCCAGGTTCTCGGGGCTCGGGCTCGCCCTGTGCGGCTTCGTCGGCGACGCTCGCGTAGCGGGGCGGGCGTCCGAGCTCGGCCAGCAGCGCGTTGACCTCGCGCTTGAGCTCCAGCACGCGGCTTTCGCGGCCGATGGTGGCCCGATGCCAGCGCTGGAGCTCCGCGAGCTGCTCGGCGACGCGCGACTCCGCGCGCTTGCGCTCGGCGACGTCTTCTTCGAGCGCGCGGTTGGCCTGCTGGAGCTGCGTCAGCTTCTCCTCGAGCTTGCGCACGAGCGCAACCTCGTACGACTTGTTGCTGCGCTCCACGTCGCCGCTCGGCGGCCGCGCCCCGGAGCCGTGCACGGTCTCCATCACGGCCGACAGGCGCGCCGTGAACGCCGCGGGCTCTGCCGGCTTGAGGATGAACGCGTCGGCCCCGAGTTCGAGCGCCAGGGCTTCGTCGGCGGGTTCGGTGTAGGTCGCGGTGTAGACGACGAAAGGAACGGTGCTGAGGCGCGAGTCGGCCTTCCAGTGGCGCAGCAGGGTGTAGCCGTCCATCACCGGCATCAGCAGGTCCGAGACCACGAGGTCCGGCGGCGCCTGCCGGGCCTTGGCCAGGGCCTCGGCACCGTGGCGCGCTTCTTCGACTTTCCACCCCGCAGCGGACAGGAGGACCCGCAACAAGTACAGGCCCTCAACCTTGTCTTCGACGATCAGGACCCGCTTCATGCGCCTCCCTTCTCCGGCAGGAACGCCCGCACCTGCGCGACGAACGTCTCGGGGTCGATCGGCTTCTCGATGTAGCCGTCGCACCCGGCCGCCAGCACCCGTTCGCGATCGCCGGTCATCGCGTAGGACGTGACTGCGACGATCGGAATGCCGTCCAGTCGGGCGTTCTGCCGCAACGCCCGGGCGACTTCGTACCCGTCCATCCCGGGCAACTGGATGTCCAGCAACACCAGGTCGAAGTCGCCGCTGGTCGCCAGCGCGAGGCCCTCGGCGCCGTCTTCGGCCGAGAGCACCGAAAACTTGCTCGCGTTCAGCAGGAAGGTGATCAGGTAGCGGTTCTGGGCGTTGTCTTCGACCAGCAGCACGCGGGTCATGGAGTCTCCGTGAGCGAGGGCGGGGTCAGCGGCAAATCGACCCGGAAGGTCGATCCGACCCCCGGGGCACTGTCGAAGCCGATCCTGCCTCCCATGCGTTCGACGAGGCGCTTGCAAATAGCGAGCCCGAGCCCGGTGCCTTCGTGGGCGCGTGCCAGACCGGAATCGAGCTGGCGGAAGGGCTGGAAGAGCTGGTCATGAGCCTCGGCCGGGATACCGATGCCGGTGTCGGACACGACGAAGGCGACGCCCTGGGGAGTGGCCCGCACGTCGAGGCCCACCCGCCCCTGGTCGGTGAACTTCACCGCGTTCGCCAGCAGGTTGATCAGCACCTGCTCGACCCGCCGTCGGTCGCCGACCAGTTCGGGCAAGCCAGGCTCGGTTTCGCACTCGATCTCCAGGCCCTTCTCAGCGGCCTGCGCAGCGACCGTGTCGGCCGCCCGGCGGGCCGCGGCGGCGGGGTCGAAGCGGGCCTGGGCGAGTTCGAGCTGGCCGGCTTCGATCTTCGAGATGTCGAGCACGTCGTTGATCAGCTCCAGCAGGTGCTGGCCGCTGGCGCGGACCATGCCGAGCTGCTTGCGTTGCTCCTCGGTCAGGGGGCCGGCGAGGCCCTGGAGCAGGACGCCCGTGAAGCCGATGATGGAGTTGAGCGGCGTGCGCAACTCGTGCGACATCGTCGCCAGGAAGGCCGACTTGAGTCGGTCCGCACCTTCGGCCCGATCGCGCGCTTCGCTGAGTTCGGCGGTGCGCTCGGCGACGCGCCGTTCGAGCTCCGCCGCTTGCCGGCGCAGGTCGTCGGCCAGACGGCGCACCGCCTCCTCGGCGTGCTTGCGGTCAGTGATGTCCTGGACGATGCCGGCCATCCGGCGCGGCGGCCCCTCGCCTTCGAACTGGTGCCCGCCCGCGGCCCAGATCCAGCGCACCTCGCCGTCGACCCGGCGGATGCGGCACTCGAAGCTCCAGTCCGTCTGGTGGGCCACGGCATCCTGGAACCGTCGATCGACCTCGGCCCGGTCGGGCTCCAGGACGTGCGCCAGGAACATCTCGTAGGTCCATTCGGGCAGCATCGCCTCGTACCCGAAGATCCGATCGTGTTCCAGCGTGCGGCTGGCCGAGTGGTCGACCAGGTCCAGTTCCCAGCCGCCGGTCCGGCTCACCTCGAGCGCGAAGGAGAGCCGTCGCTCGCTGGCCCGCACGGCGTTGTCCTGCTGCTCTCGCGCGAGCGCGACGGCGGCGACCTGGGTGGCGAGCTCGATCAGCTTCAGGTGCCGGGCATCAGGCAGGCCCGGCGCGGTGCGGTAGCAGGAGAACGTGCCCAGCACCCTCCCGTCCGCGGTGCGCAGTGGCGTGGCCCAGGCGGCCCGCAGCCCGGCCTCGCTGAACGAGGCACGGTGAAGCGACCAGGCGGGATCGGAGGCGAGGTCGGCGACCAGGACCGTGTCGTCGCGGAACATCGCCGTGCCGGACGGCCCGGCGCGTTCGTCGATCGACTGCTCGTCGAGGTAGCGGACCAGGGCCGGCGGCAACCGCCCGGCGACGGCGTGCGGCGCGCGCGAGCCCTCCGCGTCGAGCAGCCGCACGGAAGCCGTGAGGCCGGGCACCTGCGACTCGACGAGGACGACCAGGCGCTGGAGGATCTCCCGCGCCGGGGTCCCGCGGGCGACCCGTTCGAGGAGATCACGCTGGGCTTCCAGCAGCGCCTCGTTCAGCCGGCGCGCTCGCAGCTCGGCGCTCATCAGGAGCGCGAGCAGAAACGCGGTGAACGCCACGAAGGCCCAGCCCTTGTAGATCGACCAGCGGGCGAGAACGTGGGGATCGCCCGTCGCCGCCTCCAGCAGGCGATCGGATGCGTGGATCCACACCCCCGCGAGGATCGCGTAGGGCACCACGACGCGCGCGACCGACGGCGCAATCGTCCGCATCAGCGGAGGACCTCCCGGAGGGCGGCGGGCCGGCCTCCGGACACCGCCGCTGACCCGGTAGTATCGCAAACATCGCCGCAGCTCAGTCCGCGAGCACCTCGCTGACCTTCGAGCCGAGATCCGCCGCCGTGAACGGCTTGGGCAGGAAGTGCACGCCGGCCTCGAGCACGCCGCGGTGCTCGATCACGTCGGCCGTGTAGCCGGACACGAACAGGCAGCGCAACCCCGGCCGCGTCTCGCGCAGCCGTTCGACCAGCTCGCGGCCGTTCATGCCGGGCATCACCACGTCGGTGATCACGAGGTCGATCGAGCCGTCGAACGCTTCCGCGATCGACAGCGCCTCGGCGGGCCGCGAAGCCGCCAGCACGCGATAGCCGAGGTCGGCGAGCGCTTCGCTGGTCACCGCCAGCATCGCCTCCTCGTCTTCGACGAGCAGCACGACCTCGCCGTGCGCGGGTTGCCCGCCGACGTCCGGGCCGGCCTCGGCACACGGTTCGGGGAGCGGCTCGCGCGCCGGCAGCAGGATGTCGAACCGGGTGCCGCGCCCGGGCGCCGAGTCGACCTCGACGTAGCCGCCGTTCTGCTTGACGATGCCGTAGACCATCGCGAGGCCCAGGCCGGTGCCCTGGCCGGCCGGCTTCGTGGTGAAGAAGGGCTCGAAGATCCGGGCCTGCACCTCGGGGCTCATGCCCGCCCCGTCGTCCGTCACCGCCAGCCGCACGTAGACACCCGGCACCGCACCCGGCCGCGAGGCACAGTCGGCCTCGCTCCAGACGACGCAGGCCGTCGCGATCTGCAGCACGCGCCCGCCGGCGTCGCGGGCGTTGACGACCAGGTTGGTCAGCACCTGGTCGAGCTGCGAGCCGTCGGCCTCGACGACCTTGACGCCGGGCCCGGGCTCCCAGCGCAGCGCCACGTCTTCGCCGATCAGGGGCTTCAGCAGGCCGAGGCTGGCGGCGACGTGGGCGTCGAGGTCGAGGCGGTGCGGCGCGATCACGTCGTGGCGGGCGAAGGCCAGCAACTGGCGCGTCAGCAGCGCCGAACGGCGGCCCGCTTCTTCGATCGAGTCCAGGTGGCGGGCGGCCTCGTGCGCCGGCTCCAGCGCCTTGCGCGCCATCTCCGCCCGCGCCAGCACCACGCCGAGCGCGTTGTTGAAGTCGTGGGCGATGCCGCCCGCGAGACGGCCGATCGACTCCAGCTTCTGCGCCTGCGCGAGCTGCGACTGCAGGGCCAGCCGCTCCCGCTCCGCGCGGTCGCGCTCGGTCACGTCGTGGGCGAGCACCAGCCGTGCGGGCCGGCCCAGCCACTCCACGGCGTGGGAGCTGACCTCGACGTCGCGCAGCTCGCCCGCTTTCGTCACGTGGCGCCATGGTCCCGACCCGTGCACCGCGGCCGGAACAGTCGCGAGGTGCTCGCGGAAGCGCTCCACCTGCTCCGGCTCCCGGATGTCCAGCACGCTCATCGACGCGAACTCGTCGCGGGACCAGCCGTAGCGGGACACGGCGGCGTCGTTGATCTCGAGGAAGCGCAGCGTCTCCGTGTCGTAGATCCACATCGGGTGGGGGTTGGCGCGGAACAGCAGGCGATAGCTCTGCTCGGACAGGCGCAGCGCGTCTTCCACCAGGCGCAGGGCAGAGGAGTCGACGGCGCGGGCGCGATACTCGGCGGCCAGCAGGACCGCCAGCAGCAGGCCCGTCACCGCCACGAAGGCCCAGCCCTTGTAGGTCGACCAGGCCGCGAGCTGCTCGGGGTCGCGCAACCAGGCCAGGAGCAGGCGGTCGGAGAGGGTGATCCACAGTCCGGCCAGCAGCAGGTAGGGGACGACGACTCGCAGTACGGCGACGACGAGCGCGCGCCGCGTCGAGCGCGTCGGTCCCGATCCGGCCTCGAAGGGGGTCACCTCGCCAGTCACCTCACGCGCTGCGGCATACTGCATCGTTCGCGCCCGGAGGTCCAATGCGCCCGTCCTGCCTGATCGCCGTCGTCGTCACGCTGTCCGCTCCCGCGCTCGCGGCGCCGAAGCCGGCTCCCGTGCCGGCGCAGAAGAAACAGGTGGTCGCCTCGATCGAGCGGCAGCGGCCCGAGCTGGTGCGGCTGGCCGACGAGATCTGGGGTTACGCCGAGACCGCGCTGCGCGAGACGCGCTCCGCGAAGCTGCTCGCGGACCACGCGGAGCAGCACGGGTTCACGGTCGAGCGCGGCGTTGCCGGGATGCCCACGGCGTTCGTCGCGACCTACGGCCAGGGCAGCCCCGTGATCGGCATCCTCGGCGAGTACGACGCGCTGCCGGGCCTGTCGCAGAAGGCGCAGCCGACGCGCGAGGCGGTCGTCGCGGACGCGCCCGGCCACGGCTGCGGCCACAACCTGTTCGGCGCGGCCAGCCTCGGCGCGGCGATCGCGGTCAAGGAGCAGATCGCGGCCGGCACCCTGAAGGGCACCGTCAAGTTCTTCGGCACCCCGGCCGAGGAGGCGGTGGGCGGCAAGATCTACATGGTGCGCGACGGAGTGTTCGCGGGTGTCGACGCCGTGCTCGTCTGGCACCCTTCGGTCGAGACCCGCGCCGACCGCGTCGGCGGCCAGGCGCTGGTCGACTTCGAGGTCACGTTCCGGGGCCGCTCGTCGCACGCGGCCTACGACCCGTGGAACGGCCGCTCGGCCCTCGACGGCGCCGAGCTGTTCACCCACGCGGTGAACCTGATGCGCGAGCACGTGAAGCCCAGCGTGCGCCTGCACTACGTGATCGCAGACGGCGGCAACGTGCCGAACGTCGTGCCCGACCACGCCCGGGTGTGGATGTGGGCGCGCGACTTCACCCGCGCGGGCGTCGAGGACGCGCTGGTGCGCCTGCGGCGTGCGGCCGAGGGGGCGGCCCTGGCGGCGGGCGTCGAGGCGGAGTTCCGCATCCAGTCGGGCGACTGGGAGATCCTGATCAACGACCCGGGCTCGCGGCTGCTCGACTCGAACCTGCGCTGGCTGGGCGAGCCCGTCTACACGGCCGAGGAGCAGGCGTGGGCGCGTGAGCTGCAGAAGGCGGCCGGCGTGCCGGAGAAGGGCGTCGACGCCTCGGTGGGTTCGCTCGAGGGCCAGGTCAACGAAGGCGGGTCGACGGACGTCGGCGACGTGAGCTGGGTGGTGCCGACGCTGCACGTCTCGGTCGCGACCGCGCCGGCGGGCATCCCGTGGCACGCGTGGACCTCGGTCGCGGCCTCCGGCCACTCGATCGGGCACAAGGGGATGGAGCGCGCGGCCAAGGTGATGGCGGCGACGGCGGTCGACCTGATGACCGACCCCAAGGCGCTCGCGGCGGTGCGCGCGGACTTCGCGAAGAACACGGAAGGCGTGGTCTACAAGCCCTGGATCCCGGACGGCCCGCCCCCAGTCCCGCAACCGTAGATTCCGGCGTCCTCTCCGCACGATCATTGAATAGTCGTAATATGATCATTCAGTGGTCAGCCTTTCCTCGAGGTGTGGCACTTCCGGGGTGCGGAGGCCGCAATGGATCACCGGGCCGGCTGGCCGGGGACGACTGTCGTCTGGTTGAAGGACGCCGCCGGCGTCTACCTGACGGCCGACGCAGGCCTCGGGCAGCTCCTCGGAACAGGCACAGACGTCGTGGGCCGCACGGACTTCGATCTCCTCGACCGCGAGGCGGCCGAAGCGCGACGTGCGAAGGACCTGGCCGCGGTCGACGCCGGGAGCCCGCTCGTGGACGAGGAGTGGGGGCCTGTCCCCGCGCACGGACCCCGGCTGAAGCTGGCCACGACGCGCACGCCGGTCCGCGATGCCGGAGGGCGGCTGCTCGGCGTGCTGGGCGTCGTGCGCGACGTGACCTCGGCCCGCCACGCGGAGGCCGTCGAGAAGCAGGCCGCACTGCTGGCGCGCACCAGCGCGCTCGCCCACGTCGGCGGCTGGGAATTCGACGTCGAGAGCGGCGAGGGGACCTGGACCGACGAGGTGGCCCGCATCCACGACCTCGACCCCGCATTGCCGGCCTCGGCGCAACTCGGCCTCGGGTTCTTCCAGGGCGTCCACCGCGAGGCGATCGAAACCGCGGTGCGCCTGGCGATCGAAGAGCGTCGCGGCTACGACCTCGAGCTCGAGTTGATCAGCGCGCGCGGCGTGCGCAAGTGGGTGCGCACGGTCGGCCAACCCGTGGTCGAAGCGGGTCGCGTCACCCGCCTCGAGGGCGTGTTCCAGGACGTCACGCGGCGTCATCGCGCCGAAGAGGCGCTCCGCCACAGCGAGGAAGTGCTGCGGCAGCTCGCGGAGAACGTCGAGGAGGTGTTCCGGGTGGGCGACGTCGACACCGGAGCGCTGCTCTACGTGAGCGGCGCCTACGAACGCGTGTGGGGGCGCAGCCGAGCGGAGCTGGCCGCGGCCCCGGACGCCTGGCTGGCCGGGGTGCACGAGGAAGACCGGGCTCGCGTCGAGGCCTCGCTCCCGCAGCAGGCGTCGGGCGGATACGACGTCGAGTACCGGATCGTCCGTCCCGACGGCACGATGCGCACGATCCACGATCGCGCGTTCCCGGTGCGCGACGGAACCGGCCGCACCGTCCGCATCGCCGTCGTCGCTCGCGACGTGACCGACGAGCGGGTTTCCCTCGACGAGCGGCTGCGACTCGAAGAGCGGCTGCGCCATGCCCAGAAGATGGAGGCCATCGGCCGGCTCGCCGGTGGCGTGGCCCACGACTTCAACAACATGCTGGGCGTGATCCTGGGGCATGCCACGCTCGCGGAACGCGGGCTGCGGAGCGGGCGTCCGGTCGAGCGCCACGTCGAAGCGATCCGCCAGGCCGGCGAGCGCTCCGCGGGCCTGACCCGCCAGCTTCTTCAGTTCTCGCGCCGGCGGCCGCTCGCTGCCCGGGAGGTCGACGTCGACGAACACGTGGCCGGCCTGGCGGCGATGCTGCAGCGCCTGCTCGGTGAAGACGTCACGCTCAGCCTGGTGCGCCCCCGGGAGGCGTGGGCCGCGCGCATCGACCCCTCGCACCTGGACCAGGTGCTGACCAACCTCGCGGTCAACGCGCGCGATGCGATGCAGGACGGCGGGCGCCTCACGGTCGAGGTGCGCAACGTCGTCCTCGACGAGCGGCACTGCCGCCAGCACCCCGGTGCGCGGCCGGGCGAGTACGTGCTGCTCGTGGTGTCCGACACGGGCTGCGGCATGGATGCCGACACCCTGTCGCGGGCCTGCGAGCCCTTCTTCACGACCAAGCCCGAGGGACGGGGCACGGGCCTCGGGCTGGCGACGGTCTACGGAATCGCCGAGCAGAACGGAGGTTTCGTCCACCTCTACAGCGAGCCCGGCCACGGGACGACGGTCCGCCTCTACCTGCCCCGCCATCGCGGCGACGCGGCCGCCGTGGAGGAAGCTCCCTCGCACGAGGCGGCCGGCGTCGGCGACGAGGTCGTGCTGCTGGTCGAGGACGAGGCCGCCCTGCGCGAGATCGCGGGCGAACTGCTCGCCGACCTCGGCTACGGCGTGCTGGCCGCGCGGGACCCCGAGCAGGCCCTGGAACTGCTCGCGGACCCCGCCTGCCGCGTCGACCTGTTGCTCACCGACGTCGTGATGCCCGGACTCGACGGGCGCCGGCTCGCCGAGCGGGCGCGCGCGCTGCGGCCGGGCCTCGCGGTCCTCTACGCCTCCGGCTACACTGCCGACACCATCGCCCACCGCGGCCTGCTGGAGGCCGGCATGGACTTCGTCGAGAAGCCCTACACCGCGGCCGTGCTGGCGGAGCGGGTGCGTTCCGCGCTCGCGCGGCGCTGAAGGCGTCAGCCGAGCGGGATGCGGTCCTTGTGCTCGCGGGCCCAGCTCGCGAAGTCGCGCAGGCCCGGGTGCAGCGAGCGGCTCAGCGCCAGGTCGCGCGAGGCCGTGTACAAGGCCTCGAAGTCGCGCTTGTACTGGAACATGTTGCCGAGGTCCTCGGCGCCGGGAAAGCCGAGGGTGCGGTACACCTCGGGCGGCACGTAGGCGTAGGCGATTTCGCGTCCGAGCACGCTCGAGAGGGTCGCGGCCATCTCGCCGCCCGTCGGGTGCTCGCCGGCCACGCCGATGCTGCGGCCGTGGAACTCCGCGCCGCGCGCGAAGACGCCGAACGCGCAGCGGCCGATGTCGCCCGCCGCGATGCCCGGCAGCCGCTTGTCGGCCATCGGCAGCGCGAACGCCAGCTTGCCGTCGGGGCCGGCCTTCGGGCCCATCCCGAAGTGGATCAGGTTGTCCCAGTAGAACGACGTGTGGAACAGCGTGTACGGCACGCCGGACTCGACGAAGAAGCGGTTGGCCTCGCCCTTGGCGTCGAAGTGGGGAACCTTGTACTTCTCCATCAGCGTCGGCATTCGGGCATCGTCGAGCGGCACCTTGAGCCGGGTGTCCTCGAGCGTCGACCACACGACGTGCTTGACGCCGGCCGCCTTCGCCGCGGCCGCCATCGACTGCGCCTGGGCCATCTCCTTCTCGGGCGAGAAGTGGTCCCAGAAGAACGTCACGCAGAAGGCGCCGTGGGCCCCCGCGAACGCCCGCTCGAGGCTCTTCGCGTCGTCGACGTCGGCCGCGACCACCTCGGCGCCGCGGGCCCGCAGCGCCTTCGCCTTGTCGGAGTCGGCGTTGCGGGTCAGGGCCCGGGCCACGAACCGCTTCTGCGGGTCGTCCAGGATCGCCTCCACCAGTCCACTGCCCTGCGCACCCGTGGCTCCCACCACCGCGATCACCTGGCTCATGCTGCGCTCCTTCTTGTTTCGGAAGACAGCAGGGTAGCACCTGGTGCTGGGGTTGTGGACGGCTCGAGCGCTACCGCGGCTGCACGCCTTCGCCAGAGTTGAGAGCCTGGAGCCCACTGGCGGTCGTCTGGTAGCGCTGCAATGGGCTTCGCGGGCGATCAGGGTCGGTTGGCTCGAGCCAGCCGGCTGCAAGCAGCGGCTGGAGGTGGCGAACCCGGAAGTGCTTCCGGTCGGACAACCCGAGGGTCGCCATCAGGGCGTCGCGAGTGGCCGGGGTCCTCGCGGCGGCCAGCAGCGTCAGTGCCTGGGGAGCTAGCCTGGGGGGCACTTGGGGGGTACTTGAGGGGGGCTTGGGGGGTGTTTCGGCGAGGGGGCGAAACACGACAGTGAAGAACCCATCCGCACGAAGCTCGGGCTGGGGATGACCTTGCAGCCGTGCCGCTTCCCGCATCCTCTGGATGCCCGTGCCTGCCTTCTCGATGAAGGCGATGCGGTGAAGCAGATCGGCCACGAGGGGATTGCGCCGCACGCTCTTCCGACCCAGGTCGGCGTACCGCATGCCGGCAGGAAGGCCACCCGGGCTGACGATCTCGATGCGATCCGCATAGACCTCGATGAAGACGTTGGGCCCCGTCGTTGAACCAATCCCTGTGCAGGACGGCGTTGGTAATGGCCTCCCGCAGCGCGGCCATCGGGTATTCGGGGATCTCCTCGCGCTGGAGACCTCGAATCCTGTAGGCCGTACGCGTGTTGCGCTCGACGAAGCGCAGCGCCTCTTCGATATCCGCTGTCACGCCCCCGGCGAAATCCTTGCGATCGAGGATATGGACACGATCCTTCCCCTTGAACAACAAGCACGTCACGTAGGCCTGGTTGAAGAAGCGGCGCACCTCGCGAGCGAAGAAGAGCACACCCGCATTGCGGAAGAGGAGGCGCCCGGGAGAGCGCTCGGCGACGTCGAGGTTGACGAGCACGTCCTCGGGCGCGGCCGTGGGCGAGATCGCGGTGCGCTTCAGCCACTCGCGGAAGCGGGCCGAATCGAAGTCTCGCGGGTACCTGAAGCGGGGGCAAGGAGCAACGTCGAAGCGCACGCTGCCCTCCCGTCGAAAGAGGTCGCGGATCTCGTCGCGCGACAGCTTCTGGGTGACGGCTCCCTGGCGCCAGAAGAACCCGTCGCTGCACTGAACCGGCTTGACGTCGGCCTCGCGAACCGTCACCACGACGACGGGGCCCTGACGTTCCACGCGAAGGATCACTGGCGGGTCGCAGTTGCGGGCCAAGTCCTGAATCCGCGCGCGGAGCGCGTTGGAATCGGTCACGCCCCTGACTGAGCCGTCGTCTCGGACCCCCAACAGGATCCGTCCCCCGAGCGTATTGGCAAAGGCGACGAGTTCGCGGGCGAACGACGCAGAGAGATCCTCCTTGTACTCGAGAAGGGTGCCCTCGCCCTCCCGCAGCAGAATGTCGAGATCGGAGGGCTTCATCGGCGGGGTCGCGGGGCTGGAAGCGGCATGGGGCAAGTGTGTTCCAGCAGCGCGCCCGGAGGGGTCCGGGGGCGGAACCGGGACGCTGGATCGCGGCGAGGGCCGGCGGCAAATTACGACTGCGCGCTGGCAGGGGCGCGGCGGCGTGGGTCGAAGGGGGCGGGGTCGAGCGCCGGCTGACGGCCTAGGGCGAGGTCGGCCAGCAGGCGGCCCGTCGCGGGGGCGGTCGTGATGCCCAGGCCCTCGTGGCCCGCGGCGACCCACACCCGGTCGTCCCACTTCCCGATCAGCGGCAGCTTGTCCGCGGTCGCCGGGCGGAAGCCGGTCCACACGCGGATCACGGGGAGCGTCCGCAGGGCCGGCACGTAGTCCGTCGCGCGGGCGAGCATGCGGCCGAGCAGCGGGCGGTTGACGCCGGGCGCCAAGCCGACCAGCTCGCGCGACGAGCCGAGCAGGAGCTGGCCGGTGGCGCGCGGCTGGACGTTCATCGCGACCGACTCGGCGCTCATCGTGTGCGCGCTCTTGAGGTAGCCGAGCTCGACGAGCTGGTGGCGTACGAGGCCCGGGGCGCGGTCGGTGATCGCGAGGTGGCCCTTGCGCGGGATCACGGGCAGGCCCGGCGAGAGCTCCGGGGCGCGCACGCCCGCGGCGTTGACGGCGAAGCCGCAGGCGATCGGGCCGCGGGTGGTGTCGACGAAGCCCGCTCCCAGCGCGGTCGCCGTCACGTCCGCGGAGACGACCGCGCCGCGCGCGCGGGCCGCGGCGAGCAGCGCGCGCGCCGCGTTGGGCGGGTAGAGCACCGCGTCGCCCGGCACCCGCAGCGCGCCCGCGAGGCCCGGCCGCAGCGCGGGCTCGGCCTCGCGCAGCGCGGCCGCGTCGAGTACCTCGGCCGCGAGCCCCGCTGTCGCGTAGGCCGCCGCCTTCGCTCGCACGTGCGCCTGCTCCTCGTCGTCGGCCGCCACCCACAGCGTGCCGCAGGCGTCGCGCTCGACGTCGGCGGGCAGCGACTCCCAGCGCTCGCGCCACAACCGCAACGACTCCCGGGTCAGCGCGAGCTGGGCGGGCGAGTCGTCCATGGCGACCAGGTGGCCCATCGCCGCGGCGGTCGTGCCGCCGCCGGGGAACGCCGACTCGATCACGTGGACCCGCAGCCCCGCTTCGGCGAGGGCCTCGGCGCAGGCCGCGCCGACGATGCCGGCGCCGACGACGACGGCGTCGGGCGCCGCGCTCACGCGGTCGTGAAGCCCGCGCGGAAGGGGTCGGCGGGGTCGAAGCGCAGGCTGGCGCGCGAGGTGACGAACGCGCGGCCGCGCAGGTGCGGCACGAGCTGCCCGCCGCGCTCCTCGAGCCAGCCCTCGAACACGCCGCCGGCCAGGCCCTCCTGCCGCCAGCGCTGGCCCGGTGCGAGTGCGCCGCGCGCGTGGAGAACCGCCATCTTGGCCGAGGTGCCGGTGCCGCATGGCGAGCGGTCCCACGCCGCGCCCGGGCACAGCACGAAGTTGAGCGAGTCGGCGTCCGGCCGTCGCGGCGGCGCGAACAGCTCGACGTGGTCGATCGGCACGCCGTCGTCGCCGGTGATGCCCGCGGCGGCCAGCGCGTCGCGCACCCGCGTCGTCAGGGCGACGAGCTCGCGGGCGCGTTCGACGGCCAGCCGTTCCTCGGGCAGCGAGGCGAGGAAGAACCAGTTGCCGCCCCAGGCGACGTCGCCCACGACGCGGCCGAGGCCGGGCACGTCGACCGCGACGTCGCGGCGGGCGCAGCGCGCGGGCACGTTCTCGATGGTCACGAGCGGGCCCTCGGCCGCGGCGCGGACCGGGCCCACGGGCGTGTCGAGCTGCAGCCAGCCTTCGCCGAAGCGGCCGAACTCGCACAGAGTGCGCACCACGCCGATCAGGCCGTGGCCGCACATGCCGAGGGTGCCGACGTCGTTGAAGAAGATCACGCCGGCGACCGAGCCCGGGGTCACGGGCGGGGTCAGCAGCGCGCCGACGACCGCCTCGTGGCCGCGCGGCTCGAGCACCACCGCGCGGCGCAGGTGGTCCTGGCGCGCGCGCAGGAACTCCCGACGCTCCGCCATCGTCGCGCCCTCGGGCTGCGGCCAGCCGTCGACGACGACCCGGGTCGGCTCGCCCTCGGTGTGCGAGTCGACCACCTCGATCGCGGCGGGGAAGTCGGTCATCCCGCAACCCCCACCGGGTCGCGGGTCAGGGAGCCGTCGATGCGGCGCCACAGGCCGCGCGGGTTGTCGTCGCGCAGTTCTTCCGGCAGCGCCGCGGGCGGCGCGTCCTGGAAGCAGACGGGGCGCGCGAAGCGCAGGATCGCCGCGGTGCCGACCGACGTGAAGCGGGCGTCGGTGGAGGCAGGCCAGGGGCCGCCGTGATGCATCGCGGGGGCGACCTCGACGCCGGTGGGCACGCCGCCGAACAGCAGGCGCCCGACGCGGTCGCGCAGGGCGTGGATCGCGGGGCCGTGCGCCTCGAGCTCGGCGGCCTCGGCGTGGACCGTGCCCGTGAGCTGGCCCGGGAGCCCGGCGACGAGCGCGGCCAGCTCGGCCGCGTCGCGCCAGCGCACGACCAGGGCGGCGGGGCCGTACAGCTCTTCGGCGAGCCGCGGCTGCGCACGGAACGCGTCACCGTCGGCTTCGAAGAGCGCGGCGGGCGCGGCGGCCGCGGGCGCTCCCTCGTTGCGGGGCGCGGCGCCGACCTGTCGCACGCCGGGCAGCGCCCCGCGCGCCGCGGCTTCGCTCGCGTAGGCGGCGGCGATCCCGTCGTGCACCGTGACGCCGGGGGCGGAGGCGGCGAGCGCCGCGCCGAGGGCCGCGACGAACGCGTCGCCGGCCGCGCCGGCCGGGACGAAGAGCAGGCCCGGGCAGGTGCAGAACTGGCCGGTGCCCTGGGTGATCGATGTCGCGAAGGCCGTGGCCAGCGCCGCGCCGCGGGCCGCCAGCGCGCCGGGCAGCAGCAGCACCGGGTTGGACGAGCCCATCTCGGCGAACACCGGGATCGGCGCGGGACGGCCTGCCGCGGCGTCGAACAGCGCGCGGCCGCCACGGTAGGAGCCGGTGAAGGCGACCGCGCGGATCGCCTCGTGGAGGACCAGCGCGCGGCCGACCTCGGGGCTCGCGCCCTGGACCAGGCCGAACGTGCCGGCGGGCATCCCGGTCGCGGCGCAGGCGTCGCGCAGCGCCGCGGCGGCCAGCGCCGAGGTGCCGGGGTGCGCGGGGTGGGCCTTGACCACGACCGGGCAGCCGGCGGCCAGCGCGGAGGCGGTGTCGCCGCCCGCCACCGAGAACGCGAGCGGGAAGTTGGAGGCGCCGAACACCGCGACCGGGCCGAGCGGGACCAGCATCCGGCGCAGGTCGGGCTTCGGCGGCGTCCGGCGCGGGTCGCAGCGGTCGATGCGGGCGTCGACCCACGAGCCCTCGCGGACCACCGCCGCGAACATCCGGAGCTGGTTCACGGTGCGGCCGCGCTCGGCCTCGAGGCGCGGCCGCGGCAGCCCGGTCTCCTGCTCGGCGCGGACCAGAAGCGCGTCGCCCAGCGCCAGCAGCGCTTCGGCGGCAGCCTCGAGCAGCGCCGCCCGGCGCTCGACCGGCAGCGCCGCGAAGGCGGGGAACGCCGCAGCCGCCGCGCGACAGGCGGCGTCGATCTCGGCAGGTGTCGCGTCGGCATAGTGCGGCGCCAGCGCCTGGCCCGTGCGCGGGTCGTGTGCGGTGAACAGGCTCACCGCGCGCGCTCCGCGTCCGCGATCCAGGCCTCCACCCGCGCCGCCAGCGCGTCCATCGGCAGTGGGCCGCCGAGCAGCACCGCGTCGTGGAACGCGCGCACGTCGAAGCGCGGGCCCAGCCGCTCCTCGGCGCGCTTGCGCAGCGCGCGGATCTGCAGCTCGCCCATCTTGTAGGCGAGGGCCTGGCCCGGCCAGGAGATGTAGCGGTCGGTCTCGGTCGTCACCTCGTGCAGCGACAGCGCGGTGTTCGAGGCCAGGAACTCGAGCGCCTGCTCGCGGGTCCAGCCCTTCCAGTGCAGCCCGGTGTCGACCACCAGGCGGCAGGCGCGCCACATCTCGTAGGTGAGGCGGCCGAAGTCCGCGTACGGGTCCTGGTAGAAGCCGGCCTCGAGGCCGAGCCGCTCGGCGTACAGCGCCCAGCCCTCGACGTAGGCCGTGCTGCCGCCGAAGCGCAGGAACGGCGGCAGGTCGGCGAGCTCCTGGTGCAGCGCGATCTGCAGGTGGTGGCCGGGTACCGCCTCGTGCAGCGTCAGCGCCTCCAGCGTGTAGAGCGTGCGGGTGTGGAGTGCGTAGGTGTTGACCCAGTAGAGGCCGGCGCGGGTGCCGTCGGCGGCGCCCTCCACGTAGCGGCCGGCCGTGTACTTGGGCGCGATCTCGTCGGGCACCGGCTCGACGCCGTAGGGCTGCCGCGGCAGCGTGCGGAACAGCTTCGGCAACTGGCCGTCCATCTTCTTGGCGAGGAACGAGGCGCGCTCGAGCAGCTCCTGCGCCGTCTTCGGGTAGAAGCGCGGGTCTTCACGCAGGAACTTCAGGAACGCGGCGAAGTCGCCCTCGAAGCCGGCCTTCGCCTTGACCTGCTCCATGTCCGCGCGGATCCGCTTCACCTCCGCGAGGCCGGTCTCGTGGACGTGGTCGGGCGTGACGTCCATCGTCGTGAACGACTTCACGAGGTGCGCGTAGAGCTCGCGGCCGCGCGGCCACTCCGAGGCGCCCAGCGTGTCGCGCCCGCCCGGCAGGTACTCCGCCGTGAAGAAGGCGAGCAGGTCCCGGTAGGCGGGCACCACGGCTTCCCGGATCGCCGCGAGTCCCGCCTCGCGCAGCCGCTCGCGGTCGGCCTCCGGCACGCCGGGCGGGAAGCTCGCGAACGGCTTCCAGAACCGGCTCTGTTCGACGTCCTCGACGACGTGGGCGGCGATCGTGCCCTCGTAACCCTTCATCACGACCTTCGGCTGCGTGAAGCCGTCGCGCAGGCCCGCCTTCAGGTGTTCCGTCTGCTGCGCGAAGTAGCGGGGGATCGCGCGCAGCCGCGCGACGTAGGCCTCGTAGTCCTCCGTGGTCCGCAGCGGGACCGAGCTGGTCAGGAAGGCGATGCCGGTATGGAAGCCGCTGTCGGCGTTGATCGGCAGCCGGTACATGCCGAGCTCGAGCTCGGCCAGCGCGTCCTTCCACTGGCGCTCGAAGACGAGGGCGTGGGTGCGCTCGACGGGCGCGAGCGTCGCCAGGTCGATCGCGGCGAGGCGCGCGAGGAACGTGCGCGCGGCCTGGCGCTGGCGTTCCAGGTCCTCGGGGCCGACCGAAGGCAGCCGGTCGATCCCGCGGCGGTCGCCGAGCGCGGTGGCGAGCAGCGGGTCTTCCGCGAGCCGGAACTGCCAGGCCTCTTCGAACAGCGCCTGCAGCCGGCGCGATTCGGTGTCCGGCGCGGCCCCTGCGGCCGCCGCGGCGCTGAGCAGCCCCGCGGCCACGATCCTGGCGAAACGCATCGGCCCCCCTTGCGGCGAGAACGGGCCTCAGTCTACCCGCCCGAGTCGGCCGCTTCCGCCTCCGCGCCCGGGGGGCGGTCGGAGTCGAGGTCGTCGAGGTAGCCCTCGGGCAGCGCGACCTTCTGGATGCCGGCCGTCTTGCCGCGCGGGACCCGCATCGACTCGGGCGGGAACGGCAGCGAGCGGTCGACGCCGTGCAGCGCCGCCTCCATCTCCTCGAGCGTCTTCACGTGCATCAGCCGCTCGCGCAGCGGGGCGCTGTTGGGGAAGCCCTTCGTGTACCAGGACGAGTGCTTGCGGAACGCGCGCATCGCGGGCTCGGCGCCCATCCACGAGGCCAGCAGCCGGGCGTGGAGCAGCATGGTGTCGAGCACGCCGCCGTAGTCGGGCGGGTCCGCCGGCTCGCGGCCGGCGAACACGTCGGCGAGGTCGCGGAACAGCCACGGCCGGCCCAGGCAGCCGCGGCCGACGACGACGCCGTCGCAGCCGGTCGTGCGCATCATCCGCAGCGCGTCTTCCGCCTCCCAGATGTCGCCGTTGCCGAGCACCGGGATGCGAGTCACCGCCTGCTTGAGCCGCGCGATCTCGTCCCAGCGCGCCTCGCCGTCGTAGAGCTGGGCCGCCGTGCGCGCGTGCAGGGCGACCGCGGCGCAGCCCTCCTCCTGGCCGATGCGACCGGCCTCGAGGTGGGTGTGGTAGCGCTCGTCGATGCCGATCCGGAACTTGATCGTGACCGGAACCGGGCCCGCGGCCTGCACCGCCGCGCGCACGATGTTGCGCAGCAGCCGGGGCTTGAGCGGGATCGCGGCGCCGCCGCCCTTCGAGGTCACCTTGCGCACGGGGCAGCCGAAGTTCATGTCGAGGTGGTCGATCCGCCCTTCGCCGACCAGGAAGCGCACGGCTTCGCCGACGTAGTGGGGGTCGGTGCCGTAGAGCTGCAGCGAGCGGGTCGTCTCCGCGGGGTCGAAGCTGGCGAGCAGCAGCGTCTTGCGGTTGCCCTCGACCAGCGCCCGCGCGGTGATCATCTCGCTCACGTAGAGCCCGGCGCCGTAGTGGCGGCACAGCGTGCGGAACGGCGGGTTGGTGACGCCCGCCATCGGCGCCAGAACGACCGGCGGCCACACGGAGAAGGGACCGATCGCGACCGGGCGGAACTCGCCCTGCCGCGCCGGCGGCACGTCGCGGTTCAGCGGGCTGCGGTAGATCGCCTTCACGCCCGGTTCACTCGATGAAACCGCCGCCGAGGCAGACGTCGCCGTCGTAGAACACCGCGGCCTGGCCCGGGGCGATCGCGCGCACCGGCGCGTCGAAGCGGACCTCGGCGCGGCCGCCCGGGAGGGCCGAGATGGTCGCGGGCGCCTCGGGGTGGCGGTGGCGGATGCGCACCGCGGCGCGGATCGGGGCGGCGGGCTCGGGGATCGAGAGCCAGTTGACCTCGCGGGCGACGAGGCGGTCGCCGTAGAGCGCGCGCTCGTCGCCGACGACGACGGTGGCGGTCTCGGAGACCACGCGCAGCACGTAGCGCGGCTTCTGGGTCGTCAGGCCCAGCCCCTTGCGCTGGCCGACCGTGAAGTGGTGCACGCCCGCGTGGGTCCCGAGCGCGTGGCCCTGCGCATCGACGATCGGCCCCGGCCGCGCCACCGCCGGGTCCTGGCGCTCGACGAAGCCGGCTGTGTCGCCGTCGGGCACGAAGCAGATCTCCATGCTCTCGGGCTTGTCGGCGACCGGCAGGCCGAGCGCGGCGGCCCGGCGCCGGACCTCGGGCTTGTCCAGATCGCCGACCGGGAAGAGGGCGGCCGCGAGCTGCTCCTGGGTCAGCCCGAACAGGAAGTACGACTGGTCCTTGTTCGGGTCGCGGCCCTTCAGCAGCCGCCAGCGGCCCGTGCCGGGGTCCTGCTCGCGGCGCGCGTAATGGCCGGTGGCGACCTGCGCGATGCCCAGCGCGCGGGTGCGCTCGACCAGGCTCGCGAACTTGACCTCGGTGTTGCAGCGCGCGCAGGGCAGCGGCGTGCGGCCCGCCTTGTAGTCGGCGACGAAGGGCGCGATCACGCCGTCGTGGAACGAGCGCTCCAGCGAGACGACGTAGTGGGGGATGCCGAGCCGGGCCGCGACCGCCTTCGCGTCGTGCAGGTCGTCCAGCGCGCAGCAGCGGCCGAACGACGGGCCGTGCCCCTCGCTCTGGTCGTGGAGCTGCATCGAGATGCCGACCACGTCGTGGCCCTGCTCCTTCAGCAGCGCGGCGGCCACCGAGGAGTCGACGCCCCCGGACATCGCGACGACGACGCGCATCGCGCGCCTCAGCCGGAGCGGCGGACTTCGTCGATCTTGCGATCGCGCTCGCCCGTGATCCGCTCGCGGTCGCGGCGGTACTCCTCCTCGACCGCTTCCTGCTCGCCGTAGTCGCGGACCCGGGAGAGCTTCTGGTTCTTCATGATCTCGGCTTCGGCGAGCTTCGCCTCGTAGACCTTGCGCAGCTCCCCGATGCGGGACCGCTGCTCGTCGGTGAGCGGGCGCTCCTCGACGCCGGCCTCGCGATCCTTGCTGCGCAGGCGCTCCATGGCCAGCTCGTACGCGCTCTTGGGGGCTTCGTCGCTCATCGCGTCCAGTTTGCCGAAGGGTCCACGGCCCCGGCAAGTCAGCGGACTGACTTCTTTTCACGCAACCTTCCGCGGAGGGCCGCGTCACACTCCGCAAATGCCCGCCAAACTGCTCACGTTCAAGAAGTTGTGCGCCGTGCTCTGTCTCGCTCTGGGGCCGGCCGTGGGAGTGGAAGCGAACTCGGCCGCGCTCGAGGCGACGCGCGGGCCGCGGCTCCAGATCCGGCGCGCGAGCGGGCCGATCGAGATCGACGGGAAGCTCGGCGACGCCGGGTGGCAGGGCGCGCTGCGCGTCGACGAGTGGTTCGAGACCAACCCGGGCGACAACGTGAAGCCTGCGGTCGCCAGCGTCGCCTTCCTGGCCTACGACGACAAGTTCTTCTACGCGGGCTTCGACTTCGAGGAGCCGGAGCCGGGCGCGATCCGGGCGCCACTGGGCGACCGCGACAACGTCCCTTCTTCGACCGACTACGCGGGCGTCATCCTCGACACCCGCAACGACGGCCACTCCGCGATGATGTTCCTGGCCAACGCCCGCGGTATCCAGTACGACGCGATCACGGACGACACCGGCAACGGCGAGGACAGCGCGCCCGACTTCTTCTGGGACGCCCGCGGCCGCATCACCGAGCGCGGCTGGACGCTGGAGATCCGCATCCCGTTCTCCTCGCTGCGCTACGCGAAGGCCGACCCGCAGACCTGGGGCGTGCTGCTCTACCGCAACCGGCCGCGCGAGTACCGCTACCAGATGTTCAGCACGAAGCTGCCGCGAGGCTCGAACTGCTTCATCTGCCGGGCCAACTGGCTCGACGGGCTGGAGTCGCTGCCCCGCTCCGGCGGGCTGGTGCTGGCGCCGTACGCCACGGGCGTGCAGATGTCGCGCGCGGCAGACGGACTCGGCCGCCCGCTGGTCGGCCAGGGCGCGGAAGGCGAGGTCGGCCTCGACGTGAAGTGGGTGCCGTCGGCGAACTTCGCGTTCGACGCCACGGCCAACCCGGACT
Organism: Vicinamibacteria bacterium; assembly: GCA_025994075.1. Taxonomy (GTDB): domain Bacteria; phylum Acidobacteriota; class Vicinamibacteria; order Fen-336; family Fen-336; genus WYBL01. The sequence goes on from JAMQGV010000018.1 coordinate 113,647, forward strand.
TCTCGCAGATCGAGGCCGACGTCGCGCAGATCGCGACCAACGAGCGCTTCGCGCTCTTCTATCCCGAGAAGCGGCCGTTCTTCCTGGAAGGGACCGAGCTGTTCCAGACGCCGCTGCAGGCCTTCTACACGCGGTCGATCACGGCGCCGCGCTTCGGCGTGCGCGGCACCGGCAAGCTCGGGTCCACGGCGTTCAGCGCCGTGTTCGCCGAAGACGAAGGCGGCGGCTCGGTGATCCTGCCGGGCCCGGTGGTGTCGGACCTGGCGGCGCAGGACTTCAAGTCCTGGGTGGCCGCGACCCGCGTCAAGCGGGACATCGGCCGCTCCCACGTCGCCGTGCTGGCGACCCTGCGGGAGGTGGAAGGCGGCGGCCACAACCGGGTGGTCGGGCCCGACTTCCAGTGGCGGCCCAACCAGAGCGACATCGTCGCCGGCCAGTTCCTGTACTCGGACTCGCGGACGCCGAACCGGCCCGACCTGGCCGCGGAGTGGGACGGCCGCGCGCTCTCCGGGCACGCGGCGCAGCTCTGGTACCAGCGCTCCAGTTCCACCTGGGACTGGTTCGGGCAACTGACGGACGCGAGCCCCGACTTCCGCGCCGACAACGGCTTCATCTCCCAGGTCGGCCACCGCCAGACCTTCGGCGAGGTCGGCCGCACGTTCCGTCCCGACAAGGGTTTCGTGCGCCGCCTCCGCACCTTCGCCTTCGCCGACCGGGTCACCGACCGCGACGGCGAGCTGGTCCAGCGCCACACCTCGGCCGGCTTCGGCTTCGACGGGCGGTTCGCCTCGTTCGTGCGGCTGCGGTACGCCTTCGACCGCACCCGCGCCGGTCGCGAGCTGTTCGACCGCAACCAGTTCATCTACTCGCTCCAGGTCAGCCCCTCGCGCACCGTGACCCAGGTCAACGTCGACGGCTTCGTCGGCGGCGAGATCGACTTCGCCAACGAGAGGGCAGGCACGGGCGGCAACGTGAATCTCTCCGCCTCGATCCGGCCCACCGCGCACCTCGAGCTGGCGCTCACCGAGCGCCGCCGCTGGCTCGACGTCGACGATCCCGTCCGCGGCAGCGGGCGCCTGTTCACGGCCCGCGTCGACCGCCTCCGCGCCACGTACACGTTCACGTCGCGGATGTTCCTGCGCCTCGTCGGCCAGTACGTCGAGACCCGCAACGACCCGGCGCTGTGGACCTTCGAGGTGCCGCGCAAGTCGGGCGGCTTCCAGGCCTCGGGGCTGTTCGCCTACAAGCTCAACTGGCAGACGGTGCTGTTCCTCGGCTTCGGCGACAACCGCGCCCTCGACGAGCAGGAGAAGCTGCAGCGCGCCGACCGCCAGTTCTTCGTCAAGCTCAGCTACGCCTTCCAGCGCTGAACGGGGATCACGCGCCCCCGGTGAGTCGCGCGACGGCGTCCATCGCGGGATCGCGCCCGGCCAGGTGGTCCGCCGACGAGAGGGCGGCCTCCACGTCCGGGAACAAGGACGCGGGGTCGCCGTCCGGCCAGGAGGCGAAGTACTTCGTCGAGTAGGACACGGCGAGTCCCGAGTTGGGCAGGGTGAAGCTGCGGATCTCGCCGTACCCGTTGGGGCGGCCACCCGTGGGCTCGCCGACCAGGAGGGCGCCGATCTGGCGCTTCAGCGTGATCGCGTTGAGCAGCGCGGAGGAGTACGTCGCGTTGCCGATCAGCACGAACAGGCGACGCGAATCGACGAGGTACCGGCGCGAGCGCAGTCCCTGCAGGACCGGCTCCAGGACCGACGAGTCGCCGCCGCCGTTGGCGCGCAGGTCGACGACGAAGGCACGCGGGGGAACCCGGTCGACCTCGTCGAAGAGCCGCCGCGCGAACGACGACATCGGGTCGGCCGCCGCGTTCTGGCAGCGGTTGTACTGGAAGTAGACGACGTCGTCCGCCGTGCGGGTGAACCAGTAGTTCTCCGCGTTGCGCTGGCGGTGCAGCGGCACGCCGGCGGTCGGGGCCTCGGCGAAGGCGCCGTCGGTCCCCGGCGCGAGCACGGCCTCCACGACCGTCCCGTCCGCGCCGACGGCGGCGATCCGGACCTGCTCGGGGCTCGCGACCACGCGCTGGGCGTGCAGCAGCTCGGGGATCACCAGGTAGTTGGGGCCGATCGCCCGCAGCCAGGCCTCGTTGCTGGTCGAGATCACCGGGCGCACCCGCGCGAGCGCCTCCGCCTCCGCGAGGTCGCCGAGGCGCGTGACGCGGCGGCCGAGCAGCGGCGCGGCCGCCGGCGTGGCCGCGGTCACCAGCAGCCCGTCGGAGAAGTAGCGCAGCCGCACCGGAAGGCGGCGGAAGCCGGCGTAGGCGAACGGGGAGATCGCCGTGTGCGCGTCGCCCGGCAGGGCGGCGAGGCGCATCAGGCCGGCGACGATCTCGTGATCCTGGAGCTCCGCGACCCGCGACTTGAGCGCCGCCACCTCGCCCTCGAAGGTCGCCCGGCCCACCTGGAAGAACAGGTTGACGTGGAGGCGGGGCAGGTCGGTGGCCAGCGCGTCGACGTCCTGCACGAAGCGGCCATCGCGCGTCGCGGCCGGAGGCGGGGCCGGAGTCGGCGCGGCCGGGGAGGAGCCGCATCCGTTTCCGGAAAGGAATGCCGCCAGCAGCGCGCCCGCGCGGCCGAAGAACCGAAGGTGTCGCATGGACCGCGTTCGCAGCACGTCCCGTACCAGCGGCGTTCAACGCGCTGGTCGGCCGGGCCTCAGCGGTCGGGCGGTCGGAGGCGGAGGGTGTGGATCGTGGCGCCGGGCAGGAACGGGGTCGGCGTGCCGTCCGCCCACGCCGCGTGATGGTCGGCGTAGTGCGGAGACAGCGGGTGGCCGCTCTGGCCGCCGGGCATGTGGAAGTAGCCGTCGCGCTCGCGCCCGGGGGAGACCGCGAGGCGCTGCGAGGCGCCGAAGGCGATGCCCTGCACCCGCGGCATGTTGTTGTCGCCCGGCAGCGCCCGCCGCGGCATGTCGACGAAGCGCGAGAGCGCCGGCACCGCCCGCGCCAGCGGGTGCTGGATCAGGGAGGTGTTGCGCACGCCCCAGGTGGCCGCCGCCAGCGGGCGCTCGCCTTTCGTGAGGTCGCCCAGCAGCTTGTCGAAGGCGTCGAGCAGGAAGGCCTCCCAGCTCGCGTGGGGCGCAGGCAGCAGGTGCGCCGGGCGCTCGCTGACGACGCGCCACAGCGCCGCCTCGCGCTGGTGCAGCTCGAGGCCCGAGAAGTCGGGGCGCTTCGCGCGGATGGCCGCGGTGAGCGCCGCGTAGACCCGCTCCTCGACCTCGAGCCGGAAGCCGCGCACGAGCCGGTAGCCGACCGAGTCGATCGCGGCACGGGCGCCCCAGTCCGCGAGCAGGCCGCGGGCCTGGGTCCGCAGCGGCCGGTCCTTCACGGCCTCCGCCGTCAGCAGGCCCGTCAGCAGCCCGTGCCAGCGCTGGAGGAACAGGGCGCGGTCGTCGAGGTGGACGATCAGCATGTCGCGCTCGGTGGCCCTGTCGATCGCGAGCAGGCCGTCGCGGATCTGGCCCGCGCGGGCGCCGAGGTCGTAGCCGCTGTCGCCGACCTTCGCCAGCTTCTCGCCCGACACCACGCGCGCGTTGGCGGTCCACAGCCGGCCCGAGGGCGGATCGACGACGCGCGGGTAGTCGGCCGGGTCCAGCCAGCCGTCGTAGCGGCGCGTGCCGTCGGCCAGCGAGACCGGCAGCCGGCCGTCGAAGCCGACCCGGCGCGGGATGCGGCCGAGGATCGTCCAGCCGATGCGGCCCGTGCTGTCGGCGCACACGAAGTTCTGCGGCGGCACGCCGACGGTCGCCGCGACCGCGAGCGCCTGGTCGAGGTCGTCCGCCACCTCCAGCTCCGCGAAGCGCAGGTTGGCGGCCTCCGGGTGGTGGGCGATCCAGAACAGCGCCCGCTCGCGGCCCGCGTGGTCCTTGTCAACGACCGGGCCCCAGATCGTCTCGCGCACGTCGACGACGCGGTCTTCGGCGCCCTTGACGCGCACGATCTCGCGGTGGACCTCGAAGCGGCGCGGCCCCTCCGGCGTCAGGTACGCCTGCGGGTCGCCCGGCACGGGCTCGAGCTCGACCAGGTCGGACCAGTCGCCGTAGCTGTTGGTGAAGCCCCACGCCACGCGGCCGTTCGAGCCGACGACGACGCCGGGTACGCCGGCCAGCGTCACGCCGGAGATCGTGCGCGTCGCGCCAGCGGCGTCCTTCCACTCGAAGGCGGCGCGATACCAGGTGTTGGGCACCATCAGGCCGAGGTGCATGTCGTCGGCGACGATCGCGCGCCCGTCGCGCGTCGCGGTGCCGGCCACCGCCCAGTTGTTGCTGCCGGTCGTCGACGGTTCGGGCCGTCGCAACCACGCTTCGGCCAGCACGGGATCGAGGCCCGCCTCCACGGCCCGCGCGACGCGCTCGCTGTCCGGGGAAGCGAGGCGCGCAGCCTTCGCGGGCGCGGCGCCGCGCAGGTCGAGGACCTCGGGCCCGGGCAGCGGCGGGGTCGAGAAGGCGTCGCCTTCGACCGGCGCGTCCCACTCCGTCCCGGGCGCGTCGAGAAAGGCGCCGAGCGCGGGCGGCAGCAGGTCGCGCGCGAGGCCGCGCGCGTCGTCGGTGCGGGCGCGTTCGTCGTTCAACTGCAGGAACATCGAGTAGGTGACGAGCACCGTGTCTTCCGGCCGCCACGGCGCGGGCTCCTGCCGCAGCGCGAAGTACTCGGGCGGTCGCGCGCCGAGGTCGGCCAGGCCGGCGTTGACGCCGGCGGCGTAGGCCTCGACCACGGCGCGCTGCTCGGCCGTCGCCGCCTCGATCACCCGGCGGGCGCGGGTGCGGAAGCGGTGGAGGCGGGTCTCGACGTCCACCGTCGCGCCGCCGGGCCCGAGCAGTTCGGCGAGTTCGCCGGCCGCGCGGCGGCGGGCCAGGTCCATCTGGAAGAAGCGCTCCTGGGCGTGGACGTAGCCGGTGGCGCGGGCGAGGTCGACGCGGTTCGCCGCGCGCAGGGTGGGCACCCCGAGCGCGTCACGCTCGACCGTGACCGGCGCGCCGAGGCCCGGAAGAGCGTGTTCGCCCGCGAGCCGCGGCAGCGAGGCGCGCAGGCCGAGCCACGCGAGCAGCGGGCTGCCGACGGCGACGAGCAGGCCGAAGAGCGCGAGGCGTCGCGCGCGCGCGCGCAGCGTCGCGCGGACGGCGGGGGAGGGGCTGGTGGCCACGGGCTAGTACGCGAGCAGCGCGCGCAGCGCGGGCAGCAGGCGGGCGCGGGGCATGAAGACCTCCTCGAGCGCCTTGCTGAACGGGATCGGGATGTCGAGTCCGCCGAGCCGCTCGACGGGCGCGTCCAGCCACTCGAACGCCTCGCGCCCGATCGTCGCCGCGATCTCGCCGCCGAAGCCGCCGGTCAGCGGCGCCTCGTGCAGCACCAGCGCGCGGCCGGTGCGGCGCACCGACTCGAGCACCGCCTCGCGGTCCCACGGCAGCAGCGTGCGCAGGTCGAGCACCTCGACCTCGCGGCCCTCCTCGGCCAGGTCCTCCGCGGCGGACAGCGCCCAGTGGACGCCGACGCCCCACGAGATCACGGTCGCGTCGCGGCCCGCGCGGGCGGTGCGGGCGCGGCCGATCGGCAGCGTGTAGTGGCCCTCCGGCACCGGGCCTTTCGCCCAGCGGTAGAGGAACTTGTGTTCGAGGAAGATCACCGGGTTGCCGTCCTCGAACGCCGCGCACAGCAGGCCCTTGGCGTCCGCGGGGGTCGCCGGCTCGATCACCTTGAGCCCGGCGACGTGGGCGAACCAGGCCTCGACGTTCTGGGAGTGGAACGGGCCGGCGCCGACGCCGCCGCCGACGGGCACCCGGATCACGACCGGCAGCTTCGCGCCCCAGCGGTAGTGGGTCTTGGCCAGGTTGTTGACGATCTGGTTGAAGCCGCAGGTGATGAAGTCGCCGAACTGCATCTCGACCATCGGCACGTGGCCGTCGAGGGCCAGGCCCATCGCGGCGCCGATGGCGCCCGACTCGATGATCGGCGTGTTGCGCACCCGCGGCTTGCCGAACTCGGCCAGGAAGCCCTCGGTGACCTTGAACACGCCGCCGTACTCGGCGATGTCCTGGCCGATGGCGACGGTCGTGGGGTCGCGGCGCATCGCCTCGCGCAGGCCGTCGGACACGGCGTCGACGAAGCGCATGTCCTTCGTCGGCCGCGACGCCTCCGGCTCCCGGGCCGGCGGTGCGGGGGCGTACACGTCGCGCAGCTCGGTCTCGGCCGAACCGTCGGGATCGGGAGCGGCGAGGGCCTCGTCGAGGATCGGTTCGATCCAGGCCTTGAGCTCGGCCTTGATCGCGTCGCGCCGCTCGGGCGTGAGCACGCCCTGCTCGAACAGCCGCTCCTCGAAGCGGCGGATCGGGTCCTTCTGCGCCCACTCCTCGAACAGCTCCTTCGGCACGTACGCGGTGCCCGAGGCCTCCTCGTGGCCGCGCATGCGGAAGGTCTTGAACTCGAGCAGCGTGGGGCCTTCGCCGCGACGCCCGCGGGCCGCCGCCTCGGCGACGGCCGCGTGCACGGCGAGCAGGTCGTTGCCGTCGACGACCACGCCCGGCATGCCGTAGCCGGCCGCGCGATCCGCCAGGTCGCGGCAGGCGAACTGCTCGGCGATCGGCGTCGACAGCCCGTACTGGTTGTTCTCGATCACGAACAGCACGGGCAGCTTCCACACCGCGGCCAGGTTGAGCGCCTCGTGGAAGTCGCCCTCGGAGGTCGCGCCGTCGCCGGTGAACGTCGCGGCGACGCGATCGCCGCCTTTCAACTGGCTGGCGAGGGCCAGGCCGTCGGCGACCGGCAGCATCGCGCCGAGGTGGCTGATCATGCCGATCACGTGGTGCTCGGGCGCGCCGAAGTGGAAGGTGCGGTCGCGGCCGCGGGTGTAGCCGCCGTCCTTGCCGAAGAGCTGGCGGAACAGCTTCGGCAGCGGCAGGCCGCGGGTCGTGAACACGCCCAGGTTCCGGTGCATCGGCAGGATCCAGTCGTCGCCCCGCAGGGCCGTGGCGACGCCGACGGCGATCGCCTCCTGGCCCATCCCGGAGAACCACTTGGAGAGCTTGCCGAGGCGCAGCAGCAGCAGCGCCTTCTCCTCGATCACGCGCGGCAGCAGCAGCGCGCGGTGCAGCTCGAGCAGGCGCTCGGGCGTGTAGCCGGCCAGCGCCGGCGCCGTCGACGGTTCGATCATATGAAGGGTCGATTCTAGCGGGCGGCCGTAGACTGGCGGGAATCGCGACAGGAGTCCCTCCGATGAACGTGCTCGAGGCCGTCGGCAACACGTCGCTCGTCCGCCTGCAGCGCATCGCGCCCGCGAACGGCGCGGAACTGTTCGCGAAGCTGGAGTGGGAGAACCCCACCGGCAGCATGAAGGACCGCATGGCGCGGGCCGTGATCGAGCGCGCCGAGGCCGACGGCCGGCTGAAGCCCGGACACACGGTCGTCGAGTACACCGGCGGCTCGACCGGGACGTCGCTCGCGCAGGTGTGCGCGGCCCGCGGCTACCGCATCCGGATCGTGACGTCCGAGGCGTTCAGCCAGGAGAAGCGCGACCACATGGCGGCGCTGGGCGCGGAGCTGACGCTGGTGCCCGCGGAGGGCGGGCTGACGACGAAGAAGCTGATCCTCGACATGGTCGAGGTCGCCCGCGGCCTGGCGGCCGAGCCGAAGACGTTCTGGACCAACCAACTCGAGAACCACGATGCCATTGCCGGCTACCACGCGCTCGGCGAGGAGATCTGGACGCAGATGGAGGGCCGGGTCGACGCCTTCGTCCACTCCGTCGGCACGGCGGCCTCGATCCGGGGCGTGGCCGCGGCGCTGAAGCGGCACACGTCGGACGTGCGGATCGTCGCCGTGGAGCCGGGTGAGTCGCCGGTGCTCGGCGGGGGCCAGCCCGGCCCGCACAAGATCGAAGGCGTGGGCATCGGCTACGTTCCGCCGCTCTGGGACGCGTCGGTCGTCGACGAGGTGATCGCGGTGCCCACGGCCGACGCCAAGGCGATGGCGCGACGCCTGGCGCGCGAGGAGGCGCTGTTCGCCGGCACCTCGTCGGGCGCGAACGTGATCGCCGCGCTGCAGGTGGCCGAGCGCCTCGGCGCCGGCGCGCGCGTCGCCACCCTGATGTGCGACTCGGGCCTCAAGTACCTCAGCACGGACGTCTACCGCCAGGCCTGAGACCGGCTGCTCGCTGATGGGTTCATGTGGAAAGAAACTCTACTTTAGTGTAGAATTATCTGCGTTATGAAGGCGATAGAGGATGCCCGGCGGGTTCTGGCGCTGGCGCCCCAGCAGCGGGGCGTCTTCTCGAGCGCAGACCTGCGAGCGATCCTGCCCGACCCGAACCCGGCGGCGTTCGCGCGTCGAGCCGAGGCCCTGCAGCGCTCCGGGGTGCTCCGGCGCTTTCTCAGAGGTTGGTACGTCGCCGAGGAATTCGACCTCGCCACGCTGAGCCAGCGGCTCACGCCCGAGTCGTACATCAGCTTCGCGAACGCCCTTTCGCGCGACCTCCTGATCGGGCCGCGCCCGGACCGGCAGGTGATGGCCGTGCGGGTGGGACGCAACCGGGTCTATCGCGCCTTCGGCTTCGAGATCGCCCATCTCGGCCTCGCCCCGCACCTCTTCTTCGCGTACGAGACGCTGGACGGGATCCACTACGCTGACGCGGAGAAGGCCGTGCTCGACACGTTGTACTTCCACCTGCGCGGCCAGCGCTACGTGTTCGATCCGTTCTCGGACGTCGACACGTCGCGGCTGGACCCGGGCCGGCTCCGGGATTACCTCGGCCGCTACCGGAACCCGCGCTTCGTGGCTTTCGCGCGCAACACGCTGGGGCTGTCGTGACGCCGCTGCGACGCCCGGCGACGGCCGAGGGCCTGTTCCTCGCGGTGATGCACGCGTTCGCGGCGCGCTTCGACCAGCACGCGATCCTCAAGGGCGGCATCGCGCTGCGCCTGCTCGAGAGCCCGCGCGCGACCACCGACATCGACTACGTCTTCGTGCCCTTCGAATCGAAGCGGGAGATCAAGGCCGATGTCGAGGCCGCGCTGCGGGGGATCGACGGGGCAGCGGTCGAGGTCCGCCTCCACTCGAAGATGCTGAGGGCCGTCGTGCAGGTCGACGGCGCGCGGATCCAGGTCGAGGTCACGGTCGCGCCGCAGTGCGGTTCCGTGCCGGTCGCCACCGCGGGGCTGGCCCGCGCCCACGGCCAGCCCTCGCAGGTCGTGGCCGTGATGCGCTTCGACACGGCGCTCGCCGAGAAGCTGGCCGCCTGGAACGAGCGCCGCCTGCTGCGTGATCTCTACGACTGCCACTTCCTGGTGCACCGGCTCGGGGCCGCCGTGGACATGGAGGCCCTCGATCGGCGACTGGCGCGCGTCGAGTCGCGCATTCAGTCGCTGCGAAAACGGAAGAGGATGACGCGCGGCGAGCTGGCCCGCGAGCTCCGTGCGGCTGCAGAGGCGCTGAAGGAGAGGGACGTCGAGGCCGAACTCGCGCCGCTCCTGCCGCCCGGGGAGACGGCAGGCCTGGTCCCGCGGATCCGCGCGGCGGTCTCCCGGCTCGCCGACGGGCTCGACGCCTCGTAGGCTGGTCAGCCGATACTTGTCGCATGGCCTTTTCCGACCTTCGCGCCTTTCTCGATGCGCTGAGGGCTGCGGGCGACCTGCGGGTCGTCGACGCGCCCGTCGACGCCCGCCTCGAGGCCGCCGAGATCCACCGCCGGGTGATCGCGGCCGGCGGCCCCGCGCTGCTCTTCACGAACGTGAAGGGCGCCGACTTCCCGCTGGTCACCAACCTGTTCGGCACCGCGCGCCGCGCCGAGATGGCGTTCGGGCGGCGGCCGATGGAACTGGTGAAGCGGCTGGCGGCGCTGCCGCGGGTGGCGGTGCCGCCGACGCCCGCGAAGCTGTGGGCGCAGCGCGATCTCGCGTGGGACGCGCTGAAGATCGGCCTCAAGCGCCGGCCGTCGGGACCGGTGTCCGAAGTCGTCACCCGCGACGTGCGGCTCGACAAGCTGCCCGCGCTCACCACGTGGCCCGAAGACGGCGGCCCGTTCGTCACGCTTCCGCTCGTCTACACCGAACATCCCGACGGACATGGCCACAACCTGGGCATGTACCGGATGCACGTGCACGACGCGCGCACGACCGGCATGCACTGGCAGATCGGCAAGGGTGGCGGCTTCCACTATCAGGTCGCCGAAGAACGCGGCGAGGCGCTGCCCGTCACCGTGTTCCTCGGCGGCCCGCCCGCGCTGATCCTGGCCGCCATCGCGCCGCTGCCCGAGAACGTGCCCGAGCTGATGCTGGCCTCGCTGATCGCGGGCGAGCGGCTCGGGTTGTGCCCGGGGCCCGGTCCGCACCCGCTGGTCGCGAACGCCGAGTTCGCGCTGGTGGGGAAGGTGGCTCCCAGGGTGCGCAAGCCGGAGGGGCCGTTCGGCGACCACTACGGCTACTACTCGCTGCGCCACGACTACCCGGTGTTCGAGGTGGAGTGGATGGCGCGGCGCAAGGACGCGATCTGGCCCGCGACCGTCGTCGGCAAGCCGCGCCAGGAGGACTTCTTCATCGGCGACCTGCTGCAGGAACTGCTGTCGCCGCTGTTCCCGCTGGTGATGCCCGCGGTGCGCGACCTGTGGTCCTACGGCGAGACCGGCTACCACTCGCTCGCCGGCGCCGTCGTCCGCGAGCGCTACCGGCGCGAGGCGATGAGCTCCGCGTTCCGCATCCTCGGCGAAGGCCAGCTCTCGCTGACCAAGTTCCTGCTCGCCACCGACCGCCCGGTCGACCTCAAGGACTTCAGGGCCACGCTCGAGCACGTGCTGGCCCGGACCCGGCCGGAGACCGATCTCTACGTGTTCTCGAACCTGTCGATGGACACCCTCGACTACTCGACACCGACGATCAACGAGGGCTCGAAGGGCGTCTGGCTCGGCCTCGGCGATCCCGTGCGCGAGCTGCCCCGCGAGTTCCGCCCGGCGGTGCCGCCGCCGACCGATACGTTCGACGTCCAGCCGTTCTGCGCCGGCGCGCTGGTCGTCGGCGCACGGCCCTTCGCCGAAGACCCCGCGGCGCCCGCGCGGATCGCCGCCCACGCCGCGTTCGACGGCTGGCCGCTGCTGGTGCTGACGGACGAGCCGAAGCGGGCGGCGAAGAGCGCGATGAACTTCCTGTGGACGACCTTCACCCGCTTCGAGCCCGCGGCCGACATCCACGCCCGCGCGACGCGTCTCGTCCGCAGCCACGTCTCGTACGAGCTGCCGATCGTGATCGACGCGCGGCGCAAGCCGTGGTTCCCGGCCGAGGTCTCGTGCGATCCCGACACGGCATCGCTCGTCTCGCGCCGCTGGCAGGAGTACTTCCCGCAGGGCGGCGTCGAGATGGGCGACGCGGAGCGCGCCCACCTCGACTAGGGCTTGACTTCGACGGGCCGCCCTCTAGAGTACGCGGGTTCCAGACAACCTCCCGGGAACAGCCCGGGCACGAGGAGCGGCAACGCCGATGCAGGTGAGCGACGACCGCGGCAGTTGGGGTTCGAGGGCGGGTTTCATCCTGGCCGCGGCCGGTTCGGCCGTCGGCCTCGGCAACATCTGGGGCTTCCCGATGCAGGTGGGGAAGGGCGGAGGCGCGGTCTTCGTCCTCATCTACCTCGCGTGCGTGTTCCTGATCTGCTTCCCGATCCTGATCGCGGAGCTGGCGCTGGGCCGCTCGTCGCGGCGCTCGCCGATCGAGGCCTTCGCGACGACTCGCCCCGGCACCCCGTGGTGGATGGTGGGTGCGCTGGGGGTGATGGCCGGCGTCGGCATCCTGTCCTTCTACGTCGTGATCGCCGGCTGGACGCTCGCCTACATCTGGTTCGCGGCGACGGGTGCGGTCGTCGGCAGCCCCGAGCAGATCGGCGGCTTCTTCGGCGCCTTCGTCGCCGACGGCGCGAAGAACGTCGTGCTCTCGTTCGTCGTGCTGGCGGTGACCGCCGGGATCCTGCTTGCCGGCGTGCGCGAGGGCATCGAACGCGCGTCGAAGCTGATGATGCCGGCGCTGTTCCTGCTGCTGATCGGGCTGGCGGTCCGCGCCCTCACCCTGCCCGGGGCCGCCGAGGGCCTCGCCTACTACATGCACCCCGACTGGTCCGGGCTCACCAACCCGGCCGTCTTCAACGCCGCGCTCGGCCAGGCGTTCTTTTCGCTCAGCCTGGGCATGGGCGCGATGATCACGTACGGCAGCTACCTCTCGCGCACGGCCAACGCCACGACCTCCGCCGCGTGGGTGGCGGGGCTCGACACGGCCGTCGCGCTGCTGGCCGGGCTCGTGATCTTCCCGGCGGGCTTTTCGATCGCCGGCTTCGACCCCTCGTCCAGCGGCCCGGGCCTGATCTTCGCGGTGCTGCCGCGGCTGTTCGGCACGATGCCCGGCGGCGAGCTGTTCGGCGCCGCGTTCTTCATCCTGCTCTCGATCGCGGCGCTGACCAGCACGCTGTCGCTGCTCGAGGTGCCGACCTCCGCCCTGGTCGACCGCGGCTGGCCGCGCAAGCGGGCCGTGGTCACGCTGACCCTCGCCGTCGGCGCGCTGGCCGTGCCTTCGGTGCTGTCGCAAGGCGCGGTGGCGTCGCTCAGCACGCTGCCCGGGTTCGAGGTCTCGTTCCTCGACCTGATGGCGACGGTGTGGAACAACTGGGCGCTGCCGATCGGCGGGCTGCTGATCTCCATCTTCGTCGGCTGGGTGTGGGGCGCCGATCGGGCGATCGAGGAGTTGACGGCCGAGGGCCAGACGTTCCCCGCCGCCCCGCTGTGGGCGTTCCTGATCCGTTACGTGTGCCCGCTGGCGATCCTGTTCATCATCGTGATGACCGCGCGCGGCATGTTCGCGGGCTGAGGAGGCGTTTTGACCGACCTGACGACCCTGATCACCCAGATCGACGCCTGGGTCTGGCAGCCGTTCGTGATGCCGCTGGTGCTGCTGCTCGTCGGCGGCTGGCTGAGCTGGAAGACGGGCTTCGTCCAGGTCCGCCACTTCCCGACGGCGGTCCGCTCGTCGCTGGGCGGGATCTTCAACAAGGGGGACCGCAAGGAGGGCACGATCTCGTCCTTCCAGGCGCTCTCCACGGCACTCGCGGCCACCGTCGGCAACGGCAACATCGGCGGCGTCGCCACCGCGATCCTGCTGGGCGGGCCCGGGGCCGTGTTCTGGATGTGGATGTGCGCGACGGTCGGCATGGCGACCAAGTTCTCCGAGGCCGTGCTGGGCGTGCACTACCGCGTGCGCACGTCGCTGGGCGAACTGGCCAGCGGCCCGATGTACTACATCCAGCAGGGCATCCCGAACAAGGCGCTGGGCAAGGCGCTGGCGATGGCCTTTGCGTTCTTCGGGATGTGCGCCGCGCTGTTCGGCACCGGCAACATGGCCCAGTCCAACACTGTCGCCCGCACGTTCGTCACCGCGGTCGAGACGGTCGCCGGCGTCACGCTGCCGACCTGGGTGCCCGGCATCCTGATCACCGTCGCCGTCGGCCTCGTGCTGCTGGGCGGGATCAAGCGCATCGCGGTCACGGCCGAGGCGCTGGTGCCGTCGATGATCGTGCTCTACGTCGTCTCCACGGGCGCCTTCGTGCTGCTCAACATCGACAAGCTGCCGCACGTGCTGTGGCTGATCGTGCTCGAGGCCTTCACCCCGACCGCCGCGGTCGGCGGATTCGCTGGCGCGACCGTGGCCCAGGCGATCCAGAGCGGCGTCAGCCGCGGCGTGCTGTCGAACGAGGCCGGCCTCGGCTCCTCGCCCATCGCCCACGGCATCGCCAACGTCAAGCACCCGGTCGAGCAGGGCACCGTCGGCGTCTTCGAGGTGTGGATCGACACCATCGTCGTGTGCACCATGACGGCGTTCGTGATCCTGGAATCGGGGCTGTGGACCAGCCCGCAGTTCCAGGGGGCGAGCGGCGACCTGACGGCGGCCGCGCTCGCGACCACGATCCCGTTCGCCTCGACGATCGTCGCCATCTGCAGCTTCCTGTTCGGCTTCTCGACCCTGATCGGCTGGTGCTACTACGGCGAGAAGTGCTTCGAGTTCCTGTTCGGCTCGTCGATGATCAAGCTCTACCGCGGCATCTTCGTCGCGCTGATCATGGTCGGCGCCGTCGCCTCGGTGCCGCTGGTGTGGGCGATCGGCACCCTGCTCAACGGGTTCATGGCGCTGCCGAACCTGATCGGGCTCGCCTTCCTGTCGGGCACCGTCGGCAAGCTGGCGAAGGACTACTTCTCGGGCCGCATGGAGTACGCGGTCAAGGACCCGCAGTAGGGAAGCCCCGGGGTTCCGGCGCCGGGTCGAGCCCGGCGCCGGAGCCTGCTGCCCGGGCTACTCCTCGCGCTCGCCTTCGCGCACGAGCCGGTAGAGCAGCCAGGCGAAGCCGCCCCACACGCCGCCGAGCACCAGCACCATCACGATCCAGCCGGTCGCGCTCATCGTCCCGCCTCCCCGGCGCCGACCCGCGCCGCCCACCAGCGGTTGAGCGCGACCAGGACCCCGATCACCAGCACCCACTGCGCGAGGGTCGTGCCGACGCTGTACGTGTGCAGCGGGTTCCACCAGCCCTCGCGGTCGTAGACCGTGGCCGACTGGTAGAACCACCAGGCCATCAGCGCCACGAACTCTAGCGGCACGACGTAGCGCATCACGACCGTGAACCAGCGCCCGACCGGGCTGCGCTCGTCCTCGTCGTTGACGACCTCGGTGCGGAAGCGCTCCGTGCCGAAGAGGGCGACGGCCACGGCCATGAACAGCCCGGAGACCATCAGCCCCAGCCCCCAGACCCAGTCCTGGTTCTGGAAGAAGCCGAGCTTCCAGGCCGAGGGCAGGCCGAGCGCGAAGCCGACCAGGCCGACGATCAGCACGGCCCGCCGGCGTTCGAAGCCGAGGTCGACGCCGATGCGGGTGGCCAGCTCGATCATCGCGATCAGCGAGGAGAGCGCGGCGAAGCTCAGCGCCAGGAAGAACAGCGACAGGAACAGGCCGCCGAGCGGGAGCTGCTCGAACAGCCGCGGCAGCCAGATGAAGGTCAGGCCCTCGTTGCCGGCGCCGAGGGCGGCCAGCGCCTGGTCGGGCGGCAGCACCGCGAACACCGTGCACAGCACCGCGATGCCCGCGAGCAGCGAGGCCGAGTAGTCGCCGAACGCGGTGGCGTAGCTGGTCAGCACGACGTCGTCCTTCTTGCGCAGGTAGACCCCGTAGGTCATCACCAGGCCCCAGGCCGCGCCCACGCTCCACGCCGACTGGCTGAGCGCCTCCAGCCACACCTGGTGGTGGAGCAGTCGGTCCCAGTCGGGCGTGAACAGGAAGGCCAGGCCCTGGACCGCGCCGGGCAGCATCAGCGCGCGGGCGGCGCCGATCACCAGCAGCAGGAACAGCACGGGGATCAGCACCCGGTTCGTCAGTTCGATGCCGCGCACGACGCCGCGCGAGATGATCGCGCAGCCCAGCGCCATCGCGATCAGGTGGTACAGCACCGGCTCCAGGTTGCCGCCCGTGAAGGACTGCCAGTAGGCCTCCGAGTCGATGCCGGTCAGCCCGCCGCCGAGGCTGGCCACGAAGTACTTGAGGCACCAGCCGGCGACCACCGAGTAGTAGAACATGATGAAGCAGGAGCAGACGCCGACGAAGGCGCCCAGCCAGTTCCAGCGCGCCCCGACGAGGTGGCCGATCGCGCCCGCGGGTCCGCGGCGGGTCCGCTTGCCCATCGCGAACTCCGCGATCACCAGCGGCACCGACCACGCGAACATGAAGACGAGCCAGGCGATCAGGAACGAGCCGCCGCCGTTGGCCGCCGCGACCCGCGGGAAGCGCCAGATGTTGCCGGTGCCGACGGCCATGCCGATGGCCGCGAGCAGGATTCCCCAGCGCGAGGAGAAGTGGTCCTGGTTCTGGTTCATGAAGGCCCTCGGTTGGTCGCGACGCACGGACGTCCTGTCGTGGGAGCCGCGATCTTAGCCCAGCCGGGCCGGGCGCGACCGCCCACGCGCGCCGCTCAGGCGAGCGGCAGGCGTAGCTCGAAGGTGGCGCCCTGGCCGGGACCGGAGCTGCGGGCGTCGACGCTTCCCCCGTGCAGTTCGGCGAGCTGGCGCGCGATCGAGAGGCCGAGGCCCGAGCTGGACTCGCCACCGGTCGGCTTCGCGGACAGCCGGGAGAAGCGGCGGAACAGCTTGTCCCGCTCCTCGGCCGAGAAGCCGGGGCCCTCGTCCTCCACCTCGAGCACGGCGTGGCCGTCGCGGGCGGACAGGCGGACGCGGACGGGCGCCCCGGGTGGCGAGTACTTGACCGCGTTGCCGACGAGGTTGTCGACGACCTGGGCGAGACGCTCCGCGTCACCCGTGACCGTCACCCCGGGAGGCAGTTCCGCTTCCAGCGGCTGGCGCTTGCGCTCGGCCTGCGAGCGGTTGGCGTCGACGACCTGCGCCACGACCGACGCGAGGTCGACGCGCTCGCGCTCGATCGCGAGCTGGCCGCTCTCCAGCGCCGCGGAGTCGAGCAGGCGGGTCACGATCCCGAGCATCGTGTCCGCGCTGCGCACGATGCGGGCCGCCATGTCGCGGCCCGCGGGATCCGCCGTCTTCATCTCGAGCAGCTCGCCGAAGCCGCGGATCACGGTCAGCGGGTTCTTGAGGTCGTGGGCGGCGATGCCCAGCATCTCCGTCTTGAGCGCGTCGGCGGCGCGCAGCGCGTCGTTGGTGCGCGACAGCTCGCCGTGGGCCGCCTCCAGCTCCTCGTGCGCCGTCTCCAGCGCGGAGAGCGCCATCACCGCGTGGCGGTGCTCCTCCGCGAGGTTCTCGGTCCGCTCCGCGACCAGCGCCTCCAGCTCGCGCTCGCGCCGGCGCAGCGTGCGCAGGCGCAGCAGGTGGCCGCCGCCCAGCAGCAGGACCAGCGCCAGGCCGGCCAGCGCCACGAAGCCGCGGGTCTCGAAGAAGCGCGGGCGCAGCTCGATCGCGAGCGTCGCCGGGCCATGGCTCGTCACGCCGTCCTCGTTCACCGCGACGACCTCGAACAGGTATTCGCCCGGGGGCACGCGGGTGTAGTAGGCGACTCGCCGCGAGCCGGCCTCGACCCAGTCCTCGTCGTAGCCCGTCAGCCGGAAGCGGAAGCGCAGCCGCTCGGGCGCGCCGAGCGCGAGGCCGGTGTAGCGGATCTCGAGCCGCTCGCGGCCGGGTTCGATCACCACCGGCACGTCGACCCGGTGCCCTTCGAGTTCCGTCGAGAGCTCCTCGATCACCACCGGCGGCGGGGCCAGGTGGCGAGGCAGCGCGACCGGGTCGATCGCCGCCAGGCCTTCGATCGTGGGGAAGAACAGCCGGCCCGACGCCGCCCGCACGCCGGCGCCCCCGAAGCCGCCGCTGCACTGCGGGCTGGGCAGTCCGTCGCCCTTGTCGAGCGCCACCGTCGTCACGGCGGCCGCAGTCCCGGCGAAGAACGCTTCGAGCGAGGCGCGCGAGACGCGGAACAGGCCGCGCTCGCTCGAGCACCACAGCGAGCCGGCCCCGTCGTCGAGGATCGCGTAGATCGTGTCGTGGCGCAGGCCGTCGCGCTGGCGCACCGTCTGCAACCGCCCGCCGCGCAGGCGGCTGAGGCCGCCGCCCCGGGTGCCGATCCACAACGCCCCGTCCGCGTCGCGGTGCAGCGCCGTCACCACGTTCGAGCCCAGCCCGTCGGCCGTCGTGAAGCGCTGCTTGAGGTCGCCGCGCAGCCGGACCAGGCCGTCGTTGGTGCCGACCCACAGCCCGTCGCCGTCGGCGAGCAGCGTGCGGACGATCTCGCCCGGGGCCTCGCGCAGGGGGACCGGCTGGAGGCGGCCCGCGTCGTCCAGGCGCGCCAGGCCGCCGCCGTAGGTGCCCAGCCACAGCGTGCCGGCCGGGCCCTCGGCGATCGCCGTGACGGTTTCGTTGGGCAGGCCCTCGCGAGTCGACCAGTGCTCGACGACGCGGCCGCCCGCGATGCGGTCGAGTCCCTTCAGGTAGCTGCCGGCGAAGACCCGCCCGCGGGAATCCTCGAACACCGTCATCAGGATGTCGCTGGCCAGCCCGTGCCGGCTGTCGATCAACTCGAAGCGCCCCGAGCTGCTCCCGTCGAGGCCGAGCCGCGCCAGACCGCCGCCGTTGGTCGCCACCCAAAGCCCGTCGCGGCCGGCTGCGAGTCCCTTCACGAACGGGTCGGGCAGGCCGTGCTCCGGTGTCCAGGCCAGCACGGGAGCCGGCCGCAGTCGGTGCAGTCCGCGCACCAGGGTGCCGACCCACAGCAGGCCCTCGCGATCGTGCAGCAGCGTCTGCACGATCACCCCGCGCAGCGCCGGCCCGAGGTCGGGCGTCTCGAGGCGTCCGTCCTTCAGGCGGGCGAGGCCGCCGCCGTTCATGCCGATCCACAGCGCGCCGTCGCGGCCCGGCAGCAGCGCCTTGACGACCGTGTCCGGCAGCCCCTCCGCCGCGCCCCAGCGCCGGGGCGCGCCGTCGTCCGGGAGGTGCACGAGACCGCCGCCCGCGAGCCCCACGTACAGTCCCCCGCGCCCGTCGGCGGCCAGCGCGGCGACGTCGCCGGCCACCCGCGGGTCGCGGTGCAGGCGCTCTCCGTCGTAGCGGAAGAGTCCCGCGCCGGAGCTGCCGACCCAGGCTCCCGCGGCGTCGACCAGCAGGGCGCGGATAGAGCCGAGGCCCGAGTCGGCGGGAACCTTCTCGATCGCGTCGCCGCGCAGGCGGACCAGACCTCCGTCGGTGCCGGCGAGCAGGCCGTCGCCGGTGCGCGCCAGGACCCGCACCGAGTCGGACGCCAGCCGGCCCCCGGAGTTGGCCTGGGTGAGGTGACGCAGCGCGCCGCCTGCCGCCCGGTGGATCAGGCCGCTCCCCGCCGTGCCCAGCCACAGCCCGCCCGCGCCGTCGTCGGCGAGCGCGTAGATCCCGAGCGCGGGGGACACCTGCGGGCCCAGGTCGATCGGCACGAAGCGCACGCCGTCGAAGCGCACGAGGCCGCCGTAGGTCCCCACCCAGAGATAGCCGCGGCCGTCCTGCAGCAGGGCGTGCACGGTGTTCTCGGGCAGGCCGTTGTCGCTCGACCACGCGGTCGTGGTCCATGCGCGGGGCCCGGGCAGCGGCGCGGGCGCGGCCGAGGCGGCGCTCGCCGCGAGGGCGAGGCACAGGCCGAGGATGGCCCGGGGAGGGAGGGCGCGCACGGTGCCCCTAGGTTAGCCGGACGCACGAACGGCCGGGGCGGAATTTCCTCCGCCCCGGCCGCCAGGGATGCGTCGGTCCCTAGAACGTGTATGCGACGCTGGCGTAGACGACGTTCGCCTCGTAGGCGCCGTCGTTGGACTTGGTGACGATCACGACGGCCTGCGGCATCAGCCGGCCGCCTGCGTTGAACGCGTCGAGGAAGTCGTACTTCTCGTACAGGTACCCGGCCGACAGCGTCCAGCCCTTGCTCACCGCCCAGTCGAGCTGGGCATTGAGCGTGGTCAGCGTGGTGTCGTCCCAGTCGACGATGTCCTGGGCGCCGCCGGAGCCGGCGGGGATCAGGGTGGTGCGGCCCGGCGTGTAGAACGAGCCGGCCTCGCGGGCGGTGATGTCCATCAGGCCGTCGACCTTCTGGCGCTGCAGGTTGACGAGCAGCGTCCAGACCTCGGGGCGCAGCTTGAAGGTGCCGTTGAAGCCGAACGTGTCGGTCTCGTCGGTGCCCTTGTAGTTCAGGAAGTTGTTGAGGTTGACGCCGGTGGTCGTCGACCACTGGTTGGTCGTGAGGTTCTTCTCGTAGGTGTAGTACGCGCCGAGCTCGATGCGCTCGTTCGGGTTGTAGCCGACCTCGGCCGTGAACGCGTCGTACTTGGCCTCGAGCAGGCCGCTGGGGGTGCCGGGGATCGGCTGGGCGCCGGCCACGGGCACGCCGCCGGACAGCGCGATGCGGTCCGGACGGCCGGTGTACTCGACGTCGCGGCGGAAGTACGCGAGGGTCACGGTGACGGCGTCGGCCGGGGTCAGCTCGACGTCGAGGCCGACCCGCTTCGTCTCGCGCTCGGCTTCGTCGGACTGGAAGCCGTAGACGGTCTCGCCCTCGGCGGTGCGCTTGGCCTGCTCGTAGGTGCCGCGGAAGCCGAGCCAGTCCTTGGCATGGAACAGCGCGGTGAACGTGAAGGCGTTCTCGTCGCCTTCGGTCGCCTCGCGGCTGGTGCGCTCCAGCTTGGCGTAGCGGTACTGGCCCTCGAGCGTGAGGTCGCCGACGTCGTAGCTGGCCGCGGCCGTGAAGCGGCGCGTCTTGGTGTCGTAGACGTTCGCGGTCAGGTGCCCGTACGGGGCGTCGGCCGAGGGCGTCACGACCGACCAGGTGCGGTCGGGCGAGCCGCCGACGTCGCCGGTGATCACGAAGCGGTCGGTCTTGTTGGTGAGCTCGTAGCTGCGGAACTGGGCACGCAGGCCCAGGTTCTCGACCGGACGCGACGAGAACGTCAGGTTGAGGCTGGTGGTGTCGATCTTGCCGTCGAGCGACGGCCGCTGCAGCGTCGAGAGCTGGTCGGCGCGGGCGCCGGCCGGGGTCAGGATCGCGGAGTTGATCGTGTACGGGTAGAAGGCCGCGTCCTGGGTCCAGCGGCCGATCGAGACGTCGCCGCCGATCCGGGTCTTCTTCGCGAACTTGAGCAGGAAGCCCAGGTTGCCGGTGGTCGCCTCGTTGTCCGGGGCGTTGACCCAGCGCGCCCGGGCGCCGCCGCCGACGCTCGAGACGTACGGCGTGTCGAACCACTGGAACGGGTTGTCGACGGTCAGCGTCTCGGCGCGGTTGTTGTACAGGTTGCGGAACAGGCCGGCGTGGACGTTGCCCTTGTCGAACTCGTAGGTGGCGCGCACGCCGAAGTCCTGGGTCAGCTCGTTGAGCGGGTCGGGCACCTCGATCACGCTGCTGATCGTGTTGTACAGGCCGCCGCCGCCGTCGCCGCGGTAACCCGACTTCAGCTCGCGCATGTACGAGAAGACCAGGCCGATCGGCAGCTTCTTCGACAGGTCGAGGCTGACCGAGCCACGCTTGCGGGTGCCGGAGACGTCGACCTTGCCGGCCGACGCGAAGGTCGAAGCCAGCAGGTTGTCGTAGAAGGTCACGTTGCGGGCGGTCGACGGCTGGGCCAGCACGGCCTGGCCGAGCGACTGCTGCAGGTTGTCGCTCATCTGCCAGACGCCTTCCGACGTCTCGTGCAGGAACGTGCGGGCGCCGTTGCCCATGTTGTGCGGGATCTCGTTGTAGTCGATCGCGAGGTCGAAGGCGGGGGCCTTCAGCCAGCCCAGGTACTGCTGGTCCGACTGCCGCACGTTGTAGCCGTACAGGTCGAAGTCGACCTTGCCGCCGGTCGAGAACAGGTGGAAGTAGGGGACGAAGACCCCCTCGGGGATCTCGCGGTACTCCTCGAACTTCGAGGAGTCGACGTTCTCGGTCGCCAGCACGCCGACGCTGACCGTGCCGCCGTTCTCGACGGCGGGCTTGTCTTCGGCGAAAGCGGGAGACGCGACGAGGGTGAGGGCCAGGAAGCTCGTCAGTGCTCTCTTCATGGCTACCTCACGAAGTAGGCGCCCGAAGGCGAGTTGGAGCCGTGGATGTTCGTGTGGCAGTTCTTGCAGCTCTTGTCCACGAACCGCGAGTTGGCGGTGGGGAAGCCCGAGGGCGCCCCCGGCGGCGCGACCCGCGCGCCCAGCTCGGTCGACAGGTTGTCGCCGGATCCGAAGTGGCCGGAGCCGGTGAAGTGGCAGTTCCAGCACAGCGTCGGCTGCTTCTGCACGAGCATCCGCTTGTGGTTCGAGCCGTGCGGGTCGTGGCACGCCGCGCAGTCCTCGCGCACGGGGGCGTGCTCGAACAGGAACGGGCCGCGCTTCTCGGTGTGGCACTGGTAGCAGAGCTCGTTGACCGACTCGGCCTTGAGCATGCCCGGGCGGCTGCCGTCGTGCGGGTTGTGGCAGCTCGAGCACTGCATCTTGCCCTCGCGCACCGGGTGGTGCGACGTGCGCCACGACTTGGCGCGCACGTTCTGGTGGCAGGAGTAGCAGGTCTCGGGGTCCTGCGCGTGCTTGAGCTGTCCCTTCTTCGACTCGAAGGAGTGCACGCTGTGGCACGAGGTGCAGGAGACGTTGCGGCGGTCGTGGATGCCTCCGCGCCAGCCGGCCTGGCCGCCCTTCTCGTGGCAGGTCAGGCAGGAGTCGTTGATGGCGGCGGTCTTCAGCGCCTTGACGGAGGGCACGGGGGCGTTGGCGTCACCCTCCGACTGGCCCTTGACGTGCTCGGCGAGGTTCTGGTGGCAGCTCGCGCAGCTCTGGTCGAGCTTCGCGTGGGCGGTCTTGTTGAAGGCCGGGCTGGCGGCCTTCTCGTGACAGGCCTGGCAGTCCGTCGCGCTCCAGGCCGGCGGCGCCTGGGCGGAGGCGGTGCCCCCGGCCGCGACGAGGGCTATGCCCAGCGTCGCGAGGAAGAGTGAGTGGCGCATGAAGGCAATCCTTTCGGTGGTCCTCTTCGACCCGGCCGCGGTCGGCCCTGTCCGCGCAAGGCGTGCCGCCCGCGAGGGGAGGCTGGCCCGATGCGCGGCCGTTCGTCCCGCCTAGCGCAAGATCAATGCCAGCGTGTTGCGTGCCAGACAGCGAAGGCCTTGCTAGGGTCAGATGCCCGATGCGACTGATCCACGTGGCCGACCGCTGGACCGACCGGGGTGGAGCCTCGGCCTACCTCTCCGCGGTCCTCGCGTCGCTACGGGAGGCGGACACGGAGCAGAAGCTCTTCGCCGGGGAAGCGGAGACGGGAGTGGCGCCTGCGGCCGCGCCGCTGCGACTGTGGCCCGGGCTGGCCGAGGGGCGGGGGCGCGCCGGCGGACTCGCGGCGGCCATCTCCCGCGAGCGCCCGGACGTCGTCCACGTCCACAACCTCGTCAACCCGGAGCTGCTCGAGTCGCTGCGGCCGCTGGACCCGGTCGTGACGGTCCAGGACCACCGCTACTTCTGCCCGTCCCGCGGCAAGTGGACGCGAGACGGCGCGCCGTGCCGGGTCGCGCTCTCGCGGGACGCGTGCGCCGCGTGCTTCGACGATGCGGGCTACTTCGAGGCGGTCCACGAGGTGACAGCCGCCCGCCTGCGCGCCCTGCGAGGGCTCCGGGTGGGGGTGCTGTCCGCCTACATGAAGGCGGAGCTGGTGGCGGCTGGCCTCGCGGCGGACGACGTCTTCGTGACGCCTCCCTGGCCCCACGGCCTGGACCCGGAGGCGAGGCCGTCGGGCCCACCCTGCATCCTGTTCGCGGGCCGGCTGGTGGAGGTGAAAGGGGTTCGCGACGCGGTGGCGGCCTGGCGCAGCGCGCGCCTCGACGAGCCGCTGGTGTTCGCGGGAACCGGGCCCCTGCGGACGGAACTGGAGCGCTCCGGGCTCGAGGTGACGGGGTGGCTCCCCCACCGGGCGATGGCCGGCGTCTACCGCCGCGCACGGGTACTGGTGATGCCGTCGCGGTGGCAGGAGCCGTTCGGGATCGCGGGCCTCGAGGCGCTGAGCCTGGGGGTTCCCGTGGCGGCCTGGGACTCGGGCGGGGTGCGCGAGTGGCACCCGGGCCCGGGCCTCGTGCCCTGGGGGGACGTCGGCGGTCTCGCCGCCGCGATCGCCGCGGTGGCCGGGCAGCCCGCGAGCCCGGCGCCGGGCTTCAGCCGCGAGCGGGGGCTGAAGGCACTCTTTGACATGTACGACGCGCGGCGTCCGGGTAGCATCCGCACATGCTCGAAGCCACCGTCTCCAAGCCGTTGACCCGCGTCCACCTGGCCCTGCGCGGACTCTGCCTCTCGGTCGCCTTCCTGGTCGCCGGCTGCGGCGGGTCTTCCGGGCCCGAGCGGACGTTCCTGAACGTGGGCACCGCTCCCCCCGGCGGCGCCTTCTTCGTCGTCGGCGGCGCGCTCACCGAGGTGATCACTGCACACTCGGCCAGCCTCGGCTGGCAGGTCACCGCGGAGGCGACCAGCGGCTCGCAGGAGAACATCCGGCGACTCACCCAGGGGCAGCTCGACCTGGCGCTGTCGAACGCGGCCATCACCTACTTCGCGGTGCGCGGCGGCGAAGGCTGGGACCGCGCCTACCCGGTTCAGGCGGTGATGACGCTGGCGCCCAACGTCGCGCTCTTCGTCAGCCCGAAGGGCAAGGGCGTGGAGACGATCGCCGACCTGCGGGGCAAGCGGGTGGTGATCGGCCCGGCCGGCGCCGGCTTCGAGTTCTTCGTGCAGCCGATCCTGCGCGCCCACGGCCTGACGTACGCCGACTTCACGCCGCTCAACGCGACGCAGGCCGCCGCGGTCGACATGCTCGCCGACGGCTCGGCCGCCGCCGTGTTCCTCGGCGGCGCGATCCCGACGGCCTCGATCACCCAGGCCGCGGCCGGGCAGGACCTCACGTTCGTCCCGTACGACCCGGCGGCGAAGGACGCGCTGGTCAAGGAGTACGTCTTCTTCGACCCGGCCACGATTCCGGCCGACACCTACCGCGGCCAGGCGACCGCCTTCGAGGGCCTCGACGTCGGCTCGATGCACCTGATCACCGCGGCCGATCAGGATGCGGAACTGGTCTACAAGGTCACGAAGCTGCTCTACGAGCAGCGCGCCGAGGTGGCGCAGAAGCACCCGGCGGGCCGCGCCATCAACCCCGCCAACGTCGTCCGCGACACGGGCACGCCGTTCCACCCGGGTGCGATTCGCTACTACCGCGAAATCGGCATCTGGCGCGACTGAGCGCATGGCCCCTCCGTCGCTGGTGAAAGCGGCGGCGACGTTCGCGCTGAGCGCGTCGCTGTGCGCCTTCACGCTCGCCGAGGTCAACTACCCGCGGCTGTCGCCGGCCTCGCAGCTCGCCGTGTTCGCGCTGCTGGGCCTGGTGTTGTGCTTCCTCAACGTGCCGGCGGCGCCTCGCTTCGGCGAGTCGAAGCTGACCCGGGCGCTCGACGGCGCGCTCATCCTCGCCACGTTCGTGAGCTGCGGTTACGTCGTCTGGCAGACCGAGCCCGCCTTCGCCGCGAGCTGGTTCGACGGGCGGTCGCTCGGCAACCGCGCCGGCTACGAGACCTCGACGGACATCGCGATCGCGGTCCTGGGCCTGCTGGTGGTGCTGGAGGCGGCGCGGCGGACGATCGGCCTCACGCTGCCGCTGCTGGCCGGCGCCTTCCTGCTCTACGCCTGGCTGGGCCCGTCGCTGCCCGGCTGGCTGTTTCCCCACCGCGGGTACCCGGTCGAGCGGATCGTCGCCCAGACCTTCCTGCACACCCAGGGCGTGTTCGGCGTCGCGCTCTCGGTGATGTTCACGTACGTGTTCCTGTTCGTCGTCTTCGGCGCCGTGCTCGCCCAGACCGGCGCGACCCGGTTCGTCATCGACTTCGCGGCCCGCACGTTCGGCCGCACCCCCGGCGGGCCCGCCAAGGTCGCGGTGATCAGCAGCGGGCTGATGGGGTCGGTCTCGGGCAGCGCGGTCGCCAACGTCGCCACGACGGGCCTGTTCACGATCCCGATGATGCGCAAGGCCGGCTTCAGCCCGACCGTGGCCGGGGCGGTCGAAGCGGCTGCCAGTTCGGGCGGCGCGCTGGTGCCGCCGGTGATGGGCGCGGGCGCCTACATGATGATCGAGCTGGTCCAGCCGCCGGTCAGCTACCTGGACATCATCCGCGCGGCGCTCGTGCCGGCCATCCTCTTCTACCTCTCGCTGTTCATGTACGTCCATTTCCACGCGCGGCGGCTGGCGCTGGCGCCCGTGGTCGTGGAAGAGGACGGGGGCGGCCGTGAAGCTTCGCGGTTCGCGGGGATCGTGTTCGCCACCTCGCTCGCCACCCTGATGGGACTGCTCGCGTTCGGCTTCACGGCGTTCCGCGCGGTGAGCGTGACGCTGGCGGTGATGATCGCCGTCAGCTTCGTGCACCGCTCGACGCGCCTCGACTGGCCACGCCTGCGCGACGCCATCGTCTCGTCCGGCAAGGACGTCGTGCCGCTGGTCGCCGCAGCGGCCTGCGTCGGCATCATCATCGCCGTCGTCATGCTGACGGGAGTCGGCACGCGGCTGCCGGGCCTGTTGCTGCCGCTGGCCGAGCAGCACCTCGTGCTGGCGCTCGCGGCGGTGATGGTGTCCTCGCTCGTGCTCGGCATGGGCCTGCCGTCGGCCGTGGTCTACCTGCTGCTGGCGACCCTGGTCGGCCCGGTGCTGAGCGACCTCGGCGCGCAGCCGCTCGCGGTCCACCTCTTCATCTTCTACTTCGGGATGCTGTCGATGGTGACGCCGCCGGTGGCGCTGGCCGGCTACACGGCCGCCTCGATCGCCGGCGCCAACATCATGGCGACCAGCCTGGCGGCCTTCCGCATCTCGCTGGTCGGCTTCTCGCTGCCCTACATCTTCGTGTTCCGGCCGGAGCTGCTGCTGCTGCCGGGCGACGCCGCGCCGTCGGCCGGCGCGTTCGTCGCCGCGCTCGTCGTGGCCGTGCTCGGCGTCGTCGCCTTCGCGGCAGCGCTGGCGGGCTACCTGTTCGCCCGGCTGACGACGCTCGAGCGCCTCCTGCTGTTCGTGGCCGCCGCGCTGCTGCTCGCCCCGGGGCCGGTCGTCGTCGTCGCTGGCCTGCCGATCCCGATCCTCGACACGGCGGGCTTCGTCGTCGGCCTGGCAGCCGCCGTCCCCAACAGGCGGCGGTCGCGGCTCGCGGTGCCGGTGTAGCGCCTACGCCTGTGCCGGCTGGTTCGCCGGTTCAGTGGCAGGGCGGGGAGCGCTGAGGCGCCACAGGCGGCTCCACCACAGCGACACGTCCTCGAGCACGCAGTAGACGAAGGGCAGGATCAGCAGCGTCAGCACCGTCGAGCTGGCGAGGCCGCCCATCACCGTGCGGGCCAGCGGGTAGTAGTAGGCCCAGCCGCCGAGCCCCGCGTTGCCGAGCGCCAGCGGCAGCAGGCCGAGGATCGTCGTCGCCGCCGTCATCAGGATCGGGCGCAGGCGGTCGGCGCCAGCGCGGCGGATCGCCTCCTCGCGCGCGAGGCCCTCGTTGCGGTAGTGGTTGACGCGGTCGAGCAGCACGATGCCGTTGTTGACCACCACGCCGACCAGGATCAGCAGGCCGATGTTGGCCATCAGGTTGAAGGGCGTGCCGGTGGCCGCCAGCAGCCAGGTGACGCCGAACAGCGAGAACGGGATCGAGAACAGGATCGCGAACGGCTGCAGCAGCGACTCGAACAGCGAGGCCATGATCACGTAGACGAGGGCCAGAGCCAGCAGGAAGTTGAGCAGCATCTGCTTGCCGTCTTCGTCCTGCTGCTCGATGCGGCGGCCGAAGGACCACGAAACGCCCGGCGGCAGGCCCAGCGCGTCCATCGCTTCCTTGACCTTGGGGCGGCCCTCGTTGCCGAAGCTCTTGCCGTCGTACGAGCCGCTGACCATCACCCGCGCCGTCCGGTTCTCGCGGTCGATCGCCCGCGGCTTGCGGACCATCTCGAAGCTCGCCACCTCGCCCAGCGTGACCACGCGGCCCTCGGGCGTGGTCGCGGCCGGGAGCAGCCGCAGGTCGGAGAGGTCCTCGCGATCGGCCATGCGCAGCGCGAGGTTGACGTCGATCTCGCGCTCGGGGCCGGCGATGCGGGCGAGCCGGGTGCCGCCCAGCGTGAAGCCCAGCAGGTCCGCCATCCGCCGCGGGTCGAGGCCGAGTCGCCGCGCCTTGTCGGGGTCGAGCCGGGCCTGCACCTCCATCGCGGCGTCGCGCGAGGAACTGGTGACGTCGGCGACGTGCTCGATCCCCGACAGCGCGGCGACGGCCTTCTCGGCCCACTGCTCGAGGGCCTGCGGGTCGTTGCCGTACAGGCGCACCGCGAAGGTCGTCCCCGAGCCCCCGTTCGAGTCCTCGTCGTCCTGGAAGCGCAGCTTGACGCCCGGGTGCTGCGGCACCTGGTCGCGGATCTTCTTGCGCAGGGCCTTCATCTCCTCGTCGGGCAGGTCCTCGACGGCGAGCACCAGGGCGGTGGTCGCCTGGTTGTCGCCGTAGAACGAGTAGACGTCGCGGGTGCGGAACTCGTCCTTGCGCTCGAGCAGGAAGCGCTCGGTCGCCGCCACGACCTTCTCGACGTCCGCCTGGTAGGTGAAGTCGGCGAACTCGTAGTCCATCACCAGCCGGCGGTTGACCGAGCCGGCGAAGGTGCTCGACTCCACGAGGCCGGCGGCCAGCGGCAGCACGCCGAGCACCAGCGAGACGACGACGATCGCGGCCGAGGACTTGCGGTGGGTCAGGCTCCAGTGCAGCGCCGTCTCGTAGCGGGCCTCGAGCCAGCGCAGTCCGAACGGTTCCTTCGCGTCGCGCGGGCGCATGTAGCGGCCGAGCAGCGGGATCATCAGGAGCGACACGGCGAGGCTGGCCGCCATCGCCACAGAGATGGTCCAGCCGATCTCGCCGAGCATGATTGTGATGTTGTTCTTGGCGCCGACCACGAGCGGCAGGAACACGATCACGCTGGTCAGCGTCGAGCAGACCACCGCCATCGAGACCTCGCGGGCGCCGCGCAGCGCGGCCTCGGCGGGGGCGTCGCCCGCCCGCTGGCGGCGGTCGATCGACTCCAGCACCACGATCGCGTTGTCGACCAGCATGCCGACGCCGAGCATCAGGCCCATCATCGACAGCACGTTCAGGTTGGCGCCGGCGAAGTACATGACGCCGGTCGTCATCAGCAGCGAGACCGGGATCGCGGCCGAGACGACCAGCGTCGAGTCCCACCGGCGCAGGAAGAAGTACAGGACGCCGACGGCCAGCAACGCGCCCTCGATGCCGGAGCCGGTGAGTCCCTCGAGGCCGGACCGGATCTCGCGGGCCTGGTCCTCCCACACGAACACGTTCACGCCCTGCAGCAGCGGGTCGGCGCCGATGTCCTCCTTGATGGTGCGCATCACGGCCTCGGCGACCTCGACCGTGTTGGCCGTCGACTCCTTGAACACCTCCAGCGCGATGGCGGGGGCCAGGTTGAGGCGGCGGCCGAACTCGACCGGGGGCTCCTCGTAGCGGATCTCGGCGACGTCCGCGAGCTTCAGGCCGGCCGCGTTCACCGCCAGCGCCCGTACTTCGTCGAGGGTGGTGATGGCGCCCGTGGCGCGGGCGGCGAGCCGGCGTCCCCCGTCTTCGACGGGCCCGAGCGCCAGGCTCAGGTTCGCGCTCTGCAGCCGCCGCACCAGCGTCTCCAGGTCGAGCCGGTGGGCGCGCAGAGCGTCCTGCCGCAGGTCGATCCAGATCTCGCGCGGTTCCACGCCGCCGAGGTCGACGCGGGCGACGCCTGGCAGCCGGCGGATGCGGTTGGCGATGCGGTTCTCGAGCAGTTCGTAGTTCTGCGAGAAGTCGACGCCGGGGGCCGAGATGCGGGCCTGGACGATCGGGATGTCGGCGGTGTTGAAGGAGAAGACCTGGACGTCGGCGACGTCCGCCGGCAGTTGCGCCCGCGCCTGGTCCAGCTTCTCGCGCACCAGCATCCGGATCACGTCGAGCTCGAGGCCCCACTGGAACTCGAGCACGACCTGGCAGCGGTCGGCGTCGGAGTTCGAGCGCATCCGCTTGACGTCGGGCAGGGTGGCGAACACCTCCTCCAGCGGGCGCGCGATCTGGCGTTCGATCTCGGCCGGGGAGGAGTTGGGGTAGGGGACCACCACGGCGACGAACGGGGCGTCCAGCGTCGGCAGGTAGGCGAGCGGCAGGCGCAGCGCGCCCAGGGCGCCGATCACGACGATCGACACCAGCAGCACGAAGCTGGTGACCGGGCGGCGGACGGCGAGAGCGGGGAGGTTCATGCGAGGGCCTCGCGCGCGGAGGTGCCGGAGTCGGGGGCGACGCCGACGCCCTCCGCGGTGCCATCGCCGGCGGGTTGCGCCAGTGCCTCGGCCGCCGGGCTCCGATCCAGGAGCAGGTAGGCCGAGGGGATCACGACCAGTGTCAGCAACGTGGAGAAGCTGAGCCCGGCGATCACCGTGATGGCGAGCGGCGCCTGAAGCTCCGCGCCTTCGCCGAGACCCAGCGCCATCGGAATCAGGCCGAGCACGGTGGTGGCGGTCGTCATCAGGATCGGGCGCAGCCGGCGCTGGCCGGCCAGCAGCAGCGCGTCGCGCACGGCGTGGCCCTCCTCGCGGAGCTGCTTGACGGCGTCGATCAGCACGATCGCGTTGTTGACGACGATGCCGCCGAGCACGACCACGCCGATCATCACGACGACGGTCACGGTCTGCTGCAGCAGGAGCAGGGTCGCGACCACGCCGACCGCGGCCAGCGGCACCGACCCGAACACCACGAACGGGTGCAGCAGCGACTCGAACTGCGCGGCCATCACCAGGTAGACGAGGAACAGGGCCAGGCCCAGCGCCAGCATCAGCGAGGCGAACGAGCGCTCGCGCTCCTCCTCCTGGCCGGACAGCGAGGCGACGACCGCAGGCGGCAGCGGCGCCTCGCGCAGGACGCTGCGCACGTCGGCCGCAGCAGCGCCGAGGCTGCGCCCCGTGAGGTTGGCGGAGACGACCGCGGCGCGGCGCTGGGAGATGCGCCGGATCTCGGCGGGGCCGACCGCGCGCTCGACGGTCGCGACCGAGGACAGGTACACGGGCGTGCCCTCGCGCTGGGCGACGATCACTCGCGCCACCTCGTCGGCCGTCACCTCCTGGCGCTCGGACGCCCGCACCAGCACGTCGATCTCGCGGTCGCCCTGGGTCATGCGGGTGGCCACCTCGCCGCGCACCTTCTGGCGCACGACCGAGGCGACCTGGCCGAGGTCGAGGCCGAGCCGGGCCAGCGCGTCGCGGTCGAAGCGGACGTGGAGCTCGGGGCTGCCCAGCTCGGCCGAGGAGCGCACGTCGACGAGACCGGGCAGCGCGGCCAGTCGCTCGCGCAGGTTCGCGGCCGCGACCCGCACGGCGTCCAGGTCCTCGCCGTAGACCTCCACCTCGATCGGCGTGCGGAACGAGAAGGAGGAGGGGCGCTCGAACGTGACGCGGGCGCCGGGGATGCGCGAGAGCTCCTCGCGCAGCCGCGCCAGGACCCGCTCCTCGGCGGCCGTTCCGGCGCCCGGCTTCATGCGGACCTCGAGGCGGCCGGCGTTCTCGCCCTCGGTGCCAGTGGAGCTCAGCGACGCGGCGCCGCCGGCCAGCATCGCGTACGACTCGATCGCCTCGTCGCCGGCCAGCGCCTGCTGCGCGGGGAACAGGGCGCGGTCGGTCTGGTGCAGCGGCGTGCCCTCGGGCAGCTCCACGAGGTAGCGGAACTCGCCCTGGGCGAAGCTCGGGATCAGGTCGACGTCGAGCCGGGTCGCGCCGAGCACGGCCAGCGCGAACAGCGCCGCGGAGACCCCGACCACGCGACGGGGCCGGTCGAGGGCGGCGGCGAGCAGCCGCGGATAGCCGACCAGCACGCGGCCGAGCACCGAATCGAACGCACGGGCCACCGGCGCCGACAGGCGGGTGGCGAGCCGGAACGCGGCGGCGACCGCGCGGCGGCCGGCCCGGAGCAGGAAGCCCGGGGCCGCCACCAGCACGGCCTGACGGGCCCGGCCGAGGCGGCTGAGCGGCGCTCCCGCGGGGGCCGACGCCTCGGTGGCGAGCGCCCGGCGGACGCCGCGGGCCGAGACCATCGGGATCAGGGTCAGCGCCACGGCCAGCGACGCGACCTGCGAGAACGACACGGTGAGGGCCTGATCGCGGAAGAGCTGGGCCGCGAAGCCCTCGACGAAGACGACGGGCAGGAACACCGCGACGGTGGTCAGCGTGGAAGCCACGACGGCGCCCGCGACCTCGCCAGCGCCGCGCAGCACCGAAGGCACCAGCGACTCGCCGCGCTCGCGGCGGGCGACGATCGCCTCCAGCACGACGATCGCGTTGTCGACCAGGTTGCCGACCCCGAGCGCCAGCCCGCCGAGCGAGATCACGTTCAGCGTCACGCCCATCCGGTACATCATGAAGAAGGTCGCCACGATCGAGACCGGGATGCACAGGCCGACGATCAGCGTGCTGCGGAGGTCCTTCAGGAACAGGAGCAGGATGATCATGGCCAGCGCGCCGCCGGCGATCGCGTTGCCCATCACGCCGTCGATCGCGCTCTCGATGAAGCGGGACTGGTCGGTGCCGTAGCCGAGCGCGACGCCCGCCGGCAGCTCCTTCTTCAGGGCTTCCATCCGGGCCCGCGTCGCCCGCGCCACGTTGACGGTGTTGGCGTCGCCTTCCTTGTAGAGGTCCAGCTCGACCGCCTCGCGGCCCGCGAAGCGGGTGACCACCTCGCGGCGCTTGTGGGTGCGCTCGACGATCGCCACGTCGCGCAGCCGCACGGGGCGGCCGTCGCGCTCGGCGACGATCGTGGCCTCGATGTCGCCCAGCGCCAGGAACTCGTTGTTGGCGCGCACCAGGTAGCGCGCCTCCTGCTCGTAGAGCGAGCCGCCGGCGAGGTTGACGTTCTCGCGCGCGAGCACGTCCTTCACCTGCTGGGCGGTCAGGCCGAGCAGCGTCAACTGGCCCTCGTCGAGGCGGACCTGGATCTCCTCCTCGAGGCCGCCGTTGACCTTGACCGCGGCCACGCCGTCGATCGACTCCAGGTCCTTCTTGAGGATCTCCTCGGCGACGTAGCGCAGCCGGAACAGCGCGGCCTCGGCCCGCTTCGCCTCGGGAGTGCCGGGCGCGGCCGTCGCGCCTTCGGCGGCGGTGTCGGTCAGGTACAGGCGCTGGATCGGGTCGGTCGACGGGTCGAAGCGGAGGATGACCGGCTTCTCGGTCTCGCGCGGCAGCGTGATCACGTCCAGCTTCTGGCGCACGTCGAGCGAGGCGAGCGCCATCTCGCGGCCCCACTCGAACTCGAGCGTCACCTGCGACAGCCCGGGGCGCGAGCGCGAGGACATGCGGCGCACGCCGGCCAGGATGCCGACCGCCTCCTCGACGCGGCGGGTGACGAGCGTCTCGACCTCGGCCGGGGCCGCGCCGGGGAAGCGCGTCTCGACGGTCAGCGAGGGGTACGACAGCTCGGGCAGCAGGTTGATCGGCAGCCGGTCGAACGCCACCAGGCCGAACAGCACGACGGCCAGCGTGAGCATCGAGACCGTGACCGGCCGCTTGACGCTGAACTCGATGGCGGAACGCAGCAAGACTCCCCCCACAGAGGCGCCACCGGGGCGCCCCGACCGAACGAACTGTCTGTCGAAGTGGCCCGCCCGCGAGGACCGCGGGCGGGCGAAGTCGCTTAGCTCTTGGCGACCCGGATCGGGGCGCCGTCCTTCAGCGCGCCCTGGCCGGAGGTGATCACCCGCTCGCCTTTCGCCAGGCCGCCGGTGATCTCGACCTTGTCGCCTTCTTCGAGGCCGGTCTGCACGGCCTTCTTCTTCGCCTTGTCGCCATCGGCGACGAACACGAAGGCCTCGGAAAGCTCGCGGATCACCGCGGGCTTGGGCACCAGCAGCGCCTGGGGGCGCGTCTCGCGCACCAGGCCGACCGTCACGAACGCGCCGGGACGCACGCTGGCGGGGGGCTGCACGGCCTCGACCGTCACCTTGACCGTGCCCGACTGGGTGTCGACCACCGGGCTGATGCGCTGGATGCGGCCGCGGAAGCGGACGTCGTCGCGGGCCTTGAGGCTCATCTGCGCCTCCTGGCCGGGCTTCAGGTCCAGCACCTCGCGCTCCGGCAGGAAGATGCGCGCCACCAGCGGGTCGTAGTCGGCGAGCGTGAACAGGGCGTCGCCCGGCTTCACCGTCTGGCCGTTCTGCACGCTGCGCAGGGTGACCTTGCCGGCGAACGGGGCGCGGACCTCGGTCTTCTCGAGCCGGCGGCGGGCCTCGTCGAGGGCGTGCTTCGCGACGTCGCGCTCGTAGCGGGCCTTGTCGACGTCCTGCGGCGAGACCAGCTTCTCGGCCGCCATCTTCTCGTTGCGCTCCCAGCTCAGCGACGCGTTGCGCAGGCCGAGTTCAGCCTTTTGAACCGCGAGCTGGGCGTCCGCGCGGTCGATCTGGACCAGCTTCTGGCCCTTCTGGACGAAGGCACCTTCTTCGGCCAGCAGCTCGACCACCCGGCCCTCGGCCTCGGCGACCAGCTTGACCTCGTCCTCCGCGACCAGATTGGCGCTGGCCACGAGGTAGGCCGAGACGGGGCCGACCTCGACGGGCGCGAGCGCGACCAGCGCTGCTTCCTTCTTGTCCTTTTCGTCCTTCGCCTTCTCCGTGGGGGCGGCGGTCGCGGCCTGGGCCTCGGAGACGCCGCCGGACTGGCGCAGGATGCCGACGCCGCCGAGGCCGAGCACGACGGCCAGGACGACGATCAGCAGCGGGCGGCGGCGGCGGAAGGGCTTTTCGACCTCATCGAACATGGCGGCTCCTCGTGTCACCCGTCACAACGTGTGAGGTCCGCCGGAGGTTCCCGGGGTTTTTTGGACGCGGAGCGCGATTTCGGGGAACATTCCACCCCGCCTTTCCCAAGGGAGGTTCCGCCGCGTGCCCTCGCCGTCCGTCGTCGCCCTCGAGCCGGTCACCGATGACGTCCTCGCCGCCGTGCGCCGCGCGCTGGCGGCGTCCGGGTTCGAGCAGGCCGTGCCGAAGGGCGCCCACGTGGCGCTCAAGGTCAACCTGGGCTGGGACCTGCTGATCCCCGGCTCGATCACGTCGCCCCTGTTCCTGGAGGCGGTGATCGAGGCGATCCGGCCCCACGTCGGGCGCATCTCGGTGGTCGAGTCCGACCAGGTGCTGGAGGACATCGAGGCGGCCTACGTGCGCAGCGGCCACGCCGAGGTGGTGCGGCGGACCGGGGTCGAGTGGGTCAACATGAGCGCCGGGGAGATGGTCTGGGTCGACCGCCCCGACAACGCGGTCCTCCAGCGGATCGAGATCCCGAAGATCCTGCAGGAGGCGGTGCTGGTCACGCTGCCGGTGATGAAGACGCACGCCAAGACGGTGATCACCGGCTCGCTGAAGAACCAGTGGGGCTGCCTGTCGAAGATGCGGCACGAGTACCACCTGGTGCTCGACGACGCGCTGGCGGACATCAACTCGGTGTGCCGGCCGCGGTTCGCGATCATGGACGGCACCATCGGTCTGGAGGGCAACGGCCCCAAGTCCGGCTTCCCGAAGGTGGCGGACCGGGTGCTGGCATCGGCCGACCCGGTGGCGCTCGACACGGTGCAGGCGCTGGTGATGGGGATCGACCCCGGCACGGTGCGGCACCTGGCCACCTGCGCGGCGCGCGGGCTGGGGACGAACGACCCGGCGGCGATCGAGGTGCGGGGGATGGGCGTCGAGGCGGCGCGGGTGAAGTTCCGGCCGGCGAAGCACAACGCGGTGTCGGTGGTGGAGACGGTGCTGCGCAAGTCGGCGCTGAAGAAGCTGTTCTTCAACACCCCGATCTTCGACGTGTGCCTGTGGGGGGCGAAGAACTACTACCGGATCTGGACCGCGTTCGAGGCGCGGCGCTGCTGGGACGTGGCGCGGCGGCACCCGGTGTACGGGCCGCAGTGGAAGGGGCTCGGGCCGGCTTGAGCTCTCCGCGCAGCGCGGTCGTGCTCGGCGGCGGGCTGTCCGGCCTGGCGGCCGCCTGGGAGCTGGCGCGCTCCGGCGTCGAGGTCACGCTCGTCGAGAAGTCCGCCGAGCTGGGCGGCCTCGCCGGCAGCTTCACGCGCGAGGGCCACGTCTACCCGCTCGGCTACCACCACATCCTCGGCCGCGACCGGGTGCTGCTCGAGTTCCTCGACCGCATCGGCGCGCTGCCGAGCGTGCGCTGGCGGCGGGTCAAGATGCTGTTCCGGGTCCGCGAGGGCCTCTACGACCTCGGCCACCCGGTCGACTTCCTGCGCTTTCCGATGGCGCTCGCGGACAAGCTGCGCTTCGCGCGGCTGATGCTGCGGGCGTTCTTCAAGTCGGACTGGAGCGACTGGAACGAGCGCAGCGCGCGCGAGCTGATCGACGGCTGGGCGGGCCCCGGGGTGCGGGCGGCGATCTTCGAGCCGCTGACCCGGCTCAAGTTCGAGCTCTCCTGCGAAGAGGTGAGCGGGGCCTGGCTGGGCGCGCGGCTGCACTTCCGCGAGGGCTCCTCCGCGTTCGGCTACATCCCCGGCGCCAACTGGACCCAGGTGCTGTGCCGGGGCGTCGAGCGGCTGGTGCGCGAGGCGGGGGTGCGGGTGGTGGCGCCGGCGGAGCTGTCGCGGCTGGAGGCGCAGGACGGCCGCGTGGTCGCCGCCCACACCGCCGACGGCCAGCGCCTGGCGGCCGAGCTGTTCGTCAGCACGATCCCGACGGAGGTGCTGACGCGGCTGCTGCCGGACGAGGCGGAGGCGCTCGCGGGCGTGCGCTACAGCGCGCTGCTGTCGGTGATCTGCTCGACCCGGCAGGACCTGGGCCGCGAGTTCTACTGGATGAACCTGCCGACGCTCGACCGCGCGGCGTGCGGCGTGTTCGACCTGACCAGCCTGAACCCGACGCTGGGGCCGGCGGGGGAGCGGGCGATCAACTTCGTCACCCACCTGAATGGCCGCCACCGGCCGTTGTTCGCGCTCTCCGACGAGGAGCTGATCGCGCGCTACCGCGAGGACTTCGCCGCCATCTTCGGCTTTCCGCTGGAGGCGAAGTGGTGGAACGTGGCTCGGGTGGCGATGTACTCGCCCGTGCTGATCAAGGGGTACCGGAACCCACCGCCGCGCAGCCCCGTCCACGGAAACCTGTGGTTCGCCGGCAACTACCGCACCTTCCCCTCGATCGTCTCGACGGGCACCGCGCTCGGCTCCGGCGTCGAGACGGCCCGCGCGGTGCTCGCCGCGGGTGGGGCATAGAATCGCCGCGATGAGCGTCGATGCCGCGGCGTTCCGTCGGGCCCTGGGCCAGTTCGCGACCGGAGTGACGGTGGTCCTGACCCGCGCCGCCGACGGGCGCCGGCTCGGGCTCACCGCCAACGCCTTCTGCTCGGTCAGCCTCGAGCCCCCGATGGTGCTCGTCTGCGTCGGCAGCCGTTCCGAGGCCCACGCCGGCTTCGTCGAGTCCGGCCGCTTCGGCGTCAGCGTGCTGGCGGAAGGGCAGGCCGAGGTCTCGCGCCGCTTCGCCGCGCGCGGCCCCGAGCGCTTCGAGGGGGTCCTCCTGGACGAGGGGCCGCACGGCACGCTGCTGGTGCCGGGAGCGCTGGCCCGCCTCGAATGCCGGGTGGCGGCGGCCCACGAAGCGGGCGACCACGTGATCTACGTCGGCGAGGTCCTGGGCGCGGAGAGCGCCCCCGGAGCCCCGCTCCTGTATCACGCCAGCGGCTACGCCCGGCTCGCCCCGGCCGAAGAGGGTGGCGGCGGACCCCGCGATCGGGTATAAGAGTCGAACGAGCGAACTCACTGCAGGCGACCGCCTGCGAATCCCAACAACCAGTTGACTGGAAAGGAGCGACGGGAGCCCAAGCTCCCGCCAGGGACATGGCCGACAACATCCTGCTGAGCGAGATGACCTGGACCGAGGTCGACGAGGCGATGAAGGACCGCCCCGTGGCCCTCGTTCCCGTGGGCGCCACCGAGGCGCATGGACCGCACCTGCCGCTGTCGACCGATTCCGTGATCGCGGTCGAGATGGCGCGGCGAGGCGCGAAGAAGCTCAAGGAACACGGCGTCTCGGCCCTGATCCTGCCCCCCGTCAACCTCACCGTCGCCGACTGGAGCGCCGACTTCGCGGGCACCCTGTCCGTGTCGGCCGAGACCTCCGTCGCGGTGCTGCGCGACCTGGCGGTCTACGCCTCGAAGCGCTTCCGGGCGGTGGCGTTCGTCAACATCCACCTCGAGCCGACCAACGTCGAGTGCGTGAAGAAGGCGGTCGAAGACGCGACGAAGGCCGGCGCTTCCGTCTGCGCCGTCGACCTCACCCGCAAGCGCTGGGCCGACAAGCTCGACGCGGCCTTCAAGGCGGGCGACCACGCCGGCGCGTGGGAGACCTCGCTGATGATGGTGGCGGCGCCCGGCTTGATCCGCGAGCGCGAGCGCATCAGCCTGGCCCCGATGGACGGCCTGATGCCGGCGATCAAGAAGGGCGCGAAGACCTTCGTCGAGGCGGGCGGCGAAGACGCCTACTTCGGCGACCCGACCGCGGCTTCCGAGGACGACGGCAAGAAGCAGTTCGACGTGCTCGCCGAGATCCTGCAGGTCTGCGTGATGGAGCACCTCGGCAGCAAGGCGTGAGCCGGCCCTTCCGCACCCGGCTGCTCGTCCGCTTCGGCGACATCGACGCGGCGGGCATCGCCTACTACCCGCAGCTCGTCAACTTCCTGCACGAGGCGTTCGAGGACTTCTTCACCGCCCACGTGGGGAGGCCGTACCCCGAGGTGTTCCGCGACGGGGTCGGCTTCCCGACGAAGAAGGTGGAGATGGAGTTCCTCTCGCCCGCCCGCTACGGCGACTGGATCGACATCGACGTCTCGATCGAGAAGCTGGGGCGGACCTCGGTGATCGTCCACTACGAGGGCTCGGTGGCAGGGCGCCCGGTGTTCCGCGCCCGCAACGTGGCGGTGGTGGTCGACATGAAGACCTTCCGCCCGATGCCGCTTCCGCACGAACTGCGCGAGAAGTTCGAGACGGTCCTGAAGGGTTAAGCCGCGCCGCCGCCGCTCCACACCGCCGGCGTCAGCCGGTGGCGGGGGCCGTCGGGGCCCTTCGGCCACAGCGTGCAGGTGACCACCCGGTGACGGTGGTCCTCCTCCTCGCAGAACGGGCAGAACACGCAGGTGCGGACCTCGGCGTCGTGGCCCGCTCGCCACTTGCGCGGCAGGTCCGGGTCGGCGAGCAGCGCCCGGGCCATGCCGGCCAGATCGGCGTCACCGCGCTGCAGCAGGCCTTCGGCCTGCTCGAAGGTCGAGATCTTGCCCGCCGCCACGACCGGGGTCGCGAAGCCCGCCGCGCGCACCGCCTCGCGCACGCCCCGGGCGAGGAAGGCGTTGACCAGCGGCGGCGTCTTCTTGTCGCGCGGGATGCAGGCGTGGCCCGAGTGGCCCGTGTACGGGTAGGCGGTCTCGCCGACCTTCGGCTGCTTGGCGTCGTCGAACTTGCCGCCGCGCGAGACGGAGAGGAAGTCGAGACCCGCCCGCGCCAGCGCGACCGCGATCGCCCGCGCGTCGTCGAGCGTGTTGCCGCCGATCGAGCCGTCGGGGTTCAGGATGTCCTCGCTGCCCAGGAAGCGGCAGCCCACGGCGAAGCCGGCGCCGGTCGCGCCGCGCACGGCCTCGACCACCTCGAGCGGCAGGCGCAGCCGGTTCTCGAGCGACCCGCCGCCGTACTCGTCGTCGCGCGGGTTGGTCACCGACAGGAACGACGCCAGCGTGTAGGCGTGGGCGAAGTGCAGCTCGACGCCGTCGAAGCCCGCCTGCTGCGCGCGCCGGGCGGCGAGCGCGAAGTGGTCGGGCAGGGCGCGAATCTCGTCGCGCGACAGGTCGGCGATCGTCTGCCGGTAGCCGTGCAGGAAGTCGCGGCGGTCGCGCGGCGACGCGAGCCACGCCTCGTGCTGCGCCTCGAACTCGGCGTCGGAGAGCGCCAGCACCGCCTCCGGCAGCCGCTTGCGGGCGACCATGCCCTCGAGGTACGCGCGGGTCGGCTTGCGCGACGCGATCTTCAGGAAGTCGATGATCTGCGGCACCACGGCGGCCGCCGTGTGCCGCCTCATCTCCGCGACCAGGTCGCGCAGGCCCGGCACGAAGCGGTCGTGGGACAGCCGCAGCAGCGGCCCGGAGGCGATGTCGCGCACGCCGGTCGCCTCGAGCACGATCATGCCGGCGCCGCCGCGCGCGTAGCGGACGTAGATCTCGCGCACGGAGTCGGTGACGAAGCCGTCGTCCGTCCCGCGCCACGTCACCATGGCGGGAAGCCAGATGCGGTTGGGGAGGACGACGCCGCCGCGGCCGAGCGGGAACGGTTGGAAGAGGAGGGCCTGCTCGCGGCTCAGGACTCGTCCATCTCCTTCTCGATGCCGCGGTTCATCAGCCGCTCGCGCAGCGCGTCGAAACCCTCGCGGTCGGGGCCGCCTTCGTCGCGGTACAGGCCGAGCACCTCCTCGACGCGCGCGACCCGCCGCACGAGCTGGGCCACCACGTCGAGCGGCAGGCGCAGGCCGTCCTTCTCGGCGGCGGCGTAGGCCTCGGGGGTCCCGTGCGCGCCCAGCGCCTCGACGAGGCGGGCCGACAGCGAGTCGGTCGCGTCGACCAGCTCGCCCTGCAGCAGCGTGTCGTGGACGAGGCCCAGCGCGTCCTGCAGGTCCTCCTCCTTCCACTCCTCGAGCAGGCGCTCGGAGGCCTCGATCCCGAGCACGAGGCCGTCGCCGCCCTCCTCGGCTTCTTCGGCGACGGCGGTCAGCAGGTCGACGATGCGGCCCATCAGAGGCTCCAGTCCAGCCCGGCTGGCAGCTCCATGGCCAGCGCCTTCGGCTCGGGGAAGCGCAGGCCGGAGGCAGTCACCGCCGGCTTGATGTCGTTGACGAAGTCCTGCATGCACTCGCCCGAGTCGCGCTTCTTGATCCCGTTCTCGATCGCGAAGCGGTTGCCGGGGGTGTGGGGGCGGCCGAACGAGAGCAGCCCGATGCGCAGCCACTTCTCGAACAGCTCCTGCTTGACGTCGTCGTGGCCGCCCGCCTGGCACATCTCGACGACGATCTTCTCGCCGAGGCCCTGGTGGCCCGCTTCCTCCTTGACGATCTTCTGGATCACGCCGCGGTAGGGCACGAAGGAGCACTCGTCGTACTCCTTGAGCTGCCAGAAGCCGCCGCGGTCGTAGAGGAACTGGGCCATCGCCAGCTCGAACCAGCTCTCGGCGAAGGGGACCGGCTTGCCGGCCAGCCGCTTCTGCACCACGGGCTCGACGCTCTCGCCGGTGAACTCGCGGTACATCTTCGCGACCGCCTCGTAGTGGTCGGTCTCCTCCTTGATGTGCCACACCATGAAGCGCAGCCACTTCTCGGGGACGAAGCGCAGGCCGTAGCCGAACATGTGGGCCGCCGCCAGCTCGCGGTAGGCCTGGCTCTCCATCAACTGGAGGATGGTCGCCCGGTACTCGGGGGTCATCTCCTCGGCGCGGTTCAGTTCGGTCAAGGCTTGGTCTCCAGGATCTGGCGGGCGATCACGAGTTTCTGGACGTCGGTGGCGCCCTCGTAGATGCGCAGCGCGCGCACCTCGCGGTACAGCCGCTCGACGGCCGCGCCGCGCATCACGCCGGCGCCGCCGTGGAGCTGCAGCGCGCGGTCGATCACGCGCTGCGCGGCCTCGGTGGCGGACAGCTTGGCGAGGGCACCCTCGCGGGTGATTCTCGACGCTCCGCGGTCGCGGGTAAAGGCCGCGTGCAGCACCAGCAGGCGCGAGGCGCACACGTCGTGCTCCATGTCGGCCAGGTGCATCTGCACGGCCTGGAAGTCGGCGAGCGGCTGGCCGAACTGGCGGCGGTGCCGCACGTGTTCGACGGCCTCGTCCATGGCCCTCTGGGCCATGCCGCAGGCGGCCGCTCCGACCGTCGGCCGGAACGTGTCGAGCGTCTGCAGCGCGAGCGCGAGCCCCCGCCCCTCGGCCCCGATCAACTGCGCCGGCACGCCCTCGAAGCGCACCTCGCCGAGCGGGTGGGGGGCCATCGGCTGCAGCGGGCGCACCGACAGGCCCGGCGCCTGGCCGTCGACCAGGAACAGCGACAGGCCCTTCGGGGAGTCCGGCGCGCTGCGCGCGAGCACCGTGTAGAAGGTCGCGATGCCGGCGTTCGAGATGTAGGTCTTGAGGCCGTCGAGCCGCCAGCCGTCGCCGACGCGGGTCGCCTGGGTGCGCACCGAGGCGAGGTCGGAGCCGGCCTCGGGCTCGGTGACCGCGAAGGCGGGCACCGCCTCGCCTGCGGCGACGGCGGGCAGCAGCGCCTTCTTCTGTGAGTCGGACCCGCCCAGGGCGACCGGGTGGGAGCCGAGCCCCTGGATCGCGAAGGCGCTGTCGGCGAGGCCCGAGAAGTAGGCGATCGCCTCCCGCGTCACGACCAGCGAGCGCAGGTCGAGCGCGCCGAACGGCGCCGGCACGGTGGAGGCGAGCAGCCCCTCGCGGGCCAGCGCGCGCACGGCGCCGAGCGTCGCGGCCGCCTCGTCCTCCTCCTCGTCGCCCTCGAAGTGGGCGCGAGCGACCTCGAAGACGCGCTCCTGCAGCTCGCGATGGCGCTCCTCGAGGTAGGGGCCCGGGTCGCCGAACGGCAGCCGGGACCTCACGGGCGCTCGCCGCGCGGCGACGTGAAGCGCGGCGCGCGTTTCTCGACGAACGCGCGGTGGCCCTCGGCGAAGTCGTCGCGCGGCATCAGCTCGGCCTGCACGTGGGCCTCGTGGCGCAGCGCCTCCTCGAGCGTCATGTCGGCCTCGCGCTCCAGCGCGTCCTTGGTGGCGGACAGGCCGGCGGCCGGGCCGCCGACCAGCCGCGCGACCAGCGCGTCGGTCTCCGCCGCCAGCCGCTCGTGCGGGCACACGCGGTGGTAGAGGCCGATGCGGTGGGCCTCCGCCGCGTCCACGAAGTCGCCGAGCATGAGCAGTTCCGTGGCCCGCGACAGCCCCACGAGACGCGGGAGCAGCCAGGCGGCGCCCATGTCGGCGCCGGCCAGGCCGACCTTCACGAACAGGAACGCGATCTTCGCGGTGTCGGCGGCGACCCGGAAGTCGGAGGCGATCGCGATCATCGCGCCGGCGCCGGCGACGGTGCCGTTGAGCGAAGCGACGATGGGGAAGGGAAGCGCGCGCATCGCCCGCACCAGGTCGCAGGTCAGCGTCGTGAACGCGTGCAGCGAGGCCCGGTCGCGGGCCAGCAGCGGGCCGATGATGTCCTTGACGTCGCCGCCGGTGCAGAACGCGCGGCCGCTGCCGGTGATCACCGCGCAGCGCAGGTCCTCCCGTGCCGCGAGCGCCCGGAACGTGTCGGTCAGCTCGCGGTAGACCTCGAACGTCAGCGCGTTCATCGCCTGCGGGCGGTTCAGCGTGATGCGGGCGACGCCGTCGCGCTCCTCGTAGAGGAAGGAGGCGGGCGTCACGCGCCAGCCTCCGGCAGCAGTGCCGTGGCCTCGATCTCGCACAGCGCGCCATCCTCGAGCAGCGCCTTCACCTCGACCAGCGCCATGGCCGGGTAGTGGCGGCCGAAGCGCTCGCGCCAGGCCGCGCCGATCGCCTTGCGAGCGGCGACGTAGGCGGCCTTGTCGGTCACGTACACGGTCATCCGCGCGATGTCCTGCGGGCTGCCGCCCGCCTCGTGCACCACCGCCAGCACGTTGTCGAGGGCGCGCACGAACTGGGTCGCGAAGTCCGCGGAGACGAGCCGCTGGTCGGGGCCCCAGCCGATCTGGCCGGCGACGAACAGCAGTTCTCCGCGGCCACGCAGGCCGTTGTTGTAGCCGCGGGGCGGGCCCAGCACCTCGGGGTTGACGGGGCGCAGCGTCACGCGAGCACCGTGCCGCCGTCGACAGACAGCGCCTGGCCGTTGATGCCGCGGGCCGCGTCCGAGCACAGGAAGAGCACGAGCGCCGAGACCTCTTCCGACGTGTAGAGCCGCCCCTGCGGGCTCATCTCCTCGATCCGGCGGCGGACCTCCTCCGCGGGCCGCCCGGTCTTCGCGACGACGCGGGCGATCGACACGTCGGTCATCGGGGTGTCGACGTAGCCGGGGCACACCGCGTTGACGGTGACGCCCTGCTTCGCGTGCTCCAGCGCCGCCACCCGGGTCAAGCCCAGCACCCCGTGCTTGGAGGCGGCGTAGGCGGCGATGTAGGGCGAGCCGGTCTTGCCCGCGATCGAGGCGACGTTGACGACGCGGCCCCAGCCGCCGGCGCTCATCTCCGGCAGCGCCTCGCGCATGCAGTAGAAGGCGCCCGAGAGGTTGGTCTCGATCGCCGCCCGCCAGGCCGCTTCGTCGGTCCTCACCAGCGGTGCCGAAGGCGCGACTCCCGCGGCGTTGACCAGCACGTCGACCGCGCCCAGCGCGGCGCGGGCCTCGGCGAAGGCGCGGGCCACCGCGTCCGCCTGCGACACGTCGAGCGCGACGGCCGCGGCCCGCCCGCCGGCCGCGCGGATCTCCGCGGCGACGGCGTCGATCTCGGCCCGGGTGCGGGCCGTGACGGTGACGGCCGCGCCGGCCCGCGCGAGGTCGAGCGCGACCGCGCGGCCGATGCCGCGGCCGCCGCCGGTGACGAGGGCATGGCGCGATGTGAGGTTCATCACGCGCTACCGTACACGGGGCCGCACGAGGGCTGCAAGGAGGTGGGTATACTCGCCGGAAATCCCTCGGGAGGCCCGAGCGTATTGGACGACGG
The DNA here is from genome assembly GCA_025994075.1 of Vicinamibacteria bacterium. Taxonomy (GTDB): domain Bacteria; phylum Acidobacteriota; class Vicinamibacteria; order Fen-336; family Fen-336; genus WYBL01. Next base: position 157,910 of record JAMQGV010000018.1, read on the forward strand.
CGTCACGGCGACCGCGACCGAGCCCCGCATCCGCGGCCAGATCTTCACCGCACGCGTGGAGTTCCTGCGCCAGGCCCACGGCGGCGACGCGCTACAGGCCCTGCTGGCCGACTTGCCGCCTGCCGATCGCGAGGCGCTGCGCGGCGTCGACCGCGAGGCGTGGTACCCGTTCGCGACGCTGATGCGGTTCGACCGCCTGATCTGCGAGCGCCTCTACGGCGGCGATCCGGCCGCCTACGAGACGCTCGGCGCGGCGTCGGCCCGGCACCGCACCGAGTGGCTGGGGGAGCACGCGACGCTCGTCAATCCCCACGGGTTCTTCGCCCGCGTCGCCGAAGACCACTCGCGCTTCCACGACTTCGGCACCGCCGCGTATCGGCGCACGGGCTTCACGGAAGGCGAACTCTCGTTCGCGGGCTACGCGAAGCCCGACGACGTGTTCTGCCGCTCGAGCGTCGGCTACTTCCGCGGCGTCATCGAGTACCTGACCCGGGTCCCCGGCATCGTCGAAGAAATCGACTGCCAGTGCCACGGCCGGCCGGTCTGCCGCTTCCGGCTGCGCTGGATGGGCTCCGGCAAGTGGGGACGCACGCCGCCGGCGAGCTGACGCCCGTCAAGACCTGTCACGACTCGCGTGACCCGCGTCTCCCGCGGCGGGCAGCGACGTCGCCGCCCGGGGACGAAGCGGACACCCGCCGGCGCGGGGCTCGCGGCCGAGGCTTCCGCCCAAGCGCCTGAACCACGACGGTTTCCGCCCAGTCGAGCCGGCTGGCAACGCGGTTGCTCCCGTTCCCCTGCGTCGGGCCCTGGCCCGGCAGGAGGGTTCAGGAGATGGCGACCGGGGTGGGACGTGGAGTGACGCTCGTGGCACTGGGACTGTGCGCAGCGCTGTCGGCCGGGGCGCAGGTCGAGACCCGCACCGACGCCGCGCTGGCGAAGGACGCGCAGCGCGCGATCCTCGGCTACGCGGGGCTGACGATCTTCGACAACATCCTCTACGGGGTGCAGGACGGCGTCGTGCATCTGCGCGGCTCGGTGCAGATGCCGTACCGCAGCCAGGCCCTGGAGAAGCGGGTGGCGAAAGTCCCCGGCGTGAAGGCCGTGATCAACGAGATCCGCGTGCAGCCGATGTCGATCTTCGACGACGAGATCCGCTTCCGGCTGGCGCGAGCCATCTACGGCGACCCGCGCTTCGTTCAGTACGCCCACCGCGCCGACCCGCCGATCCGGATCGTGGTCGAGAACGGCCGCGTGACGCTGGCCGGCGTCGTCGCCTCCCGCGTCGAGCAGGTGCTGCTCGGGCACATCGCCCGCCAGAGCGCGCTCAGCTTCGGCGTCACCAACGAGGTCGAGGTCGAGAGCGAGCTGGACCGCGAACCGAAGAAGTCGTGAACGCCGGCCCCCGGGCGGGGGATTGACCCGGCTCCGCCCGGGGGTGCTAGGCTCCTTGCCCGTGCGCCGGCTCGGCCGGCGCACGTCCCGTGAGCGAACCCGAGCCTCCGTCGTCGCCGATCCCGCCGCGGCCGGAGCCCCCTTCCGACCCGGAACCTCTGCCCGGGGAGGACAAGAGCTTCAGCGGCTGGCTGATGGAGGGGCTCCACGCGCGCTCCCCCAGCAGCGGCCGCAGCGGGGTCCATCACCTGCACCAGTACCCCTGGTGGAAGGTGATGTGCCTGACCGGCGTCGACTACTTCTCGACGCTCGGCTACCAGCCCGGCATCGCCTTCCTCGCCGCGGGCGCGCTGGCCCCGCTGGCCACCGCGATCCTGGTCCTGGTCACCCTGTTCGTCGCGCTGCCGATCTACAGCCAGGTGGCGCAGAAGAGCCCGCACGGCCAGGGCTCGATCCTGATGCTGGAGGAACTGCTGCCGCGCTGGCGGGGCAAGGGCGCGGTGCTGCTGCTGCTCGGCTTCGCGTTCACCGACTTCATCATCACCATCACGCTGTCGGCGGCCGACGCCACGGCCCACATCCTCGAGAACCCGTTCGTGCCGCAGGGCTTCCACCACCCCGTGCTGGTCACGCTGCTGCTGCTCTCGTTCCTCGGCGCGATCTTCCTGCGGGGTTTCCGCGAGGCGATCGGCGTCGCCGTCGCGATCGTGGCCGTGTACCTCGCCCTCAACGCGGTGGTGCTGGTGGCGGGCCTGCACGAGGTGTTCGCCCACCCCGAGGTGCTGGCGGGCTGGCGCGCGGCGCTGTTCGCCCAGCACGGCAGTCCGTGGGCGATGCTCGGCCTCGGCCTGCTGCTGTTTCCGAAACTGGCGCTGGGGCTCTCCGGGTTCGAGACCGGGGTCGCGGTGATGCCGCTGGTCAGGGGCGACCCGGGCGACACCGAGGACGCCCCGCGCGGCCGCATCCGGAACACCCGCAAGCTGCTGGCGACGGCCGCCGTGATCATGAGCGTGGCCCTGCTGGCGAGTTCGGTGGTCACCACGCTGCTGATCCCCGCCCACGAATTCGAGAAGGGGGGAGGGGCCAACGGCCGCGCGCTCGCGTACCTCGCGCATCGCTTCTTCGGCGACGCCTTCGGCACCGCGTACGACCTGTCGACGATCGCGATCCTGTGGTTCGCCGGGGCCTCGGCGATGGCCGGGCTGCTCAACCTGGTGCCGCGCTACCTGCCGCCCTACGGGATGGCGCCCGACTGGGCAAGGGCGACGCGGCCGCTGGTGCTGGTCTTCACGTTCGTCTGCTTCGTCGTCACCATCCTGTTCGAGGCCGACGTCGACGCCCAGGGCGGGGCCTACGCGACGGGCGTGCTGGCGCTGATGCTCTCCGCGTCGGTGGCGGTGACGATCGCGCACTGGGGCTCGCGCGGGCGCCGCGCGCTCTACGGCGCGATGACCGCGGTCTTCGCCTACACGTTCGTCGACAACGTGATCGAGCGCCCGGAGGGGCTGAAGATCGCCTCCTTCTTCATCGTGGCGATCGTGGTCGCCTCGCTGACGTCGCGCGCGATCCGGTCGACGGAGCTGCGGATCCTGGACGTGCGGCTGACGGCGAAGGCCCGCGCCTTCGTGGCCGAGGCGGCCCCGCACCCGGTGCGGATCATCGCCCACCGCCCCGACAAGCGCACGATCGAGGAGTACGACCGCAAGGAACGCCAGGCGCGCGAGGACCACAGCCTGGACGACGGCGAGCCGCTGGTGTTCCTCGAGGTGACCCAGGGCGACGCCTCGGAGTTCGAGGGCGAGATCGAGGTGCGCGGGGTGCGGGTCGGCCGCCACCGGGTGCTGCGCTGCCAGAGCCCGGCGATCCCCAACGCGATCGCGGCCCTGCTGCTGCACGTGCGGGACCAGACGGGGCTGATCCCGCACGCGTACTTCGGCTGGACCGAGGGCAATCCCATCACCTACGTGCTCCGCTACCTGGCCTTCGGCGAGGGCGACACGGCGCCCGTCACCCGCGAGGTGCTGCGCAAGGCGATCGCCAACCCGCTGGAGCGGCCCCGCATCCACGTCGGCTGATGCCGCGGGCGCCCGGGCGCTGCCGATGTTTCGCGGGCAGTTGACAGGCCCCGGGTTTCCACTATCCTCCCGCCGCTCCCCTCACGCATCGCGCACTCCAGGCAGGAACGAATGTCCCCAGAAACCCAGCAGTGGGCCACGCGCTTCGGCGTGATCCTGGCCGTGTCCGGGTCCGCCGTGGGCCTCGGAAACTTCTTGCGCTTCCCCGGCCAGGCTGCGGCCAACGGCGGCGGCGCGTTCATGATCCCGTACTTCTGCGCGTTGCTGCTGCTCGGTATCCCGATCGGCTGGGCGGAGTGGACGATGGGGCGCTGGGGAGGGCGCAAGGGCTTCCACTCGGCGCCGGCGATCATGGGTGCGCTCGGCCGCGGGCGGCTGTTCCGCTACCTGGGCGTGATCGGCGTGCTGATCCCGCTGGCTGTCTCGTTCTACTACACGTACATCGAGGCCTGGTGCCTCGGCTACACGTACCACTACGCGACCGGCGGCATCGACGGCGTGATCGCCGGCGCGCCGATCGCCGAGCAGGCGAAGGCGTCGGCCGCGTTCTACGAGAGCTTCACCGGCCGCCTCGGGAACGGCGTCCTCACGGGAGGCGGCTACGAGACCTTCGCGTTCTGGGTGGTCACCTTCGCCGTCAACATCTGGCTGGTGTTCCGCGGGCTCTCCGGCGGCATCGAGAAGTTCTGCCAGTGGGCGATGCCGACCATGGCGCTGTGCGCGCTGATCGTGCTGATCCGCGTGCTCACGCTGGGCACGCCCGACCCGACGCTGCCGGACCAGAACGTGGTCAACGGCCTGGGCTACATGTGGAACCCCGACTTCGCGGCGCTGACGAACCCGCAGACCTGGCTGGCGGCCGCCGGGCAGATCTTCTTCAGCCTGTCGGTCGGGTTCGGCGTGATCATCAACTACGCGTCCTACATGAGGCGCCGGGACGACGTCGTGCTCTCCGGCCTGACCGCCTCGGCGACCAACGAGCTCTTCGAGGTGGGCTTCGGCGGCATGATCACGCTGACCGCGTCGTTCGTCTTCCTCGGTCTGTCGGGCACGATCGCTGCCGTCCAGGGCGGCACCTTCGGCCTCGGCTTCGCGACGCTGCCGGTCGTCTTCGCCCACATGCCGTTCGGGAACCTGATCGGGGCCGTCTGGTTCTTCATGCTGTTCCTGGCGGCGATCACCTCGTCGATCTCGATGTACCAGCCGACGCTGGCGTTCATCCAGGAAGCGCTCGGCTGGACCCGGAAGGCGGCGACCACCCTGCTGGTCGCGGTGTGCGTGCCGGCCTCGTTCCTGGTGATGTACTACTCCAAGGGCGGCATCTTCTGGAGCACGATCGACGACTGGGTCGGCACCTTCCTGATCTTCGTGCTGGCGATGGTGCAGATCATCTGCTTCTCGTGGATCTTCGGCATCGAGCGCGGCTGGCGCGAGGCCCACGAGGGCGCCTCGATCCGAATCCCCGGCTTCTACAAGGTGGTGATGAAGTACGTCGCGCCCGGCTTCCTGCTCGTCGTCTTCGCCGCCTTCTGCTACTCGAACCTCGCCGACTGGGTGCACTCCGTCACGTCGGAACCGCTGCGCCAGGGCGCGATCCTGCTGATCCTGGCCACCACTGCGTTCCTGTGCGTGCTGACCTGGATCGGCGAGAAGCGCTGGCGCGCTGCCGGGCTGGACGTCGACGGCGAGCGCCCGGACGAAGACTAGGACGGAGACCCGCTCATGCCACAGCCCGAACCCCTCAACGCCCTCGGCTGGATCTTCATGATCGGCTCGCTCGCCTTCGTGTGGGGCCTGACGATCTGGTGCTTCCGCAAGGTACTCGCGCTCCCGACGCCGCCGCCGGACGAGGTCAAGGAGTTCCACTCCGCCTGAAGCACGAAGGCGGCGCCCGCTTGTCGCGGAACGCCGCCTTCTTCTTCCCGCCGGCTCGCGCCGGCCCGGGGCGCGGCCGGCTAGCGGTACTCGACCCGCCCGTTGAGGCAGCCGGTCACGCCCTTGACGGTGGCGCACAGGGAGAACGACCCGGGGCGCTCGCCGTCGAGGTTCTTGTTGAACGTCGACATCCCGGAGTTCGTCATCTTCGCCGCGCCGCCGCCCGAATCGAACGACCAGTGGATGTCGGGGCCGTGCACGGCCGCCGGGATGTCGTCACCGCGCGAGTCCTTCGGCGTCGCCGTCACCATGCCGCGGCAGGCGACCGGCAGGATGCCTTCGCCGTTGCGCGGCGGAGTGATCGAGGCCGGGCAGTTGAAGCCGAAGAAGCCGACCCGGATGTGGTGGATCGGCGGCCCGCTCGTGGGCGTCGGGGTCGGCGTCGGCCGCGGCGTCGGAGTGGGCGTCGCCGAAGGCGTCGGAGTCGAGCTGGGGGTCGGGGTCGCCTGCGGGGCGGGCGTCGGCGTGGCCGAGGGGGCCGAAGGCGTCGGGGTCGCCACCGGGGTCACGATCACCGGCACCGGGCCGCCGGAGGTGGTGCCGGTCGCGCCGGTGCCGCCGGGGATCTCCTCGTAGATCGTCTGGCAGCCCGTGGCCGACAGGACCAGGAGCCAGAGTCCGGTACGGATGCGGATGCTGCGCACGGGCGACCTCCTCGGTGTGAAGTTCTACTTTAAGGTTGTCGCCTAAATCCTCGTCCGATATGGATCCGTTGTCAAGCTGATTCGTTCGGGTTTTTCGGGCTCAGGCCCGAGAGAGGCGCCGCCACCGCAGGGCGCAGCGGGCCGCCGCCACGGCTTCGGCCCGGTCGTGACCCGACAGCCGGGCCCGGAGGGCGGGCCGGATCGGGATCACCATCGTCGACGGCTGCCAGTCGACCCGCTGACCGGCCTCGTCGACGACCTCGCCGGAGAGCAGGGCTTGCGCCGCCTGGTGCACCGGGAGGCCGGTCAGCGCGTCGCCGGTGGCCAGCAGGCGAGCTTCCCCCTCGGGGTCGAGGAACCGGGCCGAGGAGCGCGAGAGCACGGCGGTGTGCCAGGCCGAAGGCGCGAACGCGACCCCGTCCAGGGCCTCGAGCTCCGCGATCACGGCCAGCCAGCCGAGGAACGAGCGCAGCAGGCCCAGGCCCGGATGCCGCTGGTTCGGCAGCGCCGGCCGGTCCGGGGCGAACGCCGCCCGCGGGTTCTGCATCAGCAGCCACTCGATGAACAGCACGTCCGCGTCGGGCACCACCGCCCGGCTCCGATGGGCGCGCAGCTCGACCAGCAGCTCGTCCGCCTCGGACCACACGCTGAGCGTGGTGCCGAGTCCGGAGTCCGCCAGCAGCTCGACGCGCGGCTCGACGAACCCGCGAGCGCGGATCTGGGCCAGCAGGCCGGAGCGCTCGAGCGAGAGCTCGAGCGCGTGGCGAGAGAGCTTTTCGAGGAACAGCGGCGGGCCAGGCTGGTCGCGCGGCGGCAGCACGTCGGCCTCGGTCAGCGTCAGCCACGGCTCTTCGGCCACCGGCAGCAGCTCGCGGGCCAGACGGCGCAGGCGGCGCAGGTCGGCCTCGGCGTCGCCCGGCGGTTCCACGGCCTTGCCGGACAGCAGCAGGGCGCACAGCCGCGCCGCGCAGCGCCACGCCTCGGTGCCGTAGCCGCCCGCCAGCGTGACGACCAGCGGCACGCCGCGCAGGGCCGAGACCACGAAGCGGTCGCGGGCCAGCACGTCCTCGGGGCGCAGCCGCCAGTCGCCCAGCGCGTCCCCGGCCAGGACGTCGGCGCCCGCGACGTAGAACGCGAGCTGGGGGGGGAAGCGCTCGACGAGCGAGGGCAGCTCGTCCTCGAGCGCGGCCATCAGGCGCGGCCCGTCGACCCCGGGGCCCAGCGCGCGGCGCACGTGGCCGGGCACGGCCTCGCCCCAGTCGTCGCGATGGATCGAGAGCGTGCGCGCCAGCGGGTCGGCGGCCAGCAGCTCGCGGGTGCCGTTGCCGTCGTGGACGTCGAGGTCGACGACCAGGACCCGCCCCTTGAAGCCCTCGGCGCGCACCGCAGCCACGGCCGCCGCGACGTCGTTGACCAGGCAGAAGCCGGAGCCCGAGGCCCGGCCCGCATGGTGGAAGCCGCCGCCGAGGTTGATCGCGGAGCGGCCGGTGGCGAGCGCGTCGCGGGCCGCCCGCAACGTGCCGCCCGCCTGCAGCCGCTGTTCCGCCAGCGCCTGCTCGGCCGCGCCCGCGGTGACCGTCACCCCCAGCACGCGGGTCACGACCCGCGGATCGGCCAGCGAGGCGAGGTAGGCCGGGTCGTGGACCCGCAGCAGCTCCTCGAAGCGGATCTCGCGGGGCAGCCGCCAGTGCGAGCGCGGGACGAGATGTTCGTCGCGCAGGAAGCCCGCGATCTTGTCCGCCCGCAGCGGGTCGAGCGGCACGCCCGGCAGGCCGCGCGAGTAGTCCGGGGAGTAGACGACGCGCGCCCCGCCCCCGGCTGCGTGCAGCCGCAGGCGCCGCCAGAAGCGACGCAGCGAGCGTCCCGGCACGGCCTGATGATAGCGGGGGGCGCCGAGGCGCGCTTGCTAGACTGCCGCCCGCATGGCCGAAGCGACTCCCGCCCGGCGCTCCCTGCGGCTGTCGATGTGGGCCGCGCTGGGGTTGGTGGCGCTCGGGGGGGCCGAGCTGGCCAGCGCCGCCTTCTTCCACGCCTTCGCGGGCCGCTTCCCGTTTCGCGAGCCGCAGCGATTCACCCTCTCGGCCGGGCAGATCGCGGGCCTGCGGGGCCACTTCGACCCCGAGCTGGGCTGGCGCCAGGCCTATCCGACCGAGTTCGGCGAGCGGCCGCGGCCGCGCTCGCACGGCCCGGTCGGCCTCGCGGTGTTCGGCGACTCGTTCGTGCACGGCGACGAGGTGGGCGATGCCGAGACCTGGGCCGAGGGCCTCGCGTCGCGCGCGGGTCGCGACGTCCTGAACTTCGGCACGGGCGGCTACGGCCCCGACCAGGCGCTGCTGCTCTACCGGCGGCTGGCCTCGCGACTGCCGGCGCCGGTCGTCGGCCTCGGCTTCACGGGCGAGAACGTGAACCGCGTCGTCAACCGCTACCGGCCGTTCTATTTCCGGGAGACCGGGCTGCCGTACCCGAAGCCCCGCTTCGCCGTGCGCGGCGGGCGCCTCGAGTTGATCCCCCAGCCGCTGCGCTCGGTCGACGAACTGGCGCGGCTCGGCGACCCGCAGACGATCGAGGAACTGGGGCGAGGGGACGCTCACTACGGCACGGGGTTCCCCTCCTTCGGCTTTCCGTTCCTGCGCCTGGCGCTCCACCCGGCCGTGTGGCGCCACGCGCTGGCCGGCACGCCCCGCGGAGAGCTGTCCGGCGCCCGCCAGAACCACTGGCGCGGCGAAGGCCGCGAGGTCTTCCTCGCCGTGCTCGACGCCTTCGTCGCGGAGGCCAGGGCCCACGGCCGGGCAGCGGTGCTGCTGCTGCTGCCCGGGGCCGACGACGTGCGGCTGGTGCGCGAAGGGCGCGGGGCACCGGGCCGACGTGCCGTGCTCGAGCACTGCGCGGCAGGCGGCCACGCCTGCTTCGACGGCGTGGGCGCGCTGGCCTCGCTGGAGACCGCGGACGCCGCAGCGCTCTTCGCCCCCGGCGGGCACCCCTCGGCTGAAGGCAACCGGCGGCTCGCGGCGGCGCTGCACGCCTTCCTGGCGGCGCGGCCCGAACTGTCCCGCGATTTGACGCCACCGCCGGTGCGTCGCTAGATTCCGCTCGGAGCTTCGTCTTCCGGGCGCGTTGGGGAGCGCGCCCCCGAGGGCGCGCGGCGTTCCGCCGACCGCCCCTCGAAGAACGTCCACCAGAAGAGAGAGACGCCCGCAAATGGGGGTCGACACCGTGCTCGCGCTGGTCCTCGCGATCAGCCTCGGGGCGCTGGGCGTGGCCTGGCTGCTCGCGCGTGAAGTGCTGTCCGCCGACACCGGCAACAAGGAAATGCAGGAGATCGCCGACGCCATCCGCCAGGGCGCAGAGGCGTTCCTGGCCCGCCAGTACCGGACGATCGCCGGGCTGTCGATCGTCGCCGCGGCGGTCATCTTCGGCTTCTACTTCTGGAACCGCGACGTCAAGAACATCGCGGAGATGGGCGAAGGCACGGCCTGGAAGGTCACCTTCTCGTTCGTCACCGGAGCGCTGTGCTCGGCGATCGCCGGCTACGTCGGGATGTTCGTCTCGATTCGAGCCAACCTGCGCACGGCGGCGGCCGCGACGAGGAGCCTGAACGCGGCGTTGAAACTCGCGATGCGCGGCGGCGCCGTCTCCGGCCTGACCGTGGTCGCCATGAGCCTGCTCGGCGTCGGCGGCCTGTTCGTGCTGTTCGGCGGCACCACGGACTACGAGCACGTGCCGCTTCAGATCGTCGGCTTCGGCTTCGGCGCCAGCTTCGTCGCGCTGTTCGCGCAGCTCGGCGGCGGCATCTACACGAAGGCGGCCGACGTCGGCGCCGACCTGGTGGGCAAGGTCGAGGCCGGCATCCCCGAAGACGACCCGCGCAACCCGGCCGTGATCGCGGACCTGGTCGGCGACAACGTCGGCGACTGCGCCGGCCGCGGCGCGGACTTGTTCGAGTCGACCGCCGCCGAGAACGTCGGCGCCATGATCCTGGGCATCGCGCTGTACCCGATCTTCGGCATGGGCGGCATCCTGTTCCCGCTGCTGGCCCGCGCGTTCGGCCTGATCGCCACCATCGTCGGCGTCTACACGGTGCGCTGCCGCGAGGACGAGGACCCGATGAACGGCCTCAACCGCGGCTACCTCGTGACCACGGTACTGGCGATGCTCGGCTTCGGCGCGGCGGTGTACCTGCTGCTGAGCCCGACCGGCGGCCAGCTCGTCCACCGGGGTTACCTGCTCGCCTCCGGCGTGATCGGCATCCTGACCGCGTACGCGTTCGTGTGGATCACCCAGTACTACACCGAGTACAAGTACCGTCCCGTGCGCGAGATCGCCGAGGCCAGCAAGACCGGCCCCGCGACCAACATCATCTCGGGCTTCGCCGTCGGCCTCGAGTGCACGGGGATGCCGGTGCTGGTGATCTCGGCGGCGCTGCTGTCCTCCTACTGGTGCGGCACGATGGGGCTGCCGGGCGTCGACCCGATCTCGGCCGGCCTCTACGGCACCGCGATCGCCACCATGGGCATGCTGGCGCCGTGCGCCTACATCCTCGCGATGGACACCTTCGGTCCGATCACCGACAACGCCGGCGGCATCATCGAGATGTCCAAGCAGCCGGAGGAGATCCGCCACAAGACCGACCGCCTCGACTCGGTGGGCAACACCACCAAGGCGCTGACCAAGGGCTACGCCATCGGCTCCGCCGCGCTCGCCGCGTTCCTGCTCTTCTCGGCCTACCTCGACGAGATCAGGAAGATCACCGGCTCGCACATGAGCGTCGACCTGACCCGGGTCCCGGTCTTCGTCGGCGGCCTGCTCGGCGCCTGCCTCGTCTTCGTCTTCAGCGCGCTCGCCATCAAGGCCGTCGGCAAGGCCGCCCAGGTGGTGATCTCCGAGGTGCGCCGGCAGTTCCGCGAGCGCCCCGGGATCATGGCCGGCACCGAGAGGCCGGACTACGCCGCCTGCGTCGACATCGTCACCGCCGGCGCGCTGCGCGAGATGGTGGCACCCGGCCTGCTCGCCGTGTTCACCCCGATCGCCGTCGGCTTCGGCTTCAAGTACATCGGCCAGACGATGGGCTTCGGCAACCTCATGGGCGCCGAGGCGGTGGCCGCGCTGCTGATGGTGGGCACCATCGCCGGCATCCTGCTCGCCACCGTGCTCAACAACGGCGGCGGCGCCTGGGACAACGCCAAGAAGTACATCGAGTCGGGCGAGTTCCAGGTGGACGGCAAGGTCGTGGGGAAGAAGTCCGAGCCCCACAAGGCGGCGGTGGTCGGCGACACGGTCGGCGACCCCTTCAAGGACACGGCCGGTCCTTCGCTGCACGTGCTGATCAAGCTGCTGTCGACCATCACGCTGGTGCTGGCGCCGCTGTTCATCCTGTAGAAGTCCGGTAATCTGGGTCCCTCCGTCGTTTCCGGGAGGGACATGCACGATCGCCGCAGCCTCGTCACCGGCGCCGCGCTCGGCGCGGTGGCGGGCCACCTCGCGTTCGAGCTGGGGCTCGCGTCGCTCGTCTCGTGGTGGGGCGACCGCACGCTGCTGCCGGCGGTGGCGGCGCTGGCCGGGGCCGGGCTGGCCGCGCTGCCGGCCCGGGCGCACCTGCTGCGGCGCGGCGGGGTGGCGGTCCTGGCGGGCCTGGTGGTTCTGTGGCTGGCGGTGCTCTTCACGCCGCTCTGCGCCTGGCTGGCGTCGCCGCTGCGGCGGGTCGAGCCGCCGCGCGCCGTCGACGCCGTGTTCGTGCTCTCCGCCCACGTGCAGCGCGACGAAGAGCCGACCAGCGCCTCGATGAGCCGGCTCCAGCGCGGCCTCGAGCTGCTGGCCGCGGGGCACTCCCGCGTGCTCGTGATCTCGGAGCTGCCGGCGCCGTGGGCCCGCTACGAGCCGTGGGCGCGGGCCCAGTTGAAGGCGTGGCGGCTCGACGCCGAGCTGGTCGTGCTCGGGCCCGTGCGCCGCACCCGCGACGAGGCGGTCGCCGTCTCCCGGCTGTTCCGCGAGCGCGGCTGGCAGAGCGTGCTGCTCGCCACGTCGCCGAGTCACTCGCGGCGGGCGGCCGAGAGCTTCGAGGCCTGCGGCCTGCAGGTGATCTCCGCGCCGGGTGTCGAGACGCGCTGGGACGAGCCGGGCTTCCCGGAGCGGATCGACCGCCTCGCCGCCTTCGGTTCGCTGGTCCACGAGTGGGGCGGCCTCGCGTACTACCGCTGGCGGGGCTGGCTCGGGCCCGGCGCGGGGCCTTGCTCGTGAACGCCGCCCTCGGCGCCTTCGACCTCGCCGTGCTCGGCGGCTACCTCGCGCTGGTGCTCGGCGTCTCGATCGCCATCGCGCGGCGGCAGAAGACGGGCGAGGACTACTTCCTGGCGGGCCGCGGCTTCGGCGGCTTCACGCTGTCGCTCTCGATCCTCGCCAACCAGGCGAGTGCCGTCAGCCTGGTCGGCGCGCCGGCGTTCGTGGCGCTGCGCGAAGGCGGCGGCCTGCGCTGGCTGCAGTACGAGCTGGCGCTGCCGCTCGCGATGCTGGTGCTGATCGCGCTGGTGCTGCCGGCGCTGCGCCAGTCGCCCGGGGCCTCGATCTACGGCTACATCGAGCGCCGCTTCGGGCGCGGAACGCGGCGCGCGCTGGCCGCGGCGTTCCTGATCTCGCGCGGGCTCTCGCTGGGGGTGATCCTCTACGCCTCGGCACTGGTCGTGCGCCAGGCGCTGGGCTGGGAGCTGACGACGGCGCTGCTCGTGGTCGGCCTCGCCTCGGTCGCCTACACCAGCCTGGGTGGCCTGGCCGCCGACGTGTGGAGCGACGTGCTCCAGCTCGCCCTGCTGTGGGGCGGCACGGCCGCCGCCGCCGCCTGGCTGATCCTCACGCGCGGCGAAGCGCTGCTGGCGGCCGTGCCCGCCGAGCGCCAGGCCGCGCTGGTGCTGGGTTCGACGGGCCTCGGCGACGGCGCCTCGTTCGCGCTGTGGCCGATGCTGTTCGGAGGACTCTTCCTCTACGCCTCCTACTACGGCTGCGACCAGAGCCAGGCCCAGCGCCTGCTGGCGGCCCGCAGCGACGAAGACGCCCGCCGCGCCCTGGTCTGGAACGGGCTGCTGCGCTTCCCGCTGGTGCTGACCTACTGCGGGTTCGGGCTGCTGCTCGCAGGCCTGCTGCGGCTGGAACCGGGCTTCGCCGCGGCCATGGAAGGCCGCCCCGCGGACGCGCTGGTGCCGCTGTTCATGGCGACCTATCTCCCCGAAGGGCTGCGTGGCCTGCTGCTGGCGGCGATCCTGGCGGCGGCGATGTCGTCGATCGACTCGGCGCTCAACTCGCTGGCGGCCGTCACCCTCGAGGACGTGGCGGGGAAGCCGCCGGCGGAACAAGGCGTGTGGCTGGGCCGGCTGACCGCGCTGGGCTGGGGCGTGTTCGCCGTCGGCTCCGCCTTCGCCTTCGCCCGCAGCGGCGCCGGCGTGCTCGAGGGCATCAACCAGATCGGCTCTGCGCTGGGCGGCCCCGTGCTCGCGGTGTTCCTGCTCGGCGCGCTCGCTCCGCGCGTCGACGGCCGAGCCGCGGTCGCGGGCCTCGTGGCCGGCGTGCTCGGCAACCTCGCGCTGGCTCGCTTCGCGCCGGGCGTTTCGTGGTTGTGGTGGAACCCCGCCGGCTGCCTGCTGGCGATGGCGGTGGCGCTCGCCGTGTCGCGGGCGCGCCTGGTGCAGCCGGCGTGGCCGCCCCTGCGCCGCGACGCGGCCTGGCTGGGCGCGGCCTTCGTGCTGCTGCTCGCGGTCCTGCTGGCTCTGCCGCGCGCCTGACGCGGCGTCGATCCGGGTTAAAGTCCGGCTCCACCCGCCGCAACGCCAGGGACGAAATCGCTCGAAGGAGACGTGTCCAGCATGCCCCACGACGTCAGCCTGATCGCCACCATCGCCGCCGGCTTCGTGTTCGCGTTCCTGCTCGGCCTCGCCGCCAACGCGCTGCGCCTGCCTCCGCTGGTCGGCTACCTGGTCGCCGGGATCCTGGTCGGCCCGCACACCCCCGGCTTCGTCGCCGACGCCGGGCTCGCGGGCCAGCTCGCGGAGATCGGCGTGATCCTGCTGATGTTCGGCGTCGGGCTGCACTTCTCGCTGGCGGACCTGATGGCGGTCCGGGGGATCGCGATCCCGGGCGCCGTGGGGCAGATCGCCGTCGCCACCGCGATCGGCGCGGCGATGGCGGCGCTGTGGGGCTGGACGCTCGGCGGCGGGCTGGTGCTGGGCCTGTGCCTCTCGGTCGCCAGCACCGTCGTGCTGCTGAAGGCGCTCGAGGAGCGCAACGCCGTCGCGACGGCCAACGGCCGGATCGCGATCGGCTGGCTGATCGTCGAGGACCTGGCCATGGTGCTGGCGCTGGTGCTGCTGCCGGCGCTCGCCGGCGCCCTGGGCGGCAGCGTGGCGGGCGAAGGCGCGGCCCAGCGTCCGCTGCTGCTGACCCTCGGGCTGACCCTGCTCAAGGTCGCGGCCTTCGGCGCGATCGTGCTGTCGATCGGTCCCCGGGTCCTGCCCTGGCTGCTGATGAAGGTCGCGCGCACCGGCTCGCGCGAGCTGTTCACGCTGGCGGTGCTGGCCACCGCGATGGGCATCGCCTTCGGCTCGGCGGCGCTGTTCGACGTCTCGTTCGCGCTCGGCGCGTTCTTCGCCGGCGTCGTGCTCAACGAGTCGGACCTCAGCCACAAGGCGGCTGCCAACTCGCTGCCGCTGCAGGACGCGTTCGCGGTGCTGTTCTTCGTTTCGGTCGGCATGCTGTTCGACCCGGGAATCCTGCTGCGGGCGCCGCTGCAGGTGGTCGGCGTGCTGCTGCTGGTGATGGTCGGCAAGTCGCTGGCCGCGCTCGCCATCGTGCTGCTGCTCGGCTATCCCGCGCGCACGGCGCTCATGGTCTCGGCGGCGTTGGCCCAGATCGGCGAGTTCTCGTTCATCCTCGCCGGCCTCGGGCTCGCCTACGGCCTGCTGCCGCAGGAAGGGGTCAGCCTGATCCTGGCGGCGGCGCTGCTGTCGATCACGCTCAACCCGCTGGCGTTCGCCGGGGCCGATCGGCTGGCGCGCTGGATCGAGCAGCACCCGTCCTGGCGCACGTCGCTGCACGAGGCGCGACAGCCGAAGTTCGCGGCGCTGGAGTCCGACCTGGCTGCGGCCCGCGAGCAGGCGGAAGCGCGCGCCGCCGCCCATTCGACGCTCTCGCCCGAAGAGCTGCTGGCCCGCTTCCCGATGTTCGCGGGGCTCTCGCCCGAGCAGCGCGAGGTGTTCGTGCTGCACTTCCACCCCGTCGAGGCGCAGCCCGGCGAGCGCGTGATCCGCGCCGGCGACGCGGCCGACGCGGTCTACTTCATCTCGTCGGGGCAGGTCGAGGTGGCGCTGCCGGGGCAGGCGATCCGGCTCGGCGCCGGCGATTTCTTCGGGGAGATGGCGCTGCTCGGCGACCAGCCGCGGTCGGCCGACGTGACGGCGATCGACTACTGCCACTTCGTGACCCTGAACCGCCGCGACTTCCGCGAGCTGCTGCGCCGCTACCCGGCGATCCGCGAGCACCTCAGCACCCGCGCAGCGCTGCGAGGGGAGCAGAACCTGCAGCCGCGCGAAGCGGCCGCTTCCGCCTAGCGATCAGTCCCAGTCGAACGGGTTGGGGGGCTTGGCGTCGGGGTCGAGGGCCGCCCGCTTGCGCGCCTCCTCGAACTTCTTCGCCAGCACGTCCTTGGCCGAGGCGTTCATCCGCGCCGCGCGCTCGAACTTCTCGTCGAGCGAGTTGCGGCTGGCGCGCACCTTGTCGACCAGCTCGTCGAAGTCACGGGCCGCTTCCTTCTTGCGACCGCCTTCGACCCACACCACGGCGCCCGTCTCCGGGTCGACCTTGAGCACGGCCTCGCAGCAGGGGCAGGTGACGTCGATCGCTTCCGGCATGGGCCCGATTCTAGTGCTCGGCCCCGGCCCCGGGGCGGCGACTCCAGGGACTTGAAAACCGTTTTCAGGATCGGCGATAATCCGCAGCGAGGAAGCCGGATGAACTCGCTCGTCAGTCCCGTCGCCCCCGCTCCGCTCTCGCTGAAGCCCGCCGTGCCGCGGGTGATGACGCGCTGCGAGTGCTCGGGCGCGCCCTTCGAGCGCGTCGCCACGCTGATGAAGCAGGGCGCTTCCGAGTCCGAGGCCTGCGAGAGGACCGGCTGCGGCCGCACCTGCGGCGCCTGCATCCCCGACCTGCGCGCGTTCCTGGCGGCCCGCGGCATCCGCTGAACTTCGCCCGCGCCACGGCGCGGCGCTCGCGGTAGACTCCGGTTTTCGGCCGGTCCGCTGGCCGCCGGAGGTGTCATGAAGGGTCACGACGAGGTCATCGCCGTTCTGAACGAGGTCCTCTGCGCGGAGCTCACCGGGATCAACCAGTACTTCATCCACGCGATGATGAACGCCAACTGGGGGTACAAGAAGCTCGCCGAGCACTCGCGCCACGAGTCGATCGACGAGATGAAGCACGCCCAGGAGGTGATCGAGCGCGTCCTGTACCTGGATGGCGTGCCCAACATGCAGAAGTACATGAAGATCAACGTGGGCCAGAACGTCCAGGAGCAGCACCAGTTCGACCTGGAACTGGAGAAGGCCGCGGTCGAGCGCCTGAACAAGGGCATCGCGCTGTGCGTCGAGAAGGGCGACAACGGCACCCGTGCCCTGTTCGAGAAGATCCTGGTCGAGGAGGAGCACCACGTCGACTGGCTGGAGGCACAGCTCCACCAGATCCAGGAGATCGGCCTCCAGAACTACCTCGCGCAGCAGCTCGAGGGGTAGGCGAACCCAGATGCGCGTCCGCGTCGCCCTGCTGGCGGGGCTGCTGGCCCCGTGCGTCGTGCTGGCCCAGGCCGGGCCGGAGGCCTTCGTCGTGCCCCCGGCTTCGGTTCCGCAACTGATCCACCCCCACGAGCGCCACATCGCGAACCTGCGCCAGCTCACCTTCGGCGGCGAGAACGCGGAGGCCTACTGGAGCCCCGACGGGAGCCACCTGATCTACCAGTCGACGCGCGAAGGCGTGCCCTGCGACCAGCAGTTCGTGGTCGAGGTGGAGACGGGCCGCACCTGGCGCGCGTCGACCGGCAAGGGCCGGACCACCTGCGGCTACATCACCCACGGCGGAAAGCGCGTGGTCTACGCCTCGACCCACCTCGGCGGAGAGGCGTGTCCGCCGAAGCCGGACATGAGCCGCGGCTACGTGTGGCCCATGTACAAGGAGTACGAGCTGTTCTCGGCCGCGCTCGACGGCAGCGACGTGAAGCGGTTGACCGACAGCCCCGGTTACGACGCCGAGGCCACGCTGTCGCCGGACGGGAAGACGCTGGTGTTCACCTCGGTCCGCGACGGCGACCTCGACATCTACACGATGCCGGTCGACGGCGGCCCCGCGACGCGCCTGACCTCCGAGCCGGGCTACGACGGCGGCCCGTTCTTCTCGCCCGACGGCAAGCACATCGTGTGGCGCCGGGACGCCGCGCGCTCCGAGGCCTCGCTCGAGCGCTACAGGGCGATGCTGGCGGACGGCTTCTACGCTCCCGGCGCGCTCGAGGTGTGGGTGATGGACGCGGACGGGAAGAACAAGCGCCAGGTGACCTCGCTCGGCGTCGCCTCCTTCGCGCCGTACTTCCACCCCGACGGCAAGCGCATCCTGTTCTCGACCAACCATCCCGAGCCGCGCGGCCGCAACTTCGACGTGTGGATGGTGAACCTGGACGGCACCGGGCTCACGCGCGTGCTCGGGGACCCGGCGTTCGACGGCTTCCCGATGTTCTCGCCCGACGGCAAGCGGCTGGTGTTCGCCTCCAACCGCGGCGGCAAGTCGCCCGGCGAGACCAACGTGTTCGTCGCCGACTGGGTGGAGAACCCCTGAGCGGCGGGCGGCTCCTCGCTCTCAGCGACCTCCACGTCGGCTTCGCCCGCAACCGCGAGGCGCTGGCGGCCCTGCCGCCGGCGCCCGCCGACGGCCTGATCCTCGCCGGCGACCTCGGCGAGACGCTCGACCACCTGCGGATCGTGTTCGACGCGCTGGTGCCGCGCTTCGCCGCGGTGTTCTGGACGCCCGGCAATCACGAGCTGTGGACCACCGCGAGCGACGGCCTGCGCGGCGAAGCCAAGTACGCCGCCCTGCTGCGGGTGTGTCGCGAGTACGGCGTCGTGACGCCCGAGGACGACTATCGCGCGTGGGACGTGGGCGGGGAGACGGTGCTGGTGGCGCCGACCTTCGTGCTCTACGACTACAGCTTCCGGCCCGACGAGGTGCCCGCCGAAGCGGCCGTGGAGTGGGCCCGCGAGCACGGCATCGTGTGCGCCGACGAGCAGGTGCTGCACCCCGACCCGCACCCGAGCCGCGCCGACTGGTGCGCGGCCCGCCTCGCGGCGACCGAGCCGCGGCTGGCGGCGGCTTCGTCGCGCCACCCGCTCGTGATCGTCAACCACTTCCCGCTGCGCCGCGACCAGCTTCGCCTGCGCCGCATCCCGCGCTTCTCGATCTGGTGCGGAACCCGGCGCACCGAGGACTGGCACACCCGCTTCCGGGCCCGCGTCGTCGTCAGCGGCCACCAGCACGTGCGCTGGACCGAGTGGCGCGACGCCACCCGGTTCGAGGAGGTCGCGGTCGGCTACCCCCGCGACTGGCGCGCGGAGAAGGGCCTCGCCCACTACCTGCGCGAGATCCTCCCTGGCCCCGCCGCGCCCCCGGCGGACGCGGGGCCGCATTTCTGGTTCTAGGAGCACCCTCCTAGGGCAGCCGCGCCGAAAGTGTTCGGGGCTGCGGCGCCTCCAGCGGGTGGGCCGCGAAGACCGTGAGGGCGCCGGGCTCCGCGCCCGGGGCCTCGGTGCGGGCGAGGGCCAGCCGGTGTCGTGTCGTCGGCTGGAACAGCGCGAAGTGCCAGCGGCGCGCGTCGTCCTCGAGCCGCGGGTCGAACGCGATCGCGATCCGGCCCGCCGCGAACGAGAACGCGAAGTGCTCGAGCGGGATGAACAGCCCCATCCCGCGCGCCTTGATGTAGGACTCCTTCAGGGTCCAGTAGTCGAAGAAGCGGTCGCGGCGGCGCTCGGCCGGCAGCGAAAACAGCTCCTCGACCTCGGCCGGCGCGAAGAAGCGGTCGGCGATCTCCTCGGGCCGCGTGATGCGCGCAGTGTCCTCGACGTCCACCCCCGCCTCGCCGTCGCGGTGCACGAGCAGCGCCATCAGGCCCGCCGTGTGGGACAGGCTGAAGCGCAACCCCTCGACGGGCCCGGCGATCTCGGGCCGGCCGTAGCGGTTGTCGCGGAAGCTCCAGGCCCGCGGCGCCACGTCGAAGGCGTAGCGCGAGAGCGTCGTGCGCACCAGGGCGCGGGCGATCCGCTGCTGGTGGCGGCCGGAGGCCACGAGGTAGCGGTCGCGCCGGCTCTGCTCCTCGGGGGACAGCAGCGCGTCGCAGGCCTGCAGCGTCGGCTCGTCCACGACCGCCTCGTGATCGAGCAGGTGCAGGTGTGCCTCGCCGGGGCCGAGCGCCAGTTCCACGCCGCGATCATGCGGCAGGCCCGGCGCGGCGTCGAGCGGGGCGCTATCATCCGCGCCCGATGTCTCACGCGCTGCGCGCCTTCTTCGCTTACGCGGTCCTGACCGTCGCGATGACGTGGCCGTTCGCCACCCACCTGCGGATCATGGACCCGGGTGACTCCGCCTACTTCGCGTGGGCGATCGGCTGGGAGGTCCACGCGATCAAGACCGACCCGGCGAGCCTGCCGCACGGCAACATCTTCCACCCCGCGCGCTACACGATCTTCATGGACGAGCCGATCCTCGGCACAACGCTGACCGTGCTGCCGTTCGCGCTCTTCACCGACGACGCCGTGCTGCTGTTCAACCTGGCGCGGCTGCTGACCTTCGTGCTCTCGGGCCTGGGAGCGTACCTGCTGGCGCGCGAGCTGGGCGCCGGCGCCCTCGCGGCCTTCGTGGCGGGCGCCGCCTTCGCCTTCTCGCCGGTGCGCACCGACCAGATCAGCCACCTGTCGACGCTCGGCTCCCAGTGGCTGCCGTACGTGGCGCTGTTCACGATCCGCTTCGCCCGCGGCGGGCGCGCGGTCGACGCGCTGCTGGCCGGGCTGTCGTTCGCGCTGGCCGCGTGGGCCTGCGGCTACCACGGCATCTTCGGCCTGCTGGTGCTGCCGCTGTTCGCGCTGCCGCTCGTCTGGGGGCGCTGGTCGTGGCTGCCGCGGGCGATCCCCGCGGTGCTGGTCGCAGGCGCGCTGCTGCTGCCGCTGCGCAGCCTGCACGCCGTCGCCTTCGAGGCCGAGGGTTTCAGCCGCCCGCTCGACCACGCGGTGTTCCACTCGGCGTCGATCGAGAGCTTCTTCGCGACATCCTCGTGGAACAACGTGTGGGGCGAGCTGACCGCGGCCAACCGCACGATGGGCTCGAACAACCTGTTCCCGGGCCTGCTGGTGCCGCTGGCGGTGCTCGCCGCGGCGGGCCTGCTCCTGCGACGCCGCGAGCGGCCGTCGCGGGAGGCGCTCGCGTTCCTGGTGATGCTCGTCGCGGGCGTGATCGTGTGCCTCGGCCCCGAGGTGCGGCTCTACGGCGAGACGCTGTTCCACGGCCCGTACCACTTCGTGCGCGAGACGATCCCGATGTTCCAGGGCGTGCGCGTCAACAGCCGCGCGGGCATCTTCCTGGCGCTCGCCTTCTCCGGCCTGCTCGCCCTGGCGCTGAAGCGCCTGGCGCCGTCGCCGCGGGTGCTCGGCCTGCTGCTCGCGGGGCTGCTGCTCGAGGCCTCGGTCGCGCCGATCCCGATCCCGCGCTGGATGCAGGTGATCGACAGCTCGCAGCCGGCGCCCGCCTGGGTGCAGTGGCTCGCCGAGCAGCCGGGGGAGTTCCCGATCGCCCACATGCCGCTGCTGCCGACCGACGGCCTGTTCCGCCGCCCGCACCACGAGGAGACCGTGTACATGGTGTGGTCGACCTGGCACTTCAAGCGCCTCGTCAACGGCAACGCGGGCGTCGAGCCCGCGACCTACCGCCACGTGCGCGAGGTCTGCAGGCGCTTCCCGGCGGCGCCCTGCCTCGATGCGCTGAAGGAGCTCGGCACCCGCTACGTGCTGGTCCACGAGAAGGGCTGGGGCCCCAACCAGCTCGCCCGCGTCCAGCGCGAGTGGCCGGCCGCCGCCGACCGCCTGCCCCTCGTGAAGGACTTCGGCGCCGGCGACCGCGTCCACGAACTGCGCTGACTGGGGGTCAGAGCCGGCGGGGGTTCGGGGGCGGAGGAGGGTTCGTAGTCCGACGTAGCCCCCGAGGAGCGCGGAGACGCCGGAGGCGGCTCCGCGACTCCCTAGTAGTCCAGGTAGCGCCAGTCGCGGTCGGGCTGGGCCGAGGGCGTCGTGAAGAAGGCCTCGGTGCCCGGGGGCAGGCCGCCGCAGGCCGCGCGCACCTCGGCCTCCATCACGCGGCTCGCCAGCACCTTGCGGCAGCGCCCGTCGGCCGCCTTGTAGACGTACGGTCCGCGGGTCGAGCCCTCCGTGTGGAGCGTGCGCTTGATGAACACCTCGTAGTCGGGATCGTACAGCGCCGGCCAGCGCTCCAGCACGACGCGGGCGACGGGGGAGTGGTACAGCGAGTCGTAGGGGGCCGCGAAGGCGCCACGCGAGAGGAAGACGCCCGCCTGCAGCACGGCGGCCAGGGCCAGTGCCGCGAGCCGCGCGCGGGACGGGGTACCCGAGATCGCCGCCCACAGCAGCAGCGGCAACATCCAGACGACGTAGCGGCTGGGGCCGGACGAGCCGTGGTTGTAGTTCCACTGCAGGGTGTTGACCAGCAGGATCGCGAAGAAGGCCGCGGCCGTCAGCAGCTCGCGGGCCGGTCCCCGGCGCCACGACGCGCGCGCCCACAGCCCGAGCCCGAGCAGCAGCAGCAGCGGGACGTAGGGCAGCAGGCCGAGGCTGAGGTCGAACAGAAGGCCGAGCGCGCGCCCGACCGAGATCTTTGCCAGCGAGGTCGCCTCGTGGGCCACCACGCTCGGAGTGCCGAACTTCCACAGGTAGAAGAGCGGGTGGAGGGCGAACACGGCCCCTGGCAGGGCCATCCGGACGGCGGCACGGAGCCGTGACGCGGCCGGCGCGGCGAGCAGGCCCAGGGCCCACAGCGCGCCCGCGGCCAGCATCAGTTGCGGGTTCTGCAGCGCGGCGCCGGCGGCCAGGCCCACCGCCCAGCCGTGCCTTCCGCGCGCCGAGGCCACCAGCGCCAGCGCCAGCAGCGCCGTCGACATCACCTCGGGGTGGGCCCAGGACACGAACCAGCCGGCGGGGGAGAAGAACAGCAGCGCGACCGCCGCAGCCCGCACGGGCGGCGCCGCGGGCAGGGCCAGCCCGAGGGCCAGCAGCGCGGCCCCCAGCAGCAGCGCATTGGTGACCTGGGGCGCCTTCAGCGGCGAGACCCGGAACGGGGCCAGCGCGGCCCGCGCGGGCAGGGTGGCCGCCGAGTAGGCCCAGAAGTGGTACGAGTAGCGGCGGCCGTCGCGGGCCTTGTAGTAGCCGATCAGCTTGCCGCCGGGGGGGAACTCGACGCCGAACGCCAGGAACTGGCGGGCCACCGCGCGCACGTCCTCCTCGCGCAGGTCGGGCGAGGCGTGGGCGGCCAGCGACTCGGCCATCAGCAGGTACTCGGGGGCGTCGCCCCACGCCTTCGGGGGCTCGCGCAGGGCCGCCACCAGCGCCCACAGGGCGAGGCCCAGGGCCAGCGCGCCCGGCAGTCCCGCGCGCCGCGCGAAGTCGAATCTGAATGGCCGTTCAGTCACGGGACCCAATGGTAGACTTCCCGGACCTGGCCGAGGGCGGAGGCGGCAGCACGATGGGCAAGGACACTCTCACGATCACGGACAACCGGACCGGCAAGACCTACGAGCTCCCGGTCGAGCACGGCACGATCAAGGCGCTCGACCTGCGCCAGATCAAGACCGGGCCCGAGGACTTCGGCCTGATGACGTACGACCCGGCCTACACGAACACCGCGTCGTGCAAGAGCCGGATCACGTTCATCGACGGCGACAAGGGCATCCTCAACTACCGCGGCTACCCGATCGAGCAGCTCGCGGAGCAGAGCACGCACCTCGAGACCGCGTACCTCATCCTGAACGGCGAGCTGCCTTCCAAGCAGCAGCACGACGAGTGGGTCTTCAACATCACGCACCACACGATGATCCACGAGAACATCAAGGACGTCCTCGACGGCTTCCGCTACGACGCTCACCCGATGGGCATGATGCTGGCGGCCGTGGGCGCCCTGTCGACGTTCTATCCCGAGGCCAAGCAGGTCCGGGACAAGGCCGTGCGCCGCGACCAGGTCTTCCGCCTGATCGCCAAGATGCCGACCATCGCGGCCTTCGCCTACCGCCACGCGATGGGGCTGCCCTACGCCTACCCGGACAACGACCTCAGCTATTGCGGCAACTTCCTGCAGATGATGTTCAAGACCGCGGGCCGCTACAAGGTCGACCCCGTCCTCGAGCGCGCACTCGACGTGCTGTTCATCCTGCACGCCGACCACGAGCAGAACTGCTCGACCTCGGCGATGCGCGGCGTCGGCTCCTCGGAGACCGACCCCTACTCTGCGACCGCGGCCGCGATCGCGGCGCTCTACGGCCCGCTGCACGGCGGCGCCAACGAGGCGGTGCTGCGGATGCTCAACGAGATCGGCAGCAAGGACAAGGTGCCGGCCTTCATCAAGGAGTGCAAGGAGTCGGGCGGCGACGTGCGCCTGATGGGCTTCGGCCACCGCGTCTACAAGAACTACGACCCGCGCGCGAAGATCATCAAGAAGATGGCCGACCAGGTGTTCGAGGTGACGGGCCGCA